>NZ_DATBBJ010000041.1:0-21526 GCF_036271055.1 Scandinavium sp. | reverse complement strand
ATAATACGTTTTCCTCATTCAGAGTCAAGCGGTTATTTTCGCTTTTCTCTGTCAGAATTTCCGGAGAAACCCTTCTGACCCGGCGGCTTGCTTGCCGTTGTTCCGTGTCAGTGGAGGCGCATTATAGGGAGTTATTCTGAGACGGCAAGAGGAAATTTGAATAATTTTACCGTTCGCGTTTTTTTTCAACAAAAGCGCCATTAATTGCGCTATATGCTGTTTTTCCCGCCGTATTTTGCCGCTGAATGGCATACTACAAAGGTAATTAGACATAAAGGAATGACATCTATGTCCTTAAGCGCACAGCAATTGGCGGCACAAAAGAACATTTCGTGGGTGCTTGCAGAGAAATTAGCGCAGAAGATTTTAACCGGTGAATATCCGCCGGAATGCATTCTCCCCGGTGAGATGGAACTTGGTGATCAGTATGGCGTAAGCCGCACCGCCGTTCGTGAAGCAGTAAAGACACTCACCGCAAAAGGTATGGTGCTCCCGCGTCCACGCATCGGCACACGCGTCATGCCCCGGAGCGACTGGAACTTCCTCGATAAAGAACTGCTCTCCTGGTGGCTAACGGAAGATAACTTTGAAGAGGTAGTGAAACACTTCCTTGTCATGCGCAGCAGTCTTGAGCCGCAGGCCTGTATGCTGGCCGCCACGCTCGGCAGCGCGGAACAGAAAGCGAAGCTGAACACATTAATGGAAGAGATGGTCCATCTGAAGCGGCATTTCAACCGCCAGCGCTGGATTGAAGTCGATATGGCCTGGCATGAACAAATCTATGCCATGAGCACCAATCCGTTTCTGACTTCATTCGCTTCACTCTTTCATTCTGTTTATCAAACTTACTTCGCCGCTATCACGCAAAACGAAGTGGTGAAACTCGATCTCCACCAGGCCATCGTTGATGCTATTCAGGAGAGCGACGGTCTGCGGGCGTATCAATCATGCCAGGCATTGTTATCGGCTCCAAATACCCAGGCTGCTAAATAGATGACAGAAAAAAAAGCTCGCAGTATGGCTGGTCTGCCGTGGATAGCGGCAATGGCCTTCTTTATGCAGGCGCTGGATGCCACTATTCTCAACACAGCGCTCCCCGCGATTGCCCATAGCCTGAACCGTTCGCCGCTGGCAATGCAGTCCGCCATCATCAGTTATACATTGACTGTCGCGATGCTGATCCCCGTCAGCGGCTGGCTGGCCGATCGCTTTGGTACACGCCGCATCTTTATGATTGCCGTGAGCCTGTTTACGCTCGGCTCATTGGCTTGTGCGCTTTCAGGCTCTTTATTACAGCTGGTTATCTTCCGTGTGATTCAAGGGGTTGGTGGCGCGATGATGATGCCGGTAGCACGTCTCGCTCTGCTACGAGCCTATCCGCGCAGCGAACTGCTGCCGGTACTTAACTTCGTCACCATGCCAGGCCTGGTTGGCCCAATTCTGGGGCCGGTACTCGGCGGCGTGCTGGTGACATGGGCGAGCTGGCACTGGATATTCCTGATCAACATTCCGATTGGCATCGCCGGATTGCTGTACGCGCGCAAATATATGCCGAATTTCACTACCCCGCGCCGCCGTTTTGATATGACCGGCTTTCTGCTGTTTGGCCTGAGTCTGGTGTTGTTCTCCAGTGGGATGGAATTATTCGGTGAGAAAATTGTTGCGACGTGGATAGCACTGACCGTAATAGTAGTCAGTGTTCTTCTATTACTGATGTATATCCGCCACGCCCGCCGCCACCCGACCCCGCTTATTGCATTACCCATGTTTAAAACGCGTACATTCTCCGTCGGGATTGTTGGCAACCTCGCCACCCGTTTAGGGACTGGATGCGTGCCATTCCTGATGCCATTAATGTTACAAGTTGGGTTTGGCTATCCGGCACTAATTGCCGGTTGCATGATGGCTCCCACGGCTTTGGGCTCCATTCTGGCTAAATCAACGGTGACGCAGGTGCTGCGTTGGCTGGGTTATCGCAAAACATTGGTGGGCATTACGCTGTTCATCGGTCTGATGATCGCCCAGTTCTCGTTCCAGTCGCCGTCAATGCCGGTGTGGATGCTCGTTCTGCCGCTGTTCGTGCTGGGCATGGCTATGTCGACGCAGTTCACGTCGATGAACACTATCACGTTGGCAGATCTGACCGACGAGAACGCAAGTAGCGGCAACAGCGTGTTGGCCGTCACACAGCAGTTATCGATCAGTCTGGGCGTGGCAATAAGCGCTGCGGTGCTGCGTTTTTACGAAGGAATCGAGGGTACGAATACCGTCGAGCAGTTCCATTACACCTTTATTACGATGGGTGCCATCACTGTGGTGTCAGCACTGACGTTTATGCTGTTAAAACCCAAGGATGGCCGCAATCTGATTAAGGAACGGCACAAAAAGCCTTAAGCCGAACCGCGCACCACCAGCTCGGGCGTCAGTTGCACACGCTGCTGTTTCTGCCCGGGCTGTGCCATCCGATGAATCAGCACATCAATAGCCAGTTCGCCCAGCTCATCTTTTGGCTGGTGAATGGTCGTCAACGGCGGCGTCATAAAGGCTGCCAGTTCGATATCGTCGTAACCGACCACCGCCATCTCTTTTGGAATGCTCAAACCCGCCTGATACAGCGCCTGATAGACCCCAACCGCCATCGCATCGTTGCCCACAAACACGGCCTGAGGTGGCACTGGCAGTGCCAGTAAAGACTGCATTGCAGTGAGCCCACCACCAAATTCAAAATCGCTGGTAATGATGTAACCCTCAACAACCGGCAAACCGCTACGCAACATCGCCGCCTGATACCCTTCGAGCCGCAACCGGGCAGGGGTTTTGTCCAACGGCCCGGCAATACAAGCGATGCGCGTATATCCCTTATCAATCAGATACTGCGTCGCCATGTCTCCGCCGAGCAGCGAATTGTCCTGAATTAAGTCACTGTCACCGTCGAATGGTGCCCAGTCCATCATGACGGTAGGAATAGAAGGATAACGCTGGACGATTTCCGGCGACGGTTGATGCGTTTCAGTGCACAACAGCAGCAATCCGTCGACGCGCTTTTGCATCAGCGTTTCAAGATTACTGTTCATCCGCTGTTCGTCGCCTTCGGTATTGCACAGCACCAGACTGTAGCCGCGCTCAAAGCAACTGCGCTCCACGCCGCGAACCAACTCCGAGTAAAACGGGTTGGTACTGGCGGTGATCAGCATGCCGATCGTACGTGTCTGGTTGAGTTTGAGACTGCGCGCCAGAGCAGAAGGCGCATAGTTCAGACTTTTGATCGCCGCATTCACTTTTTCAGTGATCGCTTCGCTGACAAACCTGTCTTTATTAATGACGTGAGAGACCGTCGAGGTGGAAACGCCCGCCAGGCGGGCAACATCCTTCATGGTAGCCAAGCGTTACCTCTGCTGACGTAAAAAATCGTCGATCTCTTTGCGCCATGGAACAGAAGGCTGAGCGCCTTTGCGAGTGACCGCAATCGCTGCCGCCGCATGGGCGAAACGTAATGCTTCCGGCAGGGCCGTACCTTCCAGCAACGCGGTCATCAGCGCGCCATTAAAGGTATCCCCTGCAGCAATGGTGTCGATAGCCTGCACTTTAAAACCAGGAACGCGCTGGCCTTTCCCGTTTTCACTGGCCCACACGCCGCGACTGCCCAGCGTAATAATGACCGTGCCGATGCCTTTATCGTGCAGCACTTGTGCGGCTTTCGCGGCGTCATCATCGTTTTCGACGCGTACGCCAGTCAGCTTTTCCGCTTCGGTTTCATTCGGCGTAATGATATCCACCAGCGCCAGAAGCTCATCAGAAAGCTCACGAGCAGGAGCCGGATTCAGCACGACCGTCGTGTTATTGCCGTGCGCAATTTTTGCCGCAGCCTGCACGCTTTCCAGCGGCGACTCCAGCTGCATCAGCAGCGCGTCGGCGTTGGCGATGCGCTGTTGCTGTTTTTCCACCAGCGAAATGGAAAGCGCTGCGTTTGCGCCTGCATGAATACCGATGACATTCTCACCTTCGCCGTTGACGAAAATCAGCGCTACGCCGGTCGATTCACCTTTCATTACGGTGACCGGGTCAACATCGATATTGTCGCTCACCAGCTGTTTGCGTACGCGTTCGCCAGTATCGTCATCACCGGTACAGGCAATAAACGAAATGTTCGCGCCACTACGCCCGGCCGCAACGGCCTGATTAGCGCCTTTGCCGCCAAACGCCACCTGATACTGATTACCGGTGACGGTTTCACCCGGACGCGGGAAAGATTCAAGGTTAAGAATGTGATCGGCATTGATACTGCCAAGGACGACGAGGTTACCTGCGGTTTTCATAATCATGAGTGTCCGATAAAGAGCGCCACCGGGAATACCGGTGGCGCATGCCACACTTTTCTTTTTGTCCCCTCAGGCTCTTGTTGGCCTGAATCGGTGATGACTTATTGCTTGATGACCAGCTTCAGGTCAACAGGATATTTGGCCTGAACCTTCTCACCTTTCAGCACCTTAGCAGCAACGTCAACGCCCTGGGCGCCGATTTGCTCTGGCAGCTGTGCAATCGTCGCAGCCAGTTTGCCATCATTTACTGCCTTTTCGCCATCCGGCGTGCCATCAAAACCGACAACCATCACATCTGACTTACCGGCAGTCTGCAGCGCACGCAGTGCACCCAGTGCCATTTCATCGTTCTGTGCGAAGACAGCTTTTACGTCCGGATGCGCAGTCAGCAGGTTCTGCATGACGTTCAGACCTTTGGTGCGGTCGAAGTCTGCGGGCTGGCTGGCCAGTACGTTAAATTTATGTGCCGCAACGGCCTGCTGGAAACCTTCACCACGCTCGCGTGCAGCTGACGTCCCGGCAATGCCCTGCAGTTCGATAACTTTCGCGCCTTCACCGGCTTTCTTCGCAATGTAGTCACCTGCGATTTTGCCGCCCAGTACGTTATCAGAAGCGATATGACTGACCACTTCACCTTTCGATGCCTGGCGGTCCAGCGTGATGACCGGGATCTTCGCCTGGTTAGCCATCTTCACGGCGTTGCCCACAGCATCAGAATCCGTTGGGTTGATCAGCAGAATTTTAGTGCCACGAACGGTCAGGTCCTGCACGTTCGCCAGCTCTTTCGCCGGGTTATTCTGGGAATCCAGCACCACCAGGTTGTAGCCCAGTTTATCGGCTTCTTTCTGCGCACCGTCTTTCAGAGAAACGAAGAACGGGTTGTTTAGCGTAGAGATAACCAGCGCAATAGTGTCTTTCGCCATTGCGTTAGCACTCACGGTGGCGCTCAGTGCCACAGCGGAAACCAGGGTAGCCAGTTTTTTCATGTTCATATCTGAGATGTCCTGTTATGTCAGTTATTACTGCTTTTTGTTGTCTACCAGCACCGCCAGCAATATCACCACCGCTTTAACGATCATCTGGTAATAGGAGGAAACACCTAACAAATTCAAACCATTATTAAGGAAACCGAGGATCAATGCGCCGATCAGCGTCCCAACAATGCGACCTTTGCCGCCTGCCAGACTGGTTCCGCCGAGCACTACCGCCGCAATCGCATCCAGCTCGTAGCCCGTTCCGGCCGTCGGCTGTGCAGAAGAGAGGCGCGCCACTTCGATAATCCCCGCCAGTGAAGCCAGCAGACCACACAGCGAATAGACGATAATTTTGACTTTATTGACGCTGATACCGGACAGGCGCGTCGCCGCTTCGTTACCGCCCAGCGCATAGATATAGCGGCCCAGGCGGGTGTGATGCAGCATGTACCACGCCGCGAGGAACACAATCCCCATAATCCAGACTGGCGTAGGAATGCCCAGCGGACGACCGATCCCGAACCAGCCAAACACATCAGCGTTGTCGGTAAAGCCGGTATTCACCGGACTGCCGTTGGTGTAGACCATCGTCACACCGCGCAGCAGCAGCATCATCACCAGCGTGGCGATAAACGCCTGCACGCGGCCTTTCGCGACAATCACACCTGTTACCGCACCAATCGCTGCGCCAGCTGCAAGTGCCGCAGCAACCGCCACCAGCGCGTTAACCTCTACACCCACAATCGACGCCGCAATCGCTCCAGTCAGCGCCAGCAGCGAACCAACTGACAAGTCGATGCCGGACGTCAGGATAACCAGCGTCATCCCTACCGCCATGATGGCGTTCACCGACGTCTGTTGCAGAATATTGAACAGGTTATTAACGGTAAAAAAGTTCGGGCTCATGGTCGAAACCACCGCAATCAGCACCAACAGGGCGATCAGCGATTTCTGTTCCAGCAACCACGCTTTAGTGAAATAGCGGCGACCCGCAACAGCCTGGGTAGTCATCGTTCTTACTCCTGATTCACACGATTAAGCTTGCCCACAGCGGCAGCCATCAATACTTCCTGAGTGGCCTGCTCGCGTGTGAATTCACCGCCGAGACGCCCTTCGTGCATCACCATGATGCGATCGCTCATGCCTAACACTTCCGGCATCTCCGATGAGACCAGAATTATGCTCAGGCCATCTGCTTTAAACTGGTTAATTAGCTGATAAATCTCTTTCTTCGCGCCCACGTCCACGCCGCGAGTTGGCTCGTCGAGGATCAACACTTTCGGACGTGTCATCAGCCCACGGGCAATCGCCACTTTTTGCTGATTACCGCCAGAGAGCAGGCCAATCGCCTGTTCCATTGATGGCGTTTTGACGTTGAACAGACGAATAAAATCGCTCACCGCTTGCTGCTCATCTTTATGTTTCAGTCCACCGCCGCTGCGGCTGAAATAGCGCAGCGCGGTCAGCGACATGTTCTCTTTGACCGACATGCCCAGCACCAGGCCGTCACGTTTGCGGTCTTCGGAGATATACACAATGGCGTTAGCAAGGCCATCCTGCGGGGATTTGGTCACCACTTCGTGCCCGTCCAGCGTCACGTAGCCGCTGGTGCGCGGCAGTGCGCCATACAGCACTTTCATTAGTTCGGTACGCCCCGCGCCCATCAGGCCCGCCACGCCGAGGATTTCCCCTTTGCGCAATGTGAAGCTGACGTTTTCTACGCCCGGTCCGCAAAGGTTATCGACTTTCAGACGCACTTCGCCCGGTTTTTTATCAAGATGCGGATACTGATCTTCGAGTTTGCGCCCGACCATCATTTCAATCAGCGAATCTTCGGTCAGCGTCGCCACTTCGCGCTCGGCGATAAACTGCCCGTCGCGGAACACGGTCACGTCATCGCAAATCTCAAAAATTTCTTTCATACGATGGGAGATATAAACAATGCCGCGCCCTTGAGCTTTCAACTCGCGGATCACGCGGAATAACGATTCGGTTTCGGTGTCGGTCAACGCGTCGGTTGGTTCATCCATGATGATGACCTTTGACTCAAAGCTCAGCACTTTGGCAATTTCGACCATCTGCTGATCGCCAATCGACAGTTCGCCCACCAGCCTGTCGCTTTTAAAGCGCAGGTTGAGTTTCGCCAGCAGTTTATCTGCCTCGGCGTACATGGTTTTCCAGTCGATTTTGCCGAAGCGGTTAACGAACTCGCGGCCTAAGAAGATGTTCTCGGCGATGGTCAGCTGCGGGATCAGGTTCAGTTCCTGATGGATAATGCCGATCCCGGCTTCCTGCGATGATTTTGGGCCGGTAAAGGTCGTTTCCTGACCGAGCCATTTCAGTGAACCGGCATCTTTGCTGTAGATCCCGGTTAACACTTTCATCATCGTCGATTTACCAGCGCCGTTTTCGCCCACCAGCGCCATCACGCGGCCTGCATAAACGTTCAGCGAAGCGCCGGAAAGGGCTTTCACGCCTGGGAACGATTTATCGATCCCTTTGAGTTGAAGTAATGCGTCCATGGCGGCCTCAGAAAGTGACGCCAGCACAGAGAATGATATTCGCATACGGGGAACACTCCCCGCTGCGAATCACCGCCTGACTGTCTGCGGTTTGTTGTTTGAACTGCTCGTGCGTGGTGTAGCGAATTTCAATGGTGTTTCCCTGGTGTTGCTGCAGTTGCTCAAGATGGCTGAGCAACGTTTCGTGGAGTTGCGGATTATGGGTTTTGATTTCCGCGGCGAGAATGGCTGTCTCAACCTGCATTTCCGTCGTGACCACGTCCAGCACCTGCATAAATGAAGGCACGCCTTGAGTTAAGGCCATATCAATGCGCTGTGTACTCTGCGGCACAGGTAAACCTGCGTCACACACCACCAGCGTATCGGTATGCCCAAGACGGGAAATGACCGAGGAGATTTCAGCGTTAAGTACTGTACCTTTCTTCATCTTTTTCTCCACTAGCGAAACGTTTCGCTGGAGATAAGTTTAATCTTAACGGCGTACAGAAAACCACCATCAGGTTGCAGAAGTGTGATCAATATCGAAACGTTTCGCTAAGTGAAATTTGGCAGGGGAAAATGGTTCGGCGGCGCTGCGCTTGCACGGGCCGACGGGAAAAGTAGGCCGGGTAAGCGCAGCGCCACCCGGCATTCCAAAAGACTTAAATCTCGACCTGGGTACCCAGCTCAATCACCCGGTTCGGCGGGATTTCAAACTGATCCGGCGCACGCAGGGCGTTGCGTTGCAGCAGCAGATACAGCTTGCCGCGCAGGCGCAGATACCACGGTCTGTCATTGCCGATGATCAGCGATTCATGCGACATAAAGAACGAGGTTTCCATCATCCGACAGCTCAGCCCTTCGAGGCCGCAGCGGTGGAACACTTCTTCTACGTTTGGCGTTTCGCGCCAACCGTAACTAGCCACCACACGCCAGAACGACGGCGACAACTGCTCAATCGACACACGACGCACGTTGTGTACATACGGTGCATCTTCGGTACGCAGCGTCAGCAGGATCACGCGTTCGTGCAGCACCTTGTTGTGCTTGAGGTTATGCAGCATCGCGAAAGGAATCACATTCAGCGCGCGGGACATATATACCGCAGTGCCCGGCACGCGTACCGGCGGTGATTTCTCCAGCGACGCAATCATCGCTTCAAGAGAATTGCCATGTTCATGCATCCGGCGCAGCAGGCGGAAACGCTCACTTTTCCAGGTGGTCATCACCATGAACATCACCAGGCCCAGCGTCAGAGGCAACCAGCCGCCGGAGAGCAGCTTATCGAGGTTCGCCGAGAACAGCGGAACGTCGATACACAGGAATGCCACCAGGATCAGGAACACGAAGTATTTGTTCCAGTGCCAGTTTTTGCGCGCCACGGTGGTGGCCAGAATAGAGGTCAGCACCATAGTGCCGGTGACCGCAATCCCGTACGCCGCCGCGAGGTTACTGGAATGTTCGAAGCTGACAATCACCAGCACAACGGAAACATACAGCAGCCAGTTAATGAACGGGATGTAGATCTGGCCGGATTCCATTTCCGAGGTATGAATGATGCGCATCGGCGAGAGATAACCCAAACGCACCGCCTGACGAGTCAGGGAAAACACGCCTGAAATCACCGCCTGAGAGGCAATGACCGTCGCCAGTGCAGCGATGATAAGCATCGGGATCAGCGCCCATTCAGGGGCCAACAGGAAGAATGGGTTTTTGATCGCTTCCGGGTGTTTGAGCAGCAGCGCGCCCTGACCAAAATAGTTCAGCACCAGCGAAGGCAGAACAACGGTGAACCAGGCGATACGAATCGGCAGTTTGCCAAAATGGCCCATGTCCGCATACAGCGCTTCCACACCAGTGATTGAGAGCACCACCGCGCCGAGCGCCACAAACGACACGGTTTTATATTCAAGGAAGAAATGCACCGCCCAGTACGGGTTCAGCGCGTGGAGCACGTCCGGGTTGTCGATGATGCTGCGAGCCCCAAGCACCGCCAGCAACAGGAACCAAATCAGCATGATAGGCGCAAAAAGTTTGCCCACCAGCGCAGTGCCGTGCTTTTGAATCGCAAATAACAAGGTCAGCACGCCTATCGAGATAGGCACTATCCAGCTATCAAGCTGTGGGGCGATGATTTCAAGGCCTTCAATGGCTGACATCACCGAAATGGCAGGGGTAATCACCACCTCGCCATAGAAGAAGCTGCCGCCGATAAGCCCGAGGATCACCAGCACCGACGTCATGCGTGCCGAGGTATTACGACCCGCCAGTGACATGAGTGTCAGGATCCCGCCTTCTCCGGCGTTATCTGCGCGCATCACGAAAGTGATATATTTCAGGGAAACAGTAAAAATCAGCAGCCAGAAAATCAGAGACAGGAAGCCGAAAACGGCATCGCGTTCAACGCCAAATCCAAACTGGCCTGAGAGGCATTCTCTCAATGTATAAAGCGGGCTAGTACCAATGTCACCGTATACCACGCCGATGGCCGCAAGGGTGATCGCCGGCAACGATTGCTTATTCTCAGTGCTCATAGACTCGTCTTTGGTTTAATAAGACAAATGTGTACCCGGTTCCCTGGCTCACAAAAGGCGCACAGTATGCACGATTAATTAGAGAATCGTACTCCAAATTGACTTCAGATTAACCTTACTCAAAAAAATATAGGCGACTTCCTGCCCTATCAACATCCGACTGCAAACGGCTATAATCGCTTGATAGCTGGATAAATGGCGGAAGGACACCACTCAATTATGGCGCAAACACACTTATTAGCAGAAAGAATTTCCCGACTCAGCCAGTCCCTGGAAAAAGGGCTTTTTGAGCGCAGCCATGCCATCCGGTTGTGTCTTCTGGCGGCACTGAGCGGCGAAAGCGTGTTTCTCCTCGGCCCGCCGGGAATAGCGAAAAGCTTGATAGCCCGCCGTCTTAAGTTCGCCTTCCAGCATGCCCGCGCCTTTGAATATCTGATGACCCGTTTCTCTACGCCCGAAGAAGTCTTTGGCCCCTTATCGATTCAGGCCTTAAAAGATGAAGGACGTTACGAACGCTTAACGGCAGGTTATTTGCCAGAAGCAGAAATCGTGTTTCTCGATGAAATCTGGAAAGCGGGCCCGGCTATCCTGAATACCCTGCTGACCGCCATCAACGAACGCAGCTTCCGTAACGGCGCGCATGAAGAAAAAATCCCCATGCGCCTGCTGGTGGCCGCATCGAATGAGTTACCGGAAGCCGACAGCAGCCTGGAAGCCTTATATGACCGCATGCTGATTCGCCTGTGGCTCGACAAAGTGCAGGACAAAGGTAATTTCCGCTCTTTGCTTATCAATCATCAGGATGAAAGCGCTAACCCGGTGCCTGAAAATCTGCAGGTCACTGACGAAGAGTTCAAACAGTGGCAGGTGGATATTGGCGGAGTAAAGCTCTCCGATGCCGTCTTTGAACTGGTTTATCAGCTGCGCCAACAACTCGATGCGCTGCCGAATGCGCCCTATGTTTCTGACAGGCGCTGGAAAAAAGCAGTTCGCCTGTTGCAAGCCTGCGCCTTTTTCAGCGGTCGCGACACCATTGCGCCTATTGATCTGATCCTGTTGAAAGACTGCCTGTGGCATGACGCGGAAAGCCGTAATCTGATGCAGCAGCAGATGGATGTTTTGATGACCGGGCACGCCTGGCAGCAACAAGCCATGCTGACGAAACTCGGCGCGATTATTCAGCGCAGACTCCAGCTACAACAACAGCAAAGCGACAAAACCGCGCTGAAAGTGTCGCGCCTCGGCGGCATGTTCAGCCGTAAACAGCATTACGAACTGCCCGACGATGTACAGGGCCCGACGCTCACGCTGCTCCTGCAACAACCATTAAAACTTCACGACATGAACGTGGTGCACATTACGCTTGAGCGCCCGGCATTGGCGAACTGGCTGGAAAAAGGCGGGGAGATTCGCGGCAAGCTCAACGGCATCGGCTTTGCGCAGGTACTGAATATGGAAGTGGATACCAGCCTGCATTTGCTGTTGCGTGACGTCAGTCTGCAAGGTTCACGCCTGGCGCTGCCGGGGAACGCGACTCCTGAAAATATGCCCGGGGAAATCAAACAGCAGTTAGATGCACTGGATGATGAATGGCATCAGCAGCACACCCGTTTTAGCGAACAACAGAAGTGCCTGTTCATTCATGGCGACTGGTTAGGAAAAATCGAAGCCAGCTTGCAGGACGTCGGTGAGCAGATCAAACAGGCCCGGCAGTAATGCTCACGCTCGACACGCTTAACGTGATGCTGGCCGTCAGCGAAGAAGGGATGATCGAGGAAATGATCATCGCTTTGCTGGCCTCACCACAGCTAGCGTTGTTCTTTGAAAAATTCCCACGCCTGAAAAACGCTATCACCGAAGACATACCACGCTGGCGGGAGGCGCTGAAAGGGCGACTTAAAGAGGTGAGCGTGCCTCAGGATCTCAGCGATGAAGTCATGGCCTATCAACAGAGTCAGACCTTATCGACGACGCAATTTATTGTCCAGCTTCCGCAGATCCTCGCCCTTCTACAAAAAGTGCATTCGCCTTTTGCCGAGCAGGCTAAACAGTTAGTGGCTAACAACGCCCACTTTACTGCCGCGCTGCATACGCTGTTTTTGCAACGCTGGCGGCTGAGTCTGGTGGTACAAGCGACGACGCTCAATCAACAGTTGCTGGAAGACGAGCGCGAACAACTGCTGAGCGAAGTGCAGGAACGCATGACCCTCAGCGGTCAGTTAGAACCCGTTTTAGTAGAGAACGACAATTCTGCCGGGCGACTGTGGGATATGAGCGAAGGCCAGTTAAAGCGTGGCGATTGGCAGCTTATCGTCAAATACGGTGATTTTCTCAGTGAACAACCGGAGCTGATGCGGCTGGCGGAACAATTGGGACGATCGCGCGAGGCCAAATCCGTACCGAAAAAAGATGCGCCGATGGAAACCTTCCGCACGCTGGTACGTGAACCGACGACGGTGCCTGAACAGGTCGACGGATTGCAGCAAAGCGACGACATTCTGCGCCTGCTGCCACCTGAACTGGCGACGCTCGGAATTACCGAACTCGAATATGAATTTTACCGGCGGCTGGTGGAGAAGCAGTTACTCACTTACCGACTGCACGGCGACGCATGGCGGGAAAAACTCAGCGAACGCCCGGTCGTTCATCAGGACTTCGACGAACAACCACGCGGGCCGTTCATCGTCTGCGTCGACACATCGGGTTCAATGGGCGGGTTTAATGAGCAGTGCGCCAAAGCGTTTTGTCTGGCATTGATGCGCGTGGCGCTGGCGGACAATCGTCGCTGTTTCATTATGCTGTTTTCCAGCGAAGTGGTGCGCTATGAGTTGACCGGTCCACAAGGGCTGGAACAGGCGATTCGCTTTTTGAGCCAGCGCTTTCGCGGCGGAACGGATATCGCCAGCTGTTTTCGCGCCATTATCGAACGTATGCAGGGCCCGGAATGGACCGATGCCGACGCGGTGGTAATTTCTGATTTTATCGCCCAGCGGTTGCCGGACGACGTGGTAACGAAGGTGGGTGAGTTACAACGCAAACATCTGCACCGTTTTCACGCGGTGGCGATGTCCCAACACGGTAAACCCGGCATTATGCGCATCTTCGATCATATCTGGCGCTTTGATACCGGGCTGCGCAGCCGACTGCTGCGCCGCTGGAAACGTTAATTAAAGCAGTGAACCGACGCTTTCGCGGACTTGCTGCGGCCATACGCCACACTGAACCTGACCGATATGCGGCAGTTGCAGCAGTAACATGGTCAGACGCGACTGACCGATCCCGCCGCCCACGGTTTGTGGCATCTCGCCGCGCAGCAGCGACTGGTGCCATTCCAGCTGCAAACGATCTTCATCCCCAGTAAGTGCTAACTGACGTTTCAGCGCTTGCGCATCCACACGGATCCCCATTGATGAGATCTCAAACGCATCTTCCAGCACCGGGTTCCACACCAGAATGTCACCGTTGAGGCCAGATAAACCGGCTTCACCTTGAGTGCTCCAGTCATCATAATCCGGCGCACGAACATCATGGCGCTGACCATCAGACAGTTTGCCACCGATGCCCACCAGGAACACCGCGCCCAGCTCTTTGGCAATCGCGCGCTCACGGCCTTTCGCATCCAGACCCGGATAGCGGGTCAGTAATTCTTCACTGTGTACAAAGTGGATTTGCTCTGGCAGGAACGGTGCCAGACCAAACTCTTTGCTGACTGCAGACTCTGTAGCTTTGATCCCGGCGTAAATCGCTTCCACCGTCGCCTTCAGCGTACCGGTGTGGCGCTCGCCGTCGCCCATTACGCGCTCCCAGTCCCACTGGTCAACGTAAACGGAATGGATAGCCGAGAGGCGGTCTTCATCGGGGCGAAGGGCTTTCATGTGCGTGTAGAGCCCTTCGCCTGCGCTGAAGTCGTGTTGTCCGAGTGTCTGACGTTTCCACTTCGCGAGGGAATGCACCACCTCGAATTGGGCGTCAGGCAAGTTTTTCACTTTTACCTGTACCGCTTTTTCGCAACCAGAAAGGTTGTCCTGAGTGCCATCCCCCACACGGCTTAAGATCGGCGCCTGAACTTCAACGAGTCCAAGTCTGTCTTCGAGCTCACGAGAAAAATGGGACTTAACGAAACTAATCTGGCGTTGTTTTGCGATGTAAGCGGTTTTCATTTTTTATTACTCCTGCGTCCTGTTGCCTTTGATTAAGCAACAGAAGGCGGGTGTAATTCAATAACCCGCAAACAAAAAGCCCTTGTTGATTTCAATTCATCAAAATAAGACGCTAAAATAGAAAGAATCATCAAACATCATAAGAAAATCCTATGGAAAATTATCAGATCGACAATCTCGACCGCGGCATTCTTGAGGCGTTAATGGCCAATGCGCGCACCGCGTATGCAGAATTAGCCAAACAGTTCGGCGTCAGCCCGGGCACCATTCATGTACGCGTAGAGAAAATGAAACAGGCGGGAGTGATCACAGGCGCGCACATTGATATCAGTCCGAAACAGCTCGGGTATGACGTCTGCTGCTTTATCGGCATCATTTTGAAAAGCGCCAAAGATTATCCCTCTGCGCTGGCGAGACTGGAAAGTCTTGATGAAGTCACCGAGGCGTATTACACCACCGGTCACTACAGCATCTTTATTAAGGTCATGTGCCGCTCGATCGATGCCCTCCAGCAAGTACTTATCAACAAGATCCAAACAATCGATGAAATTCAGTCCACCGAGACGCTGATCTCCCTGCAAAACCCGATCATGCGTACCATTCGCCCGTGATCGGGCATTTTAATCCCACATCTTTCCACAGGTAGATCCCAGCCCACACACAGCGTACAATGTTCCACTCAGGAATAAGGGGTGGACCTTCATGGCAGACATTACACTTATCAGTGGCAGCACCCTTGGCGGTGCCGAATACGTTGCGGAACATCTGGCTGAGAAGCTGGAAGACGCGGGTTTTTCCACTGAAACACTGCATGGCCCCCTGCTTGAAGATCTGAATGCGAGTGGCGTCTGGCTGTTGATTAGCTCCACGCACGGTGCGGGTGACATCCCGGATAATCTTGTTCCTTTATATGAAGCAATAAAAGAAGAGAAACCGGATCTCTCAGCCGTACGTTTCGGTTCCGTCGGGATTGGCAGTCGTGAATACGACACGTTCTGCGGCGCTATCGACAAAATCGACAGTGAACTGATCGCCTGCGGAGCCAAACAGATCGGTGAAACACTCAAGGTAAACATCCTTGATCATGACATTCCGGAGGATCCAGCAGAAATCTGGCTCGGATCCTGGACAAAACTGATCTAAGTTTTGTAAAGATCACCGTTTTTTTTGTGTATAACTCTGGTTAAAAGCACTTATCAACCGGTAGTTATCCCAAGGATAAGGTTTGGTTAGTTTTTGAGTTGTGCATAACCCTTCATTCTGATCCCAGCTTATACGGACCAGGATCACCGATCATTCACAGGCTGTGATCCTTCTTAAGCGTTTGATCTAAAAAGCCGGATCCGCCTTATCCACAGAAATTGGCGATCCTAATAAGAGATCACAATAAAACAGATCTCTAAATAAAAGATCTTCTATTAAATACCCAGGATCCCGGGAGCTTTCTCCGACAGCCAAAGTTGAGTAGAATCCACGGCCCGGGCTTCAATCACTTTTCAAACCGCTTTCAAGCGAGGCAGACCACCATGTTTTATCAGGATCCTTTTGACGTCATCATCATTGGCGGGGGTCACGCAGGCACTGAGGCCGCGATGGCCGCAGCACGTATGGGTCAGCAAACCCTGCTGTTGACACACAATATCGACACGCTAGGGCAGATGAGCTGCAACCCGGCGATTGGCGGCATTGGGAAAGGACACCTGGTAAAAGAAGTGGATGCACTTGGCGGCCTGATGGCGAAGGCAATTGACCATGCCGGTATCCAGTTTAGGATACTAAACGCCAGCAAAGGGCCAGCGGTTCGCGCCACTCGTGCTCAGGCCGATCGTGTGCTGTATCGTCAGGCTGTTCGCACTGCGCTGGAGAACCAGCCGAATTTAATGATCTTCCAGCAAGCCGTTGAAGATCTGATCGTCGAAAACGATCGCGTTGTCGGGGCTGTCACCCAAATGGGTCTCAAGTTCCGTGCCAAAGCCGTAGTGCTGACAGTCGGCACTTTCCTCGATGGCAAAATTCATATTGGTCTGGATAACTACAGCGGTGGCCGTGCTGGCGATCCGCCGTCCATTTCGTTGTCTCGTCGTCTGCGTGAGCTGCCATTGCGTGTTAATCGCCTGAAAACCGGTACACCGCCACGCATTGATGCCCGCACAATCGATTTCAGCGTCCTGGAGAAGCAACACGGCGATGATCCAATGCCCGTGTTCTCGTTCATGGGCAATGTGGCACAGCATCCACGTCAGGTGCCTTGTTACATCACCCATACCAACGAAAAAACCCATGACGTGATTCGTAATAACCTCGATCGTAGCCCAATGTACGCAGGCATTATCGAAGGGATTGGCCCACGTTACTGCCCGTCGATTGAAGACAAAGTCATGCGCTTTGCCGATCGTAACCAGCACCAGATTTTCCTCGAGCCGGAAGGGCTGACCTCTAACGAGATTTACCCTAACGGGATCTCCACCAGCCTGCCGTTCGATGTGCAAATGCAGATTGTCCGTTCAATGCACGGCATGGAAAACGCGAAGATCGTCCGTCCGGGCTATGCGATTGAGTATGATTTCTTCGATCCACGCGATCTGAAACCTACGCTTGAAAGCAAATATATTCAGGGTCTGTTCTTTGCAGGACAAATTAACGGCACGACGGGATACGAAGAAGCGGCCGCCCAAGGATTGCTGGCCGGACTCAACGCCGCCCGCAGTTCTGCGGACAAAGACGGTTGGGCACCGCGTCGCGATCAAGCCTATCTCGGCGTGCTGGTAGACGACCTTTGCACTCTCGGCACCAAAGAACCGTACCGCATGTTCACCTCCCGTGCGGAATACCGCCTGATGCTGCGTGAAGATAACGCCGATCTGCGTCTGACCGAACAGGGGCGTGAGCTGGGTCTGGTGGATGATGAACGCTGGGCGCGTTTCAACGAGAAACTGGAAACGATTGAACGTGAACGTCAGCGTCTCAAAACGACCTGGGTTAACCCATCGGCCGAATCTGCCGAGGAAGTGAATGCGAAACTGGCCGCGCCGCTCTCGCGTGAAGCCAGTGGAGAAGACCTCCTGCGCCGTCCTGACGTCACTTATCAACAACTGGTGACGCTATCGCCGTTTGCGCCGGGTCTGAACGATCCTCAGGCCGCTGAACAGGTTGAAATTCAGGTGAAATACGAAGGCTATATCGCCCGCCAACAGGAAGAGATCGAACGACAGCAGCGCAACGAGAACACGATCCTGCCTGCGACGCTTGATTATCATCAGGTTTCAGGGTTATCGAACGAAGTGATCGCGAAGCTCAACGATCACAAGCCGTCTTCTATCGGCCAGGCTTCTCGTATTTCAGGCGTGACCCCCGCTGCCATTTCCATTTTGCTGATCTGGCTGAAAAAACAGGGTCTGCTGCGCCGCAGCGCCTGAGTCATTGAACAATCGCCCGGTGGCGTTATGCTTACCGGGCCTACAAACCCGTATGGCGGAGTGTCATCTGCCAAAATCTGCTCAACAGGTACCTACTTTGCTCAACAAACTCTCTCGTCTGCTCGCAGAAGCAGGCATTTCGTTGTCCGATCACCAGCAACAACAGCTGGTGGCCTACGTCGAACTGCTCCACAAATGGAATAAAGCGTACAACCTGACTTCTGTGCGTGATCCGAACGAGATGCTGGTCCGTCATATTCTCGACAGCATCATTGTCGCACCGCATTTGCAGGGCTCCCGTTTCATTGATGTCGGTACGGGTCCGGGCCTGCCAGGAATTCCGTTGGCCATTGTTCTGCCGCAGGCACAGTTCACACTGCTCGACAGCCTTGGTAAGCGCGTACGTTTCCTGCGCCAGGTACAGCATGAGTTGAAACTGGATAACGTAACGCCGGTTCAAAGCCGCGTCGAAGAATATCCGTCTGAACCCCCGTTCGATGGCGTAATCAGCCGTGCCTTTGCTTCGCTGACCGACATGGTGAGTTGGTGCCATCACTTGCCTGGCGAGCAGGGGCGTTTTTACGCGCTGAAGGGTTTGGTGCCTGAAGATGAAATCGCACAGTTGCCTGCAGAATTCGAAGTAGAAGAGATAGTTAAACTCAAGGTTCCACAGCTGGATGGTGAGCGCCATTTGGTTAAAATTAAGCCAGCGATTATTTAATCTTTATCAAATAATGTGGTTATTACGCATCACGCAAAGTGTTAAAACGAGAGGCTTAAAGCAGTGAAATGTTCAGTTACATTTAACGGATTTATCACTGCTTTTTTGCATTTAGTTCACATAGGCTGATTTGGTTTACCGTAAAAATAGTCAACACCGAAAATATCAGCCTGCTAAAAATCGTCTTTGTGAATAAACCTTTAATGTTAAATCTTTATTAAAAATGTCAATCAAAGGTTTTTCAGGTGTATAGGTCTGTTTTAAAAAAACTCTGGAAAATTTGTTATTAATTTCAAAAAGATGAATTCCCGGAATTTTTTCTATGCGTCTATTCGATAGTCGTGAAAATGTTTTTTTTGTGATCGAAGACACGCTTTTATGCCCGATTTTTCTCAAAGTTTGCCCGTTTGAGGGATTGTTCACACTTTCATCAAAAGTGGAAAAACGGTACAGTCGAAAAATATTTAAACATTTATTCACCTTTTCGCTACTTATTGTTTGAATTCACGAGGCGTCACCGTATAATTTGTCCGCTTTTTGCTGCTTGACTCCGAGTCGCAAAGGACGTTTTATACGACTCGCGACATACCTCGAAGGGAGCAGGAGTAAAAACGTGATGTCAGTGTCGCTCTTGAGTAGAAACGTTGCTCGTAAGCTTCTGTTCATTCAGCTTCTGGCAATAGCGGCAAGTGGATTGCTGTTTTGCTTCAAAGACCCCTTCTGGGGCATCTCCGCAGTGTGTGGAGGTTTGGCGGTTGTCGTGCCAAATGCATTGTTTATGATTTTTGCCTGGCGTCATCAGGCGCATACACCTGCTAAAGGCCGAGTGGCCTGGTCCTTCGCCCTCGGTGAAGTGTTCAAGGTGTTGCTGACCTTTGCCCTCCTTGCGGTGGCGCTGGCGGTTGTTAAAGTGGTATTTTTGCCGCTGATAGTGACGTGGGTTTTGGTGCTGGTGGTACAAGTTCTGGCACCAGCTGTAATCAACAACAAAGGGTAAAAGGCATCATGGCTTCTGAAAATATGACGCCGCAGGAATACATAGGTCATCACCTGAATAACCTTCAGCTTGATCTGCGTACTTTCTCGCTGGTGGATCCGCATAACCCCCCGGCCACCTTCTGGACGCTCAACATTGACTCCATGTTCTTCTCGGTGGTGTTGGGTGTGTTGTTCCTGGCCTTGTTCCACGGTGTTGCTAAAAGAGCAACCAGCGGTGTCCCAGGAAAATTCCAGACGGCTATCGAATTAGTCATTGGCTTCGTTAATGACAGCGTCAAAGACATGTACCATGGTAAGAGCAAGCTGATTGCTCCGTTGGCACTGACTGTGTTTGTCTGGGTATTCCTGATGAACCTGATGGACCTGTTGCCAATCGACCTGCTTCCTTTCATCGGCGAACATATTTTTGGTCTGCCTGCTCTGCGCGTGGTGCCGTCTGCGGACGTGAACATCACCCTCTCAATGGCGCTGGGCGTGTTTATCCTGATTCTTTTCTACAGCATCAAAATGAAAGGCGTTGGCGGCTTTGTTAAAGAGCTTACCCTGCAGCCGTTCAATCACTGGGCGTTTATTCCGGTCAACCTGATCCTGGAAGGCGTCAGCCTGCTGTCTAAACCGATTTCTCTCGGTCTGCGACTGTTCGGCAACATGTATGCGGGTGAGCTGATTTTCATTCTGATCGCGGGCCTTCTGCCGTGGTGGTCACAGTGGATTCTGAATGTGCCTTGGGCCATTTTCCACATCCTGATTATTACGCTGCAAGCCTTTATCTTCATGGTTCTGACGATCGTCTATCTGTCGATGGCGTCTGAAGAGCACTGATTCTTTACCAACACTACTACGTTTTAACTGAAACAAACTGGAGACTGTCATGGAAAACCTGAATATGGATCTGCTGTACATGGCTGCCGCTGTGATGATGGGTCTGGCGGCAATCGGTGCTGCGATCGGTATCGGCATCCTCGGGGGCAAATTCCTGGAAGGCGCAGCGCGTCAACCGGATCTGATTCCACTGCTGCGTACTCAGTTCTTTATCGTTATGGGTCTGGTGGATGCTATCCCAATGATCGCTGTCGGTCTGGGTCTGTACGTGATGTTTGCTGTCGCGTAGTAAGTAGTCGTCAAATTTTAAGAGGTATTGTGCTGTGAACATGAACGCAACAATCCTCGGCCAGGCCATCGCGTTTATTCTCTTTGTCTGGTTCTGCATGAAGTATGTATGGCCGCCATTAATGGCAGCCATCGAAAAACGTCAGAAAGAAATTGCTGACGGTCTGGCTTCTGCAGAACGCGCTAAGAAAGATTTGGACCTTGCACAGGCCAACGCGACAGACCAGCTGAAAAAAGCCAAAGCGGAAGCTCAGGTTATCATTGAACAGGCTAACAAACGCCGTTCACAGATCCTGGACGAAGCCAAAGCGGAAGCAGAACAGGAACGCACTAAGATCGTGACACAGGCTCAGGCTGAAATTGATGCTGAGCGTAAACGTGCTCGTGAAGAACTGCGTAAGCAGGTTGCGATTCTGGCTGTTGCTGGCGCCGAGAAGATCATCGAACGTTCCGTGGATGAAGCTGCTAATAGCGACATCGTGGACAAACTTGTCGCTGAACTGTAAGGAGGGAGGGGCTGATGTCTGAATTTGTTACGGTAGCTCGCCCCTACGCCAAAGCAGCTTTTGACTTTGCTGTCGAACACCAAAATGTCGACCGCTGGCAGGATATGCTGGCGTTTGCCGCTGAGGTAACGAAAAACGAGCAAATGGCAGAATTGCTTTCAGGTGCACTGGCACCGGAAACGCTGGCTGCCTCGTTTATCGCCGTTTGTGGCGAGCAGCTGGATGCCAACGGCCAGAACCTGATTAAGGTTATGGCCGAAAATGGTCGTCTGCGCGTGCTCCCTGA
>NZ_DATBBJ010000040.1:0-1844 GCF_036271055.1 Scandinavium sp. | reverse complement strand
TCAGGTACTTTTACGAAATGTAGTTGAGACGTATCGATATCGGACAATGTTGTGGTGACATTCGCCCATTTTGACTCCGGAACACCATCCTCAGTAGCCGCTTGCGCAGGCTGTCGGGCAAATGCTTTATCAAATATCGATACAGTTTCGTCCATGACCAATGAGAAAGCTCGTTTTTCATCGATCTCACCACCCTTAGGCGATTTGAACTTCTCCGCGTTGAATCCGCAATAGAGGCTACGAACACGTTCGCCCTCCCATTCTGCTCTATCCTTGAAGTCATCGAAGTAATTGCGGAGTTCTTCGCGCATCTTGTACTGGGGCAAGGGTCTGGTTATCCCCGCATCGGTACAGTATTCCTTATACATCGCGTAAGCGTCTTTTAAAGTGATGCAGTCTCGCGCTTTGAACACATCATAATAGGCCTCAATGAAGTTGAAGAATACGTCCGTTTGCAACATCATTTCAAGTGGCCGGTAATCGTTATAGTAATTCTTGCCCATTTCCAAATATACCTTCTGGCAATGAGCAGCTATGGCTCCCAGCTCGAAGTCTATCTGAGCCATGAGCGTGTTGTAATGCCTTACCGGAATACGTACCTGACTTGGGTGAACATCGATCAGCCTGCGAATAAGCCCAGATTTCGCATCCGAGATTCTCACAGGCTGATTTGATCCGATGAACAACATAGCATCAGCACGAGACGTATAACTCGCCTTGTACTTCTCGTTCATCGTCATGTATTCATGCGAGATGATCGAATTCAGGCGAGAATTATCTTCTAGTTTTG
The DNA here is from genome assembly GCF_036271055.1 of Scandinavium sp. GTDB lineage: Bacteria > Pseudomonadota > Gammaproteobacteria > Enterobacterales > Enterobacteriaceae > Scandinavium. The sequence goes on along the minus strand of NZ_DATBBJ010000040.1, from coordinate 1,054 downwards.
ATAGATCTCCATCGTGTTGGATTGCTACCAAGGGATTATGTTTGAAGGATTCAGTGGCGAACTGACTGTCACTTCTTCCTAGAGCAGCACCCTCGAATGTAGTGGTATAGCCTTCAAACAGTTTTTCAATGATGTTCAGGATGGTTGACTTACCCGATCCCGCAGGTCCATAAAAGACAAAGAATTTTTGTATGTTCTTTGAATCTCCAGCAACAATGGATCCAATTGCCCACTCAATTTTGGCCCGTTCTTCAACGGAATATAATGTACCAACTAATTCATCCCAAGCTGAGATATCACCTTCTTCCAAACGATAGGGGAGTTTACGACTTACATAATCCCCTTTTTGTACTTCGGTATCGTTAAAAGTGACCTTGGAATCCAGCTGATGACTGTTATCTCCTATCTGAGCTATGAACTTCTTGAACTGCGTCCAACCTTGAGAGTTGAAGTTACGCAGAAACTTGACCCGAGATTTAGGAATTTTCGTCTCATCAGCTTCGTGTTGCAGATCGTCATCCACAATACGTTGCACATCATACTCGTCACGAGACCAAAGACCAGTCTCTTCATCCCAAATGGCATAGAAGGACCGGCCGCGAACCATCAGATCCTTAGAACGACCAATGACGAATTCAGGATAGAGTTCCCGCTCGCCAGTTTTCGTCAACCTGCTTAGGATCCGATAGAAATCCACTCAGCTCCCTTCATGATCTCACTCCATCGCGCTTAAAGGGGTTTCAAATGTTTCTCAGATGCCCACTACAGTCATGATATAGGCACTCATTTGATACCAAATCTCAACTTTCCTTTGATCTTCATCCGTGCTTGGCAACGGGAAGAATCCGCCTTCACCGTTCTCACTATAACGTCTTTCTATAACTCGATCGAGAGCATCATTGATCTTTATCCTGTCGACCGGACTCAGTTCAATGCCTTCGACTTTGTCGAGACCGATGTTCTCAATCAGCTTCCATGCCCACCACTCAGGCTCACCACCGGCATTAAACGCCACTCGTCGAGAGAGCGCCACCAACACTTCCAAAAATGAGAC
>NZ_DATBBJ010000039.1:0-3570 GCF_036271055.1 Scandinavium sp. | reverse complement strand
GAGCGGAGTACTGCTACGGCTCTGCGAGTCAAGATGCGCATGAGATGGCTGATGGCTACTTCGTGGTGTTTGCCTTGAGCGCGTTTGCGCAGGTAAAAAGCACGTAGTTCCGGATCGTGTTGAGCGGCGCTAAAGGCGCATTGAAAGAAAGCGCTGCGCAACATCTCCACTCCTCGTTTGCTCATCTTGGTGTGACCTTTCCATTGCCCGCTCTCTTTTAATCGCGGGTCGTTACCCATAAAGGCCTGGAGCCTGGCAGCGGCATTTCGATTGTTACCCGAGCGCAAGATTTCAGTGGGCAGGAAAGCCAAAACTTTCGCCGCGGTCAGCGGACCAAAGCCGGGAATACTTTGGAGTAAGTCAAGATTTTGAGGATCGAGCGTTTCACGGGTGAGCTGGGCAATTTGCTGATCCAGTTCCATCAGGCGCTTTTCCAACGTAGCGATCAACTCCAGGATCGAGCAAAGAGCCGGAGCGCTGGCTTGAGCAATGTCAGGATCAGCTATCGATTGAGCGGCCAGAGTTTTGAGCGCGGCGGCTTTGGGCCGAAGCATCCAGTTTTTCTCGATGGTGGAGCGACGCATCCGGGCAATGGCGGCCGGGGTTGGCGCTTGGAGCAAAAGCTGGCGAATACCCACGGCGTCGACTTGCAGCAAATGTTCCAGTTCGGGGAAACTCAAATCCAGCAGACTTTTGTAGGTTTTCTTCTGATTAGTTAGGCTGCGACGCAAGGCTTTGCGTACGGTGTGGAGTCGTTGCAAGCGCAGTTGCGCCGGGCGCAGATGAAAACGGTAGAGCTCCAGCAATTGCGCTCCGTTTCGCGCTGCCACCTGGCACAGGCTGCGGGCATCGATCGGGTCAGTCTTGCTATCGCGCAGAGCGTTGCCCGGGTGATAGAGCCGGCGCGCGATGAGTGGATTAACCACGACCACGGCGTAGCCGGCTTTGGTGAGCGCGGCCGCCCAATTGAGATGAAGCACACCGGTAGCTTCAATGAGAATGAGCAATTGCTCTTTCTCAGGCACCAGCCTCTTGAGTTGAACCAGCAGCTCGGCTAAACCGCTGGCTTTTACGGGCAGATCTTTTTCAAAGAGAAGGCGCTCTTGCCCGTGAGAGAGAGCGGCCCGGATTTTGTGTTTTGCGGCGTCAATACCGAGGAAGTAAGATAGTTTCATTGAGAGGTGCGGTTTTGAGTTTTGAACTAATGAATGGCAGCAGCGCGATGGCTTTAGCTTATGGCCAAGTGAACGATCAAAAGGTCGTTTCAGGCGATCAAAGCTCATCAACTTGTTGCCGGTTAAAGATTGGCCAGCGGGTCTGCTCTTCGTCCAATGCTCCCACAGCGGGGCATGGCCAACGTGCAAAGACTCTGCCGACCGAAATTGAGTAAACCAGAACCGCCCTCTCAACTCACTTTCCAATGAACTCCAAGCCTCCACACCACTCACATAAGCCCACCCCGCCACTTGGGTTGCGCGTTAGGAGAAATACCACCCTTTGCTTCAAGTGGCGGGGTGGCTTATCTCTGTCTCGCTAGATGATTCCCGCGCACACTGAGGCTGCTCCGAGACGAGATGTCTTCGTCAACACTCACTTTCGCATCGAACCGTGTTCGAGTTGCCCTATTCCCGGTTACTTGATCGTCAGTCCACGGGTTGGCGTTTCTTCCCTTGCCGAACTTTCTCCCGACGCACAGGACGCACTGGGCGTGACTCTCGCAGCAGCCACTCGCGCGATTGAAGCGGTTGTTCACCCGCGTCGGGTTTACTGTGCACTCTTTGCCGAGGAGACGGGCTCGGTTCATTTTCACTTATTTCCTCGTCTCGACTGGCTGGTGTCCTCATATTTCCGCGCTCATCCGGATGAGGCCGACATATCTGGTCCGCGGCTTCTCGACTGGGCACGCTCCACTTTCCGCGATCCTCCTACGGATGACTACGACCGAACTACCGAAGAGATCTTTCGTGTACTCCAGCAAATCATCTAACTCCTATGTGGGGAGTCAAGTGCGGTAAGTTGGTCAGTTCATAAGTTTTGGTGGGGTGGAAATTGGTGTTGGTTTGGGAGCGTGTCTTCTTCCGTTTAACTCGCGGGATTTTTCTTCCAGCGGTTCATACTCCTATCCGTGCGTGAGCTCTTTTGGTCTCAGCACCATTTGATCAATGCGATCAGTGGAAGAGGGAACTTTGAGGCGGCCCAATCTAATGCGACGCTCGCGAGTTTGCCCGGAGCAGGTTAGACACCGGGCGCGCCTCACGTTCCAAAGTGGTTTGTTTTAGTGGGAGAGTTTCATTGGCAGTTATTGCTCGTGCGGCTCGCGCCTCCTTTGTGTTCCCCTCGAACTCATTTCAAAATTTCCAGTCCCAGTTGCTCCTGGGTGAGCCGGCCGGTGCGGACCCGCCACAGATCGACGGCGAGCTGACGCGCCACTGCGACGATGGCTTTTTTGCGGGCGGCGCCGGTGGTGAGGGTGCCTTTGGCCAGGCGCTCTTTCCACTTGCGCACCGCACGATAGTTAGGCTGGAAGCGGACCAGTCGCCAGGCCAACTCCACCAGCGCCGCACGCAGGCGCGGATTACCATGTTTGGTCACGCAGCTTTGCAATCGGGTGTTGCCGCTGCTGTATTCGCCGGGACACAAACCGGTGTAGCTGGCGATCTGGCGCCGATTGTTAAACCGGTTCCAATCCCCAATCTCCCGGTCGATCAGCACACTGGTCATTTTCCCAAGGCCGCGCGGTTGTTCTGTCATCACCGCGTTTTCGAGTTGCGCTGTGAGCGCTTGGATTTTTTCCTGCAACGCCACCAAGATCGGTTGGCTGTTTTGCAGCAGCTCTTTGATCCAAGCGGGCAGCGCTACCCCAGCAAAGTTGCGCGGCTTCCACCAGTTTTGCACCGGCGCCAAGCCGTGATTGACCATTAAACTGCGGCCCTGAGCTTCCAGCACTTTGCGCACTTTAACCAACTGCTCGCGCTGTCGGTGAATGGCGCGGCACTGTTCCTCTTGTTCAGTGGGCACGCGCACCATTGCCAAAGCATCGCGATTGCCTTGAACAAAACGATCCAACCGCAAACACAGCGCCTTGGCATCTAGTGAGTCAGTCTTCACCCGCTTGTTTTGCTCATCGAGCTTCTGCGGGCAGACTACGTAGCAGTGGACCCCCACCGTGCTCAGTTGCCGCTGCAAAGAAAAGCCAAACCCGCACGCTTCATACACGGCGTGAACTTCTCTGCCATGGGCCTTGAGCTTGCTCGCCCAACACAGCAACGCTTGCTTGCCAAAACGCTGCGGCGGTTTGGGGTTCATTCCACCCTCCTGCATCACCACCACGTAAAAGTCCTGGTGCACATCAATCCCAAGCTTGATGTCGGCTGTGCCGCCATTAAACTGGCAGCGGGTTCCCTCGTGTGAGGACAACTCAGTATTATTGATACTATGCATAAGTGCGGGTGAGCTTAACCACTTGCCCGCACTCTTTACATGTCATCTAGGCGAATGGAGCCAACGGCCCTCGGCGAAATAAGTTCAGAGTGCTTGCCACCGACCCCGCCCGTAGCTTATCTCTTTCTC
>NZ_DATBBJ010000038.1:0-3154 GCF_036271055.1 Scandinavium sp. | reverse complement strand
AACTTGCTTTTGTCCTTCTGGCGTCTTTAAGAAATTACCCACATGCTTAGCGCCTGCCTGCAAAGGCGTTTCAGGCTTCAATCTCTTGGTGTTCTCTTCCAGATTACGACGCTCAGTGTACTTACGCAATTCTTCATTTGAAAGAGCATGTGTACCACTCTTATTGAGCTTCTGTTGAACTATTCTGGCGGCAACAGCATCCGGATGCGCTGATAAACCTCGACCACCTGTAGTTTTTATTACAGTTTTAGCTTGTGGATGAGATCTTGTCTTTACCGATACTTCAGACGCATTGCTTTTTGCTAATTTTGATTTTAATGAAGAACCCCCAGAACCGCCAGAGTTTCCACCTCTACGAACGCCCCAATGCATTCCCTTGACCCCATGATGAGCAAGCACCTTTTGAATAACTTCTTCATTATCCATTAGCTACCTTCCTTGGATACCAAGGATAATCCGGATCTGTGGGAGGAGTTGTATCTGGATCGGGATCTACCCATCCTGTTTCCTCTCTATGAACATTCAAACGCCACTCGAGTTCTTTGATCTGTTCATTCAACGCAGCAATGACAAATGACGTTGACGGCGGATCGAACAACATGCGAACTCGCAAATATACATAAGTTTTGATTGAATTGTATTGAAGATCATCAGCCATTGCGAGAAAATCATCCCAAACAGCTGTTGCATCTTCAATCATGAAGCCTTCGGCAGGACCAACGCCCAATTGGGTGAGCGTAGAAAATGCAGTATTGATATGGGTGATAACATCATGATCAAACGCTATATAATCGTCTGCAAGCCCCAATATCTTCTTGGTTGCAGTAAGAATACTAGTTTCCAACTACTCACCCCCTTTCATTATCGGTGAATTGTTCCGAGAAGCCAGAAAATAACTATTACAATTACAACAAAAGCTAAAATATAAAGAAGTAGATAAAGAGGATCACGCCTCATTTGGGTAAGCCGGTAAAAGCAGCCCTCTGCTTACCCTCTTCGCCACCAGACCAGGCAGTTTGATTTGGCTTCTGCCAAGTATGAACAGGACCACCATCAGCTTGACGACCAAACAGCTCAAGTACACCCGTAGCTGATTTTGATGCAGACAAGCCAACAATTTTCTCGTTCGACTTCAACAGCGTGCCGCCATCATTCCAATCTGACTCGCCTCTGCGCTGATAGCGATACCAAACGGTCTTGCCATCTTCGCCAACCCAAAACACATGGTGCACGCCGCTCTCTGAAACTGCTGAAGCAATCAAATTTTCATCCTCCTCCGAAGGTGCGGGAACGCCGCCACGAGCCAAGTCAAGAACATGATCCATTGGAAAGCCCGACCCACAGTCCCAATGGCCCCCACCACCTGAACCTAGATCAGCGTGCTGACAAACACCTCGACCAGAACCTTGAGCAGCTCCAGCAGACAGCTTTGTGATGGGAATACCGAAATGAGCAGCTTCTTCCGCAATCCACTTGGCACAATTGTCAAGCATGTTGCGATGATTGTTCATCCACTCGTCTCGAGACCACGAAGCAAAACCACATAGCTCGATTGCAACGGCAGCAGGATTGTAGTTAGCTTGCGTCCATGCTTTATTACTACGTTTGACGTATTCGCCAATCGTATTGACCTTATCGTCAGCACCGGTATGACTACTGGCGCCAACATCTCCTTGAAAGAAGCCGCCTAGAGATTCGATGGTTCGAGCGCCTTCCGCCGTATGCAACACAATGAGTCGGACGCCGCTGCCACCACGGCTGGAATAATTTGGTGAAGGGATCCATACTCGTTTCAGAGCCATTATGCGACATCATCTCCCTGCACCTCTTGATCAAAAGGCACTGGCTCTTGATGCTCTTCACGATCTCTGCCAGCAGCTGTACGCCGCTCATCATCCTTGTCTAGAAATCGAGCATCATCTGGATCGTCAAGTGGACCCCGATGCGGATCGCTAAGTTCTTCGTCGGGCTCGGGGTTCGGCTCAACCTCTTCATCCTCACGCGGCTGCTGTTCTTCGATCATAGTTACTCTCTTTCTTTGAGTCAATCTCAAACCATTGGCCAGTCCCTCTTTAAACGCCTCCATCTTTTCGTTACACATTTTCTCAACATATTTCGCTACAGTCCTAATGACCCAGGCCGAACCGGCAATGGTGGCAGCAGCAGTTACGATTGCGGTTATATACTCCCACCACAACACATAACCTACTCAGCTTCAGGAGCTTCAGTTTCAGAATATTCACGCCTTGTCAGAGGCTCAGGCGGAACGTCAGCTGGTCTGAGGTTGTCGGGATCCGAAGGCTCGCGCTGATCTTCAGCAACTTCGGGCGTTTCGGTCTTTTCTTCTTGCTCTTGCTTCTCTTCATCTACCATAACTTCGTATCTCCTGGTTGTCTTGTAATCGGTCCCCTAGGTAAAAGACTTTCATCTCCGAAATGAATTGCATTATGAGTTTGAAGAGATGTTGTGACAAGATATCTCGGATCAATGATCCATGTCTCACCATGTTTTATATCATCCGGTGACATGGGGTTCATATGATGAACTATCAAGTCCGTGTATATCTCAAATCCTTCAATACCAAGATCACAGCCGTTATCCCGAACAATTACTGCGTTACGAGCTCGTTTCCACTCACGTGACCTATAGAAATTCTGATTCAGCCATCTGTCAAACCCAAACGTGCTATATCCTACTTCTCCTACCAATCGAAGATATTCAAAGCGCTCTTCAAACGTTCTCAACCTACGAAGCTCAGAGTATGTCCGAATCTTCGGCATTTTCCTCCGGAAGCGGCATATCCCCAGCATATGAACGCATTGCCTTGATAGCATCGATATATAGTTCTTCGATACGTTGTTGAGACTCTATTTGCTCCTTCTTAACCGCTAGAAGTTGATTCTCGTGCTCAAGTCGTTCTTGTTCAAGCTTCTCACGAGTCGAACCGAGCTTTAAGAAGTGAGTAATCACCTGGGATGACGCCGAACCCTCTCGAATCTGCCTTTCAGCGAGGTCAGTGGCCAACGAAACCATCTCATTTTCCCGGCCCTCTGGAGTTGTCGCGGGTTTGCGGCGAGTTTCTTTGGCTTCATCCCTCCTTCGCCTTGCTGCCACGCGACTTCCTTTCACTTTTGTTTGTGCGAAAGTCCCTCCG
>NZ_DATBBJ010000037.1:0-4099 GCF_036271055.1 Scandinavium sp. | reverse complement strand
AGGAGTAAACCTAATGCGTGACTATAGTCACACACGGGGCGATGTGCTGGAACCCTGTGACGTTTGCCACAAGTTCCAATTCGACGTGCGAGTAATCAACGTCGGTGGCATCGAGCCCTGGAACTGGGATGACCTCATGATTTGCGGTCCTTGTCGGTTCCAAGAGGACATTCGCAACGCCAAAGTGGATTCGGATATGGCTCGTTGGGACCAAGAGGAAAAGGCCTGGTTGAAGAACGGTGGACAGGAGCTGATTGACTCCGAACCGTACGTGCCATGTATGGCATGTGGCGGCCCCGAACCTTGCCACTGCTGGGTATAGCGAAACGTGCCACATTGTTGGCACGTCTACCGATGTGACGAATCGGTACTGAAGAGCACAGTCACACTCAACTCACACAAGGAGTAACCCATGACCCCTGTGTTTTCAGTGGGTGACACCGTAAGGTGCACTCACGACACAGAGAAGTGCAGCTTGTGCCAGTCCCGTCCGAGCGCTTGTGGTTATTACAAGACCATAGGTAAGCTCGGTACAGTACTGGATGTGGACGATCACCGTCGCACCCCTATGGGCAAGACGGAACCGACTACTGGCAAGTCGCACAGAGTGGCCTTCATCGGTCACGACCGCCCGACCATCATCCCGATCACCGAGATCGAGTTGGTCACTGACTTGTCCACCGATGAGATGCTCGGTGCCTGGCAAGGTGACATGGACCGCGTTAGTGCCCACACTAACAGGACCATGAAGTACTACGATGAAGCGCCTGATGGCAGTACCAAGAAGGGCGACGCTGTTGCCACACTGGACTACTTGTCCCATCGGCGACGGCTGATCGAAAAGGCCTTCGAAGTACTCATTCCGTAATGCGAAACGTTCACAGCCATTGGTTGTGGACGTCCAAGTGAAGTGACGTTCACTTGCTGATGAGCATAGTCAAACTCACACTCAAGGGAGTAACCCATTGAATGCCATTGAGATTCTGACTGCCATGTCGAACGATGACATGTTGGCAGAAGAGGTACTTGGATACCTCAACCATGGCATGTTCGACGAATGGGACTGTGACTTGTGGAAGGGATGTGGTGAACTGGGCTTTGGTGGCCCGGAACTCCGCATCGCTGCACGGTCAGGCCTAGCGCTTGCTACGTACCACGAGTCACACCCTGAATCGAAACGACACTAGCGAAACGTTACCCATCAAAGGGTAACGTCCGACCGAGTGACGACCGGTCGCTGAAGAGCATAGTCAACCGAGTACTACATACTCACACTCAAACACAAGGAGGGAATCTTCAATGGATTCCACCAGCATTATCACCACTGCCATCTCCAAGCTGGACGCGGAGATCGAGCGGCTCACTGAGGCCCGAGAGGACCTGGTGGCACTCGTGCAGGAGCACGAGATCGTGGACGCCCCGAAGTCACGGCGTTCCACTCGCAAGTCCACCAAGGCCCCCAAGGCCACTACCCGGAAGGCCTCGACCAAGAAGGCCACCAAGCAGACCAGCAGTGAGCCCACTCGTCGGGAGATCATCATGGACCTCCTGGACGAGGGCGTGTCAGTGGCGGACATCGCTGACGAGTTGGACATCAAGCCCAACTACGTCTACCATGTCAAGCGCGACTGGAAGGAACTGGTCGCGTAGGACACAAGCGAAACGTTCCCGCTAGCATAGGGGAACGTCTGCACGAACTGGCAACCGTGCACTGATGAGCCTGCCAACTAACACTCACACAAGGAGTAACATATGCCCGAAGTTTTCGACGCGCAGAATGCTTTGAAGGCACTGCGCGAAGGAGACCTGGTCGAGTTCACCTACAAGCAGCAGTCAGGCAATGGTAGGTGGTACCGCTGGACATGCACTGCGGTGTTCGTAGGGCGGAAAACCGATGCCTACAAGGACCAGGCAATCATCTCGTACCGGCCCAAGGCTGGCACTAGCCACATCGATGTGAAATCCATCGAGTGGATTGAGCCCATCGAGTTCAGCGTCAAGCGCGCTGGTCAACGAGGGGATGACAACGTGGTACTGCCTGTACGGCAGAAGGGTGCAGTAGAAGCACCGTAGTAGCGAAACGTTCACTTCGGTGAACGTCTACACACCTAGCGAATGTGTACTGATGAGCATAGCTAACACTCAACTACAAGGAGTACTGCACAATGCCAATGGCAATTGTGAAGTTCGAGATGCTACCGGACAAGTACCGCTTCATGCGGTCCTGCCTGGAAGTGTACCTCCAAGACCTTCGTGAGTTCTACAGTGAGAACTCGAAGAGCTGGGGTGACCAGGACCCTGACCGTATTGGGCTCAACAACCGTATTGCCCAGCTGAGTGAACTGCTGAGGGACATGTAATGGCCAAGTCAGTCCACGCAGAGATCGTTGAGGTCCGCAGGGCACTGGTCGGCGCTGTCGAGGTGGCAGTCGAAAGTTACCTCGTTGGCCAAGCAGGCGAGGACTTGCCTGAAAGCCAAATGGCACTCGATAACTACGACTTCGAAGTGCAACGCGGCTTGACCAGGACTACGTTCATGATCAGGTGCAAGCACAAAGAGGGTACTTACCCCTCGCTGCACTTCGAAGTGAAGGTGTCGGGCGGCTGATGGGTGAACGGTCAGTCTATGACATTGAAGTGAACTGGACCGAGCCTGAGTTTGACTACGAGGTCAGGCAGAAGATGTCACAAACGGATACGCTTGCGTATCTCAAAAGTGTCATTACGAGTTCAGCATACGGGAAGCCAACGACCATCAAGGTCACACGGCAGATTCCTGCATGAGCGAAACGTCCCACTGGTTGTGGGGCGTCTATGTGACCTGGCTAGTCACATACTGATGAGCAAAGCCAAATATACAACACTCAACTCACAAGGAGTATACATATGGACGTTGTCATTTGTGGCCCGAATCTGGTGAACCAGACGAAGGGTCAGTTCCATGTCCACACTGCTGACTGCGGTGACCTCGACAAGATGAAGCGGCGCGAGCCTGCTTATCGCCCCGAGAACCGTATGGCCATTGAGGCTGACAGTCGGCAGGAGATTGTCGAGTGGTTGTACGATGACCACATGACAGAGGAGGAACGAGATCGTGGTACCACGCCTGACTGGCGTGAGTACGATGACATCTACTTGTTCCCCTGCCTCAAGGCACTTCCTGACCAGGCCGATGAGCCTGAGGAGGAAGATGAAGAGGTGGACGAGGATGACACTGAGGTGGATGAGTCAGAAGATGAGGACACCGAAGTGGAAGACGACGATGACGACACCGAGGACCAGGAAGAAGACGATGACGTGCCAGACCCGTTCGCTGGAATAATCGAACTGGCAGTGAAGCACGGCTTGGCAGACGGTAAGGACACTGCGGTGGACTGCCTGACCAAGGAGTCACTCCTGGGTTACCTCGACGATAACCTCGATGACGAGACCTACGGCGAGATGGCCAGCTTCGACCTGGACCGTGTCGTCAGTCAGTACGTGGCCTCGTTCATCAAAGGGTTCACTGACCATGCCAGAAGTGTGGTCAAGGACTTCGTGGCCAACGACGTGGAGTCGTACCTCGACCAGTCCTAGGAGGTGAACAATGAAGCGAAAGGTTCGTAGGCTATGGGTCAGGATTGCTGACTGGTTCTACGGGACTTAGTGACATGGCCGATGGGTTGTCAAATCTGAGCCACAAAGAACTGGTAGAGAAGTGTGAACGCTACCAGGAGGAAGTGGCCAAGTTGAGGATACTTGAAGCAGAAGTCTCCTCGGCAATTGACACGCTGCGCGCATGTGCTGATGCACTGCAAGCAACGTTGACCATGTAGCGAAACGGGACCTTCATTGGTCCCGTCTGTCGGCGTGACGAACCGGCACTGAAGAGCATAGTCAACTCACACTCAACGCAAGGAGTAACATTGTCATATTCCTACCAACTGCTGAAGTACGAAGGCAAGGGTGAAAACTCTGCCATCATCGTAGTGGAACCTGAAAAGGAGATTCCCACGCTCGATGAACTTCACAAGCTCGTGGAGGAACACATTGGCATGCTCCCCGACTGGTTGATGGAAGTGTCGAAGGACACTTACCTCCAGGAGGAAGATGAGCAAGG
>NZ_DATBBJ010000036.1:0-48180 GCF_036271055.1 Scandinavium sp. | reverse complement strand
TATAGAATCCAAGAGCACTCTTCGAGATCGAACCCGCGCTACCGAGGAGCGAAGCTTGTCCCGAAATGCCAATGGCTTCTTCTTGCAATTTATAGCCAGCCGCCTCGGTGTCGTAACCAGCCACACGATACTGTCCGGCGGTTATAGCGTTTTGAGCCGAAGCCGTCTCAAGGTCAGATTCGGCTTGATAATTCAATCCCTGAATTTTGTAGCCATAAGCTTGCCGGGCGGCATCCGATCTAATTGTAGCCTCATCGAAATCTGCAAGATTGATCTCACTCTCGCGAACACGAGTCGCTGAGGGACCAGAAACAGACAAACCACTAGCCGCTTGCGCTACTGTAGTCAGTCCTAATTGTTCTCGAGCGGCCATACCCCGCTGTTGAGCTTTAACATCACCAACTGCGGTGGCATAGGCTGCATTTGAATCAGTAAACTGCTTATTGAGCTGAGCCACGGCGGCTCGATAAGTATGCATGTTAGCTTGCGCTTGGGCCTCCAGCGCCGCGCCCTGCGCCTGAACTAGCGCGCCATGAGCTTGAAGCTCAGCGCCTTGCTGCTGGATCGGTATGGCTTTTTGAGCTTCCTGCGCTCCAGCAATACTCGATCCAAGCGAAATGATGCCAAGCGTCGCTGCAACTGGATCAGTCATCAGGTCCTCCTGAGATGAAACCTAATAAGACCATCACGAGGCGTCGCCACACGAAAGCCTAAATGAGGCGCTTCCATACGAAAGCCTAACCATTTCAACCAGCGAATACTTCGGGCTTCGCCCTCGATGACATGACCCTCTATAACTTTAAACATTTTGAGTATATCTTGAACAACCATCTGCGAATGTCTCACCAATATAAATGGGTGCTTACCAGCCAAATCCGTAGTCACCAGCCATAGATAAGCTCGATCGCTCAGGATCGTTGGTGCTATCAAACCCCAGACGGCGGCAACCTCGTCATCGATTAGCCCCGCCCAAGACTCGAAGCTAAGCGCGAGAAACCTCTTGAGATCGCGTTCTGCGGTTGGTTGATCTTTGATGTTACTTCGCGCCACGACAGCAGCCACATCGATGAGATTGGCTCGTTTAATTTCTACTTTCATTTGCCGCTCCCTGTATCTCCCACAGTGATTTCGGGCACGACGCCAAGCACCGTACAAGGCAGCGGATCATCGACCTGAAGGCAAATCTGTCCAGGAACGTCCCACAGCGGGTCCATAATAATGCGTTCATCTGCAGTAATTAGCGGAATATTCTGATCTATAAGAGTTGTACGATTAAGCTCTTTAATCGGAACCAGCGTACTGAACGTCCTTCCCGCCTTGAGGCCGCGAGAATCCTTAACCCGCACTGTTAAAGCATTGACCTTCTTCCGCTTTCCTTGAATGGTGTTGGCTTCTTGTCCAAGATCAAGATACATTGTCTGGAGCTGAGCTTGGAAGCCGAGACCGACAGTGACGTGAGTGACTGGCGCTGGAAGGACTACAGCCGTATTCTGTACAGTCAATCCTCTAATAACACCACCATCGGCCAATACAGATACCGTTTGACCTTCAAGATGGGATAGACCAAATATTGTATCACTCGGTTGATCAATAGCCCAGAATCCGTTAAGGACTAAATTCGGCCGGCCCCTTGGATTTACATCATCTTGCAACAGATCAGTGAATGGAAGGGTTATCCTACCAAGCACAGCACTATCACTCGCAAATGAAATGACGGTTGCCTTGCCACCAGCAGCTCTAATAACCCATCCAACCATTTCAGGCCCGAAGGTAGCTGGAGAGGCAGCGCTAAAAGAAACCTCTGCACCAACAAAATTGCCCCTCGGTCCTATGATAATGTTTAGATCTGATGTCGGAGTAAAATGGCCAGACGTAGCCCCAGCATCTACACACCAAGCATCCTCTGCACCAAATTGAAATGTTCTCTCTGCTATGCGTTCTATCATCTTTATAAAGGTTCCATCCGGTCTTGGTCTATCCACTACTACATAGGTAGCGTCAACTGTGCCTTCAGTAACTGTGCAGATGGACTTAAAGTTTCCCAAAGTATCATGTTTGGCCCAACCATACATATCTTGCTCTTTAACCACAGTCAGCGAAAGCAAAGCTCCATCATCCCTAACTGCCCAAACAATCTTAAACGGCTCCTCCGCATAAGCCCATTCAATAATTTGGTGACCGTAAAATAGGTGGCTCGACATTACAGAAATGTCATTGCCCGTGAAGATATTGGCATAAATATTATAAGCTAGATCACGAACTATAGAGCCTTTCTGTTGAACATACAATATATCGTAGTTGATAAGAATAGGCGGGACGTCATTAGCTCCAACATAAGCTTGGGCAGTGGCTGTCACAGTAGTTGGCGTTATCGGGCCTCCCTGCGTAGCTACACCGCCCGCTCCACCACTTACTTGCCAGGCCCCTTTCGTGGTCATCATGATAAGGCCAACAGGCATTGGGATCATGCTCTTAATCTCATTAACTTCAAGGCTAACCAGTCGAGCATCGACTTCATCGGTGGCTTGAGATGGATTAGAAAAGTCAAAGTTGTAGAATGCTCCGGGCTTACTCATAATAAATTCGTCCGTGTTATTCCCGCCAAAATTAGCATATACAAGCCGCTGCTGGAAGAAAGCCGAGACCTGAGGATTTGCGAAGACGCCAACAAATGGATCGTTAGGTATCGGTGGAGATGTAGCGAAATCAGGCGCAATGTTAGAATCGACAAACGTAACCCCTGGAGCTTGCGTTATACCAATAAATCCAAATTGAGTATCTGCTGGCACAGGATCGCCAGACAACGAGGGTATTGCGCCATAAACATTGTAAGAATCAGCACCAGGCACCGCATCCCAAACTATCGTGATCGATCCACTAGTAGTTCTTAAATCCAAAACTGGCTCAAGATGATTTTGCGGCGCGGGTCCAGATTCTTGGCCATTACCATCTACAGATGTTACGGTATATTTATAGGATGCCGGCCCGCTAGCTGATGCACCAAGATTGACTACAGTAGGCGGATTAACCGTTGCGCCAAACACGGCTGGTAACAGAGTCCAATTAGTGGCTGAGATAAGAGTTAAGATGTATGGTGGAGTAAATGGAGAGGTTATATTTAATTGCGAAGCTCTTTGAGAGAACTTCAGTAGTGGCAACATAGTGAAATCCCAAGGAGTGGCTATAGTGTAAACTCTTTGAACTATACCTGCCCCAGCCGCCGGATTCCATGGATCGTACGCAGTCGAGTCGATGTCTTGGCCAGTAAATGGATCGAGAGCAAAGAAAGTATTCGTAGCAGGAGAACCGACTGTAACATATCTATTATTCATTTCTCTAATACCTATTTCGGAAATAAATATAAGATCACCAGCATTGTAATTGCCATCAAAGGCTATATGCGTAGTGAGGCCTCTAACGACGTTTGTGACTCCAATAGCCCCCTCTACAACAGATCCGCCAAGAGTTATAAATCTCAGGTAATGATCGCCGAATTCCAAAGCATAAGTAACATTAACAGATTGCTGAAATCTAACTAGCCTTACATCACGACCGGGCCCGCCAGCACATGGACGAATAAACTCCGTCCCAGCTCTCGTACTCGCGCCAGATCGATAATCAACGAAGAAATTCCGCATTCTAGCCGCGCCAGAATGGTATTTCGTGATGTCAACCCTTGCGAAGAGGCTTGGGGACAATTCGCCAGATGCAAATGATGCCTGGATGACATTGTCAGACATTTCAGTAGTACATTGTTAGTGCTGGACCCCAGTCGAACATGATGTTTGGCGAGAACTCCCAAGCCTGATAACTGATGCCTCGAGTTCGTATCCAGTCAGGAGTCACGTCGTTGATCGTTAAGCCCTCGTTCCCGTCGCCCTGGCGAGCGAGCATTATGAATTGGTTAGCCTCCTGCGTTTTCAGTTGAGCGAGGCCCTTGTCACCTGTGAGTGCGATTGCAAGTCTTGCTCCAAGCGCTGCAACAAGAGCCTGCTGGAATTGATCATCCCACACATCCGGGTTGACAACTCTTCTAATGTAGCAGAGAATAGCTTGTTGTTGATTTGTGAGTATAACTCTCTGATCAAGTCCTCCGTCTTGAGGCCTTCCGCCAGCGCCGATCTGATCGATTCCAACGTGGAATCTGACGGGAGGTCCATTCCAGAACGCTGGCGCTCCTCCTGTGACAGCAGTTGTAATTGGCACTCCACTAGCAAATCCCGTACTAAACTGAGGTACGATATATATTGCTCGTATGCAATCGGAGGGATAGGCATATTCGTAACTCCAAGGCGGCGGAGGAATCCCTCGATGCCATTGCGTATCGCCAGGATTTGGATTTTCGGGCGTGCCTGGGGCTGCGCAAATCAAATCGAGATTGCGCACATTCTTCGCGCAGTTCCACGGCGCAAGGCGCAGCACTTCATCTCGAAGAGGCTCCAACAAGAGGTTGCATTGAATGCTCTCGTTGGAGCCCTCATCGAGGGATGCTATCTGAGACCGCGTGCCGATCGCAGATAGCGCTCGATTGGCGATGTCAACTTCTGCTGTCATTCGAGCTTCCAAGTTCTAGCTTTAACTGCCCACATCTGGGCACTTTGGGCTTCGGTGATGGCAACAGAGAACAAGCGTCTTTGCTCTTCGTTGCTGCTTGCATCCCGAAGGTTGTTCAACTCGTCAATGATCTTTGCGTAGTCCCGTTTCATATCGTTGACTACCGGATCACCACTCGGGTTGAAGGTCAGACCTACAGCTTTCTCGCCATAGGTCATTTCTCGCTGGTCCACGGTCATCCTCGCTGCGATCCGCTCTTGTGAATAGTGTGACCATGCCCTGGCGGTATCCCACGACAATCATCAGCATCGGGCACTGGCTTGTGAGCCATACCATGATTCCCGCCATGAAGGCCAGGGCTTGCTGGATCATGAATGTTAGTCGGCCCTTGCGGCGGGCTGTAGTTCATCACATCCCTAGCTCTAGTAATTCCACCGCTGCCAGCGCGAGGCGCTTGCGGCTTGTGGGCCTCCTGCCCGTATTCACTCAGAATGTCTCTTGCCATCACTTCTCTCCTCTATGTTGCGCCTTCGGAGCTTCCTTCGAAGCTTTATTATGTTCTGAGGCTTTCTCATCCTCGATCTCCTTAGCAACTTTGGCGAGCTCGATTTGAGCTTCATCAAAGATGGCCTTCAGACTTGGATAATCTCTCGACAGATCAGCCACATTAAGAAGATCACTTACCAGCTTCACATCCATCATCATCTCCTACTTGTGTTTGCCTTGTGAACCACTCGGATGAATTTCACGGCCACCGCCGGGGCCGAGAGCCGGTCGGCTAGTAGTAGTTGGGTTATAGCCAGGACCGTCAAAGATGGGCCTGTGCTTGAAAGCCAGGGCCCGGCCTTGTTGATCAACGCCCTCCAGATTTCCAGCTTTCCCTTTGGGCTCGGCCTTCCAACTCTCCCGGCCGCTCTTATCCGCTCTTCCTTGTCTCATATGAGTCTCCTTTCCTAAAAGCACCACCTTGACTGTGTTCGCGGTCAAGTTCGCTTAACAGAACTTTCTCTGCTCGACCCATTTCCCTTTTGGTCCACTCCGGTGGCTGCTGACCAATACTTTCGTAGAAGGCTCGAATATAAATAAGGTTGTGGAGATGCTGAGCCAGCCGCATGATCCTCGGCGGGACCATAAGATCGATGTCGCCGTCCTCAAGCATCTCCACAGGACTCAACGGGTCAGCCGTTCCCAATGGATTGGTCATTTATCGTTGCCTTTCTTCTTCTTCTTCAGCATTCCAGTCTTTTTGTCAGCCGCATGAAACTCCTTTCCAACAGATGGAGGAATTCCGATGTTGCCTTTACCCTTTGCGGCAAGCATCATTGCGATTGCTTGCTTACGTGATGTGCTAGGCATGTCCGCCTCCTAAAAGAACCACACGCCGCCTCCGTCTGTTTGGATGAATATAGTTGTGTCGCCACCAGCGGCTTCCATGACAAGCGCCTCACCCATAGCCAACGGATCGATCGAGTCTCCAGCATCTGGAATAACATTGACTACATGACTTCTACTGTTTATCCAAACTCCCCAACCATTCCACAGCGTCGAAACCTTTGGAAGAGTGATATTAAGAGTAACATCGCAAATAATCCTGGACATGTGATCAAATGTATCGAGAATAGTATCGGTGGCGACGTGAACAAGTTGTATATTTTGATCCAGGTTGCCGGGAGCAGAAACTCCGAATTGTAGGCCGAAAGCTGGTGTTCCAATGCCCAGAGCAGTTGCGGCTACTTGAACAGTTGCAGCCGTAACGACCGGAACCATAGCTGGGGAAATAACAACATTCCCGAGGACAACCCCGGCAGCGGGCATTGGGTTGCCCATAGAATCAAATGCTAGAAACATATTTGCCCTAACAGCAGCCGGAGGAAGCTGTGCCATAGCCGGATCAATCGGACTGCCTTGTATGCACCTATCTGTTACCTCTTGGAGCTGTTGAGTCAGCATTGTTACAAAATCGAAGGTCTGTTCTATAACAGTCTGGTATAAAACACTTTGATTAGCAAACGAAGTCTCCTGAACTGTAGTCTGCTGCCTATATATTGTTATAGTTTGTCCGACGGGTACCGGAACGCCACCACCAACCACTGGATATAAGACTGATCCGCCGACGGGAGTTGGATTAGGAGCTACTGGAGGATTAAGAAAAACTTGGTATGTGGCTGGATTACCCAGTATTACATCGGTGCCAGTGCTTATGAAGATAATGATATCTGTTGGATTAATAACAGGAAATGGAAAGGCAAATAGCGTAGTAACGCCATCGCCCTGATATGTGATTGAGACATTTATGGCTGATACAGTCATGATCCGAAGTGCGCCTCAAAGATGATTCTGCCAACTGCACCATTGCCGCCAGCGAAGTCAGAGCCGGTTCCACCACCGCCGCCAGTGCCGACGGTGTAGGTGTAGGTAGCAACTGGGCTATTAATTATGGTCTCGCAGTAAGCTCCAGAGCCGCCACCGGGCCCAGTTTGTGAATTAACAGTAGACCATCCGCCACCTTGGCCACCGCCACCAGTATTGGATATAGCGGCTTGTCCTATACTTGCGAATGAATTCCGGCCTCCGCCACCTAGAACAGGAGAATCACCACCTGCGGCACCGTTGTTCACATTGATCGATGAAGGACCGCCGCTTCCACCAGTTACAGCAAGCTCATTGCAAGTCCCGCTGCCAGTCACTGTGCCACCTGTGCCACCAAAACCGCTGATCACAGTTCCACCATTGCCGCCGCCAGCAGACAGAACTGGAGTCGTGCAAGCCGGGGAAGAGGTATTTAGGCAAGATGGAAGGCCATTCGAGCCATTACCTTGAGTAAGACCACCACCACCTCCTCCACCACCACCGCCCCAAATCTTGATTCTGATCCAAAGAGCGCCAGCTGGAGTTGTGTAAGTAGCGTTGGTGCCAAAGGTAAAGGCTTGGACATTTGGAAGAGTTTGCCGGGCAGCACTAAGGGCAACGGTGACGTTAGGGGCAGCAACAGTTGCGGTTAGACCTGCGCCCGCAAGAACGCTTGCTGGACCTGTAATACCATTGAGTGAAGCAACACCTGCAACACCCGAGGTCGAGCAGACACCAATCTGGCATTTGCGGATCGCATTATCAGCGGCGGAGAAATAAAGAATATAGTCGTTGGTGTTGTTAGGCGTATTATTGGCTACAAGCCCAGTAATAGTTGATGGGCTGGTTCCGAGGCTTGCCGAACTAAGAGTTCCAAATGTAAGGACTCCACCAGTGTTGAAAGCTCCATTGACATCGAAGTCAAATGCTCCTGGAGTTTTGTTAATTCCGACTCTGTTATTTGTTGTATCAACACGGACAACCTGATTTGTTCCAGCAGCATTTGTAATTTGAACAGCTGTTGTTGAATCTGTATTAGGCTTAATGATCGGGACGTTAATTCCAGCGAATCTTGGGACATCGGTTATAGCTCCTATTACACCTGTTCCACCAAGCGGGATCGTACCCGGCGCAGTAAGGCCGACGCCTGTACCAGAATTGATAGTTATCGATCCAGAACCACCACCGCCTGGTGGTGTTGCCCAGGTTCCGTCAGCACGAAGGAAATTAGTAACACCACCGCCAGAAGCAGGGACAGCGCCAGGTAGGCTTGAAGTAAAGACGTCGATAAACGCTGTCGCATCCGCACTGGTCATCTCCCCTAAAAGCCCGGAATTGGCAAAGAGTGGGCCATTGACAATACCACCAAGAACGACAGTAGTGCCAACAGTTAGAGTATCACCTCCACCACCTCCACCACCGCTACCACAAACTGGATCTTGTCCTATGGTCGGCCACACAAGCGTTTGTCCAGCAGAGCAAGGACCAACCGTTCTCCAACCAACAACGCCAGGGCCGCCACCAACTGGAACGGCGTGGTTAGTGATATCCTGCGCAAGAGCGGCGGACGAGGCCAAAAGCAGAGCTATGAGCGGAAGGCGTTTAACCACTGTACCACCCCGTCAGATCATTCAGTGGATACAAGCGAAGTAACTGACGATTCTGCACCATTATGAAGCTCTGAACCAGCAAATCTATGGTCTGAGCCCCAAATGGTGCCACAATTATGTTACTTGCGGCAGCATTACCCCCGAGGTCTTTGATCCAGATAGCACGCTCGAATCCTGTAGCTGGCTGATAGGCTATTTCTTGAACCCACTGCACGACATCAGGAAGCTGAATTGTGACCCCACCTACGGCATTGACAAGAATGATCGAATCCCCTGGAGTAACGAAGTACGTCCCCAGAGATGTGACTAAGGTGGTTGGTTTGACTTGGACTTCCTTCCATCCAAGCGATGGGCCAAGATAAACTTTAGATTTGTGCCAAGAGCTACCACTCATATCCAAATCGAGGTTTCTGGTATTGCTGCCAGCTGGCACTGCGGGCGGCAATCCAATAACCTGAAAGGAATTATTCTGAAATGCTGTATCTACAAAGGCAGGACCAGTCACAGCACCACCCACTTGCTGAAAGGCGTTGATTTGAAAGGCATTAGCTTGGAAGGACACATTGAGCTTCCTTACTATTGCCTGATGATGGCTGCTGCTGCTGGGCGTTGATCTGCTTTTGTATCTCGAGCAGAATAGGCGCAGCAATCCGATATGGAGCATTCTCCAAGCAAGCACCGATATCCTTGATCATTTGTTCCGTGAACGTGAATGTGAACATCATGTTCTCTCCTACGCAATTGTGATTGGCGGCGGGACTTGCGGAGGTAAGGTCTGCTGCTGCTGCACACCAGCTGTTGTTGTCCGCATAAATCCATCGAACCAAGCAACAAAAATCTGAACGGCCAAAACCGTAACTGGCGGTGGACTATTACCCACTAACACAGCGTTATAGGTTTGAGCGATCCAAGACATCATCTGCTGTATGTCAGCGTCACTGATGGTGAAACTCTTCGTGCCGTTGATTGAACCGCCAGCGGGCCAGGTTATGTTGGCCGACCAGTGAGTAGGCGCTGTGCTCGGCAGAGCAGCAAAGCCGGATGATGTGACTGTGACAGTTCCCATTGGTCTTTCTCCTATTAGTTGCCTGCCATGATGACCCAATTCGTGCCATCGGACACGAGTTCTGCCCAAGTGCCTGCTACAGCTGCGAGGATCGCCGTACCGGCAGAGCCGCCAACACGTGGGACGACATTGGATGATGCACTCACAACAGTAAAGGCTGCGATGGTCTTCACCCAGAGTTTCATTCCTGGGAACAACGATGGAGCTAGCAGCGTAAGCGTGATCGAAGCACCTCCATTGAAGATCAGAAATTCATCACCTATCGCATGAGTATAAGCTGTTGTCTTTACGAGAGGCGCAGTCGTTACATACGCGGACCCAGTGCATATCCCCTGGAAATTGACATTAAAGGCCAAATTACTACTCGGGCCAAAAACCCTAAATGCGCTAGCGGTAAGATTGGCAGCAGTCTGGGTTACAACAACGGTTCCATCAGCATTAGCGTTAAGAAAAGTATTACCATTGACCTGAAAATCTAATATCCTAGACGCAGCTGCACTCGCGGTATTAATAATATTCAACAACATTCCAGTAAATGAAACGCCGGCAGCATTCCAAGTCTGTGATAAACTAAGAATCGGGTGCGAGGTCGTTACCGTTGCTCCAGTCAGCGTCAGCGCACGATTAGCATCGTCCCAGCTCGTCCCCGACATGCCAGCAAAAGCACTAGTGTTATTCCACTGAACTTGCCCACTCGTGCCGCCAGGTGCACCACCACTAGCAGGCGCAGCCCATGTCAAATCAGCGCGCAAAAAGTTAGCAGTGCCACCACCAGAAGCTGGAACCAGGCCTTGCAAACCTGATGTTGCTAGATTCAGAACAGCTGTTGCCTGGGCTGGTGTTCGCTCTTGAAAAATACCGGCATTATTGTAGAAGAAGTTCCCGCTTGTGCCACCAACGACAGTCGTAGTGCCGACTGTCAACACAGTGCTGCTCGCAGCTGGTGCTGCCCAGGTACCGTCGCCTCTCCAGAATGTCGAAGACGATGCACCAGCTCCAGAATTGAGATTTGCAACTGGAAGGTTGCCACTAACATCTGTGACAAGGCTGATGTTTCCAGCGATGGTATGGGTCGCATTCCAGTTGCTTGGCTTCACAAGAGTTGCATCAGAGCCATCGCCCAGAGTGCTTACAAAGGTGTGGGTTATCGTGAGCATGTGAGCCTCATGGAGTGATTATCCTGATCCAATCCCATTGTGCCGTGCCGCCGCCAAAGAAGAATGGCCAGTGCTGCGTCGTGTCTTCGTTAAAAGCATCGGCGGGGACAGCTAGAACAGGCACATTGACAGCTGGCCCGTAGGAGAATGCCCTTGCAAGACAACCATCAAAGAATTTGACTATCAGCCCAGATGTTGCTTCAGTCGAACCGGTAATCGGTATCCAAATGGTGCCGTAGGTATGGAATAGGCTGAAGTCTATCGGCACAGGGCCATTATTCGAGTTGCCACCTATCATAGGGAAGATATATGGGCCTGATCCGGCGTATTCTGTGGTGCTTTGGTGCCAATCAATAAGTGCATCGCCTGGAACCATATCATTGACTATGTTCTCGACGTAATCATGCTCCAAGGCATTTACGCCTGGCGGGAATGCAGCATTGGGATCGGGAACTAGCATCCCTTCCATAGCAAATGCCCAGAACACCGAAGGCACAGTATTGTGGTCATGCGCATCAAATTGTCCGTTGATCTCGAAATAAGCCGGCGGTTGCCAAACCCTACCCACATAATTGGCGGTGCTGTAGCCAAATGCTGCATAACTCCACATTATAGTATTGGTGAGAACCTGCGTTCCAGTTACTGAATAGGTCCCAGCTCCGCCAATAATCCCGCTTAGCTGTCCAGTGACTTGAGTGGTTGCATTTGGTACATTGGAGGCGGTTATGTGTTGGCCGGTGGTGACCTTACCAAACACTTGTGGCATACCTGGGCCAGAGGCATTAACAGTCAAAACGCCAGCATTCAGATTGCCATTGAACTGCGCGCAGTCCTTCGCATACGCTGCCGAGCATAAATAACCATTGGTACCAATGTTATTGAGGAATGAAATCTTCGAGCCTGATACCACTATGTTAGCAGCCAAAGTTGGATTCGGTCCGGCAATCCCAGGCCAGAAATTGTTGACGTAGATGTTGAACCCAGGAGCACGAGTATTGTTCATATCGATTCCACTTGTGTCCAAAAAGTCCTCGAAGAAAACCTGATTGTTGAATCCCCATGCGGTAGGCGGCAGCAAGCATGTCCGCCATATGAGAACTCCTGACGTTCCATCACCAAGATAAGAGTCGCTCTTGGCGGCAGTGCCAGAACCATTATCAAGTTTAATAACACACTTAACTATACCACGACCAGTAGCGTTCTGATTCGGCTTAACAAAGTCTACTGTGCAAAAGTACCAACCAGGGCTACCCGCTAATGGAGCTATTGTTGCCGGACCCGCAACAAGCCAACCTGTACCGAATGCTGTACTGACCACGGCTACCTGTCCGCCCGCTAGATCGAAGACAGCTTCGACACCGCCAGGATTAGCCGAAGGCAGAACAGGACCGACTACCGAGTTGGCGGACTCTTGATCAGAATCATTTGCTAAAATAGCGATACGTGTTCTTCCAGCCACTTGAACAACTATACCAAGGCGCAACGCGTATGTCGTAAGATTTTCGAGGGTAAAATATCCCGCGGTGATATAGTGCTGATTGTTATTGGCCGCCTCTATAAGTTTCACCGCTGTCAAAGTACCATCCGGCGCTGTGCTTGTAGCACCAAAACTCACCGTCGCAGTCGTCACAGGAGTTGAACCGCTAAATATAATACCATATGAATTTGGGTTTAATCCTACGTCCCAATCCTTGCCATAGAAAGCAGGATTAACAACATCAGGGATTGACCATGTTGGAGACCAAGCTGTGCCGCCGACATTATTCCAAATCGTCTGTCCAGGCCGCAACATAGTGACTCTGCTAGTAATCAAAGGCAGCACCGCTGGCACTACAGCGTGCTTAAAATTTGGTATTGTGGTAGGAGAGAAAAACATCACTGATGTGCCGCTATCCTGAAACCCGCTATGGCATTGATGCGCCAGATCGTGAACGTGAATTTGTGTCCGTTAGTAGTGTCTAGTGCATCTCCTGGGCTAGTTGGAATACTAAAACCGGTGAAGCTGATCGTTCCGGCAGTGGCACCATTTGTGACGAGCAGCATCATCGAACCATCTGCGGCCGGAGCCGCCAGCGTAAAAGCACCGTTGTTGGTGACGTATTGAAGTGGGCAGCGTCCGCAGTCTGGTGTTAATGTTCCGCTGCTCTGCGTGCCAAGATTTGAGGAATTGACAGTTGCTCCGCCAGAAACTAATTGACCTTGAAGATCAAGACAAGCAATCGATTGAGATGAATTAGGCAAGGTAAAGATTCTGGTGGATGTCGTCGGGCCACTAAACTGAGTAAATCCATTGCTCGTGCCGCCATTAGTCGAGGGTAGTATCCCAACAACATCCAACGCCAGGTTTATATTGCCAACAATAGCATGGACAGCATTCCAGTTCGACGGCCTGACGACCGTCGGATCAGGCCCGTCAGGAACAGTGTCTACGAAGCTGTGAGTGATGGTAATCACTATCAGACCTTTGACTTAGGCTCTAGCTGCTGCGCTTGAAGCTTGGCATTCTGTTCCATTAGCTGCTTAACCGTAGCCTGCAGCTCGTCGAATTGCTTCTTAGTGACAGCGCCGGCCGAGACATTAGGGGCTTGGACTTGAATCTTATCTACGACGCCCTTAACCATAGCCTGCTCTAGTTCACTGAGAATACTCTGGGAGTAGGTCATATTCAGGGATTCGATTGGATGCTTCCACATACCTCTATCGACATAATCTTGCGAGATTTTCTTGGCCTCCTCATCAATCGGTTCCATATCTGGCGTCGGATCGCCAGTAAACACAATATCTCGAGGATATTGCGGATCTTCCTTATTGCTAACAATTATGACTTGCTCCGATCGATAGTTCCAATCTTCCTCGTTCTTTGGATTGAGATAGAGTGGGACCTCGAAGACTTTGCGAAGCCGCCGGCCCGTCTCGCGGTCGGTCTCTTGATACTCCCACTCAGTCCCGGGGACACTGAGATAGTGAGCGTCCTTTAGTGTCCATCTAGCCATAACATCACCCGTCTATACTGTTAACGCCGTCGATCCGATAGGATGGAGTGCTGGCGAATCTCGAGGCATTCATTATGGTGGTTGCACCAGCGTCTAAAGGCACAAGGCCAGGAGACATACCTGCTGATGTGCCGACCGTTGCCCACACTACATCGCCAGCAAGTGCGTTTCCGGTGGTGTCGGCATACGTCTGCCCGGCCTTGTATTTCTTATTGTTGACCTGAAAGGCTTGGGTTGAACCGAATCTTGCCATTTGAGCCTCCTAGAACTGGGTATAGTATACTGTCCACTGAACCGGCCCGGTGCCGGTGATCACCATGCAAAGGTTATTGCCGCCGACAAGCGAGTATCGACCTGGCAGGGCACTAGAGCTGGAGAGCACACTTTGTGCGGTCAGAGTATGAGCGGCCGTGATATTCACCGTGTTAGTGCCGCAAGTAGCGCCGCCTCCTTCTACTAGCTGGAAAGTGGCAGCTGCCGTAGAGGTTATGTCCCATCCACACAGATGGACTCGGAAGGTTGGTCCTCCACTGACGAGTAGCGTTGTTGCTGCGGCACTGGCACCATTTACGATTCGGCCACACTGGGCAAGTTGGGCTACCGCTGGCTCGACAGGGAAAGCCAGCAATAGCCCGAGTGCGAATAGGAGCTTTTTCATCGGACTCTGAACCACGTTAAGCTAGCGAAGTTGAACTGCCACATCACCGATGTGCCAGCTGTGAGAGTCTGAGCCGAGTAGGCTGGAGACAACGCCACTTGTACCTGCGGGGTGTTTGTAGTTTGGGCCGTAACCATTGTAGTCAGCGTGGTGTTAGTTCCTAGCGTCAGAAGCTCTCCGTCAAATGCTGGATTTGGAAGGGTGACTGTCCAAGTTGTCGGAGCGGCACCATTCCACATCAACACCTGCTGCTGCTGCGTGGCGATCGTTGTGGCGGCCCCGGAGCCGGTGATCAGGGCCATTGCCGTCCCGTTGCGGACTAGATTGATGCAGAGGAACGAACTCGGACCACCCGGTCCTTGCCCGGCATTCCAGCATTCGTTGCCGCTAACGTTGTTCTGTGCGACTGGTTGGGCTATCACAGCGGTGGCTAGGGCAACAAGCGCTGCCCCAACCAACCAGCCCTTAACATTCCGCATCAGTTCGCTACAATCACCCCAGGCGGATAGCCGCCAAGGATGTTATTTGCGGTTGCGTTGTAGAACTGGTCGTGACGATCGAGCACGATACAGGCTTCGATCAGACCGGCTCCATGGGTTCCAGCAGAAGTGAAGAGCATCTGAAGGAACCTTGGCTCTACAACACCGGCTGGAGGCCGAGGCATATCCATGTCGTACAGGCGAGCGCCTGCGACAAGAGTAGCTTCGGCGTATACTGGCGAGAGCCACCAGGTCACGAAGCCCAACGGGGCTCCCGAGCCGTTATCCGGTGAACCCTGCAAGGCTACTTGAAGGCTGGTCCCGCCTGTGAAGGTAGCGGTAACCAGAACCAAGAGCTTCATTGCAGGATCATCACCGATGCCGATGTCCCTTGCACCCTGACCTGATGCAAGGACAGGGATACCCAGCATGTGTAGGTCGATGATGTTGGTGCTGGTCTGAGCACCAGTCGTTGGCTTGTCCGTGTTGGCACCAGATGCGATGCCAGAGGACGTGCCGTTGCTGGTGCCAGTGAACATTAGAAAATTGTCGAGGATCATAGCCGAATCTCCTTTCTAGACCACTCGGGCCTCGTTGTTCAGGATCGCATCACAGGTCCGAACAGGGATAGACCTGAACGTGGTGACAGGCTTGCCATCGAACTCCTCGATCCGCAACAGAACGTTCGTCTTGTTCATGGCTTGGAGGTCGAGGTAGGTTCGGATGACACGGTTGGCATAGATGACGGTACGACCCATATTCGCCCGGACCTCAGGGGTGTCTGAGGTCTGAATCGTCGTCGCGCCAGCTGGCGCTGTCGGTAGACGGTAGAGACCTCGAACGAGTAGGTTGATGAGGTTTGCTGCGTTAACACCCGTGAGTTGTGTAACGTCAATATTGGAGATACGGACAGCGTAACGCCAATCTCTGGCAACGAGCCCGATTTCCCACTTGAAGTGGTCTCGGTAGGCTTGGAACGTGTTACCACTTGCATCTTGCACAGGCCACTCGCCCATGTCCCTGTGTTGAAGGCCAGTCACTTTTCCCTTGGGGAAGGTGGCGTGCCAGGTGTCGGGCCCCCAGACGACGATCCAGAGGGACGTATTGGTGGAAGCTGTACCGCCGCCATCAAGAACGTTGGCCGCCGTCTGGGAGTTAGCTTGGTTAAGCGTGCTGTAGCGAGGTGCCAATCCGGTAAAGCGTTCCGGGTTGATGAACTGGTTCCCGTAGATCAACGTGGCGGCCACTTGCTGAGACATTCCCTCAAGGAATGCTTTGACTTCGGAGAGCCGGAAGTCCGCAGTGTTGCCGTTCAGATCAGCCACATCTTTGTCGATAACTGCGTAAGTCTCAAGGTTTCCGCAGGTATCGACGATCTGAGCGGTTGTTGACTTGGCGTTGGGCACGCCCTGGTTCAACAGCCGCCACGTTGCCTGCGGAAGGCCGGTGCGCACAGTGGTCTTGTGGCCCGTCGGAAGGTTGCCTTCCACTACCAGCATGTCATCAAGTATTTCGTTGGTCTGGGACAGAAGCTCAATGATGACGGCGACGTGATAGCCATCATCCATCCGCTTGGCCCAGTCAGCGTAGGTTAGGGCAGTTGCCCCAATGGTAGCCATGTCAGGCTCCTAAATTCGAGTTATCTCCTTTCAACTATCTGAGTTGAGTCCATCTGCGCCTTTGCGGTTCATCCTCTCTGAGGCTGGACTATCCAGACGGTAAATTCGGGTACATCGCTTGGGCAGCGGAGGGCATCGCGCCTTCTCGACGCTGACCGGCCGGAGACGGCCCTTTGCCTGCGACATGGCCGCCTTCGGTGAGTCGCGAGGCCATCTCGTAGAATAGCTTGATGAAGTCCGGGTGATTTCCCACACCAGTAGAATCCATCACCTGACGAAAGCCCTCTGCAAGCTTTGGATTGCCGGCCGAAGCCAAGTCGATCGCTTTGCTAATCGCGCTAGTCACCTGATTGAGCCTCGGGCCAAGAAACGGATCGGACTTAACTTGTTTGATCCACTGCGCTTGCATATCATTCCAAGCTTGGTATGGAGCGTTAAAGGCTTCGTTGGATTGCTTGACATGAAAGTCAACCAATTTCTGAGCTTGGGTCTGATTGAGACCATATTCTTTGAATATAGCGCCAGCTTCCTTGATAGTCTCTTCATCTAAGGTATAACCTTCCGGGACGGTAAATGGCTCGTAAGATTCCGGAGCGCCTGCGGGAGGCTGCTGATTAGCGAGTGACTTTTCTTGGGCCTGGTTGACTAGGGACTTTTCAGTCGTATCTGACGTGCTGGCCGGGGTAGTAGCCAGAGTTTCCGTCGTCGTCGAGGTCTGCGGTGTCGTCGCCATCGGAGCCGTCGTCTGGCCCTTGTCCGCTATCTGGCCGGTCGGGGTCCTTTCGATCTGACCTTCGGTCGATGGTTGATTGTCGGGCATTTCTTTCCTCCATCATCTCCATGTATTCACTGGGGCAGGATGCCATGACGTCAGCAAGCAGCCTGATTCCAACCTCACGTTGACCTTCCATAAAGGCCATTCGGTGCGCCACATCGGAGTAGCTGGTAGAAAAGATGTGGCAGTGTTCGAGCAGTTCACAAACCCACTTACGTCCGGGAGCAACTGACATAATACCACCAACGACTTCACGACGCTGCTGCTCCTCCAGTTTCGCTTGTTTCTCCGCTGCTCGAACGTCTTTCCGATTTCCTGCATCATAGGCCATTATCCAGGTGCTCCCATCATTGCCTGCAAGGCGTTGCGGCCACCACCGACATCAGTTTCACTCAGTGTCTTCGCACCTCCCGCGAGCTTGGCGGCTCGCTCTGCCATCATATCCTGCTGCTGCTGTGCGGCTTGCTGCTGGCGCTGCTGACGTCTTTGCGCAAGGGCTTCCGGCGAGCGGATCATCTTGGGGTCGTTGTTCATTAAGTTGGAATATTTCTGGAGAGTAAAGTCAGTATCAAGGTTGTCCATGACGGAGGGATCAACTCCGACGAGGCCGCCTGCCAGTTGTAAGGTCCGCTCAATTCCTGAGGTGGCTGCTGCCTGCTGAGCTTGGGAGAGCATTGAGACGTATTCGATATTGATATTTGCTCCTTGAATATCTGGTGGAGGTTGGGGCAGGACTCCGGATCGAGCCATGATCCCAAAGACTCGCTCGATTGCTGGGCTGAGGAGTTCATATTCGATCCTTTCTAGCACCGGCCCGATCATGACAAGCGCTTCAGAACGCCGTGCATCAATTTCGGTGGCGGAGACGTTAGAACGAGTTTCGAACTGAGAGATGACCTGGAAAAGATCATTATAAAATGTCCTACGAATCCTCTCACGAATCTCATTAAGATCCTCTGAAATCTCGGCGATTCCGGGCTTCCAGTTGCCGTAGGCTGGTGCGAATCCTGCATTGTTGGCCTGCATCATTCCCGCTACATAAGTGGTTCCACCAGGAAGCAAGGATGCGGGTTGGTTCTTAAGTTGTATATCAGCAACCATCGGTGGGTTAACAGTTTTATCGATTGCTTGAGCTTTGCGTCTAACTTCCTGTTGGAGTTGTTTGATATCTGGCAAAGCATCCATTCCGGGAGATCGTCCGTATGCATCGTTAGAGACAAGGTCCCAACGAACAGCAATACAAGGATTTTCATGGAAGCCCCGCTTACGCAAGAAGCCGGGAGCATAGCTAATACCGCCCTGCGGCGAGGTCGAGCCGCCCCATTCCCAATAACACTCTCGGAAGGCGAAGTGATCTGGAACGCCAAACCTCCGGGCATCATCGTTCGGCTCGATCCCGTGAGCTACGATGATCTCGCGAGTTAGACCAGCCTTGCCCTCGTCATAGAGACGCTGGACCTGAGTGGAGGAATTCTCGTAACCAAACTGATTGACCACTTGATCGATGGTCATTGTGAATTCACGAAAGAAGATCGTTGGGTTGTATTTGCCGTCGTTATCGAGATAAAACTCGCCGAAGCAAGGATTATAGCAGTGAATAACATTATCGAAATCCTCGTATATGAGCATCACTGCTGTCCCAAAGATAACCAGATCGAAATATACAATCGCTACGGAATTGTAGAAATTGGATTCCTGGAACACGAGCATCATCAGACGTTCGCACTCTGAGAGCCACAAAGATGTCGGGCTCGTCTGAGTAGAATCGATCCGGCCAATCTTCAATCTGAACCAGGGTCTGGTCGGAGAGGAGATACCTGACATCATCCCGGACGCTAAGTTCCTGGCCGCAAGAGTCCCAGTAGAGTCTAATATGTGCTGATTGATCGGAGAACCACGGGTCATCTGGTTTGGAGTAATGAGCCATTTATACCTACGTGGAAGAAGGAAGTCGGCTAGTTCGCGAGCGTGGACCCACCAGCTATAGCGATTGACACGCAGGCCTAGCAGCCGCTCATTCACATGGCGGTGGTAGGCAAGGTCTTCATCGCTGACGTAATTAGCGGGCATTAAATTTGCTTCCCTTTCTTCCTCATTTCCTCCATCTGCTTACCAACAGCCTCATCGCTTATACCGCCTTGCATATACATTTCTTGAGTTTTGAGGCCTTTATACTTATTTCCCGGATCAGTGACTGACCGAAGGTCTCCTGGCTTCATTGACGTCTTTTCGGCGCCTCGCTTAACAATGAAACCACCATCGGGGTGCCGGTTGATCTGCTGCCAATCCTCTGGAAGATTATTGAGGTTATGATGTAACTCCTCGCCAGGCCCAAGGCCATCGGTTCCACCGAACCGGCGCCTCTGGATATCCGCGCCCAGCTCCATAGCTCGCTGCACATCACCGTTCTTGCGCATCGTACCGGTGGACCAGCCGTTTTCCGGATATTGAAATTGCTCAGGCACCGTTACCTCCTGATGGGATGGAAGCCAAATACGGACTTTTCCTCATTCTGAATCGCGCAACCGGCCGAATCTCAACCGGCTCAACATCCGGACCCGTCGAGATATCAAGTTCGGGCACGGGTTTCGGTGCAGGTGCGCCTTCTGGTGCGGTTCCGGCCTCGGTTGGTATAGCCTCGTGCCTAGCACGACTTCGCGTCATCGCTGTAGAAGGCGCCTGGCCCTCGACTTTCCGACTCCAGTCGCCAGTAAAATCTCCAGAGGTCACATTCTCGACCGAGCCGTATTTGGCCTTCATCGCTGGTGTCATATTGCCCCAAATTGCAGTTTTGGCCCAACTCGCTGATTTGCCGCTGGCCCTTTGCTCGTTCTGCCAAGCTGGCGCATCTGGATTGGCCAGATGAGCATCATACCCAGCGGCGCCCTGTTGATGGATCATGTAGATGTCTGGCAGCGTGGCAGGTCGACCGTGCTTCCGCTCGAATGTCTGCTTCTCCTGAGCTATCTTGTTTGCTGCAGCCCTCGTGTTTTGTTGTGGATCGTAGATGTCGCCTGTACCACCACCTGCGCGGAACTCTGAATGCGATAGCTGAAAGAGCCCATGATAAGAGCCCGTTTGTGCGTTAGGATTTCCGCCTGATTCCACAGCCATTATCTTTCGCAGCCAGCTTTCGGGGATATCTGTGCGACCAGCATTCTGCGCGATGTAGTCATCGTCAGGCATCAGCTAAAACCTTCGCCAATCCCTTCCGCAAGCGGCGGCTGGAGATCCTAGCCAAGGCGGCTAGGATCGTCTGAGCATCCTCGTGCTTCGCACCTTTAATCAGCCACCCTTTGACATCGTGGTAGCTCATGTGGCTATACAGGTTCTCGAAGCTTGTATCCCTGCTCAATGGAAAACCCTCCCTAGGCCACCGATCAGCTCGCTCGCGATCCAGAACGCGATCGCCGCCCAGCCGAAGTGCCAACGGCCCTGCGCGGTCATGATGCACGCTGCGATTACGGCGAACACAAAGGCGAAGCACAACAGGATCAATCCGACGTTTGCCATGAGCGCTATCCCAGTTTCGATTTCGCTATTTGACCAGGACCGGCGGCTGCTCCAAGGAACGTTGGAACGCCTGCGTTGATGCTCGCCTGCCGCGATTGCGCTGGAGTCGCCTGTGGGGCGAAGCTCTGTGGAGCTTGCGCTGCGGTAGGCGCCGGTGGCGGAGTTGGAGGTGCGAGCGGGGCCGGAGCAGCAACAGCCGGCGGGACTGGAAGAATTGGGTTGGCGGGAGAACCCAACGGAGGCGCTCCGCCACCACTGAAGAGATGACCAAGGAAACTCATGCAGCGTTCCTCCGCTCGTCGGCGACGCCATCCATCATGAACTTGGGATCGAATGGGTTATACTCCGATTCGACCAAAGGCTTCTCCGGACCATCGCTCCTTCCCTGATGCGGGGCGACAGGCATAGCGAAGGTCAATGCAAGTGCGTCTGCGAGGTCCGGAGAATCGATGCCCCGGTGCATCATATCTTCTTTCTTTTCGAGCTGGATTTCGTTCTTGACAGTATAGGTATACGTCGGGCCAACAAGCTGCGTTTTAAGATCAGCATCCGAAGGAATGGCTCCGTGGGATAACCAAGCCCGCATTGCGCCCCACATTTCCGCGCGTTTGTTCGCATAACGCTCGCCTTCGTTGCCAGTGGCCCAGCCCATACCTTGCGGTTTTGAGCCGAAATTTATGTCGAAGACGTGAATATGCAGAGCCCTAAGCTGATCAACAACGCCGCCGCCAACGCCTCCACCATCAACGAAGATGCCGTCGACTCTGTATCGGTAGAAGGCTTCTGAGACTTTTCCGGCGAGGTCCACTGTAGAGATGCCTCTAAGTCGCACAGGCGGAATGGTACGAGCATCCCGGCCTTTACGAAACCAGATGACTGATTCGTTTGCTCCGTATCGCGCAACATCAACTCCTATCACTAGGGGATCGTTAGGAGTGGAATAGGCTTCTGCGAGACAGGCGGCCTCGACAACTTCCGAGGAAATGAACTCCATCTCGCCAGTTCGCGGGAACACTCCTCGCACGCGCACGCGCACGAAATCGGAATCCTCGCCATAGAGAGTTATCCATTCTTGATGGAGCTTCGCGTTAGTGTTGAATGGCACTTCTCGAGCGTCGATCGTTTCTGTATTCCACACTTGGGCGAAACGCCCGAAACAATCCCTGAATCGACCCACGCTGCGAGTTGGATTCCCAAAGACACACCACAGAATTTCTGTATCGATATCCGTGAGGGCGCCTTCGGTGGTTTCCCAGATGCTATCGCTGATGTAGCTCGCCTCGTCGAAGATGACGAGCAGGCGTTTGCCTTTGTTGTGGAGGCCGGCGAACGCCTCTGGGTTGTTCTCGGACCACGGGATGAAGTCCAATCGCCATGTCATCTCGTGGGTAGGATCACTGGACATAATAGAAGTGGCAGTCATTCTAAACAGATGACTGCCAAAGAACAATCGGTGCCACTTGGCAAGCTCAGCTCGCGTCTTTGTCTCGAGCTGGGTTTTCGTGTTCGCGGTGACTACACCGCGCGTATCTGGAAACGTTGCCAATGCCCAGAGGATGATCCACGCGACACACGTTGACTTGCCGATTCCATGGCCAGAACTTCGTGCGATTCGTATCATGGCTTCGTTGATCACGTTGCCTGGTCGATACCCTTCCTTCAGTTTGGCACTTATGTGATGCAGCACGCGCAACTGCCACTCGGTTGGGCCGGTCATTCCCTCGAGTTCCCCCTGGCCCCAAGGGAAACAGAACTGAACGAAGTCAGCAGGGTCGTGCACGAAAGCGACCAGCTTATCAAAATCCAGAGGTTCTCTCACTTGTCACCCTCCGGTAGGAGGGCGGGCGATCCAGCCGAGGCGGAAGCATGGGAGGGCTTCCGGGTGGCGGGATCAGCTGAATCGCCCAAGCTGCGAAGATAAGCGCGTCGCGCTGCCTCGATGCGATCGGCCAGGCCGTTGGCATCCACATTGACGTTCGTCTGGGTTTTGCCGTGGCCAAGTCGATCTGCGAGATTCACGACGTTATCGAGAATAACACCGGCGGGGAGCTTCTCGCCTGCCTCGTGCGCATCAGCATAATCGTCGAGGAGGTCGCTTTGCAAGCGGAGCGACTTGACAAAGTTCTGCTGGAGCATCTGTCGAGCATCCATATGCCCTTCGATGTCCTGCTCGGCAAATTCGCGCCGATACATCTGTACTAGGTTCTGGAAGGTCGGGTCGGCCAGGAGGATCGAGATTCGGCTGATCGAATAGCCGGTTTCGGCTGCCACCTCGAAATGTCGCTTCCCCATCGCGATAGCGCGGGCAAGCCAATGATGGCTATCGCGAATCCGCTGGAGTGGTTGCAGGGGGATGAGCCGAGCCTTGCCCGCGTCGATGTCGAGCAGTTCCTGGTCGAGCTTCGTAAAATCCAGCTGCTTCACATCGATCACCCGATCGATGGCCAGCATTCTACACCGCGTCGCGGTGTTGTCAAGCCGATAGTTACAGATGGATGTAATAAACGCCGTTTGGGGTACCTAAGAGGTACCTTGCGGATTCGAGCGGCAAAACTTTGGAGGGGTGTATGTTGGGGGCCGAGCCCGAGTTTTGGCCCCCGGTGGGGCCTCGAGCGTCTCTGGGGCCTCAGCCTCGCTGCCGCGAGGCCACGAAGCGTAGTCAGCGCTTGGCCACGCGTATACGCTCAGTAGTTGCCCTGATGTTACGGTCGACGACTCTCATGGGACGCGATCGACTCATATCCAGTTTTTGCGCATTGTCATTCTCATGGTGCAGTGCGGTAGTAGGTACCGCGTGGGATTACCACGATGTATCGTCAGCTGGCCGCTCGAAAGAGAGAGAAGAGTAATGAGATTTTTTTTTTTTTTTCAGTCACCAGCTGGAAAAACTGAGAACGGTCCCCCCAGTGTTAGGCTTATCAGTACATGGCGTCCCATGACGGGACGTCACCGTAACCCCAGGGTCATTACCGAGCTGTGGCATAATTGCAACAGGCTCAGCAATTTTATTTCGTACGAATTTACGCCGAATTTACGCGGAGCGTGATTGACAATCGGCTCGAACAGAGCCATTCTCGCGTCATCGGCAAACCCGCCGAAACAATGGGAGACCACTATGGAAGTCCTTATCAAGAAGTGTGACCGCGCGATCAACGTCGACGAGAGCCGCGTGCCAGCGCACGTCAAAGCGTACATCGCCGAGTATGGCTGGCGCCAGCGCTTGAACGACTCCATCGCGTCGTTCAAGGCGGACGAGTCCGACGCGGACGAAATGTACGCCCATGTTGAGGGCATCCTCGCGCGTTTCTATGAGGGTGACATCCGCGCAGCGCGTGTTGGTGCGCCTCGCACGGCCGAAGGCCTTGCCCTCACGAAGGCACGGGCGACGGTTGTGGCGGCTTGGAAGCGGCAGAATCCGAAAGCCGATCTCAAGTCGTTCACCAAGAAAGACGCCTTCGCGCGGGCATACCTCGCGAAGCACCCGGAACTGGTGGACATCGCGCGGCAAGAACTTGAGGTTTCCAAAGACCTCGACCTCGACAGCCTCGAAGTGGCGTAACCAGGCCGAAACGGGACGGGGGCGCGAATGCCCCTGACCGTCCGAGCGTAATGCGCTCGCTGATGATGGCCAGTCCGCCACCGATCATTACGCTGGGTGACAGCCATGACCAGTGAAGAGTTTATCCGGAAATGGGGAACGCACAGCGCTTCCATCGTCATTCGTCATTTCCTCAATGGCCATTACGATGCGAACGAGTACGAAACGCTAAAGCAAACAATGCTCGAAATAGCCGATGATTTGGCCAGGTTGTTGGAAGCAAACCAACAACGCTGAACACCGCCAACGGCGGTCGCGTCAGGGCGATGGTTTCAAACGGACCATCGCCCTGAACATTTCTTATTTGAGACCATTGACAAAATGGCGAGCTTGTGGTACACTAAACAATGGGCAAATCGCCCCGCGAAAACCATAGGAACACAAATGCAAATTCAAATACCAGATGTAGTGGCAATTCCGCTGACCATCGAATATTTGCGCGGCATTGAAATTGAGGATACAAAAACGCGCCAATATATCGAGATGGCCATCCAACGTTTATTGAAAGTGCAACGGGAGGCGCGCTAATGCGCCTCCATCCATTCAGCGAAGTCGTTACCGAAGTCGGTCGCTTGATCGACGACGGCGTAACCATCTACCAGCAATTCAACTGCGTCGTGTGCGGCATCAAGCAAACGATGGCAGAGCCAAACAAGCTCTACACCCAGGGCGTGTGCGAGGAATGCGGCGCGACCACGAACATCCAAGAGGATGGTTGCAATTACGCAGCCGTTTTCGGGAGGGCACAGCCCAGGCAATTCCATTGTAAGTGTGGTCAAGCCTTTCGCACACAGCGCGAATTGACAGTCCACATCGGGCTGCTCAATCCGCACTGGCCAAGAAGCTCTCCGAGCGACGAGCATGGAGTCCGACTATGATCAGGACCATCATCACCCACCACTGGCTCTGCGGCGATTTCACTGTTAACTATGGCAGCGCCGCTTGGCCGTCGCATTCCATTCTCACGATATTCTATCCAGAGGACCTGTCATGACCAACGGCGAGCAGCGCTCCGATCTCAAAGGCGAAGCGGCGATCTTCGAGCGGCTGTGGCGCGCGTCGGAGAAAGAGTGCGCTGAGTTGCGAGATGAAATCTCGCGGCTAAAAGCCGAATTGAGCAATGCAATGCGAACGCTCAAGCAAAAACCATGACCACCGAGCAGCGCGCCATGCTCCACGCGCTTAGCGCCCTTCGGCTCTGCCGGGACGAGATGATCGCGATCAACGAGCCATGCGATCATGACGTTGGTATATGCTGGTGCGCGTTCCATTTCGCGCTCGATAAGGCGCAAGCCGCCATCGATCTGCTCAACAAGGAGACCTCCCGATGAAGCGCGAACATTGGCAAGTCATAGCAATATTCATCGCGTTTTTCGCGTTGGTTTACGTTATAGAGGTGTGGCAGCTCGAGATCGTCAAAGCGACGTTGTTTGGGCTTTCGCTTATGATAATCATGGTTGTTGCACTCGTTGGCATAGCGAGCGCAGTGATAGGAGATTCGCGACGTGAGTGACTATCCTGTTCCACGCCACGCAGCCTACATCTGGGCAGCGGGCGACAAGCTGATGGTGGGACTCCCACCGCGCAGCGGTGAATTG
This sequence comes from Scandinavium sp., assembly GCF_036271055.1. Classification (GTDB taxonomy): domain Bacteria; phylum Pseudomonadota; class Gammaproteobacteria; order Enterobacterales; family Enterobacteriaceae; genus Scandinavium. Next base: position 22,211 of record NZ_DATBBJ010000036.1, on the reverse strand, counting down.
CACGGCCACACTGTGGCGTTGCCATACAACCAGCATGGCGTAGCTATGCTTCTGCGCACGTTGCGCGAGCGCTCCGAGAAGCCGGAGTCATTTATCGGCACGAAAGCTGAACCAACACAGTATCAACTCGATAAATGGCTCTCAGCCATGGCCGCGCAAAAGCGCGAAGCGGCAAAGGCGGCGGTAGCCGCTGAGATAGAGGAGGGCCTCGCGGCCCTAGGACTATAACGATGAAGTTGACGCTTGATCTAAGGGGATTGGGCAATTATGCTTGAGAAGCAGCCCCTTAGCGCAGGAAGAGGGTATGCCCAATATATCCTCTTCCTCTCTGTTTGGTTTCTCGTGTTTGACACCGCTGATGCAGGCGAGCGTCAGCTATGCCAGCTTGAGCCTAAGGACGCATCGTGGCACTTCAGAACCAAAATCCCTCCGATCGACGCCAAATGCTGGTACGACGGCCCTCGGATGAAGCCTCGAAGTGAACTATACTGGGCCGAAGCACCAGCATGGAACCTCGATGGACGCTTCAAGGGCGCTCCCGAAGGATGGGATCACAAGGAATAAGCCAATGCCCTATCTAATCCTACACAAAGTTCGGGGCCAGCCAGCGTTCGACGTGGCGGAGCCGATTCAGATCGGCAGCGAGCACGAGAGGGGCTGGATAATTCCAACCAGCGGGCACAGAGCCTACCCTTATAGGCATTGGGACCTTAAAAGCCTGGAGTACGCGCTTCCTGGTGGTCTCGAAGTGCTTCTATTTCCACCTTGGTATTACATTCCCGACGACTGGCCCGACCATTACCCAAACGTCAAGCAACCGCCAACGGCGCCTCGCGAATACAACTCACTAGAGGAGTTAGGATTATGAACCAGCGCGACCTCGACAAGGTGATGACTGAGACCCTCGACAAGATCGAAAACCAGCTAATCCCTCCAGGTTCTCACGTTCCGTACAAGAATCAGACTGAACTTAACACTGCCGAGAAAGCCATCGCCAAATCAGGGCCGAGGCCGCGTGGCACGGACATTATCGAGCTTCTCAATCGAGTAACCGATCTTCTGGATGAAACGAAGAGTCGAGTTGATGACGTTCGCGACAGACTCTCGCTAATTCAGCGATCCATCGGAGGCGAGTCGTGATGGACCCAACTCTTCGACTTGAATGCATTATTAGCTTGGTTGAAGCGTCCGAGTTGACCGGGCTGTCAATCGCCACTCTTCGTCGCCGCTATAAACATCTGATTCGACATCTCAGTCCACGCCGGATTGGCATAAAGCTGCGCGACGTGCTGTCGATCGGCGAGCCCATCTGATGAGCAAAGTTCCCAACCGCCTTAGAAACCAAATGCAAGACTCGTTGCTTGTGGGAAGGTGCACCCGCTGCAAACAGCCTTGGGGCACGTTTCGCGTGGATTGCTATCTTGTGATACGTTTCGGCTTTGGCACCAAGTTTTGCGAGGATTGTTGGGAAAAACTTTATCCGTTAGTTCAATGTATGGCAGCGGTTGAGAATGCTCGTAGACACTGCATGGAAGTTTTAGAACAATCCGAATCCCTCGGATTGTACATAGAGAGAGGAAGTCATGACAAATGAAAATGGAAGTGGTAACGTCGAGAAGATGTCTGACCCGTTTGTGATTGAACGCTCGCTTATCGGAGTTGCTCACGGCTTCACTGAGATCGCCGAGCGCGTTGTCAATCACACTCTCGAGCCAAAGGAGGCGCGGGAGGCCACAATGGCGCTGAACGGCGTTACCAATGTGACTAAGGTTCAGCTCGCCGCCATTAAGGTGTTCGAGCAAGCCAGCCAGAGAGCGAAGGAGGAGGCCGCTCGCATCCTCGGTATCGCCGCTCCGGCCCTGACAGACCAGACTTCGAAATAGTGTCTGTTCCAACTTTGGGAGAGCAGTCCGTCTGCTCTCCCACCTTGGAGGTAACAAGTCTTGAGCGTCCCAACAATCGGCGACGAATACTCCCAGCTTATGGAGAACCTCCGCAAGGCCGAGGAACACGCGGCGATGATCGCCCACCTCCATAACGCCGAGCGCAAGACCGAGATCGGCGTGATGTGGCTGGCGGTGAGCGAGAACTTCAAGAAGCTTCAACACCAGCTAACGCAATTGGCAATGGGGAGGCTGCAATGAAAGAGGAACTCGGAAGAACTTGGCTGGTTTATACAGTCAGCTTGCGAGCAATAAAGGATGACGCCATTAGAGAGTTTATTGCCTCTAATGGTGGAGTCCTGGTTTCGGTCAGAACGCCAAAGCGAAAGAGAAAGGCTCAGGAAGTCACAACTCCCCCGGCTCAGGAGCCTCCAGGAGGATTGGCTAATTGGATGAAGCAGAAGGAACCTTCAGATAGCGAATGGTTCGCTGCTGGAGGAGCTACTAAGGATAGAAAATGACAGTCAGAGCGCTTACAAAAAGGGAAGAGGCCAGGCTAGCCAAGCTTGGAGACCCGTTTAAGTGGGTTCTTATTGTTCCTGAGGTGAACTCGCCGTCCAGAATTTACGGTCCATTTGCTACGTTAGAAAAAGCTCGCGCATACCTCCCTGGCGTGGATGGCTTCATTCAGGCTCTTTCAAAACCAGAGGAACACTAATATGACATATGTCCTAGAATACGACGGCAAAACGCTCGAAGCTACCGAGGAGCAGACCTCTATTATCGAGGAGGCTCTCAACTGCAAGGATAGCCTCCTCATCAACGCGCTCGCCGGCGCGGCCAAAACGAGCACCTTGCAGTTCCTCTGTAAGTACTTGCCCAACGACATGCCGATCCTCTCACTCGCCTTCAACAAGCGCATTGCCGAGGAAATGCAGAAGCGCCTTCCGGCCAATGTGGCCGCTATGACGCTGAACAGCATTGGTCATCGCGCCTGGTCCGGTCAGACTGGCCGGCGCCTGACCGTCAACAAGGACAAGTCCTACGACTTCCTTAAGGCGCATATCGGCGCCCTATCGCGCCGGAGCCAAGAGGTTCAATACGATATGTTTGCAGACACTCTTGCGGCTATCCGACAAGCTAAAATTGCTGGCTACATCCCTGAATCGATTGGCAGAAAAGGTCTCTGCACTGGTGAAGAGTTTTACAGCTCGCTAGAGGAGGACTGTTACCGTGATACAGTTGATGCGGTCCTTCGCCAGTCTATCGCGTCGTCCCTCGAGGGCGTCATTGACTTTGACGATCAGATATACATGCCCACACTGTTTGGAGGCGTTTTCCCAAGATATCCGCTTACAATGGTGGACGAGGCTCAAGACCTTTCGTCGATTAACCATGCCATGCTCGAAAAGCTCGTGCCCAATCGCCTCATGGCAGTGGGCGATCCGTGGCAATCAATTTACGCTTTTCGTGGGGCAATCACTTCCAGTATGCAACGACTCAAAGAGCGCTTCTCAATGCGAGAAATGACGCTGAGCGTCAGCTTTCGCTGTCCTCAAGCTGTCGTTCGCAAAGCGCAGAGCCGCGTCCCTCACATGAAATGGGCGCCTTGGGCGCTTGAGGGCGCTGTTAGCGCTCGAGCCCCTTGGGCTATCAATGGCGACACGAGCAGCACTGCGATTATCTGTCGCAACAACGCTCCGCTCTTCGCGTTGGCGCTCAAGCTTCTTCGCGCCGGCCACGGCGTTCAGCTTATTGGAACAGATATTGGCGCGGGCTTGCTTCGCACCATGAAGAAATTTGGTCCGGACGAAATGCCTCGCAAGGACGTTCTCCAAGCTATTGAAAGGTGGACAAGTGAAAAAATCGACAGTGGCAAACCGCCTGGGCCAATCTACGATAAAGCTGAATGTTTCCGCGTTTTTGCAGAATACGGAGAGACACTCCGGGACGCTGTTGCATACGCGGAGCTTCTCTTTAAATCCAAAGGACCCGTCCAACTTCTCAGTGGGCATAAGGCTAAGGGTCTCGAATGGGATTTCGTATATCACCTTGATCCTTGGCGAATACCCAGCAAGTGGGCCAAAGAACCAGAAGCGCTCGAGCAGGAGCTTAACGTCGAGTACGTCATCACGACGAGGGCGAAGCGCGAGTTGTTCTTAGTTAACCTGGAGGACTTCAGTGAGCTTTAATCGGACACCGCTAGCGCTCGAAGATGTAAAGCGGGTTCTCGATAGAGCGCTCAACGCGACGCGAGGGCTAGAAGTCAATTTCAAAACGAGAGGCGAAGCTATTTATTGGCGCGGTCGAGCCAATTACTTTCGGCGGCTCGATCGACGTGAGAACGCTCAAATCTATGACGAGACACACATCCTACACAAGCAGTCGATCTACGACAAGCTTCGTCTCGAATTAAGCGGGACGGCAGTTCTTATCAAGAAGGTCGAAATGGCCCTGCCGGATATGAGGGAGATCTGATGTCCGAGAAAATTCGAAAATGTGAAAACTGCACCTTTTTTGACGAAGAGGGACCATAATGACTCATGACGAAATCAAAATTCCATTAATGACTCTTGAGGGTTTGGAATACCTGATTATTAAACCCTCCCGCTTTGGTGATCCAAACAGTGTAACCGTGGTGATTCCCAAAGGCGCTTTAATAACCGGAGTCATGGAGCTACCACGTAGCTTCTTTGACCTGGTGGCAAAGTCCAAACTGACCTGCTAACGGAGGGTAAAGGTGGAATAATGCCCCGTCGCAAGACTGACCTCTATCACCTCCACACACGGCTGCGCCCCGATCAAGTGGCGAAGCTCAAGGAGAACTTCCCTGCCAAGCCCATGGCCATAATCCTTCGAGAATTAGTCGATATGTTCCTTAAGAACGCAGAGGAGGCGAAGCGTGCCCGACACAATCGCTGAATTATTTGCAAGGAACCCGCTTGAAAAGCGCTACACCGACGAGGAACTCGACCGAGTGATCGCCTATATGCGTGAGCGCCGTAAGCAATCGCTGCTTGGCAAGGCCGCCCCAAAGCCTAAGAGCGAAAAGCCGATTGGCAAAGACCCTGACAGCCTGGAGGATTTGGGACTATGACAAGAGATGAACATCTAGAATGGTGTAAGAAGCGGGCGCGAGAATATCTCGATCGTGGAGATATCCAAAATGCTATCGGTTCAATGGGCTCTGACCTAATGAAGCATGAGGAACTTAAGGACATTTCTGCTAGCATGATGCTGATAGGCTTATTCTATCTTAGTACGCATGATATGGATGGCGCAAGACGATGGATTGAGGGTTTCAGATGAGCACCGCAGCGGTAAGCCCTTACGACGGCAACATCCAGTTCGCGTGGGACTCCACCAGCCTTGGCTGGCTCAAAGACTGTCCTCGCAAATACTTCTATCACCAAATAGAGGGATGGCGCGCAAAGAGCGAGAATGTCGCTCTGACCTTCGGCCAGTTCTATCACCAGGCTTTGGAGCTTTGGGACCGCCTCCTCATCGATGGTGTGGATAAGACCCACGCTCTCAGGGAGGTTATTGGAATAACCTTAGTCAACAGTTATGGCTGGAACAGCGACGACACGAAGCGCAATCGCGAAACCCTCATTCGCTCCATCGTTTGGTATCTGGATGAGTTCGCCACCGATCCACTTAAAACCGTGACGCTCGAGAATGGCAAGCCCGCCGTTGAGCTTTCATTCCGAATGGAGCTTGACTGGGGACCGCCTGGCGGTCCCCCATATCTGCTCTGTGGTCATCTCGATCGCATAGTAGAATTTGGTGGTGGTCAGTACGTTACTGATCGCAAGACCACCTCGCACACTATCGGCTCAGACTATTTTGGTCGCTTCGACCTCGACAATCAAATGTCCCTCTATACCATTGCTGCCAACGTGGTGTTCCACACCCCCGTTAAGGGAATCATCATCGATGGTGCTCAAATAGCCGTAGGCTTTACGCGCTTTGCGCGTGGAATGACATATCGAACACCTGCGCAAACGCAGGAATGGCTTAACGATCTGATATTCTGGTTGCGCCAGGCCGAGACCTATGCCGCAGCGAACTACTGGCCAATGAACGAACGAAGCTGTATGCTTTGCAGCTTCAAGCGAGTATGCTCGCAAGACCCGTCGGTTCGACAGATGTTCTTGGAGAGCGACTTCGAGCGTCGTCCTTGGAATCCGCTAGAAATCCGCTAACAAATGGGAGATTTATCATGCGCGGACATAAGTGGAGTGCTGCACAACATGCGAAGTTTAAAGCCTCGATGAAGGCCAGAAAAATCACACCGGTCAGTCATAATCATCGGCCATTACTTTACACAGTCAGAAACGGACGGATCGTCCGCTATCATCCAAGAGTCCGAGTGATCGTTACATGACGAAGCAACTCAGATTCATCTTACCACTCGCCAAAGTCCCCGTAACCGAGCGGCGTGGCAACTATATGCTAATTCGGTTAAGTGGCCCGAGCGGTGAACCCTACAGTATGCTGTGTATGCTGCCCGATAGCGCTGATGTCCGCGTAGGCGACATCTTAACGCTTTACACAGAAGTACTCCGCAAAAGCCCCCACTAATGAGAGATGCATATGCCAACATTAGACAAGCTGACGGCAAGCCCCGTAGTCAAACTCCTGATGATAGGCGATAGTGGCACAGGCAAGACTGGCTCCCTCGCCTCCCTTGTGAAGGTCGGTTATGACGTTAGATTGCTGGATATGGACGCCGGGTGGGAAAGCCTCGCAGCGGCTGTTCGACGAACATGCCCTGAACGACTTTCTTCGGTCCAAGTCGAATCCTTCCGAGATAAGTATCGCCCGTCTGCAGCCGGCCCAATTCTTGAAGGAGCACCAACAGCGTTTACTAAAGCTTTCGGTCTCCTGGATAAATGGGGAGATCTTGGAAATCCTCGCGAATGGGGACCAAATGCCGTCCTTGCTATCGATAGTCTTACCTTTCTTAGTGACGGAGCTTTCAACTGGGCCTGGGCCATGAACCCAGGAGCCAAGGATCAACGCCAGATATACGGAGCCGCACAAGATGCCATCGAACACGTCCTCAATTACATTACGAATAGAGACTACAATACCAACGTCATTGTTACAGCGCATATCAGATTCATCGACCTTCCGGATGGAACTAAAAGAGGCTATCCAACTGCTGTTGGGCAGGCACTTAGCCCTACAATCCCTCGGTATTTCAATAGTGTGGTCCAGTGTGTCACCCGGCCCGGGGGAGCCCGCACAATCCAAACAGTCTCCACCGCCCTCATAGACCTGAAGAACCCTGCGAGCTTCGAAATGGCCAAAGAGTTGCCGATTGAGACGGGGTTGGCAACTTTTTTCCAAACCGTCAAGGGAGCAAAGAAATGAACGAAAGCCGACGAAAGAAACTCGTATCAGTCATAGACCTCATCGAGAGAGCAAAGGTCGACATCGAAGAAATTAAATCCGACGAAGAGGACAGTCTGGAAAACATGCCAGAAGGCATTCGCAGCGGAGAGGAAGGAGAACGAACAGAGGAAATCGTAAACGAACTCGACGAAGCAGTAACATCGCTTGGTGATACACAAGATAAACTCAATGGAGTCATAGAGCAATGAGCACCCTCGAAGAAATCCTGAATACACGCGCGAAGGACATCGAGCCGCCAAAGGCACTGCCGTCTGGTACGTACCTCGGCATCGTGGATGGAATGTTCGAGCGGATCGAAAGCCGTGAGAAGAAGACTCCCGGCTATCGCTTTCGTGCCAAGCTTATCCGCCCGATCGAGGTCGCCGACGAGCAAGGCCTTGCCGATGCGGGTGGTTGCGAAGGTAAGTCTGTCAGCATCGACTTCTACGTGACCGAGAACAACAAGTATTTCATAAAGCAGTTCCTCGTTGAGCACCTCGGTATCGAGGAGGGTGAGAAAACCATCCTGGAACTAATGAGTGAGAGCCCTGGGCGCCAGGTCGGCGTCGTCCTTCGACAGCAGTTGTCGAGGGGCACTGAACCTCGTATGATCCACGTTCTCGCAGGGACGGTGCGGGTCTAACAAGCGAGCTGGAGGGGTGCTTCGTGGGAATCCCACGAGGTACCTCTCAAAACACGGCGACCTCCAAAAACGGAGAATCAAGTGGACTTAAAAGCAGAAATGACCAATTTGGCTGCTCGTTATTGGAGAGAGCAAGATTTGAAGAATACTGGCACCTATTTTATTAAGTGTCATAACTTTGTAAAGATTGGTTATGGTTCTGATTGTAGACAGAGGCTTATCGAATGTCAAGTTGGCAATCCATACAAACTACAACTTACTCTCGTGTTGCCAAGTAATTTTGAGTACTCCTTGCACGCTAAGCTTAGAGACTTGCATCATCAAGGCGATTGGCATCACATAGCGGGAAGGCTTCAAGACTTTCTCGAGAAAAACTCAATACTTCCTCCCAACGAATGGGGAGCATGATGACTTCTGGCGAATTCAAAGCAGTCGAGCTCTTCAGTATAATAATCAATCGAGACGCACGCCAGCGGCGCGAGCTAAAAGGTATCGATGAACTAGCAGAGTCTATTCGCAATCGCGGGCTCATTCATCCACCAGTAATAACGCGGGACTATCGGCTTGTCTCTGGCGAATGCAGAGTTGAGGCTTGCAAGATTCTTGGGTGGACTCATATTCCTATTCAATGGGTAGACGAAGTCGATCTTCATGAGCTTAGAGCAATAGAACTTGAGGAGAATATAAAGCGCGTCAACCTAGAATGGGAGGACGAATGTCTCGCTGTGAGAGAGTACCACGAGAATAGACGCACAATAGAACCAGAATGGAGCCAGGACGACACGCAAAAAGCTCTTGGATTCGGCGATCGCTCGATCGTTACAGACCGGCTCACAGTCGCTGATGCGATTGTTGCTGGTAAAATAGATCCAGCTAAGATGACAGGCATTAGTGTTGCTCTAAATATACTTACGCGAGCAGCTGATCACGCTCGTGCAGAGCAAGAAGAACTCAGTCGCACTTCTATCGCTCAAATGTTTGGGGCTACAGCGCCACCACATATTGATGAGTCAATACTTATAACAGATTTCGTTCACTGGATCAAGACCTACGATGGTCCCAGATTTAATTTCATTCACTGCGACTTTCCCTTCGGTATTGGCGCTGGTAAAGTTCAACAAGGCATTGCAACTCAGGTAAGAGGAATCTACGATGACACGCCAGAAATTTATAGAACACTTTGTGGCGTACTGTTTGATGGGCTCGATCGGATTTGTTCTGATAGTGCTCACATCGTCTTTTGGTTCTCAATGGCTAACTACACTGACACCCTCCGACTCCTCAAGACTCGTTTCGAGGTCAACCCCTTCCCTCTTGTCTGGTTCAAATCCGACAACGCTGGTGTATTGCCTGATCCCCAGCGAGGGCCCCGACGTATTTATGAAACGGCCTTTTTTGGTCATAGAGGTGATCGCCAAATTGTGCGAGCCGTCTCGAACGCTTACGCTGCCCCAACCGTCAGGGACGGTGGTCATTTGTCCGAGAAGCCAGAACCGATGCTTCGCTATTTCTTTGGAATGATCGTTGACCAGTTCACCTCGATCTTCGATCCAACCTGCGGTAGCGGCTCTGCGCTCCGCGCGGCTGAGAGCCTCGGCGCAAAGCGCGTTCTCGGACTCGAGATGAATGAGGAGTTTGCTAAGCGAGCCAGAGTTAGATTATCACAAGCACGAACTCTAAAGGAGCTGTCAAAATGATTAAGGAAAAATGGCCTAAACTAACAGTTAAGGAACTTCACGAGTTACAAATGAGGTTTAATCGAGACTGGCAAAAAGGCATAGAACTCTACGTTCCCGGATATAAGGGCGGTCCAAGCGGGGACATAGTGCTGCACATGATCGAGATGGGCTGGCGCCCAAAGCGGCGATGATAGCGCTCATCGGCGAATCCTGGGGCGAGAACGAAGAACGCCTTCAGCGTCCCTTCGTGGGAACCTCAGGTCTCGAACTCGCTAAGATGTGCGACGAGGCTGGTATCATCAAGATGTCGTTTCATGACCGCTCGATGGCGCAGGCGTACTGGTCCACTCGAGACCCCAAGTTCGTAGCTGCGATATGGGACGCCCATCCAGAACTCTACCTCACGAACGTGTTCAACATCAGGCCGAGGCCGACCAATGACATCGCAAACCTATGTGGCAGTAAAGCTCAGTCTATCCCTGGCCGTCCCAGTCTCAGCCTTGGAAAGTATATTCTTGCTAAATACGCTTCTGAACTTAATCGGCTTGAGAAAGAACTACTATCCCTTAAGCCCAATCTTGCGATCGCAGTTGGAGGAACTGCTGCGTGGGCTCTCCTTGGACAGCCCGGCATTCTTAAAATTCGAGGAACTGTCGCTTGGTCCAACCTTGGTATCAAGTGCATTCCAATCGTCCACCCCGCTGCCATTCTCCGCGAATGGAAGCTCCGAGTCATCACCGTCAGTGATCTGATCAAAGCCCGACGCGAAAGCGCATTCCGAGAAATTCGCAGGCCGCAACGCGCCGTCTGGACAGAACCATCGCTAAGTGATATGGAGACCTTCTATGAAACATACATCCGCGAATGCAAACTCCTCTCCATTGACATTGAGACAGTTGGAACAGAAATTACTTGTATTGGATTCGCTCCCAATGAGCGAGTTTCACTTGTTGTTCCGTTCGTTGACCTCAGAAAACCAGATGGAGCTTATTGGATCAATCTTGACCATGAACGCGCAGCTTGGAAGTTTGTTAGCCGCTGCTTACGCCATCCATGCCGAAAGGTTTTCCAGAACGGAGCCTTCGACCTCTCCATCCTCTATAACGTTTACGGTCTAGCAACCGCTGGTGAGTGTGAGGACACGATGCTGCTGCATCACGCGCTGCAGCCGGAAATGCAGAAGGGCCTCGGGTTCCTTGGGAGCGTTTACACGAACGAGCCGGCCTGGAAGCTTATGCGATCGAAGCACATGGAGACCTTGAAAAGAGATGAATAAGAAACACTTGAAGCTCGTAATAAAGGATGGTCTCAGCACGATTTACTACGAATTTGATTCGGTGCTGAACAAAGCTTTGGCTCTGCATTACGTACAAGAGATGTGTAGAACCTATCAACTCGTTAGACCAGGCTACAAGAGTAAGAAGAAAAAGAAATGACCAGCATCTTCCCAGCGATGCTTATTGTGCTCGACCTCGGTGCCAGCGCCGTTTACACCGCCTATGGCGACTGGCGCCGAGCAGTTTACTGGTTTGCGGCGGCGGTCCTAACCTTGACGGTGACGATATGACAGAATTAGAACTGGTCTGGCTTGCTGGCCTGCTCGAAGGAGAAGGTAGTTTTCATGTTGGCCGTAATTACTCAGGAAGAGGTTGGTATGTTCAGGTAAGAGTCAACATGATCGATAAGGATGTAATAGCTAAAGCGGCAGCTTTGATGCAATGTAGTTGCCTTCTTCGATACGAACCATCTATGCGGCGAAGAGGGTATAAACCTCAATATAAAGCAACGCTGCATGCGCAACGTGCAATCGATCTTATGTACAAGTTACTTCCTCATATGGGAGATCGCAGATCAGCGCGAATAAAGGAGATCATAAGAGTGTGGGAAGATAGATATAACCATAAACCAGCTCGCGAATACAATACGCTTGAAGAGCTTGGTCTATGAAGATTATTTACACTGACAAGCTTGAACGCCCTCCAAGCTCTGAAACAGAGAAGTTGTGGATTTATAACGGCCTGGATACTATGGTAACTCAAGAAGTTTTCAGAGCAATAGAGACTGATCTGAATGAAACAACACGAGCCACGTATGAATTCTCGAAAGCTCTTCAGGGCCCTACGATGGAAATGAAACTCAGGGGAGTTCGCATCGATGTCCAAGTCAGAGATCAGTTGGTTCGAGACTTTGAGAGCGAGATTGGAGAGATCGAATATCATCTGCAACGAATCCTTATTGGAGGAGTTGGTGTCTCAGCTATCAACTGGCGATCCCCTGCACAAGTGTCTAATCTCCTTTATAATGTCCTTGATTGCCCGCCCGTGCGACGAGCCGGTAAGACTACTGTCAACCGAGATGCGCTCGAAAAGCTTAAAAGCTATTTTCTCGCAGAGCCTCTTATTAATCATATCCTCGCGTGCCGCGATCTTCACAAGAAGATTGGAGTTCTCAAGACCGAGATTGATTCTGACAATCGGATCAGAACAAGTTATAATATCGCTGGAACAAACACTGGACGATTCAGTTCCAGCTTCAGCGACTTCGGCACCGGAACAAATCTCCAAAACATAGAGAAGCGGCTTCGCCGTATTTTCGTCGCCGATTCAGGAATGAAGTTCGCGCAGTTGGATGCAGAGCAGGGAGATAGTCGCTGTGTCGGAGCAATCGAATGGAACCTCTTCCGCGACGGTGCTTACCTTGACGCTTGCGAGTCCGGAGACCTCCACACCTCAGTGTCTCGAATGGCGTGGCCAAATATGCAATGGACTGGAGATATACGAGCTGATCGTGAAATTGCAGAGCAGCCCTTTTATCGACAGCATTCATTTAGACATATGGCCAAAGTTCTCGGTCATGGAACTAATTATATGGGCACCCCCTCAACGATGGCTGTTCATACAAAAATTGATTCGGGAGTCATTGAGAAGTTTCAGTCCGCATACTTTAGAGGCTTTCCCGGCCACCTCTCTTGGCACATCTCCGTCGCCAACGTGCTTAAGCGAGATGGGTTTCTTGTTAGCCTCATGGGGCGAAGGCGACACTTCCTAGGGCGGCTAACCGAAGCAGAAACCATTCGCGAAGCAGTGGCCTACGACCCACAGGGATCGTGCAGCGATATCCTTAACAACGGGATGTTGCAGGTCTGGCAAGCCAATATCTGCCAAGTTCTTATGAATATCCACGATGCTATTCTGGTCCAGTATCCACAGGAGCGCGAAGATGAAATAGTCCACCAACTAAAATCACTGATGCGTCACCCCGTAGTGCTCCAGCATGACCGGGTTATGGAACTGCCCTACGAAGTCAAGACCGGCTGGAACTGGGCAGACCACTCCAAGGATAACCCCGACGGGCTAAAAAAGTACAATGGCTGTGACAGCCGCTGTCGCTCCGAGGAGATTAAATGATTGGGTTAGAGGCTTCGTTAGGCGTACCAAGCACTTCCCGTCGCCTGAAATCCTAAGAACATGGGCGGGAATTTCAGCGGTGGCTGGAGTTCTCGAGCGTAAGGTTTGGGTCCAGACGGGGGGAGACTCTCTCTATCCTAATCTCTACGTCATTCTCGTGACGCCGCCTGGTGTAGGTAAGACCGTCATGCTCACCCAGGTCGAAAGACTATGGCGTGAGATCAGTGAACTTCATGTCGCGCCCACGAGCATTACTCGCGCCGCTCTCGTTGACTCGCTCTTCGAAGCGAAGCGAACTATTGTAGATATTCGCAATCAGCAGACGCTCAACTTTAATTCTCTGCTTGTGGTGTCGGGGGAGCTTGGTGTCCTAATTCCAGTTTATGACAGTGAGTTTATGAACTCGCTCACGGCCATCTACGACGGAGCGCCTTACGACGAACGCCGACGCACAGCAAAGCTGCATATCAAAATTGAAAAACCCCAGTTGAACCTTTTAGCTGCAACTACCCCCTCGTATCTTAACAACCTCATGCCGGACGGGGCTTGGGATCAGGGATTTATATCTAGAACAATTCTAGTCTATTGTGGTGATCGCGAGATCGTTGATGTGTTCACAGAGAACGTTTTCGATCTCGATCGAATGGATTTGGTTATCGATCTCAAAGCCATCTTTGGCCTTCATGGCCGAATGACTTGGACTGATACTGCGAGGGATATCGTTCGTGATTTTCACTTAGCCGATGGCAACGTGCAAGGAATGCAAGAGCCGCCAAAGCACCTAAAGCTCAACCACTACAAGACCCGGCGTACAGCCCACTTGATAAAACTCTGCATGGTTGCCTGCGCCTCGCGTGGCAATGACATGCTGATTAACGATGGCGATGTCGGCTGTGCCTTCGGCTGGCTCCTCGGAGCCGAGCGCGTTATGCCAGAAATATTCTCCGCGATATCATCAGGTGGTGATCACGCTATAATCGAGGATGCCGCCCTGTTCATTCAAACTCAGTTCTTTCGAACTGGGAAGCCAGTTCCAGAATACGCCCTCGTAAGCTTTCTGAAGAACCGCGTTCCAGCTCACAACGTTCTTCGTATGATAGATATTATGGCGAGGGCCAAGATTGTCAAAGCTGCGATTGGTCAGGCTGGCGGTATCGTGTTTAGTCCTGGAACGCAAGACTAAGGTCTAACCTCATGCTCGCGTTTTATGATGGCTTGCAATGCTAATCCGTAAGCTCGTCGCGCATTGCCCAATCCGTTTTGGAAATTGCCTGGATGGCGTGCACCATCGGCAAGCCACACCCCCCACAGTTTCAGGAGCTGCGCGTGATAAGCCTCATCAAGTGCTCGTCGGTCCAGACGCAGCAAAGTGGTATCGAGTGGCACGTCGCCATAGAGATTAATATCAGTTATTGCTTGCGCTGGTGCCTCGTCCCATCTACCACTGATGAAACCGGCAACCGCCATCGCAAATAAGATCACAAGCACGATCACGACGGTCAACGCAATGCGCTGTCCAATCGTCATCTGCTCGAGTGGTTTTAGGCGAATCGCCACTTGACTTTGCCCTTGCCAGAGATACCGATCTTATCGGCTAGCGCCGGTGTCAGATCTATTCCCGCATCATTAGTCGGAACTTGTCCATTCTCAGCCTCAGTCTGGTTCTCGTACTGACCCTCGACCGCTGGCCGAAAGCCCTTGATGACGTAGCCCTCGTCATCAAGATTCCAAGGGCCTCGGTCCACTATAGAAGCTTTGGAGGCACCCTTCGGTCCCTCGACGATAACCGTCGGAGCAGGTTCGTCGTACCACTTGTACGGCAGCGCCACTGCCGGGACAGTTGGATCGACTGGCTTGCCAGTGTAAGCACTATCTTGCGGATCGCCCTTGCCACCAAAAACGGTGGCAGTGATATCTTCTCGCCACCTCGTATCGAGGGGCGGCGCCTGCCCCGAGGCGCTATCCGCAATAGCTTCGCAAATCACGCCAAACTTGTTGTGGTAAATATCAACGTCAGCCTGAGAGTCCACGAAACAGACCTCGATGAGGATCGCAGGCTCTTCCGTCTTATTTAAAAAGAACAGGTCAGTTCTCTTC
The DNA here is from genome assembly GCF_036271055.1 of Scandinavium sp. Lineage (GTDB taxonomy): Bacteria > Pseudomonadota > Gammaproteobacteria > Enterobacterales > Enterobacteriaceae > Scandinavium. The sequence continues at coordinate 7,102 of NZ_DATBBJ010000036.1, read as the reverse complement.
TTTGCCCCTCTATTCTTTAGACCGGAGGCAGCGCAGATAGCGCTGGCGACTTCTCCAGCCAAACCGACCTGAGTGACGTATAGCACCTCGCAGCCCATCGGGCTGGGGGTTGTCTTGTTAGCGTTGAAATGGACGCTGATATCCAAATCTCGCGTTTGCGAGTTATGAAACGCAACTATCCGATTCAGATTCTGGCTTTGCGTCGTGCTTACATCGTCGTGAAACTCCACGACCCCGACGCCGATGGCTTCCAGGTCAGTCGCCACACGAGCAACGACCTTTCGAGCTTCATCGACTTCATCGATAAATCCGCTCGCGCCGCGAACCTTCAGGCCATGTCCAGAGCTTATGACAATCTTCATGAATTGATCTCCTCTTAGTGCCCCCTCGGGGGCTTGGCGTGTCCAGTAAAGAGCGCACGCATCCATTGATCGAAGGTTACTGGTTGATTCTTGCCGTGTAAATAATCAACTGTAAAGGTTCCAGTCCTTCCAACCTGCGGACCCCCAATACCGAGACCGCCGCCGATTGCAGCGGTGAAATGAGTTGCCCAATTCTCGCTCAATTTCTTTCCAGTAATTAAATGCTGTGCATCGGTTCTGGCTGCCTGCGCCGTTCGTGCAGCAGTAGTAAGCATTCCTACAGAAGGCTCACGCCCATCGAGTACCCAATTAGAAACTTCTCGAACGCCTGGGATCATACCGCCAAAGAAGCGACCCACTGCTTTCGCGAGTACCGAACCCCAACTTTCGTGTTTATCACTCCAACTTAGGTTAGCGAATTCCTCCACGAGAATAGGGACCATCGCTGTTTTGAATATCTTGTTGGCCAGGCTTGGAATGTTTGCTCCAGGCTCCTCGGCCCCTCTAGCATAAGCCGCTAAATCCCAACCTATTTGCGTCTGAAAGTTGGCAGCGTGATTCCAAAAATTATAGAACGGTGTAAACCAACGATAGAGTTCGTTTCGACTTCGAGTAGCAGCTGGCTTGTCCATTAGCAGCGTCGAACCGTGCGCTCGCGTAACAGCTTTATCGGCCTGCAAGGCCGCTTCCTCACGAGAGAACCCTTCACCGAAAACCCGTTTATAGTTCATCAGCCACGTTGGGAACGCTGAGAAAGCGTCCGACCATGCAACTGGTGTTCGGCCTATATCCATTGTAACCGCTCGGATATTGAAGAAGGTTCGGAGTGTGCCAGCTTCCGATGCTTTCTTGTAAGCTTCTCGAAGAGAGTCATTAAATCTGACTTGACGATTTCGCATCATGGGCGAGTTATCCATGATAAACTGCATAGTGCTCTGGCCTTTTTCTCCCTGATCAGTAAGCTCCTTCAGAGCATCCACGTACTCTGGCGTAGGCGGCGCCAGTTTGGGCGAGTTCTGAATATCCCTTATACTACTTACCATTTCTTTAGCCCAAAGTTCAGCACTCGCTTTCGCGAGCGGTCTGAAGCCGCCTTGCGTGGCGCTAAGCGCCGTGGCCGTCAAGCCGTGTTTAGTTACAGTTCGAGGATTGAAAAAGATTAGACTCGAAGTGAGATTCTGCCTAAAGAATACTGATGCTCGCGTCCATGACTGAACATAACTATCATCGATGTTCTGAACATTTGCCAAATCTCGAAGCCAGCGAGGAAACATATCATAGATTTCTTTGCCCCACTTGTCTATCATAGCATCTCGAAAATCAGGATGTCGAATGATTTTATCAACGCTGCGAATCGCTTCGCGAAAAGCAATATCATGAACCATTCCCATGATCTTGGATGGCATCAGAGCGCCCGTAAGATCAAGTGGTTCGGCATACTGCGTAAGCGCCTTCGTATAACCTTTCTGAGTTGAAGCCCACTGATAATTTGGCTCGAATAGATCGTGCCCAACAGGCACCTGGCGAGTCTCTAGCTTGTCATAAACTAGTGGCGTGTAGCCTCCATCGACCTTGCCCATTATCGTATTCATCGAACGTCTTGGCGTCTCATCTACAGGTACGCCAGTATCTCGAATGTGAGTAGCATCGGCCTCTGGTTTCAGGTAGTCAAAAATTCCCCAGTGCCCAACAACCCATCGCCAATCGTTCTCGGTCATATTGTCCTTCAGAAATTTTTCCACCTTCGCGAACGCGTCGTTAAGAATCTCGCGAGAATTCGCGCCGTAAAATTCTTCGATTGTTGGATCAACAAGACCAAAGCCCTTAACGAGCTTTGTCGCTCGTTCCTCATCGCCCATATAAAGGGCGATCATTCGAAGATTATGGCGGTTCAGTCGCATAAACCCTGTTCCGTTCCGTTTGCTTGGAATCAAGTTATTAGGGATCATATCATTGATTGAGGAATCTGTGTACTTCTGCATGTCTTGCAGACGCGAGCGCACCTGCTCTTGCAATTCTAATTCACGAGCGGATGCCTGTCTGAGCGGATTATCGATATACCGCATCATAGGTCCATTAGGATCATTCTTATCTGAGTAATCCATAACGCGCTCTGCGAGAAGCAGCTTAGCTTGAACCAATCTCCAGTTAGAACCAATCCTCTGCTTTACCGTTGGGTTCAATCGATCCTGCGGAATCAGCTTGAACCTATCGAGTCCCTCCTTGAGTTCTTTCGCTGCGGTATCGAGATCGGCTTTGCCTTCCGCGACTACAACCTTCCTGGCATCTCGTCCAGCCTCGATCAATGATCGCAGACTGTCAGAAAACGCTCGATACTGATCAACAGTTAAATCCTTATAAGCAGGTTTATCACCGAGGTCTTTTAGCCAGTAGGCTACCTCCACCTTCCCTTCAGAAGATCGAACAAAACCTTCTAATGAAGGCGTATTCTTTGGTATTGGAAATCGCTTTCCAAGACCCATATCTCCCAGGATGTTATGAATCTGATCAACATAGGGCTGGTCCACGCTTTCAACGATCTGCTTTTGACCATACCGTTTTACAGTATTTTCGGTCCATTCGACAGTTTTTTCGAACTTTTGCGCCTGACGCATAAACTGGAAAGCAACGAACCCCTTTTGCTTGGCCTGGAAGGCCGCTTTAATATCGCCCTTAAGCAGCGCTGCTTCGGCTTGACGCTGAGCCTTGCCGACGTCTCTGACGAACGTCTCGACGCTTCGCGACTGCGCAGCCTTAGAAGCTCTGAACAGATCATTAATTCGACCCTCAATATATTCTCGTGTAAATTTTGCAGGCATTCGATCTTCGATTGGGAGCATCTCCGATCGACCGAGCGTGAACATCTCATTCGCGAGGATGTCGGCTTGGCCACCTGTGCCCACCGCTTCGCGAGTCTCTTTGAGGATGTTGTCCTGCAGAACGCCGTACTTGGCTTCCATCTGTCGATTGGTCTCGGCGTCGATCAGCTGGCGTATGTGTGTTGCTGGCTGCGTTTCACCACGTCGTTGATCCAGCGTTAGCAAATCTTCGAGCATAGCTCGACTACTATCGTAGCCGAAAAGACCAGCAATATCGTCGGGGTGAACACCCCCCTTAGGCACTGTATAACGCTCGAAGAGTTGATTGTAACGAACAGGAACATCCCCTCGATTAAGTTTGAAATCCCTGACTTTCTCGCCAAAGTATCTTCCGGTTCGTAAGAACTTGTCAGCCATAATAATTGGCTTCTCTTGGAAGTCGGTGTTAACATCCTCGCGAACTTTCTCGCGATTCGTTTTCCATTCAGTAGTTTGCCGCTTCGCTATCTCGCGCTGCTGACGTGCGAACTCTGCAGAATTGGCTTCGGTAGCCTCCATTTCAAAGGATTTTGAATAATCTGCGAAAACGCTCTTGGTCATGAATCGGCTGAAAGTATTTTCATCAAAGAGCGGTTTCAGCCAAAGCTCTCGCTCTACAGTTTGCCGAGCAGGGCTTTTTGGCTTGATGGTCTGACGATCGACGAGCGATTTACGAGCTTTAAGAAGGTCAATATCCTCAGGGCCGAGCCCAACTTTTTCAGCCTCGGCAATCTGCGTCTTGAGACTTTCGGACAGGGCTTTAAGCTGCTCGTTATCAACATACAGTTCATCTGGTGGGTATTGCTCCGGCTTTGCCGTCTCGAGTGCCTCGCGTTCTCGCGGCGTTAATCCTGCTGGACGAACTCGCGTATCACCTTTCAGAGCTTCTCTAAGTTCTGGTGTTGCAAACGCATTCCAGTCATCAAGCCTAACACTTACGTCTCCTCCACCCTCTCGAGCCATCTGTAACTGTTTTTGAAAGTCTGGCTGCCACTTAAATTCTTCTGCCGCTCGATCTCCAAGGATCGAGTCGATCGCATCTGCAGAAATGCTAATTCGCTTATCGCCAACAGCAGATTCTACGAATCCCTTTGTAGCCTCAGGGCTGAGTTGCTTCGTCTTGGTGGCGTCCAGCGCTTTGGAGGTTGCCTCAAGGTTTGCATTGTCAGTTTTTGATTGCTCGATATTTATACGATCCAAATTATAGTCAACACCTGGCTTTGGCGATTCACCGGCAGCATGATAAAGTCCTGCTGTGCTCAGAGTCGTATGAATGGCGGCCAAGCCCGCCATAGTCAAACCTTCCGTAACCTCTTTTGGAAAGCCTGTCGCCTCTTCAATAGGCCTCGAGACCAAAGCTCGATAAGCGCCTATGGCAGGCGAGGCTAAAGCTGTAAACGGCCCAAATAAGAGCCCTTGTAATGCTTCGTTACGAACGAGGGTTGAGCGAATTCGATCTCCTTCGAGTTCAGCCTTGTCGGGAGCAACTCCATGCTCGACCATCCAGTTAACTGTTTGTTCGACAGTGTCTTGAACCTCTTTAGAGGGAGGGACCGTTCCAATCAGTTCTGGGATAGCTTCAGCAGTTTGTTTGACGCCTCCAGCCGCTACATCATAGATGTCCCTTCCTACCTGCCGTAGCATATTGCCCGCTTTAGCGAGCTGTTGCGTATCAACCTGTGAAATCGATCCAGCCCAATCATACGTTGCGAAGTAGTTTCGAAGGACGGGGTCAGTTCTCGCGAGATTAGCGTTCTCTGCTGACTCGACTTCTTGATTGAATCGCTCGGGATCACCACTCCCAGTCGAGTATGGCACGCCAGCTTTTGTCGCATTTCTCAGCGTTCGCGCAGCCGCTTCCGGCGAAGCCTCTGGCGTGCTAGCGTTAATCCCCGCCGCACTCGAGTTCGAGTCTCTTATTATATCGCGCCACTCTGCTTCTGTCGGCATTATTTCACCTTACCAGCGGCTTTCGCCTTAAAATACTGATTGTAGATATTAGCAACAGTATCAGGAATACCTTCGGCTCGAAGCGCTGCGCCAAGCTTCTGGTATTGGTCGTCAGGGATATCGAGCTCGTATCGAGGTGTTCCAGCAAGGTGAAGGAAGCCCTTCCCTGGGCCACCAGGCTGATTAAGCAGTAGGTCGGTCGCTATCTCATTAAGCTCTTTATAATTTGGTGTTTTACCTGGGTGAGCTTCTTTGAAGCGGTTAAGCGCTTGAGAAAACTTTCCCTTAAACGCCAGTTCCTCATCAGAATCGTGGCTGATTCCAGCGTTTCTTACACGCCCTCTAACCGACGAATAATAACGGTCAACATCCTCGTCCGGGTCGGATTTTGCGAGCAACGCGTCCTTGCGCTTCTCCAGCAGCTGCACTTGTTTATATGTCAGGTTCTCTCCTAGAAGGTTAAGCCCGACGAACTGTTCTTTCGTAGAGTTCGACCGCGACATTCCGTAGAGCCTATCAAAGTTGTTATCCTGCTCGGGTGTTGATTTCTCATATAGGCGCTTTGTCTTGGCCATAAAATCCAAAGCAACCTTCTGATTTTGAGCGGATAGGGAGTCAAAAGTAGAACTCATTTCTGGGTCGTTGCGAAGTGCGTCCATATTGACAATACGCTTTTCATCACTCGAACCGATAATAAAGTTTTCAACTTTGTTGAGGCTGGCGATCTGCGTGTCTCGATAACCAGATAAACCAAGATTAACAATTCCACGAATTCTAGACTCGGTATTCTCCTTTAGATAGGGGTTTTCCGATCCCTCAGTCGCCTTCTTCCCACGTTCTAGCATTTCTTCGAGCTGCCCTGGTCCCTTGGACGGATCAAAATCACGAGTAGCACGTTGCGCTGCGAGCAGCGAGCCAGTCCCGGCCTCGCCCCGCAGAACAGCAGTATGCGCTTGTTCACGAGTGTCCGGCTCCATAAAATTCTTATACTCTTCGTAAGATTTTCGAGCCAAGTCAGGATCGCTGTAGGCGATGTCCTTTATTCCTTTTCCAATCGCACGACCAGTGTTATGCTTGATACTCAACTGGCATGTATCGGCTTCATCACCCCTGTGTTCGCACTGAGCAATGCTCTCTTCTCGAATATTTTTCAGGTTAGATCGAACGGCGTTAGGGTTATGCAAATCGATAGCATCTACATAAGCGTCTAGGCGAGCTTTACTCGCTCGATCAGCAGCGATCTTCGCTTGATTGCCCGCACGAGCGCCAGCGTCTACAATGGCATAGCCGACTTGGCGTGCCATAGAGTTGTCAAGCATACTCTTCGCTTCAGCATTCGGAGCCGTAGCCAAATATTTCTCGCGAATACCCTTTATTTGTTCTTGAAATCCTGGCAGGGCGTTTACAGCATTCTGCCCTTCAAGCTTGTCGTATTCGGCCTTGGCTTGGCCGATTTCCGTCAGAACTTTAACGTCATTGTCCTTAGCCCACGTCTCATTATTTAATTGCTGAAATGCTATGGCGCTTTGCGCTAGCTTCTCGCCGACTCCTTCCTCAGCCCCTCCAAGCCGTGCGATCTCCTTACCTTTCTCCCTAAGTTGCCCTCCATAGCCAATAACCTGACCGCCATACTCTCGTTGAGCAGCACCAATACCACCGCCAAAGGCGGTCTCTTCCGCGCCTCGCGCCTGAAACGTCGGAAGCGGCCGGACCTCCGGCGCAACTTCAGGAACTGCTCTGTAGGGAACCTGAGGCATTAAGGCGTTCCCCCGGGACTGAATACCCCAGATTTATAGAATCCAAGAGCACTCTTCGAGATCGAACCCGCGCTACCGAGGAGCGAAGCTTGTCCCGAAATGCCAATGGCTTCTTCTTGCAATTTATAGCCAGCCGCCTCGGTGTCGTAACCAGCCACACGATACTGTCCGGCGG
>NZ_DATBBJ010000035.1:0-2687 GCF_036271055.1 Scandinavium sp. | reverse complement strand
AGCCGCTTTCAGTACTAGTACCAGGTACTAATAGATTACCGTTACTATATATTCGGTTGACGGAATTCATTGTAGGCTCACACTCTCACTTTGTCAAGCACCAAATACATCTACCTGCTACTTTTTTATTCCGCCTCCCATATTCAATCCTGGAGTGCCACTTTTTTACGACTCAATAGGAAGCCCGTACAGCGACGATCTCTATTTCCTTGTGGGGTGGAAGTTAGATTTTTCTGGGATCGCCATATTCCTTCCCAACTCCTCAAACATTCCTCGTATCGTCGGGTCCTCAATCAATACTTTATCCTTTTCTAATAGTACCATGCGGTCATAGAATTCCAGGAACCGTTTTTTTGCCCACTGCAACTCATCGGAACTGCACTCGCGCAACCAATTAAGTCCTCCAGCCGCGTTCGCGGCACGCCTGATCGGGTCTAGTAGTTCGGGCTTGTTGCTGAAGTTTATATCTGGGTTTACCCACTCGTTAATGTATCTTAGTAGTTTTTGCCAAGCACGCTCTGCACTGAGGTCGCTTTCCATTTTCTTAACCTCTTGCTCTGGATTAAGAATGTCCGCTGGCGTAGGAAAGAAACGTGAGGTCTTTAAGTGCCTGGAGAACAGAAAGTTGATTCTCTCCGGTTCGGTGGCTCCCATTGCAGCCTTCCAAATATCCACCAGTGGGGAGGTAATCTGCCGACCGTACACCTCTCCACATTTTACAAGCCACTGTTTAATGAGGTTTAGTGATGAATCCTGCCGCTTCGAGATTAGCTCTAGTGAGTTCATCTCCGGTGAGTTTTCTGGATTGCCTGTTGCCATTAACATTTCCTCTCTTTACGGGATATAATTTGGCCCACGAATTCGAGATTGATTGCTCCAGAACTTCCGTTGGGTCTTCACCGGAGTTTTTTAGTTCTTCCAATTCTCTGATTTTTAGGTCGATGGCATGAGGGGTCAGCGGTCGATTGATTTTGGTTCGCATTTCCACGTAGTACCGCCACGTTATCAGGGGAAGCCAATCAACAAGCGGCGGAGCCGCCTCTTGTTTTACCGCTTCTATCTCTCTCCTACTGACGCTCTTATTGAATAGGCCATTTTCTGTCTCCATATAGGCCATTTTCTGCCTGTCCTCTAGGCCATTTTTGGCCTTTACTGCTGGATCATATAGGCCATTTTTGGCGGAATCCAAATTGGTAAAATTCATCGACGCTTGCTTGTAGTTAAACTTTTTAGATTTCAAAATCCTGATCCTCATTTTTTTGTAGTTAGTGTGCGTAACCTCGATATACCCGCCTGCTTTTAGTTGGCGCATCCAGCTATGGACAGTTCTTTCTTTCTGGCCTAAACGCTCATTTATTTTCTTGTAAGTTATCGGCGTGCCCCCAAGAACCAAGCCTGTTGATTTCGTTTGATGCCGGATTAGCCACAGGTATAACCAGACTGCCGATCCCATCGTTTCGATATGTTTTTTATCTATTAGTCCGTCGTGAACCCCGACGTTCATGCACACCTCGACCGTTGATATTTTCGGTAGGTTTATTTTTTGAGGACGTTGCCGAAGGTCCTTTGTCTCTCCACACCTTTGTTTCTGAGAAAAAAGAGGTGGGGCGGCGATCAACCGCCCCATGACTCAAGAGACAAAGGCAGCACGGATTGAGTGCTGACCTACAGTAAATCACTGTGGTTTTTCTATGTCAAGAAGTTTTAGTACTCGGGTCTTCCACGATTACTTTCGATGATGTCTCTTCCACATTGTAGTAGCCAGCAACGTCCTTGAACCACCGCTTCGTGATCGTCTCAAGGGAATGCACAAAATCTGTTAGCTCGAAAAAGCGTACCCCGTCTGTTGATTTAGGAACGAGGTGCAATTCGATTTGCAGCGTTATTTTCATACTCCGAATAATACCACTTGACACAACGCAATACAATACTCTACATTTGCTATTCATGGATACGGTTTCCATTAGAATTACACGCCCCGAGTACTCGGCGCTAAGAGAGATCGCTAAAAAAGAAGGGCGTTCCCTGACTTGGCTAATCACGTATGCAGTGAAGATGTATTTGAAAGAACATAAGAACGGTGCGAAATGAACGCCTCTCTGGATGATGTAGAGATAATCGCAGAAGAGCTAGCGCCGTCGCTGTGCGGCAAGACGATTCAGGAACTTCGCCGCGAGTTGCTGTGCTGCCCTACAAGCAGCGAGGACATGAAGCGGCTCGCTGGCATGTTGCACGATCTATTCAAGGCTGCTAGCGTGGAACGCTACAAGAGAATGGGAAAGCGGGTAGTAGAAGGAAACGTAACAATGAGAATGCGCGAGCCTGGAGAAGACGACAGTGAATGAAAGCGAGAGATTAACTGGGAAATATGCACAGCGAATCGCTATGTTGGCTACCATGGTAGAGCGTGACAAGTGGGAAGCAAACCTACTAGAACTGCGCCACGATATTTTAGACATTATGAATAAAACAAGCGGAACGGTATTGTGCGATTCAGTGATAAAACGGATAGACGAAATTCTGGAGAAGCGGCGATGCTCGGAACCGAAAACGACAACATCATCTACGTAGGACAAGCAGGGTTTGAAGCATTCTTCAACCGCGTGATCGTGCTGCAAGACGAACATCGGAGCGGGTATGAATGCAGTAGGTGCGAAGGAAAAGACATCCGCAATGAGTGCTCCTAC
>NZ_DATBBJ010000034.1:0-5582 GCF_036271055.1 Scandinavium sp. | reverse complement strand
ACAATGCCATAACGTGTCTCATCCACCAGGGGGCAAGCAGAGGGTTCAAACAAAAAAGCCAGATCGCGCAGGTATAAAAGAACAAAAACAACCCGGTTTTGCCCCGGACAATGACCAGAGGCACGGCGGTCATAAGTACGGCGTTACGAACGTACCCTGCTGGGCCTCCCGCAAAAAATGTCATACTTTCGACCCAGGGCATGTATGTTGGCCCATACATGCTTATATCGATTGGTTTTGGGATTATGTTAATCATCAGCAAAACCAATATTCCGATCGGGTAGACAAGTGGTATTATCAGAAAAAGCCCACGGCGAATTTGCTCCGCTAGGTCTTTAGATTTCTTATCTTCAAATAGCTGAGTGGCGAAGAAAGCCAACCAGGAGCACCCAATTACCGCTGGGATCAAGTAAAGCGACGTGTTAGCGAGACCGACGCCAGCGATACCCAAGAGGGTTAGCCAGACCAGATCGCTTCGGTTCGCCTGACTCAGGAATCGATAGCTGAGCACAAGAGCGAGCGGTAAGGCCAGGATGAACACGATCGATCTCCCCTGCCAGAGATAACCGGCAGCCATGCCAAATGACCAGTAACGGGAAACAGTGCCAATCACCGCTGGCCCAGGATTGTCCAACAGCAAGAATACCATCCCGAACAACGTGCCCAGCGCCGCTAGCCAGCGATCCAATCCAAATCTTCGCACACACCAGTAAAGGACAAATGGAATCGCAAACGCGGCCAATGCATGGCCGATGATTTGATAAAAGAAAAGAGGATCGATTCCAAGATAATGCCCCAGAAAGCCCATGAGCATTTCATAGCTGGTCGCCAGGTGGACGGGTGAAAATGCAGCGGCATCCATATCAAGACCTGTCTGACGGAGGTGGATGGGCTGCTTAAGATCCAGCAGTTGGGCGAGGACTCTATGGAAATAGACGACATCGTCTTGATTTGGCCGGCGCACGAATAGAACCGCAGTTGCCCAGGCTATCCCTAAAAACAGCAGAAAAATGTGAGAGAGATGGAACCGATATCCTTTGCCAGGGGTTGCGTCTGTTTCCTTCCATAAGCGTGCCAGCAGAAAGAAAGCGACGGTCGTGATACCTAAAAAGCACCATATGATCGTTTTCGCTGGCCATCTGACGATAAGCACAAGCTGATACGCTATCGTCCAAAATGCGAATATCGCTATCGGCAACAATAGGATATCGCCGGCGCGAGATTCAGCAGGCCTTTCGGAAATCGGGATGGTCTGTTCCCCCTTTTGCATTGAGTTCCGCGCCGTCAACATCATGGCGATTTCGGATGAGCTGGTGCGCAACTCATGTTGGAGTTCTTGCTCGAAAAAGCAAAATCGTTGGAAAGGGATATGTCATGTCTTGCGGAAAATGCATGAGCTTAAACTCATGTCCAAAAATCCGTACCGGCACGCGATAGCTTTTTGCATATCTGAATTTTCCCCTCGCCTCAACCTGCTGAACAGTTGCTTTGAGTAGCGGCGGGGCAATTTGGGTGGCGAATCCCACCAGAAAGAAGTCAGCGTCTTCGCCAGCATCCTGTAACTGAACCACTACTTTTTCACTGTTCAGTGGATTGGCGGCGGGCATTGCGGTGTAAAAATAGGGTCCCCAGTGCAAAATACCAATCCGCGCTGGCGCTTCTCCGATGAAGTTGTAGAGGTCTTTCCTAAGAATCTCGCGCGCGTCCGTGTGCTGCATAGCCCGATCGTATGCCAGATCAAAAATTATCGACGGCACCATGAGGAGCAGGAGTGCGCCGGTTAAGACAACGGTCGTTGTCCGTTTGTTTGGCAGTGTCAACTGTAAGTCGCTGCAAACAATTCCAACGAGTACACAAAAGCCAGGAAACAAGAGCATGGTTACCCGAGCGAAATAGGGTCCCAGGTACCCTTTTCCCATGAAATAAAGATACAGAAACGAGAAAATCAGTATTGGAACAGACAGGCTGTAAAGGCGGCGTCTGAAAAGAAGATATAAAATTGCGCAGTACGGAGCCAGCCACAGCATGGGATACATCGCAAACGGAATCACGTATGTAACATACCTCCATAGAACGGACAGACTAACCAATTGACTCCCGCTGAACTCGTGTAACGACGCGTATTTTAACGTCTCGGTGGTAATTGCCTTTGTAACGCTTGCTGGATCTAAAAACAGCATTGGATGACCGAGGAACAGCCCAATTCCAAATCCAAAACCAATCAACCAAACATGCCTTGCTACGAAGTTTCTCGCTCGCTCTGAAAATCGCAACCTGCAGCTTCGCACGTCGTTACCGCCATCGACTAGTAAACACAGGCAAGGAATCACGGCGATGATTCCGACGGGATACCGAGTCGCTGCTCCCAAACCAGAAAGTAGACCGACGAGAAAAAGCAGTTGCCACGATTGGGATTTCCGGAGCTTGAATGAGAACCAAATGACCAAAGCGCATAATAAATTACTCAAAATGTGAGTCCTCATGAAATGTGCGTAGATCACCTGCATTGGGAGAACAGCGTAACAAAGCGCGCCCAAAAAGGACGGATAGAACTTTTGAGTCGCCTCTCTAATAGCAAGAAATACGATAACAATTGTACAGAGATCGAGTAACACCGACATCCATCGGGAGGCATACAGCAGATCGGAGGGACGGTGTGTCTTCGTTGAATCGTTGAGATTTGCATTCTTGCTAGCGGTAAGCTTAAGCAGTGCTTGTGGAACCGCCCACAGGTAGTAGTTGAACGTACCCTCGAAGTATGCTCCCGGGGCTTTGATATGGCCTTTTAGTAAGTTCAGCTCGAGAACCCCTCTGAGGCTTACAAATTCGTCGGGCTGGAAATTCAGATCGTGGCCGTACCCGCTGTTGAGCCCCCAGGTCAATCCAGCTACACGAAGGTAGGCTGCCAACAAGATCAGCCCGGCGAATAAACCCGGTCGAAGAGCTTTCTGCATAGATCGACCTCCGGGTGCGCCATGTTGGAAGAGAACTGTAAGGCGCATTACTCGAGGGCTCCTGCCGCCTGATCTGATCCGATTGGAGTGAGCTTTAGGATTGCCGCATTGCGCTGGGAGCTGCTTAGAGTCCGCCATTCATATCCGGGAGCGGTCGGGAGTCGTGACTGATTCTCAGCGACGTCGTCTTGGGAGGCAAATAGCGCGTAAACCGGAAGCGACTGTCGCAAGCCGTTTTCCACCAGGGCCGAGGCTTGGGGCCGATCATAACGCCATGTATAGCTCCACTTGTAATTGTGTTTACCATCGATGGGAGCCGCGATAAACGAACGCGGCAAAAGAGCATTCAAATAAACAGGATCAATATCGCTGAGGACGATTCCAGTTTGCCGGCTTATCTGTCTAGCAAAATTCCTTTCCGCAAGGAATGCGATCGATCGGCGGGGTGAAGTGGCAAAATGAAGAGCGTCCCAGGCTTGCAGCCGATTAATTCCATCTGTTTTGTAGCCAGAACGTGAAGGGTAACCGAGACAGGCCGCGGCAAACAAGATAAACACTGTAGCCGCGCTTATGAGTCGTTTTCCGGCAAAAGTGTTTTGTGCGGCCCACGTAACGGGCAGGACAGCGATGGCGATCAGAAGCATCAAAAGCGGCAGGTAGAATCGTCCATCTCGGCCAAACAGGTAGCTCAGCGTCACAGCAAATGAACTGAACCCCGCTAGAAAAGCGCACCCAACGAAGTAGTTGAAACTGATAAAGAATAGGCCGATGCAAACGAGAACAACGAAGGCAGGAACAAACGATGTGCCAGTGCCAAAAATGTTGGCAGCGTAGTATCCATGCGGCTGCAGAATCAATTCCCTCCAAAGGCTGGCAGCGTTAGTCGGAATCCATCCCAAACGAAACAGAAGATGATTTCTGCTAAAATACGGGACCCACAAGTCGTAACCTGTTGTTAACGGTGAATGGAACTGGATCGTGTTTAAGATCAGCATGGGGCTGGCCGCTAGCACGAAGACAACCGGAATGGCAGCGCAATGAAGAAACCAGCGCCAGGACATTCCTCCCATCGGGAACAGAGCCATTGCCAGCAACAGTGGCGCGAAAAAAAGCGATTGAATTCGAATGTTTAATGAAAGGCCAAGGAAAACGGCGGATAAATAGATTTTCCAGCGGCGTTCTTCCTTAATCCCCAGGTAGGCAAACATGAACGCTAGTATAATTAGCAGGGAGGCACTCACTTCGCTCAATGACGAACGACAGAACGTGAAGAATCCAGGAAGCGTGGCCAGTAAGAGCACCGCAACTCCGCCGGTCAATGGCATCGCCAGGTACGCGTAAAAGCCAAACACCGCCAACAGCAGGGACAGTCCCATCGTTTGACTCGTGCGAAACGGTGCCAACACGGCATCTGCTTCCGGCAAAATCTTCAACCAGGGAAGCATCAGCGCCGGGTATCCAAAAGGGTACCTTGATGGCAATTTCTCGTAGCCAATCTGTATGGAAGGCCAGCTATCCCGCTGGAGCGCTTTAGCCTGGGCGAAGTATTCCGTCGCGTCGGGATGGGGACCAAGATCCAGCAGCGTTGTCTTTGGGTAATCGATTCTAAGAACCGCGAAGTAATAGAAGGTTAAGGCGCAGAGGAGAAGCAGTAGGCCTTCCACGAACTGTGCAGTTGCAAATCTTCTGAGCGTAATCACCCGAAAAACAACGCGATGGTGAGTCAGGATTTCCTAGAGTGATCAGCTATCACGACATTTACTCGAGATACTTTTGCAGGAATAACTCCATGATGTGCTGTATTCCGGCACTTCTGACGTGTCTCAGATCTGGCTCCCATACTGCTGCACGATCGGAGTTTTGCACGATCTCGTAACTTGGAAAGTAATCGACATTGGGATGCGCACCGGCCCACTCCTGGGCGACTGCTCTTAAAAGCGACTTCGCCCAGGTGTTAGCCACAACAATATCCATAGTTGAAAACGTATTCATCAATGGAACCGGAGAAACTGTGACCACAATGTGAAAGTCAGGGTGTCCATACCGAGACAATAAAGCATAAATGGCTTCCAGATTGGCCCAGTTTTCAGCGAAATTAGTTAGATGAAATTCGTATCGGTTCGGTTCGGGTGTAAACAAAGAGGGAGCTGCGTTCGGCTTTAGCGTGTACGCGACCGCAAGCGGAGTGCAATTAACGAACACATCTGTTGAACATCGCGCCACGCCTCTGCCAATCCAAGTGTGACGATCACAGCACGACAATTCCTTATGCGCTTCGTAACCGTTTGCATCAGCGCACGACGCTCCAGCGTTTCTTCCAGGCCGGTGAAATTTAGCGTCGGGTTTGTATGCGGGTCGTACCAGGTCGTTTCTGTTAGTTGAGCAATAGACCGCAAAGGAAATGTCGCGTTTGAGTCAAGTGCCCAGCGCAACTCGTTCAATATCGAATAGGTGTTGTATTTGTTCGTAAATCCGAGTGCTGTTACACGCGTCTTGGCGGGTTGAAGTTTGGCAAATTCCGGCGCCGCGCTTTCAATACCGATGTTGTTCTTGGCTAGGAACTGTTCAAGGCCTCGGGCAAAACATGAGCCAATAGCATAAAACTTATCGTCTCGGCGAAGTTTGAAC
>NZ_DATBBJ010000033.1:0-77688 GCF_036271055.1 Scandinavium sp. | reverse complement strand
CTGACAGAAAAAGATCAGAAGTAAGATGAAAAGGATCGCCAGCTGGCTTTTGAGCGTCTCCCGCACCAGATATCTTATGATTATCACTTTAAATACGCCCGTAAAAACCCGTCTCTTTGCTGGAAAATTGCTTGTTTCATGGCTTAAACGTCATTTATTCTCCTGAGTCGTCGAAAACATCGCTAAGATTAAAAAACCCGGCGGTGTCGCGCTTCAGGATATTTTTTGACGTGTCGAAACCGTAGTAACGTAAGATTAACACGAAGTCACCACAACAGCGGACATGAGTTACGAAAGGTTTCAATTCTATCCGTAGCAGCCGTCGTTGTCTTTAAGATTCAGGAGCGTAGTGCATGGAGTTCAGTGTAAAAAGCGGTAGCCCGGAGAAACAACGGAGTGCCTGTATCGTTGTTGGCGTCTTTGAACCACGCCGTCTCTCCCCGATAGCCGAACAACTCGATAAAATAAGCGACGGCTATATCAGCGCGCTGCTGCGCCGTGGTGAGCTGGAAGGCAAACCAGGCCAGACCCTGCTGCTGCACCACGTGCCGAACGTGCTCTCCGAGCGCATTCTGCTGATTGGCTGTGGCAAAGAACGCGAGCTTGATGAGCGTCAGTATAAACAAGTTATCCAGAAAACCATCAATACGCTGAATGATACCGGCTCGATGGAAGCGGTTTGCTTCCTGACCGAGCTGCACGTCAAAGGGCGTAACAACTACTGGAAAGTACGCCAGGCGGTAGAGACCGCGAAAGAGACGCTGTACAGCTTCGACCAGTTGAAAACCAACAAAAGCGAGCCGCGTCGCCCGCTGCGTAAAATGGTGTTCAACGTGCCGACCCGTCGCGAACTCACCAGCGGCGAACGTGCGATCCAACACGGCCTGGCGATTGCAGCCGGCATCAAAGCCGCGAAAGATCTCGGCAATATGCCGCCGAACATCTGTAACGCCGCTTATCTCGCCTCTCAGGCGCGCCAGCTGGCTGATGCCTACAGCAAAAACGTTATCACCCGCGTCATCGGCGAACAGCAGATGCGCGAGCTGGGCATGCACTCTTATCTGGCTGTCGGCAACGGCTCACAGAACGAGTCTCTGATGTCGGTCATTGAATACAAAGGCAATCCGTCCGAAGATGCCCGTCCGATTGTGCTGGTCGGTAAAGGTTTGACCTTCGACTCAGGCGGGATCTCGATCAAACCTGCCGAAGGCATGGACGAGATGAAGTACGATATGTGCGGCGCGGCGGCAGTCTATGGCGTGATGCGGATGGTTGCAGAACTTCAATTGCCGCTGAACGTGGTGGGTATTCTGGCTGGCTGTGAAAACATGCCTGGCGGGCGAGCTTATCGTCCGGGCGACGTGCTGACGACCATGTCCGGCCAGACCGTTGAAGTGCTGAACACCGATGCCGAAGGGCGTCTGGTGCTGTGCGACGTGCTGACCTACGTGGAACGCTTCGAACCCGAAGCGGTTATCGACGTGGCAACACTGACCGGCGCGTGCGTGATTGCATTGGGTCATCACATCACTGGCCTGATGTCGAACCACAACCCGCTGGCGCATGAGCTGATCGGCGCGTCCGAACAAGCTGGCGATCGCGCATGGCGTCTGCCACTGGGTGATGAGTATCAGGAACAGCTGGAAACCAACTTTGCGGATATGGCCAACATCGGCGGTCGTCCTGGCGGTGCCATTACCGCAGGCTGCTTCCTGTCACGCTTTGCCCGTAAGTATAACTGGGCGCACCTGGACATCGCCGGTACTGCATGGCGTTCCGGGAAAGCTAAAGGCGCAACCGGTCGTCCGGTAGCCCTGCTGTCTCAGTTCCTGTTGAACCGCGCTGGCTTTAACGGCGAAGAGTAAGTGTTCGTTGTTGCCCGGCGGCGCTACGCTTGCCGGGCCTACAAAAGGCGCTTAACCGTAGGCCCGGTCAGCGTAGCGCCACCGGGCAATACGTTTAAATACACAACAAGAAGCCCCATATTATGAAGAATGCGACGTTCTATTTGCTCGACAATGACACCACCGCCGACGGCCTGAGCGCCGTGGAGCAACTGGTGTGTGAAATGGCGGCGGATCGTTGGCGCGCGGGAAAACGCATTCTGATCGCCTGTGAAGACGAGAAGCAGGCCATTCGCCTGGATGAAGCGCTGTGGTCACGCCCGCCGGAAAGCTTCGTGCCGCACAATCTGTCGGGTGAAGGCCCGCGCGGCGGCGCACCAGTAGAAATCGCCTGGCCGCAAAAACGCAACAGCAGCCCGCGGGATATCTTGATAAGCCTGCGTGTGAGCTTTGCAGATTTTGCCACCGCTTTCACAGAAGTGATAGACTTCGTTCCTCACGAAGATTCTTTAAAACAACTGGCGCGCGACCGCTACAAAGCGTATCGCATGGCTGGTTTTAACCTGAATACGGCAACCTGGAAATAATGGAAAAGACATATAACCCACAAGATATCGAACAGCCGCTTTACGAGCACTGGGAAAAGCAGGGCTATTTCAAACCGAATGGTGATGAAAGCCAGGAAAGCTTCTGCATCATGATCCCGCCGCCGAACGTCACCGGCAGTTTGCATATGGGTCATGCCTTCCAGCAAACCATCATGGATACCATGATCCGCTACCAGCGCATGCAGGGAAAAAACACCCTGTGGCAGGCCGGTACTGACCATGCGGGTATCGCCACCCAAATGGTGGTGGAACGTAAAATTGCCGCTGAAGAAGGTAAAACCCGTCACGACTACGGTCGCGATGCCTTTATCGACAAAATCTGGCAGTGGAAAGCCGAATCCGGCGGCACCATTACCCGCCAGATGCGCCGTCTCGGGAACTCCGTAGACTGGGAGCGCGAGCGCTTCACGATGGATGAAGGTCTTTCCAATGCCGTGAAAGAAGTCTTCGTCCGCCTGTACAAAGAAGATCTGATCTACCGTGGCAAGCGTCTGGTCAACTGGGACCCGAAACTGCGCACCGCGATTTCCGATCTGGAAGTGGAAAACCACGAGTCTAAAGGCTCAATGTGGCACATCCGCTATCCGCTGGCTGACGGCGCAAAAACCGCCGATGGCAAAGATTACTTAGTGGTAGCGACTACCCGTCCGGAAACCCTGCTGGGCGATACCGGTGTTGCCGTTAACCCGGAAGATCCACGTTATAAAGATTTGATTGGCAAGTTCCTGGTGCTGCCGCTGGTGAACCGTCGTATTCCGATTGTGGGCGATGAACACGCCGACATGGAAAAAGGCACCGGCTGCGTGAAAATCACCCCGGCGCACGACTTTAACGACTACGAAGTCGGGAAACGTCACGCCCTGCCAATGATCAACATTCTGACCTTCGACGGCGATATCCGCGAAAGCGCGCAGGTGTTCGATACTAAAGGCGAAGAGTCCGACGCTTACTCCGCAGAGATCCCGGCTGAATTCCAGAAGCTGGAACGCTTTGCTGCGCGTAAAGCCGTGGTTGCTGCTATCGACGCGCTCGGCCTGCTCGAAGAAATCAAACCTCACGATCTCACCGTGCCGTACGGCGACCGTGGCGGCGTGGTTATCGAACCGATGCTGACTGACCAGTGGTACGTGCGTGCCGATGTGCTGGCGAAACCGGCTGTTGAAGCGGTTGAGAACGGCGACATTCAGTTCGTGCCGAAGCAGTACGAAAACATGTATTTCTCCTGGATGCGTGACATTCAGGACTGGTGTATCTCGCGCCAGTTGTGGTGGGGCCACCGCATCCCGGCGTGGTACGATAACGAAGGCAACGTCTACGTCGGTCGCACCGAAGATGAAGTGCGTCAGGAAAACAACCTGAGCGCAGACGTGGCACTGCGCCAGGACGAAGACGTGCTCGACACCTGGTTCTCTTCCGCGCTGTGGACGTTCTCCACCCTCGGCTGGCCGGAAAACACCGACGCGCTGCGTCAGTTCCACCCAACCAGCGTAATGGTCTCCGGTTTCGACATCATCTTCTTCTGGATCGCCCGCATGATCATGATGACCATGCACTTCATCAAAGATGAAGACGGCAAACCGCAGATCCCGTTCAAGACCATCTACATGACCGGTCTGATCCGTGATGACGAAGGCCAGAAGATGTCCAAGTCCAAGGGCAACGTCATTGACCCGCTGGATATGGTCGACGGCATTTCTCTGGCAGACCTGCTGGAAAAACGCACCGGCAACATGATGCAGCCGCAGCTGGCGGAGAAAATCGCCAAACGCACAGAGAAGCAATTCCCGGACGGCATTGAGCCGCACGGCACCGACGCCCTGCGTTTCACCCTGGCGGCACTGGCCTCGACTGGCCGTGACATCAACTGGGACATGAAACGCCTGGAAGGTTACCGCAACTTCTGTAACAAACTGTGGAATGCCAGCCGCTTTGTGCTGATGAACACTGAAGACCAGGATTGTGGCTTCAATGGCGGTGAAATGACGCTGTCGCTGGCCGATCGCTGGATCCTGGCCGAGTTCAACCAGACTATCAAAGCTTATCGTGACGCGCTGGACAACTTCCGCTTCGATATTGCTGCGGGCATTCTGTACGAGTTCACCTGGAACCAGTTCTGTGACTGGTATCTGGAACTGACTAAGCCCGTCATGACCGGGGGTTCAGAAGCAGAACTGCGCGGCACTCGTCACACATTGGTGACGGTGCTGGAAGGTCTGCTGCGTATCGCGCATCCGATCATTCCATTCATCACCGAAACCATCTGGCAGCGCGTGAAAGTTATCGCCGGTATTTCCGCCGACACCATCATGTTGCAGCCATTCCCGGCGTTCGATGCCGCTCAGGTGGATGAAGCCGCGCTGGCTGACACCGAATGGCTGAAGCAGGCGATCATCGCGGTACGTAACATTCGTGCTGAAATGAACATCTCCCCAGGCAAACCGCTGGAGCTTTTGCTGCGCGGCTGTAGTAAAGATGCGGAGCGTCGTGTGAATGACAACCGTAGCTTCCTGCAAACCCTGGCGCGTCTGGAAAACATCACCGTGCTGCCTGCCGATGATAAAGGTCCGGTTTCCGTGACCAAAATTATCGACGGCGCAGAGCTACTGATCCCAATGGCGGGTCTCATCAACAAAGAAGATGAGCTGGCACGTCTGGCGAAAGAAGTGGCGAAAATCGAAGGCGAAATCGGCCGCATCGAAAGCAAACTGTCCAACGAAGGTTTCGTGGCACGCGCACCGGAAGCGGTCATCGCTAAAGAGCGCGAGAAGCTCGACGGTTACGCGGAAGCGAAAGCTAAGCTGATTGAACAGCAGGCAGTTATCGCCGCGCTGTAATGCCCTGACCCCTTACGCCTCACAGCGTAAGGGGTATCTTCGTTGAAATATCCTCGCTTGCGCTGTTTTTCCTGCAATGCTATTAACTGCACTAATTCCCTTTTTATTCACGAGTATGACTATGAACGTTATGGCCCAGGCCGCAATTACCCTGCGCCGGATGGCTGAGCCCGATAATTTAGCCATCGCAGGTGTCATCCGCCAGGTCTCCGCCGAATATGGCCTCACCGCCGATAAAGGCTACACCGTCGCAGATCCAAATCTGGATGAGTTGTATCAACTCTACAGCCAGCCAGGCCACGCCTATTGGGTGATTGAGTTAGACGGCAAGGTCGTGGGTGGCGGCGGTGTCGCACCGCTGAAATGCAGCGAAAATGGGATCTGCGAACTGCAAAAAATGTATTTCCTACCGACAGCACGTGGCAAAGGGATGGCAAAGAAACTGGCATTAATAGCCATGGATCATGCCCGTGAACAGGGATTTACCCGCTGCTATCTGGAAACGACCGCTTTTCTGAAAGAAGCCATTGCGCTGTATGAGCATCTCGGCTTCGCGCATATAGACGAACCGCTCGGCTGTACCGGGCATGTCGATTGTGAAGTGCGGATGCTGAAAGACCTGTAATAGAAAGCGGGCAACTTGTCGTCCGCCATTCTCTCTTAGTCGAGCGGCACGCCGCTGTGAAAACGAAACTCCTCATCTGGCGTTGAAATGAGCGCCGCTTCCACCTCGCCAAACAAGCGTACTCTCGGCGCGATATCCATGTCGGAAACCTGCTGAGCCAGCGCCAGATAATCCTGATAATGCCTCGCCTCAGAGCGCAACAGTGACAGATAAAACGTGCGTAAATCGTCATCCAAATGCGGCGCCAGCGCGGCAAAGCGCTCACAGGAACGCGCTTCTATATACGCGCCACAAATCAGTTTGTCGATGAGCGTCAGCGGCTCGTGAGTGCGCACTTCTTTCAACATACCTTTGGCATAACGACTGGCGGTGATTTTCACATAGGGGATCTCGCGCGCAATCATGATTTCACGCACCTGCCAGAAGTGATGCAGCTCTTCTTTAATAAGCAACACCATGCTGTCGATGAGCTGGCGGCCCCACGGGTCGTTCGTCTGCGGCATCACGCTTTTGCTGATCTGCTTTTGCAGCGCAACAAAGTCCGGTTCCGGACCACCACGAAACGCAAAGGCCTCATACGGTTGTAGCCACGTCAGTAAAGCGTCAGATCCTTCTTTATCGGCCACGTATTTCCGTACCAATAGCATTGCGGTCTGGGCGGCTTTTAGCTCGCACACCAGATGATCGGTCAGCAACAGCGGAAGATGTTCCGGGGAACGGGCTTTATCAGTCCACGCCTGCGGCGTAGGGCACTGGAGGAATGTTAAAACGGGAGCGAGTATTTGCGGGTAGTCCATTTGTCTTGCGCGGTCTCGTGAACAGGATGCGGCAACTGGCGTCGCCGCATCAGTCATAACTTAGTGGCGAACGCCGTCGTCATCTTCGTCGACGAGATCTTCATCGTCATCGCCTTCTTCGCCTTCACCGTTCGGATCTTCGAAGTAGGTTCCCCAGCCATCGTATTCCACGCCGAATTTCTCAGCCAGGTTCATCAGCTGTTCAACCTGCGCGTCGATAAGCTCTGGATTGAGCGCACATTCGCTGAGCGCGTCACAGCAGATAACCACTTCGCCGCCCTCTTCCACTTCCAGCTCTTCTGGCTCGGTCACTTCGTAACCCATTTTAAAGACTTCTACCGCCACTTTTTCCAGCGTTTCAAAATCGTCTGCGGAGAAATGGTGCTCAATGGTGTACAGCGCGTCTGGATCGCTGCCATCATCCAGTAGCTCTTCAATAATCAGACGCGTTTCTTCGCGCTGCTCTTCCAGGTGTTCAGGGTTTGCCATAACTCGTTCCTCATGATGTGCGGCAGATACTTCTATTTTCACATACCGCAGTCATTGCCTCCACCTTTACCACAAAGATTTGTGAAACGGGGTTGCAAATGAATATTCATACATATAAATTGAATTTTAATTCAATAAGTGGCGTATGCCATGAGAGGGAAAAATGTCTGCGTTATACCAGAAGCACTTTTTGAAATTACTGGATTTTACCCCTGCCCAACTCGCTCATCTGCTTTCGCTGTCGGCGCAGCTTAAAGCCGATAAAAAGAGCGGCAATGAAGTACCCAAACTGACCGGAAAAAATATCGCGCTCATCTTCGAAAAAGACTCGACCCGTACCCGATGCTCTTTCGAAGTTGCCGCATTCGATCAGGGCGCACGCGTGACGTATCTCGGCCCAAGCGGCAGCCAGATTGGGCACAAAGAATCGATTAAAGACACCGCCCGCGTACTGGGCCGGATGTACGACGGCATTCAGTATCGTGGTCACGGCCAAGAAGTGGTGGAAACACTGGCGCAATATGCAGGCGTTCCGGTGTGGAACGGGCTAACAAATGAATTCCATCCGACCCAATTACTGGCCGATTTGCTGACAATGCAGGAACATTTACCGGGCAAAGCGTTCAACGAAATGACGTTGGTATACGCCGGGGATGCACGTAACAACATGGGTAACTCTATGCTGGAAGCGGCGGCGCTCACGGGGCTGAATTTACGTCTGGTTGCACCACAAAGCTGCTGGCCGGAAGCGAGTCTGGTCGCAGAATGCAAAGCGTTGGCACAGAAAAATGGTGGGGAAATTGTCCTTACCGAAGACGTAGCTTCAGGCGTGAAAGGCGCTGATTTTATTTATACCGATGTGTGGGTGTCGATGGGCGAAGCGAAGTCAAAATGGGCCGAACGGATCGGGCTGTTACGTGACTACCAGGTGAATAAAAACATGCTGGCGCTCACTGGTAACCCGCAGGTGAAGTTCCTGCACTGCTTGCCTGCCTTCCATGACGACCAGACCACGCTCGGTAAACAAATGGCCGAAGAGTACGGTTTGCACGGCGGAATGGAAGTGACCGACGAAGTATTTGAGTCGCAAGCCAGTATCGTTTTCGATCAAGCTGAAAACCGGATGCACACTATTAAAGCAGTGATGGTCGCGACGTTGAGTCAGTGATTTTTGCCCGGCGGCGCTACGCCTGAGCGGGCCTACGCACGGTAGGTCTGAGAAGCGCAGCGCCATCAGGCATTAATTTACTCTACCAACATCTTCACCACGGCTTTGCGCACTTTAGCTGGCGCGCCGACGGCACAGAGCGGTTTATGCACTTCGCCCGGGTAGAACACCACGAAATCCCCCTCGCTCAGCACCACAGTTTTTTCCTGCACGCCTTCCGGCAGAAACGCGATGTCTTTATCGGCCAGCCAGTCGGTGTCCGGTTGACCCGCAGGCTGCGTGCTGAACGTCATGCCTTCCACGCCTTTCAGAATGATTTGGATGTCCAGATAACGCGCGTGATACTCGGCGCGGCGTTCGGCAAACGGCGCGGTGCTGTCTTCTGAAATCAGATAAAACAGGCGGTTACCGTCGATGTCATGTTTTCCAAGCGGCGTGGCATCGGTGACGTGTGCTTTAACGTGTTCGATGGCCTGACGCAATTCCTGCGGCAGCCAGCCATGCAAATGATGAATATTTCCGGCGATCATAAAAACCCCTTAATATAAAACAACGTTTCAATTTCATTTTTTATACCGCCAAACGCGCCATCCTACCATCTGTTTTTTGTGGATATTTGCGCCCGCGCAGAAATCCGTAAGCAATCGTTTTCCTGTCTGTGAACGAATCGCTTGATCCGCAAGCGCAGCTGCGTATAATGCCAGCCGTTTGCCCGGAGGAAGCATGGTCAATTGCGTTCGACATTCTGTCTTACCGCGTCTGAAAACAGGCGCTGGCCTGCCGTTTTTCTTCCGTTGCATCCCCCATTTCAAGAGCCCCTTTTTAAGGGGCTTTTTTTTTGCCCAGGCGTCAGGAGATAACAATGGCTAACCCGCTATATCAAAAACATATCATTTCCATAAACGATCTCAGCCGCGAAGACCTTGAACTGGTGCTGGCGACTGCCGCCAAACTGAAAGCACACCCGCAGCCGGAATTGTTGAAGCATAAAGTGATCGCCAGCTGCTTCTTTGAAGCCTCAACCCGCACGCGCCTGTCGTTTGAAACGTCGATGCATCGTCTGGGTGCGAGCGTAGTCGGCTTCTCCGACAGTGCAAACACGTCACTCGGCAAAAAAGGCGAAACGCTGGCCGATACCATTTCGGTTATCAGTACCTATGTTGACGCGATTGTGATGCGTCATCCGCAGGAAGGCGCGGCGCGTCTGGCAACGGAATTTTCCGGTGGAATTCCAATTCTCAATGCGGGAGATGGTGCGAACCAGCACCCGACGCAAACCCTGCTGGATCTCTTCACCATTCAGGAAACGCAGGGCCGTCTGGAAAACCTCAGCATTGCGATGGTGGGCGACCTGAAATATGGCCGCACCGTGCACTCCCTGACGCAGGCGCTGGCGAAATTTAACGGCAACCGTTTCTACTTTATCGCCCCGGATGCGCTGGCGATGCCGCAGTACATTCTCGATATGCTCGACGAAAAAGGCATCGCCTGGAGCCTGCACGGCACCATCGAAGAGGTGATGGCGAAAGTGGATATTCTGTATATGACCCGCGTGCAGAAAGAGCGTCTTGATCCGTCCGAATACGCCAACGTGAAAGCGCAATTCGTCCTGCGTGCGGCCGATCTGGAAGGCGCGCGCAGCAACATGAAAGTGTTACACCCGCTGCCGCGCATTGATGAAATCACCACCGATGTCGATAAAACACCGCACGCCTGGTACTTCCAACAGGCCGGGAACGGCATCTTTGCGCGCCAGGCTTTACTGGCACTGGTTCTGAACAGCGATTTGGCTCTGTAAGGGGAAAAAAGATGACACACGATAATAAACTGCAGGTAGAAGCCATCAACCGTGGCACGGTGATTGACCATATCCCGGCGCAAATTGGCTTTAAATTGCTGACACTGTTCAAACTGACCGAAACCGACCAGCGCATCACCATCGGCCTGAATTTGCCGTCTGGTGAGATGGGCCGTAAAGATTTGATTAAAATAGAGAATACATTCCTGACCGATGCGCAGGTAAACCAGCTGTCGCTGTATGCCCCGCACGCCACGGTCAACCGCATCGATAATTATGAAGTGGTCGGCAAATCGCGCCCAAGCCTGCCGGAGCGTATTGAGAGTGTGCTGGTGTGCCCAAACAGCAACTGCATCAGCCACGCGGAACCCGTGTCCTCAAGCTTTAGCGTGAGAAAGCGCGCCGACGACATCGCCCTTAAGTGCAAATACTGCGAAAAAGAGTTCTCACACACCGTGGTGTTGTCCAACTAATTGAGGTTGGTATCAGGTACCAGGCTGCCTATAATGGCCAGGCACCAATGAAACCTACTACCGCTGTCACAAAGGAGAAATCATGAGCAAAGTTATCGCGACGGAAAATGCACCAGCAGCCATCGGCCCTTACGTTCAGGCTGTGGATTTAGGCAATATGATTATCACTTCCGGCCAGATTCCAGTGTGCCCAAAAACCGGCACCGTAGCGGAAGATGTGGCTGCGCAGGCGCGTCAGTCTCTGGACAACGTGAAGGCGATTGTTGAAGCGGCTGGCCTGAAAGTCGGTGATATCGTGAAAACTACCGTTTTCGTGAAAGATCTGAATGATTTCGCAACCGTTAACGCCACTTACGAAGCGTTCTTCAATGAGCACAAAGCAACCTTCCCGGCGCGTTCTTGCGTAGAAGTCGCGCGTCTGCCGAAAGATGTGAAGATCGAAATCGAAGCTATCGCGGTTCGTCGCTAGTCGTCATTGCCCGGCGACATGTTGGTTGCCGGGCCGACAAAATCACTGACCCGGCACCACATTTTACTCTATCCGCGTCGCGCGCAGCAGCGTCTCCAACGGGTACACCGCCGCAATCACCACCTCATCCTGCGTTTTCGCCGCTTCATCGAGCTGAGTCTGAATCGACGCGTACTCTTTGTCATCGAGCGTGCCCTGACGCGCCACCAAATCCGTTAAACGCAGCCCCAGCGCCGCCAGTTTATCGACCTGCAACGCCACCGGTTTCATGCTTGTCAGTTGATGATTGCCATCGGTCAGCAACAGCACATCGGCGGTATTGTTCTGCCAGCGGGTAAAGACGTGACGCAGCGCATCAGCGCTTTCGTTATCTTCCGCGTCGCTGATCAGGTTTTCCGCCCATTCATTAAGATGGCGCACAGTGTCGCTTTCGGCAGGAAGCGCGTCAGCGAAACGGTTTAACGGTTCAAACTGATGGTAATTTCCGGCCTGGAATTTGAGATGCTGGCGGGTGTAATACTGCGCGGGTTCAATGGCCTGAGCGAGAACTTGCAACGGCAACGTGCTGCCGCCGTTCGCCAGACGCGTGAACTGCACCAATTGCTGCGAGTGCTGTTGCAGCCCAACGGACACCGTCGACCAACTGTCAATGGCCTGCAAACGCTGGTACATATTGTCGGTATCGTTCACGTCTTTCGCCGACCACAACCGTTCAGCGACCACAAACCCGCGCGGCCACAGACGGATATCCAGCACAGGTGCAACGATGTTTTCTGCCCAAAGCGCCGCTTCACCGCCGAGAAGATTCTTCTGCTGCGCCTCGTCCGGCACTACAGGCTGAATACCCGCTGGCACGTCATCCAGTCGCTCGCCGCTCACCGGATAACGCACGTTGCCGACGAGGAAATACCCGCCAAGCCGGTCGTCATGTATGTTCAGCACCGGACGCGTTTCACCCATCCAGGTATCAACGGTAAAAGTCACCTGATCGGGGCTAATCCATTCGATGTCATCCACAGCACGGCGTGATTTCCCTTTGAAATCAATAAATCCGCGCCACTCCTGATCACCCTTAACCAACGTGAAGGTGCCTTCTACCGCGCTGCCTTTCAGGCGCGGCATGGTAAACGTCCAGCTCTGCGCGCTATCGGCATCGCTGATTGTGTCGATACCGTTCAGGCCCGTTGGCACGATTTCATTGCGATAGTGATAGGCAGCACTTTGCGGCTGATCGAGATAAAAGCCGGTGGAGAGAATGCCTTTGTAGCCATTTTTCGCCACTTCACCGAGCGCATCCTGCCCTTGCCACGACTGGATCAGAATGCTTTTCGGCAGGTCCGGATGGTAAATTTCATCCCAGCCAACCATCTGTCGGTGATGTTTTTCGAGGATCGTTTCCAGTCGACGGTTGAAGTACGCCTGTAACGCGTGACTGTCGGCCAGCTTGTTTTCCTGCATGAATTTCTGGATCGCCGGATTGTTTTTCCACTGCGTGTCATCGACTTCATCGCCGCCAATGTGCAGATACGGATCCGGGAAGATCGCCGTCAATTCGCCGATCATTGCGTCCGCAAAGGTATAAGTTGCCTCTTTGGTCGGATCGAGCACCGGTTTCAGCACGCCCCAGTGACGTTCCATTTCATACGGCCCCGGCGCGCTCATCAGCTCCGGGTAAGCGACCGCAATCGCCGATGCATGGCCCGGCATGTCGATTTCCGGCACCACACGAATGCCGCGATCGGCGGCGTACCGCACGATCTCTTTCATCTGTGCCACCGTGTAATACTTGCCGTCGCTGGCAAGCTGCTGCAATTTCGGATAACGCGTGGAGGCAAAGCGCCAGCCCTGATCGTCGGTTAGATGCCAGTGGAAGACGTTGAGTTTTGCCGCCGCCATGCCGTCGAGCTGACGCTTGATATCTTCAATCGGCAGGAAGTGACGCGCGGAATCCAGCAGCACGCCACGCCATGGGAAGCGCGGGGAATCTTCTATTGTGACATAAGGAATGGCGGTGTTATCTGGCCCGTTCTGAATCAACTGCAGCAGCGTTTCTATTCCGTGCAGCGCGCCGAAGCGAGTGTTGGCGGTAAGCTTTACACCCGTTTCATCGACCACCAGCTTGTAGGTTTCATCGCTGTCAGGGCGTGGAACAGCAGGCACTTTATGGGCAATGACAATATCGATAGTTGGCGTTTTAGCCGGTGAACTCTGCGGCATCATTTCCCAGCCGGTTTGACGGGAAATCCGGTCGCGCAGACGGTTGAGCGCATCGCCCAAATCATCGCCGCTGAGATTAATGGTCAGCTGATTGTTCAGCACCAGCGCACCTTGCGCCGATGGGCGTTCGACCTGAGCTGGCCACGGCATCAGCGGTAAATCGCCAGCGGGCGTTGCCAGGGCAATACCGCTCAATAACAATCCAGTCGTCAACAAGCTGTAACGCACAGTTTTAAGCATGAGGGTTCCTTTAGACGGGCCAAAAAATAGCAATCCATTGAGGTAACACGCGGGGTTGAGGGGGTCAAGCGCGAAGCGCGATATGGCTCACAACTTGTCAGAATTCAGTGAAATGCCACCGGCCTACAAAATAATTGTAGGCCGGGCAAACAAAAGCGCCGCCCGGCATGAAACGCTTACTGCCAACCATACCGACGGGTATAGAACCCTTTCACCAGCTGCGTCAGCGTCATATAACCGACCAGAATCGCCACCAGCCACGGGAAGTAAGAGAGCGGCAGCGGCTGCAGTGACAAATAGGTCGCAAGCGGTGTGAACGGCAGCGCAATCCCAACAGCCATCACCACCAGCGTCATCACAATCAGAGGCCACGCGGCACGGCTCTGAATGAACGGAATACGGCGCGTACGGATCATGTGCACAATCAACGTTTGCGACAACAGGCCGACCACAAACCAGCCGGACTGGAACAGCGTCTGGTGTTCGGGCGTGTTGGCGTGGAACACAAACCACATCAGGCAGAAGGTCAGAATGTCGAAAATGGAGCTGATCGGCCCGAAGAAGATCATAAAGCGCCCCAAATCTGACGGGTTCCAGCGCTGCGGCTTCTGAATTTGCTCGTCGTCAACGTTATCAAACGGGATCGCTACCTGGGATACATCGTACAGCAGGTTCTGAATCAGTAAGTGCAACGGCAGCATCGGCAGGAACGGCAAGAAGGCGCTCGCCACCAGCACGCTGAACACGTTACCGAAGTTAGAACTGGCGGTCATTTTGATGTATTTCAGCATGTTGGCGAAGGTCCGACGGCCTTCAATAACCCCCTGCTCCAGCACCATCAGGCTTTTTTCCAGCAGAATGATGTCTGCCGCTTCACGGGCGATATCCACCGCGCCATCAACGGAAATACCGATATCCGCCGCACGCAGCGCGGGCGCATCGTTGATGCCGTCACCCATAAAGCCGACTACGTGCCCTTCGCGTTTCAGCAGCGTCACAATGCGTTCTTTATGCATCGGCGTCAGACGCGCAAACAGCGTGGTGCGTTTTGCCAGCGCCGCCAGGCGGTCGTCAGTCATGGCATCGATATTGCTGCCGATCACCACGTCGCCCACGTCCAGTCCGACTTCATGACACACTTTCGTCGCCACCAGTTCGCTGTCGCCGGTCAGGATTTTCACAGTGATACCGCTTGCCCTTAGCGCTTTCAGTGCCGGAGCAGTGGTTTCTTTCGGTGGATCGAGGAACGCGATGTAGCCTTCGAGGATCAGATCCGATTCATCGATACGCTGATAATCCCCTTCACGCGCAGGCAGGTATTTGGTCGCCACCGCCACGACGCGCAGGCCCTGACGATTCAGTGTATCGGTCACGCGTTTGATGCGTCGCAGCATGGTCTCGTCGAGCGGTACGATGTCACCGTTGTAGCGTACCTGCGTACAGACGTTGAGGATCTCCTGCAACGCGCCCTTGCAGATGAGCTGATGCACATTCTCCTGCTCAGCCACCACCACCGACATGCGGCGGCGTTCGAAGTCGAACGGGATCTCGTCGATTTTCTGCCAGCGTTCAGACAGTCCACGAGCCGACTCTTCGTCCACTCCTTCCAGCACAGCGGTATCAAGCAGGTTTTTCAGCCCGGTCTGGTAATGGCTGTTGAGCCAGGCGTTGTGCAGCACGCGCTCGCTGCTTTTGCCCGACACATCGGTGTGGTTTTCCAGCACGATTTTGTCCTGTGTCAGGGTGCCGGTTTTGTCGGTGCAAAGGATGTCCATCGCGCCAAAGTTCTGAATGGCGTCGAGGTGTTTCACAATCACTTTCTGTTTCGACAGCTTCACCGCCCCGCGTGCCAGTGTCGAGGTAACGATCATCGGCAGCATTTCCGGGGTCAGGCCAACCGCGACAGAGAGCGCAAACAGCGCCGCTTCCCACCAGTCGCCTTTGGTATAGCCGTTAATCAGCAGCACCACGGGCGCCATCACCAGCATAAAGCGGATCAACAACATGCTGACGCGGCTGATGC
Source organism: Scandinavium sp. (assembly GCF_036271055.1). Classification (GTDB taxonomy): domain Bacteria; phylum Pseudomonadota; class Gammaproteobacteria; order Enterobacterales; family Enterobacteriaceae; genus Scandinavium. The sequence continues at coordinate 62,103 of NZ_DATBBJ010000033.1, read as the reverse complement.
CTTTCTGGAACGCGTTCGGCTCGTTTTCCTGTTCGCTGACGCGCCCGGCCAGTTGCCCGAACCAGGTATTACCGCCCGTCGCAAAGACAATCGCCTGCGCCGAACCACTCACCACGTTGGTGCCCATGAAGCACAGGGTGTCACTTTCGAGCGCATTGTTTTGCAGGGGTTCGCGAGTGCGCGCCACCTTTTCGACCGGCAGCGATTCGCCGGTCAAAGAGGCTTGGGCCACGAATAGATCGCGCGCCTGGAACACGCGCAGATCGGCCGGGATCATGTCTCCTGCCGACAGCTTCACGATGTCACCGCGCACCAGACGATCGATCGGGATCTCCTGCCAGCGGCTTTCGCCCTGATCGTTGATCACCCGCAACACCGTGGCGGTGTTGCTGACCATCGCTTTCAGCGCATCCGCCGCTTTGGTGGAGCGCGCTTCCTGGATGAAGTTCAGTAAGGTGGAAATAATCACCATCAGCGCGATCACGCCAGCGGCAAACAGATCTTCCGTGGAATAGGAAATCACGCCGAGAATGGTCAGCAGCAGGTTAAACGGGTTGCGGTAACACAGCCACAGATGCACCCACCACGGTGACGGTTTTTGCGCCGGAATAACGTTGCTGCCGTGCTGTTCTCGGTTATCTTCCACTTCCTGCGCATTCAGCCCTTCCGGGTGGCTGTTGAACGCGCGCCAGATTTCATTTTCATCCATCGCCGCCACGTTCAGGCACTGCTGGCTTAATGAGTCCGGGATCGGCGCGGTAGAAACGGTTTTGCCATCCAGCAGCGGATCGCGGCTGACCAGACGATGTGGCAGATGGCGGCTGAGCTGTGCGATCAGCTGCCGGGTAATATTTTTCAGCATAATGAGTCCCTCGGCGCTCGCCGTCCGGCGATCGCGGGTAACTTTCAGGCACGATAAAATCGTACCTGATGGGTACTTATTGAGTTAAAACAGGGACATCAAAGAAGTGACGTCACTGCCTTACGCGTTGTCCGGCAAGGCAGCGAAAGACTGGCTTACCGGAAGAAAATCAAACTCCATCGATGATGGGAAGTGGGATCGGGATCCATACGGCCTCCGGTAAGTGAAAGAAACGCCATGCGTTTTGTGCTGTAAACCCTACACTGCGTAGCGATAATGCCAGTAGCATACGCGCTGATAACTAAACGGTACGTATACCAGACTTTACGAGACGGGCAGGTTTACGCTGGAGCAAGATCACTTATAATCACTGCGCCATCGCTGACTCGGGAAAAAAGATGCAAAACCGGCTGACTATCAAAGATATCGCGCGCTTAAGCGGCGTCGGGAAATCGACGGTTTCCCGCGTCCTGAATAATGAGAGCGGCGTCAGCCTGCGCACCCGCGAACGGGTTGAAGCGGTGATGAATCAGCACGACTTCTCCCCTTCACGCTCGGCACGCGCGATGCGCGGTCAAAGCGATAAAGTGGTGGCGATTATCATGAGTCGTCTGGATTCCTTGTCGGAAAACCTCGCGGTACAAACCATGCTCCCGGCGTTTTACGAGCAGGGCTATGACCCGATCATGATGGAAAGCCAGTTCTCAGCGGAGAAAGTGGCGGAACATCTCGGCATGTTGCAGCGCCGTAATATCGACGGCGTGGTGCTGTTTGGCTTTACTGGCATTACCGACGCAATGCTTACGCCATGGCGTGAAACGTTGGTGATGCTGGCGCGCGATGCCAAAGGCATTGCCTCGGTGTGTTATGACGACGAAGGGGCCATCACCCTGCTGATGCAACGCCTGTATGACAAAGGCCATCGCCACATCAGCTATCTTGGCGTGCCGCACAGCGATATCACTACCGGCAAACGCCGTCACGATGCCTATCTTTCTTTCTGCAAAAAACACAAACTTCACCCGGTCGCGGCCTTGCCTGGTCTGGCAATGAAACAAGGTTATGACGCCGTCGCCAGCGTGACTCACAGCGAAACCACCGCGCTGGTGTGCGCCACCGATACGTTGGCGCTTGGCGCCAGCAAATATCTGCAAGAGCAACGTAACGACTCGCTACAGCTCGCGAGCGTAGGCAATACGCCGCTGATGAAATTCCTGCACCCGGAAATTGTCACCGTCGACCCCGGTTATGGCGAAGCGGGCCGTCAGGCTGCACATCAATTGATCGAGCAAATCAACGGTCGCATCGAACCGCAGCAGTTGGTTATTCCCGCCGCCCTCACTTGATCCTTAATGCCCGTTAAACACGAATTATTGTGATCCTCGCCTGATTTCGGGAACGTTCCCATTTTACCCATTAAGCGAAACGGATAGGCTTGCGTTCAGTTAATCACACTCCTCTTCCCCTACAGTCATGAGGCTTCATGATGAGCAAAGTCAGACAACAGGATATCGATAAATTGATCGAGCTGGTTGGCGGTCGCGAGAATATCGCTACCGTCAGCCACTGCATTACCCGCCTGCGTTTCGTGCTGAACGATCCGACGAAGGCCAGCCCGAAAGCCATCGAAGAATTACCGATGGTCAAAGGCTGCTTCACCAACGCCGGACAGTTCCAGGTAGTGATCGGCACCGAAGTGGACGATTACTACAAAGTGCTGATCGCCAGCACCGGTCAGGCATCGGCTGATAAAGAACAGGCCAAACTGGCGGCACGTCAGAACATGAAATGGCACGAGCAGATGATCTCGCATTTTGCGGAGATCTTCTTCCCGCTGCTGCCTGCACTGATCAGCGGCGGTCTGATCCTCGGCTTTCGCAACGTCATTGGCGACGTGCCAATGAGTAACGGCGAGACCCTGGCGCAGATGTATCCGGGGCTGAAAACCCTGTATGACTTCCTGTGGCTAATTGGCGAAGCTATCTTCTTCTATCTGCCGGTCGGTATCTGCTGGTCTGCGGTGAAGAAAATGGGCGGCACACCGATCCTCGGCATCGTGCTCGGCGTGACGCTGGTTTCCCCTCAGTTGATGAACGCCTATGAACTGGGCAGCAAAATCCCGGAAGTGTGGAACTTCGGCCTGTTCTCGATTGAGAAAGTCGGCTATCAGGCGCAGGTTATTCCGGCCCTGCTGGCGGGTCTGGCGCTCGGCTGGATTGAAATTCGTCTCAAACGTATCGTGCCGGATTATCTCTATCTGGTGGTCGTTCCGGTCTGTTCCTTGATTCTTGCGGTGCTCCTCGCGCATGCCTTTATCGGTCCGTTTGGCCGTATGATTGGCGACGGCGTGGCCTTCGCGGTGCGTCACCTGATGACTGGTAGCTTCGCGCCAGTAGGGGCCGCGCTGTTTGGCTTCCTGTATGCGCCACTGGTCATTACCGGCGTGCATCAGACGACCCTTGCCATCGACATGCAGATGATTCAGAGCATGGGCGGTACGCCAGTGTGGCCGCTGATTGCACTGTCTAACATCGCCCAGGCCTCTGCTGTAGTCGGCATCATTATCTGTAGCCGCAAACACAATGAGCGTGAGATTTCCGTACCTGCGGCCATCTCTGCCTTCCTCGGCGTGACTGAACCCGCGATGTACGGCATCAACCTGAAATACCGCTTCCCGATGCTGTGCGCGATGATTGGCTCCGGTCTGGCGGGTCTGCTTTGTGGTTTGAACGGTGTGATGGCGAACGGCATCGGCGTTGGCGGCCTGCCGGGTATTCTCTCCATCCAGCCCAAATTCTGGTCGGTGTATGCGCTGGCGATGGCGATTGCCGTTATCGTACCGATAATCCTCACTACCGCGATGTACCAGCGTAAGTTCCGTCAGGGCACGCTACAGATTGTCTAACTCCTTTTGGGGCGCATTTGCGCCCCTCTCAGTTTTAACCAGGAAAGTCTTATGAACAACCTTCCCCACTGGTGGCAAAACGGCGTCATCTACCAGATCTATCCAAAAAGTTTTCAGGACACCACCGGTAGCGGCACGGGGGATTTACGCGGCGTAACCCTGCGCCTGGATTACCTGAAAACCCTCGGTATCGACGCTATCTGGCTCACGCCGTTTTATGTTTCTCCGCAGGTGGATAACGGCTACGACGTGGCGCATTACACCGCCATCGACCCGGCCTACGGCACGCTGGACGATTTCGACGAACTGGTGGCCGAAGCTAAAGCTCGTGGTATCCGCATCGTGCTGGATATGGTGCTCAACCACACATCCACACAGCATCCGTGGTTCCGTGAATCACTCAATCCAGACAGCCCTTATCGTCAGTTTTACATCTGGCGCGACGGCAAATCGGGCGAACTGCCGAACAACTGGCGTTCTAAATTTGGCGGTAACGCCTGGCAGTGGCATGCCGAAAGTGAGCAGTATTATCTGCACCTGTTCGCTCCTGAGCAGGCGGATTTAAACTGGGAAAACGAAGCTGTTCGTTCAGAGCTGAAAAAGGTTTGCGAGTTCTGGGCCGATCGTGGCGTCGATGGCCTGCGTCTTGACGTGGTGAACCTGATTTCAAAAGACCAGACCTTCCCGAGCGACCCGATTGGCGACGGGCGTTGTTTCTATACCGATGGCCCACGCGTCCACGAATTCCTGCAAGAAATGAGTCGCGATGTGTTTATTCCACGTGACCTGATGACGGTGGGCGAAATGTCCTCCACTACGCTCGATAACTGTCAGCAATACGCCTCGCTCGATGGCAACGAACTGTCGATGACCTTTAACTTCCATCATCTGAAAGTCGATTATCCGGGCGGAGAAAAATGGACGCTCGCCAAACCGGATTATGTGGCGTTGAAAGCACTGTTCAGCCACTGGCAGCAAGGGATGCACAACGTGGCGTGGAACGCGCTGTTCTGGTGTAACCACGATCAGCCGCGCATCGTTTCGCGCTTTGGTGACGAGGGCAAATACCACGTTCCGGCGGCAAAAATGCTGGCAATGGTTTTGCACGGCATGCAGGGCACGCCGTACATCTATCAGGGCGAAGAAATAGGCATGACCAATCCGCATTTCGCAAAGATCACCGATTATCGCGATGTGGAAAGTCACAACATGTACGCCGAATTGCGCTCACAGGGCCGTGATGCCGACGAGCTTTTGGCGATCCTTGCCAGTAAATCTCGTGACAATAGCCGCACGCCGATGCAATGGAACGCTGAAAAACACGGCGGTTTCACGACCGGCGAACCGTGGATTGGCCTCGGCGATAACGTGCAGCAGATCAACGCCGACGTAGCATTGAAAGATCGTGATTCCGTGTTTTACACCTATCAGCAGCTTATTGCTCTGCGTAAAGCAGAGCCGCTGCTGATATGGGGTAATTATCTCGATCTGCTGCCGGAGCATCCGTCGCTATGGTGCTATCGCCGTGAGTGGCAAGGCCAGCAGTTGTTGGTGATCGCAAATCTCAGCCGGGATCAGCAACACTGTGAGCTGGAAGCGATGGAAGGCGAGTGGGAAGTGGCGATAAGCAACTACCCACAGCCGCAAGACAAACCGGGCACGATGACGCTGCGCCCGTTTGAAGCCATTTGGTGGACCCAGAAAACCGAACGGTGATTATCGTAAGCCGGATAAGCGTTCACGCCATCCGGCATTAGACCAGCAGAAAAATGCCGGGCGGCGCGTAGTTTGCCCGGCCTACCACGCCCCTCAGGCAATTACGCGTTCGGCAACCCCTCCACCGCCGCAAACACTTCAGCGATGGCTACAGCACCTGGATCGGTCACACCTTCAAGATTTTCTTTATTGACATAGGACGAACGCCCCGCCCCCGCTTTCTGCATTCTTGCCGTACTTTCAGCCCCGGTTTTGGCAGCATTAACGGCGGCTTGTGGTCCTTGATCGCGCAGCGCTTCTAGCGCTGGTTGTAGAGAGTCGATCAGAGTGCGATCACCAAGATCGGCGCCACCGTAATGCTTCATCTGCAGCAAACCGCTCAATAGCGCATCCGGCAGTTTTTTACCGTCATGGAGCGCTTGCCCGGCTGCGGTAAAGAAGATAGACATCAGCACGCCGCTCGACCCACCCATCACCGTTGCTAGCCGTTCACCAATCAACTGCAAAAGTAGCGCGCTATCGTTCAGCGGCAGTTTGCCCTCTTTCAGCAAACGGGCAATGTCCCTTGCTCCTTCGGCAAAGGTCGATCCCGTATCACCATCACCCACTTTCGCATCCAGCGCGTTGAGGTGATTTTCGAGATCGATAAGCGTTTGAGTCGCGGCAGCCAGAACCGCTTTCGCGTGCGAATTGTCAGACGGCGTAATCTCCAGATTGTCCTGGATTTTACCGTGCGCTTCGGTTTTCAATGGCGCAAAAGCAACAGGCTTCTGCCAGCCAATGGTTTCCACTTCGGCCTGTAACGCCAGCTCAAACGCTGGAGTCAGCTTGAGAACGGAGAGCGAAAAACCTTTCATGTCGAGCGAGCTGACCAGCGCGGCAGGACCAATCAACCAACTTATCTGATCTTTCAGCGCCGAATGCGCCAGTTCTTTGGTCAGCAGCGCCATCTCCAGCGCCGACACGCCGCCGAGGTTGTTGATTAGCACCGCCACCTTCGCGTCGCCCACTTTCTGTTGCAACGGCTTTACCAGGGTGTCGATAATCGACTTGCTGTTGTGGCTCTCGACCACCGACGCTCCCGGCTCGCCGTGAATACCCAATCCAAGTTCCACGTGACCGGGCTTGATCCGCCCTTCTTCTTCATCGCTGCCCGGCAGATTACAACTTTCCATCGCCACGCCAAGACTGAACACACTGTCGCACGCATGCTGCGCGATACTGCGTACTTCGCTGAGGGTTTTACCTTGTTCTGCTGCATGGCCCGCTATCTTGTGCACCAGCGCCGTGCCCGCAATACCGCGCGGCTGTTTGTTATCCGGCAGCGCAATGTCGTCGGCGACGATCACCATCTCGACTTTCAGGCCATGACGTTTGGCTTTTTCCGCTGCCAGACCGAAGTTCAGACGGTCTCCGGTGTAGTTTTTGACAATCAGCAGGCAGCCGCGATCGCCTGTCACTGCCACAATAGCGTTGAGAACGGCGTCTACGCTCGGCGACGCGAACAAGTCGCCACACACCGCTGCGGTGAGCATGCCTTTGCCAACAAACCCGGCGTGCGCGGGTTCATGACCGGAGCCGCCGCCTGAAATCACCGCCACTCGACTTTTATCCCAATCGCCCCGCGCAATGATACGAATCGCCGGGTCGATATCCAAACGCACCAGATTGCCGTGCGGCGCGGATAAGACTATGCCTTCAATGGCATCGTTGACCAGCTGTTTGCGGTCATTAAAGAAGAATCTGGACATTACCTTCCACTCTTTTGAAACAGGTATGCAAAGCATAGTCGGCGCTGCGTGTTACGCCGCAAAGACCAGAATTGCCTGAGCATAATTTCTGCGGCTTTGACCTATACTCGACGCATGAGAAACGGAGGAAACATCATGAGCTCACCTTTGCTAATTGCCCGAACAACGGATCAACAACTCTCTTTACTGCCCGGAATGGCCAACCGCCACGGACTGATCACTGGCGCGACAGGGACAGGGAAAACAGTGACCCTGCAAAAAATGGCGGAGTCGTTTTCGGAAATTGGCGTGCCCGTCTTTATGGCTGATGTGAAAGGTGACTTAACCGGCGTGGCACAGGAAGGTCAGGCTTCTGAAAAATTAATGGAGCGGCTGAAAAAAATCGGCGTGACCGACTGGCAGCCGCATAGCAATCCGGTGGTGGTGTGGGATATTTTTGGCGAGAAAGGGCATCCGGTTCGTGCGACTGTCTCTGACCTCGGTCCACTGTTGCTCGCGCGCTTGCTCAATCTGAACGACGTACAGTCGGGCGTACTGAACATCATTTTCCGTATCGCTGACGATCAGGGGCTGCTGTTACTCGATTTCAAAGACCTGCGTGCCATTACCCAATACATCGGTGATAACGCCAAATCGTTCCAAAATCAGTACGGCAACATTAGCGGGGCGTCCGTGGGTGCCATTCAGCGTGGGCTGTTAACGCTCGAACAACAAGGCGCGGAGCATTTCTTCGGCGAGCCGATGCTCGATATCAAAGACTGGATGCGCACCGACAGCAATGGCAAAGGGGTTATCAACATTCTGAGCGCCGAAAAGCTCTACCAAATGCCGAAACTGTACGCCGCCAGCCTGCTGTGGATGTTATCAGAGCTGTATGAACAACTGCCGGAAGCGGGTGATCTCGATAAACCGAAATTGGTGTTCTTCTTCGATGAAGCGCATTTGCTGTTCAGCGATGCGCCGCAGGTGCTACTTGATAAAATCGAGCAGGTGATCCGCCTGATCCGCTCAAAAGCGGTGGGCGTCTATTTCGTTTCGCAGAACCCGTCAGACATTCCGGATAACGTGCTTGGGCAGTTGGGTAATCGCGTTCAGCATGCGCTGCGCGCCTTTACCCCAAAAGATCAAAAAGCGGTGAAAACAGCGGCGCAGACCATGCGCGCGAATCCGGCGTTCGACACCGAAAAAGCAATTCAGGAACTCGGCACTGGCGAAGCATTAGTGTCATTCCTCGACGAGAAAGGCAGCCCATCGATGGTTGAACGCGCAATGGTGATTGCGCCTTGTTCGCGTATGGGGCCAGTAACCGATGACGAGCGCAACGGCCTTATCAACAATTCGTCGCTGTATGGCAAGTATGAAGATGCCGTCGACCGCGAATCTGCGTTCGAGAAACTACAAAAAGGCGTGCAGGCGACAACAGAACAGCAGAACGCACCTCCGGTGAAAGGCGCTACCGCCGACGTTGATGACGGTATTCTTGGCGGCTTGAAAGATATTTTGTTTGGCACGACCGGGCCGCGTGGCGGCAAGCGAGATGGTGTCGTACAAACTATGGCGAAAAGCGCAACGCGACAGATTACCAATCAAATTGTACGTGGGATGCTGGGCAGTTTGCTTGGGGGAAGAAGACGGTAATTGAGGGTTGTTGCCAGTGAAGTGTCGCTGAATTGCCCGGCGGCGCTTCGCTTGCCAGGCCTACAGAATCCGGGCCAGCAGGACCGTTCTTTTGTAGGCCGGGTCAGGCGTAGCCGCCACCCGGCACAACATGTTACCCGCGCTGACGTACCGCTTCGAACAGACAGATGCCTGTGGCAACGGAAACGTTCAGTGACGACACGCTACCCGCCATCGGGATGCTGATCAGCTCATCGCAGTGCTCACGGGTCAGGCGACGCATCCCTTCCCCTTCCGCACCCATTACCAGCGCCATACGGCCCGTCATTTTGCTCTGATACAGCGTGTGGTCAGCTTCACCAGCGGTGCCGACGATCCAGATATTCTCTTCCTGCAACAGACGCATGGTGCGCGCCAGGTTGGTGACGGAAATCAGCGGCACATTTTCAGCGGCTCCGCAGGCGACTTTTTTCGCCGTCGCGTTAAGTTGCGCGGAACGATCGCGCGGCACAATCACCGCATGAACACCCGCGGCATCCGCGCTACGCAAGCATGCGCCGAGATTATGCGGATCAGTAACGCCATCAAGGATCAGCAGGAAAGGGTTCTCGAACTGAGCGAGCAAGTCTGGCAGATCGTTTTCCTGATACTTACGCCCCTCTTTCACACGGGCGATGATCCCCTGATGCACAGCGCCTTCGCTTTTTTCGTCAAGGTACTGGCGGTTAGCGACCTGAATCACCACACCTTGCGCTTCCAGCGCGTGGATAAGCGGCATCAGACGTTTATCTTCGCGGCCTTTCAGAATAAAGACTTCCTGAAAACGCTCCGGGGCGCGCTCCAACAGGGCCTGCACCGCGTGGATGCCGTAAATCATTTCACTCATGAATATACTCGTAAATTGTTGATCGTTAATCCCCTCGCCCCGGCCTCTCTTTTTAGAGAGAAGCGAGGGCGAAGGTTAAAATTACTCGGCTACGTTTTTCTTCGTTGCGCGTTTAGCCCTGGTGGCCGATGCGATTTTCTGCGTTTTTTCCGACGGCTTTTTGGCTTTTTTACTGGCAGCTTCTTTCTTCGCCGCTTTTGGCTTCTGTTTGGCCTGGCCTTTCTCGCCACGGAACGCGCTATCCGGCTCAAAGTTTACCTTTTTGCCAGCCTGACGACGTTTGCTGCCAGACTTACCGTTACCCGGTTTTTTCGCATTTTCACGTGCGGTTTTACCGACGTTACGCGGGCCACGCTCGCTGGAAATCAACGAGAAGTCGATTTTACGCTCATCCATGTTGACGGCTTCCACGCGCACTTCCACGCGGTCGCCCAGACGGTAAGTCTGCCCGCCAGATTCGCCAATTAGACGCTGACCAATTTGGTCGAAACGATAGTAGTCATTGTCGAGCGAAGAGACATGCACCAGACCGTCGATGAACAGATCGGTCAGACGCACAAAGAAGCCAAAGCCGGTGACGCTGGCGATAACGCCCGGGAAGACATTCCCCACCTGATCCTGCATGAAGTCGCACTTCAGCCAGTCAGACACTTCACGGGTCGCTTCGTCGGCGCGGCGTTCGGTCAAGGAACAGTGCTGACCCAATTGCAGCATCTCTTCCATGGTGTAGTGCCAGCCGCCGGTATCCGTTGAGTTGCCTGTATGGCCTTCATCTTTCGCCAGCAGATATTTAATGGCGCGGTGAAGCGACAGGTCCGGATAACGACGAATCGGGGAGGTAAAGTGCGCATAAGATTGCAGCGCCAGGCCGAAATGACCGCGGTTTTCTGGATCGTAGATCGCCTGTTTCATCGAACGCAGCAGCATAGTTTGCAGCATTTCGTGATCCGGACGATCAGCGATGGAGGTCAGCAGATCGGCGTAATCGCGCGGCTCTGGCTTCGCACCACCCGGCAATTCAAGGCCTAGTTCCGCAAGGACTGTACGGAAAGAGGTGATCGCTTCTTCGGTAGGCTTATCGTGAATACGGAACAACGCAGGCTCCGACTCTTTCTCGACAAAACGCGCTGCCGAAATATTGGCGAGGATCATGCACTCTTCAATAAGCTTATGGGCATCGTTGCGCTGGGTTTGCTCAATGCGCTCAATGCGACGCTCGGCGTTGAAGATAAACTTCGCTTCTTCGCTTTCAAACGAGATCCCACCACGCTCCGCGCGGGAGACATCCAGCACTTTGTAGAGGTTGTGCAGCTCTTCGATATGCTTCACCAGCGGGGCGTACTGCTCGCGCAGATCCTGATCGCCTTGCAGAATATGCCAGACTTTGTTGTACGTCAGGCGAGCATGAGAACTCATTACCGCTTCGTAGAATGTATAGCTCGTCAGGCGGCCTTTAGCCGAAATGGTCATTTCACAGACCATACAGAGTCTGTCGACCTGCGGGTTCAGAGAGCACAGACCGTTGGACAGCACTTCCGGCAGCATCGGCACAACCTGCGACGGGAAGTAAACTGAAGTGCCACGGTTGCGGGCTTCGGCATCCAGTGCGGTCGGTGGACGCACGTAATAACTGACGTCAGCGATAGCTACCCACAAACGCCAGCCGCCGCCGCGTTTCTTCTCACAGAATACGGCGTCATCAAAGTCACGGGCGTCTTCACCGTCGATGGTCACCAGCGGTAAATCACGAAGATCCACACGGCCGATTTTTGCTTCTTCCGGCACCTGTTCTTTCAGGTTGGCAATCTGTTTTTCGACTTCTGGCGGCCAGACGTAAGGAATGTCATGGGTACGCAGCGCCATATCAACGGCCATGCCGGTGCCCATGTTATCGCCCAGCACTTCCACAATTTTACCGATGGCTTTGGTACGGCGCGTCGGACGTTGAGTCAGCTCAACGACCACCACAAAGCCCATCATCGCGCCCATCAGATCTTCTGCCGGGATGAGAATATCAAAACTCAGACGGCTGTCGTCTGGCACCACAAAGCCGATGCCCGCATCGGTAAAGTAGCGGCCCACGATCTGCCCGGTTCTTGGCTCCAGCACGCGAACAATGCGCGCTTCGCGACGGCCTTTACGATCGGCACCCAGCGGTTGCGCCAGCACCAGATCGCCGTGCATGCACATTTTCATCTGTTCAGATGAAAGATAGAGATCGTCTTTACGCCCTTCGACGCGCAGGAAGCCAAAGCCATCGCGATGACCAATGACTTTCCCCTTCAGCAAATCAAGACGTTCCGGCAGCGCATAACACTGGCGGCGGGTGAAAACGAGTTGCCCGTCGCGCTCCATGGCGCGCAGGCGGCGACGCAGGGCTTCCTGCTGTTCTTCACCTTCGATATTCAGCTCATTCGCCAGCTCATCTCGGCTGACGGGTTTTTCGCGTTTGGTGATGAATTCGAGGATGAATTCCCGGCTAGGGATTGGGTTCGCGTATTTTTCAGCTTCGCGTTCTTTGAAAGGATCGTGTGACATAGCGGTTCCTCCGTTGTCAGCTCCAATGAAGTGATGGTTCACTCCACCAGCAATAATTTATAAAGCGGTTGATTCTCTTCAACCAAATCGGCCAGTGTGTAGTTATCCAGCTCCTTGAGAAAACTGTTCACGGCCTTAGAAAGCGCCTGTTTCAAACGGCAGGCGGGCGTAATGTGGCAAAATTCGCTGCTGCAATTCACCAGCGTTAAAGGTTCTAATTCACGCACCACATCGCCAACACAAATGTCCTTTGCCGGTTTGCCCAGACGAATACCCCCGTTTTTTCCGCGCACGGCATCTACGAAACCTGCACGGCTTAACTGGTTGATTATTTTAACCATATGATTACGGGATACGCCATACACCTCTGTCACCTCAGAGATATTGGTCATTCGACCGTCCGGCAGCGATGCCATATAGATTAGCGCACGCAATCCGTAATCGGTGAAACTCGTTAACTGCACATCAACCTCAAAGCAGGGAAAAACGGGGTGTTATTACCATTGATGATAAACCAGCCAGCTAAATAGCGGTTAATTAATTTAAGCAGAGGAAGGTGGAAAGCGGGAACAGAGGGGCGCAAGAGTTGCGCCCCTGGCATGATTATGCGTCGAACGGGTCGCGCAGGATCATGGTTTCACTACGGTCTGGGCCTGTTGAAATAATATCAATCGGCACACCGGTCAGTTCTTCGATACGTTTTACGTAGTCCAGAGCAGCCTGTGGCAAGCCACTGCGCTCTTTCACACCGAAGGTGGTCTCAGACCAGCCCGGCATGGACTCATAAATCGGCTCGATACCTTCCCAGTCGTCTGCTGCCAGTGGAGTGGTGGTCACTTCACGGCCATCAGGCATACGGTAGCCTACGCAGATTTTCACTTCTTTAAGACCATCCAGAACGTCCAGTTTGGTCAGGCAGAAGCCAGAGAGGGAGTTGATCTGTACAGCACGGCGCACAGCAACCGCATCCAGCCAACCACAGCGACGACGACGACCGGTGGTCGCACCAAACTCGTTACCCTGCTTGCAGAGGAACTCGCCGGTTTCATCGAACAGTTCGGTTGGGAATGGACCTGCACCTACACGGGTAGAGTAGGCTTTGATGATGCCCAGTACGTAATCAACATAACGTGGACCCAGGCCGGAACCTGTCGCTACGCCACCTGCGGTGGTGTTGGAAGAGGTCACGTACGGATAAGTACCGTGGTCAATGTCCAGCAGCGTACCCTGAGCACCTTCAAACATGATGAAATCACCACGCTTACGCGCTTGATCCAGCAGTTCGGAAACGTCGACAACCATAGCGGTCAGGATGTCAGCAACCGCCATGACATCATCCAGCACTTTCTGGAAATCAACGGCTTCGGCTTTGTAGAAGTTCACCAGCTGGAAGTTGTGATATTCCATCACTTCTTTCAGTTTGTCGGCGAAGGTCGCTTTGTCGAACAGGTCACCAACGCGCAGGCCACGACGGGCCACTTTATCTTCATAAGCAGGGCCGATACCACGACCGGTGGTGCCGATAGCTTTTGCACCGCGCGCTTTTTCACGAGCTACGTCCAGCGCAACATGATAATCAAGGATCAACGGGCATGCTTCGGAGAGCAGCAGACGTTCGCGAACCGGGATCCCACGGTCTTCCAGTTCTTTCATCTCTTTCATCAGTGCAGCAGGAGACAGCACAACGCCGTTACCGATGATGCTGGTCACGTTGTCACGAAGAATGCCTGATGGAATAAGATGGAGGACGGTTTTTTCACCGTTGATTACGAGAGTATGGCCTGCGTTGTGACCGCCCTGGTAGCGTACAACATATTTAGCCCGTTCAGTCAGGAGATCGACGATCTTCCCTTTACCTTCGTCACCCCATTGGGTGCCCAGTACGACGACGTTGTTACCCATTTTTCAAAATCACCGTTTGCTTAAAAAAGGATTCTACCATCGCTTTTTCAGAGATACAGCACTTTTTCCAGGCAAAATCCGACCGGGCAAGCTAACAGGGTGTCAACCCAACGCTTTTGTCAACATGTAGTAGATAACCACGCCAGCAACCACAAGACCGCCGCCAAAACGACGTAAAATATGATCCGGTAACTGCGAAAGTGCGGCCACCATTTTGCGCCACGCCTGCGGATAGAGCATCGGCCCAAGCCCTTCAAGGACCAACACCAGCGCAAGCGCGAGCCAAATTGTTGAGTTCATGGTTTATCCTGATAAAAGAAAACCACCGCCAGTGCGGTGGTTTTTCAATAAAGCGACTGCCGGGTAGTTTAGCGCGTTGCGCTGGTCGGCGTCTTCATGTAGCGGAAGAAATCGCTGTCCGGGCTGAGCACCATCACATCCTGATTGCTCTGGAAGCTGTTCTCATAGGCACGCAGGCTACGGATAAAGGCATAGAAATCCGGATCCTGGCTGAATGCATCAGCAAACAGTTTCGCAGCCTCAGCATCACCTTCACCGCGCAGGATACGACCCTGACGCTCAGACTCTGCCAGTGTTTTAGTCACTTCATAATCCGCTGTTGCACGCAGTTTTTCAGCTTCTTCCTGACCCTGTGAACGGTGGCGACGGGCAACCGCTTCACGCTCAGCGCGCATACGATTGTAAATCGCTTCCGACACTTCCGCCGGGAGGTTGATCTGCTTGATGCGGACATCAACCACTTCAATCCCTAACGCCGCCATGCTGTTGGTATTGATAACAGGCACTTTACCGTTGGTTTCCGCCGCTACACGCTCAGCGGCTTCAGCGATAGCGCTGTCTGCTGCTGGCGTTTCGACTTCGTCATCCGCACCAGAAGAACCGGAGTTCAGGGCATCGCGCACTTCGATAGTCAGACGACCACGGGAATCGGTCACGATGTCTTTCACATCCAGACGACCAATTTCAGAACGCAGACGGTCAGAGAACTTACGTTTCAGCAGCACTTCTGCCTGAGAGACGTCACCGCCGCCCGTTGCCAGATAGTAGCGGCTGAAATCGCTGATACGCCATTTGATGTAGGAATCAACGATCAGATCTTTCTTCTCTTTGGTGACGAAGCGATCGGCCTGGTTGTCCATAGTCTGAATGCGCGCATCCAGCGTTTTAACAGATTCAATAAACGGCACTTTGAAGTGCAGACCTGGCGCGTACACCAGCGGTTTATTTTCATCGTCACGAACGACTTTACCAAATCGCAGCGTAATACCGCGCTCGCCCTCTTTCACCACGAATACTGAGGTGTAGAGACCCACCAGCACGATGATAATTATCGCAATTACTGACTTACGCATCGTTATTCCCCCTGACGCTGGTAGTCGTTACGCTGCGCATTAGCACGGCGTTGGTCCATGATATTGTCATCGGTTGAAGACGGTGCGCTGCTACTGCTACCGGCACTACTGCTCGAGCTGGACGCAGGCGGCAGGCGCAACAGGCTGTCGGCGCCACTGCTGTCACTCTTTTTTGCAGGTGCGGCACTGCCACCTTTCAGCATCTGGTCGAGCGGCAGAACCATCAGGTTGCCCCCTTTATCGTTGACCAGCACTTTACGGGTATGGCTCAGCACTTTCTCCATGGTTTCGATATACAAACGTTCACGGGTAATTTCCGGTGCAGCCTTATATTCAGGCAGAAGCTTGGCGAAACGCGCCACTTCACCTTGTGCTTCGAGGACAGTCTGGGTTTTGTATGCACGCGCTTCTTCGAGAATACGCTGCGCCTGACCGTTCGCACGAGGCTGAACTTCGTTGGTGTACGCTTCCGCTTCACGGATGTACTGCTGCTCGTTCTCACGCGCGGCAATGGCATCATCAAACGCGGCTTTCACTTCTTCCGGCGGACGGGCCGTCTGGAAGTTGACGTCCAGCAGAGTGATACCCATGTTGTACGGTTTAATGGTCTCTTCCAGCTCACGCTGAGTATCGCTACGAATAACGGTACGACCTTCGGTCAGGATGCGATCCATGGAGTATTTACCGATAACACCACGCAGGGCACTGTCCGTTGCCTGACGCAGGCTGTCATCAGGACTGGTGACGCTGAACAGGTATTTCTGCGGGTCGGTAATGCGGTACTGCACGTTCATTTCAACGCGCACCACGTTTTCGTCAGACGTCAGCATTACGCCGGACGCTGCAAGCTCGCGAACCGCTTCCACGTTCACCGGAGTCACTTCATCAACAAACGTTGGCTTCCAGTTAAGACCTGGCTCAACCAGATGGCTGAATTTACCAAAGCGCGTTACCACACCGCGTTCTGCTTCCTTAATGGTATAGAAACCGCTCGCCGCCCAAATGATGACGACAGCCGCAGCAGCGATACCCACGATGCGTCCACCCATTGGCGCGCGCGGCCCTTGAGAAGAGCTGGTGCCACCGCCTGAACCACCTTTACCGCCACCCAAGCCACCGAGCTTTTTGCTCAGTTTGCGGAAGATATCATCCAGATCAGGAGGCCCCTGATCGCGACCACCTTTGTTTCCATTTCCCCCAGAGTTGCCGCCTTGATTATTGCTGCTTCCCCACGGGTCGCGGTCTTGTCCGTTATTACCGGGCTGATTCCACGCCATGTATATGCTCCATATTTGTTATGCGGTGTATACTCTTCATATTTCAAGCGACAGGGGCGTGGCTGCACTCCTTCCCCCCAGTCACTTACTAAAGTAAGCTCCTGGAGATTCACTCCCTTGCCGCCTGCCTGCCACTCGAACTATTTAGAGTATCTGGCTGTATTGCCAGGTATAAAGGCGAATAATCTTCAGGCTAACTGTCTGTCAGACGATGTAGTCTGACAGCGCAGGTTCTTGCTTACAGAGGCGACGCCAGTCCACGATCGGCATACGAATTTCCAAACCGACGCTGCCGTCCTCCTCCATCCACTCTTTTTCTATCGCCTGAAGCTGATAAAACCGGCTTCGTAAACGCCCTTCCTGCGGGGGTAAACGCAGCGTGTGCTGTGCCACCTCACCGGAAAGCCGCTCGGTTAAAGCCTGGAAAAGCAGTGGTACACCCACTCCGGTCTGAGCAGAAAGCCAGACCCGAATCGGTTTGTTTTCATCATCTCTGTCGATACGCGGTTCGAAATCGTCCAGCATATCGATCTTGTTCATCACCATCAGTGACGGGATGTCGTCAGCCTCGATTTCATCGAGAACAACATTTACCGCATCAATGTTTTCCTGCAAGCGAACATCCGCAGCATCCACCACGTGCAACAGCAGCGTCGCCTGACGCGTCTCCTGCAAGGTCGCTTTAAACGCCGCCACTAAGTCATGTGGCAAATGGCGAATAAACCCGACGGTATCAGCCAGTACGGTTTCGCCCACATCGTCGACGTTAATCCGGCGCAGAGTTGGGTCAAGTGTCGCAAACAGTTGGTCTGCGGCGTAAACCTGCGCCTCTGTAATCTGATTAAACAGCGTCGATTTCCCGGCGTTGGTGTAACCCACCAGCGACACAGTTGGGATATCGGCTTTCTTGCGTGAACGGCGTCCCTGTTCACGCTGCTTCTCGACTCTCGCCAGACGAGAGAGAATGAGCATGATGCGGTTTCGCAGCAAACGACGGTCAGTTTCGAGCTGGGTTTCACCCGGGCCGCGCAAACCAATTCCGCCTTTCTGTCGTTCAAGGTGGGTCCAGCCGCGTACCAGACGCGTAGCCAGATGGCGCAACTGCGCCAGCTCAACCTGCAATTTCCCTTCATGGGTGCGGGCACGTTGAGCAAAAATATCGAGAATAAGACCGGTACGATCGATAACCCTGCACTCGCACAAACGCTCCAGGTTTCGCTCCTGGGCCGGACTTAATGCATGGTCGAATAAGACAACGGACGCACCCGTCGCTTTCACGGCTTCCGCAATTTCGACAGCCTTACCTTCACCAACAAAATACTTTGGGTGCGGCGCTTTACGGCTACCGGTAATCACCTGCAATGCTTCGACACCGGCGGAAGAGACCAGGGATTCGAACTCCTGAAGGTCTTCCATATCTTTGTCTTGCGTAAAATAGATGTGTACCAGCACCGCCTGCTCACCGGCGTCATAACGGTCAAACAAGCGTAATATCTCCTAAAATACCAGCGGGGAACCGGATAATCTGGCTCCCCGACATGGAAAAACAGCCAGCAACCTTATTCGGTTTCTTCGCTGTCTTGCGGCGCAGATGAAGACTGCGCGTTGCTACCATGATGGTAGTTGCTACCTGTAGTCGTACCGCCGGCGTTATTGCTATGATGAGAGACCGGACGAGACGGAACTACCGTAGAAATTGCGTGCTTATAGACCATCTGGCTGACCGTGTTTTTCAACAGGATCACGAACTGATCGAAAGACTCAATTTGACCTTGCAGCTTGATACCATTCACCAAATAAATAGAAACTGGAACACGTTCCCGACGCAGTGCGTTCAGAAACGGATCTTGTAAAGATTGCCCCTTAGCCATTCTCTTTTCCTTATATGCTTGTTATACCCAGGTTTTCAGGGTGTTACCCACAAACTTCGGGCTTGTACTTAGAACCTTACGATTCTGAAAAATTGCGCACGATACGTCTTAATTTTACACGTTCAGTCCAGACCCGCACCAACAACCTTTAACATATCGTTGAACGCCTGTTCAGGTTGTTCACTGTCTAACCAGTGAACGCCATCCCAACCGCGCAACCAGGTTACCTGGCGCTTGGCCAACTGTCTCGTGGCGCAAATACCTCTATAAACCATTTCATCATATGAAATTTCGCCTTCAATGTACGACCACATCTGGCGGTATCCCACACAACGAACGGAAGGCATATCCGTATGCAAATCACCACGGGCAAAAAGCGCCCGTACTTCTGCTTCAAAACCTGAAGCCAACATCTGATGAAAACGCTGCTCAATTCGTTGATGGAGCAGTTCACGGCTCGCCGGGGCGATGGCGAACTGATGCACCTTATACGGCAGAGCTTCTCCTGACGTTTGCGTCAGTTCCGTTAAAGTTTTACCCGAAATGAAAAAAACTTCCAGTGCCCGGGAAAGTCTTTGCGGATCATTTGGATGAATACGTGCGCCCGCAACCGGATCGATTTCGACGAGTTGCTGATGCAGTGCATTCCACCCTTGCTCTGCTGCCTGTTGTTCAATTCTGGCTCTGATGACCGGATCTGCCGACGGTAACGGCGACAACCCCTCCAACAATGCCTTGAAATACAACATGGTACCACCCACCAACAGCGGGATTCGCCCTGCTGCGGTAATCTCTGCCATCTCGGCCAACGCATCGCGGCGGAAATCCGCTGCGGAATACGATAGAGCCGGATCGAGAATATCCAGCAACCGATGCGGTGCAGCGGCAAGCTCCGCCGCATCCGGTTTCGCGGTTCCGATATCCATCCCTCGGTAAATGAGGGCAGAATCCACGCTAATCAACTCTACGGGCAAAACTTTACGCAACTCAATGGCTAGCGCGGTTTTACCGGAGGCCGTCGGGCCCATCAAAAATAGGGCCTTTGGCAGGCCTGCTTCTGTTACATCACTCATGTTTAAGGGCATTCATCGCCGTATTCAAATCAACAGGTTGTAACAGGCCACCCGGCGGCGCTTTCACCAACTGTGGACACAGACGTTCGACGTCGGTCAGCATGGCAATCGCCTGCGCCATATTCCACTGCGCGTGTTCACTTGCGAGGTTACGCGCCAGCCATTGCGCCAGCGTTCCTGCCTCGAAGGTTGATTGCTGCGCGAGGTAGCCTATCAGTTCAGGAATCAAGATTTGTAAATTTTGTTGTCTTAAGGGTAAAGGCACCGCTCGCACCGTCACATGATGCGCTTCTGATTGAATTTCAATGCCTAATTGCCCTAATACTGTCAGGGACTTTTTGAGTGCCGCTTGCTCATCTGCCGAGATTTTTAAGCGCAGCGGGATCAGCAATGGTTGCGCGCAAACAGTGGTACTTTCCGGCGAAAGTTGCGCCTGACGCAGCCAGCGTTCGGCAACAGGCAAAGCCAATACACTCAATTTGCCGTCACGTTCGAGCAGTGCGCGGTCACCCGCCACAATCGTCAGCACCCGACCAAAGCTATGACTGTGCCCCGCAAGACTTTCCGCAGCAGGCTCGGCCTTCGTTTTGTGTTCAGCGACGGGGGTATTCAACAATTGCTTATACAGCGCGCCCTGCTGTTTCTGATAGCCCGGCTGCGCATTCGGCCAGTTTGCACCAACCTGAGTACGTGTGCTTTCGCCAGCAGTTGAAGCGCCGGAGGCAGAACCGTAGCGTGGCGCGACAGGTTCGCGTGCAACAGCAGGTTCGGCAAAATGATTACGCCCGGCGGCTACCCGGTTTTCCGGTAGTGCGCGCGGGGCCGGCATTTCATCTTCTTCAACCAGCGCCAGTGGCGCGGCGATTTGCTGTTGCAGTACGCTCACTACGCCCTGATAGATAAAATCATGTACCAGTCGCGACTGATGGAAACGCACTTCGTGCTTCGCCGGATGCACATTCACATCCACCTGATGCGGGTCGATGGTCAGATACAACACAAACGCGGGCTGTTCCCCGGCCCCCAACTTGTCTTCACAAGCCTGGCGAATCGCGTGATTAATCAATCGGTCACGCATCATGCGGCCATTGACGTAGCAATACTGGATTTCAGTAAACTGACCGTTAGAGTGCTGCGGATCTGCCACCCAACCGTGCATCGCTAAATCACCGTGCTGCCATTCGATAGCCAACGCATGCTCGACAAACGGTGTGCCACAAATAGCTGCCAGGCGGCGTTCTTTCTGCCCGTCCTGCGCCACGGCACGATACTGACGCACCATTTTGCCGTTGTGACTGAGGTTGATAGTGACGTCAAAACGCGCCAACGAGATACGGCGGATCACTTCGTCGATATGGTTAAATTCGGTTTTCTCGGTGCGCATGAATTTGCGCCGCGCCGGGGTGTTGTAGAACAAATCCAGCACTTCAAGGGTGGTGCCGACAGGATGCGCCGCGGGTTTCACCGTCACATCCATGTCGCGCCCTTCGGCATACGCCTGCCAGGCTTCCGGCTGTTCGGCAATGCGCGAGGTTAACGTCAAACGCGAAACGGAGCTGATACTTGCCAGTGCTTCGCCGCGAAAACCAAGGCTAATGATCGCCTCAAGGTCATCAAGCGATGCGATTTTACTGGTGGCATGACGAGCCAGCGCCAGCGCCAGTTCGTCTTTTTTGATGCCGCAGCCGTTATCTCGAATGCGGATGAGCTTCGCCCCGCCGCGTTCGATATCGATATCGATGCGGGTCGCTCCCGCATCCAGACTGTTTTCAACCAGCTCTTTCACTACCGACGCAGGGCGTTCGACCACTTCACCCGCGGCAATCTGGTTCGCAAGCTGTGGCGGCAAAACCTGAATCGGCATGAAGCACTCCTTAATTGATTAACGTCCCATTAGGGCCTGTGGCGCTGGCCGTCTGTGAGGCCTCACCGCGCGGTCCGCTCTGCACTGGATGCGCGTTAAAGTAGTTACGCAGTCCGTTGAAAATCGCCTCGGCGATCTGCTGCTGATAGTCATCACTGCCCAACAGGCGCTCTTCGCCACTGTTGCTGATAAAGCCGGTTTCAACCAGAATCGACGGGATATCCGGCGAGCGTAAAACGCCAAGGCTCGCGTGCTCAGGACGACGTTTATGAATATTGCCGACGCGCTGGAGCTGGCCTAACACATCAACCGCCACATCATACCCGACACGCTGAGAATGGCCGAATTGTAAATCCAGTACAGCCTGACTCAGATACGGGTCAGCCTGACTATTCGCCAGCACATCGCCCGCCCCGCCGAGCAATTCAGACTGCTTCTCGTGCTGTTCAAGCCAGCCCGCCATTTCACTGTTTGCGCGGCGGTTGGAAAGCACCCACACCGATGCGCCGGTCGCATCACGGTTAGGCGCAGCATCCGCATGAATTGAGACCAGGAAATTGGCATTCTGTTTACGCGCCACATCTGAACGGCCCATTACAGAAATGAAGTAATCCCCGTCGCGAGTCAGCACGCCCTTAAACATCGGGTCATTATTTAGCAACGCGCGCAGTTTGCGGGCGATAGAAATGGTGACGTTTTTCTCTTTGGTGCCGCCAGGACCTATAGCTCCCGGATCCTGACCACCGTGGCCTGCATCAATCGCAATAATCACTTTGTCACCGCTGGTGCTGACCGGGCGAGAACGTGCCGCTGGACGTGTTTCCGTGTTGCTGCTGGTCACGCCAGTAAGGCGATCGTTTGGCGCTTTAAAGGGATTACGGGGAGGTTCAACCGGGCGTGATGCCACGGCAACAGGCGGCGCTTCCACACGCTTCGCCACAACCGGAGGCGGCGGTGGCGGTGGCGCATCGGCATTAATGGTAAAGACCACCGTGTAAGTGCCGCCACTTTGCTGCTTCACCGCACGGGTTTTGCCGTCGCCGGTTAAATCAACGACCAGGCGTAAAGATTGAGCGTCTTTCGGCGTACCGGAGCGAATACTTTTCACCAGATTATCACCACTGAAATTGAGCGGTAATCCCTGGATGACGCCGGTCTGTTTGATGTCGAGTGCCACGCTGCGCTTGCCTTCCTGCGAGAAGGAATAGTCAGGGTCACCCATAAAACTGAATGTGATACGTGCCTGTTTATCACCGTTGGACACCTGAATATCGGATAAACTCGCCGCCGTTGCCTGCCAGCAAAACAGCATCATGATGCCAGCAATCCATCCACTTTTAACGCGATACGTCATCCCGCCATCCCTCAGGTTAACTGGCTAAGTGTGCCAGTAAAGATTCACCCAGTGAGGAGACTGCTGTCACGCGCGCCTCTCGCCCTTGATCCTGGTATTCCAGGTGAATTTCGACATCCGGTTCAGGCAGCACACCCGCGCCCTGTTGCGGCCATTCCACCAGGCAAATGGCATTGTCAGTGAAGTAATCGCGGATCCCCATAAATTCAAGCTCCTCGGGATCGGCAAGGCGGTATAAATCGAAATGGTACACCATCAGATTTTCGAGGGTGTAGGGTTCCACGAGCGTATAAGTCGGGCTTTTAACGTTGCCTTTATGGCCCAGCGCCTGCAAAAATCCGCGGCTAAAAGTGGTTTTCCCGGCGCCCAAATCGCCGTAGAGATAAATGACGGTCGCGCCTGTGCAGGCCCCGGCAAGCTGGTTGCCGAGATCTAATGTTGCCTGCTCATTGGATAAGGGAATCACTCGATTTATCATGGTTTACGTCAATCACATCCGGGTTAACAACACGCACAAGCGTGGAAAAAAGATCGGTGGCAAGCATGCCACGGGTTCCTGATTGCGCGGCCAGTACGTCAGCAGCCGCGCCGTGCGCCACACAACCGGCACAGGCAGCATCATACGGCGAGAGGTGCTGGCCTAGCAACGCGCCAATAATGCCTGACAACACGTCACCCATACCGCCGCTCGCCATTCCTGCGTTTCCGGCATCGACAATGGCGATACCACTCGCTTCATCCGCAACGATCGTTCCTGCGCCTTTTAGCACGACGACACCGCCATACCGTTTTACCAGACGCTGCGCAGAAAGTAAGCGATCACTTTCAATTTCTGCCGTGCTGCAATGGAGTAATCGGGCGGCCTCACCGGGATGCGGCGTCAATACGCGATTGTGACGTTTATCCGGGTTGATTGCCAGAAGGTTCAGCGCATCGGCGTCCCAAAGCATGGGCTTACGGACGTTTTCCACTTTACGCAGCGCCTGTTTGCCCCAGGTTTGTTGCCCAAGACCGGGGCCAATGACCACCACATCAGCCCATTCCAGCGCATCATCAAGGCTTTGCGGAGTGACTTCATGCACCATCAACTCAGGGCGAGCAGTCACAATGGGGGCGATGTTCTCCACGCGAGTGAGTACTCGCACCAGCCCTGCTCCCGCACGCAGCGCGGCTTCACCGGCCATACGAATCGCGCCCGCCGTGCCATGATCGCCGCCGATAATCACCAGCTTACCGTGATCGCCCTTATGCGACGTCGGGCGACGCGGTGGCAGCCACTGTGACAATTGGCTGGCATCCACACGCATTAGCTGTGTGGTTTGCGTATTCAGCCAGGCATCAAGGCCTAAAGCATGATGATGCAGCACACCGGTCACATCGCGCGCTTTGCCGGTCAGCAAGCCCGGCTTTAGCGCGATAAACGTAATGGTATGGGCGGCGTGAATCACCGCGCCTGGCGTCGCGCCCGTTTGGGCGAGCAATCCGGAAGGAATATCGAGCGCTACTGTGGGCGCGGAATGGCGGTTAGCATGAGCAATCAATGACTCGACAGGCTCACGCGGTGCGCTAGTCAGCCCGGTGCCGAGTAGCGCATCAATGATCAGGTCAATCTCTTCAGGCCAGACACTCTCGTGAGCATGAATAACGCCTCCGGCATTTAGCCACGCATCGCGCGCTTCGCTTGCCTCGTCCGGCAACGGCTTAACGTTATCCTGCGCCAAAAGCGTGACGACAATACCTGCCGCCTGCGCCAGACGCGCTACTACGTAGCCATCACCGCCGTTATTGCCGTGTCCGCATAGGATCAGCCAGTGTCTGGAAGCAGGATAATTTTGGCGCGCGACAGCAAAAGCCGCTTCTCCTGCGCGCAGCATTAATTCGTAGAGCGTCAGACCAAGCGCATCGGCGGCCTCTTTTTCGGCGCGACGCAGGTCATCCGCAGACCAGATGGTGTGTGGTATACTTGCGGGGTTTCTCGTCATCGTATGGTCCGTCATGTCACAGCCCCTCAATCTCAATCAATTAGCGCAAGACATCAAACAGTGGGGCACCGAGCTGGGCTTTCAGCACGTCGGTATCACCGATACCGATCTCAGTGCCAGCGAACCGCAACTGCAGGCATGGCTGGACAAACAGTACCATGGCGAAATGGAATGGATGGCGCGCCACGGCATGCTACGCGCACGCCCTCACGAACTTCTGCCCGGCACGCTTCGCGTCATCAGCGTGCGGATGAACTATCTGCCTGCTAACGCGGCGTTTGCCAGCACCCTGAAAAACCCGTCGCTTGGTTATGTCAGCCGTTATGCCCTTGGACGTGATTATCATAAGCTACTGCGTAACCGCCTTAAAAAGCTTGGCGAAAAAATTCAGGGTCATTGTGCCTCGCTGAATTTTAGACCTTTTGTCGATTCCGCGCCTGTTCTGGAGCGCCCGATAGCCGAAAAAGCCGGGCTTGGCTGGACAGGTAAGCACTCACTTATTCTCAGCCGTGATGCGGGTTCGTTCTTTTTCCTCGGTGAATTGCTGATAGACCTGGCGTTACCCATTGATAAACCAGTGGAAGAGAACTGTGGACGCTGCGTCGCCTGCATGACCATCTGCCCCACGGGAGCCATCGTTGAGCCATACACCGTCGATGCACGCCGCTGCATTTCCTATCTGACCATCGAACTGGAAGGCGCTATCCCCGAAGAATTCAGGCCGTTGATGGGAAATCGCATCTACGGATGTGATGATTGTCAGTTGATTTGCCCGTGGAACCGTTATTCGCAGCTCACGGATGAAGAGGATTTCAGTCCGCGCAAAGCGTTGCATGCCCCGGAGCTCATTGAGCTGTTTGGCTGGAGCGAAGCGCATTTTCTGAAAGTTACCGAGGGTTCGCCGATTAGGCGAATCGGTCATTTGCGCTGGCTGCGTAATATCGCCGTCGCATTGGGTAACGCGCCGTGGGACGAAAATAATTTACACGCGCTGGGGAGCCGTCGAGGTGAGCACCCACTTCTCGATGAACACATAGATTGGGCGGTTGCGCAGCAAATTGAGAAGCGGAATGCCTGCGTGGTAGAAGTGCAATTACCGCAGAAACAGCGTCTGGTGAGGGTAATCGAAAAGGGTCTGCCGCGGGATGCCTGATTCATTCACAGGGTGTGAATAAAAATAAAAACACATTGAAATTCAAGGGGGCAAAATTCGTCAAGCGATCTTAGCAACAATTTTAAATCTATTTTTATTGTTATAAATCAATCAACTAAAAAGTTACTATTCACACATTGAAGCATCTTGATTTTCCAGGCAATTTCCTGGTTCTGTGGATAAGTCTGTTTACAAGAGTGTGTCAGAGAAAATAAAAATCGTCCCCAACGTTATTTAACGCTGTGGATAAAAGGATTGGATTGAAGAAATTTGGAGCGGGAAACGAGACTCGAACTCGCGACCCCGACCTTGGCAAGGTCGTGCTCTACCAACTGAGCTATTCCCGCTTGGGTGGTGCGTCGTATCTTGCGATACTTTCAACTTGTGATGCACAAATTTTGGAGCGGGAAACGAGACTCGAACTCGCGACCCCGACCTTGGCAAGGTCGTGCTCTACCAACTGAGCTATTCCCGCTTGGGTGGTGCGTTGTATCTTGCGATACTTTCAACTTTGATGCACAAATTTTGGAGCGGGAAACGAGACTCGAACTCGCGACCCCGACCTTGGCAAGGTCGTGCTCTACCAACTGAGCTATTCCCGCAAATCTGTGACTTCGTAACGTGTAATTCTCTGTCGTTACGGGAGGCGCATTATACGAGAATTCGAAGCACCTGCAACCCCCCTCTAAACGATTTTTTTGAAATTCAGTTCAAGTGCTGCAATATTCGTCACATTGCCGATTTTTACGCCAAATGCCTGATTCATTGGCCCGGCAGGCAAATACCACCGGGCATTTCCCTTACAACTTAATGAAATTCTCGCGGTAATAAGCCAGTTCTGCCACCGACTCACGAATGTCATCCATCGCCTGATGGGTTCCCTCTTTCTTAATGCCATCGAGAATTTCTGGTTTCCAGCGACGCGCCAGCTCTTTCAGCGTGCTGACGTCCAGATTACGATAATGGAAGTAGGATTCCAGCTCTGGCATATACTTAACGAGGAAACGGCGATCCTGGCCGATGCTGTTGCCGCAGATAGGTGATTTACCTTCCGGCACCCACTGTTTCAGGAACTCAATGGTCGCAAGTTCTGCTGCGCGATCGTCAGACGTACTTGCCTTTACTCGCTCAACCAAACCGCTGCCAGTATGCGTGCGCACGTTCCAGTCATCCATCAGCGCCAGTTGAGCATCAGACTGATGCACCGCCAGGGTCGGTCCTTCAGCCAAAATGTTCAGGTTCGCATCGGTCACGAGCGTGGCGATTTCAATAATGCGATCGCGCTCGGGATCGAGGCCAGTCATTTCAAGATCGATCCAAATGAGGTTGTTTTCATTTGCACTCATGCTATTTTCCATCCTTCTCGCGTCACAGTGACAGTGACTATATTCATATAAAATAGCGTGTATCATAGAGGTTTTGCCCCTCAGGGGCGACCAGGAGTCAGCACGATTGAGTAAAAATAAACTCTCCAAAGGTCAGCAACGCCGGGTGAAAGCCAACCACGAGCGCCGTCTTAAAACGACTTCGGAGAAGCCCGATCTCGATGACAACCTGTTTGGCGAAAAAGCTGAAGGCATCGTTATCAGCCGCTTTGGCATGCATGCCGATGTGGAATCCACCGAAGGCACGACCCACCGTTGTAACATTCGCCGCACCATTCGCTCGCTGGTTACGGGTGACCGTGTCGTCTGGCGTCCAGGAAAATCTGCCGCAGAAGGCGTTAACGTCAAAGGCATCGTGGAAGCCGTTCACGAACGGACGTCGGTACTGACGCGTCCAGACTTTTATGACGGTGTAAAACCGATTGCCGCGAACATCGACCAGATTGTTATCGTGTCTGCCATTCTGCCTGAGCTCTCGCTGAACATTATCGACCGTTATCTTGTTGCCTGCGAAACACTCGACGTTGAGCCGCTTCTCGTTCTGAATAAAATCGATCTTCTTGATGACGAAGGCCTTGCGTTCGTAAATGAGCAGATGGATATCTATCGCAAAATTGGCTACACCGTACTGATGGTGTCGAGTCACAAAAAAGATGGTCTGAAACCATTAGAAGAGGCGCTAACCGGGCGTATTAGCATCTTTGCGGGTCAGTCTGGCGTGGGTAAATCCAGCCTGCTAAATAACCTGCTTGGCCTGCAAACAGAGATCCTCACCAACGATGTCTCTGACAACTCAGGCCTCGGCCAGCACACCACCACCGCCTCGCGTTTGTACCATTTCCCACACGGTGGCGATGTGATTGACTCACCGGGCGTACGTGAATTTGGCCTTTGGCATCTGGAGCCTGAACAAATCTTCAACGGTTTTGTCGAATTCCACGACTACTTAGGCGACTGCAAATACCGCGACTGCAAGCACGACAACGATCCGGGCTGCGCAATTCGTGAAGCGGTCGAAAAAGGTGAAATCGCCGAAACGCGCTTTGAAAATTATCATCGCATCCTCGAAAGCATGTCCGAGGTAAAGTCGCGTAAAACCTTTTCTGAAAGCGGCAACTGACATTTAAGCTGAACGCCGATAGAATCAGCCCCTTTTTGAATAGGCTCGGAATTGAGCCTGAATGGCATAACCATTGGCCTGGAGGCTAACTTGCTAAATTCATTCAAACTTTCGCTTCAATACATTCTGCCTAAACTGTGGCTCACCCGCCTCGCAGGCTGGGGCGCAAGCAAACGAGCAGGCTGGCTGACAAAGCTTGTCATCGACCTGTTCGTCAAATTCTACAAGGTCGACATGACAGAGGCGCAGAAGCCAGATACCGCCAGCTATCGCACCTTTAACGATTTCTTCGTCCGCCCATTGCGCGATGACGTTCGTCCTCTCGATACCGACCCAAGCGTACTGGTCATGCCTGCAGACGGCGTCATCAGCCAGCTCGGTAATATCGATAACGACAAGATTTTGCAGGCGAAGGGCCATGACTACAGCCTGGAAGCGCTGCTGGCAGGCAACTACCTGATGGCGGATCTCTTCCGCAACGGCTCTTTTGTCACCACCTATTTGTCGCCACGCGACTATCACCGTGTGCACATGCCGTGCAACGGCATCCTGCGTGAAATGATCTACGTTCCGGGTGACCTTTTCTCCGTTAATCATCTGACCGCGCAGAACGTGCCGAACCTGTTCGCACGTAACGAACGCGTCATCTGTCTGTTTGATACTGAATTTGGCCCAATGGCGCAGATTCTGGTCGGCGCGACCATCGTCGGCAGCATTGAAACCGTTTGGGCGGGCACAATCACCCCACCGCGTGAAGGCGTGATCAAACGCTGGACGTGGCCTGCGGGTGAAAGCGAAGGTTCTGTTGCACTGCTGAAAGGCCAGGAAATGGGTCGTTTCAAACTCGGATCAACAGTGATTAACCTGTTTGCGCCAGGCAAAGTGCAGCTAGCTGAAAAACTGGCGAGCCTGTCGGCAACAAAAATTGGAGAGCCGCTGGCGGTTTCCACTGAAATTTTTGCCACCCCGGAAGCTGAAGTCGTGACTCCGGTGGCAGAAACTCTCGAACCTGTGGTCGATGACACTGCAGCCGTAGACGAAATCGTCCCACCGACTACCGATAAAACCGACCAGGGCTAACCAGAAGGATCGCTGACGTGCGCCTGATTATCACTTTTCTGATGGCCTGGTGCCTCAGCATGGGGGCGTACGCAGCAAGCGCCCCCGACAGCAAACAAATCACCCAGGAACTGGAACAGGCGAAAGCGGCGAAGCCCGCTCAGCCTGAAACCGTCGCGGCGCTCCAGTCCGCGCTGAATGCGCTCGAAGAACGTAAAGGTTCGCTTGAGCGCGCTCAGCAGTATCAACAATCCATTGATAACTTCCCCAAACTTTCCCAAACGCTCCGTTCGCAACTGGCTAAACAGAGCGATGAACCGCGTCCAGTGCCGGAGGGACTCACCACCGATGCACTGAATCAGGAAATCCTGCAGGTCAGCAGCCAACTGGTGGAGAAAAGCCGCCAGGCTCAGCAAGAGCAGGAACGCGCACGGGAAATTGCCGATTCGCTTAGCCAGTTGCCGCAGCAACAAACTGATGCGCGCCGCCAGCTCAATGATGTTGAGCGCCGGGTTGGCACAGCCTCCGGCAAGGGAGCGCAAGCGCAAAACCTGAGTTTGCAGGCAGAATCCGCCAAACTGAAAGCGCTGGTCGATGAGCTCGAATTGGCGCAGCTTTCTGCCAACAATCGTCAGGAACTGGCGCGTATGCGCTCGGAACTTGCACAAAAACAAAGTGAACAACTGGATGCTTACCTTCAGGCGTTGCGTAATCAGCTCAACAGCCAGCGCCAGCGTGAAGCTGAAAAAGCACTGGAAAGCACCGAATTATTAGCCGAAAACAATGCCGATCTGCCGCCGGAAATCGTTGAGCAATTCACCCGCAACCGTGAGCTCTCGCAGGCGCTAAACCAACAGGCGCAACGTATGGACCTGGTAGCTTCGCAGCAGCGGCAGGCCACTAACCAGACATTACAGGTGCGTCAGGCGCTGAATACTCTTCGCGAGCAATCGCAGTGGCTGGGCTCGTCTAATTTGTTGGGCGAAACGCTGCGTGATCAGGTTTCGCGCCTTCCCGAAATGCCGAAACCGCAGCAGTTGGATACCGAAATGGCGCAGCTACGCGTTCATCGGTTGAAATACGAAAAGATGCTGAGTGACAAACCAGTGAAACAGGCCAATGGGAAGCCGCTCACCGCCACTGAATCACGTATTCTGGAAGCTCAACTGCGCACTCAGCGCGAATTATTGGGTTCGCTGCTACAAGGCGGCGATACGTTGATCCTTGAACTCACTAAACTGAAAGTCACCAATAGTCAGTTAGAAGATGCGCTCAAAGAAATTAACGAAGCCACCCACCGCTACCTGTTCTGGACGTCTGATGTCAGCGCGATTGGCTTCGCGTGGCCACTGGAAATCGCGCGAGATCTGCATCGCCTGATTTCACTCGACACCTTTAGCCAGCTCGGCAAAGCCTCGGTAATGATGCTGACCAGCAAAGAGACGCTCATCCCATTGTTCGCCGCACTGATTCTGGTCGGTTTCAGCATCAGCTCGCGCAAGCACTTCACGCGCTTCCTGGAGCGTTCCAGCAACCGGGTGGGCAAAGTGACACAGGATCACTTTTGGCTCACGCTGCGTACGGTCTTCTGGTCGATTCTGGTCGCCTCGCCGCTGCCGGTGCTGTGGATGACCCTCGGTTATGGCTTACAGGAAGCCTGGCCGTACCCGCGAGCAGTGGCTATTGGCAACGGCGTTACCGCCACCGTACCGCTGCTGTGGGTGGTGATGATTTGCGCCGCCTTCGCCCGCCCAAATGGCCTGTTCATCGCGCATTTCGGCTGGCCGCATACTCGTGTCGCGCGGGCAATGCGCTATTACTTAATGAGTATCGGGCTTATCGTGCCACTGATTATGGCGCTGTTTATGTTCGACAATCTTCGTGACCGCGAATTCATCTCATCCCTGGGCAGACTCTGCTTCGTGCTGATCTGTGGCGCGCTGGCAATCGTGACACTGAGCCTGAAACGCGCCGGGATCCCGCTGTACCTCGATAAAGAGGGCAGCGGTGACAACATGCTCAACCGGATGTTGTGGAACCTGATGATGGGTGCGCCGCTGGTTGCTATTCTGGCAGCTTTAATCGGTTATCTGGCAACGGCTGAAGCGTTGTTGGCGCGTCTGGAAACCTCTGTCGCCATCTGGTTCCTGTTGCTGGTAATTTATCACGTGATCCGTCGCTGGATGCTGATCCAGCGCCGTCGTATCGCCTTTGATCGTGCCAAGCATCGTCGTGCAGAAATGTTGGCCCAGCGTGCGCGAGGCGAAGAAGAACCGCATCACAACACCACGCTTGAAGGTTCGCCGGAAGTGGATCTCAGCGAAGTGGATCTCGACACCCTCAGCGCACAGTCGCTGCGGTTGGTGCGTTCCATTTTGATGCTGATCGCGCTGGTGTCGGTGATTGTGCTGTGGTCAGAAATTCACTCGGCATTTGGCTTCCTCGAAAACATCTCGCTGTGGGATGTTACCTCGACGGTGCAAGGAGTCGAAAGCCTTGAACCGATTACGCTCGGGGCCGTACTTATCGCCATTCTGGTGTTTATCGTCACCACGCAATTAGTGCGTAATCTGCCTGCTCTGCTTGAACTGGCGGTGCTGCAACACCTCAGCCTGACGCCGGGAACCGGCTATGCCATCACCACCATCACCAAATATTTATTGATGCTGATTGGCAGCCTGGTGGGCTTCTCGATGATTGGAATTGAGTGGGCGAAATTGCAGTGGCTGGTCGCCGCCCTCGGGGTCGGTCTCGGTTTTGGCTTACAGGAGATCTTCGCCAACTTCATTTCTGGCCTGATCATCCTGTTTGAAAAACCGATCCGTATTGGCGATACCGTGACGATCCGCGATTTGACGGGGAGCGTCACGAAGATCAACACCCGCGCCACAACGATCAGCGACTGGGATCGCAAAGAGATCATCGTGCCGAACAAGGCGTTTATCACTGAGCAGTTTATCAACTGGTCACTGTCGGATTCCGTTACCCGTGTGGTATTGACCGTTCCAGCCCCGTCAGATGCCAACAGCGAAGAAGTGACACAGATTCTGATGACGGCCGCAGAACGCTGCTCGCTGGTTATCGACAATCCGGCACCGGAAGTGTTCCTGGTGGATTTGCAGCAGGGCATTCAGATTTTCGAGCTGCGTATCTACGCCGCCGAAATGGGGCACCGTATGCCGCTGCGTCATGAAATTCACCAGTTGATTCTGGCTGGTTTCCGCGAGCACGGCATCGATATGCCATTCCCACCGTTCCAGATGCGTTTAGAAACGATGGACGCACGAAAAATGGGAAGGACACTGACATCAACGGGGCGTAGCCGCCCGGCGGGAAGTTTGTAAGTTCAAGCGTTCGGCCTCGCCCTCTCCCCGACAGAAGAGGGCGAAGAGGCTACTACGCTCTATCGACCGTAAAGGCCATTACATCGCCGATGCTTTCAGCGCCTAACGCCAGCATCACCAGGCGGTCGACACCCAGTGCGACACCGGAGCTGTCCGGCAGCCCTGCTTTCAGTGCTTCCAACAGATTGACGTCGATAGGTTGTTGCGGCAAGTCGCGCGCGGCGCGTTTGCGGTTATCCTGTTCGAAACGTTGCTGCTGTTCGCGCGCATCGGTCAGTTCGTGGAAACCATTCGCCAGTTCAATCCCTTTGTAATACACCTCGAAGCGTTCCGCTACGCGGTGATCTTCGGTACTGATTTGTGCCAGTGACGCCTGACTTGCCGGGAAGTGGTAAACAAACGTCGGGCGGTCTTTACCGATATGCGGCTCGACGCCCATTGCAAACAGCAGTTGAAGCAGCGTATCGCGATCTTCTTCGGTGTCGGCGATGTTGCTCAGATCGAGTTTCGCCGCCACTTCACGCAGCTGCGTTTTATCCGCCGACAGCGGATCGATTTCCAGATGACGCTGAAACGCCTGCTGATAAGAGAGACTTTCCGCAGGCTGGCATTCCAGCACCTGTTGCAGTAAATCATCGACTTCGTTGATCAGGCGATACATGTCGTAATGCGGACGATACCACTCCAGCATGGTGAATTCCGGATTGTGATGACGCCCCATCTCTTCGTTACGGAAACTTCGGCACAACTGGAACACCGGGCCACAGCCAGCAGCCAGCAGGCGCTTCATGTGGTATTCCGGGCTGGTCATCATGAAGAGATTGATTCCCTGAGAATGGCCAGGGCCGACGAAACGCGTCTCAAACGGCACCAGATGGATATCCGTTACCGTCGCCTGACTCATGCACGGCGTTTCCACCTCCAGCACGCCGCGGTCGGTAAAGAAGCGACGGATTTCCGTCATGATAGCCGCGCGTTTTAACAGATTGGGGATGGAGGCGCTCGGCTGCCAGGTGGCCGTTTCGCTCATGGTAAAACTCTCCGAAGACAAACAAAGGCACGGAGTCTACCCGCAAGCGTTGCACGAGACAAATTTTGCACCCTGAAATCGCCTGTTCACAGCGTAAACGGGATTTCGTGACGCACTCTATCAATTTCGATGATAAATCATCGGACGGATCAGCAAAAAAATCGAACGCGTCAAAT
This sequence comes from Scandinavium sp., assembly GCF_036271055.1. Taxonomy (GTDB): domain Bacteria; phylum Pseudomonadota; class Gammaproteobacteria; order Enterobacterales; family Enterobacteriaceae; genus Scandinavium. The sequence continues at coordinate 27,865 of NZ_DATBBJ010000033.1, read as the reverse complement.
TTCCCTCACATCCTTGCGGATATACTGCGATACCCATAAAGGAGCAGTGGTAACGCTTTCGCAATGGCCGTACCGTCTCAGTGAACTACCTTTGGTAAGGCGTGTTGCGAAATAACAACAATTCTGGAGGAATGTCGTGCACACCTTTCATGCCGATCTGGTCGTTATAGGCGCTGGCGGGGCGGGATTACGAGCGGCCATTGCCGCAGCGCAAGCCAATCCCAACGCTAAAATCGCACTGATTTCAAAAGTCTATCCTATGCGCAGTCACACCGTTGCCGCCGAAGGCGGTTCCGCAGCGGTTGCCCAGGATCATGACAGCTTTGAGTACCATTTCCACGATACCGTAGCCGGGGGCGACTGGCTCTGCGAGCAGGATGTCGTCGATTACTTCGTTCACCACTGCCCCACCGAAATGACTCAGCTCGAGCAATGGGGTTGTCCGTGGAGCCGCCGTGAAGACGGATCGGTGAACGTGCGTCGCTTCGGTGGAATGAAAATCGAACGTACCTGGTTCGCCGCCGATAAAACCGGCTTCCATATGCTGCACACCCTGTTCCAGACTTCCCTGCAATTCCCGCAAATTCAACGTTTTGACGAGCACTTTGTGCTGGATATTCTGGTCGATGACGGTCAGGCGCGCGGTCTTGTGGCCATGAATATGATGGAAGGCACGCTGATGCAGATCCGCGCCAATGCGGTGGTGATGGCAACCGGCGGTGCCGGGCGTGTGTATCGCTACAACACCAACGGCGGCATCGTCACTGGCGATGGTATGGGCATGGCGCTAAGCCACGGCGTACCGCTGCGTGATATGGAATTCGTTCAGTATCACCCGACTGGCCTGCCCGGCTCCGGCATTCTGATGACCGAAGGCTGTCGCGGTGAAGGCGGTATTCTGGTGAATAAAGACGGTTATCGCTATTTGCAGGATTACGGCATGGGTCCGGAAACACCGCTTGGTGAGCCGAAGAACAAATATATGGAGCTGGGCCCTCGTGACAAAGTGTCGCAGGCGTTCTGGCACGAATGGCGTAAAGGTAACACCATCCCGACGCCGCGTGGCGACGTGGTCTATCTCGACCTGCGTCACCTCGGTGAGAAGAAACTGCTCGAACGTTTGCCGTTCATTTGCGAACTGGCAAAAGCCTACGTGGGCGTCGACCCGGTGAAAGAACCGATCCCGGTTCGTCCAACCGCACACTACACCATGGGCGGCATTGAAACCGATCAGCAGTGTGAAAGCCGTATCAAGGGCCTGTTCGCCGTCGGGGAATGTTCCTCTGTTGGCCTGCACGGCGCAAACCGCCTGGGCTCCAACTCACTGGCTGAACTGGTGGTGTTTGGTCGCATGGCCGGTGAACGCGCCATGGAACGAGCGTCAACCGCAGGTGTTGCCAACAGCGCAGCGCTGGATGCTCAGGTTGTTGATGTCGAAAAACGCCTGAAAGCGCTGGTTAACCAGGAAGGCAACGAGAACTGGGCGAAAATCCGCGATGAAATGGGTCTGTCGATGGAAGAAGGCTGTGGTATCTACCGTACGCCGGAGCTGATGCAGAAAACCATCGATAAGCTGGCGGAATTGCAGGAACGCTTTAAGCGCGTGCGTATTACCGATACCTCGAGCGTGTTCAACACCGACTTGCTTTATACCATCGAACTGGGTCATGGCCTGAATGTCGCCGAGTGTATGGCGCATTCTGCCCTCGCACGTAAAGAGTCTCGTGGCGCACATCAGCGTTTGGATGAAGGCTGCACCGAGCGTGATGACGTTAACTTCCTCAAGCACACCCTCGCTTTCCGCGATGCCGATGGCACGACACGCCTCGACTATAGCGATGTGAAAATCACCACCCTGCCACCAGCGAAACGCGTTTATGGGGCAGAAGCGGAAGCAGCCGAGAAGAAGGAGACGGCAAATGGCTGAGATGAAAAACCTGAAAATCGAGATCGTGCGCTACAACCCGGAAGTGGACACGGCCCCGCACAGCGCGTTTTATGACGTGCCTTATGACGAGCAAACGTCGCTACTCGACGCACTCGGTTACATCAAAGATAACCTCGCGCCAGACCTGAGTTATCGCTGGTCTTGCCGAATGGCGATTTGCGGCTCCTGCGGCATGATGGTGAATAAGGTGCCGAAACTGGCCTGTAAAACCTTCCTGCGCGAATACGTGAATGGCCTGAAAGTCGAAGCGTTGGCGAACTTCCCGATTGAGCGCGATTTGGTGGTCGATATGACCCACTTTATCGAAAGTCTGGAAGCAATTAAGCCCTATATCATTGGCAATCCGCGCACGCCGGAACAGGGCCCTAACAAGCAGACTCCGGCGCAGATGGCGAAATACCATCAGTTCTCCGGCTGCATCAACTGTGGTCTGTGCTACGCCGCCTGCCCGCAGTTTGGGCTTAATAAAGAGTTTATTGGTCCAGCGGCCATTACTCTGGCACATCGTTATAACGAAGACAGCCGCGATCACGGCAAAAAGGAGCGCATGGCGCAACTGAACGGCAAGAATGGCGTCTGGAGTTGTACTTTTGTCGGTTATTGCTCGGAAGTCTGTCCGAAGCACGTCGACCCGGCCGCCGCCATTCAGCAGGGCAAAGTGGAAAGCTCGAAAGACTTTCTTATCGCCACCCTGAAACCACGCTAAGGAGTGCATCATGACAACTAAACGCAAACCCTACGTGCAGCCAATGACCGCGACGTGGTGGAAGAAACTGCCCTTTTATCGCTTCTATATGATTCGGGAAGGCACCGCAGTTCCGACGGTCTGGTTTAGCATCGTATTGATTTACGGGCTGTTCGCCCTGAAGCATGGCGCCGAATCCTGGGCCGGATATGTCGGTTTTCTGCAAAACCCGATTGTGGTCATTCTGAATCTGATAACCCTGGCGGCAGCGTTGCTGCATACCAAAACCTGGTTCGAACTGGCGCCAAAAGCGGCGAACATTATCGTTAAAGGCGAAAAAATGGGGCCAGAGCCGGTTATTAAAGGGCTGTGGGGAGTGACGATTGTCGTCACCGTCGTCATCCTGTTTGTCGCACTGTTCTGGTAAGGAGACCACTATGATCAATCCAAATCCAAAACGTTCGGACGAGCCCGTTTTTTGGGGGCTGTTTGGCGCAGGTGGCATGTGGGGGGCGATTATCGCGCCAGTCGTTGTCCTGCTGGTCGGCATTTTACTGCCGCTCGGTCTGGCACCACATGACGCATTCAGCTACGAGCGCGTGCTGGCCTTTGCACAGAGCTTTATCGGCCGTGCGTTTCTGTTCCTGATGATTGTTCTGCCGCTGTGGTGCGGCCTGCACCGTATTCATCACGCCATGCATGACCTAAAAATTCATGTGCCGAATGGTAAATGGGTGTTCTACGGACTGGCGGCCATTCTGACCGTCATCACCCTTGTGGGTGTACTTTTCATCTAAAGCTGAGATGCCCGGCACACGTCGGGCATATTTCTTTCCCCGCGCCGCACTTTTTCCCCGTTAGGTATCTACACTTACAAAAAAACCTGCAAGGACCTTACTATGCGTCTGCTGCCTATCATTGCGACTGTTGCTGCTGCGTTTTTGGTTGTTGCCTGTAGTAACCCTGTTCCGCCTCCCGGGGTGACCGTCGTTTCTCCGTTTGATGCCAATCGATACCTCGGCACCTGGTATGAAATTGCCCGTCTGGACCACAATTTCGAAAGTGGTCTGGAAAAAGTCACCGCCACGTACAGCTCGCGCAGCGATGGGGGGATTGACGTTCTGAACAAAGGCTATAACCCGGATCGCGGGATATGGCAGAAAACAGATGGCGTGGCTTATTTCACCGGCTCACCGGACAGGGCCGCGTTGAAAGTCTCCTTCTTCGGCCCGTTCTACGGCGGCTATAACATCATTGCGCTGGATAAAGAGTACAAACACGCGCTGGTGTGTGGACCGGACCGCGATTACCTATGGATCCTCGCACGCACGCCGACCATTTCCGCAGAAATGAAGCAGCAGATGCTGGATCTCGCGACCCGGCAGGGTTTCCCCGTTCAGAAATTAATTTGGGTCAATCAGACGTATTAGTGGGCGCTGAGTTTCAGGCCGATAATGCCGCAGACAATCAACACGAGGCTGAAAATACGCGCCACACTGGTTGATTCACCGAGCAGAAGCATGCCGGTTACGGCCGCACCGACTGCACCGATACCGGTCCAGATGGCGTAAGCGGTGCCGACAGGCAGGGTTTTCATTGCCCACGACAACAGTGCGATACTCGCTATCATCGCCACCGCCGTAATGACGCTAGGCACCAGGCGTGTAAAACCATGGGTATATTTCAGGCCGACAGCCCAGACCACTTCGAGAAGACCTGCAACAACAAGGATTAACCAGGACATTTTGACTCCGTATAGGGGCCGTCCCCGGTTTTTTAGATACGCTCGCAGGTCGTCCTGCAAGGTGATGAAGAGTGTTTATTTTAACCGCTACTTTCAGAGATGCAAGTAGTTTGCGTTAAGTTCATTTTCTTCGACGATTAAGTGAAATAGGCGCATTTCAGTGCTGAGATCGCCTTTTTGTCTGACAGAGACATTCTCTATGATGGCTCACTGATCCTATTGCATCTGCACACTATGAAGCGCTTACCTACCCAGTATGTATAAAATCCTGATTATTGACCGCTGTAGTTTCAGCCACCTTGGGCTGGAAAAATGGTTACAACAGGTCAATGGTGGTTCATCAACATTTTTGGTCACTCACCTGAACAGCTTATTACTGGCGAAAGCCCATGTCGAAAGCTGGCAGCCGCATTTAGTCATCGCTGATTTCATCAGCTTTCAGCACGATCTTCAGCAGTCACATTTTTTGCCTGCACTATTAACCATTTGCGAACAGCGTTCGCGCCTGATTCGCTTGCAGAGTGAGCCCTTCATTTTTAAAAATGTCGGTGAGACGCTCTCCAAAAAAGCCACGCTCGACACGATTGGGCGAACCATTATGACGATCCTGCACAGCAGGCCAATCGCCAATCCAGCACGCATCGCTACGCCGCTGCTCACACGTCAGGAAGAAAAAGTATTGTCACTATGGATGGATGGCGCCAGCAATCAGACGATTGCCAACGAAATGCAGATCAACGGGAAAACGGTGTATACCTATAAGCGCAATATCCGCATGAAGCTTAAAGTCGAAAATCGTTTTTCGCCTTTTATTCCCTCAGCCGAATGTGTGGAATAGCGGTACGGCCAGACAGCCGTACCGAACATCGTTAGTTCTGTGCTTTGGTCGCTGCACCTGAAATAGCGTTGCCGCCATCAGAAATATCTTCCCCCATCCCTTTGGTCGTATTACACGCCGTAAGCACGGAAGAGAGCACCAGGAGAGAAAAGAACGCAGCAATGGTTTTCTTAAGCATAATGTCATCCTTTTATTGCCAGTAAGTAGTCTTTCTGTAGCAACATAAGCATAGACAAAATCGCCCGTTTTGGATGAAAACAGCGAAATTTTAAGACGATGTGAAGAAATTAACTGGCGGCGTGCGAGATGGAGTTGCCCAGATGCTGGACGTCCTGACCGAAGCCACGGAAGGTGTTGCAGCCTGAAAGCAGCGTAGCGCTGAACAACAGTATAAAGAAGAGTTTGAGTAGACGGTTCATCATCCCTGCTTCCTGAAAAAAAGTCGGCACAACGAAAGCGGTGCCGACTTTTTTATAGCATGAATTACTTCACGCGAGAAACGTATTCGCCAGAGCGGGTGTCAACTTTGATCACTTCGCCAATCTGTACGAACAGAGGAACTTTAACCACTGCGCCAGTGGTCAGCGTCGCTGGCTTGCCGCCAGTACCTGCGGTATCACCTTTCAGGCCTGGATCGGTTTCAACGATTTCCAGCTCAACGAAGTTCGGTGGGGTCACAGCGATTGGGCGACCGTCCCACAGGGTTACGATGCACTCAGCCTGGTCCAGCAGCCATTTGGCATTTTCACCAACAGCTTTCTCATCGGCAGCCAGCTGCTCGAAGGTTTCGTTGTTCATGAAGTGATAGAACTCACCGTCGTTGTACAGGTAAGTCAGGTTCATATCGACAACGTCTGCACCTTCGGCGGAGTCGGTGGATTTGAAGGTTTTCTCAACACGGGTGCCGGTCAGCAGACGACGCAGCTTAACGCGTGCGAACGCCTGACCCTTGCCTGGTTTTACGAATTCGCTGGATTCGACCGAGTACGGTTCGCCATCCATCATGATTTTAAGACCGGCACGGAAATCGTTGCTAGAATAAGTCGCCATAAGGCCCTCTAAATTTGTTAACTGGTAGCTAAGCCACAAAATGGCGCATATTGTAACCCTAAACACCCCATCCAGAGAAGATTGGTTATCGCAACTTGCCGATGTAATCACCGATCCTGATGAACTGTTGCGTCTCTTAAATGTAGACGCTGATGAAAATTTGCTCGCCGGACGCGAAGCAAAACGGTTATTTCCCTTGCGTGTACCGCGTGCGTTTGCCGCGCGAATGCAAAAAGGTAACCCCAAAGACCCTCTTTTGCTCCAGGTTCTGACCTCACAGCAGGAGTTTGTTACCGCGCCCGGTTTTAGCACCGACCCGCTGGAAGAACAGCACAGCGTGGTGCCAGGGTTGCTACACAAATACCGAAACCGCGCCCTGCTGCTGGTGAAAGGCGGCTGTGCGGTGAATTGCCGCTACTGCTTCCGTCGCCATTTCCCTTATGCCGATAATCAGGGCAATAAGCGCAACTGGCAGACCGCGCTGGACTACATCGTAGCCCATCCGGAGCTTGATGAAATCATCTTCTCCGGCGGCGACCCGCTGATGGCAAAAGACCACGAGCTGACGTGGCTGATTGACGCGCTGGAAGCCATTCCGCACGTCAAACGCCTGCGCATTCATAGCCGATTGCCTATCGTGATTCCTGCACGTATCACCGATACGCTAACGGAACGTTTTGCGAACTCATCACTGCAAATTCTGTTGGTGAACCATATTAATCACGCCCAGGAAATTGATGATGAATTTCGTCTGGCAATGCGCAAACTGAAAACAGCAGGCGTTACGTTGCTGAATCAGAGCGTTTTACTGCGTGATGTGAACGATAACGCGCAAACGCTGGCCGAGTTGAGTAATGCTTTGTTTGATGCGGGCGTGATGCCTTATTACCTGCACGTTCTCGATAAAGTGCAGGGCGCGGCGCATTTTATGGTCAGCGATAACGAAGCCCGCACCATTATGCGTGAGCTGCTGACGTTGGTGTCGGGCTATATGGTGCCGAAACTGGCCCGTGAGATTGGCGGTGAACCAAGCAAAACGCCGCTCGATTTACAGCTACGTCAAAGCTAGCGCCAGACTAAAAGTCCGGAAACCGACTCTTCCCCACTTCCTGCGGGTGTTATTTTAGCCCCCGCTTAAATCAGGGAGAACAAGATGAGCTCAACCATTTCCGGCATCAACACTGGCGTCATTCGCCATGGCGACCAATTTCTGGCGCTGGCGTTAAAAATCAATCATCCACACGAACAGCAGTTACTGTTTATCCCCGCTTTGCTGTTGCGCGATCTGTTTATCTGCTTTGAATACCGGCTGCACCTGCAAAACCAGCGCAATGCCAAAGACAAGGCCGCCTTCAAAAAGCAGCAGGAAACCGCCACAGCGGCGATGCATAAGCATATTCCCACGCTGACTCAGAGCGAACTGCTGCAGGCAGATGTGCGACAACGCGTTGAGAAAATTGAACCGCAAAATAAAAATAAAACTGCATTGCAGTTGGCGTTGACGCTTCAGGGTGGTAATCAGGTCTCGCTAACGATCGATGATGCGCAAATCGCGTTATTCGTTAGCGCGATAACGCATGCGATTAACAACGCTGGAATGCACCCGCTGTCGCTGCGCCTTTCTTCGTTGCTGGATTTTTTACCGCTGTACGATGCTGATATTCAGTCCGACGACAAATTCGAGTATGACACTTATACCCACCCCGCCTGGAAGCTCTCGCTTTTCAGCGAAACAGTGGCGTTGGTGTATCACTACACAGATGAACACGGTGAAAAACAGGTGTGCGGTACGGTGGTTAAATCCCGCTATCGGGGCGACAACAAAGAAATACTGGCTATCGCTCAACGGCTGCTGGCGTTTAGTCCACGACTAAAAAAGCTGGAAGGAAAACCGTGTCAGGTTTCGGTGAGCACACTGGCTTCAGGAGCCACCCATGTACCGCGCGAAAACTGCTTGCGGGCGATGCATGCTCTTTGGCAAAAATCGATAAACACTAAATAACAAAACGCCCTCAAGGTTGAGGGCGTATTCAGAACTGAAAAATATCAGTTAGGGCATTTATAAACCTGGCCGATCATTTCGCTGTCGGTCGGTACAAAGCTTGAAAGCATGCCTTGTGTCGGGCTGCTTACACCGTAAATGACGTTTCCGCCCAATGCCGCAGCCTGATTACGCAGTGCGTTTGCCGCGCCACGCATAGAACCGCCTTCTTCACCATGCTGACCAGAGAGCCAGTTGCTCTGCTTGCCTGTTGCGGTGCCGACCAGTTGGCATTCGGTGCCCGGTTTGTCTTCAACAAAGCGAACATTTTGCCCGCCTGCGGTCAGTTCATTGCTGGAACTGCAGCCTGCCAGCACTAAAGCGGCACCGACGATCCCTGCACAGACTATTACGCGCATGTTATTCCTCGTTATTGATGGGCTGGACACAACTTGTCCGTGTGAACGTTATACTAAAAAGATGACCAAAAGAAAAACCCCCGTGACATTATATGCCACAGGGGTTTATTTCTGGATGAATGAGTGGGGCGAATTACATCATTCCGCCCATGCCACCCATACCGCCCATACCACCCGCACCTAAATCAGGCGCATCACCTTTTGGCAGGTCAGTGACCATACATTCGGTGGTGATCATCAGGCCAGCAACGGATGCCGCGTACTGCAGCGCAGAACGGGTTACTTTGGTTGGATCCAGGATACCCATGTCGATCATGTTGCCGTATTCTTCGGTCGCTGCGTTGTAACCATAGTTACCGTCGCCCGCTTTCACGGTGTTCGCGACAACTGATGGCTCTTCACCACAGTTCAGCACGATCTGACGCAGTGGGGATTCCATTGCGCGCAGCGCAACTTTGATACCCACGTTCTGGTCTTCGTTCAGGCCACGCAGCTCACCCAGCTTGCTTGCAACACGGATCAGCGCAACGCCGCCGCCTGCAACCACGCCTTCTTCTACTGCAGCACGGGTAGCGTGCAGAGCATCTTCAACGCGTGCTTTCTTCTCTTTCATTTCAACTTCAGTTGCAGCGCCTACTTTGATAACGGCAACGCCGCCTGCCAGTTTCGCTACACGTTCCTGCAGTTTTTCACGATCGTAATCAGAGGTGGCTTCTTCAATCTGCTGACGAATCTGAGTCACACGACCCTGGATTGCCGCTTCTTCACCCACGCCATCGATGATGGTGGTGGTGTCTTTGTTGATAACAACACGTTTCGCCTGACCCAGATCTTCCAGCGTCGCTTTTTCCAGCTCCATACCGATCTCTTCAGAGATAACAGTACCGCCAGTCAGGGTTGCGATGTCCTGCAGCATAGCTTTACGACGATCGCCGAAGCCTGGTGCTTTAACCGCAGCCACTTTCACGATGCCACGCATGGTGTTAACCACCAGCGTCGCCAGCGCTTCGCCTTCAACGTCTTCTGCAACGATAACCAGCGGTTTGCCTGCTTTCGCAACGGCTTCCAGCACTGGCAGCATTTCGCGGATGTTGGAGATTTTTTTGTCAGCCAGCAGGATGAACGGGCTTTCCAGCTCAACAGCGCCAGTTTCTGGCTTGTTGATGAAATATGGGGACAGGTAGCCACGGTCAAACTGCATACCTTCAACTACGTCCAGTTCGTCTTGCAGACCAGTACCGTCTTCAACGGTGATAACGCCTTCTTTACCGACTTTATCCATCGCTTCAGCGATGAGTTTACCTACGGTTTCGTCGGAGTTAGCAGAGATAGTACCAACCTGAGCGATAGCTTTAGAATCAGAGCAAGGCACGGACAGGGTTTTCAGTTCTTCAACCGCTGCCGCAACAGCTTTGTCGATACCGCGTTTCAGGTCCATCGGGTTCATGCCAGCCGCAACAGCTTTCAGACCTTCAGTGATGATGGACTGAGCCAGTACGGTTGCAGTGGTGGTGCCGTCGCCTGCTGCGTCGTTCGCTTTAGAGGCCACTTCTTTTACCATCTGCGCGCCCATGTTTTCGAACTTGTCTTCCAGTTCGATTTCACGTGCTACAGAAACACCGTCTTTAGTAATCGTCGGAGCACCGAAAGATTTATCCAGAACCACGTTACGGCCTTTAGGGCCCAGGGTTACTTTCACTGCATCTGCCAGTACGTTTACGCCGCGCAGCATTTTCACACGGGCGTCGTTACCGAATTTTACGTCTTTAGCTGCCATTTTCTCTTTCCCTTAAATTCGTATGTTCAGTGTCGCGCGTGGATTACGCTTCAACAATTGCCAGAATGTCGCTTTCGGACATGATCAGCACTTCTTGGTTGTCGATCTTCTCGGACTTCACGCCGTAGCCATCGTTGAAAATCACGATGTCGCCTACTTTCACGTCCAGCGGTTGCACAGAACCGTTATCCAGGATGCGGCCTTTACCGACAGCGATGATTTCGCCACGAGTTGATTTGCCTGCCGCAGCGCCGGTCAGAACGATGCCGCCTGCAGATTTGGATTCAACTTCTTTACGTTTGACGATCACACGATCATGTAACGGACGAATACTCATTGATAGCTCTCCTTTGAGAAGGTCTTTATCAGTTATGGGTGACGCCGGGCCGCAATCGGTTTACCGGCTAGTGACCTGAGAGATGGGGGCCGCCTCACGCACCTTCAAGGGGCAAATCCAAAAAAAATTTTTAACGCGGCATTAATCACAAAAGGCTTGCGCCCCAGGTAAAAGGAATTACTGGTCGTCTTTATCTTCCAGACGATTACGTGGGTCATCTTTACGCTGATATTCCCCTTCAAACGTATCTCCGTTCGAACCACCCGCAGTGAATCCACCGCCCGGCGTGCGCGCAAAGCGCAGGTGTGGCATCAGCTTAAGCGTCAGATGTTTTTGCACAGGCGGCAGTAACAGCAACATGCCGAGGAAATCGGTGAAGAAGCCTGGCAGCACCAACAGCAGACCGGCAATAATCAGCGAGACGCTTTTGATCATTTCCGCCGCAGGGCTTTCACCTGCCTGCATTTTTTGCTGCATCAGCATAAAGTTTTTGAAGCCCTGGTTACGCACCAGCGACATCCCGATGACTGAGGTGAAAATCACCAGCAGCAGGGTCATCAATACGCCCAACACGTGTGCGACCTGAATAAAAATCGAGATCTCGATGTAGACGTATAAGAAAACGGCAAGTAAAGGTATCCAGCGCACTGGTGTCTCCTGTTAAGCAACCGCCGCTTTCGGCGACGGTTTAAATGAGTTTGCGATTCGCATGATCTGGAGATGGAGGCAAAATCACCATTTTCAATCGGCGCAGCCGTTCTTTTTTCCCCTACACTCTTTGCGGTGATTCATTTCACAGATTAATAAATCTGATGCGAATCGGCGCATAATAAGTGATCCAGATTACGGCAATTCGCTATTATCAGCATATGATCATGGGCTCTGGGTCGATTAAGGAAATAATCGTCGGCCAAAAAACACACATGACCCCACTCATCCTGTGTGTTGAGCAAATTCATTAGCAGCTTAATCAAGAAGGTTCACATGTTAAACAACATTCGTATCGAAGAAGACTTGTTGGGTACCAGGGAAGTTCCAGCGGACGCTTACTACGGCATCCACACTCTTAGAGCGATTGAAAACTTCTACATCAGTAACAGCAAAATCAGCGACATCCCCGAGTTTGTCCGTGGAATGGTCATGGTGAAGAAGGCCGCCGCACTGGCAAATAAAGAGCTGCACACCATTCCTAAAGGTGTCGCTAACGCCATTATTGCCGCATGTGATGAAGTCCTGAATAACGGCAAATGCATGGATCAGTTCCCGGTCGACGTCTATCAGGGCGGCGCGGGGACTTCCGTGAACATGAACACCAACGAAGTGCTGGCGAACATCGGTCTGGAGCTGATGGGGCATCAGAAAGGGGAATATCAGTACCTGAACCCTAACGATCACGTGAACAAATGCCAGTCCACCAACGACGCATACCCAACCGGTTTCCGCATCGCGGTCTATGCCTCTGTGACCAAACTGATTGATGCCATCAATCAATTAGGCGACGGCTTCCAGCGCAAATCCGTTGAGTTCGAAGACGTGCTTAAAATGGGTCGCACCCAGTTGCAGGACGCAGTGCCGATGACACTCGGTCAGGAGTTCCACGCGTTCAACGTGCTGCTGAACGAAGAAACCAAAAACCTGCTGCGCACTGCGGAGTTACTACTGGAAGTGAACCTCGGTGCGACCGCTATCGGCACACGCCTGAATACGCCGGACGGCTATCAGCAACTGGCGGTGCAGAAACTGGCGGAAGTCTCCAACATGCCGGTTGTGCCTGCCGAAGATCTGATTGAAGCCACCTCCGACTGTGGCGCGTATGTGATGGTACACAGCGCCCTGAAACGCCTGGCGGTGAAGCTGTCGAAAATCTGTAACGACCTGCGCCTGCTCTCTTCCGGCCCACGCGCGGGCCTGAACGAAATCAATCTGCCAGAGCTGCAAGCAGGCTCGTCTATCATGCCAGCCAAAGTGAACCCGGTGGTGCCAGAAGTCGTCAATCAGGTGTGCTTCAAGGTTATCGGCAACGACATTACCGTGACCATGGCATCCGAAGCGGGTCAGCTCCAGCTGAACGTCATGGAACCAGTCATTGGTCAGGCGATGTTTGAGTCCATCCACATTCTGACCAACGCCTGCTACAACCTGCTGGAAAAATGCATCAACGGCATTACCGCCAACAAAGCGGTGTGCGAGAGCTATGTCTACAACTCCATCGGCATCGTCACTTATCTCAACCCGTTCATCGGCCACCACAACGGCGATATCGTCGGCAAAATTTGTGCGGAAACCGGCAAGAGCGTACGTGAAGTGGTGTTGGAGCGCGGTTTGCTCACCGAAGCGGAACTGGACGATATCTTCTCCCCGCAAAACCTGATGCACCCGGCTTATAAAGCTAAGCGCTTTACCGATGAAAGCGAACAGTAATAATTCAGGTTAACATTATGTAAGGCACGTCAGCGGTGACGTGCCTTTTTTCATTTTTGGAACATCAAAAAAATAACATTTACGTATCCAACATCTAACATTCAACATTCAAGGAAGCGGTCATGATAGTCATCGAACTTATCATTGTATTAGCGGCGATTTTTCTCGGCGCAAGGTTAGGAGGCATTGGTATCGGTTACGCGGGCGGTTTGGGCGTGTTGGTGCTGGCAATTATTGGCGTGAAACCAGGGCATATCCCGTTTGACGTTATCTCAATAATCATGGCGGTGATTGCGGCGATTTCTGCCATGCAGATCGCTGGCGGCCTCGATTACCTCGTCAATCAAACCGAAAAGCTGCTGCGTAAGAACCCAAAATACATCACCATTCTTGCGCCGATCGTCACCTATTTCCTGACCGTTTTCGCAGGCACCGGTAATATCTCCCTGGCAACGCTGCCCGTGATTGCCGAAGTGGCGAAAGAGCAAGGCATCAAGCCCTGCCGTCCACTTTCAACAGCCGTTGTTTCTGCTCAGATAGCCATTACCGCATCACCCATTTCCGCTGCGGTGGTGTATATGTCTTCGGTGATGGAAGGCCACGGTATCAGCTATATTCATCTGCTGTCGGTGGTTATCCCGTCGACATTGATGGCGGTACTGCTGATGTCTTTCCTCGTCACCATGCTGTTTAACTCAAAACTCTCCGACGACCCGGTGTACCTGAAACGTCTGGAAGAAGGCCTGGTTGAACTGCGCGGCGAACGCCAGATGGAAATCAAACCGCGCGCCAAACTTTCAGTGCTGATGTTCCTGCTCGGCGTTGTGTGCGTAGTGGCTTATGCCATCATTAACAGTCCAAGTCTGGGCCTCGTCGCCACACCACTCATGAACACGACTAACGCTATTTTGATTATCATGCTGAGCGTCGCGACACTCACCACAATCTTGTGCCGCGTCGAAACCGACAGCATTCTCAGCTCCAGCACCTTTAAAGCCGGGATGAGCGCCTGTATCTGTATTCTGGGCGTGGCGTGGCTGGGCGATACTTTTGTGTCCGCGAATATTGACTGGATCAAAGAGACTGCGGGAACCGTTATTCAGGGCCATCCATGGCTGCTGGCCGTTATCTTCTTCTTCGCTTCTGCGCTGCTCTATTCTCAGGCGGCAACGGCGAAAGCACTGATGCCAATGGCGCTGGCGCTGAACGTCTCTCCACTGACGGCGGTCGCATCCTTTGCGGCGGTATCTGGCCTGTTTATTCTGCCGACGTACCCGACACTCGTCGCCGCGGTGCAAATGGATGACACCGGCACCACACGCATTGGTCGCTTCGTATTTAACCATCCGTTCTTTATCCCGGGCACTATGGGCGTGATTTTCTCCGTGTGCTTTGGTTTTGTGCTCGGCAGCCTCATTCTGTAAAGCACACCCGCGTGTAAAAATCCTTAAAGTCGGGCCGCTCAGCGGCCCGAGTCATTCCTCCCCCGCCAGCGCATCGTGCTATAGTGCCTTTTTTCGCCGATACGAGGTTGACGATGACCCTGCCCGACGCCGTTGTTGTGCTCTGTACCGCCCCGGATGAAGCGACCGCTCAGGACCTGGCAGCCAAAGTATTGGCTGAAAAGCTGGCGGCTTGTGTCACGCTGTTACCGGGTGCCACATCGCTCTACTACTGGGAAGGCAAGCTCGAACAGGAGTATGAAGTGCAGATGCTGCTGAAATCCGACACGGAACACCAGCAGGCATTGCTCGACTGCCTGAAGTCACATCACCCGTATCAGACGCCAGAATTGCTGGTTTTACCCGTTTCCCACGGAGACAAAGATTACCTCTCATGGCTCAACGATTCCTTACGCTGATCCTGCTGCTGTGCAGCACCACAGCCTTCGCCGGGCTGTTTGACGCGCCCGGTCGCTCCAATTTCATACCTGCCGATCAAGCTTTTGCCTTCGATTTTCAGCAGAACGCCCACGACCTTAATCTGAGCTGGCAGATCAAAGACGGCTATTACTTGTACCGTAAACAGGTCAGTATCACGCCCGCTCAGGCATCGATTGCCCCCTTGCAATTGCCCAACGGCGAATGGCATGAAGATGAATTTTTTGGCAAAAGTGAAATTTATCGCCATAAGCTGATGCTGCCCGTCACTATCAGCCAGGCGAGCAAAGGCGCAACGCTGACGGTGACGTATCAAGGCTGTGCCGAAGCCGGGTTCTGCTATCCACCCGAAACCAAAGTCATCCCGCTGAATGAAGTAGCCGCTGCGGCAGCTATTTCATCCGCAGCCCCAACCGGCGAAAAAGCGCCGTCCAGTGATACCACCGGGACGCTCCCGTTCTCGGCCCTTTGGGCGCTGTTGATTGGTATCGGGATCGCCTTCACGCCGTGCGTATTGCCGATGTATCCGCTGATCTCCGGGATTGTGCTCGGCGGCAAAGAACGCCTCTCCACGGGCCGCGCACTGCTGTTGGCGTTTATCTACGTTCAGGGCATGGCGCTGACCTACACCGCGCTCGGTCTGGTGGTGGCTGCGGCAGGATTACAATTCCAGGCAGCACTCCAGCATCCTTACGTCTTGATTGGCCTGTCGGCGGTGTTTGTCCTGCTGGCACTGTCGATGTTCGGCCTGTTCAGTCTGCAACTGCCTTCTTCGCTGCAAACACGCCTGGCGCTGATGAGTAACCGCCAACAAGGCGGCTCAGCAGGCGGCGTCTTTGCGATGGGCGCGATTGCCGGGCTGATTTGTTCGCCGTGCACAACCGCCCCGCTCAGCGCTATCCTGCTGTACATTGCCCAAAGCGGTAATCTGTGGCTTGGCGGTGGAACGCTGTATTTGTATGCGTTGGGCATGGGCTTACCGCTGATTCTGGTCACCGTTTTTGGCAACCGTCTGCTGCCGAAAAGTGGCCCTTGGATGGCGCAGGTCAAAATTGCGTTTGGTTTTGTGATCCTGGCGTTGCCGGTGTTCCTGCTGGAGCGCATTATCGGTGACGTTTGGGGGCTGCGGTTGTGGTCGATACTTGGCATCGCATTCTTCGGATGGGCATTTATTACCAGCCTGACAGCGAAAAAATCGTGGATGCGCGTAGTACAAATTGTCCTGCTGGCAGCCGCATTTATCAGCGCCCGTCCGCTCCAGGATTGGGCTTTTGGTACAGTATCAACGCAGCAGCAAGCACATCTGAACTTCACTCGCATTGCCAACATCAATGACCTTAATCAGGCATTGGCGCAGGCCAAGGGTAAACCGGTGATGCTCGACCTCTACGCCGACTGGTGCGTAGCCTGTAAAGAGTTCGAGAAATACACCTTTAGCGATCCGCAGGTTCAGCAGGCGCTGAAAGAGAGCGTTTTGCTCCAGGCCGACGTGACGCGCAACACAGCTGAAGACGCGGAACTGCTTAAACAGTTGCAAGTTCCCGGTCTACCCACCATTCTGTTTTTTGATGCCGCAGGTAAAGAGATCCCAGCCATGCGGGTTGCCGGGTTTATGGACGCCGCCACGTTTCATGCGCATTTGCAGAAACTGGCCCGGTAAACGACACTTTTAAAGGGATTAACGGAGGATAAAGCCGTGCAACGCGAAGACGTATTGGGGAAAGCCCTGCAATTACTTGAGATTAAAGGGATTGCCGACACAACACTGGAGATGGTGGCCAAAGAGGTCAATACTCCGCTCGACTCCCTGAAGCGTTTCTGGCCCGATAAAGAAGCGCTGCTGTATGACGTATTGCGTTTTCTCAGCCAACAGGTGGATATCTGGCGCCGCCAGTTAATGCTCAACGAAGCGCTCACCAGCGAGCAAAAGCTGTTGGCCCGCTATAGCGCGTTGACCGAATGCGTCAGCAACAATCGCTATCCAGGCTGCCTGTTTATTGCCGCCTGTACGTTTTATCCGGATCCAGAGCATCCTATCCATCAGTTAGCGGATTTACAGAAACGTGCCGCCCATGAGTTCACCCATGAGCTGCTGACGAAGCTCGAAGTCGATGACCCGACGATGGTCGCAAAGCAAATGGAACTGGTGCTGGAAGGCTGCCTGAGCCGTTTACTGGTCAAGCGTAGCCAGCAGGATGTCGACACCGCACAGCGGCTGGCAGAGGATATTTTACGCTTCGCACAGTGCCGCTCCGGAGGCGCATTAACCTGACTGTTGGTTGATTGACCTGAATCGCAGCGAATTCGTGCAAATTGCCGCAAAGTTAAGCAAACGCGCTGATTATCCGTGATTTGGGTTGACGCGAAACGCTGATTAGGGTTTAATTCGCCCCGTTGCCCGGATAGCTCAGTCGGTAGAGCAGGGGATTGAAAATCCCCGTGTCCTTGGTTCGATTCCGAGTCCGGGCACCACTATTTAAAGAAACCAGCCTACGGGCTGGTTTTTTGCTTTCTGAGATACGGACTCTCCATCGAACTTCGTTCGATTATTTGCCGCAAGCGGCTCACCCCTTCGGGGCCAGCGCGACAAGCGCGCTGTTCAACGCCTTCGGCGTTAGTCCGAGTCCGGGCACCACTATTTAAAGAAACCAGCCTACGGGCTGGTTTTTTGCTTTCTGAGATACGGACTCTCCATCGAACTTCGTTCGATTATTCGCCGCAAGCGGCTCACCCCTTCGGGGCCAGCGCGACAAGCGCGCTGTTCAACGCCTTCGGCGTTAATCCAAAGAATAAATTCTTCCCCAAAAATCAAATATAATAGCTTCTAATATGAGTCCCATATGAGAGCCTATCTGAATTTAAGAAGCTATATGCCTGTGCCGCTATCCCATGACAGGTCTCACGATACGTTATGGAATGGATGTTAATAATGAAAATGGATAGCTCGAAAAAAATATTTATCCTGTTCTTACTTGGAACATTACCTTTTATATCCTCAACAACTTATTTTTTATATACAACAAATTCAATCCGCAAAAATGAAGTGATAAGCAACCTGAGGAATTTTACTGTTGAGATTGTTAATGATTGTGTCATGGAACCTAAAAAAGCCACGACCCTTGCATTTAATGCACTTGAGAAATCGGCTTTAGTCACTGAAGACTCAATATCGAATTTCGTCTCTAATAAAAAAACCAAAAAAGAGAATGCAATAATATCAACTTTAGTCAATTCAAACGTCTACATCAGTGGCGTTATCGCTACCGACAACGACGATAATTACCGGATCTACCCTCCTTCTGCAACAACAAAGTTCACACCTAGCCAACAGGATTGGTATACATCAGGAGCCAAGTCTGGTGTTATAAATTACTCAGACTACAACATTACCGTCAAGAAGAATGGCAAAGAACAAAAAGTGCCGGTAATGCTCGGTTCCGCCGACATGTATGATGATGATATTAATAAAGTGGGCAATATAACATTAGGTGTAACGTTAAAAACACTAAGTGAGAAAATAAAATCAAAGACAATCCCTTTTGACGGTTCATTTTTCATAGCTAACTTAAGTGGAAAAGTCATTATGGGAACAAATACCAATGGGACCCTTACTTTAAAAGTTCCTAATCAATGGATGAAAAAAGCAGAAAGTAAGGAAGAAGGCTTTTTCTTCGATCCTACTTTGCATAAATACATTTATTTTAAGTCATCGAGCAATCCAGACTGGACAGCATTTACAATTATTCCAGAGGATAGTTTTGATGCGTTTGTCAATAATGGAAGGAACGCATCAATACTGCTGACGATAATTGGCTCAATCTTTAGCATAGGGATATACATGGCAATGTCTACTTATATAAAGTCCCTTCTTACAACCATTTATATGCAATCAAATGGAATTGATATAAAAAAGAAAAATACAACATTCGAAAGCGTCTCGGAAGTCATCTCTGATAAAAGTAAAAAGTTAAAATCAGCAAACACTGCATCTTTCATCGACGAGTTAACGGGATTATTTAACAGAAGAAAACTGTCCCTTGACATATCTAATTTGATTTCATCAGAAAGTAATTTTTTCTTCGCATTGCTCGATCTTGATAATTTTAAAAGCATCAACGACGTCTTCGGCCACGTCAATGGTGATTCGGTACTGAAGTATATAAGCATGTCTGGAATGGAAATTATGGGTGATCATCATAAGATCTACAGATACGGCGGTGAAGAACTGGCGGTAATTTTCAAAGGCAGTAATAAAAATGAATACCTGCAGTTGTTAAATACATGGAGAACCCAGGTCGCACAAAAAAAATGGCGAGAGAAAGGGCTTTCAGCTTCCTTTAGTGGAGGATTCTGCTCCTATTCCAACAATGAAAGTGAGGAACAGTTATTTTCTCGGGCAGACAAATTATTGTATGACGCAAAACGACGAGGAAAGAATCAAATCGTACACCATCAATCACTTTCGCAAGTTATCTGATGATGAAACAAATGGTTTGATAAAAGATAGAGTCACAGCTACGAGCTGTGGCTTTTATCTTTGCGTAACCCCTCTCTCGCGGCCATACCCAATTCCATTACGAACCGAATTTGGCACTGTATATTTCTTTCGGAATAGGACGTGAGAAAAGATACCCTTGTCCCAGGGTGACATTTTCCTTGAGCAAGAATGAGACTTGATTCATTGTCTGAACGCCTTCCGCAATAATGGTGATATTCAAGTTGTGAGCTTCTTTTATTATCTTGCTGGCTTCGTCTAAACGGGTATTGGCTAATAAACTTCGATCCAGTTTGATATATCGGCCTGGGAAGACTTCATTCTTCATTAAGAAATCGTCAATATTGCAAACATCTCCCCAGGCAATATTAAACCCATGACCCTGTAATTTATTAAGATTAGAGATCATAAGTTCCGTAAGTTCACTGTCATTGCCAGTAATCTCCAGAATAATGCTCGCTGGGGCAATTAAAGATTCATCCCCCATCATAATCACAGCATCGGCATAATTTTCCCTTTCCAGCTCAACCCTGGAAACATTAATATTATACAATCGATTGTCATTTTCGACCGAGAGGAAATTACTTATATATTTGAATGATTCCTCGACAACAAAGTGTCCAAGATTAACAATACCTTCGCCATGCTTTTCTAACTGGAGAATAAACTGAAACGGAAGGATTGATTCATTTAGATATTTCCCCCGAACAAGTATCTCGCCCCCGACACACTTAAAATGAGATAGCTGAAATAAAGGTTGAAACCAAATTTCGATAGGAAACGGCTTATGGTTATTTGATACTTTTTTTATAATTCTTTCTGTTGAGTTAAACATACCTTTCCTCAATTAAAACTATCCCAACGAACTGATTTAGTTATAAATCACCCGCCGGGACCCAAGATAGTGATCCTGCCAGAAGTTGTCGGCGAGGTAGCTGATACGCACATTTAGCCCAGTACGTGGGGCCTCGATGAATTTCCCGTCACCCAGATAAACGCCAACGTGATCGGCTTTATTTTTTTTATGAATGCCAAAAAATACCAGATCACCGCGATGCAGTTTTTTCTGTTTCACACGTTTGAAGTTTTTGGACGTATACATCCCATGCGCAGTACGCGGCATTTGCTGTTTCGTGGCTGTGGTGTAGGCGTACCAGACCAGGCCGCTGCAATCAAAGCCCGCCTTTGGTGAGGCGCCGCCCCAGACATAAGGTTTGCCGAGCTGCTTTTTGAGCTTCACCATGACTTTCATCAGTGAGCGCTCCATCTGCCCACTCATTTCCATCAGCGGCCATTGGCGGCCCAGCGCTCCTGGTTTCCAGTGAACCTGGTCGGTGAGATATTCGCGGTTTTCCGCTCGCTCTATCCGCTTCTTCTCGGCATCACGACGTTTCTGTTCTGGTGTCGGCGGTACATTCGCCAATCTGAGCCGCGATTTGGCCATCAGCTTTTGGCGGTTTTTCATCCGCGCGTGCGCTTTTTTATCCACCACTTTGGTGGAGACCGGCTTTTTACTTTTCACACTTATGTGCTTCTTCTTCGCGAAAGCATCAGTCGGTGAAAGAGTCAGCCAGACAGCCAGAAACCCGCACAACAGACGTGCTGCGAGGGGGTAAGAAAATACATTTTTAAAAGCGTTTTTGACGTTCCACATTGTCCTGACTCGCTACTTTCCTTGTGCGATTTTCTCGGTTATCGGCTTTATCACTTTTTCGCCATGTGAACCGAAGAACTGGTACAGCGCATCGCTGGCTGAATGGGTGAGCACCATGATTTCAATTCGCCGATTGACCGAACTGAGGGGGTTTTTCTCATCAAACAACATCCCGTCAGCCAGACCACTGACCTGGATAATTTTCCCCGACGCAAGGCCAGACTCGGCTAACACACTTCTTGCCTGAAGTGCACGTTCACCGGACAAGTTCCAGTTGTTGTAGCCTTTGCCATTTTTATACGGCGTGGCATCGGTGTGACCGGTGATCATTATCTTGTTGTCGACTTTGTTCAGCGCAGGCGCGAATTCGTTGAGCAACTTATAGAAGAACGGGGTGATTTTAGCGCTGCCGCGCTGGAACATTTCCCGCTTGTTGTCATCGGTGATGAGAATACGCAGACCCTGAGGCACGATATCAATCTGCAAATTCGACTGCGCATGATAGGAATCCGTAATGCGCATAATAATTCGCGCCAGATCGTCCAGTTCATAGCGTTGTGTCGATGTTCCACCGGCTTTGCTTTTACTGTCTGTATTCAGCAGTTCCGACAGTTTGACCTTCCCAACATTAACGCTCTGAATATCTTTGCGTGGTTTAGGCGGCAGAGGATTACTTTTGGTGTTCGTCGACATCAGGCTCATTTGAGCCCCGCTGCCAAACTCCTGGCTGACCGGGGAAATATTGTTGCCATTGAAAACGGAGCTGCCTTCCATAGACTCGATAAGCGACTTCGTCTTCTCTTGCTTAATCGCGCCCATGATCCACAGCACCATAAACAACGCCATCATCGCAAGGGTAAAATCGGCAAACGCCACTTTCCAGGCACCGCCATGGTGTGCATGGTGCCCTTTACGAGAAGAGCGCTTGATAATAGTAGTGTGGCCCTCGTTATTACGCATCAGCCTCACCTACCATTCGATTAACCCAGCTGTCGAGTCGGGCAAAGGTCGGTTTGGCATCGAGCGGCAACATTTTACGACCCGCATCCACAGCCAGCAGCGTAGGTTTGCCCGCAACGTGGTTAACCAACACGGTACGAACACATTCCAGTACCGCCATTTTCGTTTTAGTACGCTGTTCCATTGCGCTGGCAATCGGATCCATGAAGCAGTAGCAGAAGAACACGCCCAGGAATGTCCCTACCAGGGCATGTGCAACTTTTGCACCTACTTCGGCAATCGAACCGTCAATGGACTGCATGGTGATGATGATCCCCAGTACCGCGGCACAAATACCAAACCCAGGCATCGCTTCGGCAATACGTTGCAGTGAGCGTGATGGCTGTAGCAACGACTCTTCCATCGCGACCAGTTCCTGTTCAAGTAAGCCTTCCAGTTCGTGCTCGTTGATTTTCCCCATCGCCATCAAACGGAAGTTATCGGAGATAAAGGTAATCAGCGCTTTTTCCTGCAACAACAGTGGGTACTTCTGGAAAAGGGGGCTGTTTTCCGGAACTTCAATGTGCTCATCCAGGGTTTTCAGACCACCGTCCTGCACCAGTTCCAGCAATTCATACAGCAGCATCAGCAACTGGCGCTGATACTCTTCGGTTTGCTCATTTTTCTGCATAATGCCGCGCAACTGACGCAGCATTTCAGCCAATACGTTCTTCGGGTTTGCCAACACCATCGCACCCAACGCGGCGCCGAGGATGATAAGAATTTCACCGGGCGCCCAGAGGGCCATCAGGTTGCCGCCTGAATAAATAAAGCCGCCGGCAACGCACGCAATGATGAGGGAAAGGCCTAATAATTTCTGCATAAGAGGTTCACTTCTGGAAATACGATTGAATTTTTTCAGTAATCTTTTTATTGAGCTGACAAATACGCGCTTCGGTGAGATCAAGCACCAACGCAATTTCTTTCAGACTCAATTCTTTCTGGTAATAGAGCGTCAGGATCAGTTGTTCCCGCTCATCCAGACTGGCGATAGCCGTGTGTAACGTTTTGCTTGTTATCACGTCATCTTCGAGCAGTCGGGTGTGCATGGAGCCGCCCTGAACGCCTTTGCTGAGTAAATCGTCAAGGCTTTCCAGAGAACTTGCGCAATCCAGTTGCAGATGCTCCTGATATTCTTCTGCGGTGATAGAGAGTCTCGCTGCAATATCCTCGAACGTCGGGGTTCTCCCTAGTTCGCGGGCTATCTGGCGAATTTCATCATTAATTTTGTGCGTCTTTTGACGCAAACGACGAGGTCGCCAGTCGAGCTGACGAAGTTCATCGAGAATGGCGCCACGAATACGTTGAGCCGCGTAGGACGCAAATTGTTCATCCGGATGCCCGTAACGACGCAATGCCGTCAGCAGGCCCATCAAGGCAATTTGTTCCATATCATCCCTGTCGATAACACTGTTGGTCTGATAAGCGAGTTGCTTAATCATTTTATGGACCAGTGGCAACCAGGCGTTAACATACTTCGCCTCCTCGGCTGCCGTCAGCTTATCTTTGGCAATAAAATCCATCATTTTCATTACGCCACAATAATATTACTGGTAAACCATTTTGCTGATAATTACATCGGAGAAAGGTTTTGGAGAATGCAATTTATTCAGCCGCTCGGTGTATGCCGCCAATAATTTCTGGCGGACGGTATCCATCGGCATTTCACGCAATTTGTCGTAATCCATAGGGGAAAGCAAAGACACTGTTACCCCACGCAGAACCGGCGACAATGCGGTGACTTCTTTGACGGCCTCTTCCTCAGTTGAGGCAAAGGCCAGATCCATCAGTAGATAATGCTGCCCACTGATTTCACTTTGTAACGTCACGACGACGTTTTTCACTTCAACAAATGTTTTAGGTTTTCCCGTATCATGACTGGAGAAAATATCGGGACCTTTTTTAATATCCACCCCATTTTTTGCCAGCATTTGCGTGCCAAAAATGGTAATAACGGCGGTGAGTACCGAAATAATTGCGGCACCAACAATACCCAGAGCTACTTTTTTCATTGTCATTTTATAAACTCACTACACTTTCAATAAAATCGACTCATCATCCTGATGAGATGAATATTGCTCGTCACTTGCCATGTCCGTACCGGTTAAGACCGACTCGCTGAGATCAGCAAACGCATTTTGACGCTGACCCTGCTGCTGTCCGGAGTTCTGCGAAGAAACCTGAACATTGACCTGGACAAAGTTCTGTTCCACCAGGCTCTGGCGCAATTCATGGCTAATCTGTTGCAGAGAACGGTAAACCTCGCCATGGTTGGCCTGGATATGCACCTGCATACGGCCATTTTCGATCTGCATCGAGATATCAATTTTCCCCATATCCGGGGGATCGAGGCGGATAGTGGCGTGCTGAATTTTGTCTTTGACCTGCACTTGCAGGCGTTCACCCAACGCGGACTGTAATTGCTCCGACCAGCGTGTGCCTTCGTCGCTCAGCTTGACCGCTGGTAGTGAGAAACGGCTGGCTGAATCCGCCCCTGTGCTTTGCGTAGATGTATTTACCGGGCTTGCTGAAGTTGCGTTTGCGCCGTTTACCGCCGTGCTACTGGCTCCGGAATTGAGTGTCGCGACGTCCTGCGCTGACGCAGCCAATGGCTGAGTCATAACCTGTTTGACGCTGGCGCTTGCCACATCTTTTGGATCGGATTTCGCATCTGCAGGTGTTGTTTCACCCATTTTTGGCTGTGCATTCTCAGCCTGTAATGCAGAGAGCTGGGTTGGACGCGCGGTTGCATCCAACGCTTGTACCGCCTTCGCCTCCCCTTCCTGACTCACACCTTCACCACTGCTTTTCAGTGGCGTAGATTTCACGGGATGCTGGCTTGCCGTCAGCAATGCTTCCAGAATCGCCGCGCTGGCGTCTTCGGCATTTTCCCCATCCTTCACAGGATGCTTTTCATCAGCCTCAGTGAGTTTTTCACTGAGCTTAGCGCTGTCTTTGTCACCTTTGCCGGTCAGCGCGGTCAGTAACGCCGCCAGCGTAGTATCGAAACCGGCATCGGTATCCACATCGACACCGGAAGTCGCATCCGTCACGGAACTTACTGGTGGCTGCTTTACCAGGCTGTCCGACCCTGCCACGGCATTTTGTGCCGCAGGCAAGTTTTTCCCGACATTGTCCGGGGAGATAAAGGTGTTAGTCAGCTGCATTACCGATTGTCCTCCGTGGTTACAAACGCGGCATAAGCGCTTGCGCCTTCCTTGTTTTTACGTGCCTGCACCATTTTTTCTTCCAGCACGTCACTTTCTTGCTGGCAATATTGGTAAACCTTGCGGTGTAACGTGCGCAGTTCAGCCAATTGACGGGTCATGGAAGGGCTCATTTTGCGCCCTTTCATGTCACTCAAAAGCTGGGCGATTTGCTTATCGACCTGCTGGAGTTTCAGCCACTCTTTACTGGTAGCCGCTTTTTCCAGTTCACGAGCCAGCCAGGGAATAATGGCCAACTCATCCATTTTGCTGCCCCATTTTTTCCCAGCCTTCACGGATGTTGCTGAGGATTTTTTCAACTTCTTCGATGCTTTCAATAGACAATTTATGGCTGGCGTCATAAAGACGGTAGACACAATAGTCATAGAGATTGGCGAGGGTGAGCGCGAGCTCGCCCCCGTTTTCAAAGTCCAGCGCACTGGTCAGTGCATTAAGAATATCAATGCACTTATTCACGCTGGTGACTTTGCGTTCGAAGCGGCGCGCCGCAATGTGGCTTTTCGCACGAACCAATTCGTCCATTAGACCTTTGAACAGAATCAAAACCAGCTGATGTGGGTTCGCTCCTGCGGCCTGTATTGCCAGATCGGATTGCTGATACTGACCGAAACCTTCCTGGTTGTTTCCATACATAATCTTTTATGATCCTTACGCTAAGCCAAACATACTCATGGTGTTGTTAATCTGCTGCATCGTTGATTGCAGCTGGGTAAACTGGGTCAAATAACGGCTGTAAGCATTGTCATATCGGGTATTCATCATCTCTGTTTTGGTATCAATATCGGTCTGCTGACGATCCAGTGTTTCCTGTTTTCCTTTCAGCAGACCGTTGGTGGTATTCAGATAACGATCCAATGACTTATCCACGGCTTTAAGCATGCCGTCATTGCCGTTGAAAAATTCGGTGAAAGACTCAGGGTCTTTGTTTAGCTGTGCTTCGAGCTTCTCGTTGTCAATTTCCAGCGTGCCGTCTCGCGCCGCTGTGATACCAAATTCGTTGAGTTGATGATCACCATAGGACTGACGCATAACGCTGTTAATCGTGTTTTCTAGCGTCGTCATGCTGGCATCACCCGCAAGCGCACCACGCCCTGAACCGTCACTCCCTGTCGTCGTCAGTGAATCCAGTGTGGTTTGCAGCGTGTTGTACGCATCAACAAACTCTTGCGCCTGGTTTTTGGTTTCTTCTTCATCGGTACCGATGTTGATAACCAATGGTTTACCGACTTCAGTGGTGCCCGTCAGGTTGATGGTGACGCCTTCAACAATGCCTTCCAGCTTGTTGGTGCTGTTCGTAAACTCGAGGTCTCCCATGCCGATTCGGGCATCCTGAGCTTCTGAAATCACAGTACCCGTTCCCAGAACATCTGCTCCGGCACCACTCAGTGAAAGCGTATTTTTCGCACCCGTTTCATCACTGCTGAGCATCATCATGACGTTTCCGTCGGTACGCACCAGCGATGCGGTAACGCCAGTGTTATCGTCTGAACCGTTGATCTGCGCAGTCAGTTCGCCAAGGGTGTTAGCCTCGTCCATATTGACCGTGAAGCTTGTCGCATCCTCGCCGTCACCGAGAGTAATGGTCATCTCGCCGGTCGCGTTTTTCACCATATCGTCGGTCAGATCGTTGAAACCAATCTGCTGTGCGCTGGCCAACTGCTTGACATCGATGTTGTAGTTGCCTTTACGTGCCGCCGAGTTGGTGGTTATCGAGGCAATACCTTCCTGGTTCATCGTCGCCGTGGTCTGCAACATGCCGTTATTCGACTTGTTAAGGCCAGTAATGGCGGTGCGGAAATCGGTCAAAGCTGATTTCAGTTTTGTCAGCGCGCTTTGCTGTGCACTCAGAGTAGATGACTGACGAGACAACGAGCTCTGCGTTGTCATGATGTCGTAGGTCGCCATCTGCGTTGCCATGGTTTGCGGATCAAGACTGCTAATATCGGTCATTATGTTCTCCTTGTGGCTTTCCCACTCACAGTTTTATTGCAAGCATCGTGCCAACTTTTAAAAAGTATTTTTATCAGTGCATTAGGATTAGAGGGGAAAGTGGTTTTCCTTCCGAACCTCAAAAAGCGGAAGTCATTCAGTTGAAACAAAAACACCGCCATGCAGCGGTGTTTTTTTACTCGGAGCGGGTAAAGATTAACCCAGCAGGGACATGACCATGCCAGACATGCTGTTGGACTGTTTCAGCATGGACATAGAAGTCTGTGCCAGCATCTGGTTACGGCTCATGCTTGACGCTTCGGTTGCGAAGTCAGCATCAGTGATGTTGCCCGCTGCCAGGTCGGTGTTGTCTTTCATGTTTGCCAGGTTGGCAGACGTGTGGCCCAGACGGTTGATGTTCGCACCGATGCTTGAACGGATAGTCCCCACGTTTTTCAGGTCAGTATCAAGGCTGTTCATC
>NZ_DATBBJ010000032.1:0-16637 GCF_036271055.1 Scandinavium sp. | reverse complement strand
CCGCAGGCCTCGAAAAAGTGAGCGCGCAGCTCGAATTGAATAAGCCTGCACCGCGAACCGTTCTGAACGATCGGTAAATGCCGAGCACTACCACTTTGCCAAAAGGCGATTCGACAGAAGTATTGGGCTAGCGGTGAGGTGTAGCCCAACTACCGATCTGCAATCCGGCTAGCACGAATTCGACCGAAAGGGCGGTTAGAATTATCCCCATCACCCGGGTGAGAATCGCTGCACCTTGTCGGCCAATGACACGCAGAATCGCGTCTGACAGAAGAAGTAAGACGTAGTTTAACGCCAGCACGATCAGCAGCACTACAGCCGTTTCGGCGCGTTCATGTACGGAATAGACGTCGTTATCGGTCAACAAGATGACGGCCGTAATCGCACCGGGGCCGGCAATGGCGGGAACCGCCATCGGAAAAACAGCTAGATCGCGGCCTTTGTCGACGGAGACGCCGGTCTGCTCAATCCAACCGAAGACCATCTGCAAACCAAAAACGCACAGGATAAGGCCGCCAGCGACCTGCAGTGAGCGAAGGCGAATTCCCATCGCGTCGAGTACTATTTGGCCAATTACGACAGCAACCACCAGGACGATCGCGGCGTAGAGGGATGCTCGCCAGGCGATCCTTCGACGTTCGGCGTGATGCATTGCAGCAGTTAGGCCCGCGAACAAGGCGAGATTGCTGATCGGATCGATCGTGGTCCAAATCGTCATGAAATCGCGAATTATTTTCTCGAGCATAGAGTGAATGGTAGCGCGCCTCGGGAATTGTTCAGCCTCCTGTGTGCAATTACTCTTCAGGAAACCGAGACTAACCTCGCGACTTACTCAATCTCCGCAGTGATCTGACCGTTGACATCCTTCAAGGTGACCGTATCCACGCCTGCCAGCCTTACCTTATCAAAGGTTACTGAGAGTCCCTCGTCGTCTACCAGGTTGAAATCCCACGTTTCTGATTTTGCGTCATTCTTGAAGCGCACTTGCACACGTCCCCCGGCGGTCAGTACTTTTCCGTCGAGAAGAATATTTGCGTCCCAGTCCTTGTTGTCAGAGGCGGTAATATAGAGACCTTCAAAGCTTCGCCGTGTATGGTTCACCAGCGTGAAGTCGAGATCTGACGCGAATGCGTTAGCGACACTTAGAAGAAGGATGAAGAGAGAGAATCGAAATTTCATAAGTGGGAGCTATTTCTTCTTTTTCTTCTTGTGAGAGGTAGTCTTTTTGTAAACCGTGCGACCATATTGGTCCTTCACCTTTGTCGTCTTGAACACTTTCTTCCCTTTGTATTTCTTGTTTGTCGACGTGTAATAGCGTGGTTGGCGATAGATTTTAGGTTGGTTGTAATAGGGATCGAAGTCACTCGGATATGGGCGGTCGCCCACATACACGGAAAATTCGCCCGGTAGAAGCAAAGCATGGCTTACTTCGGCATAACCCCCGCCGAGAATAGCCAGGATCAACATGTAGGAGAGACAGCGAAAAATCACCCCGCTCGTCTATCAGGAGCGTTTCGCCGAGTCAAAGAAAAATTAGGCCCGCGCTGAATCACCGATTAACCTGCACGCAGGCAGCACTTTTTGCAGCCCAAAACACCTTTGCCCACCGCATGACAGCCACATGCTCATGTGGCCATGATGGGATCAAGCCAACCAAACATCTTTTGAAAAAATACCTCGCGCGCGCCCGCCTCGCAGTGCTCGCCAGCGCCTTCGCTTGCCCGGAAGAGCACATAGTCTTTCGGGCATCGCAAAGCGTTGTACAAATCCTTGCCGCCGCCGCGTCGCCGATCGTTTTCGGCTTCACTCACAAATGTCGGACACCGAATATTTTTCGCCACGTCGGCCAGTGAGTACGCCTGAAACATCTTAAAATATTCCCACGGTGTGCTTGCGCCATGCACCCACATGCCGCGTCCAAGAATAAATCGTTGGGTCGTGTCCTCTTGCAGTTTGTTGAAAAATGGTTCGAGCACTGCAACGTCATTGTTCGCCAATGCGTTCGTGATCTCTGGCGGAAACATTTTGTTAGCCAGCGCTGCTGGGTCAAATAATGCAGCGTCCCCGATGCAAGCAGCAATCCGGTGTTCGAACGCTGCCGCGCGTGGCGCGAGATATCCGCCAAAGCTACCACCGTACAACGCAATACGAGCAGAATCCACATCCGGTCGTTTGAGTAAATAATCAACCACGGGAGTAACGACGTTTTCCCAATCCGCGCGCATTGGCAATTTTTGCATAACAAGCGCACCGCCTTGCCCTGGACCGTCAAAGATCAAGACATTGTAACCGCGCTCTAACGCTCCGCCTGCAGTGCTGAAGAATAGTTCCTCGCATGTGTCGTCATAACCACCTGTACATAACAAGGTTTTACGCGCTGTGTTACTCGCATCGGGTTTGATGAAATAACCGGGCAGAGTTGTGTTCTGGTATGGAATCTTCAGGATCTCGATCGGCTGCTCGAACAACGCGGCGGCTTTCTGAAACGAATCGGTTTGTTTCTCGTACCCCTCGATCACGCGCGGATCAATGGGCAGCGCAAACATGAAAATGTAGGCGGTGCGATAATAATTCGATGCGCGCAGGAACGCGTTGCGGGCGCTGACCCAATGCCCGGCGGCATGGGATTTGACGGCAAGATCGTACAAGCGATCGGCATAGGACGACCATGCGTTGTACCAGCTCGCCGCGTCCCCCACCCTGATTGCTGCTGCGATCGCCCACGCTTCGCCTATCTGCGCGCCCAGCGGCGCGTGATCGAGTGTGCGAAGGAATTGTCCATCATACTCAGGGTCGTCGAAATAGATTCTCATATAAGCTCGTCTTTAATCATACGAATACTCTACAAGATGCAGGTCGCCGTGAGACAATTTTACCGCACAAAATTTCGTTCGAAGCCGACGGCGCCAGCGATGCCTTATCAGTTAGAGGTCTGCCTCACCTCTTCCCGCGGGATCGGCCAAGGCGTCGTTTGCACAATTAAGCAGAGAGTGTAAAAATTCCACTCTCTCCTCCGTGGTGCGCCGGGTTCGTACCTCGAGATCCCCGAAGAAAACCTGTAAAAAGTCGTAGTGTTCCATGAAAACGAAAATTAGGAATTTTGTCACCTTAGTTCTGCTCTCGGCAGCATCGCTGACGATGCTGTTTGGGTCACCCGCTACACAACCGAGCGGTAACGCTCAGGCTGAGCCTGACGTATCATTGCCCGGGATGTTCTCGACCAGCAGCGACAGCGCAGGTATGCGTACTCGCGCTGACGCGGCTCTGCCTAGTGTACGGTATGCATCGCACGTAGATCTGAACCAACCTGGCGTGACCTTGGAACCGGTGGATGCGCGTTCGCTTACGCTGGAGCCGAATCAAGTAGGGATCAATAGAAGTGTGGATGTCTCGCCGAACACCCGCGCACAGAAATTCGTTAATCCAGATGGCTCTCAGATAATTGTGCTCACGATAAAGAGCTCCAACGCTTCGGGTATAGGTGTCCATTTTCGCAACTTCTCGCTTGCTGACGGCGAGGAGGTGTACGTGTATGGGACCGCGACCGATAGCATCGTTTTTGGTCCGTTCACCGAGAAGGGGCCTTGGGGCAGCGGAGAATTTTGGTCCGGCACTGTCGATGGGGACACGGCCGTTATCGAGTTCTACAAGAAGGCTGATGAAAACGGACAAGGATTCGAGATCTTTGAGATATCCCACATTTTGGCCGAGCTCGATTGGCGACTCCGCTCCAATGAACCCGACATTCTAAATTGCGAAGTTGACGCGTCATGCTACAACGACCCCGAGAAAAATGCCGTTGCAAGAATTCTATTTAACAATAATGGCACGTTCCTCTGCACGGGCACTTTGGTGAACGATCTTGCCCAGGATGGGACTCCCTATTTTCTGACCGCCAATCATTGCGTCAACAGCCAGGCAGTCGCTCAAACCGTTGAAGCATATTGGTTTTATCAGACAACCAGTTGTAACAGCGGCGTTTTGCGAACCTGGGTCCATTCTCCACCGGGTGCCAATCTCCTTGCGACGCAAGCCTCCAATGATTTTTCGTTCTTGCGACTACAGACCACTCCCCCTGGCGGAGCATGGTTTTCCGGATGGACCTCCACCGCTCAATCAGCAGGCGCGAGTGTATTCGGGCTTCACCACCCCGACGGATACATTCCGCCAAGCATCAATTCATACTTACGAAGATCGAGCGGCAGTATTATGGACACGAATTTCAATTGCCTCGGTTTGGTAGACGGTTATGAAATTACTTGGGCCTCTGGAAGCACCGAGCCAGGCTCGAGTGGATCGGGCCTCTTCACTTCGAATGCCCATTACCTTGTGGGTGCTTTAAGTTGCGGACCTGCTCCGCCCACATGCAATAGTCCATGGGCTTCCTACAGCAAGTTCGCCAACTTCTATCCCCAAATACGACAGTACATATATTCAGGCGCGCCGTCGGCACCAATAGCCAGTCCGGCGACGTTTGTAACCAGTCAAAGTTTCAGAGCCAATTGGAGAAGCGTGAACGGTGCAACCGGTTATACGCTGGATGTAGCTACCAACAATTCGTTTACCAATTACGTAGCAGGCTATCACAATCTGAACGTCGGTAACGCACTTAGCCACAGCGTTGCTGGCTTAAGCCCAAGCACCACTTATTATTACCGGGTGCGCGCATACAACGGGACCGGAACGAGTGGCAACTCTAATATTGTAAGTGTAACCACACTTCCACCAACCGGGCGTCCGGTCGTCATAACGAATCCGGCAAGCTTGATTATGAGCCATTCAGCCACGCTTAACGGAGCAGTCTATCCCCACGGATTGAGCACCACGGTGTATTTTCAATATGGAAGAACCATCAGTTATGGATCTCGAACGCCTAACCAGATCAAGACTGGCACTAATTATCAGAACGTGACTGCCAATATCTCGGGCTTGACTGCGCACACCACGTATCATTTCCGGATCGTGGGCACCAACACCGCAGGCATCAGATATGGCACCGATAGAACATTTACTACACGGTCGTTTTGAGCCCCATCATCTCGGGATGCAGGCCGGGAATCGGACATATTTGCGCCAAATGCCAAAACCTAGGACTAAGGATCAGTAAGGCTGACTCAGATCGTCTCAATAAATCCTCGCCATCGCGCACTCACTCTGATACAAGTCGCCGGTATGAACAGAAACATTTTCTACATAATTGGAGTAATTGTCGTTATCATAATCGTCCTGAAATTGCTCGGAATATTTTAGGAGTCAGGGGTTGCTAGTCAGTTCGTGCTGCCCAAAGAATCTTCGTCGCTCAAGCTCAGCGGGACGGCAGCGTTTCGTTTCGCACTGCGGGGATAAAGCTGACGGTCTTCTGGAACTCGAAATGAATTGCGTCACTGGCAGAAATGCTAGCACGGGCCTACTGGCTTAATCCTCCGCGACACATGTCTAACACGATGCTCAAGCCAGGAGGCTTGATATTGTGTGGTAGATCAACTCCTGTTTTCCAAGGCGGCGACATTGGCCACCTGTTAAGAAGCTTATCTATCGTGATTTCCTGTTCCGTCGGTGGGTCTGAAGCGTATTGAATCACGGTAACTATGTGGAATTCGGTCGCACGTTCAGTCAGCCTGAAGCAGACTAGATAAGAGCTACGATCGCGCTCTGCTCCGGCGCCTGGACTGGCAATTACAACGTGAAAGAGATAGAAAGGCCAATCTTTGTCTACAAGGTTCACCTTCTCGAAATCCGCTGAGAAGGGATGCGACACACCATCCCACACGAAAAATTGGGCTTGCTCGCGTGCGACTTTATCGTTGTTAGCAACATCAACCACCCAGTCGAGGCTTCCAGCAGGCGTTTGAAATGTGGCAATCGTTAGTGCGATCAGTATAACAGCGAGCTGTCGCATAAGAGTTGCCACGGGTCTAATCTGCCCCGACTGCGCTCGTGACCGCCCAATAAAAGCGGAATCATGGAATTCCCCTTTAGCGGAAAGTGCGAAGCGATGCGAGCAGAACTTTACCACCTGCATGGCTTTTGAGCCGGCGAGCCCCTGAAAGGAGTGCCATCGCTCTTTGGAAGCACGGAGCGAATTGAGGCGCGAATCTAAATCGCAAGGCGAATCCAAGGCCTGCATGCCCCCGACAAGGAAAGAAAACGATAGACTGTCTGCTACAATACGCTGGTGTGCGACGACCCAAAACTAAGCCCATTCAATCTCGCCGTGTTAGCGCGTCAAATTTCACTCCTCGTTCGTCCACGGTAATGAAGGCGACGAAGATTTAATTGCGCCCAACAGAGTAAAAAAGCCGACTCTCTCGCGTGTGATTCAGGCTCGGTTTTCAGCGATTTCAGAGTCTAACAACCCAATCCTGGCAGTGACAACGATCATGTGTGTATCGATATGGGCCTGAAGGTGCCCAGTAATAATCCGTCACGCCACGGCGTGTAATTTCTCGCTCGATAGCTTCCTTTTCTTCGAGGTCGGCCTGGACGTCATCATACGCGTTGCTCCGCGACAGTTGCTTGTCCCAACTCGTGTGCGCCATGCTCAAGCAATGCTTGAGTTCGTAGCGACGCAGTTGCAGATCGGAAGTGGCTGAACGTTGAATGTCAGTCTGCGTCGAACAACAGCCTACCACGACAAACCCGCCTATTATTGAGAATATCATCTGTTTCACGCGTCGTCCTCCGGTTCACTCCTGCACAATGCAGGCTTACGAGTTTCTTAATACAATCGTAAGATTCGGTCAATAGCAACACTCCGCCTCAATCGCGTTTGCTTTGCGAAAATGGCATCGCTCAACTAATCGATGAAGTTAGCCCCCTAAGTGTGACCGCAACCCCGCTTGCCGCGGAGCCTGCCAGTGGCTTATCTCCGTCTCGATCTAGTTTGCAGACGCACACGCGACGTTCGGAAACCCTTTCGGGATGCTTGCAGATGAACAGTTGACGGCATTTGTGGAACCGGAATCTGCGATTCGGCTTGTGGGGAATTTGTGTTGACGGGTTCGTGCCTTTATCCAACTCGACGCCGTCTAAAACCGGGGTCAGGACAGGAAGCTTTCTCCCGGAGCTTTCTTCCCCTTTTCAGACCTGGACTGCGAAGGGTCAACCCGCCGGGGGCAAACTGACAAAGGAAACGATAAACATGAAACGCCAAAACTTAATTCACATTCTGATCGGGATTCTCTGCCTTGGGCTTTTGCCACAAGCGCAGGCAGTGGTCCCCCACCAGACGGGGGCTATCCCAACTTCACTACTGCAGAAGGGACCAAAGCCCTTTTTAGCCTCACCACCGGCTCTGCGAACACAGCAGTTGGTTGGTTTTCGCTCTTTAGTAATACTGAGGGCAGCTTCAACACGGCTACCGGCGCGGGAGCGCTAATTTTCAACACGGGAGACGAAAACACAGCGTTTGGAACGGCGTCGCTCTTATTCAACAGTATGGGCTCCAATAACACAGCCATCGGCACGGTCGCCTTTTAAACAACACTACCGGCAGCGAAAACACGGCCACGGGTGTTGAGGCGCTCAAAGACAACACCACGGGTGTCGATAATACCGCTACCGGTTTTCGAGCGCTTATGAGCAATACCAGCGTCGATAACACTGCAAACGGCGCTAATGCGCTGCAAGGCAACACCACCGGCAGCAGCAACACGGCCATCGGATCCCAAGCGCTGTCTTTTAACACAGAAGGTAGTGGCAATACGGTTACCGGTGGTTCTGCGCTTTTCAGCAATACCACTGGCGACTTTAACACCGCCAGCGGAGACGAGGCGCTCTTCGCCAACACAACCGGCGCCCAAAACACGGCCACGGGATCCGCAGCACTTACGAGCAACACGAGCGGCGGCGCTAACACAGCTTATGGTTTTCAGGCGCTTCTTAACAATACCAGCGGTGTCGGCAATATAGCTATCGGTTTTCAAGCGCTTTCAGCCAATGTCAACGGCAACTTAAACATTGCCATCGGCGGGACTTCTCTCTTTAGCAACACCGCAGGCACCGACAACATCGCACTGGGTACTTCCGCCGGCAGCAATACGACCGGCAGTAACAATGTCGATATCGCCAACGCGGGTGTAGCAGGCGAGTCAGACACTATTCGCATTGGCAAATCAACACACGATAGAGCATTTATCGCTGGTATTCGTGGGAGGACAACCGGGAACGCCGACGCCATAGCCGTTTTGATCGATTCCGACGGCCAGCTCGGCACGATGAGCTCGTCGCGCCGCTTCAAACACGAGATCAAACCGATGGATAAGGCTAGCGAAGCCGTTTTGTCGCTTAAGCCGGTGACTTTTAATTACAAGAGTGACAGCACGAATACGCCGCAATTTGGTCTAATCGCCGAACAGGTGGCCGAGATAAATCCAGACCTTGTTGTGCGCGACCAGAATGACGAGATCTACACGGTTCGTTACGACGCGGTGAACGCGATGTTGCTCAATGAATTTCTCAAGGAACACCGCACGGTGCAGGAATTGAAGTCTGTTGTCGCAAAGCTGGAAGCTGCTGCCGCACAGCAGGAGAAACAAATTGAAGCTCTTACTGCGGGCCTACAGAAAGTGAACGCACAGCTTGAAGCGAGCAAACCTGCGCCGCAAGTGGTCAACAATCCGTAAAGCCCCCAACACAAACACGAGCATTTCCCAATCAGCCGTCACACTTCATAGCGTGGCGGCTTTTTGTTTTACGGCGCGTTACATGAGCGCAAACAGGCCATTCAGCGGCGTGTAGGGCGAGGTCCTATGTAAAGATCAGGCTGGGCTTAACTAGACGGACTCGCACGACGGTGCTTTGGTTGATCTGCTGAGCAAATTGCCAGGCCGGTGCAAATCGATACTAGGGATAGTGAAACGAGATAGGAACAGCGTGGGCTATAATCAGGTGAACGGAATATTGCTCAACGAGGTCCTTAAAGAGCACTGCACGCTCGATCAGCCGGACAGGAGCAAAATCCATAACCCGCCCTATCTCCGCCTGCTTCAGTGGCTACTCTATGCCATAGCGATCCTGGCGTTTACATGGCCCGTGTATCGCGCCTTTCTCAACATCGAGATTACAGACAATGAGGCGTGGAACGCTTATTTCGCCGATGCGGCCATGGGTAAAATGCCGCTCTATCCGTCTACCGCTCAACTCATCACAAACAATTATCCGCCCCTTTCCTTTTACATCGTGGGTTCAGCCGGTCGACTGATCGGTGATCCGGTCTTAGCTGGGAGGCTGTTGTCTCTGATTTCCGTAATCGCGATCGCGACAGCAATCGCTTTGAGCGTCAGGCGATTGGGCGGAACTCAATCGGCTGCGGTAATTAGCGGTGCATTCTACATAGCCATGATGAGCCGGTTTTTTAGATCGTACGTCGGATTGAATGAGCCGCAACTCCTCAGTCATGCCATTATGGCCTTCGGCTTCCTGGCGTTTCTCGGTGCGCGATCGAGAGACCGTGGATACGTCATGCCTATTCTCGTGATGGCCTTTGCAGGGTTTGTTAAGCACAACATCATCGCAATGCCCTTGACTGCTTTCGCATGGCTTGCGATGAACCGTCGGCGCGAAGCGCTAAAATGTTTATGCGTAGCAGCCGCAGTGATCGTGATTGGCATTGCGATTTGTTATGTGAGCTTCGGCCGTGACTTCTTTCTTAACATTTTGGCCCCGAGACACTATTCGCTTAAAAAGGCCATTCGCAGCTATAAGGACTTACAATGGGTGTCCGTCGGTTTAGTCGCTTGCGTCTGTAACGGCTGTGCGAGGTGGCATGATCGGAGTGTTCGGCTTTGTACCGGTCTAATCGCAATTGCGTTGGCGGAATTTTTCCTGGAGAGAACCGGCGCCGGCGTATGGACTAATGCTCAGTTTGATCTCGTGATAGCCGTCGCGATAGGTCTCGGCCTGGCGTACACACAAGTTCCTTTGTGGCCATTGGCGCGCCGGTTTCCGCCAGCCGTAACTCAGGCGGTTCTGTTGCTAGTGGTATGCGCGCGGTTGCTGGTGCCGAAAGAACTCGAGCCTTTCCAGCTGCTAGTTGACCGCCGCTTTAAAAATGAAATCGCGATAAGGGAGCAGGCAATGGCTGACAGCGTCGAGCGCGTGCGAAAAACACCGGGGGATGTGTTGTGTCCGGAGCTAATCAGCTATCGTGCGGGCAAGCCGTTTGCGGTTGATAAATTTAACGCGAAGCAAAGAATGTCAGCCGGGGCATTCCGGGATGCCGTAACCGCGCGTGTCGCTGCAGGGACGCTAACAATCGTCAAAACCGATCCGCGCGCACAATGGACAAAGCCATTTCAACCCAAGCGCGACACTTACCACCCAAATCCCAAGTCAGGTTAACACACGATAAGTGTTCCAAAGAAATCCAGTTTCGCAGCGCACCGCGCCTTTCACGAACGTTCAACTGAGCCTTCGATCGGGCTTGAGTTGCCAGACTTGCGTCGTTACAATGAGCCGAAGGAAAGGATTAAGAGATGAAAAGCTGCATTCGACGAATCGGAGCGACTATGTTGTTGGGCATCTTCGTGCTGCCTGCTCTTGCGCCGTCGGTTCAATCCCAAACACACCCATGGTGGTTCTATGGTTGCCCTAAAGGTGTCGCTGCACAAATTCCCGGCGATGTACCGGGCCCGGGCACCCCAGGCTGGACCCAATATCAAAGCTGCCTGCAACAAAACTTAAGTGCGTCGCCTCAACAGAGTGCCCAAATAGCGCCCATTCTTGCCCATGAAGGCCAAAAGGTAATGGCAATCAGAAACAACAATTCGCTTTCGAACGTTCAAAAAACACAAGAGGCTACGTCCCTACAGAAGCAGTCCGATCCGCAGTTGAAGGCGATTCTCTCATCTGCTCAATACGACAAACTACAAGTCGTCCGCTATCAGGCCGTCCGATGGATCACTCAGAAAAGACTTGGTTGGCAGTAAAGGCTTGCTCCCCCAGTTTTTTTCTTAAGCAGGGACACGGCCCCGGCGAAACGTCTCGGTCTCTCACCGGCAACTCTTGTAATTGCTGGGCGGCCTTAGTCCGACCGAATAACACTCGTGATTCGGACCGACGTAATAGAAATCCCCTGGCCACCGTACGTGGCGGAATAATTGGCTGGTACAAAAACCGCATCCTGACCAGACGCCTCAGCCGAACCGTGCACTCTTGTGCCGCTATATGAGAATTCCACTCGGACATGATATGAGTTGGAGTTTTTGAAACGCGCGACTCGGGAGCTGCCCGAACTCTCGTACGAAACTGTTACACCGCCTTTTTTGTTTTGAGCTGTTGCGGCAGGCGCTTGTAAAACCAACATGAAAACAGAAACCAAAAAAATGTATCGACTCGTTCTTTGGTGAATTGTCATAACACTTTCAACAACAAACTGGCTGCCCATGTCAATACCGGAAGCCGTAGATCTGTGAAACGCCCTGATTTCACGAACGGCCAACGGAATCCTCGATCGGGTTGAGTCGGCAGACTTTCGTTCGAAATCCGCCTGCGTGGTGTTTCTTCTCTCTGCGCGTCGTCCTGATGGTGATTTGACAAAACACCTGTTGAGCGTCTTACGTTATGGATGAAACTCTCTCAGGTTCGATACTTTTCGCATGCACCGATAATTCTTACCTTCTGCTGTATTTCGATCGCATTTGCAGCGAGTGCAGCGGCCACTCCTTTTAGTTTTCCGGATTGGGTTGAGCTTTCGCCAAACGACTCTCCTCCGGCACGTTCGTACCTTGCAATGACCTACGATCCGGTCAGCGGGAAGACCGTTGCGTTTGGCGGATTCGACGGCACAGGCTATCTAAATGACACATGGAGTTTCGACGGCACAAGCTGGACGCAGATTGCCACACAAGCTGCGCCTCCAGCCCGCGCTGCCGCGCAAATGACCTATGATTCTGTCGCTCAGAAGGTGGTACTCTTCGGTGGGTTCAATGGAACCAATTACTTGGCCGATACATGGCTTTGGGATGGGTCGACGTTACAGTGGACGCAGGCCACGCCAGCCCATCACCCTCCTGCTGTTACCAGTCCGATGCTATTTCCAGATCCTAATGGCAGGGCCGATGTTTTTGGCGGATACGACGGCCACTTCTATCAGCTTACCATGTGGCAATGGAACGGCTCCGATTGGACGCAGTTAAGTCCACCGACTGTTCCATTCGCTCGGTCTTCAGCGGCCGTTGCAACGAATACGTCCACAGGACAGGTTGTTATGTTTGGCGGCCTGGCTGACGTTAACCCAAATAACACCTGGACTTATGATGGCACGACATGGACCCTCCAATCTCCGGCTGTACAACCTCTCTTGGTGTATGCCGCTTCTGCGGCTTTCGATCCCGGGCTGCAAGGAGTGGTCCTCTTTGGAGGTGGAAGTGGCGGTGAAGACCAGAACACGACCTGGCGATGGGATCAGGTTGGCGCCACATGGACACTTTTATCCACTCCGCACTCGCCGCCCGCGCGCGAAGGTGCTGGCTTGACCTACGACGCGGCCTTACACCATGCGATTCTTTTCGGCGGTCAGGATAACAACGGCTATTTCAACGATACTTGGGAACTCATTTCAACATCTACTCCTACGCCTACCCCGTCAGTCACACCAACGCCGACGCCCACGGCTACACCTACGGGAAGAGTTACTCCGACGCCGCGGCCTCATCCAACACCGCCACCTCGTCCCGGCTCTACAACGTAATCTGTAGATTTATCTCTATTCATCCTCGTACTGCCGATTCAACACGGTTTGCTGCGCGGGTTTGTTCAGCTCAAGCTGGGCGCTGACTTTCTGTAGCCCCGCAGTAAGCGCGGCAACTTCTTTCTTCAGCTTTTCAACGGTGCGGTGTTCTTCTACAAAGGCTTTATGCTCTTTAAGGAACTCGTTGAGCAACATCGCGTTCACTGCGTCATAACGCACTGTATAAACCTTCTCCTTGTCGTCGCGAGCCACCAGAGCGGGGTTCACCTTTTCCACTTCCTCGGCTACGAGGCCAAATTGCGGGATGCTATCGGGGTCAATGTCTTTCTTGTAGCGAAAGGTCACCGGTTTGAGCGCGAGAATTCCTTCGCTCGCTTTGCCCATCGGCTTAATCTCCGCCTTGAACCGTTGCGAGGACGGCGCTACGCCAAGTTGACCGGTGCTGCTTACAACTACTGTCGTGCCTGTAACTCCTGCACCATGAATCCCGGCAACAACTGTCTTGGTCTGAACTCCTGATTTGCCAATTCGAATGGTGTTCGCTTCGCCCGCCACTCCAAGCACGTTGGCCCCAATATCAATGTTATTGCTGCCGGTGGTAAGATTTGAACCGGCTAAAGCGCCCACCGCGATGTTGTGGTTGCCGGTGGTATTGTGTCCGAGCGCAAAATCGCCGGTGGACACGTTACCGCCGCCGGTGGTGTTGTCATTGAGGGCCTGAAAACCGTTGGCCGTATTGTCGCCGCCGGTTGTGTTGCTGAAGAGTGCTCCAGCGCCGCTGGCTGTATTGTCAATGCCGATGGTATTCGAGTCGAGTGCGCCCTGACCGAAGGCGCTGTTAAACGTGCCGATAGTATTGCTCACGAGCGCTAAACCTCCATTGGCAGTGTTGAAGTTGCCGGTGGTGTTTGAATTGAGTGCGGCATACCCCGTAGCAGTGTTCTGCGCGCCGCTCGTGTTCTCTAAGAGCGCTTGAAAACCGTCGGCCGTGTTGTTGTTGGCGGTGGTATTGTTCTGGAGCGCATACGCACCAGTGGCGGTATTCTGGGTGCCGCTGGTATTGCTATAGAGCGCATCAAAACCGATGGCCGTGTTGAGGCCAGCGGTGTTGCTATAGAGCGCTTGAAAACCGTCGGCCGTGTTGTCGGAGCCGGTGGTGTTGAGACGGAGCGCATACGCACCGGTGGCAACATTGAAGCTGCCTGTGTTGTTCCTCACAAGCGCAAAATAACCGATGGCCGTGTTGGCTACGCCGGTTGTAAGGCTGAAGAGCGCACTGTCGCCCTCAGCCGTGTTATTCCCGGGATAGCCTCCATCCGGCGGAGGAGTAACTGCCTGCGTGTTTTGGGCGAGCGCGAAGAGCATAAGTGCGATGAGAAATGGCAGAATTGATATCTTTTTGAACTGAGTCACTGAATTCATGGTTGTTTCTTTCTTTTTCGTCGTTTGGGTTTCGGGGTTTGCCTTTCACTGTCATAGGCGAAAACGGGCGATCAAAGTGATCATCTGAACCGAGGCTTTTTTGAAAATTTCCGCGCATTCGCCCGCTCTGGATTTGTCTCGAC
Organism: Scandinavium sp.; assembly: GCF_036271055.1. GTDB lineage: Bacteria > Pseudomonadota > Gammaproteobacteria > Enterobacterales > Enterobacteriaceae > Scandinavium. The sequence goes on along the minus strand of NZ_DATBBJ010000032.1, from coordinate 2,381 downwards.
CGTTTTTGTTTTGGCCCGGCGGGCTTTAGGGATTGTTGACTACTTGCAGCGCAGGTTTGCTCGCTTTAAGCTGGCCGCTTACTTTTTGGATTTGCGCGGCCTGTTCTTTCGTCGTTGCTATCAGATCTGCGACAGTGGCCTCTAATGTTTCCACTTTGTGCTGCTCTTCGATGAACGCCTTGTGCTCCTTGAGGAACTCATTGAGCAACATCGCGTTTACCGCTTCATAGCGAACAGTCATTACCTTTCCGGCGTCATCGCGAACGACCAAGTCAGGATTCACCTTCTCTACTTCCTCGGCTACTAGACCGAATTGCGGGATCTTGGCCGGATCTAGCTCCTCTTTGTAGCGAAAGGTTACGGGCTTCAACGCGAGGAGAGCTTGGCTCGCTTTGTCCATTGGCTTAATGGCTTCCTTGAACCGGGCTGAGGAGGCAGCAACTCCAAGCTTCCCATTTGAGTTTACTACCACCTGACTACCAGCCACCGCCACGCCAAAGATGCCTGCGATATTGGTGCCGTTTTGCGTGCCTTGCCTGCCGATGCGAATCTTGTTCGCTTCGCCCGCCACGCCCAGTGCGCCGATCTCAATATTGTTGCTGCCAGTCGTCAGGTTCGAGCCCGCACTTACCCCAAGCGCAATGTTGTTTGAACCGGAATTATTATTTAGGAGTGCATTCAGGCCGACGGCCGTGTTGTTTTGGCCGGTTGTATTGAAAAAGAGCGCATTAACACCGTCGGCCGTGTTGTTGTTGCCACTAGTGTTGTCAGAGAGCGCGCTCTCACCGGTAGCGGTGTTCGCAGTGCCGCCGATGTTGGCTTGAAGCGCGCCAGCGCCGTTGGCCGTATTGAATCGTCCGGTCGTGTTCTGAAAAAGCGCAAATGGACCCGTAGCCGTGTTTTGAATGCCTATGGTGTTGTGAAAGAGCGCTTCAAATCCGCAAGCTAGATTGTCGTTGCCGGTTGTGTTGGCAAAAAGCGTGTCAACACCGATGGCTGTGTTCTCGCGGCCGGTCGTGTTGCTCAAGAGTGCGTCCACACCGATGCCCGTATTGGAGTTACCGGTGGTATTGGAACTAACCGCTTGAACACCGACGGCCGTGTTGGAGCTACCGCCAGTATTGCTATTGAGCGCGGCCGCACCGATGGCCGTGTTGGAGCCGCCGGTAGTGAGGTTGAAGAGCGCAGAATCGCCTTCAGCGGTGTTCGCGCCTGGATAGCCGCCATCCGGTGGCGGTGGCGGTAACAATGCTCGCGCCATCGGTGAAAGCCCGAAACAGGCCAGCGCGATGAGAAGTGACAGAATTAGTTTGTTCTTGAATTGAATCGCCGGATTCATGGTTTTCCTTTCTTTCCCCAGCTACATTTATTCTGTGACTGCCGGGTCTGGAACAGGGCGAAGAACCTAGCTGGGGAAAATGCCCTCTGCCTGTTTCAGATCCTGTATAACCTTTTGTAGGATTAGGCCTTATCCGCCTATTAGACCTTGGTCGTATACGTTTTCTGTGCTTGAGCCGTATTCATGAACAATGCACGGGTGCGACTCTGATGCACGTTTAGAAAGTCCACCCACGCAAGGACAAACGAGACGTCGATCTCGTCAGCGATGCCGCGCCATTCGGTCGCCGGTGGTACGGCGAGCCGAATGCGGTTGGCAATGCAATCAGGTACGCCGAGCATTACAGCCGCGCACGATGCTGTGATCCACGTTTACGATAAGGCGGGGAACGTGACCCAAAACGCGCGAGCACAAGGCGATTTCAAGGAGGTTTCACAATCCCTTTGAGATTTCGAGCGAAGAATCCTGTCGGATTCCCACTCGTTATTTATGTTCACTACTAACCACCTTTTGCACCAACGCCTCAAATCGCGGATCGCCACGAAGAGGATTGAGCCAGGGGTCAACTTTAATCACGTTGATGCTTAGACCATCATGGTCGGCAATACCTTGCCCCAACCAACGAACTGCTTCGTCGCGATTTCCCAGACTGAGGTAAAGGAAAGTACGAAAGTATGAGGGCACGTGCCGATGCTGGCTGAGTTCTTCCAGTTCAGCCAGTAGTCGCACGGCCGCATCCTTGTCGCCTGACCTGGCTTTAGCAGATGCGAGCAGCACTAGAACCCACAGATCGTCGCTCAACTGCTGTGCCTGTGTGTATTCAGCAATCGCGGCAGGCAGGTCGCCCTTTAGCTGAAGAGCCATGCCCAGATTATAATGTGCGTAATAAAACGTCGGATCACCCCCCGGCGTCGGCCACGCATCCAGGCCCGCGTCGTCACAAAGCGCCGACGGCGCGGGCCTCTCGCGATCCTCAAACTCAGCGCGCCGACCGAAAATTGTGCGCCTTCATTTCCGGCCTCGCCGCTTTTGTCGGCGGTGT
>NZ_DATBBJ010000031.1:0-108387 GCF_036271055.1 Scandinavium sp. | reverse complement strand
CCCCATGCCGAACTCAGAAGTGAAACGCCGTAGCGCCGATGGTAGTGTGGGGTCTCCCCATGCGAGAGTAGGGAACTGCCAGGCATCAAACAAGTGGAAAGCCCAGTCGAAAGACTGGGCTTTTTGCGTTGTTGCACAACCTATCCACAGGCATATCCACAATTTTCTTCTTCGCCGTTTTTTACGATCGCCATAGATCAGCTCAACGATGCCGCTCCTACCCGTTTTCATGAAACTTTCTCACCTTTTACATGCGGACTCGACATTTTGCTTATTTCTGGTTATCTTCAGCTATCTGGATGTCTAAACGTGTAAACGTATGCTGTGAGGTAATAAGGTTATGCCGATTCGGGTGCAGGACGAGCTGCCGGCCGTCAATTTCTTGCGTGATGAAAACGTCTTTGTGATGACGGCTTCGCGTGCCACCAATCAGGAAATTCGCCCGCTTAAGGTGCTGATCCTTAACCTGATGCCGAAGAAAATTGAGACGGAAAACCAGTTTCTCCGCTTGCTGTCGAACTCACCGCTGCAGGTCGATGTACAGCTACTTCGTATTGATGCACGCGAATCGCGGAATACACCCACAGAGCATCTCAACAACTTCTACTGCAATTTTGAAGACATCTGCAACGATAATTACGATGGCCTGATTGTTACTGGCGCGCCGCTGGGGCTGGTTGAATTCAACGATGTGGCCTACTGGCCGCAGATTAAACAGGTGCTGGAGTGGGCCAAAGATCATGTCACTTCAACGTTGTTCGTCTGTTGGGCCGTACAAGCGGCACTGAATATTTTATACGGTATACCGAAACAAACCCGTTCCGATAAGCTTTCTGGCGTTTACGAACACCACATTCTGCATCCACACGCACTGCTGACCCGCGGTTTTGATGATTCTTTCCTCGCCCCTCATTCACGTTATGCTGATTTTCCTGCATCGGTGATCCGCGACTACACCGATCTCGATATCCTGGCGGAAACGGAAGACGGAGACGCTTACCTGTTTGCCAGCAAAGACAAGCGCATCGCTTTTGTCACGGGGCACCCGGAATATGATGCTCACACACTGGCGAGTGAATTTTTCCGTGATGAAGAAGCTGGCCTTTCACCGGAAGTCCCGCACAATTATTTCCCGAAAAACGATCCACAGAACAAACCCCGGGCAACCTGGCGTAGTCACGGAAACCTACTGTTCATTAACTGGCTGAACTATTACGTCTACCAGATCACGCCATACGATCTGCGCCATATGAATCCAACTCTGGAGTAATCTCCCACTTCCGCGATCGTAAAGCGATTCAGCACTCCACATTAGGCACCTTCGGGTGCTTTTTTTATTTCCGAAATCCGCACCAAATCATTGATCAACTTTAATTTCATTTTTATCAATGAATTAGCTTATGTTTTATTTGAAAATGGAAATTGTTTTTGATTTTAGATAATAATTGCGTAGGCTTAATTGAGCTGAACGAAAACCATACAACGATCTTCGTTCGCTTTGGGGAGTGACTTTGGATCAATGACGAGGAGCCGCGCAATGACACAACAGGCAACAACTACCGAAGAACTGGACTTTAACCAGCCATTTGGCGAGCAGGAGAAGCAGATCCTGACGCCGGAAGCTGTCGAATTCCTGAGTGAACTGGTCACAAGGTTTACGCCGAAGCGCAACCAATTGCTGGCTGCACGTATCCAGCAACAGCAGGATATTGATGATGGGCGCTTGCCTGGTTTTATTTCGGAAACAGATTCCATTAGAAATGGGGGGTGGAAAATCCGCGGTATTCCTCAGGATCTGCTCGACCGCCGCGTGGAGATCACCGGCCCTGTTGAGCGCAAGATGGTTATCAATGCGCTGAACGCTAACGTTAAAGTCTTCATGGCGGATTTCGAAGACTCATTGGCACCCAATTGGCATAAGGTCATTGACGGGCAAATCAACCTGCGCGACGCGGTCAATGGAACCATCAGTCACACCAATGAAGATGGGAAAATCTATCAGTTGAAGCCCGACCCTGCCGTATTGGTTTGTCGCGTGCGAGGTCTGCATTTGCCGGAAAAACATGTCACCTGGCGCGGGGAATCGATTCCGGGCAGCCTGTTTGATTTTGCTCTCTACTTTTTCCACAACCATAAAAACCTGCTGGCTAAAGGCAGCGGTCCCTATTTTTATCTGCCGAAAACCCAGGCCTGGCAGGAAGCGGCCTGGTGGAGTGAAGTGTTCAGCTTTACCGAGGATTGCTTCGGTCTGCCGCGCGGCACCATCAAAGCCACGCTGCTGATTGAAACGTTGCCAGCGGTGTTCCAGATGGATGAAATTCTGCACGCGCTGCGTGACCACATTGTTGGCCTGAACTGCGGGCGCTGGGATTACATTTTCAGCTATATCAAAACGTTGAAGAATCATCCTGACCGCGTGCTCCCGGATCGCCAGGTGGTCACCATGGATAAACCGTTCCTCAGCGCCTATTCGCGTTTGCTGATCAAAACCTGCCATAAACGCGGTGCGTTTGCGATGGGCGGCATGGCGGCATTCATCCCTAGCAAAGATGCCGGGCGAAACGCTCAGGTGCTCAGCAAAGTGAAAGCGGACAAAGCGCTCGAAGCGAACAACGGACACGACGGCACATGGATTGCGCATCCAGGCCTCGCAGATACCGCCATGGCGGTGTTTAACGAAAGGCTCGGTGACAACACAAACCAACTGTTTGTCACCCGTGATGAAGATGCGCCGATAACTGCCGAACAGTTGCTTGCGCCCTGCGAAGGCGAGCGAACCGAAAGCGGCATGCGCGCCAATATTCGCGTGGCGGTGCAGTACATCGAAGCGTGGATCTCTGGCAATGGCTGCGTACCTATTTATGGCCTGATGGAAGACGCCGCCACAGCTGAGATCTCCCGCACCTCTATCTGGCAGTGGATCCATCACCAAAAAACGCTCAGCGACGGTACGCCTGTCACCAAAGCACTATTCCGGCAGATGCTGAATGAAGAACTGATGGTGGTCCAGGAGGAGCTAGGTGAACACCGATTCAGTAGCGGTCGCTTTGATGAAGCCGCGCGTCTGATGGAACAAATCACCACCTCCGAAGAACTTGTCGACTTCTTAACCCTGCCCGGCTACCGCCTGCTGGCCTAATTTCACCCCATAATAAAAATGGAGCATCTGCCAATGAAAACCCGTACCCAACAAATCGAAGACGTAAAACAAGAATGGACGAACCCACGCTGGGAAGGCATTACCCGCCCGTACAGCGCGGAAGAGGTGGTGAAATTACGCGGCTCGGTGAATCCGGAATGCACACTGGCGCAGCGCGGCGCAGACAAAATGTGGCGCTTGCTGCACGGCGAATCGAAAAAGGGCTACGTAAACAGTCTCGGTGCGCTGACCGGCGGGCAGGCGTTGCAGCAGGCAAAAGCGGGCATTGAAGCCGTATATCTCTCCGGCTGGCAGGTGGCGGCAGATGCCAACCTGGCATCCAGCATGTATCCGGATCAATCGCTCTATCCGGCCAACTCCGTGCCTTCGGTGGTCGATCGGATCAACAACACGTTCCGTCGTGCGGATCAGATCCAATGGGCGTCGGGCATTGAGCCTAACGATCCACGCTTTATCGATTATTTCCTGCCGATCGTGGCGGATGCAGAGGCCGGATTTGGCGGCGTGCTTAACGCATTTGAATTGATGAAGTCGATGATCGAAGCGGGTGCGGCTGCGGTTCACTTTGAGGATCAGCTCGCGTCAGTGAAAAAATGCGGGCACATGGGCGGCAAAGTATTGGTGCCAACTCAGGAAGCGATTCAGAAACTGGTGGCCGCGCGCCTGGCTGCTGACGTTCTCGGCGTACCCACCTTACTGATCGCCCGTACTGATGCAGATGCCGCTGATTTGATCACCTCCGACTGCGACCCGTACGACAGCGAGTTTATTACCGGCGAGCGCACCAGCGAAGGTTTCTATCGTACTCACGCAGGCATTGAGCAAGCGATCAGCCGTGGCCTGGCGTACGCGCCGTATGCAGACCTGGTGTGGTGTGAAACGTCCACGCCGGACCTCGAACTGGCGCGTCGCTTTGCTGAGGCTGTTCACGCGAAATACCCGGGCAAATTGCTGGCGTACAATTGCTCGCCATCGTTTAACTGGAAGAAAAATCTCGATGATAAAACCATTGCCAGCTTCCAGCAGCAACTGTCTGAAATGGGCTACAAATACCAGTTCATTACTCTCGCGGGCATTCACAGCATGTGGTTCAACATGTTCGATTTAGCCCATGCCTACGCGCAGGGCGAAGGGATGCGTCATTACGTGGAAAAAGTGCAGCAGCCTGAATTCGAATGCGGCAAAGAGGGTTACACCTTCGTGTCACATCAGCAGGAAGTGGGCACCGGCTACTTCGACAAGGTGACAACCATCATTCAGGGCGGCGCGTCGTCGGTCACCGCGTTAACCGGATCGACGGAAGAGTCGCAGTTCTGATTGTCATGATGCCCGGTAGCGCTTTGCTTGCCGGGCGTACAAGAGTTGCGTAGGCCGGATAAGTGAATGCGCCATCCGGCAATATCCGCATCATGATGAGGGAAAAGTATGCCGCGTGGCCTGGAATTACTGATTGCCCAGACTATCCTGCAAGGTTTCGACGCGCAGTATGGCCGCTTTCTGGAAGTGACTTCCGGTGCGCAGCAGCGCTTCGAGCAAGCAGACTGGCACGCAGTACAGCAGGCGATGAAGCAGCGTATTCATCTTTATGATCATCATGTTGGACTGGTGGTTGAGCAACTGCGTTGTATCACCGAAGGCAAAAGCCCGGATGCCGCGTTTTTACTGCGTGTGAAAGATCATTACATCGAACTGTTACCTGATTACCCTCGCTTTGAAATTGCTGAAAGCTTTTTTAACTCTGTGTATTGCCGGTTATTTGACCACCGCTCGCTGACTCCCGAGCGGCTTTTTATTTTCAGTTCTCAGCCGGAACGCCGTTTTCGTTCAATTCCGCGTCCACTGGCGAAAGACTTTTATCCCGACAAAGGCTGGGAAATGCTACTAAGCCAAATGCTGATGGATTTGCCGCTGCGCCTTCCCTGGCAAGATAAATCCCGCGATGTGGGCTACATCGTGGCGCATCTGACGGAGACTTTCGGGCCTGAGATTTTGCGCGAATCGCATCTTCAGGTCGCTAATGAGTTGTTTTATCGCAACAAAGCCGCCTGGCTGGTCGCCAAACTGCATACGCCGCATGGCATGGTGCCCTTGCTGTTGCCCATTCATCGCAGTGATGACGGCGAGTTATTCATTGATACCTGCCTGACAACCAGCACAGAAGCCAGCATAGTCTTCGGTTTTGCCCGCTCTTATTTTATGGTTTATGCGCCACTGCCTGCGGCGCTGGTGGAATGGCTGCGGGAGATTTTGCCGGGGAAAAGTACCGCCGAGCTGTACATGGCAATTGGCTGTCAGAAGCACGGCAAAACGGAGAGCTATCGCGAGTATCTGACCTGGATTCGCCAAACGGATGAACAGTTTATTGAAGCGCCCGGTATTCGCGGCATGGTGATGTTGGTCTTCACACTGCCCGGTTTTGACCGGGTGTTTAAGGTGATCAAAGACCGCTTCGCGCCGCAGAAAGAGATGAATGCCGCGCACGTGCGAGCTTGCTATCAACTGGTGAAAGAACATGACCGCGTAGGACGGATGGCAGATACCCAGGAGTTTGAGAACTTTGTGCTGGAGAAACGGCAAATTTCCCCGGCGCTGCTCGACTTGCTCTGGCAGGAAGTCCCGCAGAAAATCACCGATCTCGGCGACCGCATTGTCCTGAGTCATCTCTACATTGAACGCCGGATGGTGCCGCTGAATCTTTGGCTTGAGCAGGTCAGCGGTCAGCAGTTGCGTGATGCCGTAGAAGAATATGGCAACGCCATTCGCCAGCTCGCAGCGGCCAATATTTTCCCCGGCGACATGTTGTTCAAGAACTTTGGCGTGACCCGCCACGGGCGAGTGGTGTTCTATGATTACGATGAAATTTGCTACATGACCGAAGTGAATTTTCGCGACATCCCGCCGCCACGTTATCCGGAAGATGAGCTCGCCAGCGAGCCGTGGTACAGCGTATCGCCTGGCGATGTATTTCCGGAAGAGTTCCGCCACTGGCTTTGCGCAGATGCGCGAATCAGGCCATTGTTCGAAGAAATGCATGCAGATTTATTACGTGCGGATTACTGGCGCGGGTTGCAAACCCGTATTCGCGATGGGCATGTGGAAGATGTTTTTGCGTATCGGAAGCGCCAGCGGTTTAGCGTGCGCTATGGCTAGTATCGGGTGGCGGCTACGCCAGACCCGACCTACATTGGAGACCCGGCAACGTTGCGCCGCCGGGCAAAACAACCTTATCGCGTCCCACCGTACGCCAGCGTCACTTCTTTCGCCGCTTTGATCACCAACGCGCCTAACTCCGTAACCCTGTCGTCAGTGACGCGGGAAATCGGTCCGGAAATGGAGATCGCCGCGAAAGGTTCGTGGTGTTCATCATAGATGCAGGCCGCCACACAGCGCAGACCGAGGGCATGCTCTTCGTCATCAAATGAATAGCCGCGCTTGCGGATCTGTGCCAAATCCTCTTTCAGATGTACCGGAGACACCAGCGTCGCATGGGTATACGCATGCAGCCCTTTGCGGTGCAGCAGGCCGCTGACCTGTTCGTCATTCAGTTGTGACAAAAAGGCTTTCCCGGCACCCGAGGCGTGCATCGGCAGTTTGCCACCAATCGGCGCGGACATGCGCATCAGCTGCGTGCACTGCACCTGGTCGATAATAATGGCCTGATGATCGCTCTGATCGAGCACCGCCAGATTGACGGTTTCGCCGGAATCTTCCATCAGCGTGCGCAAAATAGGGTGGACGATAGCCAGTATATTGCGGCTCTGCAGGAAGCTACTGCCGACGATGAACGCATGTGCGCCTACTGTCCAGTGGCCCAAATCTCCTGTCTGACGGACAAACCCCAACTGTTGCATGGTGGTCAGCAAACGGTGTGTGGTGGAGTTCGGCAGGCCAGCCTGCTGCGCCAGTTCGGTCAACGCCACGCTGCCGTGGGATTCTGCAATTGATTCCAGCAGTTTTAGGCCACGTGTCAGCGACTGGACCTGACCGGTTAGTTGAGGGGCGGCTGCGGTGGCGGCAGCACGTGGTTTCTTGCCGCGTTTAGCGGGAACAGTGGCAACCATAACAGCCTCCATTTTCTGTATCGTGGAAATCATTTTCGTTTTATTTGATTATAATGCAACCGTTATCAGAACTGATCGGAGCAGTGGAAGTGAACATCTCTCATGTTCAGCGTGGCTCTCTTTTCCACACTGGTTGATTATGCCACTATGGCTTGTTGATAAGAGCGTTGTCGGGAGTCCGCGTGAGCACCATCGAAAAACAGCTGAAGCAGCAATTAAAAGACCGAATCCTGGTTCTGGACGGGGGCATGGGCACCATGATCCAGAGCTATCGCCTGAACGAAGAAGATTATCGTGGCGAGCGCTTCGCTGACTGGCCCTGCGATGTAAAAGGCAACAATGACCTGCTGGTACTGAGCAAGCCGGAGGTGATTGCCGCCATCCACAATGCCTATTTCGAAGCCGGGGCAGATATCGTCGAGACCAACACCTTTAACTCGACGACCATCGCCATGGCGGATTACCAGATGGAATCGCTGTCGGCGGAAATTAACTTCGCGGCGGCGAAACTGGCGCGCGCCTGTGCCGATGAATGGACGGCGCGCACGCCGAATAAACCGCGTTACGTCGCCGGGGTGCTTGGCCCGACCAACCGCACCGCGTCAATTTCACCTGATGTGAACGATCCGGCGTTTCGTAATGTCACCTTTGATCAGCTGGTGGGCGCCTATCGCGAATCGACCAAAGCGCTTGTGGAAGGCGGCTCCGACCTGATCCTTATCGAAACCGTTTTCGACACCCTCAATGCCAAAGCCGCGATTTATGCGGTGAAAGAAGAGTTGGAAGCCTTGGGTGTCGATTTACCGATCATGATTTCTGGCACGATCACCGACGCCTCCGGTCGCACGCTTTCCGGGCAAACCACCGAAGCGTTCTATAACTCGCTACGCCATGCGGATGCGCTGTCGTTTGGCCTGAACTGTGCTTTGGGACCGGACGAGCTGCGCCAGTACGTGCAGGAATTGTCGCGTATCGCCGAATGCTACGTCACCGCGCACCCGAACGCCGGGCTGCCGAATGCGTTCGGTGAATATGATCTCGATGCCGACACCATGGCGGCGCAGATCCGCGAATGGGCCGAGTCCGGGTTCCTGAATATCGTTGGCGGCTGCTGTGGCACCACGCCGGAACACATTGCGGCGATGAGCCGTGCGGTTGAGGGCCTCGCGCCGCGCCAGTTACCCGAACTCCCTGTGGCCTGTCGTCTGGCGGGTCTGGAGCCACTGAATATTGGCGATAGCAGCCTGTTTGTGAACGTCGGTGAACGTACTAACGTGACCGGTTCCGCTAAATTCAAACGTCTGATTAAAGAAGAGAAATACGCCGAAGCGCTGGATGTGGCGCGTCAACAGGTGGAAAGCGGCGCGCAAATCATCGACATCAACATGGATGAAGGGATGCTCGACGCCGAAGCGGCGATGGTGCGTTTCCTCAACCTGATTGCCGGTGAGCCGGACATCGCCCGTGTGCCGATCATGATCGATTCGTCGAAATGGGATGTCATCGAAAAAGGCCTGAAATGCATTCAGGGCAAAGGCATCGTGAACTCCATTTCAATGAAAGAGGGCGTCGAAGCCTTTATCCATCACGCCAAAAAAGTGCGCCGTTACGGTGCCGCTGTCGTGGTGATGGCATTCGATGAAGTAGGTCAGGCTGACACTCGCGCACGCAAAATCGAAATTTGCCGCCGCGCCTACAACATTCTGACCAAAGATGTGGGCTTCCCGCCGGAAGATATTATCTTCGACCCCAATATTTTCGCTGTCGCGACCGGCATCGAAGAGCACAACAACTACGCGCAGGACTTCATCGGCGCGTGTGAAGACATCAAACGCGAACTGCCGCATGCGCTGATCTCCGGCGGCGTTTCCAACGTGTCGTTCTCGTTCCGAGGCAATGACCCGGTGCGCGAGGCGATCCACGCCGTATTCCTCTACTACGCCATTCGTAACGGCATGGACATGGGCATCGTTAACGCCGGACAACTGGCGATTTATGATGATTTGCCTGCCGAGCTGCGCGAGGGCGTCGAAGACGTCATCCTCAACCGTCGCGATGACGCGACCGAACGCATGCTGGATCTGGCCGAAAAATATCGCGGCAGCAAATCCGATGAAGCCGTTATCGTCCAGCAAGCCGAGTGGCGCGCCTGGGACGTGAAAAAACGTCTCGAATATTCGCTGGTCAAAGGCATTACCGAATTTATAGAACTGGATACCGAAGAAGCACGCCAACAGGCATCACGCCCGATTGAGGTGATTGAAGGTCCGCTGATGGACGGCATGAACGTGGTCGGTGATTTGTTCGGCGAAGGCAAAATGTTCCTGCCGCAGGTAGTAAAATCCGCTCGCGTAATGAAACAGGCGGTGGCGTATCTGGAACCGTACATCGAGGCCAGCAAAGAGAAAGGCCAGACCAACGGCAAAATGGTCATCGCCACCGTGAAAGGCGACGTGCACGACATCGGCAAAAATATTGTCGGCGTGGTACTGCAATGTAACAACTACGAAATTATCGATCTTGGCGTGATGGTGCCGACGGACAAAATCCTCAAAACCGCGCGCGAAGTGAATGCTGACCTGATTGGCCTTTCCGGGCTGATTACACCGTCGCTGGACGAAATGGTCAACGTGGCGAAAGAGATGGAGCGGCAGGGCTTCACCATTCCGCTGCTGATTGGCGGCGCGACGACCTCGAAAGCGCACACGGCGGTGAAAATCGAGCAAAACTACAGCGGCCCAACGGTGTATGTGCAGAACGCCTCGCGAACTGTGGGCGTGGTCTCTGCACTGCTTTCAGCGACGCAGCGCGATGATTTTGTGGCGCGTACGCGTCAGGAATATGACACGGTACGTATCCAGCATGCGCGTAAAAAACCGCGTACGCCGCCGGTCTCGTTACAGGCCGCGCGCGATAACGATCTGGCTTTCGACTGGGCGAGCTACACGCCACCGGTCGCGCATCGTCTTGGCGTACAGCCTGTCACTGCCAGCATCGAAACGCTGCGTAATTATATCGACTGGACGCCGTTCTTCATGACTTGGTCGCTGGCGGGTAAATACCCACGCATCCTTGAAGATGAAGTGGTGGGCGAAGAAGCGAAACGCCTGTTCGCCGATGCCAATGAAATGCTCGACAAACTCAGCGCTGAAAAATTACTGAACCCGCGTGGTGTGGTGGGGCTGTTCCCGGCTAACCGTGTCGGCGACGATGTCGAAATTTACCGTGATGAAACGCGTACGCGCGTGCTGACAGTCAGCCGTCATCTGCGCCAGCAAACGGAAAAAGTCGGTTTCGCGAACTACTGCCTGGCTGACTTTGTCGCCCCGAAAACGTCCGGAAAAGCCGATTATCTCGGTGCGTTTGCAGTAACGGGCGGGCTGGAAGAGGACGCGCTGGCAGACGCCTATGACGCACAGCACGACGACTACAACAAAATCATGATCAAAGCGCTGGCCGATCGTCTGGCAGAAGCGTTTGCGGAATACCTGCATGAACGCGTGCGCAAAGTACATTGGGGTTATGCCGCCAATGAGAACCTCAGCAACGAAGAACTGATCCGCGAAAACTATCAGGGTATTCGTCCGGCCCCAGGTTATCCGGCATGTCCGGAACACACTGAAAAAGCGACCATTTGGGAGCTGCTGGATGCTGAAACGCATACGGGCATGAAACTCACCGAATCCTACGCCATGTGGCCGGGTGCGTCCGTTTCCGGCTGGTATTTCAGCCACCCGGACAGCAAGTACTACGCGGTGGCGCAAATCCAGCGCGATCAGGTGGAAGATTACGCGTTTCGTAAGGGCATGAGCGTAGCAGAAGCCGAACGTTGGCTGGCCCCTAATCTTGGCTACGATGCCGACTGATTCAAGCAAAAGGGCAGATAATCTGCCCTTTTTTATTTCTCTTATTTAATATTTTTCTACGATACATGTTATTAAGTGATTGGAGTCAATTTTTAGTAAACTAAGTGAGGTTATTTTATATTTCATTAAAGTTATTCAATTATTGATTTCGGAAATATAATGAAGGCAAGCTATAAAGGACATCACTGGAAGTGATGAAGACTATGAATTTAAAAAATAAGATATTCATATTTTGGGGCTGCATGGATGTTTTAGCAGTGCTAACCTATTGCCTCTTATCCTTCTATAAAGGACATGTTCCCTTTTATTCGGATGTGCATCAGTTTTATGGCAACCTTGCTTCGCTGGACGTTAAGGGTTGGGATAGCTTTTATATCCAGGTCTTTTTTGTGTTGAATATCCTGATGCATCTTTCTCTTTTTTATTCTTCATATGCCTTTATGATTAAAAGGGATGTCGCGCTCTCATTCTTTTGCTGTCAGGAATTTTTACGAATCTTTTCTCTAACGTGCTCTCTGACATTTATTCCTTATCTACTGAATTTTATCGATGGTTATCCCTGGTATTTGGGTGTGTCATTTTTTATCTTCTCAGAAATAGGCAAAGTCAGTACATTTTTGTGGTGTAGAAAGTCGTCACAAGCGATCAGTTAAAATTAGAGTCGTTTTTACAGGCGGCATCACTCATCAAAAAGCGCGGCAGGGCGATCGCGAGTTCACAAATCTGTCATCTTTTCTTACAACAAACGAGGCACCTTCACGGTGCCTTGTCTCTTTATTGAACGTAAACCCTTATACTGAAAGAGGGTGAGGATGAAAATCCCATAAAAACGTATAACGATAAGGAGAATAAAAACCCGTGCTAACGTTGTTACACCTGCTATCTGCCGTGGCGCTCCTGGTCTGGGGCACACACATCGTTCGAACCGGCGTGATGCGTGTTTTCGGCGCACGCCTGCGCACCGTGCTCAGCCGCAGCGTTGAAAAGAAACCGCTCGCCTTCAGTGCAGGCATTGGCGTGACTGCGCTGGTGCAGAGCAGCAATGCCACCACCATGCTGGTCACTTCATTTGTGGCACAAGATTTAGTGGCGCTGACGCCTGCGCTGGTTATCGTACTTGGAGCTGACGTCGGGACCGCGCTGATGGCGCGTGTGCTGACCTTCGATCTCTCCTGGTTATCGCCACTGCTGATTTTTATCGGCGTGATTTTCTTCCTCGGGCGCAAACAAACCCGTGCCGGGCAACTTGGGCGCGTGGGGATTGGCCTTGGCCTGATATTACTGGCACTGGAGCTTATCGTTCAGGCCGTCCATCCGATAACCCAAGCCAACGGCGTGCAGGTAATATTCGCCTCCCTGACTGGCGACATTCTGCTGGATGCGTTGATCGGCGCGTTATTCGCGGTGATCACTTATTCCAGCCTCGCCGCCGTGCTGTTGACCGCGACATTAACCGCGACCAGTGTGATTTCCTTCCCGGTAGCGCTGTGTCTGGTGATTGGCGCGAACCTCGGTTCGGGCCTGCTGGCAATGCTCAATAACAGCACCGCCAATGCCGCTGCGCGTCGCGTGGCGCTTGGGAGTTTGCTCTTCAAGCTGGTGGGTAGTCTGATTGTGCTGCCGTTTATCCACATTCTGGCGGACGTCATGGCCCGCTTGCCGGTGGCGAAATCGGAACTGGTTATCTACTTCCACGTGTTCTACAACCTGATCCGCTGTTTGGCGATGGTGCCGTTCGCCGAACCAATGGCACGGTTCTGCAAACGCATTATTGTTGAAGTCCCGGAACTGGATACGCGGCTGAAACCCAAACATCTCGACCCAACGGCGCTGGATACGCCGACGCTGGCGCTTGCCAATGCTGCCCGTGAAACGTTACGCATTGGTGATGCGATGGAAAACATGATGGTTGGCCTGCGCAAAGTCATTCATGGTGAGCCGCGTGAAGAGAAAGAACTGCGTAAAATCGCGGATGATGTAAACGTGCTGTACACCGCCATCAAACTCTATCTGGCCCGAATGCCGAAAGATGAACTGGCGGAAGAGGAGTCGCGGCGTTGGGCGGAAATCATCGAGATGTCGCTGAACCTTGAACAGGCGTCCGACATCATCGAGCGCATGGGCAGTGAAATCGCCGACAAATCGCTGGCCGCGCGCCGTGCATTTTCCGTCGAAGGGCTGAAAGAGCTGGATGGTTTGTACGATCAACTGCTCAGCAACCTGCAACTGGCAATGTCGGTGTTCTTCTCCGGCGACGTCGATAGCGCTCGTCGTCTGCGCCGCAACAAGCACCGTTTCCGCATCATGAACCGTCGCTATTCGCATGCGCATGTCGACCGATTGCATCAGCAAAACGTGCAAAGCATCGAAACCAGTTCGCTGCACTTGGGGCTGTTAGGGGATATGAAGCGCCTAAATTCACTGTTTTGTGCCGTGGCTTATAGTGTGATGGAGCAGCCGGACGAAGACGACGACCGCGACGATTATTAATTTCTGAACTGCCGCAACATCAGGCCGATAGCTATTTTCTAAGGCTATCGGCCTTTGGTATAGTTCGCGCTTACAGGAGAAACTATGCTGCCGACTCAATCCATCCGATTAAACAAATACATCAGCGAAAGTGGCATCTGCTCACGTCGTGACGCCGACCGCTACATCGAACAGGGCAACGTGTTCATTAATGGCAAACGTGCCGTGGTGGGCGATCAGGTCGTCGTAGGCGATGTCGTGAAGGTCAACGGCCAGCTGATTGAGCCGCGTCAGGAAGACGATTTGGTGTTAATCGTGTTGAACAAACCCGTCGGCATCGTGAGTACGACTGAGAATGGCGAAAAGGACAATATCGTCGATTTCGTCAACCACAGCAGCCGTGTGTTCCCTATTGGCCGCCTCGATAAAGACTCTCAGGGCCTGATTTTCCTCACCAATCACGGCGATCTGGTGAACAAAATTCTTCGTGCGGGTAACGATCACGAGAAAGAATATCTGGTGACGGTCAACAAACCGATAACCGATGATTTTATTCTTGGTATGGGCAAAGGCGTGCCGATCCTCGGGACGGTGACCAAAAAATGCAAGGTCAAGAAAGAAGCGCCGTTCGTGTTTCGTATCACGCTTGTTCAGGGGCTGAACCGTCAGATTCGTCGCATGTGTGAACATTTTGGCTTTGAAGTCACGAAACTGGAACGTACTCGCATCATGAACGTCAGCCTGAAAGGCGTGCCGTTAGGCGAATGGCGCGATCTGACCGACGACGAGCTGATCGAGCTGTTTAAGCTTATCGAAGATTCGTCCTCCGAAGCCAAACCGGCAAAACCAAAAGCCAAACCGAAAACTGCTGCGACGCCAGCGAAAAAGCCCGCCAGCAGCGGTGGGAAGAATATGGCGAAAACACCTGCCGAATTGGCGAACCGCAAACGTTTTGCGTCGGCGGGGCGCAAGAAGAAAGGGCGTTAATCCCGTTGGAAATCTGCAGGCCTGGCAAGCGAATTACCGCCGGGCTTGTGGGTTATCGTCTTCCGCGTGGGGAAGTATTCGCAGACCAGGAGAATGTGGATTCGGTATCCGGCTTATACGCTTTCTGTTTCTTCTCTTTGCGGACTTTCTTCGCTTCGGCTTCACGCTGAGCCATCAGTTTGTCGATGTATTCTTTCTTCACGTGATTATTTTCCGCATTGGTCAACGTGCGACCGTGGGCAATACGAGCGCGATCGAGCAGCGTCTTCAGCTCGCGCTGTTCACTTTCCGTCATGTCTTTCTGTGTCAGTCGCGCAAGTGCCATGGTAGTGCCTCCGTAGGATTTGCCTTGAGTGTAAAGCAAAAGACCATGAGAGAAACGAAGGTTTTTGAATTATGTATTTTTTATCGTTAAGTCCAAACCCAGTGCTTTCATTACGGCCAGCGTTGTTTTGAGCGTGGGATTACCTTTATCGCTGAAAGAACGGTAGAGCTGTTCGCGTGAAAGCCCTGTTTCAGCGGCGACTGTCGCCATTCCTTTAGCACGGGCAACAATACCCATGGCTTTTGCAATATAGGCGGCGTCACCGGTTTCCATGGCGTCAGCCATGAACACAGCGATTTCTTCTTCATTGATTAGCGCGTCGGCTGGGTCGTAAACGGTTAATTTAATCATGTGGTTGATCCTCATTTTCATTACATGCTCGAGCGAGTATTTTGGCTTCAGCAATATCGCGATCTTGGCTATTTTTGTCCCCTCCACAGAGTAAAAGAAGAACAATATTACCTCTTTGCTGGAAGTAAACACGGTATCCTGGGCCGTGGTGGATGCGTAACTCACTGATCCCTTCTCCTACGGGTCTGGCATCCCCGAAGAGTCCATTTGCGAGCCGGGATAGCCGAGTGGAAATCAACGTCTTCGCTCGGTGATCCCTGAGACCTGATATCCACTTCTGAAACGCTGGCGTTTGCAGGATTGTTTTCATATCCTTCCTTGTATTTTATAAACTACTTAAAATAATGCAAGAGAAGGGGCAGGGATAAAATCTAATTTATTAAATGACGAGGGAATTTTGCACTTTTGGAAGGCTGTACGCAGAGATTCTGCAAATAACGAAGGTATTACAGGGAAGGAAAAACGCACAGCCTCTCCCGAAGCCATGCGTGTCTGAATTAACTCTCTTTTGCCACGGCGATTTTCTGTTTACTCACTGGTTTACCGGACCAGTATCCCGCCAGTAGCGAGCCAGAAAGGTTGTGCCAGACGGAGAACAGCGCGCCGGGCAGGGCGGCGAGTGGGCCGAAGTAGATTTTGCCCAGTGCGGCGGCGAGGCCGGAGTTTTGCATCCCGACTTCGATGGCCAACGTGCGGCAGGTGGATTCGTCGAAGCCAAACAGGCGTCCGCCCCAGTAACCGCCGAGCAGGCCGATCGCGTTGTGCAGAATCACCGCCAAAATCACGACAAACCCGACGGACGCGATATGCGACGCGGAGCCCGCCACCACTGCGCTGA
The DNA here is from genome assembly GCF_036271055.1 of Scandinavium sp. Lineage (GTDB taxonomy): Bacteria > Pseudomonadota > Gammaproteobacteria > Enterobacterales > Enterobacteriaceae > Scandinavium. Next base: position 92,330 of record NZ_DATBBJ010000031.1, on the reverse strand, counting down.
TGATCGCCAGAATACAGACCATCGAGAACGCAGGCAGATACGGTTCCACCGCTTTTACTACGCGCGGCAGCAGATGATGCACCACCAGTCCAAGCGCAATCGGGATGACTACGATTTGCAGAATACTGAGCAGCATCCCCATCACGTCTACCTTAATACGGGTGTCCACGAACAGGCGCGTCAGCAGTGGCGTGGCGACAACACCCACCAGAGTGGAAACCGACGAAATCGTGACGGAGAGCGCCACGTCGCCTTTTGCCAGAAAAATCATCACATTCGACGCGGTACCGCTGGCAACGCTACCAACCAGCACCATCCCGGCAGATAACTCCGGCGGCATGTGGAACAGCATCGCCAGTAGCCACGCCGCGAGCGGCATCACCAGATAATGCAGGAAAATACCCGCCGCGACGGGGGCCGGGCGCGACAGCACGCGTTTGAAATCGTCGATTTTCAGGTGCACGCCCATGCCGAACATAATCAGCATCAGCAGCGTGGTTACCCACGGGCCAATCGGTGTGAAGGTGGTGGGCGTTTTATACGCAAGAATAGAGAGCAGTACGGCCCATAACGGGAACAGCCGCGTGAGGATGGCGAGCATATTGTATTCCTTGCAAACGTTGTGTTGTTTTTACCCGTCATACTTCAAGCTGTAGCCGCGTTGGCTGCACTCACAAACCTCAGTCACTTACTCAAGTAAGTTCCTGAGGATTGAATGAGAGACCTCCTGTCTCTCACCATAGGCCAGCCTTTGGCTGGTCAAATTCGTTCCAGACGAATTTGTCACTCCCTTGCCGCCTTGCTACAACTCGAATTATTTAGGCTAATTTTGATTATAAAAAAGCCGGGTTCGAGCCCGGCTATAGGTATTGTTTATCCTGCTAAGGATAATTATTCAAACAAATTATGATGAAGTTTTTGCACGACTTCTTCCGCTTCGCCACCCGGCACGAGGAAGCACAGGTTATGGCTGGACGCGCCATAGCAAATCATACGGATATTGAACGGTTCGAGTACGCCAAACACTTCTTTGCCCACGCCGCAGGCTTTTGACAGATCATTGCCAATCAGCGCGACCAACGCCAGGTTCTCTTCCACTTCCACGCGGCACAGTGCAGACAGCTCAATCAGCAGGGACTGCGTCAGCAGCGTGTCGCTGGTGGCGGTGGAGCCGGTGGTGTCGAGCGTCAACGCGATACTCACTTCTGAGGTCGTGATCAAGTCGACCGAAATATTGTGACGCGCCAGAATACCGAACACTTCCGCGAGGAAACCACGTGAATGCAGCATGTTGAGGCTGTGTAAGGTAAGCAGAGTTTGTTTACGACGCAAGGCTAAGGCGCGGAACAGCGGCGGGTTTTCGGTTTTGTTGCACACCAGCGTGCCGCCTGCTTTCGGATCTTTGCTGGAGCCGACAAACACCGGAATATCGCTGCGCACCGCAGGCAATAGTGTCGCCGGATGCAGCACTTTTGCGCCAAATGTCGCCAGTTCGGCGGCTTCTTCAAACGCAATTTCGTCAATACGATGTGCGGCAGGCACGACGCGCGGGTCGGTGGTGTAAATGCCTGGTACATCGGTCCAGATATCCACGCGAGAAGCATCCAGCGCTTCGCCCAGCAGCGCGGCGGTGTAATCGCTGCCGCCACGGCCCAGCGTTGTGGTACGGCCTTTAGATTCGCTTCCGATAAAGCCCTGAGTGATCACCAGACCTTCTTCCAGACGAGGGGCAAGTTGCTGACGGGTCAGTTCCGCCAGCGCGGCGACGTCCGGCTCGGCACGGCCAAAGCGATCGCTGGTGCGCATAACTTTGCGCACGTCAAACCATTGGGCCTGGACGTTACGCTCACGCAGGATCTCAACAAACAGCAGCGTGGACATCAGTTCACCATGGCTGACCAGTTCATCGGTCAGCGCGGTTGACGTCGCAAGCGAAGCCGCTTCCGCCAGCGTGGTGATGTTCTCCAGCAGGCGTTCCACTTCTTCGCGAATCACATTCGGGTTTTGCAGGCGTTCGAGAATATCGAACTGAATTTTGCGCAGCGCGTCGAGTTTAACGAAACGTTCGGTGGATCCGAGACCTTCTGCCAGAGCGACCAGCAGATTGGTAACCCCCGCCGAGGCGGAAAGGACGACCAGGCGAGCGCCGGAATCGGTGAGCACCACGTCGGCGCTGCGGTTCATGGCATCGTAATCGGCTACGCTGGTACCGCCAAATTTGGCTACAACCAGCGGGGAAACTGCATGTGTCATAAAAACCTCGTGTCAGGGAATTAAATTCTCAGCCTTGGCACAAGGGAAGAGCGGAAGGGTAGACGTAGAAAGCTACAGTTCACCCAGAAGCGCTCCACCTTGTGAAGCGCCCGACTGCGGGTCGCTTCCGGTGACAGCCCAAAGGATTCAGCCTCTGTAGCCGATAGTGAACACTGCCAGATGTTCTGCTATCTCGGCATCGCTCCCCATAAAGTGTTGTCTCCGGATTGGCTCCTCAAACACTTCGCCTGGGCGATGCTCCTCTTCTGGCCCACGCACAAGTGCGCGGGTAGGGTTTATAAATAAAGGGTTCTGGGGGGTGTTGTCAATGTTACGATGATGTCGATTTTTCATTTTCAACTATCGCGACCAATGTACACGGCAGCGGTGGAGGCTGGTGACTGTTCATTGTCATCAACACGCCGTCCTCTTTTCGCGCAAACAACGGCGTCGCGCCGGGGTTCGCTTCCCGATATTCTTCCCAACCAAAATTCTCATTCAGTCGGGTGACTTTTACCACCGCGCCTTTTGCCAGCAAACTGCTGAGTCGCGCCCAGGTGAGCTCTTTATCGAACAACCGCTCATGGCGTGTCTCCTTTTCGCTGCGGCCTTTGGTTTCCTGACCAGTACGTATGGAGAACACACGGTTTTCGCCGAAGATGTGTTTAAAGTGCAGCACAGCCAGCGCATTTTGATGGCGGTTTGGCGAAAGCGCGATCACCTGGCGAGTCTCGCTCAGGTTGAGGAAGTTTTCCGCGTGTTCCGACCAGACATTGCCGTAATAGGTTGGTAAACCTTCCATACGTGCGAGACGGTAATATTCCCAGCTGTTATCGCTGAGTTGCACCGGAATATCGAGTTTCTTCAACGCCTGCGCCAGCGTACGGGCGACCGTGTTCGCACCGACAATCAATATACCGCGTGGTTTGCGCTGCTGGACGCCGAGCAGACGCGCCAGCCAGCCGCTGGTGAGGCTTTGCAGCACAACGGTGCCGATGATAATGGCAAAGACCACTGTCACTACCTGCTCGGCCCCATCGTAGCCATCTTTTTGCAACGTCAGGGCGAACAACGCACTGACCGCGGCGGCAACAATCCCGCGCGGCGCAATCCAGCACAGCAGCAGTTTTTCACGCCAGCTAAGGGTTGAGCGCCAGGTTGACGCGAGAATACACAACGGACGTGCAATAAACTGCACCACCAGTAACAAGGCAATCAGCGGCCAGCCCATCGCCCACAACGCCTGAATATCGAGTCTTGCGGCGAGAATAATAAACAGCGCCGACAGCAAAATGGCGGAGAGTTCTTCTTTAAACTCCACAATATCTGCGGTCTCGACTTCTTTCATGTTGGCAAGCCAGATACCGAGAACTGTTACGGCTAGCAGGCCAGACTCATCCGCCAGCGTATTTGAAAGCCCGAAAGTCAGCAGCACAATCGCCAGGACCGCGAAGTTTTGCAGGTAGCCCGGTAGCCAGCCGCGTTTCAGGGCATTGCCCAGCAGGAAACCAAAAATGGCGCCGCTTGCCAGGCCCACTACCAGCGTCTGGCCCAGCATCAGCAGCAGATGCAGCCCGCCGCCTGTCGTCTCATGAATAGTAATGAACTCGAATACCAGTAGGGTAAAAATAGCCCCGACCGGATCGATGACAATCCCTTCCCAGCGTAACACCTGGTTGATGTTCGCAGAGGGGCGTACGACACGCATCAGCGGAGCGATGACCGTTGGCCCGGTTACCACCGTCACCGCGCCAATCAGTGCGGAAATCTGCGGTGTGAGTCCGAGAATGCCCCAACAGGTCAACGAAATAACGGCAAAAGTGATCAGCATCCCGACCGTCACCAGATTGCGCACTACGCCGCCCAGCCCGCGAATTTCATCAAAACGCAGCGTCAGTGCGCCTTCAAACAAAATGATTGCCACCGACAGCGACACCAGTGGGAACAACAGCGAGCCAAAGAGCAGATCGGGATCAAGGATATGTAATACGGGACCGAGCCCTACACCCATCAGCAGTAACGGCAAAATAGCAGGGATACGCAAACCCCAGGCGAGCCACTGCGCCAACAAAGAGGCGATAGCAATGATCACCAGCAGAAACGGGACCGGCAGTTCCATTTTTTCTTTTTCCTTTCATCACGTGTAGCCGTTCGTCTCCCCGGACGGCGTGTGCTCAGAGTATAAACAACAGCGGTGTACTCGGGTTACTCAAGAGATACAAGAAAATGCCTAATGACACAAAAGTCATCACAAAAACCGTCGCAAGCGCTACAATCCACCGAAGTCACATTTTTCAAATCAGAAGAGTATTGCTATGAAAAACATCAATCCAACGCAGACTTCTGCATGGCAGGCATTACAGAAACATTATGATGAAATGAAGGACGTGTCGATTGCCGACCTGTTCGCGAAAGATGGCGACCGTTTCGCCAAGTTTTCCGCAACGTTCGACGATCAGATGCTGGTAGACTTTTCCAAAAACCGTATCACCGAAGAGACGTTAAGCAAGCTGCAAGCGCTGGCGAAAGAGACCGATTTGGCGGGTGCCATCAAGTCCATGTTCTCCGGTGAGAAAATCAACCGCACGGAAGATCGCGCGGTGCTGCACGTTGCGCTGCGTAACCGCAGCAACACCCCGATTATCGTTGACGGCAAAGATGTGATGCCGGAAGTGAACGCGGTGCTGGAGAAGATGAAGCATTTCTCAGAAGCCATTATTTCTGGCAACTGGAAAGGCTACACCGGCAAAGCGATTACTGATGTTGTTAACATTGGTATCGGCGGTTCGGATCTCGGCCCGTTCATGGTGACCGAGGCGCTGCGCCCGTACAAAAATCACCTGAACATGCACTTTGTCTCTAACGTCGATGGCACCCACATCGCCGAAGTGCTGAAAGGCGTGAACCCGGAAACCACGCTGTTCCTGGTGGCATCAAAAACCTTCACCACCCAGGAAACCATGACCAACGCCCATAGTGCGCGCGACTGGTTCCTGAAAACCGCTGGTGATGAAAAGCACGTTGCGAAACACTTCGCGGCGCTGTCCACCAACGGTAAAGCTGTCGGCGAGTTCGGTATCGACACCGCAAACATGTTCGAATTCTGGGACTGGGTCGGCGGTCGTTACTCTCTGTGGTCTGCGATTGGTCTGTCGATCATTCTGTCTGTCGGCTACGAAAACTTTGTTGAGCTGCTGTCCGGTGCACACGCGATGGATAAGCATTTCTCCACTACGCCTGCCGAGAAAAACCTGCCGGTGTTGTTGGCGCTGATTGGCATCTGGTACAACAACTTCTTTGGTGCTGAAACCGAAGCGATTCTGCCGTACGACCAGTACATGCACCGTTTCGCGGCGTACTTCCAGCAGGGCAACATGGAATCCAACGGCAAATACGTTGACCGTAATGGCAACGCGGTGGATTACCAGACCGGCCCAATCATCTGGGGTGAGCCAGGCACAAATGGTCAGCACGCGTTTTATCAGCTGATCCACCAGGGCACCAAAATGGTTCCTTGTGATTTCATCGCGCCTGCCAATACTCATAACCCGCTGTCTGATCATCATCCGAAGCTGCTGTCAAACTTCTTCGCTCAGACCGAAGCGCTGGCGTTTGGTAAAGCACGCGATGTGGTTGAGCAGGAATATGCGGATCAGGGTAAAGACCCGAAAACCCTGGAACACGTCGTTCCGTTCAAAGTGTTTGAAGGCAACCGCCCGACCAACTCGATCCTGCTGCGCGAAATCACCCCGTTCAGCCTGGGCGCGTTGATTGCACTGTATGAGCACAAAATCTTCACTCAAGGCGCGATCCTCAACATCTTCACGTTTGACCAGTGGGGCGTTGAATTGGGCAAACAGCTGGCGAACCGTATTCTGCCAGAACTGAATGACGGGAAAGACGTCAGCAGCCATGATAGCTCGACTAATGGCCTGATTAACCGTTACAAATCCTGGCGCGGCTAAACTCTTCATACTTCAAGCTGCAGGTGTGTTGGCTGCACCTGCTCACCCCAGTCACTTACTTGTGTAAGCTCCTGGGGATGCCCAGGCTTGCCGCGTGAGCGGCCCACTTGGGCCGCCCCCTACGGGGCCAGCGCAAGCGCTGTTCAAAGAGGCTTTGCCTCTTTGTCCTGCAACTCGAATTATGCAGAGTTGCAGGAAGATGTGTTCGTATCTGAGGTTTCAGGTTATTTGGTGTTTCGTAGGCCGGGTCAGCGTAGCGCCACCCGGCAATGCCTCACCCAATCCGCAAACTCTGTATACCCAACAAACGGGCAATCGCCTCAAGCTTTTCTCCCACATGCCCGATCCCAATCGCGCAATGATGCGCCGGACCGCCTTCGCACCAGCGACGGGTAAATTCACGTGCCGATAGCGTAAAGCGATAATGGCTGTTGGTATTGCCGATATCTAACACTTCACCCGGAAGCGCTTCGCCTTCGGCATATTGAAGCGTCACGCTGCCGTCGCGGTGCTCAACGACAGATAAAAACGTCACCGGGCCAGGCTTGACCGTCATCTGAATCGATACGCCTTTGCCCGGTTTACCGTGATACACCGGCAGCGGCACCAGTCGGACTTTTCCTGCCGACATGAGCGGATGCGCCGGGCCATCGTGACCCCACTGCACTGTATCGTTATCAAAATCAATGCCATAAGGCTCGGAGAACGATCCGCCCGCTTTCAACAAACTGAGGATTTTCATCGCAATTACGTTTTTGATTTCGCACTCGCCCGCCACCGGAATATCCCGTTCGGTCAGCAGCGTATTGCCGAGGATCACCGAGGTGATGATATTTTCCTGCGGCGAACCGGATGCCCCTTCGTAGTAATAGGCCATCGCGGCCAGTTGGTGGTGGGCCACCAGTTTATCCAGCGCCACCGATGTGGCGATGGCCCGTTGCAGCTCGTACTCTTCACAGGCTGGATCGATGTTTAACGAATCAGCCACCTGCGCGCGTTTTTGCTGACGCTCCGCGTCCGTAATAGCGGGCAACGTAGCCGCCAGTTCGCACACTTCCAGCACTTTGAAGCGCACGCCAAATTTTGCCGACAGATTGGTCATGTCCGAATACACGTCATACATGCCGTTGTAATAATGGCCAACGATGCCGATGTTGGTGGTTTTCAGTGCTTTGATTGTTTGAGTCGCCGCCAGCCAGTTGTCGATTTCCTGCCAAGCCTGCGGGTCGTCGAGATACCCCGGCACCAGCGTATAACCGAGATTGGCGCGCTGGAATACGTTCACCAGCTCCGGGGCGCTACAGGCCTGACAATGCGCCAGCCATTGCCCGGTTCTGACGCCGCGATCGGGGTGTTTATTGATTGCTTCGCAAGGGACTTTTTTCTCCGGCTGGAGCGCCAGGATCAGCACCGGCACGTTGAGTTGCTGCACCAACGGCAACACGGTGGAACTCAGCGCATAGGTGGTGATGTACAACACCAGCGCATCCACATTTTTGCTGGCGAACAGCGCAGCCGCGTTATCCATGGTGTGTGGGCTATCAACCAGGCCGCCGTTGATCACCGCGACTTCGCGACTTTGCAGTTGATTATCAACGCGCCCGAGAAAGCTTTCGAGTTGTTCGCGCAGCCCGTGAAACTGCGGCCAGTACGTATCAAGCCCAATACCAAACAGACCAACGGTGAATGTTTTCATGACAGATCCTCAGACAAGAACGGCAGAATGCCGACACTTTACGCAGGTGACGGCGCAAAAACCTGCGGCTGATGGACACATCAAAGAGAGCAATGGCAATGTCGTTTAGGAAGGGATTATCCGGATCGCAGAATGCTTATTCTGTTCTCGCCGCATTACTGATAAGTGAAATGAAGGGCATTTAATTTCCCTTTTAAATTTCAGGGAATAAGAAGCGAATCACCGCAGAACTATTCTGCTTTTCCTGTTCAGGTTAATCCTAAAAGCCGTTGTGACCGTAAAGGCATATTTTGATTTTTAGGATTTTCTTGATGTTGTTATTTTTCAATGTAATTGAATTAAAAGGATTTATTAATTATCAGGAATTATTAAATAACGATTTTCTCTCGTTGTCCTAAAACCGACTTGCTTATTTCCTGCGCCGTAATTCGTCTGCTTTAGTTGTGTATACTCGATATCGCCTGAATTTCTCAGGTGAATCTCCATTCATTCAACCAATGAAGGGAAATAGCAATGAAAAAAGTTCTGTATGGCATTTTTGCCATTTCTGCGCTTGCGGCGACGTCTGCTTATGCGGCTCCGGTGGAAACCGGTGAAGCGGCAGGGTCGGCAGCGACGTCTGTGTCTGCGGGCAGTTCCGCCGCAACCAGCGCCAGCGCCGTAAGTTCGGCCGTGGGGGTCGCACTGGCGGCGACCGGTAGTGGTGATGGCTCCAATACTGGAACCACGACCACGACAACCACAAGTACCCGCTAAGTCTCACGGGTCATTAACCCTAACCACACTTCGGTGTGGTTATTTTGCCCCTTCGGAGAAGAGTCGTGAAGCGACCCATTATTATCACCCTTTGCCTGCTGCTTCAGGCTTGTTCTTCCAGTACGGAAGGCGTGGGGAAATCTCTCTGGCACAGCCTGTTCGGCACGCCCGGTGTGCAGCTCACTGCCGACGATATTCAGAATATGCCTTACGCCAGCCAATATATGCAGCTCAATAACGGCCCGCAGCTGTTTGTGGTTCTCGCCTTTGCCGAAAACGGTCAACAGAAATGGGTGACGCAGGATCAGGCGACCGTGGTGACGCAGCACGGGCGAATCGTGAAAACGCTGCTCGGCGGTGACAACCTGCTCAGCGTGAACAATCTCGATGCCGATCCGCTGACGAAGCCAAACCAAATCGTCGATGGCGCAAGCTGGACGCGCACGATGGGCTGGACAGAACACAAACAGGTGCGCTACGCCACTGCGCGATCCGAATTCCACTGGCAGGGCACCGATACCCTGACACTGGCGGGAGACTCCACCGCTGTACGCGTGCTGGTGGAAGACGCCAGTACCGATCAGGCGAGCTGGCAGAACCTTTTCTGGGTGGACAGTGACGGACAAATTCGCCAGTCAGAGCAGTATCTCGGCGCGAATTTCTTCCCGGTGAAAACCACGTTGATCAAGGCGGCGAAGCAATGAAACGACTCTCTCTTGCCGCCCTGATGACGCTGTTTATCGCACCACTGGCCTTCGCCGCTGGCACCGTCGACGTTTACATCAACGGCGCAAAACAAGCGAAAACGCTGACCGACGCCGGACATCTTGCGGATCTGGTGGCTCAGCCGCGACTGGCAAAAAGCTGGTGGCCCGGCGCAGTCATCGCCGAAAAACAGGCCACCGCCGTGGCGCAGCAGCAAAAACAGACGCTCATGACGCAGCTGGCAGCGCTCGTCGCTGACGAAAGCGGGGACGATGCCGCCGCGATCAATGCCGTTCGTCAACAGTTACAGGCGCTAAATATCACGGGCCGACAATTTGTCAGCCTCGATCCGGATCGCGTGCGGCTCGGGCGTCGCGCTAACCCGCCGCTGGAAGGGCAATACAGCCTGTGGGTCGGGCAACAGCCCACCACTGTTACCGTATTTGGGTTGGTCAGCCGCCCCGGAGAAACTGCATTTACGCCGGGTAAAGATGTCGCCGATTATCTCGATGCGATGAGCCTTCTAAGCGGGGCAGACCGCAGTTACGCCTGGGTCATTTACCCCGATGGACGCCAACAAAAAGCCCCGGTCGCGTACTGGAATAAGCGTCATATTGAGCCGATGCCCGGCAGCATCATTTTTGTCGGTTTCGCCGACTCACTTTGGACGAAGAAGTATGACGACCTCAACGCCGCGCTTCTTCGGGCCCTTGCACAGCGGATCCCGGAACAATGAAAAACAGATTTCTCTACAGCCTGCTGGCACTGGGCGTGAGCGCGGCCTGCCACGCAGAAACGTATCCGGCTCCAATCGGCCCGTCGCAATCTGATTTTGGTGGCGTCGGCTTGTTACAAACACCTACTGCGCGCATGGCACGGGAAGGGGAGTTGAGCCTCAACTATCGCGATAATGACCAGTACCGCTATTACTCCGCTTCGGTGCAGCTTTTCCCGTGGCTGGAAACAACGCTGCGTTACACCGACGTGCGTACCCGAGAGTACAGCAGCGTGGAATCGTTCTCCGGCGATCAAACCTACAAAGATAAAGCGTTCGATCTGAAATTACGTCTGTGGGAAGAGAGCTACTGGCTGCCACAGGTGTCTGTCGGCGCGCGTGATATCGGCGGGACGGGCCTGTTTGATGCGGAATATCTGGTTGCCAGCAAAGCCTGGGGACCGTTCGATTTCAGTCTCGGCCTTGGCTGGGGTTATCTAGGCACCAGCGGCAACGTCAAAAATCCGTTCTGTAGCTACGACGACAAGTTTTGCTCTCGCAACAACAGCTATCGTCAGGCGGGGTCGATGGACAGTAGCCAGATGTTCCACGGGCCAGCCTCATTATTTGGCGGTGTGGAATATCAAACGCCGTGGCAGCCGCTGCGCCTGAAACTGGAATATGAAGGTAACGACTACAGTCAGGATTTCGCCGGTAAGCTCGAACAAAAAAGTAAGTTTAACGTCGGCGCCATTTATCGCGTGACCGATTGGGCCGACGTTAACCTCAGCTATGAGCGCGGCAATACCGTGATGTTCGGCTTCACCTTGCGTAACAACTTCAACGATCTGCGCCCGTCGTATAACGACAATGCCCGACCGAAGTACCAGCCGGAGCCGCAGGACGCCATCCTGCAACACTCTGTGGTGGCAAATCAGCTGACCTTACTGAAATACAACGCCGGGTTTGCTGACCCGAAAATTCAGGTCAAAGGTGACACGCTATACGTCACTGGCGAACAGGTGAAATACCGCGATTCACGCGAAGGTATTGAGCGTGCAAACCGTATCATCATGAACGATTTGCCGGATGGCATTAGCACTATTCGCGTGACAGAGAACCGCCTTAACATGCCGCAAGTGACGACGGAAACAAACGTCGCCAGCCTCAAGCGTCATCTGGAAGGCGAACCGCTGGGCAATGAAACGGAACTGGTGCAACAACGTGTCGCGCCAGTCGTGCCGGATAAAACCGAGCAGGGCTGGTACATCGACAAATCGAGCTTTGATTTCCATATCGACCCGGTGCTTAGCCAGTCGATTGGCGGGCCAGAAAGTTTCTACATGTACCAGCTGGGCGTGATGGCGACCGCCGACTGGTGGGTGACGGATCATTTGCTAACGACCGGCAGTCTGTTCGGCAACATCGCCAATAACTACGACAAATTTAATTACACCAACCCGCCGAACGACTCAACGCTGCCACGCGTGCGTACTCATGTGCGTGAATACGTTGAAAACGATGTGTACGTGAATAACCTGCAAGCCAACTATCTCCAGTATCTGGGCAATGATTTTTACGGGCAGGTATACGGCGGTTATCTGGAAACCATGTACGGCGGCGTGGGCGCGGAAGTGCTGTATCGCCCGGTGGACAGCAATTGGGCGTTTGGGGTTGATGCCAACTACGTGAAACAGCGTGACTGGCAAAGCTCGATGGACATGATGAAATTCACCGATTACAGCGCCAATGTCGGGAACCTGACGGCGTACTGGACGCCTTCGTTCGCACAAGATGTGCTGATCAAAGCCAGCGTCGGGCAATATCTGGCGGGCGATAAAGGCGGCACGCTGGAAGTGTCGAAACACTTCGACAGCGGTGTGGTTGTGGGGGCGTATGCGACCATTACCAATGTTTCAGCGGATGAATACGGCGAAGGTGATTTCACTAAAGGCGTGTATGTTTCCGTGCCGCTGGACCTGTTCTCGTCCGGCCCAAGCCGCAGTCGTGCAGCGATTGGCTGGACGCCGCTGACGCGTGACGGTGGTCAGCAATTGGGTCGTAAATTCCAGCTCTATGACATGACCAGCGATCGCAGCCAGAACTTCCGTTGATGCGCTGTGCCGGGCGGCACTGTGCTTGTCCGGCCTACAAAACCGTAGGCACGGTAAGCGCAGCGCCACCGGGCGATTCCTCTGGTTTGCACAAAACATAAACAAAAAATGTAGATCTCCGTCACATTTTTGCGTTATACAGAGATCTCGCCATCACGAAGGAGGTACTGCATGACGTCGCTCACTCCTCCGCGCGTAGAGTTTATCTCCACTGTTTTGCAAACCGTGTTGAATCTGGGTCTGCTCAGTCTGGGCCTGATCCTGGTGGTTTTCCTCGGTAAAGAGACCGTGCATCTGGCCGACGTCTTGTTCGCGCCAGAGCAAACCAGCAAGTATGAGCTGGTGGAAGGGCTGGTCGTTTACTTCCTCTATTTCGAGTTTATCGCCCTGATTGTGAAATACTTTCAGTCTGGGTTTCACTTCCCGCTACGCTACTTTGTCTATATCGGGATCACCGCCATCGTGCGGCTGATCATCGTCGATCACAAATCCCCTCTTGATGTACTGATCTATTCAGCCGCGATCTTATTGCTGGTGATCACCTTGTGGCTGTGTAATTCCAAGCGTCTGAAGCGTGAATAAAAAAATGGCGCTCCGGGGAGCGCCAAACAACAGTCACAATAGGATTAATACAAGTTTGAGGATAACAGTGGCATTACAGTGGCATTGCCCGTCATCTTTCGGGTTATGGCGGCGTTGGTTTCCTTCACTCACCCCAGTCACTTACTTAAGTAAGCTCCCGGGGATTCACTCAGTCACCATCTTGCCCTAACCCGAAATCTATAGGGCAGGTATAACGATGAAACTTAACCTTTCACCCCGCCCGCCGTCAGGCCGTTAACCAACCAGCGCTGAGCCAGCAGGAACACCAGTGTGATTGGGATGGCAGACAGCACAGCCGCGGCGGCAAAGTCGCCCCACAGGTAGTTTTGCGGGTTGAGATATTGCTGCATCCCCACGGCCAGGGTGTAGCTGTTCACATCGCGCAGCAGCAGAGAAGCGACCGGCACTTCGGTGATGGCGGCGATGAACGACAGAATAAATACAACGGCTAAAATCGGCACCGACAGCGGCAGCAGCACCAGGCGGAAAGCCTGCCATGGTGTGGCACCATCCAGCGCGGCGGCTTCTTCCAGCGAACCGTCGATGGTTTCGAAATAGCCTTTGATGGTCCAGACGTGCAGCGCGATCCCGCCCATATAGGCGAAGATGACGCCGCCGTGGGTATTCAGGCCGATGAACGGAATGTACTGACCGAGGCGGTCAAACAATGCGTACAGCGCGACCAGCGACAGCACCGCCGGGAACATCTGGAAAATCAGCATGCTTTTCAGCAACGTCGCTTTGCCCGGGAACTTCATGCGGGCGAAAGCGTAAGCGCAAGTGGTGGAGAGCGCCACAATACCGATGGCAGTGATACAGGCGATTTTGATCGAGTTCCACAGCCACAGCAGTACCGGGAACGGCGGCGGCGTCACACGGCCATCCGCGTGCTCAACGCTAAAGCCGAGCGCCAGTTTCCAGTGTTCCCACGAAATTTGGTCGGGGATCAAACTGCCGGTAGCAAAGTTACCTTCGCGCAGTGAAATCGCGATAACCATCAGCAGCGGGAACATGATCGCGGCGATGAAAATCAGCAGTAACAGATGCGTCGTAAACAGGCGCAGCTTTTGAGATTTCGGTTGAACCATAGCCATTGTCGAATTCTCCCTTAATCGAATTTCATGCGCGTGGCTTTGAGATTGATAATCGCCAATGCGCCTACCAACAGGAAGATCAGCGTGGCAATCGCCGCCGCCAGACCAAAGTCCTGACCGCCGCCGCCTTCAAAGGCGATACGGTAGGTGTAGCTCACCAGCAAATCGGTGTAGCCCGCAGGCGTGGTGGTGCCAAGTCTGTCCGGGCCGCCGTTGGTCAACAACTGGATAAGCACGAAGTTGTTAAAGTTGAACGCGAAGCTGGCAATCATCAACGGCGTCAGCGGCTTGATCAGCAGCGGCAGCGTAATCTTAAAGAAGTTCTGGAATGGACCCGCGCCGTCCATTGCTGAGGCCTCATACAGATCGTCCGGAATCGCTTTCAGCAGGCCCATGCACAGGATCATCATGTATGGATACCCAAGCCAGGTGTTGACGATGATGATCATCGAACGCGCGGTCGTCGGGTCGCTGAACCAGGCTGGTTTGATGCCAAACAGCGCGCCCAGCATCATGTTGATCTCACCAAAGCTCTGGTTAAACAGCCCTTTGAAGATAAGGATGGAGATAAACGACGGCACGGCGTACGGCAGAATCAACAACACACGGTAAATAGCTTTGCCTTTCAACGATTCCCACTGCACGACGCACGCCAGAATCATGCCTACCGCAACGGTCAGCAGCACGGTCAGTACAGAGAAAACCACTGTCCAGACGAAGATTGCGAAGAACGGTTTCTGAATACCCTCATCGGTAAAGACGCGGGTGAAGTTATCCCAGCCGATGCTGACGGTATAACCCGGGCTGAGTTTTTCGTCGCCCCAGTTACCGTCGGCGTTGACCGACTGATAAAAGCCAATCTGATTGTTCGGGCGATACTTCACGCCGCTTTGGCTGTTGGTCAGCTCGCCCTTTTCCCCTTCGGTATACAGCGGTTGCGTACCCGAGAACTGGCGCAGGGAACTCATGATCACTTTGCTGTCATCGGGCAGAACGGCAGTCAGCTGGGTCAGCGCCTGACGGTTCTGGGTAATGACACGCAGATTGCCACGCTCGCCTTCCGGCAGGGCGTCAGCTTCTTTCAACGTAATTTTTTGCTCGCCGCCGAGTTTGAACGCGTCGGAAACATAATTTTTGCCGCTGTCGCCATCGGTCAGCGCCAGCTTCCATTCTTCGCCCGCCGGGTATAACCCGAAGTTATAGGCTTTGCCTGCCTGATAAGAACGATCCATCAGCACCTGCTGCGCGCGTTCCTGCGTGAGTTGGTTGGTGCTGCTGTAGTTGGTAAAGGCGATAGCAATGGTGCAGATAAGCGGGAACAGAACAAACAGTCCCATGCCAGCCACGCCCGGATAGACATAGCGCCAGGCATAGGCTTTGCGATTGGCGAAAATATACAGGCCAACAGAGCTTAAAATCAGCGTCATGATGGCAAACAGGTACTCCCCCTGGGCGTACATTAAAACAACAAGGTAACCCACCAGTAGGCTCAGCAGCCCGATTACGGACCACTTCAGCGTATTGCTTTGCCACCAGTGACTCTTTTTAACGGCATCCATGGGGTCTTTTCCTCTATCCCCTTCATACTTCGCGCTGCAGGTGTGTTGGCGGCGTTTGCTCACCCCAGTCACTTACTTGTGTAAGCTCCTGGGGATTCACTCTCTTGCCGCCTTCCTGCAACGCGAATTATGTTGGGTATACAACTAGAAAAATAGTGTCTATTTCCCCTTCTTCCCAAATGGGTAAGGGGGGCGATCGTGTGTTACTTAGTAATACGACCCTGAGCATCTTTCAGCGCAGCATCGACAGTCTGACGTCCGCTTGCCGCATTGATAACCGCAGTACGGGTGGCATACCAGAAGGCGGCCATTTGCGGGATGTTAGGCATGATTTCGCCTTTCTGGGCGTTCGCCATGGTGGCAGCAATACGCGGATCTTTTTCCAGTTGTTCCTGGTAAGATTTCAGCGCAACCGCACCCAGCGGTTTGTCTTTGTTCACATCAGCCAGACCGTCGTTGGTCAGCAGATAGTTTTCAAGGAACTCTTTCGCCAGCTCTTTGTTTGGGCTGGCGGCGTTGATCCCTGCGCTCAGCACGCCCACGAACGGTTTAGATGCTTTGCCTTTGAAGGTTGGCAGCATCGCCACGCCGTAGTTGATTTTGCTCTTGTCGATGTTGGACCACGCCCACGGACCGTTGATGGTCATCGCGGTTTCGCCCTTGTTGAACGCCGCTTCCGCGATGGAGTAATCGGTATCTGCGTTCATGTGTTTGTTCTTGATGAGGTCAACCAGGAAGGTGAGACCCGCCTTCGCGCCGGCATTGTCCACGCCCACGTCTTTGACGTCATATTTGCCGTTTTCAAATTTGAACGCGTAACCGCCGTCAGCTGCAATCAGTGGCCAGGTGAAGTACGGTTCTTGCAGGTTGAACATCAGCGCGGATTTACCCTTCGCTTTCAGTTGCTTATCCAGCGCTGGGATCTCTTCCCAGGTTTTCGGCGGGTTCGGCACCAGGTCTTTGTTATAGATGAGAGACAGGGCTTCGACGGCGATTGGGTAGGCGATCAGTTTGCCGTTGTAACGTACCGCGTCCCAGGTGAACGGATAGAGTTTGTCCTGGAAGGCTTTGTCCGGCGTCACTTCTGCCAGCAGGCCAGATTGCGCGTAGCCACCAAAACGGTCATGCGCCCAGAAGATGATGTCCGGACCGTCACCTGTTGCGGCAACTTGCGGGAATTTCTCTTCCAGTTTGTCCGGGTGTTCAATGGTCACTTTAATGCCGGTGTCTTTCTCAAATTTCTTACCGACTTCAGCGAGGCCGTTATAGCCTTTATCGCCGTTGATCCAGATAACCAGCTTGCCTTCTTCGATTTTCGCGAGGGCAGAAGCGGAAAACATCATTGTGGTCAATGCAGACAGCGCGAGGATGCGTGCGCCAGTTTTGATTTTCATAGATCCCGTCCTGTTTGGTGAAATGCGCCTGGAGACGCCTGGTGGCTTTTACGTCGCCAAGTTTCCTTTCTTAACATCCTCTTTCCATCCTCCCCGACCCTACGCCCCACCCCCGGTTTGTGTGATCTCCGTTGCATAAAATTAAGTTATGGGTTCTGGCGCACACAAAATGACGCCGGTTTTTGCTGTGTTCATCACGCTTTTCGCTAAGCCCCGCCGTCAGCGGTGGCAGATGACCTCTCCTCATCCTCCCATCTCCTCCCCCATGAAAAACCTAAGGGGTGGAGGATTCACGAAAGTTATAGGTCGCGCATAGTCAGCGCCAGTTGAGTGTTTCTTTTAGTGACAGGTTGTAACGAAGGGAGAAGGGGATGGCGAGCGTACAGCTGCGAAATGTAACGAAAGCCTGGGGTGACGTGGTGGTGTCAAAAGACATCAATCTCGATATCCACGAGGGGGAGTTTGTGGTGTTTGTCGGGCCATCGGGCTGCGGTAAATCCACGCTGCTGCGTATGATCGCTGGTCTGGAAACCATCACCAGTGGGGAACTGCTGATTGGTGAAAAACGTATGAACGAAACGCCGCCCGCTGAGCGCGGTATCGGCATGGTATTCCAGTCCTACGCGTTGTACCCCCATCTCTCTGTTGCAGAAAATATGTCTTTCGGCCTCAAGCTTGCGGGCGCAAAGAAAGACGTCATTAACCAGCGCGTGACTCAGGTGGCCGAAGTGCTGCAACTGGCTCACCTTCTGGAGCGTAAACCGAAAGCGCTTTCCGGTGGACAGCGTCAGCGTGTGGCGATTGGCCGTACGCTGGTGGCCGAGCCGCGTGTGTTCCTGCTCGATGAACCTTTGTCGAACCTTGACGCCGCGCTGCGTGTGCAGATGCGTATTGAGATTTCCCGCCTGCACAAGCGTCTGGGCCGCACGATGATTTACGTTACCCACGATCAGGTCGAAGCCATGACCCTGGCCGACAAAATCGTGGTACTGGATGCCGGGCGCGTCGCGCAGATCGGCAAACCACTCGAACTTTATCACTACCCGGCAGACCGTTTTGTCGCGGGCTTTATCGGCTCGCCAAAGATGAACTTCCTGCCGGTGAAAGTCACTGCTACTGCCATCGAGCAGGTGCAGGTGGAACTGCCGAATCGTCAGCAAATCTGGCTGCCGGTGGAAAGTACCGGCGTGCAGGTTGGCGCCAATATGTCGTTAGGTATTCGTCCTGAGCATCTTCTGCCGAGTGACATCGCCGATGTCACCCTCGAAGGGGACGTACAGGTCGTCGAGCAACTGGGTCACGAAACGCAAATTCATATCCAGATCCCCGCCATCCGTCAGAACCTGGTGTACCGCCAGAATGACGTGGTGTTGGTAGAAGAGGGAGCCAAATTCGCTATCGGTCTGCCGCCAGAGCGTTGCCATCTGTTCCGTGAGGATGGCTCTGCATGTCGTCGGCTGCACAAAGAACCGGGCGTTTAAATCCCATAACAAAAGAAAAGCAATGGTCTCAGGAGATAGAATGATGATTACTCTGCGCAAACTTCCACTGGCAATCGCCGTGACTGCAGGCATTTTGTCTGCGCACGCGGGCGCCGTAGATTTCAAAGGTTATGCCCGTTCGGGGATTGGCTGGACAGGTAGCGGTGGCCCGCAGCAATGTTTCCAGGCAACCGGTGCTCAGTCTAAATACCGTCTGGGTAACGAATGTGAAACGTACGCTGAAATTAAATTAGGTCAGGAAGTGTGGAAAGAAGGGGATAAGAGCTTCTATTTCGACTCCAACATCGCTTATACCTCTCCTCAGTTGAACGACTGGGAGAACGGAACGACTCCGGCAATCCGTGAATTTAACGTGGTGGGTAAAAACCTGATCGACTCATTGCCAGGCGCCAATATGTGGGCCGGTAAACGCTTCTATCAGCGTCATGACGTTCACATGATCGACTTCTACTACTGGGATATCTCCGGCCCGGGTGCAGGTCTGGAAAACATTGATGCGGGTATCGGTAAACTCTCCTTTGCCGCTACTCGTTCTACTGAAGCGGGTGGTTCTTCTGCCTTCGCCAGCAGTCAGCTGCGTGACTATACCGATCCAACCTCGAACGATGTCTTTGACGTACGTTTGGGCCAGATGGAAATCAACCCAGGCGGTACGCTGGAACTGGGTGTTGACTACGGTCACACTAACGTGAACGACGACTATTACCTGCAGCCACAGGCCTCTAAAGATGGCTGGATGTTCACTGCAGAACATACTCAGAGCATGCTGAAAGGCTTTAACAAATTCGTTGTTCAGTACGCGACTGACGCTTTGACCTCACAGGGTAAAGGCCAGTCTCAGGGCGGCGGTGTAGGTCTGGGCAATGACGAAGATGGTAAGTTGTTTGCTTACGGCGTTAACAATAACGGCCACCTGCTGCGTATCCTCGACCACGGTGCAATCTCCCTGGGCGACAGCTGGGACCTGATGTACGTTGGTATGTACCAGGACATCAACTGGGACAACAACAACGGCACCAAGTGGTACACCGTGGGTGTGCGCCCAATGTACAAATGGACGCCTATCATGAGTACCTTGCTGGAAGTGGGCTACGACAACGTCAAATCCCAGAATACCGGCGACACCAACAACCAATACAAAATCACCCTCGCGCAACAGTGGCAGGCTGGCGACAGCATCTGGTCCCGTCCGGCACTGCGCGTCTTCGCAACCTACGCCAAGTGGGATGAGAAATGGGGTTATGACACTGCAGGCAGCCCTGCATCAAACAACGCTGACTTCAACTCGAACTTCGGTATGCAGACCTCTGGCCTTGGCCGCGGCGACAACGACGAGTTTAGCTTCGGCGCCCAGATGGAAATCTGGTGGTAATTCGCAGTTAAGTTAATCCACTGTTATGCCAAATAAAGAGGGGCGAAAGCCCCTCTGTTTTAGACTCAGCGCGCTATTGCCTGGCTACCGCTGAGCCCTGTCTTTGAGGTGAATAAAATGAAAATGAACAAAAGTCTCATCGCGCTGTGCCTCTCTGCTGGCCTGTTGGCTAGCGTGCCAGCAATCAGTTTCGCAGATGTGAATTTCGTGCCGCAGAATACTTCTGCCGCACCTGCTATCCCGACATCGGCATTACAGCAATTAGTCTGGACGCCTGTCGATCAGTCCAAAACCCAAAATACCGATCTTGCCGGCGGTGGTCAGCAACTGAATGTGTCAGGTATCACTGGTCCGGTTGCGGCTTACAGCGTGCCAGCGAATATTGGCGAGCTGAATATCACGCTCACCAGTGAAGTGAACAAAGAATCTCGCGTCTATGCACCGAACGTGCTGATTCTGGATCAGAACATGACGCCATCGGCGTACTTCCCGAGCAGCTATTTTACCTATCAGGAACCGGGCGTGATGAGCGCCAATCGCCTGGAAGGGGTAATGCGCCTGACGCCAGCTCTGGGTCAGCAGAAAATTTATGTACTGGTGTTTACGACGCCACAAGATCTTCAGCAAACCACCACAATGGTTGATCCGGCGAAAGCCTATGCCAAAGGTAATGGTAACGCCGTACCGGATATTCCAGACCCGATTGCCCGTCACACCTCTGACGGTACGCTGAAACTAAAGGTCAAAACGAATTCATCTTCCAGCATTCTGGTAGGGCCATTGTTTGGATCATCCGGCCCAGCCCCTGTCGCCGTGGGTAACACTGCTGCACCTGTTTACAGCGCACCAGCCGCCGCACCAGCCGCAGCGCCTGTTGCTGCCACGGCTGTCGCGGCACCTGTCGCCGCTTCCGCTGCAACGCCAGCGGCGAAGGGCGAACCGGTTCTCAATGACACCGAAAGCTACTTTAACAATGCCATTAAGCAAGCGGTTAAAGAAGGCGATGTCGACAAAGCGCTGAAACTGTTAAACGAAGCCGAGCGTCTTGGCTCGACTTCAGCGCGTTCCACCTTTATCAGTAGTGTAAAAGGCAAGGGGTGATCGTTTCCCCACATTGCTGATGTTTGGCGTTGACTATTCGGTGCGTCCTTTTGGGCGCACCGTTTTTTCTGCCACTGCCGCATTTCTTGCCCGCGCTCAGCCGTGCATTGCATGGCTGTTGCGATGATGCTCGTATATTGACGTTTCTTACTCCCGCGAACACTTTTCTACGATACAATGCCGATAAGTTATGTATCGGAGAGTCTGGCATGTCACACCCTGCGCTGGCGCAGCTGCGTGCACTACGCTATTACACCGCAATACCGGAACTCGACGCACAGTTGCTTGACTGGCTGCTGCTGGAAGACTCCATGACCAAACGCTTTGAGCAGCAGGGCAAACGCGTCACCGTAACGCTTGTCCGTGAAGATTATGTAGGCCAGGAGGAAATTGCCGAGGAGCTGGCGTTATTGCCCGCGGAATCGCGCTACTGGCTGCGTGAAATATTGCTCTGCGCAGACGGCGAACCCTGGCTTGCCGGGCGCACGATAGTGCCGGAGTCCACGCTGAGTGGGCCTGAGCTGGCGCTGCAAAAGCTTGGCAAAACGCCGCTTGGGCGTTATCTGTTTACGTCATCAACTTTAACCCGTGATTTTATTGAAATTGGTAAAGATGCAGAGCTTTGGGGGCGTCGTTCCCGTCTACGCTTGAGTGGCAAACCGCTGCTGTTAACCGAGCTGTTTCTGCCTGCGTCGCCGTTGTACTGAGAGGATGTGAATTATGGAGAGGAGTCTGACGCAGACTAAGCTGCAGGCTTATTGCCATCTGATGAGATTGCATAAACCGATTGGCACGTTGCTGCTGCTCTGGCCAACATTATGGGCGCTGTGGGTGGCAATGCCTGGCGTACCGCCGCTGTGGATCCTGGTGGTCTTTGTGGTCGGCGTGTGGTCAATGCGTGCGGCGGGATGTGTGGTCAATGATTATGCCGACCGTAAAATTGACGGGCATGTCAAACGTACCGCGTATCGTCCGCTGCCAAACGGTGATGTTACGGAAAAGGAAGCCCGTGTTGTTTTTGTCGTGCTGGTGCTGCTGTCATTCTTACTGGTACTGACACTCAACACGATGACCATTTTGCTGTCGGTTGTAGGGTTGGCGCTGGCGTGGGTTTATCCGTTCATGAAGCGCTATACCCATTTGCCACAGGTGGTGCTCGGCGCGGCGTTCGGTTGGTCGATTCCGATGGCCTATGCCGCTGTCAGCGAGTCGTTGCCGCTCAGCTGCTGGTTGATGTTTGCCGCTAACATCTGCTGGACGGTGGCTTACGATACGCAATATGCGATGGTTGACCGCGATGACGATTTAAAAATCGGCGTGAAGTCCACGGCAATTCTGTTCGGTAAACAGGACAAGCTGATCATCGGGATTTTACAGGTGTTGACGCTGATTTTGATGGCGGCAGTTGGCTGGTTAAGTCATCTGAACTGGGAGTTCTACTGGTCGATTTTCATCGCCGGGGCGCTGTTTATCTATCAGCAGAAGCTGATTAAAGACCGCGAGCGTGATGCCTGTTTCAAGGCGTTTATGAACAATAACTACGTTGGGCTGGTGCTGTTTATTGGTCTGGCGATGAGTTATCTGCTGTAAAAAAAGAGGCCCGGAAAACTGAGCCTCTCTTATCGAACCGGGTTAGCGTCACCGCTACCCGGTTTTTTTATGCGTCCTGATTGGCGCTTTCGACAGTCAGACGCACATCGGAAGCAATCAGCTCAGCCAGCATCTGGTAAACCTTAATGGTTTCTGCAGGCTCTGCGTCACCGCTATCACTGATGTAGCCTTCATCACGCAGCGTCAGCACCAGTGTACTGAATACCGCTTTATCGAAGAACTCCGGCGCGTTAATACCGTGCAGTACCGACAGACGCTGAGCCACGGTGCGGCTCTCTTTTTCCAGCGTGCTGCGGTTGATAGACGGGTTAGCGCTCAGCAACCAGAAAGTGATGGCATAGCGTTGCAGTGTCTCGCGCGCCCCGGCCGCCAGCAATTGCAGCGTGCGGGAATGCGCCGGGTTAACGCTGACGTCGTCGTGATCGATGGTCACCAGTTCCTGACGCTGCATTTCCGCCAGCAACTGGTCGATAACACCCGCCAGTTCGGCTTTTTCGAAGCGAAGGAACAGCTCGGCTTTCAGCATCGGGTACAGCACTTCCACATGACGCACCATCTCCGCACGGGAGATGTTGCGATGCTGCGTGACAATCGCGGCCAGCAGGGACGGGATCATCAGCATATGGGTAATGTTGTTGCGATAGTAAGTCATCAGCACCGCCTGCTCGCGCGGCAGGATGATGATATCGCCGATGGTGTCTTTCTCGACTTCGAACTTGTTCATCTGCAATGCGTGTTCAATCAGCGCGTCAGCAGTGACAGTTGGCACGGTCGCGTCTGGCGAGTACGGCACGTTACGCATCAACTGCAGATAACAATCCAGCTGCTGCGTGAGTTGCTCGCGGGTCAGTGAACGTTGGCGCGACGCCAGCAGCGCGGTACAGCACAGGTTCATGGCGTTTGCCGCACCTGCGTTGTTAATGCGTACCATCAGGTCTTCGGCGATATTGTTCACCGTTGGCGTCAGCCACGCCGGGCGAATCGCTTCGATAGGGTCGATGGATTCACGCCATTCAGGTACATGGTGGTTGAGATAAGTCATCAGCGGCATCGGTTCGCCGAAGTTAACATAGCCCTGGCCGAGGTTGCGCAGTTTGCTCAAGCCTCGCAGCATCTGCAGCAGGCTTTCTTTTTCTTTGGTCGCACCGCGCAGTTCTTTCGCGTAGGTACCCACTTCCATCACGTGTTCGTAGCCAATGTAAATCGGCACGAGGGTGATCGGACGGGTGCCGCCGCGCAACATGGCCTGAATGGTCATCGACAGGGTGCCGGTTTTCGGATCGAGTAAACGACCGGTACGGGAACGCCCGCCTTCCACAAAGTATTCAACGGAATAGCCACGGCTGAACAGCTCGCCAAGGTATTCACGGAACACGGTGGAGTACAGTTTGTTGCCTTTGAAGGTACGACGGATAAAGAACGCACCCAGACGGCGGAAAATCGGGCCTGCTGGCCAGAAATTCAGGTTGATACCTGCGGCGATATGCGGCGGCACCAGGCCCTGGTGATAGAGCACGTAGGACAGCAACATGTAGTCCATATGGCTGCGATGGCAGGGCACATAGACAATTTCATGGCCGTCGTGAGCCAACTGGCGCACACGCTCGGCGTTATTGACGTTGATCCCCTGATACAAGCGGTTCCAGGTGAAGCCCAGAACGCGGTCAGTCAGACGGATCATTTCGTAGGAGAAGTTAGCCGCAATTTCTTCCATCAATGCGATGGCGTTTTGCTGCGCTTTCTCATGGGAAATTTTCTTGCTACGTGCTTCGTCTTCAACCGCACGGGCAATCGCTTTTGACGCCAGCAATTTGTTGAACAAATCCTGACGTGCAGGCAGACGTGGGCCCACGGCCGCCAGACGCTGGCGAGCGAAGTGGGTACGTGCCACACGTGCCAGTTTTTGTGCGATGATCTTATCGGTGCCGTGCTCGGTCGCCATACGGCGCAGTGACACGGACGGAGAGAAACGCACAAAGCTGTCGCGACCAAGCCAGGTCACAGCAAAGAATTTCTGGAAGCCATTCATCATGCGCAATGGCGGATTCGCTTCGCCTTTTTCGCGACCTGGTGAACGACCAAACATCACCGACACCGGGACCATCTGCACGTCGAGATCCGGGTTGCTGCGATGCAGGTCCAGATAGTCGTGGAACAGTTTGATGGATTCTTCTTTCGGTGTGTAATACGTGAACGCGCGCGGTCCGCCGTGAATGAACACATGGCGCGGCAGCACGGTGCCGTCGATCTCCAGTGGTTCCAGCGGATCCGGGAGTCCATGTGCCAGACATTGTGCGCGTAACGTCAGTAGATCTGCCTTCGAGTTATACGGCAGAACGTACATAATAGGGCGTGAGGTATCCAGTCCCAGTTCCTGTGCAGGATTTGCCGGGATAGATTTGCTCTTTACCAGTACGCTTAATGGTAAATTCAGTAATTTGTAGTAAATTCGTGGCCAGCCAGACATAAACGATGTAAAGCCTCTGGTTAATCATGCAAATGCGCCGCAAGGATAACAGAAAGTGCACAAAATATCTGTTCTACCGCGTCCGGCGCGCAGTGACATTGACGTTAAATAAGGTAAAAGGTTTTTTTGATGGCTAATGATACCACCGGGTTAACACGAATCTTCAAAGCAGCAGGCTACTCCTGGAAAGGCTTCCGCGCAGCATGGCAAAACGAAGCCGCTTTTCGTCAGGAAGGCACTGCTGCCGTTATCGCCATCATCCTTGCCTGCTGGTTAGATGTGGATACGGTCACCCGCGTGTTGCTGATCGGCTCCGTCCTATTGGTGATGATAGTGGAAATACTCAACAGTGCGATTGAAGCGGTAGTGGACCGTATCGGCACCGAACGTCACGAACTTTCGGGACGCGCAAAAGACATGGGGTCCGCGGCGGTGTTGCTGTCGATTTTCATCGCGGTCTTCACCTGGGTCTCTTTACTGTGGTCACATTATCGATAACGCCCGCAGAATTACGCAAACGTCTGGTTTTTTGTGCGTTTTGCGGTTCCAAATTCGCCATTAACTGTATATACTCACAGCATAACTGTATATACACCCAGGGGGCGGAATGAAAGCGTTAACGACCAGGCAGCAAGAGGTGTTCGATCTCATCAGGGATCACATCAGCCAGACGGGTATGCCGCCAACACGTGCGGAAATCGCGCAGCGCTTGGGGTTCCGTTCCCCGAACGCGGCTGAAGAGCATCTGAAAGCGCTGGCACGTAAAGGCGTTCTTGAGATTGTCTCCGGTGCTTCACGCGGTATTCGTCTTCTCGTTGAAGAAGAGTCAGGCATTCCTTTGATTGGGCGTGTCGCGGCGGGCGAACCGTTGCTGGCACAGCAACATATTGAAGGCCATTATCAGGTTGATCCGGCGATGTTTAAGCCAAGCGCAGATTTCCTGCTGCGCGTCAGCGGCATGTCGATGCGCGATATCGGCATTCTCGACGGCGATTTGCTGGCGGTTCACAAAACACAGGATGTGCGTAACGGGCAAGTTGTCGTCGCACGCATTGATGATGAAGTCACGGTTAAGCGCCTGAGAAAACAGGGCAGTACCGTTGAACTGCTGCCGGAAAACAGCGAGTTTTCCCCGATAGTGGTTGATCTGCGCGAGCAGAACTTCTCCATCGAAGGGCTGGCAGTCGGCGTTATCCGCAACGGTCAGTGGCAGTAATCCGCTTCCCCGTTCTGGAAAAATAGCCTTCAGTGGCGCTACTCTGGCGCCACTTCGTTTTACCTTTTCACTCTCACAGGTTTCTCATGTCGTTCTTCACCGCTGCGGATAAAGCGTTGTGGCGTCTCGCGCTGCCGATGATTTTCTCCAACATCACCGTTCCGTTACTTGGGCTGGTGGATACAGCTGTGATTGGACATCTCGACAGTCCGGTTTATCTCGGCGGCGTGGCCATCGGCTCTATGGCGACCAGTTTCCTGTTTATGCTGCTGCTGTTCCTGCGTATGAGCACGACCGGCCTGACGGCCCAGGCGTATGGCGCGAAAGATCCCGTTCGCCTCGCAAGGGCGCTGGTGCAACCTCTGTTGCTGGCGCTGGGGGCCGGGCTGGCCATCGTCGTGCTGCGCGCTCCGCTTATCGATTTGGCGCTGCACGTTGTGGGCGGCAGCGATGCGGTGCTTGAACAGGCGCGGCGTTTCCTCGAAATCCGCTGGCTGAGCGCACCGGCTTCTCTCGCTAACCTCGTGCTCCTTGGTTGGCTACTTGGCGTGCAATATGCGCGCGCGCCCGTGATTTTGCTGGTGGTCGGCAATGTGCTGAACATCGTGCTCGATTTGTGGCTGGTGATGGGGTTGCACATGAACGTGCAGGGCGCTGCACTGGCAACGGCCTGTTCTGAGTACGTCACCTTTTTCATCGGCCTGTTGATGGTGCGCCGGGTGCTGCATCTGCGAGGTATTTCGTGGGCGTTGCTGAAAGAGGCCTGGCGCGGCAATATCCGGCGTTTGCTGGCCCTCAATCGCGACATCATGCTGCGCTCGCTGCTGCTGCAACTCTGTTTTGGTGCATTGACGGTGTTTGGTGCGCGGCTCGGCAGCGATATTGTCGCAGTGAATGCTGTGCTGATGACCATGCTTACCTTTACCGCCTACGCGCTGGATGGTTTTGCCTATGCGGTGGAAGCCCATTCCGGGCAGGCGTATGGCGCGCGCGATGACAGCCAACTATTGCACGTCTGGAAAGCCGCTTGTCGGCAGTCCGGCATCGTCGCACTGGCTTTTGCTCTCATTTACGCGGTGATGGGTGAACATATCGTTGCGATGCTCACCTCTATTTCCCAACTGCGTAGCCTGGCTGACAAATATGTCATCTGGCAGGTCGTTTTACCGGTGATTGGCGTGTGGTGTTATCTGCTTGATGGCATGTTTATCGGCGCAACGCGTGGGGCAGAAATGCGCAACAGCATGGCGGTGGCCGCGGCTGGTTTTGCGCTCACGCTGCTGACCGTTCCTGTTTTCGGCAACCACGGATTGTGGCTTGCGCTGGCGGTGTTTCTCGCGCTGCGAGGCCTGTCGCTGGCATGGATTTGGCGGCGTCACTGGCGGGAAGGAACCTGGTTCTCGTAGTGGCTACATTTTAGCCAAACGGTTAAAGATTCTGAATAATCCCCGACGGGCAAAATCCTTACCTATACTCTTTATCACGTCCAGCAGAAAACAGTATTAACGGACGATTGTTATTTCACTCTGAACCACCGAACGATGAGGAAAGTATCATGAATAAAGACGAAGTCGGCGGAAACTGGAAACAGCTGAAAGGTAAAGTGAAAGAGAAATGGGGTAAGCTTACCGATGACGATTTCACGGTCATTGAAGGTAAGCGCGACCAGCTGGTCGGGAAAATCCAGGAGCGTTATGGATACGCGAAAGATCAGGCCGAAACTGAGGTCAAAGACTGGGAAACCCGCAACGATTACCGCTGGTAACTGAATGCACTACCCGTGCGTACACGGAAGTACAACCCTCTGGGCGGCTTAATAGCCGCCCACTCTTATTTCTGGCCCGGCTTTCTTTTGATAAGAATCGTATGATCGTGCCCGCAACAGTCTTGAGTGCTACAGGCTTCCACTTCAACACAGGCTGAGCACAACCCATGTGCTTCAATCACGTTATGACGCAGGGCGAACCCTAATCGGGCCGCCAGTGTATGCATGATGTCTTCCACGCCGTCCGCAGATTCTTCCTTCACCACGCCGCAGCGATCGCAGATAAACATCGCCGAGGTATGCGACGGTTTATCAAACAGATGGCACAACACGTAACTGTTCGTCGATTCCACTTTATGCACAAACCCTTGCTCAAGCAAAAACTCCAGCGCGCGATAAACGGTGGGCGGCTTAGCCTGCGGCTCGCTGACTTTGAGCAAATCCAGCAGATCATACGCGCTGATAGCGCCTTGTTGCAGCGTCATCAGGCGTAACACTTCGAGGCGTTGCGGTGTCAGACGGACGCCACGTTGGGCACAGAGCCTTTCGGCTTGCACGAGCATGTCTTGTGGAGTGGTCTGGTCCATAGGCGCCTCGAATCGGGTATAAAGTAAACGCGTACTTTATCATATCCAGGGCAAAACACCGATATCCTGCCGGGTATGCTATACCTGACGCATACCCAATCTGAGGGAAGATCATGAAAAGACCAGACTGTATTCGTCACTGGCGCGAACTGGAAGAGCCCGATAATTCCACTTATCCCGACAGCCCAGAATTGTTTGCCATCGGCGCGCCGCTGGCCCGTAAGCTAGGGCTAATGCGTTTAGGGATTCATCATGAACGTATTCCGCCAGGCAGGCGCACCTCCTATCCCCACGCAGAAAGTGATGAAGAAGAGTTTATTTATGTGATTGAAGGCCGCCCACAGGCGTGGATCAACGGCTATCTGTGGCAGCTTGAACCCGGCGACAGCGTAGGTTTTCCGGCGGGAACAGGGGTGTGTCATACCTTCATCAATAATACTGAGGAAGAGGTAAATCTACTGGTAGTCGGCGAAGCGAATAAAAAGCATAACCGTATTTATTATCCGCTTAATACCGATTATGCCGCGACCCGCCAGGACCGATGGGTAGACCATCCGCCGCAATTTTTTGGTCAGCATGATGGGAAACCTTCACGAAAATAACAATCTCTTCTATAAATAGTGAGGGGCTGCACATATTCCAACGTTATCACAGCGCGCCTTAATGCAAATCACCCTAATTGGCTGCTTTTTACATCGTTATTCACAGCAATAGTTAGACCCTTTTCAGCGGATAACTGAACGGGGATAAACGTTCACCTGCAAATAACGAGCATACTGTGAAAAAAAATATCAAATATTCTGTGGTGTCAGCGGCCGTCTCCCTGTTTATGGCAAATCAGGCGGGAGCGGCCAATACGTGGTCTGAAGCACGAAATGATGCAATGGGTGGGACTGGCGTGGCGTCGGCGAATTACGGGAGTGCGGTGCTGATCAACCCCGCGCTGCTGGCGAAATCACAGCCGGATGATGATGTCTCTGTCGTTATTCCATCTGTGGGGGCGCAGATTACCGACAAAGACAATCTTCGCGATCAAATCGATGATATCAGTGATGAGATCAACCATTACCAAAATGTGATTGATGATTTGACGCCAGAAGGGATCCTGATGGATCCGGGCGGAACGTTAAATCAGTTCCAGAGTGCGGCGGGTGATCTCGCAGGGCAACTGGAAGATCTACGTGGCAAAACCGCGCGGGCAAACGCCGGGGCCGGAATAGCCGTCAGCGTGCCGACGCCTGCCGTATCGCTGGCGTTCGTTGCTAAAGCTTATGCCCACGCACAGGCGAGTTCCAGCATCGATCAAAATGATATTGATTACCTGCGTAACATCCAGAATTCGGATGCGTTTGCAGCCTCGCAGGCGGCTGATGCACTGGTGAATGGCAGCGATCAACTCACCAATAACCTCAATTCAACGGCTTCCGGTAAGGCTGCGATTGTTTCCGATTATGGGATAGCGATTGCCAGAAAATTCGATATCGGCGGCGTGCCTGTATCGTTGGGCGTGACGCCAAAACTGCAACAAACCTGGCTCTACAACTACACCACTTCTATTGATGATTATCACAGCGATGACTGGAAAAAGAGCAAGTACCGCAATGACGATACTGGCTTTAACGTTGATGCAGGTGTCGCGGCAGATTTCGGTGAAAACTGGACTGTGGGGTTAAGTGGTCAAAACCTGATGTCACGCGATATCGACACCAAGGACGTGCGTATCACCAACGGTGCAACGGGCGTCACCACCAACTACAAAGACACTTACCAAATCCGTCCGTTAGTGACGGCAGGGGTGGCCTGGCATACCGACCTGTTAACCTTAACTGCCGATGGCGACCTGACGGAAACCAAAGGCTTCAAGAGCGAAGACGATTCGCAGTATGTCGGGGTCGGGGCAGAAGTGACGCCGTTGAGTTGGCTGGCGGTGCGAGCAGGTTATCGCGCCGATGTTAAAGGTAATGACAGCAATGTCTTTACCGCAGGTGTGGGTTTCGCACCGCTGAACACGGTACATGTTGATTTAATGGGCTTGTACGGTGAAGACCAAACCTGGGGCGCAGGCGTGCAATTGGGTCTGACGTTCTAATCGTTTCCTGCGTTCTTTTTGCCCGGCGGCGGCGATGCCTTGCCGGGCCTACGCCTGGCCGGTAGTTCCGTGCCAGCGTACCTCAGCTTTTTCTTTGTGCTATAGTAGCGCCCCATTTTCCACCGGATGCTCAAACCTTCGCCATGCTGCCAGAAACACAATCCACCGCTTATCCTGCACACCGCTTCTCCATCGCACCGATGCTCGACTGGACGGACCGGCATTGTCGTTACTTCCTGCGCCTGCTGTCGCGTCACACACTTCTGTACACCGAAATGGTGACCACCGGGGCGATTATTCACGGTAAGGGCGACTATCTGGCGTACAGCGAGGAAGAGCATCCGTTAGCTTTACAGCTCGGCGGGAGTGATCCGGCGGCGCTGGCACATTGTGCCAAACTGGCTGAAGAACGTGGCTACGATGAGATCAACCTCAACGTCGGCTGTCCGTCCGATCGTGTGCAGAACGGGATGTTTGGCGCGTGCCTGATGGGTAACGCACAGCTGGTTGCAGACTGCATTAAAGCGATGCGCGATGTGGTGTCGATTCCGGTAACCGTCAAAACGCGTATTGGCATTGATGACCAGGACAGCTATGAATTCCTCTGTGATTTTATCAACACCGTTTCCGGCAACGGCGAATGCGAGATGTTCATCATCCATGCGCGTAAAGCGTGGCTTTCTGGCCTCAGCCCGAAAGAAAACCGCGAAATTCCGCCACTCGATTACCCGCGTGTTTATCAGCTCAAACGTGACTTCCCGCACCTGACAATGTCGATTAACGGCGGCGTTAAAACGCTGGAAGAAGCCAAACTGCATTTGCAGCATATGGATGGCGTAATGGTGGGCCGCGAGGCGTATCAGAACCCGGGCATTCTCGCTGCAGTCGATCGCGAGATTTATGGTGTGGAAGGCAGTGATCCGGACCCGGTTGCGGT
This sequence comes from Scandinavium sp., assembly GCF_036271055.1. Lineage (GTDB taxonomy): Bacteria > Pseudomonadota > Gammaproteobacteria > Enterobacterales > Enterobacteriaceae > Scandinavium. The sequence continues at coordinate 60,829 of NZ_DATBBJ010000031.1, read as the reverse complement.
GGTTCGCGCCATGTATCCGTATATCGAACGTGAGTTGAGCAACGGCACCTATCTCGGCCATGTCACTCGTCATATGCTCGGCCTGTTCCAGGGCATTCCGGGCGCACGCCAGTGGCGTCGCTACCTGAGCGAGAACGCGCATAAAGCGGGCGCAGATATTGAAGTGCTCGAACAGGCGCTCCAGTTGGTAGCGAATAAGCGTTAATAATTACGCTAAAAGTTAGTCTGATTGACCACGCCTCGCAAAGCTCTGCGGGGCGTTTTTATTATTAAACAACGGGTTATGCTTTGGCATGATTTTTGTAATGGTTAAAGCAGTGGGTTATTTTTAAAAGGGGAAAAGCCATGCTGGAACTGTTATTTATCCTCGGATTCTTTGTCATGCTGCTGGTCACCGGGGTTTCCGTATTGGGTATTCTGGCGGCGATTGTCGTGGCGACCGTGCTGATGTTTGTGGGTGGGCTGTTTGCCCTGATGATTAAATTGCTGCCATGGTTGCTGCTTGCCGTTGCGGTGGTGTGGATTATCCGCGCGGTCAAAGAACCAAAAGTGCCGCAGTATCGCCGCGATAACCGCTGGCGTTATTAAGGGATTGAGGAGTGCGTCACAACCTGAGAAGGGCGGCGTAGGCAGATTGTCATAAATCTGTCACTCTTAGCGCGATAACGAATTCATCGCGCTGTACCCTACATACAGTGAACGATAAAAAAGAAAGGGCTTCCTACGGGAAGCCCTTCGCATTTGTCGCAACCGGCGTTAAGGGATGAGTAAACTTGAGCCTTCGGTCGCCCGGCTTTCCAGCGTTTCATGCGCTTTCTGTGCATCGTGTAGAGCAAATTTCTGGTTCTCACTCACATCCACTTTAATCACGCCGCTAGCGATCAGTGAAAACAGCTCATTGCTGGCTTCCGCTAATTCTTCGCGATTGGTGATGTAGCCCTGAAGAGAAGGGCGTGTGGCGTACAGCGAGCCTTTCTGATTGAGAATGCCGAGATTCACGCCCGTTACCGCGCCGGATGAATTGCCGAAGCTCACCATCAAACCACGGCGCTGTAGGCAGTCGAGCGAGGCTTCCCACGTATCTTTCCCAACCGAGTCATACACCACGCGCAGTTTTTTGCCGTGGGTAATCTCTTTAACTCGCTCAACCAGATTTTCTTCACGATAGTTGATGACCTGCCATGCGCCCGCCTGTAAGGCACGCTGCGCCTTTTGCGCCGAGCCGACAGTGCCAATCAGTTGCGCACCTAAGGCTTTGGCCCATTGGCAGGCTATCAGCCCGACACCACCGGCTGCCGCATGGAACAAAAACGGTTCGTTTGGCTTGATTTCGTAAGTCTTACGCAACAGATAAAACACCGTCAGACCTTTCAGGAATGAGGCGGCGGCCTGCTCGTAGGAAATGGCGGCGGGCAGAATAGCGGCTTTGTCCGCCGGAACGTTATGCACCGTGCTGTAAGCGCCGAGCGCGGACTGCGCATACACCACGCGATCGCCGGCTTTGATGTGTTGCACGCCGCTGCCAACTTTGCTGACCACGCCTGCGGCTTCGGTGCCCAGACCGCTCGGCAAAGAGGGCGGCGGATACAGCCCGCTGCGAATATAAGTGTCGATATAGTTAATGCCAATGGCCTTGTTTTCGACCTGGATCTCGTTCTCTTTCGGGTCCGTTGGCGTAAATTCCACGGGATTGAGTACGTCAGGCCCACCGTGCTGATGAAATTCGATTCTTGTTGCCATGCAACCTCCAGATATCGTTTAGGGGCATCAGATATGATAATCTTACGGCCCACTCTTTAACCCGGTAACTCCATTTACTATGGCAGGAAATAAACCCTTCAACAAACAACAGACTGAGCCACGCGATCGCGATCCAATGGTCGCCGGGCTGAAAGTACCGCCGCACTCGATTGAAGCGGAGCAGTCGGTGTTGGGCGGTTTGATGCTGGATAACGAGCGCTGGGATGACGTGGCTGAACGCGTCGTTTCGGAAGATTTCTATACCCGACCGCATCGTCATATCTTTACTGAGATGGCGAAATTGCAGGAGAAGGGCAGTCCGATTGACCTGATTACGCTCGCGGAATCGCTGGAGCGTGAAGGGCAACTGGATAGCGTCGGTGGCTTTGCTTATTTAGCAGAGTTATCGAAAAACACGCCAAGTGCGGCGAACATCAGTGCTTATGCTGATATCGTTCGTGAACGTGCTGTTGTGCGTGAGATGATCTCGGTGGCGAATGAAATCGCCGAAGCCGGTTTTGATCCGCAGGGTCGAAACAGTGAAGATTTACTGGATTTAGCAGAATCCCGCGTCTTTAAAATCGCTGAAAGCCGTGCAAATAAAGACGAAGGCCCGAGAAACATCGCGGAAGTGCTCGAAACGACGATCGCGCGTATCGAGAAGTTATTCCAGCAGCCGCACGATGGCGTCACCGGGGTGAATACCGGCTATGACGATTTGAACAAAAAAACCGCCGGGCTACAGCCATCAGATCTGATTATTGTCGCTGCGCGTCCATCAATGGGTAAAACGACCTTTGCGATGAACCTCGTCGAAAATGCGGCGATGTTGCAGGATAAACCGGTTCTTATCTTCAGTCTGGAGATGCCCTCCGAACAGATCATGATGCGTTCTCTGGCGTCGCTGGCACGCGTTGACCAGACGCGCATTCGTACCGGCCAACTTGATGATGAAGACTGGGCGCGTATCTCCGGTGCGATGGGGATTTTGCTGGAAAAGCGCAATATGTATATTGATGACTCTTCCGGCCTGACGCCGACGGAAGTGCGCTCCCGCGCGCGTCGTATCGCCCGTGAACACGGTGGGATTGGGCTTATCATGATCGACTACCTGCAACTGATGCGTGTGCCGTCGCTGTCGGATAATCGTACTCTCGAAATCGCCGAAATTTCTCGTTCACTCAAAGCGTTAGCGAAAGAATTACAGGTGCCTGTGGTGGCGCTGTCGCAGCTTAACCGCTCTCTGGAACAACGTGCCGATAAACGCCCGGTCAACTCCGACCTGCGTGAATCCGGCTCCATCGAGCAGGATGCCGACTTAATCATGTTTATCTACCGTGATGAGGTTTATCACGAGAACAGCGACCTGAAAGGGATCGCTGAAATCATTCTGGGTAAGCAGCGTAACGGCCCAATCGGTACGGTGCGCCTGACCTTTAATGGGCAGTGGTCTCGCTTCGATAACTATGCCGGCCCGCAGTACGACGACGAATAATGAATTTGGCTATTTTATTTGCGATTTTGGGATTGGGCAGTGCTCGCCATCCTCACGTACTCTAGTACGCTCCGGTGGCTGTGCGCTGGCCGCACCCAAACTCGCTGCATCAATAACGCCAACTTCCAAAAAGATAAAGCAAGGAATTCAAATGCAAGCGGCAACTGTAGTCATTAACCGCCGCGCTCTGCGACACAACCTGCAACATCTGCGTGAACTGGCACCCGCCAGTAAACTCGTTGCGGTCGTGAAAGCGAACGCCTACGGACACGGTCTTCTGGAGACTGCGCGAACGCTCCCCGACGCCGATGCCTTTGGTGTCGCCCGCCTGGAAGAGGCTCTGAGACTGCGAGAAGGCGGCATCAGCCAGCCTATTCTCCTGCTGGAAGGTTTTTTTAATGCCAGCGACTTGCCGCTGATTTCCGCTCAGGGTTTCCATACTGCGATACACAATCCCGAACAACTTGAAGCGCTGGAACAAGCTGAGCTGCCAGCACCTGTCACTGTGTGGATGAAACTCGATACCGGTATGCATCGCTTGGGTGTGCGTCCGGAAGAGGCGAATGCGTTCTACCAACGTCTGAGTCTGTGCAAAAATGTGCGCCAGCCGGTGAACGTGGTGAGTCACTTTGCCCGTGCCGACGAACCTGAATGCGGCGCGACTGAACAGCAACTCGATATTTTCACCACCTTCACCGAAGGCAAACCAGGCCAGCGTTCCATCGCCGCTTCCGGGGGAATTTTGCTGTGGCCGCAGTCGCATTTCGACTGGGTTCGTCCGGGGATTATTCTCTACGGCGTATCGCCATTGGAAAACAAACCCTGGGGCGAGGATTTCGGTTTTAAACCGGTGATGTCGCTGATGTCCAGTCTGATCGCGGTGCGTGAGCACAAAGCCGGGGAGCCCGTGGGCTACGGCGGCACCTGGACCAGCGAGCAAGACACGCGTCTCGGCGTGGTTGCTATGGGCTACGGCGACGGTTATCCGCGCGCTGCGCCAACAGGTACTCCGGTGTTGGTTAAGGGTCGCGAAGTGAAGATTGTCGGTCGTGTGGCGATGGATATGATTTGCGTTGATTTGGGGCCGAAAGCCACCGAAAAAGCGGGCGATTCGGTCACGCTTTGGGGCGAAGGTCTGCCGGTTGAACGCATTGCAGAAATAACAAAAGTAAGTGCTTACGAACTTATCACGCGCCTGACTTCGCGGGTGGTGATGAAATACCTCGACTAAACCCCTTTTCTTGCCCGGCAGCGCAATGCTGACCGGACCGGGGAGATGGCTGATTAGCCTATTACCAGCAGCTATCTTCCCTTCTCAGGCCCTGAATATCCTTCTCGATCTTCCTGCGTATCCAGTTTATTGTGTTTATTCATGCCCTGTATAACTCCGGAGAATCCACCCGTGTTTCAGAATGTCGACGCCTACGCAGGCGATCCCATCCTTTCCCTGATGGAACGGTTCAAAGAAGATCCTCGTAGTGACAAAGTGAATCTCAGCATCGGTCTCTACTACAACGAAGACGGGATTATCCCGCAGCTGCAGGCCGTCGCCGAAGCGGAAGCCAGGCTGAATGCGCAGCCGCACGGTGCGTCGGTTTATCTGCCAATGGAAGGGTTGAATACCTATCGTAATGGCGTTGCGCCGTTATTGTTTGGGGCCGACCATCCGGTTCTGCAGCAAAACCGTGTAGCGACTATCCAGACGTTGGGCGGCTCCGGTGCGCTGAAAGTGGGTGCGGATTTCCTCAAGCACTATTTCCCGGGTTCAAAAGTGTGGGTCAGTGACCCGACATGGGAAAACCACATCGCTATATTTGAAGGGGCTGGATTCGAAGTAAGTACTTACCCTTGGTTTGACGCTGACACTAACGGCGTGCGTTTCGAAGCGCTGCTGGAAAAGCTGAACACGCTGCCTGAAAAAGACATCGTGCTGCTGCATCCGTGCTGTCATAACCCGACAGGGGCCGATCTGACGAACGCGCAGTGGGATGCCGTCACTGAAGTGCTGAAAACGCGTAACCTGATCCCCTTCCTTGATATCGCTTATCAAGGTTTTGGCGCGGGCATGGAAGAAGATGCGTATGCCATTCGCACTATCGCCGCTGCGGGCTTGCCAGTGCTGGTCAGTAACTCCTTCTCTAAAATCTTTTCGTTGTACGGTGAGCGGGTGGGTGGATTGTCTATCGTCTGCGAAGACAGCGAAACCGCGGGCCGTGTGTTGGGCCAGCTGAAAGCGACTGTGCGCCGTAACTACTCCAGCCCGCCGAATTTTGGCGCGCAGGTCGTTTCCACGGTGTTGAACAGCGCTGAGCTGAAAGCCTCATGGCTGGCAGAAGTCGAAGCGATGCGCACGCGTATTCTGGCCATGCGCCAGGCGCTGGTGAAAGTGCTGAAAGAGGCGATGCCGGAAGGCAATTTCGACTATCTGCTGCAACAGCGTGGCATGTTCAGCTACACCGGTCTGAGCGCCGCTCAGGTTGAACGGCTGCGTGAGGAATTTGGCGTGTATCTGATCGCCAGTGGCCGTATGTGCGTCGCGGGTCTCAACTCTCGAAATGTACAACGCGTGGCACAGGCGTTCTCTGCCGTCATGTAAGTGCCCACTTACTTTGGCTCTCTCTTAACCGGGAGAGTCAATCTCAGCCCATTGACGGTAATGATAATCATGTATGTGATTATCATCTTTTTCTATAACATTCAGGCCAGATATTCCTTTCCTTCACTCCCTTTCGCAGTTAAGGTCAAAATGCTTTTTGACTACCCCTCGATCTTAAGTAATAACAATCGCATTTTTTAAGGATGAATATGCGCAAACTGACATTGGCGTTCAGCGCTATCTGCTTGTTGTTGACGTTCAACAGCACCGTTGTTGATGCTCATGCATCGTCGCCATCTCCGGTCTATGTCGGCACAAATGTAGCGAAACTCGCCGAACAGGCGCCGATCCATTGGGTCTCTGTGGCACAGATTGAAGACAGTCTTTTAGGTCTTCCCCCTATGGCGGTGGGTTTTGACATTGATGATACCGTGCTGTTTTCCAGCCCGGGTTTTTGGCGCGGGAAAAAGACATTTTCTCCGGATAGTGAAGATTATCTGAAGGTCCCTGCGTTCTGGGACAAGATGAACAATGGCTGGGATGAGTTCAGCATTCCGAAAGAAGTCGCTCGTGCGCTGATTGCAATGCACGTTAAACGTGGCGACAGCATCTATTTTGGGACCGGACGTAGTCAGACCAAAACAGAATCGGTGACGAAAACCTTGCAGGATGATTTCCTGATCCCGGCAGCAAACATGAACCCTGTGATTTTTGCGGGCGATAAGGCCGGGCAGAACACCAAGACTGAGTGGCTGCAGGCCAAGAGCATCAAAGTCTTCTATGGCGATTCAGATAACGATATCACCGCTGCCCGTGATGCGGGTGCACGCGGTATTCGCGTATTGCGTGCTTCAAACTCTACTTACAAACCGTTGCCCAATGCTGGCGCGTTTGGCGAGGAAGTTATCGTCAATTCTGAATACTGACAGCGAAAAGCGGCAACCCATAAAGTTGCCGTTTTTTTAATCAGAAGCGTTTCCCCTTTCTCCCGTCTTGCTGCACACTAAGAACAGACTCATTTCACTCTCCTGGCCTCTCGCGTTTTCAAAAGAGGTATTCGTTGGGAGGGTATCGCATCCATGGCGACTCGCGACGGACAGTGGCGGGGCTAAAAGGGGATTGAAAGATGACGATTTCGGAGTTGCTGCAATATTGCATGAACAAGCCAGGCGCTGAACAGAGTATCCACAGCGACTGGAAAGCCACACAAATCAAAGTGTCTGATGTGCTGTTTGCGATGGTGAAAGAGGTTGAAGGTCGACCGGCCACGTCGCTCAAAACCAGCCCGGAGCTTGCCGATCTCTTACGTCAGCAGCACAGCGATGTGCGTCCCAGCAAACATCTCAATAAAGCGCACTGGAGCACGGTTTATCTCGACGGCTCACTGCCGGATTCGCAAATTTACTATCTGGTGGATGCGTCGTATCAGCAGGCGATGGGGATGCTGCCGGAGCAAGTCCGACAGCATCTTTCGGAGTGATTACAGCAGAGGTTTAAGGAAGCGCGCCGTGTGCGAAGCCTCGCACTCTGCGACCGTTTCCGGTGTGCCGGAGACGAGAATTTCCCCGCCGCCGCTACCGCCTTCCGGGCCGAGATCGACAATCCAGTCTGCGGTTTTAATCACGTCCAGATTATGCTCGATAACCACGATGGTGTTGCCCTGGTCACGCAGCTTGTGCAGAACATCCAGCAGTTGCTGGATATCGGCAAAGTGCAGGCCGGTGGTCGGTTCATCGAGGATATACAGCGTTTGCCCGGTGCCACGTTTCGACAGTTCACGCGCGAGCTTCACGCGTTGTGCTTCACCGCCAGAAAGCGTCGTGGCAGACTGCCCCAGACGAATGTACGTCAGGCCCACGTCCATCAGTGTTTGCAGCTTACGCGCCAGCGCTGGAACGGCATCGAAGAATTCACGTGCCTCTTCAATGGTCATATCCAGGACTTCGTGGATAGTCTTGCCTTTGTACTTAATTTCCAGCGTTTCGCGGTTATAGCGTTTGCCTTTGCACTGGTCGCACGGCACATAAATGTCCGGCAGGAAGTGCATCTCGACTTTGATCACGCCATCGCCCTGACAGGCTTCGCAGCGACCGCCACGGACGTTAAAACTGAAACGTCCCGGCGTATACCCACGCGCACGTGATTCAGGAACGCCCGCGAACAGCTCACGTACAGGCGTAAAGATGCCTGTATAGGTCGCCGGGTTGGAACGCGGGGTACGCCCAATCGGGCTCTGGTCGATATCAATGACTTTATCGAAATGCTCAAGCCCTGTGATATCGCGGTACGGCGCGGGTTCTGCAAGCGTTGCCCCGTTCAGTTGGGTTTGCGCCAGCGGGAACAACGTATCGTTAATCAGCGTTGATTTACCGGAACCCGATACCCCAGTGACACAGGTAAACAGCCCAACCGGCACGGTCAACGTAACGTCTTTCAGGTTGTTGCCGCGCGCGCCAGTCAGTTTCAGAACCTTTTGCGGATCCGCAGGCACACGCTGTTTCGGTATTTCGATTTTGCGTTTGCCGCTCATGTACTGGCCTGTCAGCGATTCCGGCACTGCCATGATCGCTTCCAGCGTGCCTTCGGCCACGACTTCACCGCCGTGTACGCCAGCACCCGGGCCGATATCAATCACATGGTCCGCTGCACGGATCGCATCTTCGTCATGCTCAACCACAATCACCGTATTGCCGAGATTCCGCAGATGAATCAGCGTGCCAAGCAGGCGTTCGTTATCGCGCTGGTGCAGGCCAATCGACGGCTCATCCAGCACGTACATGACACCCACTAAACCTGCGCCAATCTGGCTTGCCAGACGGATACGCTGGGCTTCACCGCCGGAGAGCGTTTCCGCTGAACGGGAAAGTGACAGGTAGTTCAGACCGACGTTGACCAGGAATTTCAGGCGGTCGCCAATCTCTTTCAGCACTTTTTCAGCAATTTGGGCGCGTTGCCCGGACAGCTTCATGTTATTGAAGAAGTCCATTGCATGGCCGATGCTCATGTCTGAAATGGTTGGCAGTGGGGTGTTCTCAACGAACACGTGACGCGCTTCGCGATTCAGACGCGTACCGTCACAGCTGGTGCACGGGCGATTGCTGATAAATTTCGCCAGCTCCTCACGCACCGCATTCGATTCGGTCTCTTTGTAGCGGCGTTCCATGTTATGTAGCACGCCTTCGAACGGATGACGGCGCACGGATGTGTCGCCACGATCGTTCATGTATTTGAATTCAATCGACTCTTTTCCAGAACCGTACAGCACGACTTTATGCACATTCGCGCTCAGGCTGCCCCAAGGGGCTTCGACGTCAAATTCATAGTGCTCCGCCAGCGAGCGCAGCATCTGGAAATAATAGAAGTTACGACGATCCCAGCCACGAATAGCGCCACCTGCCAGAGAGAGTTCAGGATTCTGGATGATGCGATCGGGATCGAAATACTGCTGCACGCCCAAGCCGTCACAGGTTGGACACGCGCCCGCCGGGTTGTTGAACGAGAACAGGCGCGGTTCCAGCTCGCGCATACTGTAGCCACAAATTGGGCAGGCAAAGTTGGCGGAGAACAGCAGTTCTTCGGCTTTGGTGTCGTCCATGTCGGCGACAATTGCCGTGCCGCCGGACAGATCCAGCGCGGTTTCAAATGATTCAGCCAGTCGTTGAGTCAGATCTTCACGCACTTTAAAGCGGTCAATCACCACTTCAATGGTGTGTTTCTTTTGCAGCTCAAGTTTTGGCGGATCGGAAAGGTCGCAGACCTCGCCGTCAATACGCGCGCGGATGTAGCCCTGACTTGCCAGGTTTTCCAGCGTTTTAGTGTGCTCGCCTTTACGCTCTTTAATGATAGGCGCAAGTAGCATCAGGCGTTTGCCTTCCGGCTGCGACAGCACGTTATCAACCATCTGGCTGACGGTTTGCGCCGCCAGCGGGACATCGTGATCCGGACAGCGCGGCTCACCCACGCGGGCATACAGCAGACGCAGATAATCGTGGATCTCAGTGATGGTCCCGACGGTGGAACGCGGGTTATGTGACGTCGACTTTTGCTCGATAGAGATGGCCGGAGACAGCCCTTCGATGTGGTCTACGTCGGGTTTTTCCATCAATGACAGGAACTGACGCGCATAGGCGGAGAGTGATTCAACGTAGCGCCGCTGCCCTTCGGCATACAACGTATCAAACGCCAGCGAGGATTTACCTGACCCAGAAAGCCCGGTCACGACAATGAGTTTGTCGCGAGGGATAACGATGTTGATGTTTTTGAGATTATGGGTGCGGGCGCCCCGAACTTCGATCTTATCCATTCACCTTTCCCGGTAGAGACTCGGAATGCCTGGTTTGTTAGAAGGACAAACGGCAGAAACGGCTAATTATGACACAGTTTAACCTGAATGAATATACAGTACTGGAATCGTCCTCCAGCGTTTCGCTGCAACAACAAGAGACCACAACGGAAACCTGGAATCAGACTCGCAAACTATCAAATCGACACTTTGTAATGCTACAATCTCCCAATTACACTATTAAGAAATGTTTTCAGGAGACACGATCATGGCCAGCAGAGGCGTAAATAAGGTTATTCTCGTCGGTAATCTGGGTCAGGACCCGGAAGTACGCTATATGCCGAGTGGTGGTGCAGTGGCCAACATTACGCTGGCGACTTCTGAATCCTGGCGTGACAAAGCGACCGGCGAAATGAAAGAGCAGACTGAATGGCACCGCGTTGTGCTGTTCGGCAAACTGGCGGAAGTGGCGGGTGAATACCTGCGCAAAGGCTCCCAGGTCTACATTGAAGGCCAGCTGCGTACCCGCAAATGGACCGACCAGGCGGGTGCTGAGAAATACACCACCGAAGTGGTTGTTAACGTGGGCGGCACCATGCAGATGCTCGGCGGCCGTCAGGGTGGCGGCGCACCAGCAGGTGGTGGTCAGCAGCAGGGTGGAAGCTGGGGTCAACCACAGCAGCCACAGGGCGGCAACCAGTTCAGCGGCGGCGCACAGTCTCGTCCACAGCAGGCTCCTGCAGCGGCTCCAGCACCGTCTAACGAACCACCGATGGATTTTGACGACGATATCCCGTTCTGATAACGCCGGATATTTTCTGACATAACGTCACGCATCAAAAAAGCGCTTCCTTTCGGAAAGCGCTTTTTTTTGCGTAAAAAATGGAGTCAATAAACTCAGTTCATCATCATCGGCCATTCTGGCGGTGGGGTTTGGCTCATCACTTCCATCATCACATCTTTGATGTTGTTCCAGACAATCGTCATGTCAACCAGCGTAATACCGAGTAATCCAGTCGCAAACCAGCAGGACGCAATCACACCGAGTAAACTGCAGATCACTGCCAGCCCGGCGTAATCCGTTTTACGGAATTGAATTTTTAAGGTGCTGGCGAGAAACATCAGTACAGCGCTAACAAGTGGCCAGCGCAGAAGAACAACACCGGTAGTGACAGAAACCATGAAACGTACCCTCAGAAAACATGGGCCAGGGATAGCGCGGCGTGGCTCATCAGTGGCATCACACTCTGGCTATCGGTTGGCATCGACCAATACAATGAAACACCGTTTTGTGTTTCAGTAGATAATGTGAACTATATCACATTTGCTGCTTTAATCACCACTGGTATGGTGAAAGTTTTCATAGCTTGAATGGTGTTTTTTGAAGGGAATGATTAGTGAGGTGAATATATTCTTCATGCTTTTCGGAAGGGGTTATCTGACATTTCAGTGAGATAGCGAATCGATACGAAAGTTAAGCACCTGTACATGATTTACATTATAAAATACATGGCTTATGCTTTCTGGACAATTTATTTTACTTGCGATCAATTAATCAGCTATTGATTTTATTGGCTATTTTAATATTTTGTCCTTCTTTTAAGACAACACAGTGTGTTTTGTTACCTTTAGCGTACAGCTTCATGATTAACCTGTGCTTAATCATGCAAATCAGTATCTGATTTATTCATTGCGGGTTTTTTTCATTAACACACCTGTGATTGAAAAAATGAAAAAAGAAAGATTACACACAGCAATCAATGATGCAGAGCTTTGCCTGCATCGTCTGGCAAGGCTCATGCCTGGGTTGTCAGCACATCGAACGCTTGCCGAAGTGCTGCAACTCATTCATGAAGTCTTTGACGCCCGTCTTTCCTGGATCATGCTGGAAAATGAAGGCGTCAATCATTTAGAGGTGCTGGGCGATCCGCTCTATGTCGATGAGGGCGCTGAACGTCTATTGATGGCACTTCACCAACAGCAGGCCCCGTGGCGGGTGAAATGCTGGCACCGGGACGTTGGTCGTCAGCTTTACCCTGCGGAACATCCGCTGGCGCAAGAATTACAATGCGGTGTACTGTGCCGGATTCTTCCATTGCAGGATGATGCCCGTGCTTTCCTTTTTCTGGCGTTCGACCAGCCATTATTAGCGCCAGGGGTATTACGCAGCGTGGCACAAATTATTGCTGAGAAATTACATGACTCAATAACCGAATTAATATCTCGTGAGCGAATGGCTGTTGAATTAAAAAATATCGTTAACCAATATCGCACCCTTTTCGAACGCGCTCCGGTATTAATGAATTCTTTCGATAAACATAATCGCTGTATATTATGGAATGGTGAATGTGAAAGAGTATTTGGCTGGACGCTGGATGAAATTAACCGCCAGCCTGACCCGCTCGCATTATTCTATCCCGATCCCGAGATACGTCGTCAGGTGCGTGAATCGGTCAATTACTCCCCTACACTCGAAATGCACGAGTGGTATCCACATCGACGCGACGGTGCTGTGCTGGCGACATTATGGTCAAATATTATGTTGCCCGACGGCGAAATAATGAATATCGGTGTGGATATTACCGAGCGCAAACGCGCGGAGAATCTGCTGGCGTTTCAGGCTACCACCGATGCCTTAACGCGCTGCTATAACCGGCTTGCTATCCTCGACCACTTACAGCAAAGCCTCGAGAATTGTCATTCTGAACAAAATGATACGCATTTTGTGATGGTGATGATCGATCTCGATCACTTTAAGCAAATTAACGATCGCTGGGGGCATTTGGTGGGCGATGATGCGCTGCTTTACTTCTGCCAATGTATTCGTGAACAGTGTGAAGGCCAGCTAAGGCTGGGGCGATTAGGGGGTGAAGAATTCCTGCTGTTGCTGCCTGGCACCTCTGCGCATGAGGCAATTGCGTTTACGGACCGCCTGCGTGCGCAATTGTGCTCGGAACCCTTTGTCATGGGGGAGGCAACAGTAACGTTATCGTTTAGCGCAGGGGTTATCGTGGTCGCCCAAAACAACTGTGAACGCGCGGTCCTGTTAACACTTGTGGATAACGCCCTTTATGACGCCAAACGTACCGGTCGTGGCAAAACGGTGGTGACTTCAGTCTCGTCTTAATCTACAGAACAGGCGGCACTTTGATGCCGTCTGCTATTGTTCTTTGATTTTACTTAATCTCATTTTGCCTGCGTTTTAAACAGCAATGTCAACCGTAGCTTAATAAATAGCAGACTTAATAAAAACACTCACACGACTTTTAGTTTGCCTTACGGAAAAATATTATCATCATAACCAAATATTCGATTTTTGAGGGCAAAAGACGGTTGCTAATATTGAATGATTGATGCAACGTAATCACCTGTCAGAAAGCGTCCAGCCTGAATGTCAGGCACATAAAATGCAGGGATAACAGGCTGAATATGAATCAGAGTGCGCGAAGCAACGTGCTGAGGGGCTTGGGGGTGATCATCGTCGTGCTCTTGCCGGTGATGCTTGCGCTTTGTTTTTCGCAGCTCAGAGCGGAATCTGAAACCCATAGCCAACTCCGCACGTATGCCCATCTCGCCCTCAATAAAACAGAACAAGTGATCCGCCAGGCCGATCTCGCTCGCGATGCTGCGGAGCAATATCACGGCGCTATTTGCTCGCCCGAGCATCAGCAGCAGATGCTCAATATTGTTCGCGGACGTTTATATGTAGAAGATTTAATTTACGCGCAGAATGATCGGTTTGTTTGCTCTACAACGGTGCATCCTGCGGCGGCCTGGCAAATGCCCGAGCCAAATTACCGACGCAATCCGAATATCGCTATTTATTATTATCGTAACACGCCATTTTATCCTGGCTATAACATGACCTACATGCAGCGTGGGAATTATGTTGCCGTGATTAACCCGCTTTCCTATGGTGAAATCGTTACCGATGACGATAGCCTGATTTTTGGCGCCTATGACACCAAAACTAACGAATTCTTTTCGGTCAGCGAGAATGCCAGTCCTGATGCATTAAAATCGCTGATGCGCGATAGCAATGATGCCTTTCAGCGTGATGGTCGTTTTTATACGGTCGCCCTTTCTGAGCAGCGACCGATTGCCATTATTATTTCGTCATCAGATTCACGCTATTACCAAAACTTCCGCCACCAGGCGACGCTCACTCTGCCGCTGGGGTTAATTTGCAGCATCCTGATCCTGCTAGTCTGGGCCCGCAGCCGCCAGCGTTTTAATTCGCCAAAGCGGCTTTTACAACGCGCGTTGAATAAACAGCAGTTGCGTTTGCACTATCAGCCCATTATCGATATCAAAAATAACCAATGCGTGGGGGCCGAAGCGCTGTTGCGTTGGCCTGGGTTTGATGGCCCAGTGATGAGTCCGGCGGAATTTATCCCAATGGCGGAAAAAGAAGGCTTAATCGAACAAGTAACTGATTATGTAGTGGAGTCCGTGTTTGCCGATTTAGGGAATTTTCTGCAACAGAATCCGCAGCTGTATGTTTCTATCAACTTATCGGCATCGGATTTTCACTCTTCACGCCTGATTGCGATGATTTCCGATAAAGCCCTGCAGTATGGGGTTTGCGCCCAGCAGATTAAAATTGAAGTCACGGAGCGTGGCTTTATTGATGTGCCGAAAACCACCCCGGTCATCCAGGCGTTTCGTCAGGCGGGTTATGAAGTGGCGATTGACGATTTCGGGACGGGCTACTCGAACCTGCACAACCTCTATTCTCTGAACGTCGATATTCTTAAAATTGATAAATCGTTCGTCGACACGCTCACCACCAATAGCACCAGCCACCTGATTGCCGAGCACATCATTGAGATGGCACAAAGCCTGCGGCTAAAAACGATTGCCGAAGGGGTGGAAACCGCCGAACAGGTCAGCTGGCTTCTCAAGCGCGGGGTGCAGTTCTGTCAGGGCTGGCATTTCGCGAAAGCCATGCCGCCGAATGAGTTTATTCAGTGGCAGCAGGGATCAATGCAGTGGGTGAATCAGAAGGCTGCTCACGCCGAGATCTGATGGCGGTAGTCGCTCGGGGTGCGGTCGAACTCGCGGCGAAAGACCCGAGAAAAAGTCTGCTGCGACACGTATCCCAAATCCATCGCAATATCAAAAATCGGCCGCTTTGTGGTGCGCAGCGCTTCTGCTGCCATCAGCAGTCGGCGCTGACGAATGTAATCGCCGAGCGTCTGATGCATCACGGTGCGGAACATCCGTTGTAAATACCATTTCGAATAACCCGATTTTCTGGCGACCACGTCAATGTTAAGTGGTTGATCAATATGTTCATCAATCCATTCAATCAGCGTTTCAATGATGTCGTGATGGGACATAAGCGGCCTCTCTTTCACAATTTCGGTTCGTCGATTTGTCTGCGGGCGAGTATAATTCCTCAAGTTAACTTGAGGTAAAGCGCTTTATGGAAAAGAAATCTTCTCGCATTAAAACGCTACTGACTCCTGGCGAAGTGGCAAAACGCAGTGGCGTCGCTGTCTCGGCGCTGCATTTCTATGAAAGCAAAGGCTTAATAGAGAGCACGCGCAACGGGGGTAATCAGCGGCGTTATCGTCGTGATGTGCTGCGTTATGTGGCGATCATCAAGATTGCGCAGCGTATTGGCATTCCGCTTACGACCATCAGCGAAGCGCTGGGTGTGCTGCCGGAAGGGCATAATCTCAGCCCGAAAGCGTGGAAGCAACTCTCGTCACAGTGGCGAGAAGAACTGGACAGCCGTATCCACACGCTGGTGGCGCTACGCGATCAGCTCGATGGCTGCATCGGCTGCGGCTGCTTGTCGCATCGGGATTGTCCACTACGTAATCCGGGCGATATGCTCGGTGAAAAAGGGCCTGGCGCTCATTTCCCGGATGACAACGTATAAAAAACTAAAGCGCCACAATTGGGCGCTTTAGTTGTTTTCCGGTCTTCGTCTTTCTCTCTATCCCGCTGGTTCACGGGAGGGTTTCCCCCGACGTCAGTACGCCTCAGTGGTGCAAAAGTGGTTGGAGGTTCCGGTTTGTGCTGACACTTTAATTGTATGTCGTCACCGCACTTTCGCCACTGGGTTTGGCGATTATTTCGCCGAAATTTTTCCCGCCTTACGCCAGAGTTCCTATAGTTATTTTGAACAACTCACAGGAGACCGCCATGCTGACGGTGCATCATCTGAATCTTTCGCGCTCGCAGCGCGTGCTTTGGGCCTTAGAAGAACTGGAATTGCCCTACCAGATTGTGCGCTACCAGCGCGAGCCGACCATGCTGGCGCCCGAGGCACTTAAAAAAGTGCACCCGCTCGGCAAATCGCCGGTGCTGGAAGACGATGGCATGATCCTCGCCGAATCGGGGGCTATCCTCGAATATCTTCAGGAGACACACGATCCCGGGCAAACGCTGAAACCGCTGTCACCGCAAGACAGAACCCAGTATCGCTATTGGCTGCATTATGCGGAGGGGTCGCTGATGCCAATGTTGCTGATGAAGCTGATTCTCAGGACGCTCGGCAAGCCGCCAGTGCCGTTTGGCCTGCGGTCGGTAGGCAAACTACTGGGACAGGGCGTCGAAAAGGCGTATCTCAACAAACAACTCGCGACCCATGCGGCGTTTATTGAGGGGCATCTGGCGCAGAATGCGTGGTTTGCCGGAGAACACCTGAGCATGGCGGATATTCAGATGAGCTATCCGGCTTTTGCATTGCTGGCGCGAGGAGGACAGGGAGAATTGCCGCATCTAATGGCCTGGAAAAAACGTGTTGAAATTCGTCCTGCCTGGCAAAGAGCGATCCAGCAAGGCGGTCCACTCGATTTTCCCGGTAGCTAAGTCATCATCATAAGAACCGATGACGACGTGAAATGAAAATAATCCTCCATAAAATTGTTGCCAGATTGCGCATCGACGATAACGTTTGCGCACACGTTGTCTATTTCTTCGCCGTCATAAGCGAAAATTAGCAAAATGGCGTAAACATCAGTTGAAAAGGGCAGCGTAAAAGCCAGATAATCGTTTGCCTTTTTTTACCGGTGCCTTTCGGATCGCATTTTTGTTGGCTGCCTTTGCTCACCCCAGTCACATAGTTTGCCTATGCTCCTGGGGATTCGCGCAGTTGCCGCCGCAATGCAGCCCGAAATCCACTCGGTAAACCTTCTCCGCCTTTATAGCTGGAGTCAGGTCACATTGAATACCGTTTTTGTCTGCGCGGAGCTAATCGTTTGCTTTTTTGTGGCGCCCCTTAGCCACAGGAAAGTACAGGGAGATAAACACGCACTTCACGCAGACGGACGAATGATAAAAACTCTCAGGGGATGTTTTCTATGTCTACGCCTTCAGCGCGTACCGGCGGTTTGGACGCCTGGTTCAAAATTTCAGCTCGTGGCAGTACTGTGCGCCAGGAGATCCTTGCCGGTTTAACTACTTTCCTGGCAATGGTGTATTCCGTTATCGTCGTTCCGGGCATGCTCGGTAAAGCAGGCTTCCCGCCAGCCGCTGTTTTCGTGGCGACCTGTCTGGTTGCTGGTGTTGGTTCACTGGTGATGGGCCTGTGGGCGAATCTGCCGCTGGCGATTGGCTGTGCCATCTCGCTGACCGCATTCACCGCATTCAGCCTGGTGTTGGGCCAGCACATCAGCATTCCGGTCGCACTTGGCGCTGTGTTCCTGATGGGTGTACTGTTCACCGTTATTTCCGCGACGGGCATCCGTAGCTGGATCCTGCGCAACCTGCCGCAGGGCGTTGCGCATGGCACCGGTATCGGTATCGGTCTGTTCCTGCTGCTGATTGCGGCGAACGGCGTTGGCCTGGTTATCAAAAACCCGCTGGATGGCCTGCCGGTGACGATGGGTCACTTCGCGAGCTTCCCGGTTATCATGTCGCTGATTGGTCTGGCGGTGATTATCGGTCTGGAAAAACTGAAAGTGCCGGGCGGTATTCTGCTGACCATCATTGGTGTATCGGTTGTTGGTCTGATTTTCGATCCGAACGTGCATTTCTCCGGTATTTTCGCGATGCCATCGCTTAGCGATGAGCACGGCAACTCGCTGATTGGCAGCCTTGATATTATGGGCGCACTGAACCCGATTGTTCTACCGAGCGTATTGGCACTGGTGATGACGGCGGTATTTGATGCGACCGGTACTATCCGTGCGGTGGCCGGTCAAGCGAACCTGCTGGATAAAGACGGGCAGATCATCAACGGTGGCAAAGCACTGACCACTGACTCCCTGAGCAGCGTGTTCTCTGGCCTGGTCGGTGCTGCACCAGCCGCGGTGTACATCGAATCCGCAGCCGGGACTGCCGCAGGCGGTAAAACTGGCCTGACCGCGATCACCGTCGGCGTATTGTTCCTGCTGATCCTGTTCCTGTCTCCGCTCTCCTATCTGGTTCCGGCCTATGCCACCGCTCCGGCGCTGATGTATGTAGGTTTACTGATGCTGAGCAATGTAGCGAAAATCGACTTTGCCGATTTCGTCGATGCGATGTCAGGCCTGATCACTGCGGTATTCATCGTGCTGACCTGTAACATCGTCACTGGCATCATGATCGGTTTCGCCACGCTGGTGATTGGCCGTATCGTCTCCGGTGAATGGCGTAAGCTGAATATCGGCACCGTGATTATCGCGCTGGCGCTGGTAGCCTTCTACGCAGGCGGTTGGGCGATTTAAGCCTTACCTGATGCAAACTGGGGCGGCCTTGGGTCGCCCTTTTTATTTTTTGCCGTGTGATCCACTTGCAGTGCATTTTGCGAACATCCTCGATAAATCATCATTTTCTCAAAGAGATAGCGGCAATTACATTGTTGATAACTCTCTTCCAGCGTATGTTAGCTGTGCCTTTGGTCAGTCAGAAGGCGCGAATGCCGCAGGGAATGGCGGTGACTGATTTTTTCATTTTAGAGTCAGAAAATGGGGATAAATTTTTCGCCAAAAGTGGGGCAAATCCTGACCTGTAATTTCGGGAACTATCCGAGGGATGGGCGGGGTGATATTGTCCCGGATGTGATTGATGCACACATGCCGCCCGAAATGATTAAGTTCAGGCTGGTTGTTGTCCTGAATGGCAAATTAAACGGCAATGCCTGTACCGTTGTTCCGATCTCTACGACGAAAGACAGTGCGAAACTCGGCAGCGGATTTCATGTTGAGCTGGAAAAGGGTGTCATCGAAGAAGCGCGATATTTCCCGCAAAAAACGAGCTGGGTGAAATGCGACATGGTGCAGACAGTGAGTAATAAGCGTTTAAACAGGCCGATGGATGTCGAGCGAGGGTGGTTAACGCAGATTTTGCCGCGTGAAAGTGTGAGTGAAATACAAAAGGCGGTGATCAATGCGTCTTCTTTGTTGCCACAACCTCACAGGGATAGTATGGTTGAAAAATAAGCATTGACACTTATTTGGCGTTTGATAACATTTGCCGCGTAGCCCACCGAGGCCATTCAGATTTCTTCCCCTTGAGGGACCGCAAAACCCAGTTGAAAAGCTGGGTTTTCGCATTTCTGGCGCCTGCTTTTATGCCGATCTCTTTTCTGTATCACCCACTCAATAACGCGCCGATTGTGCGGCGACCCAGTATTTATAGGCACATCCTGTTGTTCTTTGCGATAAGCTGAAGGGCGTATTATCTGAGGTTGCATTAGAAATAAGTCATCGCAAACAGGGATAGCATGGAAATTTTCTTCACAATACTGATCATGACCCTTGTGGTCTCCCTTTCCGGGGTAGTTACCCGCGTACTTCCTTTTCAGGTTCCGCTGCCTTTGATGCAAATCGGCATCGGTGCGCTGCTGGCGTGGCCGACGTTCGGTCTGCACGTTGAATTTGACCCGGAACTGTTCCTCGTTCTGTTTATCCCGCCGCTGCTGTTTGCCGATGGCTGGAAAACGCCCACGCGCGAATTTCTGGAACATGGACGCGAGATTTTTGGCCTTGCGCTGGCATTGGTGCTGGTCACTGTCGTGGGCATCGGTTTCCTGATTTATTGGGCTGTGCCTGGGATCCCACTGATTCCCGCGTTCGCACTGGCGGCGGTGTTGTCGCCGACTGATGCGGTCGCGTTATCTGGCATCGTCGGTGAAGGGCGCATTCCGAAGAAGATCATGGGGATATTGCAGGGTGAGGCGTTGATGAATGACGCGTCCGGCCTGGTCTCCTTGAAATTTGCCGTCGCGGTGGTGATGGGCACGATGGTCTTCACCGTCGGGGGCGCCGCGCTTGAGTTTGTCAAAGTGGCAACAGGCGGTATTTTGGCCGGGTTTGTTGTGAGCTGGTCGTACGGGCGTTCGCTGCGTTTCCTCAGCCGTTGGGGCGGCGATGAACCGGCCACGCAGATTGTGCTGTTGTTCCTGCTGCCGTTCGCTTCTTACCTGATTGCTGAACACATCGGTGTTTCGGGCATTTTGGCTGCAGTCGCCGCCGGGATGACGATTACCCGCTCCGGCGTGATGCGCACCGCACCGCTGGCGATGCGCCTGCGTGCCAACAGCACCTGGGCGATGCTGGAGTTTGTGTTCAACGGTATGGTCTTCCTGCTGTTGGGCCTGCAACTGCCGGGCATTCTTGAAACGTCATTAGTGGCGGCAGAAGCGGATCCGAACGTCGACACCTGGGTGCTGTTCGCCGATATTATTCTGATTTACGCCGCGCTGATGCTGGTACGTTTTGGCTGGTTATGGACCATGCAGCGTTTCAGTCAGCGTTTCCTGAAAAAGAAACCAATGGAGTTTGGTAGCTGGAGCACGCGTGAATTGCTCATTGCCACGTTTGCAGGCGTGCGCGGGGCGATTACGCTGGCGGGTGTGCTCTCCATTCCGCTGCTGCTTTCCGACGGCAACGTCTTCCCGGCACGCTATGAACTGGTCTTCCTCTCGGCGGGCGTCATTTTATTCTCGCTGTTTGTGGCCGTAGTGGTGATGCCTATATTGTTGCGACACATTGAAGTCGCCGACCACTCTCAGCAGTATAAAGAAGAGCGTCTGGCGCGTGCTGCAACGGCGGATGTGGCGATTGTGGCGATCCAGAAAATGGAAGAGCGGCTGGCACAGGACACCAAAGAGAATATCGATAATCAGTTGCTGACCGAAGTGAGTTCACGCGTTATCGGTAATTTGCGCCGTCGTGCGGACGGGCGTAACGATGTGGAAACCTCGATGCTGGAAGAGAGTCTCGAACGCCGCTTCCGTCTGGCGGCGCTGCGCTCTGAACGCGGTGAACTCTATCACTTACGCGCGACCTGCCAAATCAGCAACGAGACGCTGCAAAAGCTGCTGCACGATCTCGATTTGTTAGAAGCGCTGTTGATCGAAGACCAGTAATTTTCCCCAAAAAAAAGCCGCCTCATCGGCGGCTTTAAGGGGGGGAACCCCGTCGACCCTTATTGCAGGTCGACGTTTTTACTGCCAAAGAACCAGGTCAGTACAAAACCTGCAAGATACGAAATCAGGATACCCACGACGTAGACCGCCATCCCGGCAAAGATGCCTTGCGAAGAGGTCATCAGCGGAATCGATACCAGGCCAGACGGGCCGAACACGGTGTTCAAACCTACTGGCAGCCCCAGCCATGAAACCAGACCGATAAAGAAGCCACCTACCGCGCCGCCAATACAGGCCGTGACGAAGGGTTTCAGTCGTGGCAGGGTGACACCGTAAATCAGC
This sequence comes from Scandinavium sp., assembly GCF_036271055.1. Lineage (GTDB taxonomy): Bacteria > Pseudomonadota > Gammaproteobacteria > Enterobacterales > Enterobacteriaceae > Scandinavium. The sequence goes on along the minus strand of NZ_DATBBJ010000031.1, from coordinate 39,066 downwards.
GGTTCACCAATACCCAGCAGGCCCGGGAAGATGGCGCCTTTAATCTGCGTACGCAGCAGAGAACCCTGCTTCGCACGGTAGAACAATGCCAGTGAAGCACCCACCTGTCCGGCACCGGCCATCGCCAGAATCGGGAACAGTGAGTTGAAGCCCTGCGCGTCCATCAGCGCGAAATAAACCGGAACAAAGCCCTGATGAATACCAAACACCACCGCAATCAGGAACAGACCGGCCAGCAGTGCAGTTCCAAACGGGTTGCCGTTGAGGTGCAGGAACAACCATGACATGCCTTTAAACAGCTCGCCGCCAATCGGCATAATTACGGTGAAAGTGATAGCGCCGGTAATCAGCAACGTAATCGCGGACGTCAGGATCATATCCAGAGAGTCGTGAATGAAGCGACGGACCTGGCGTTCAATCCATGCGCCCAGAATACAGGCCAGCAGGACGCCAATGATGTTGCCGCGTGGGTCAATCACTATGCCGAAGAAATCCTGCATTCCGGCGTAATAGCCGACTTTGCCTTCCGGCACATAACGCAGAATAAACAGCGAGGCGATGATCGCACCGTTCACACCAGAACCGCCGAAGGCTTTCTGGGTGTTGAAGCCAATCAAAATACTCAGGAAGGTGAACAGGCCGATGCTGAACACTTTCATGTAGGCGATCATGTCAACGAGCCAGGTCGCTTCCGCTACGCCTTCGACCACAAAAATCTGCTGCAGCAGTGTAGCGAAGCCGAGCAGTAAACCTGCGGCGATAAAGCCTGGGATAAGCGGAGTAAAGATGGTGGCAAACTTGGTTAAAAAGTTATGCACCGCGCTGTTCTGCTTGCCCTTCATTTTGGCTTTGTTTTGGCTCGCCTGAGAGGCAAGGTCAGCTTCTGCGACCGGAGCGGCACCGTTATCGCCACCGGCTTTAATCATCTCATTCATCATCTCGCTGGCGGTTTGTGCTTTACCAGGGCCGAGAATAATTTGTAGCTGATCGTCACCGTTGATCACGCCCATCACGCCGGGTACGGCTTTGAGCTTATCGATATCAATGATGTCGCGATCGACCAGGGTCAGACGCAGACGTGTCATACAGTTCCCGCACACGCTGATGTTGGCAGTCCCGCCAGACAGTTGCAGGAGTTGCTCAATCATTGAGCTGGTAATTTTTGCCATGGTTATTTGCTCCCGATGCCCTGAATGGCGCTGCGAATAAAGCCGTTATTGCTGTTAAGCATTTCGCTTGCGTCGGCGGCGCTCAGGCCTGCCAGAATCATCACGATGGCGGTTTTACAGTGACGGTTACACGCAGTTAACGCGGCTTCTGCGGTGGCTGCATCGCACTCTGTCGCCTGTACTACGATATTTACCTGACGCTGTAACAGCTTGGCGTTAGTGGCTTCCACGTCGACCATCAGGTTGCCAAATACTTTGCCAGAGCGGATCATCGCGCCAGTGGTCAGCATGTTAAGAATGAGTTTTTGCGCGGTGCCGGCTTTCATACGGGAAGAGCCTGTAACCACTTCCGGGCCCACCAGCGGTTCCATGGCGATATCGGAGAGTTTGCCGATTTCGCTGCCACGGTTGCAGGCGATAGCACCGGTTGTCGCACCCACGCTGCGAGCATATTTCAGTGCGCCAATCACATACGGCGTACGGCCACTGGCGGCGATGCCGATAACCACATCGCGTTCGTTCAACGCTAAATCACGCAGATCTTGCTCGCCCATTTGTGGGCTATCTTCGGCGTTTTCGACTGCCTGAAGGATAGCTGTGTGACCACCGGCAATCAGACCCACGACCATTTCGCGCGGTGTGCCGTAAGTCGGAGGACATTCGCTGGCGTCCAGAATACCCAGACGACCGGAGGTGCCAGCGCCGCAGTAAATCAGGCGACCGCCGCAGGCGAACGCTTTGGTAATGGCATCGACGGCTTGAGCGATAGCATGCAATTGTTCTTCTACTGCCAGCGCCACTTTTTGGTCTTCCGCGTTGATGACTTTCAGCATGTCCAGCGTCGACAGGGTGTCAATGTTCTCGCTCGCGCGATTGCGACTTTCAGTGGTCAGTGCGGATAAATCAATTTTCATAACGGCCTCGATGATTCATGTTTTCAATGTATGGAATAATATATTCCATAACCTTCATTCAGAAGTAATATTTTATGCCTTGCTGGCAATCTGTGATCGTGATCACTTGAGAAGTGACTTTTCCCACTCGTTCTGCCGTGGATTCAGGATCAAAGGGTGTAATGGGAAAAGGGATGACTTATCATTTTAATCCCTTAGCCCACGCTAAAAAACCGAGCGACCCATTACTGCCTTATGAAACACATCAATACCATCCTTCATAATAAATCGTTGTTTACCCCTGGTGAGCGCAAAATTGCGGATTTCATTCTGGAAAATCCAGGCCGCGTGAAGCAGTTTTCGTCGCCGGAGCTCGCACAAGTATTGGGCATTAGTCAGTCGAGCATCATTAAATTTGCGCAGAAACTGGGCTTTAAGGGGTACACCAATTTTAAGATAGCGCTGGTGGAGGAGTGGGGGCAGCAAAGTACCGAACGCAAAAATGACGTTGCCTATATTCATAATGAAATTAACAGCGAAGATACCTTCCCGCTGATCGCCGAAAAACTGCTGATGGAAAAACAGCAGGCGCTGCGCGATACCACTAACGGACTGGATTTTGCCAGGCTGCAACAGGTAGTCGATCTTATTCGTGTCGCCGGGCGCGTGCAGATCACTGCCATCGGTGGCTCATCGCTGATCGCCAAAGATTTGGCCTATAAGCTGATGAAAATCGGGTATCCGGTGATGAATGAGATGGACAGCCACGTGCAAATCACCGTGGCGCAGTCGTTGACGGCGGAAGATGTACAGATTGCAATTTCGTTCTCCGGCAACCGCAGAGAAGTGCAGGTCGCGGCGGAAACTGCGAAAGCACGCGGGGCGAAAGTTATCGCGCTGACGTCGTTGCAACAGTCGCCACTGCGACAGGCTGCGGACCTGTGTCTGGACACCATCGCGGAAGGCAGCAAAACACACAGCTCGTCGATTGCCGTCCGTACGGCGCAACACACGCTGATTGATTTACTGTTTGTCTGTCTGCTTCAGCAGGGAGAGGAAGGACGTCGGCAGCTCATTGGACAGAGCCGGACGTTGGTCGATAAGCTGTAATTTCCCCGGACGAACCGGGGAAAGAGGATTACTGCACGTCGAGCGCCCATTTCAGGAAGGCTTTACGCTGAGCGGGGTCGCTTTGCAGATAAAGCTGCTGCATCGCTTTGAATCTTTCCGCACTGGATTGACCGTTTGTCGTCACCGCAGGCGCTCGTGCTGGAGCCGATGTTGCTGCGACTGCCGGTGCTGCCGCGACGGCAACAGCCGCTGGCGTCGCTTCACCGTTGACCACCGAATCCCAGGACGTTGAAATCGATCCAAATGCGCTTTGGCGAACCAACGGCGTCGGGGTAAACGGCACCGCTTTCCCTTTCTCGGCGAGGCTAAAGACCGGATCTTTCGCCAGCGCCCGTACTTCAGACGTATCCGTCGCCTGTTTGATGCTCAGCGTAATCACCTCATCGCCTGACGCGTTGAACGTCAAAAGCCAGGGTTTGGACGTCACACGACCATTGCTCTGGTTAGTCGAAGACGGATTTTCCGGGCTGTCATATTTCACAACCACCTTTTGTTCGCCGTCTTTGAGCGCAATCTTATCGCTGAAAATACTCACGTCTGCTGATCTTGCCGCCAGCACCGTCAGATTATTACCCACGATAAGGTGGGGAGCAGCCAGTGCCTGGCTGCCGCAAAAAAGAAGTGACACTAACAGTAATTTTTTCATCATCAGAACTCGTAACGCAGACCCACGTGGTAGTAATCGTCGGCAGGGTTGCTGCCGCCAAAGGTGACGCGATTGCCTGTCACTTTGTTGGTGCCTTGCTTACCGTTACGCCAGGAATAAGAGGTGTAAATGGAGCTACGTGGCGTCAGTTTGTACTGCACTTCAAACGTGGTGTCGCGCAGTTGCAGGCCATCACCATCTTCGTTGTCCAGATGACGATAACCGGCACGCAGCGCCCAGTCTTCGTTCACGCTCCACACCGCGGTCGTTTCGTAATCTTTATCCACGCTGTCCGGGGAACCATCACGGTATGTCACGCGATCCTGTGCAAACAACACGCCGAGCATCACATCGCCTATGTAATAACGGGTGCCCACGCCCCAGAATGAATATTCGTCCGCCTGCTGGTTGGCCTGCATAGAGGTTGCATCGTGGCTGGCTTTCTCTTTTTGGCCTGCGATAACCGGTTGCAGTTTGCCCGCACTACCCATATCCAGCGTGTAACGAACGGCGCCGTTATATCCGTAATCCAGGTCCGAGCTGTCGTTGCCCAGAATATAAGCGGCAGAAACATCAAGGTCGCCAAAGGTATTTTGATACTGAACGGTGCCATCCTGACGGAAAACCTGAACGGCTGTTGGATCGACGAAGTTTGCCTGACGAGCCATCGCCACATCGGAGCTGGCAAATACGTCACCAATATCGGTAAACATAATCAGACCGGAAGAGACACGGCCACCGGTTAATTTGCCGTACTCGGCTAAATCCAAACCCGCCCACACATAACGTGCTGTTAAATCTTTCGTATTATCATGGAGATTGTTGGCATATTCGGCCGCATTGACCTGATATTGCGCCAGACCAATAACCGCCATTTTATCGTTAATCGCCTGACGTCCAGAGATGCCAAAACGGCCATCAAATCGGCCTTCGTTATCACCGCCTTTATTGGTAATGTTAAAGCCAAGACGACCATACAAATCAACAAATGAACCGTCGTCGGCCTGATAAATAGGCGCGGCGAAAGCATTGCTGGAAGCGAGTAAGAATAGTGCGGTAATGGTTTTAAATTTGAATTTCACGAAGGCTATCCCTGTACTTATTATCTTGAAAAAACATGATTGGAATTAAACATTCCATTGTTTATGTATCAATGTAATTTTTTATTCCATCCTGTTTTTTGTGAAGGCGCTCAAAGATAAGCATTCAAAACACAAGAATGCTCTGAGAAATTCACGTGAAATTTGCGTGTTTATTATTATGGGGAAGTGTGATTGATGAAGGTTAATACGTTAAAAATTAAACGAAACACAAGGATCGTCTTATTTTTGAGTCGTGATTTAAAAATGGAAAAACAGCAAGCTGTTCTATTTATATAGCGTGGCGCTAACGGTGAGCTAAACATCACGCGTTAGCGATCGCTACTGAATATTATACACCAGGCAACCAGAACCCTTCGCAGCAATTCAGCCACGCCTGGGCGCTGTGGGAGAGATAGGTTCCTTCACGCCAGATCATCCCTAACTGCCAGTGCAGTTCGCTATCGAGCGGGATCCAGCGCAGAGTGTTTTTATCGAGTCGTTGGCAAATCGGCTCCGGTAAAATCGCCACACCAACGCCCGCCTGAACCATGGCTGCCAGAAAATCCCATTGACCGCTGCGCACTGCAATGCGCGGTTTCACGTCATGATCGGTGAACAGCTGCATTAACTGGCGGCTAAGGGCGAAATCTTCGTTGTAAATCAACAGCGGATGCGCGGCCAGTTGTTCCGGGCTAATGGACTCGACGTTAAGCCAGTCGCCGGAACGTGGCACCAGCACGCACAGCGGATGGCTGAACAGCGGCAGCGTTGACAGGCCGCTCTCTTCATCGACGGGCAGGGCGGTCATCGCCACATCCAGCTCGCCGTTCATCACCGCCTGCTGTACCGTCAGGCCGCCAAATTCGGCAATTTTCAACTCCACGCCCGGGTAGCGCTGACGAAACAGGCTGATTGGCCCGGCCATTAACATGCCGACCATCGGTGGAATACCCAAACGCAGCAAACCGCCGTGCAGGTGATTGATATCACTGAGTTCGGCTTCCAGTTGGCGAAATTCAGCGAGGATCGTCAGGCCTCGGTCGAACACCACGCGCCCGGTATCGGTCAGCAGCAGTTTGCGTCCGTCGCGAATGAGAAGGGTACAGTTGAGCTCATCTTCCAGATTTTTCAGCATCTTACTGATAGTCGGCTGGGTGACAAATAGCTTCTCTGCCGCGCGGGTAAAACTCTGCTGCTGGACCACTTCGACGAAATAGCGCAGCGTTCTTATGTCCATGATTATTCCTCGAAACTATACCTTCAATGATTTTAATTCATTTCTGTCGCAGTCGGCGGCTCACTATACTGAGCGCCTTCACTTTTTTCAGGAATTCCTTTCATGGCTGTGGCCTTAGGGCGCGTAACGCCTGCTGTCCTGCATCATCTTCAGGTTCCGGTGCAGGTGGTTTTGTACGCCGGGGTGTTTGTACTGGCGGAACATTTAGTGGCGTGGGGCCATCTTCCGTTGCCCGCGAATCTGGTCGGCATGGTGCTGATGCTGGCGTTGATTGTCTGCCGCGTGCTACCGCTCAATTGGGTGCGCGCGGGTTCCCGCTGGCTGCTGGCAGAAATGCTTTTATTTTTCGTGCCTGCGGTAGTGGCAGTGGTGAATTACGCCCAATTGCTGATGGTCGATGGCTGGCGTATTTTCCTGGTGATCGCACTGAGCACACTGATGGTGCTGGGCGCAACGGCGTGGGTGGTCGATAAAGTCTATCGTTACGAGTTACGCAGGATGAACCGTGAATAGCCTGACATTAAGCCTGCTGTGCCTCGCCATTACCCTTGGCCTCTATTACGCCAACAAACGCCTGTATCGCCGCTTTCGCAAATTGCCGCTGATGCCGCTGGTGTTCACCCCGCTGTTGTTGGTGCTGATGCTGGTGTTCGGGCATATCTCTTATCAGAATTATATGGGTGAAGCGCACTGGCTGCTGTGGCTGCTTGGCCCGGCGACCATCGCCTTTGCCGTGCCTGTTTATGACAATCTGGCGGTGATTAAACGCCACTGGATGTCGCTCAGCGCGGGCGTGGTGACGGCGACGGTGGTCGCCGTGTGCAGCTCCGTCTGGTTGGCGCGTTTGTTTACGCTGTCGGATGAAATTCAGCGCAGTCTGGCGGTGCGTTCGGTGACGACGCCATTTGCGCTTGCCGCCGCCAAACCGCTTGGCGGCCAGCCAGAACTGGTGGCGCTGTTTGTCGTCGTGACGGGCGTATTTGGCATGGCGGTCGGCGATATGCTTTTTTTACGTCTGGCGATCCGTGAAGGGATGGCGAAAGGGGCAGGGTTTGGCGCGGCCTCGCACGGAGCGGGTACGGCGCGTTCTTACGAGTTGGGCCCGCAGGAAGGGGTCGTTGCCAGTCTGGTGATGATGTTGTCTGGCGTGACAATGGTTTTGGTTGCGCCGCTCGTGGCGTGGGTGATGTTCTGATCGCCTGAATTGCCGGATGCGGCTACGCCTTATCCGGCCTACAACTTGTGTCGTCGTTATTCGCTTGTTCGCCCGGTAAGCAGTAGCGCCACCGGGCAATTCTTTAGTGCGCGGAGCCTTGCTCGATACCAATCCCGGTTTGAGAACGGATGAACTGCGCCCGGAACCGCTCGCGTTCGAGTTTCCCGGCTTCGGAGTTGTCGGTCGCCGAGAAGAACCAGATCCCGATAAAGGCCACGGCGATGGAGAACAGCGCCGGGTATTCATACGGGAATACTGCTTTCTCGTGACCGAGGATCTGCACCCAAATGGTTGGGCCGAGGATCATCAGGATAATCGCCGTCAGCAGGCCCAGCCAGCCGCCGATCATCGCGCCGCGCGTGGTCAGTTTCGACCAGTACATCGACAGCAGAATAATTGGGAAGTTACAGCTCGCGGCAATCGAGAACGCCAGGCCGACCATGAAGGCGATGTTCTGCTTCTCAAACAAAATCCCCAGCAGAATGGCAACGACGCCCAAAATCAGCACCGTGATTTTCGACACGCGCAATTCATCGCGTTCAGACGCGCCTTTGCGGAACACGTTGGCGTACAAATCGTGTGAGACCGCCGAAGCGCCCGCCAGCGTCAGGCCGGCAACCACCGCCAGAATAGTGGCGAATGCCACGGCGGAAATGAAGCCGAGGAACAGGTTGCCACCTACAGCATCAGCCAAATGCACTGCCGCCATATTGTTGCCACCAATCAGCTGACCCGCCGCGTCTTTAAACGCCGGGTTCGCCCCCACCAGCATGATCGCGCCGAAGCCGATAATAAAGGTCAGAATGTAGAAGTAACCCATGAAACCGGTAGCGTAGAACACACTTTTACGCGCTTCACGTGCATCGCTGACGGTGAAGAAACGCATCAAAATGTGCGGAAGACCTGCCGTACCAAACATCAGACCCAGCCCCAACGACAGCGCGGAAATCGGATCTTTCACCAGCCCGCCAGGACTCATGATCGCCGCCCCTTTCGGGTGTACCGCCATCGCTTCGGTGAACAGGTTATTGAAGCTAAAGCCGACGTGTTTCATCACCATAAACGCCATAAAACTTGCGCCGAACAGCAGCAGTACGGCTTTGATGATTTGCACCCATGTCGTTGCCAGCATGCCGCCGAACAGTACGTACATCACCATCAACACGCCGACCAGTACTACCGCAATGTGGTAATTTAGGCCGAACAGCAGTTCGATGAGTTTGCCCGCGCCGACCATCTGCGCAATCAGATACAACGCTACCACCACCAGCGAACCGCAGGCGGAAAGGGTGCGAATCGGTCCTTGTTTCAGGCGATAAGACGCCACATCGGCAAAGGTATAACGCCCGAGATTACGCAGGCGTTCGGCAATCAGGAACAGAATAATTGGCCAGCCGACGAGGAAGCCGAGCGAGTAAATCAGCCCGTCGTAGCCGGAGGTATACACCAGCGCGGAAATCCCGAGGAACGACGCGGCGGACATAAAGTCTCCGGCTATCGCCAACCCGTTCTGGAAACCGGTGATATTGCCGCCCGCAGTGTAGTAATCGTTACGCGAACGCACCCGTTTGGAAGCCCACCAGGTGATGTACAGCGTCAGCAGCACGAATACCAGGAACATAATAATCGCTTCCCAGTTAGTCGGCTGGCGCTGCACCTCGCCGGTAATGGCATCGGCGGCGTTAGCCGCAAAGGGCAGCGTGGCGGCGAGCGCCGTCAGGAGCTTTTTCATGATGCCTTCACCTCACGCAAAACGGCTTTGGTCAGCCGGTCGAATTCACCGTTGGCCCGCCAGACGTACACGCCAGTGAGCACGAAAGAAATCACAATGACGCCAATCCCAATAGGAATGCCGCGCGTGACGCTGGTTCCCGCGTGCAGCGGCGTACCGAGCCAGCCGGGGGCGAAAGCAATTAACAGGATAAAACCGACGTAAACCACCAGCATGATAATGGACAGGAACGTGGCAAACCGTTGCCGTTTTTCGACTAACTCCCTGAAATGCGCACTGTCTTCTATCTGCTGACAAATAGATTCATTCATCACAGAGTTCTCCAGAGGTTTTCCCCGTCATCTTTCGCGGTGCAGGTGCGTTGGCTCGTAGCCGCCTGCAACACGAAATCTTTAGGGGAGGGTAAGGTATTGTTGTTTTAGGGTGGTACGCGTTGCCCTCTCCCGATCGGGAGAGGGGTTAAACAGGGTTAAGAAGGCATTGAAATGGACTGCTTCTCTTCGAGCAGTTTTTCCACCACGCCAGGATCCGCCAGGGTCGACGTATCGCCAAAGTTACTGGTATCCCCGGCGGCGATTTTGCGCAGAATACGGCGCATGATTTTGCCGGAACGAGTTTTCGGCAGCGAATCGGTCCAGTGCAGCACGTCCGGCGTCGCCAGCGGGCCAATCTCTTTGCGCACCCAGTTACGCACTTCGGTGTACAGCTCCGGGCCAGGTTCTTCACCGTGGTTCAGCGTGACGTAGGCATAAATCGCCTGGCCCTTGATGCTGTGCGGAATACCGACCACTGCCGCTTCGGCAATTTTCGGGTGTGACACCAGCGCAGATTCAATTTCCGCGGTGCCCAGACGGTGACCGGACACGTTCAGCACGTCATCGACGCGCCCGGTGATCCAGAAGTAACCGTCTTCGTCACGGCGTGCGCCGTCGCCGCTGAAATACATGTTTTTGAAGGTCGAGAAATAGGTTTGTTCGAAACGTTCGTGATCGCCAAACAGCGTACGCGCAGAACCCGGCCAGGAATCGGTGATCACCAGGTTGCCTTCGGTGGCGCCTTCCAGCACGTTGCCTTCGTTATCGACCAGCGCGGGCTGGACGCCAAAGAACGGACGCGTCGCAGAACCGGCTTTCAGTTCGGTCGCGCCTGGCATCGGGGTGATCATGAAGCCACCGGTTTCGGTCTGCCACCAGGTGTCCATCACCGGGCATTTTTCGTTACCGATTTTCTTCCAGTACCACTCCCAGGCTTCCGGGTTGATTGGCTCGCCTACGGAACCCAAAATGCGCAGCGATGAGCGGTCAGTGCCCTGAATCGCTTTATCGCCTTCGGCCATCAACGCGCGGATAGCGGTCGGCGCGGTGTAGAGAATATTCACTTTGTGCTTATCAACCACCTGGCTCATGCGCGCTGGCGTCGGCCAGTTTGGCACGCCTTCGAACATCAGCGTGGTAGCGCCGCAGGCCAGTGGGCCATACAGCAGATAGCTATGACCGGTGACCCAACCCACATCGGCGGTACACCAGTAAATATCACCCTGATGGTAATCAAAGACGTATTTAAAGGTGCTCGCGGCATACACCAGATAACCCCCGGTGGTGTGCAGCACGCCTTTCGGTTTGCCAGTGGAACCGGAGGTGTAGAGGATAAACAGCGGATCTTCCGCGCCGACTTCCACCGGCTGATGCTGGTCGCTGGCTTTTTCTGTCAGCTCGTTCCACCACAGGTCGCGGCCTTCGTGCCAGGCCACATCGCCACCGGTACGCTTAAGCACTACCACGTTTTCAACGGTTTTGACGTTCGGGTTTTTCAGCGCGTCGTCGACATTTTTCTTCAGCGGAATCGAACGGCCCGCACGCACGCCTTCATCGGCGGTGATCACCAGTCGGGAACTGGAATCAATAATACGTCCGGCAACCGCTTCCGGTGAGAAGCCGCCGAAAATGACGGAATGCACAGCGCCGATACGCGCGCAGGCGAGCATCGCCACCGCCGCTTCCGGCACCATCGGCATATAGATAGCCACCACGTCGCCTTTTTTGATACCAAGGTCGGTCAGGACGTTGGCGAAGCGGCAGACATCGCGGTGCAGTTCTTTATAAGTGATTTTTTTACTCTGGCTGGCGTCATCGCCTTCCCAGATGATGGCGGTCTGGTCGCCACGTTCAGCCAGATGGCGGTCGAGGCAGTTGGCCGCCAGATTCAGCGTGCCATCTTCGTACCATTTAATCGACACGTTACCGGGGGCGAAGGAGGTGTTTTTTACTTTCTGGTACGGCTTGATCCAGTCGAGAATTTTTCCCTGTTCGCCCCAAAAGGCATCCGGATCGCTGACCGACTGCTGGTACATCGCTTGGTACTGTTCCGGGTTAATCAGGCAGTTTTCCGCAATGTTTGCGGGAATAGAGTGTTTGTGTATTTGGCTCATGCTTTTTTTCTCCCTGTAGAATGTTAATAATATGTCAAGCAATCGTTAATTATAGAGCTTATAACGGCTTTGTTTATTATTTGGGCGACAGATCACGCATTCTTTGCAGAGTATGAAAATCCACCAAACGAATCTTTGAAGGCGAATAATAACTATGATGAATTTATAGTTTTATTGAATGGAAAAAGTTTTTTATAACAAAAGGTTATTTTCAGTAACCAGACTTAATTCGCCTTCCTCTGCCTTTTATCAGTCAAAAGCCCCGTAATGTAAGGCTTGCGCGGCATGCCATGCAGGTGGTACTGATACGCCGCGTTAAAAAACGCCACGCAAAAACACAACACGTCTGATCCCCGTTTTAGTGGGTAACATTCGCCACATGAATGTCACCCTGCATTGAGGAAGTCTGTAGTCATGAAAAAAGCAAAAGTCAGCCTGGCCTGGCAAATCCTGCTGGCGTTGGTGCTGGGTATTCTTCTGGGCAGTTATCTGCATTACCAAAGCGACAGCCGTGAATGGCTGATTACCAATTTGTTATCGCCAGCCGGTGATATCTTCATTCATCTGATCAAAATGATTGTGGTGCCGATTGTGATTTCGACACTGGTGGTCGGGATTGCAGGCGTGGGCGATGCCAAATCGCTGGGACGTATCGGCGCGAAAACCATCATCTATTTTGAAATCATCACCACCATTGCCATCGTGCTCGGCATTACCCTGGCGAATGTGTTTAAGCCGGGTGCGGGCATTGATATGTCAGCGTTGGCGGCGGTCGATATTTCCAAATACCAGAGTACCGCCGCCGATGTGCAAAGCCATGCGCATGGCCTGATGGGGACGATTTTGTCGCTGGTGCCGACCAACATTTTCGCGTCGATGGCGAAAGGCGAAATGCTGCCGATTATCTTCTTCTCTGTGCTGTTTGGTCTGGGCCTGTCATCGCTGCCGTCTGCACATCGCGAGCCACTGGTCACCGTGTTCCGCTCGGTGTCCGAAACAATGTTTAAAGTGACGCACATGGTGATGCGTTATGCGCCGGTTGGCGTGTTTGCTCTGATTTCTGTCACCGTCGCCAACTTCGGTTTCGCCTCTCTGTGGCCACTCGCTAAGCTGGTTATTCTGGTGTACGTCGCTATCGTGTTCTTCGCGCTGGTGGTGCTGGGTGCGGTGGCAAAAATGTGCGGGCTCAGTATCTGGATTTTGATTCGCATCCTGAAGGATGAACTGATTCTGGCTTACTCCACCGCCAGCTCTGAGAGTGTGCTGCCGCGAATCATTGAGAAAATGGAAGCCTACGGCGCCCCTGCGTCGATAACCAGTTTCGTGGTGCCGACGGGTTACTCCTTTAACCTTGATGGCTCAACGCTGTACCAAAGTATTGCGGCGATTTTCATCGCGCAGTTGTACGGTATTGACCTCTCTCTCGGTCAGGAAATCATTCTTGTGCTGACGTTGATGGTGACGTCGAAAGGCATTGCGGGCGTGCCCGGCGTGTCATTCGTGGTGTTGTTGGCAACGCTCGGCAGCGTCGGCATTCCGCTGGAAGGGCTGGCGTTTATCGCAGGCGTAGACCGACTGCTCGACATGGCGCGTACTGCGTTGAATGTGGTGGGTAATGCGCTGGCGGTGCTGGTGATTGCCAAGTGGGAACACAAATTCGACCGCAAAAAAGCGCTGGCTTATGAGCGTGACGTGTTGGGGAAATTTGAGAAGACCGCGAACCGTTAAGACAAAAACGCCCGGCGCCGCCGCCGGGCGACAAATTATTCGCCGCTCAGCGCATCAAGCGCTTCACATCCTGAATCGTTGCCTTCCAGACAGCTGACGTTAAACCAATTCAGCGCTTTCTGCGTATTCGGCTGGATAAACCCTTTTTCCCCATCGCGAAACATTACGCCCGCCCAATATTCGGCGTAGCCAGAGCGCGACAGCATCGAGCTACTCTTGAAGAATTCCGTGGCTTTCGCGTCATCCTCTTTGATCTCGCCGCCGTTGGCGTAAATCAGGCCAAGCAGCATTTGCGCATCCACGGCGCTGTCATCGTCTGTATTTTCCGCCGCTTTCTGTAACATCGAGATCGCGCGCGGGTAATCTGTTTTCCCCGCCTGCGTGTTCAGCAACGTGTGAGCGAGGGTGATTTCCCCGCTCGAACTGCCCGCCAGCACCGCCTGTTCGGCGAGTTTACGCGCATCGGGCAGGCTGGTTTTCATGGTCATTTGCGCCAGCAGGGCAACCGCATCCGGCTCGCCCGCTTCTGCTGCTTTCTCGGCCCAATAACGGGCATGCGACTCATCGCCGGAGCTGTAATAGGTGTCGGCCAGATAATACTGGGCGCGTTTGTCGCCCGCTTCGGCCTGTTCTTTGTATTGGGTGCCAATGTCGTCGGCCTGAGCCAACAACGGGAATAACAGCCACAAACCCCAGCGTTTCATCATGGAATAATCATCAATTAGTCAGGACGCGCAGTATAAAGGGCGACCAATAAGAATGAAATGGCTGCCAGATGACCAAAAAAAGGGGGTGAAAAAATTTCACCCCCAGGTAGAACACACCTTCGCTTTAGCCCAGCGCACTCTCACGTAACCGGGATTTCAGCTTGTTGTATTCATCAATAACGTATTGTTCCGCGCTGCGCTGATCGGCTATGCGCTCCACGCGTACCGCACAATATTTGTACTCCGGCGTTTTGGTAATCGGGCTCAGGTTCTCCGTCACCAGCTCATTACAGGCACCAATCCACCACTGATAGGTCATGTACACCGCCCCGACGTTCGGGCGATCGCTGACCTGTGCACGGGTGATGATTTTGCCCTTACGCGAATGCACCCACACCAGCGCTTCGTTTTCGATACCGAGTTTTGTCGCGTCTGCGGTGTTGATCTGCGCGTATCCCGGTTCATCGGCCAACGCCGCCAGTGCTGCACAGTTCCCGGTCATCGAACGGCAGGAGTAGTGGCCCACTTCACGCACGGTGGAGAGCACCAATGGATAGGCTTCGGTGAGCTTATCGATAGGCGCGACCCAGTCACAAGTGAAGAACTGCGCCATGCCGTTCGGGGTATCGAATTTCTCTTTAAAGAGATACGACGTGCCCTGATCGGCGTCTGATTCATCGCGGCACGGCCACATCACATAGCCCAGTTCACCCATTTTTTCGTAGGTGGCCCCGGTGAAATCCGGACACAGATGACGCAACTCATCCCAAATTTCCTGGGTGTTGTTGTAGTGCATCGGATAGCCCATACGGGTGGCGATTTCGCTGATGATTTGCCAGTCGGTTTTCAGATCCCACTTCGGTTCAACCGCTTTAAAGAAGCGCTGGAAACCACGGTCGGCGGCGGTATACACCCCTTCGTGCTCGCCCCAGGAAGTGGACGGCAAAATGACGTCAGCCGCCGAGGCGGTTTTGGTCATAAAGATGTCCTGGACGATGACCAGTTCGAGATCTTCAAACCCTTTGCGCACCGCCGACAGTTCGGCGTCGGTTTGCAGCGGATCTTCACCCATGATGTACGCCGCGCGCACTTCACCATGCGCCGCGCGATGCGGCAGCTCGCTGATGCGATAGCCCGTATGTTCAGGCAGACTGTCCACGCCCCAGGCCTTGGCGAATTTCTCGCGGTTGGCCGGATTGTTGATGTACTGATAGCCCGGATAGGTATCCGGCAGCGCACCCATATCACACGCGCCCTGCACGTTGTTTTGCCCACGCACCGGGTTTACGCCAACACTCGGGCGGCCCAGATTGCCGGTCAACATCGCCAGGCTCGTCAGCGAACGCACGGTTTCCACGCCCTGATAGAACTGGGTGACGCCCATGCCCCATAGGATCGCAGCGGATTTCGCCCCAGCGTACATTCTCGCGCACTGGCGAATTTCCTGTGCGCTCACGCCGGTAATGGCTTCCACCGATTCCGGCGTGTAGCCCTCAACGATTTTGCGATACTCCTCGAAGCCTTCGGTACGGCTGGCGACGAACACCGTGTCGTAGAGATTTTCTTCGATAATCACATGCCCAATCGCGTTCAGCAGCGCGATATTCGAGCCGTTTTTCAATGCAATATGCATATCGGCAATGCGCGCGGTTTCAATTTTGCGCGGATCGCAGACGATGATTTTCGCCCCATTACGTTTGGCGTTAATCACGTGATTCGCCACGATAGGGTGGGAATCTGCCGGGTTGTACCCGAAAATAAACACCAGATCGGTGTTATCAATCTCTGTGATGGCATTGCTCATCGCGCCATTACCGACCGATTGGTGCAGACCTGCAACCGAAGGGCCGTGTCAGACGCGAGCGCAGCAGTCGACGTTATTGGTGCCAATAACGGCGCGTGCAAATTTTTGCATCACATAGTTGGTTTCGTTCCCTGTCCCGCGTGAGGAACCGGTGGTCTGGATAGCATCCGGGCCGTATTTGGCTTTGATGGCGCTCAGGCGTTCGGCGACGTAGTTCAGCGCTTCATCCCAGGACACAGACTCCAGTTTGCCGCCACGCTGGCGACGGATCATCGGGGTTTTCAGGCGCGGGGTGAGGATCTGGGTATCGTTGATAAAATCCCAGCCGTAATAGCCTTTCAGACACAGCGTGCCCTGATTGGTTTTCCCCTGCGCCGCTTCCGCCCGGATTATTTTGCCGTTATCCACCACCAGGTTTATCTTGCAGCCCGATGCGCAATAAGGGCAAACCGTGACGACTTTTTTCATCGGTTTCGCTCCACTTAAACAGTCGCATAAATGCGTTCAGTGCACCTAATGCAGGTTTTATGCCACTCTTTATCATGTGGGTATTTAGGCGGTTGTCCGTGGAAAACGGTGTCGAAAAAGAGTCGTTCGTCAGTTTTGACGTGTCGAAAGCCGCCGGGATGTGACAGCGGTTAAAGATTCGTCATCGCAGGCTGGCATTGGCTGGAGCGTACAGCAGAATCAGCCAGACTTACTCCATAGCGTTCTGGGCAGGGGCTGACGATGAAACCGGTCATTCTGGTAATTGATGACGACACCGCAATCTGCGAGCTCCTTCGGGATGTGCTCGCCGAGCATGTGTTTGATGTCGCGGTGTGCCATCTCGGTCAACAGGGCGTGGCGATGGTAGCGCAGCGGCCCGACATCGCGCTGGTATTGCTCGACATGATGCTGCCAGATATCAACGGCTTGCAGGTGCTAATCCAATTGCAAAAGCTGCGCCCGGAATTACCCGTCGTGATGTTGACCGGCATGGGCAGCGAATCTGACGTGGTGGTCGGGCTGGAAATGGGCGCAGACGATTACATCGGCAAACCCTTTAATCCACGGATTGTGGTGGCGCGACTGAAAGCGGTATTACGCCGCAGCGGTGCGTTGGCCTTGGATGTGCGCAGCGAGCAGGGGAACGGCATGACGTTTAACGGCTGGCGGCTGGATACCGAACGCTGTGAACTGTTCAGCCCCGCGCAACACGCCGTCGCGTTGACCCAGGGAGAATATGGCCTGCTGCTGGCGCTGGCGCAAAATGCACGGCGCGTGTTGAGTCGGGAACAGTTGCTGGAACTGACCCACAGTGAAAGTACCGACGTGTTCGACCGAACGATTGATGTGCTGATCATGCGTCTGCGCCGCAAAATCGAAATTAATCCACACCAGCCAATGCTAATCAAAACCCTGCGCGGATTAGGTTACGTGTTTGCCGCCGATGTGGTTCACGGCGACAAAGCGGCGTGAATGGTTACCCTTGTAGACCCGAGCAAGCGCAGCGCCGCCGAGCAATGCAAGCCATTCACCCGTTCTCACTGATAAACAACTGCAACTCTTCGAGCGTTTTCGCCCCGTCGATGGCGTTGGCGCACAACAGGCTGGTACGTGCGCAGGCGTGAGCCAACAACACGCTTTGCCGTAGCGGCCACCGTTCGTGGCAGCCGTACAGGAACCCGGCGCAAAACGCATCGCCCGCCCCGACACTGCCGACAATCTCATTTTGTGCCAGCTTCCACGACGGCACCCACTGGCCCGCTTCGTCCGGTGCTTCACACCACGCACCTTCCGGGCAGTGGATCACGACGCGTTGTTTGACGCCCGCCGCCAGCAGCAGCGTTGCCGCCTGAGCGATATTGTCGATATCGGGCTCACCGTTTTCGACGCGGATCGGTAACTCGCTGAATTCCCCGGCTTCCAGTTCGTTAATCACTAAATAATCAAGATGGGCGAGCGCTGGACGCACCAGCGGTTGATAGCGCGGGTCACCTTTGCGCGACACCAAATCCAGCGAGGTTTCATAGCCTTTCTCACGCATTTGCGCCAGCAATCGCGCGGCGCGAGTGCCGTACTCTTTATCGGGCAGATCCAGACTGTCGAGCAACAATAAATAGCCGAGATGGAAGATCTTCATCGATCCTTCCAGCCGATCAAACGCCGGAAGATCCAACAGACGGTTCGCGCCCGGTGAATGGAAAAACGTGCGCTGCCCGCTGGGATCGGTCATCACCTGCGACATCGACGTGGGCGCAAAGGTGGTGCGCTGTACGTGCTGACGGTTAACGTGATACTGGTCGAGCATCGCCATGATGTAATCGCCGTCGCCGTCTTCACCAATCAACCCGACCGCCTGCAACGGCAAATGGCTGCGCATTTTGGCGAGCGTCAGCAGCACATTAAGCGGTGCGCCACCAGTGGATCGCTCACTGTGGGTGATCTCTGCCAGCCAGCCACGTTCGGGCCATTGCACGATACGATGCACATGATCGACCAGCATATTCCCGGCTGCGATAATCCCCAGGCGTTCCATCACGCTTTCCCCGCGCTGCCGAAAATCCGCATCTGTTCGGCGACGGTATCGGTGATCGCCGTTTCAATGCCGAGCAGCAGTTCGGCAAACTCATCGTAAATCGGTTGTCGCTGCGTCATCCGTTGTTCGACTGCGCCCAGCGCCGCCTGCGACATGCCGGTGTAGAAATTGATTTTGTGAATGCCAAGTTCGATGGCGCGACGGAAATCTGCATCACTGATGCCGGAGCCGCCGTGCAATACCAGTGGTAAACCGGTCTGTTCGCGAATGGCGTCCAGGCGTGCGAAATCGAGTTTTGGCTCGCCTTTGTATTTGCCGTGCGCGTTGCCAATGGCGACGGCTAAAGCGTCGATGCCGGTTCTGTCGACAAATTCACGCGCCAGATTCGGGTCGGTGAAAAACGCTTCATCGGCATGACCGTACAGCGCGCCGCCTTCATCGCCGCCGACCGCGCCCAGTTCCGCTTCGACTGACACGCCAACTGCATGACACATCTTCACCACTTCACGGGTCTGACGGATATTTTCGTCGTAATCGAGCGTAGAGCCGTCAAACATCACCGAGCTAAAACCGAGACGCAATGCGCGGACCACCGCTTCAAAATGCAGGCCGTGATCGAGATTGAGCACCACCGGAATGTCGTGGCGCGCGGCCTCAAAACGCACCGCTTCGACCAGCGATTCCAGCGATAAATACTTAAAATGTACTTCGGCGATATTGATGATGAACGGCGAGCGCTCCTGTTCTGCGGCGGCAAATAACGCGCGCAGAAAGTGCGAGTCCAGAACGTTAAACGCGCCCAGCGCGTAACGGTGTTCCCGGGCATGGGTCAGCCCGTCGGCGAGGGAAATCAATGGCATACAATATTCCTTTAGCTGCGAAACAGGCGGTATTCGTTGCACAGCACCAGCTGCGCCGGTTCGTCTTCTTCAATGCTGATATAGCGGTCGAGCGGCACCAGGAAATGGTTGTCATGTTCATCGTCATTGATGCTCGACACTTCCCCGACCAGCACATCGCCAAAGCCGCGTTCGCCCCAGAAACTGTGGTACAACCCCGGCGGTAAACAGATGCTTTCGCCTGGTGCTATCCGCAGTTGGCTGCCCGCTGCGTGAGTCTGACGACAACCGTCGAGCGTTACCGTGACGTCACTGTTTTCTGTTTGCTCCAGACCATCGGCGTTCCACAGTTCGATAATCAGATTGCCGCCGCCGCGATTGATGATGTCTTCTCGCTTACGCCAGTGGAAATGCATCGGCGTCACCTGTCCGTCGCGCACGTGCATGATTTTTTCAGCATAGCTCTTTTCGTAGGGCATGCCGTTGGGCGAACCATTACGCAGAGTGAAAAGCGTTAAGCCTTGAGAGGAGAAATCGTTGCTGCCAAAAGAAGTCACATCCCAGCCGAGTCGCAGGGCGAACACTTCATGCCAGGTATCGGGATCAAGCTGTCGCCATTGGGTTGGCGGAAAGCTGGCGAACGGCGGCAGATGCACATTGTGCTGGGAGAAAAATTGCCGCGTATGGCCAAGTATGTCGTTGATTGCGGAGCGCTTCATCTCTTGAATTCTCCTTGAGTGGATGCCTGATGGCGACAATGCTATCGCCATCAGGCAGTCAGGCTTATTTCACCGTCCAGCCCTTATAGGTTCCGACGCTTTTCTTGTCGATCATTGTCACAGGGATCAGCACCGGCTCTTTCGGCGCGGGTTTGCCCTGCAAAATGTCATAACCGATTTCCACGGCTTTCGCCGCCATCACCTGGGGATCCTGCGCAGGCGTTGCCACGAACAGGGAATTTTCGCGTTTCAGCGCTTCTTCGCCATCCGGTGAACCATCGACGCCAACAATAAAGAACTCTTTACGCTGCGCCTGTTTCGCCGCCAGATCGGCCCCAATCGCCGTCGGATCGTTAATCGCAAACACGCCGTCGATCTTCGGATTCGCCGCCAGCAGAGCGGTCATCACTTCCAGCCCGCCTTCGCGACTGCCTTTGGCGTTCTGGTTGTCAGACAGCACTTTGATATCCGGGTGACGCTTGAACTCGGTCTGACAGCCTTCGACACGGTTTTGCACCGCAGAAACCGGTGGCCCGTTGATGATCACCACATTGCCTTTGCCTTTCAGGCGGTCGGTGATGTATTTACAGGCCATCTCGCCTGCCTGGGTGTTATCGGAGGTAATGGTTGCATCGGCCCCGGCCGCTGCCACGTCAACCGCGACGACTACAATGCCCGCCTCTTTCGCGCGTTTCACCGCCGGGCCGATGCCTTTGGAATCCGCGGCGTTGAGGATGATCATGTCGACCTTCGCGGCAATAAAGTTATCAATCTGCGACACCTGCTGACCGAGATCGTAACCGCTGGAGACCAGCGTCACTTTGACGTTATCTCCCGCCAGTTTGTGGGCTTCCAGTTCAGCCCCTTTGGTGATTTGCACGAAGAACGGATTGGCGAGGTCGCCCACCGTCACGCCGATGGATTTCAGCTCTTTAGCCTGCACAAACGGCGCGGCAGCGAGCAGGGTGCCAGCACAGAGTGCGATGGCAAGTGGCTTTAAACGCATGTTGTGATCCTCTGTCGTAGGGTTTTGTTGTTATGCACTTTGATGGTGTCGGGTACGGTATTTGTCGATCAGCACCGCAATGATGATCACCGCCCCTTTGATCACCAATTGCCAGAAGTAAGAGACGCCCATGAGCGTCATGCCGTTGTTAAGCGTGGCGATGATCAGCGCCCCCACCAGCGTGCCGGTGATGGTGCCGATCCCGCCGACAAAACTGGTGCCGCCCAGAATCACTGCTGCGATGGCGTCCAGTTCATAACCCATGCCAAGATTGCCGTTGGCGCTGTAGAGTCGCGAGGCGCTCATCACCCCGCCAAGCCCGGAAAGCAGGCCGCTCATGCCATACACAAACAGCAGCACCAGCCACACTTTGATACCGGTGAGCCGCGCCGCCTGCATATTGCCGCCGACAGCATAGATATGAACGCCGAGCGTAGTACGACGCAGAATGAACCAGCACACCACAATGACCGCCAGCGCGATCACCACCAGCCACGGCACGGGGCCGAGATAGTTATTGCCGATCCACTCAAAACTGATATCTGAGTTGATAACCGTGGTGCCATCGGCCAGCAGATAGGCCGCGCCACGTAGCGCCGTATAAGTGCCGAGCGTGACGATAAAGGGGGGAAGCCCGGCGAAGGCCACCAGTGCGCCGTTGAATAGCCCGAGGATCAGGCCCAGCATCAGCGCCGCCGGGATCGACAGCAGGGCGAACTGCGGGATCAGCGACACCACCATCGCTGCCACCGCTGTAGTGCCGAGAATCGAGCCGACCGACAGGTCAATCCCGCCGGTCAAAATGATGAAGGTCATGCCCGCCGCCAGCACGATGTTGATTGATGCCTGGCGGGTAATGTTCAGCAAATTACTTTCGGTGAAGAAGTTCGGCGTGATAAAGCCAAACACCGCCACAATCAGGATCAGGATCGGCAAGATCCCCACCGTTTGCATCAGATCACCCATTAGCATTTTACGTGCAGAGGCTTTCGCCACCTGCTGTGGGGAAGGCACGGAATGTTCTTTTTGCGTGGTCATGGTTGCACCGCCTGCTGGTGGGATTCGTTCACCCCTGTCGCCAGGGTCATAATATTTTCCTGCGTGATGTCATGGCTGAGCAGCTCCCCGGCAATGCTGCCTTCGCGCATCACGTACACCCGGTCGCTCATGCCGACGACTTCCGGCAGCTCGCTTGAGATCATCAAAATCGCCACGCCCTGACGCGCCATCTGGTTCATGATGCGGTAGATTTCGCTCTTCGCGCCTACATCCACGCCGCGCGTTGGTTCATCCAGAATCAGAATGCGCGGGCCAATCGCCACCCATCGGGAAATCAATAATTTTTGCTGATTGCCGCCGGACAACCCGCCTGCGCGTACCTGTGAATGCGGCACGCGGATGTTCAGCAGTTTGATGGCGTCATCGGAAATGATTTGCGCTTTTTTGCGGTCGAGCATGCCGTAGTGCGCGTCACGTTCCAGCGTTGCCATGGTGATGTTTTCCTGCGCCGCCAGTTCGAGAAACAGCCCTTGTTCTTTGCGGTTCTCCGTTAAAAAACCGATCCCTAAATCGATGGCTTCGCGCGGGGAGTGGATCAGCACCGGCTCACCGTCGACTTCAATCACACCGCCAGTCGCTTTGCGCACGCCGAAAATCAGCTGCGCCAGTTCTGAACGCCCCGCGCCGACTAAGCCCGCCAGTCCGACGATTTCGCCGGAACGCACCAGCAGGCTGCACGGTTGCACTTTGTTGCCGTCGGTCAGGTGATGCACGTTGAGGCGCGCCTGACCGTGGGGAATATCGCGCTCTTTGTTGAACAGGTCGCTGAGCGGACGACCCACCATCATGCGCACCAGTTCGGAGGCGTTGAGTTTGTCGCGGGTTAAACTGCCGACGTATTGCCCGTCGCGCAGCACACTCACACGGTCGGAAAGCTCATACACTTCTGCCATGCGGTGACTGATGTAGATGATCGCCATGCCCTCATCGCGCAGGCGCAAAATGAGTTCGAACAGACGATGGGTTTCGCGCGAGGAGAGTGCGGCGGTGGGTTCATCCATCACCAGAATCCGGCTGTTGCGGTGTAACGCGCGAGCGATTTCCACCTGCTGCTGTTCGGCGATGGTCAGCTTCATCACGCGATCGGTCGCTTTGAACTGTGCGCCGAGACGGTTAATCACTTCCTGTGCCTGCGCCACCATGGTTTTGCGCTGCACCAGCCCGCCGCGCGACAACTCGCTGCCGAGGAAAATGTTTTCGGCGACGGTCAGATTGGGCGCGAGCTGCATTTCCTGATAAATCAGGGTGATGCCAGCAGCTAAAGCGTCTTTCGGGCCTTTGATGGCGTGCGGTTTGCCATCTATCAGGATTTCGCCGCTGGTGGCGGTATAGGCCCCGGCGAGGATTTTCATCAGTGTACTTTTCCCCGCGCCGTTTTCGCCCATTAGCGCGTGGATTTCACCGGGAAACACCGTCAGGTCCACCCCTTTCAGCGCATAAAACTTGCCAAAGGCTTTGGCGATGTTGCGCATCTCCAGTACCGGCGTCGGGTTCATGGCGGCTCTCCTGAGGGATTATCGATATCAGCAGTGCATCACAGGAAAGTAAATGCAAAATGTCAGAGGCCGTTCATATTTGTCATAGTGCTGAAAAAGTGCCGAACCTTTGATTCACCTCACACTGGAGCCGCCATGCCGATACGCCGTCCTTCCTTTTTCGCCAGCGCACGCGGCCGCCTGCTGTTCTTTAATTTGCTGGTGGTGGCGGTGACATTGATGGTGAGTGCGGCGGCGGTGCTCGGTTTTCGTCACGCCAGCCAGATTCAGGAACAGGTGCAGCAGCAGACGTTTGACGACATGACCGGCAGCATGAATCTGGCACGTGACACCGCCAATGTGGCGACGGCGGCGGTGCGGCTTTCGCAGGTGGTTGGGGCGCTGGAATACAAAGGGGAAGCGGAACGGTTACAGGCCACGCAAAAAGCGCTGAAACACTCGCTCGACCAACTGGCAACGGCCCCGCTGGCGCAGCGTGCGCCGGAGCTGGTGCAGCGCATTACCCAGCGCAGCAATGAACTACAGCAAAGCGTGGCGGGAATGTTAAAGCGTGGGCAGCAGCGCCATCTGGAGCGCAACGCGCTGCTCAGTTCGCTGTACCAGAACCAAAGTTATCTGCGCCATTTGATTGAAATTAACCAGCGTCAGGGCGAAGGTTCGCTGGACGGGCGTCTGTTAATGGAAATGGACCGGCTTCTCACCGCCGCCATTGAAACGTCGATGCCGCGTTCCACGGTGCGTCAACTGGATACCGTCATGCATGCATTGCCGACGCAGAGCAGTGATTCGACCATTGCCTTTATTTTGCCGGATTTCAATGCAGAACTGCGCAAACTGGCGCCACTTTCGCTCAAACTTGAGCAAAGCGATCTCGCCATTAGTTGGTACATGTTCCACATTAAAGCGCTGGTCGCCATTCTCAACGACGACATTAATCAGTATGTGGCGCAGGTGGCGCAGTCCTCCGAACAGCGCGTGGCGCAAAGTCATCGCGAGTTAGGCTCGATAATCGACTTTATTCTTAGCTTTGCCCTGCTGGCGCTGGTGATCACCGGTTTTGCGGGCTGGTATATCTACCGCAATTTAGGGTCGAACCTGAACGCGATTTCCTCGGCCATGTCGCGGCTGGCCCACGGCGAGCAAGACGTGTCGCTGCCTGCGCTGCAACGGCGTGATGAGCTTGGCGAACTGGCGCGTGCGTTCAGCGTGTTCGCCCGCAACACAGCTTCACTGGACCACGCTTCGCGGCTGCTCAAGGAAAAATCGACGCAGATGGAGCTCGACCGCATTGAGCGTCAGGGGCTGGAAGATGCTTTGCTTCACAGTCAAAAAATGAAAGCCGTCGGCCAACTGACGGGCGGTCTGGCCCATGATTTTAACAATCTGCTGGCGGTGATTATTGGCAGTCTCGAACTGGTGAAGCCGAATGAAGCCGATGCGCCCCGCATTTCACGCGCACTGAAAGCCGCCGAGCGCGGGGCGTTATTAACCCAACGTCTGCTGGCGTTTTCGCGTAAACAGTCGCTGCACCCCCATGCGGTTGAAATGAAAGGGCTGCTGGAAAACCTTGGCGAACTGATGCGTCACTCATTGCCTGCGACAGTAACCCTGGATATCGAAGCACAAACGCCTGCGTGGTCTGCGTGGATTGACGTCGGTCAGCTGGAAAACGCCATTATCAATATGGTGATGAACGCCCGCGACGCGATGGAAGGGCAGGCCGGTGTGATCAAAATCCGCACCTGGAATCAGCGTGTGAACCGCAGCGATGGACGCAAGCAGGACATGGTGGCGCTGGAGGTTATCGATCACGGCAGCGGCATGTCGCAAGAGGTGAAAGCGCAGGTGTTCGAACCCTTCTTTACCACTAAACAGACCGGCAGCGGCTCAGGGCTTGGGCTATCGATGGTCTACGGTTTCGTGCGTCAGTCCGGCGGGCGGGTGGAAATAGAAAGCGCGCCGGGGCAGGGTACGACCGTACGGCTGCAATTACCGCGTTCAACGTTACAGGCCGTGGAGCGTTTGCAGGACGTTGCGGTGGCCGACGATATGCCTGCCGAAAAACTCGCGCTGGTGTTGGAGGACGAAGCCGATGTTCGTCAGACGTTATGCGAGCAGTTGCATCAACTGGGCTGGCTAACGCTCGAGGCGATGAATGGCGAACAGGCGATTGCGATGCTGGATGCCTCGGCTGATATCGCGGTGCTGGTGAGCGACCTGATGTTACCCGGCAGGCTGAGCGGCGCAGAAGTGGTTAATCATGCGCGCAAACATCACCCACAAGTGGCGGTGCTGATGATAAGCGGCCAGGATTTGCGCCCAACGAACAATCCTCAATTGCCTGACGTCGAACTTTTGCGCAAACCTTTTACGCGCGTCCAGCTCGCGCAGGCGCTGCGTCAGGCGAGCAGTAATTGAGATTCCTCCGCTACCCGCCGTCATAGGCGTTGATTACGCTCAAGTCAGTCCAACCCAGAGACTGAACTGATGAAACGTACCTCAATGGCGCTGCTGTTTAGCGCGCTCTCGCTGGCAAGCCAACTGGCTCATGCCGATATCATTGATGATGCCGTGGGCAACATCCAACAGGCCATTAGCGATGCTTATAAGCCGGATAG
Organism: Scandinavium sp.; assembly: GCF_036271055.1. Taxonomy (GTDB): domain Bacteria; phylum Pseudomonadota; class Gammaproteobacteria; order Enterobacterales; family Enterobacteriaceae; genus Scandinavium. Next base: position 13,035 of record NZ_DATBBJ010000031.1, on the reverse strand, counting down.
CGACCACGTGTATCACGATGACCGCGACGACGACCAGGATAACAACCGTCAACAAGACAATGACCGTAGCCGTCAATACGACGACCGCGAGCATCAGTTAGAGGACCGCCGCCGCCAGTTAGATGATCGGCAGCGCCAGCTCGATCAGGAACGTAGCCAGCTTGACGACGAAGAGAGCCGGTTACGGGACGAGTATGACCGCTGACAGGAAGCGAACGTTATTCCTGATGGCGGTGCCTGAACTTCTGTGATGCTTTGCGATTGAGCGCCGCGACCAGTATCGCGGTCAGCAGGATGGCAACCAGACCTATCATCGCCAGCGCCAACAAAAAAATGGCTAGAACTTGCGTAGTCATGCCCTGAATATGGTTCATAGCAGAAAGATGAGTCAGGGATAAAAACCAATTGCTGCGAGCAAGGGAATAAAACAGAGCAATAAATATAGTGGGTAATGACAACGGGATTATTAGCAAGTTAACAATCATGTTCGTTACCTCTTTATTGACCATCCAGCAGGATGAAAGTTAATCGACGTTGCGACTATTCCATATTTTTACGGCAATGTCTTTTGCTGATTAAATCCCATTCTGGATATCTACTACCTCTAATGAAGTATTGACGGCTAAGTGTTCAGGTTTTGTTGGTGATATAGTCTTTGAAGAACTGATTAATCGGAATTTAATAATCAAAAAGCCGTCAAAATTTAAAAATAAATATTAAATTATCCGTTATAACTTTGTTATGAATTGGTGATACATGTCCGCTTTATCTTGACTAAGGTGAAATTGAGCGGCGGAAAAGTTGCTACGTTTCCAGCAGGCTTCCGCTCCAACAACACAACATAATGAAAGGACGACACCATGTTCAATAAAGCAATTCTCCTGACTGCATTGATGGCTTTTAGCTCATTAACCCTCGCCGCGACAGAAATTCGTGACTCGCAAACGGCTGGAATGAAAGAGAAAGTGGGTAACATTTCGGTCAACGTTAAAAACGGCACTTTCGAAGAGGCGATGGCTGCATTGAGCAAAGAAGCCGATGGAAAAGGGGCCGAATTCTACCACATCACCTCACTTGAACGTGCCGGGATGAGCGCCGACATCAGGGCGACTGCCGTTATCTATAAGTAAAAATAAATCTTCTATGCCCGGTACTTTTAGCCGTAATAATCACTGTATAGATTATTACGGCTCTTTTTAAGGAAGCGAAATGTCTATTTTAAAAAAAGCCAAGCTGGCGCTGTTTTTATCCTCTGTCGTGTTGTCCCCGGTCGTCAGTGCAAGTCACCACTTTGAGTCTGAACAAGCCATTCAAACCCCATCACTTAATCAACTCGATAATTTTGTTTTTCCGGCCACTACGCCGGGATATACCGCTATCGTAATGACCGTCAATAACAGTCCGAAAGCGGGTGACGGCGGAATATTTAATCCTGAAGCGCTGTATAATATCCACATTGCTGAATCTGCAGATTATAAGCAAGGAAAGACGTTTACCTTCAAATTTGATGCCCAGGGCAATGCCACAATTTTCCAGGAAGCGACTGCCGACAGTGCGGTTGGGGTAACAGGAAAATCTATCGGTAAAGCCGAAGCCAACAGCACCGCAACGCTCAGCAACGGGATTAAAATCTGGACCGGTGCCGCACAGGATCCGTTCGTCGGCAACTCACCTGGATTACACCGTTTCCGCGCGCAGCTTGCTGAAGGGAAATACGATCCGAACGTATGGACCTCGACGAAGGGCAAGAATATCTTCGCGGCCCGTAACTGTGGCGCCATTGTGCTGGAAATCCCGAATTCGCTGCTGGCCTCAAAAGTCAGCGTCTACATGACCACCGATTTCCAGAGCAATGATGCGTGGAAGCAGGTGCAGTACTCAGCCAACCCTCTGTTTTCTCACACCATGCTCTTCGAGAACGAAGCCCTAAAACGTGAGCATGATGCAGGCCGTCCACAAAACAGCGATGACATGAAGAACTTTGTCTCTGCGCGTACGTCACGTGCCAGTGCGGTAGCGCATTCGCAGAAAGACCCTATCGCCTACGGTGACAAAGTCGCGAATATGCTGGTGCCGGACGTGCTGACCTATCAGGTGGGTGAAAAGGCCGTCTTCACCGCAGAGAAGCGCAACGGACGTAGCCTGGATGATGATGCCATGAGCGCCATGCTCAGCCTGCTGATTGGTCAACCGACTGATCAGGCCGTCGCCAATCCAAAACGTTACAGCCACACCTTCCCGTACGTGGTGCCTGTGTCCCTGAAAAAAGCGCAATACTGAGTCGCGGATGAAACCTTCATTAAGCGGTTTTAAAAGCGCAATGATGGTGCTGGCGTTGTTGGTTTTCAGCGCCAGCAACGCTCAGGCGCATGAGTTTTGGATGATCCCGCATGATGCCCAAAGCCAGACAGATGCGAAGGTGCTCTTTGAACTGCGCATTGGCAGCGGTTTGCCGGGCAAGCAAACCGTGCGTATTCCGGGTCTCATCGCGGATTTCACCGCATCAGATTCAGAAGGTAAATACGTCGTCAGCGGTCACGATAACTCGCTAGTTATCGGTCATATCAAGCCGCGAGTGCCTGGCGCAACGCTGGTTTCACTGCGAACGAATCCGGCGCAAATCACGCTCTCCGCCACTGAATTTGAAGAGTACTTGCGAGAGGAAGGGCTGGAAAAGGTGATTCGTCAGCGCAAAGAAGACGGAGATTCCGCGCAGCCAGGGAGCGAGCTCTATTCCCGTTGCGCGAAAACCATCGTGCTGGTTGATGGCAAAAGTGAGGGGTTTGATAAAGCGGCGGGTATGCCACTGGAACTGATCCCTCTGACGGAGCCTTTGCAGTATCAGCCGGGTGAAAACTATCACTTACGGCTTGTACGTGACGGAAAACCGCTGGTGGGTGCGCAGGTGAAAGCCCTGCTTCAGGGCAAGAAAAACTGGTTCCTGAAAGCGGTGACGGATGCCAACGGTGAAGTCGCGATAGCGTTACCGGAACCTGGCGTCTGGTTATTCAGTTCAGAAGATATGGTGCCTTCGCAGAGCCCGGATGCCGAATGGGAAAGTTTGTGGGCGTCCGTCACGATGGAGATCGGCAAAAGGAGTGGGCAATGAAGTCAGGCATTAAGAACGCTGCTACCGCGCTAAGTCTTATCCTGCTACCGGCTTATAGCTGGGCACATGCAGGAAACGGCGCGGGATGGCTGCATCCGCTGAGTGGTATCGATCATCTGTTGGCGATGATTGCGGTGGGGGCCTGGAGTGTGCAGATTGGCGGGCGGGCCGTGTGGTTAGTGCCGGGAGCATTTGTCTGTTTTATGTTCCTCGGCGGCGTCATCGGTTTTGAACATATCGAACTGCCGTTTACCGAAGTGGGCGTGTCGCTATCGGTGGTTATCCTCGGCTTAGCCATCGCCTTTCGCCAACGTCTTCCGGTGGCTGCGGCCGCAGCTGCTACGGCGATATTCGGTATTTTCCACGGCTACGCGCATGGCTATGAAATGCCATTGATGCAGAACAAAGTCATCTACACGGTAGGTTTTCTGAGCACGACGGCCACGTTGCATCTGGTGGGCGCTTTCGGCGCGCACTTCTTACAAAAAGTCGCCATTGGCAGCCGACTGTTACGGTTGTCCGGGGCGCTCTCAGCCCTGTGTGGCGTCTGGTTGGTAATGAACGCAGTTTAACGAAGAACAACGAGAGGTGAGGCAATGACACAACACAACGATACCGTACACTTTGGCGATGTGGCTATCCGTATTCTGAGCAACAGCGATGACATGACCGTGTCAGAGCTGGAAATGCCTGCGGGCGCAGTCGCCAGCATTCATCAGCATCCCCATGAAGAAGTGAACTATGTGGTGAGCGGCGTGCTCGATTTTATGTGTGATGGCGAAACCACGACGCTGCGCGTCGGGCAAGCAATGCGTATCCCGCCGAATAAACCGCATAACATCACCTGTCATAAAGACGCGCCAGGCAAAGTGCTGACGGCATGGACCCCATCGCGTACCGACCTGATAGCTAAGCTGTAAACGCACCACACGCCCGGCATCGTCCGGGCGTTAATCCAGTACAATCTCCAGCCCGTCAAAACCCGCTTCAAACTCTTCTGGCAAGGCATTGCTCATCATCCACACGTCAAACTGATGACTGATATGCGTCAGCACTACGCGCGGGCAGTGCACGATCTCATTGATCGCGATGACCGTATTGAGATCGCAATGATTGCGCGGCGGCTGCATTTTGGGTTCGTGGCTGCAATCGATGATCATCACCTGCGGGTGATTATTCAGCAAAAATTTCAGCGTTTTTTCTGGCAGCCCCGCGGTGTCTGAGAGCCAGGCCACGCGGCTGTGGGCGGATTCCAGCAGATAACCGAAAGTGAGTTTGGAATGATTAAGCGGCAGCGGCGTGACCTGCAAACCTTGCAGTTCAAACACCACGAACGGTTCAACGGTATGGCTGAAATCGAGCAGGCCGGGATGTTTAAACAGATCGTCGCAGCCCTGTTCATCGGGCGGACCGTAAACCGGGATGTTATCGCCCACGCCCCAGCGCAGCGGGAATAAGCCCTGCACGTGATCCATGTGGTAATGCGTGAGTAAAAATTGCTGGAAGCTGCCTGCGGGGTAGTGGTCCATCAGCTCAGGGATGCCCGCGTCGAGCAGCGTGACGGCGTCGTTATAACGTACTTCGGCGCTGCACGGTCGACGACGATGGCTTTCATCCTGCCGCGCGCGACGGCAGGCGGCGCAGTCACAGCCAAACACCGGCACCAGTTGCGCGCCACCTGTACCGGTGAGACGGAGGGTCAGGGTCATGTTTTTCCTCGCCAAAAAATGCCGGGTCAGCGTAGGTTACGGTTTTGTAGGCCGGGTCAGGCGAAGCCGCCACCCGGCAACGGCTTACAACATTTTCTTAAAACGGAAATGGCTCTGCTGATACCCTTCTCGCAGATAAAAACGGTGCGCGTCTGTGCGAACTTTACCGCTGGAAAGCTCCATCAGGCTCGCGCCGTTTTGGCGGGCTTCCTCTTCTGCCCACGCCAGCAGTCGTTGCCCCACATTCAGGCCACGCATTTGTGGCAAAATAACCAGTTCCTGAATCTCGCCAATCCAACAGTTGAGATTCAATGGGAACATCATCTGTATTCCTATCAGACCGACGATGTCGCCATTCACCAGCGCCAGCTGATAGCGCTGGCTCGGGTTGCTGAGATTGGCGGCAAAGCCCGCCGCGAAGGTGTCCCGGTCATACTCTTTTTGTTTCAGTTCACAAATCAGGCCATACACCGCGTCGGTATCAGCCAGCGTGGCGGGGCGAAGTTCACAAGGCATGCTGATCCTCTTTCGGATTACTGTGGGCGCGAGTCAGGCGCATAAACGTTTCCACAGACTGTAGCAGACTGCCGTCGTTGTTCAGCGTTAAACAGTCGCTGAGCGTGTAGCGAGCGGCGCGTTCCAGGCGCTGGGCAATTTCCTTTTCTGTCTCACGCCCACGCTGTTCCAGTCGGCTGCGTAAAATATCGGGTGACACCTGCAAACAGACGGGCAGCAGCGCGTCGGCATAGCGCGCTTTGGCCTGCGCCAGATGGGCGCGGGAACCGTTCACCACTACGTCAAACCCGGCGTGTAGCCACACGTCGATTTCAATGCCGACGCCGTAATACAGTGCGTTGGCATGCCAGCTCAAGGCGAAAAGCTGACGTTCAGCGCGGGTGAAAAATTCGTGTTCGCTCAATGCGATATGGTTCTCGCTGCCCGCCGTTGAAGGGCGAGTGATATAGCGATGAGCGACCAACATGTGTGAATGTTCCCGCTGGCGTAACGCTGCCAGCAGGCTGTCCTTCCCGGACCCGGATGGGCCGACTAACCAGATAAGCCGTCCCGTCATCAGAAGACCCTCTTGCCCTGACGCCATACATGGTCGATATGCACGTGTTCGCCTTTGCGGTGAACCAATACCAGATCGGCGCGTTTGCCTTCGGCAATCACACCACGGTCAGACAAATTCAGCGCCCGCGCCGGGTTGCGCGTCACAAGATGGACCGCTTGCGGCAGGGTGAAGGCATTGCGTTCGTCATCGGCGATACGGAACGCCGCGTCGAGCAAGCTCGCGGGATAGTAATCCGACGAGAGAATATCCAGTTGCCCGAGCGATGCCAGCGCGTGCGCCGCCACGTTGCCAGAATGCGACCCGCCGCGCACGATGTTTGGCGCGCCCATCAGCACGTTCATGCCATGTTTGCGTGAAGATTCTGCTGCTTCGAACGTGGTTGGAAATTCGGCGATCACGCTGCCAATTTCGAAAGATTCAACAACATGTTCGTGAGTCGCATCGTCGTGACTTGCCAGCGCGATATTGCGCGAGCGGCAGGCCTGCGAAATCGCCATTCTGTTCGGCTGTGACCACTCGGCAGCCAGTGCCAGCTGTTCTTCTTCAAATTTGTCCATCTGCTCGTTGGTGAGATGGTATTTGCCCTGATAGTAATCACGATACTTCGAGCGGTCGGCGTACTGACGCTGGCCCGGCGAGTGATCCATCAGCGACACCAGTGACACCAGTTCGCGGTCGACCAATTTCTCGAACAACGGCAGTGTAGTGAAATGCGGCAGTTCGCAGCGCAGATGCAGACGGTGCTCGGCACGGTTGAGGCCGCGCTTTTCCGTGTCCTCAATGGCGTTGATCATCTTCTCTAAGTTTTCCAGACGGTCGCCGCCGTCGCGCACGTCGCCAATCGCCACCGCATCCAGCACTGTGGTGATACCGCTCGCCACCATCAGCGCGTCGTGGCTGCTCATCGCAGAATGCGCGGGCCAGTCCACTTTCGGGCGTGGGGTGAAGAATTTATCCAGATTATCGGTATGCAGCTCAATCAACCCCGGCAGCAGCCAGCCGCCTTCGCCGTCCATCGCCTGCGGGTTCTGGCTTTGGGTTTCCGCAAAGGTGCGGATCACGCCGTCCTGTACGTCGACCGAGCCGTGCACCACTTCATCTTCCAGCACTAATTTCACGTTGTTGATAATCATGCTGCGGCTCCCATCGGGTGTAGGCGGTCGGCGACGCGATTGCGCACCGTTTCATCATGGAAAATGCCGACGATGGCCGCGCCACGCGCTTTGGCTTCGTCGATGAGCTCAACGACTGCGGCGCTGTTTTTGGTATCCAGCGAGGCGGTGGGTTCATCCAGCAGCAGGATCGGGTAATCGACGATAAAGCCACGGGCGATGTTGACGCGCTGCTGTTCGCCGCCGGAAAACGTCGACGGTGCGAGGTGCCATAGGCGTTCCGGCACGTTGAGGCGTGTGAGCAGGCTGGCGGCCTTGGCGCGGCATTGGTCATACGGCACACCAAGATCCAGCAGCGGTTGCATTACCACGTCGAGTGCAGAAATACGCGGGATCACGCGCAGAAACTGGCTGACCCAGCCGATGGTGCCTTTGCGAACTTCCAGCACTTTACGCGCCGGAGCGGTGACTAAATCGATCCATTCATCGCCATGTTTGATGTGGATGTGGCCTTCATCGGGCAGATAGTTGGCGTACAGCGAACGCAGCAGCGTTGATTTTCCGCTGCCGGAATGACCGTGTAATACCACGCACTCCCCGGCGTTGACCGTCAATTCGGCTTTGTACAACACCGGCAAATTGATGCCGTTTTGATGATGCAGGACGAAAGTTTTACTCAGGTTTTCAACGCGAATCATAGTCAGATCCTTAATTCTGCAATACGGACGAAACCAGCAGTTGGGTGTAAGGATGGTGTGGGTCGTCGAGCACGCGGTCGGTTAAACCACTTTCCACCACCTGACCCTCTTTCATCACCATCAGACGGTCGGCGAGCAGGCGCGCGACGCCCAAATCATGGGTGACAATCACCACCGCCAGATCCAGTTCCACCACCAGACCGCGCAGCAGGTCGAGCAAACGCGCCTGCACGGAAACGTCCAGCCCGCCGGTCGGCTCGTCCATAAACACCAGCTTCGGATGGGTCACCAGGTTGCGGGCGATTTGCAGACGTTGCTGCATACCGCCGGAAAACGTGGTCGGCAGTTCATCAATGCGCGACGGGAGAATTTCTACCGCTTCCAGCCACTGTTGTGCGGTTTCGCGGATGTTGCCGTAATGACGCGCGCCAGTTGCCATCAGGCGTTCGCCGATGTTGCCGCCCGCCGATACCTGACGACGCAGGCCGTCCATCGGGTGTTGATGCACCACGCCCCATTCGGTGCGTAACAGGCGGCGGCGTTCGCCTTCCGACATGCCATACAGCGACTGGTTTTCGTAAATCACTTCGCCCTGCTGCGGCGCGAGACGCGCGGAAATCGCTTTCAGCAGCGTGGTTTTACCGGAGCCAGATTCGCCGACGATACCCAGCACTTCGCCAGGCCACAGCTCAAAAGAGACGTCGGTAAAGCCTTTGCCCGGCGCATAGAGATGGGTCAGGTTATTGACCGAAAGTAACGGCTGATTCATTGACTTAACGCCTCGCTCTGTTGGCGGCAGAAATCGGTATCGGAGCAGACAAACATCCGTTTGCCGGTGTCATCGAGCACCACTTCGTCGAGATAGCTGTGGCGCGACCCGCAAATGGCGCAGGGTTCTTCCCACGCCTGCACGGTGAACGGGTGATCGTCGAAATCGAGGCTTTCCACGCGGGTGTACGGCGGCACGGCGTAGATGCGTTTTTCGCGTCCTGCGCCGAACAGTTGCAGTGCAGGCATGCGATCCATTTTCGGGTTATCGAATTTCGGGATGGGCGACGGGTCCATCACATAGCGATCGTTCACTTTCACCGGATAGGCGTACGTCGTGGCGATATGGCCGAAACGAGCGATATCTTCATACAGTTTCACCTGCATCACGCCGTACTCTTCCAGCGCGTGCATGGTGCGGGTTTCGGTTTCGCGCGGTTCGATAAAACGCAGCGGCTCCGGGATCGGCACCTGGAAGATCAGGATCTGATCTTCGGTCAACGGCGTTTCGGGGATCCGGTGACGGGTCTGGATAAGCGTCGCGTCTTCGGTGCGTTCGGTGGTGTTGACCCCGGTCACGCGTTTGAAGAAGTTGCGGATCGACACGGCGTTGGTGGTGTCATCTGCGCCCTGGTCGATCACTTTCAACACGTCGGCTTCGCCGATCACGCTGGCGGTCAGTTGAATGCCGCCCGTGCCCCAGCCGTAAGGCATTGGCATTTCACGCCCGCCGAACGGCACCTGATAGCCCGGAATGGCGACGGCTTTCAGAATGGCGCGGCGGATCATGCGTTTGGTCTGTTCGTCGAGATAAGCGAAGTTATAGCCGCTGAGATTAGCCACGGGTGCGCTCCTGTTGCAGGCGTTTGAGCAGTTCCAGTTCGGCCTGGAAATCGACGTAATGAGGCAGTTTGAGGTGCGAAACGAACCCGGCGGCTTCCACGTTATCGGCGTGGGCCAGCACGAACTCTTCGTCCTGCGCGGGGCCTGCGATGTGTTCGTCGTAGTCGGGCGCTTGCAGGGCGCGGTCCATCAGCGCCATCGCCATCGCTTTACGTTCGCTGAGGCCAAACACCAGGCCGTAGCCGCGAGTGAAGTGCGGGGACTTATCTTCCGTGGCGACAAAACCGTTCACCATTTCGCATTCCGTCATCAGCAATTCGCCGACGTTCACCGCAAATCCCAGCTCTTCCGGCACGATTTCCACATCTACCGTGCCGCTGCGAATTTCTCCGGCAAACGGATGATTACGCCCATAGCCGCGCTGCGTGGAGTAGGCCATCGCCAGCAAATAACCTTCGTCGCCGCGCATCAGCTGTTGCAGGCGCGAGGCACGAGAACAGGGATAAACCGGCGGGGTGCGGGTGATGTCATCTGGCGTTTCGCCCGCGTCTTCTTCCACTTTCGCCAGTCCCTGGCGCGTCAACAGGCTGAACACGTGCGGCGACGCGGCAGGCTGTTCATCGCTGGAGGTCACGCGCGGCGCTTCGCCGTTGGCGAGCAGCGTGAAATCCAGCAGGCGATGGGTGTAATCGTACGTCGGGCCGAGCAGTTGACCGCCGGGAACGTCTTTGTACACCGCCGAAATTCGGCGCTCTAAACGCATGTCGGCGGTGTTAATCGGCTCACTCACCGCCAGACGCGGCAGGGTGGTGCGGTAGGCGCGCAGCAGGAAGATGGCTTCAACGTTATCGCCGCTGGCTTGTTTCAGTGCTAACGCCGCCAGTTCGCGGTCGGCGATGCCGCCTTCGGTCATCACCCGGTCTACTGCCAGATTTAGCTGTTGCTCGATTTGCGCGACGCTCAGCTCGGGAAGCTCTGCGTCACCACGGCGTTTTTGTTCCTGAAGGGCGTGCGCGGCAGCGATGGCCTTTTCGCCCCCTTTGACGGCAACGTACATCAGCACACCTCCACATGAGTGGTGCGAGGGATAGCCAGCAGGCGGTCGCCGCAGGTCAGAATGAGATCCACGCCGAGCGGGAACGGGTGCGGGCGCTCGGTCAGTTCGTGAATGATGCACTCCGGCAGTTGCGGGGCGATCATCCGCTCTTCATTGATGCCTGCGCCAGTCAGACGCAGCATTCGGCCGCCGCTCAGGCTGCTGAGCTGAACAATCAGCGTGGCGCTGGTTTCTGGCGCGATGGCGCTACCCGCTGACAATGCGTTGAGTTGTTCGCTGCTGATCGACGCATCGGTCACGGCAAACAGTGCCTGATGTGGCTGATCGACGAGGGGGGCGTTAGTGTGAAAACGCAGGTTCTGACGTGCGATATCGTTATCGACCGAGGCCGACAGCCACACCGGGGTGTCGTTATCCGCCAGCGTCAGCAGCACGCTGGTGGTGGCCGGGGAGAGCGGCTGCCAGCCGTGTTTATGCTGATGCAGTGACACAATCACGCCCGGCTCGCTCATGGCTTTCAGCAAGCGGCGGAAACTGTGTTGGGCATCCTGCACCGGAAGAGGAAAAGCAGTTTGTAGGGTCATGCGTTGTCTCCACGCACTAAAGTAAAGAAGTCGACCCGGCTGGCGTTCACTTCAGCGTGGCGGGCGGCGATTTTCGCTTCGCGCTCCGCTTCCAGCGGGGCAATCAGGGTTTCCATCAGCGCCTGGAAATAGCTGTGGGTTTGTAACAATGCATCCAGCGCTGCGCAGCGTTCGGCGTGGGCTTTATCGCGGCCCAGCACCCAACTGTAGCCAAGAGTACCGTCATTCAGACGTACGGTGGCGCGGGTTAACGTGGCGTCACCGGCAAAGAAGCGCGAACCCGTCGCGCCCATCCGTGCCTGGATTTGCACCAGGCCGCTTTCCGGCGCGCGGAGGATTTCGTATTCCGGCGAAAGCTTCAGAGCCTGCATACGGGCGGCGAGTTGTTCTGGCTCGCTGTGGGCCAGCGCCGACATCCAGCGCTGGCGGGTTGCGGTATCGAAAGGCATTCAGTGCTCCATGGTGAATTCGATCATGTCGGCGCGGGTCAGGCTGACGGAGTATTCCGCCGCATTGGCCTCGCCTTCACGATGGTTCAGGGTGCGCACGCACAGCAGCGGCGCCATATTCGGGATTTCCAGCACTTTGCTTTCTTTGGCCTGGGCGCGGCGGGCGCTGATCCGCGTTTGGGTGCGAGTCAGGCTCAAATCCAGTTCTTCACGCAGGAAATCGTGCAGTGAGCCGCTGTGAAAGCGTTGCAGCGCGGGCCAGAAACGCATGTCGGCAAAGTAGTGATCGATAATGCACAGCGCGACGCCGTTGACGCGGCGCAGGGTGCGAAGGTGAATGACGTTGTCGCCTTCCTGCACGCCCAGCGCGTCAGCCACGTGGCCGGAGGCCGGACGCAGCACTGACAGCAGTTTTTCGCTGGTCGGGTGACTGCCCTGATCGAGCAGATTCTGGCTAAACCGGGCTTGCGCGTTGAGCGGGTAGTCGAACGGGCGCATCAACACCAGCACGCCCACGCCCTGACGGCGTTGCACCCAGCCTTTCTCGACCAGCTGATCGATGGCACGGCGCAGCGTGTGACGGTTGACCTCAAATCGGGCAGCTAACTGATGTTCAGCGGGAAGGTAGTCGCCGCAGCGATACTGACTGCGCAGCTCCTGCTCGAGCTTCGCGGCGATTTCCTCGTAGCGCGTCGGGTAACTGGTCGGATGTCTGGACAAGTGCAGCATAATGAGACCTCTTCAACGTCGGTATCGCCCGGTGAGGGGAAAGTGAGACGAAACTGGCGACATCGTGACCCCGCAATATGACAGCGCGGTTAAGGCACGGTGACTGAACGATGAAGAGTTGAGGTGAGGTGTGTGACAGGGCGAGAGGCCTCGCCCTGAAAGGAAGTTACTGCTGTTGCTTAACGACGTTGATCATCCACGGCACGCCGAATTTATCGGCCACTTTGCCAAAACCGTGGGCCCAGAAGGTTTCCTGCCACGCCATTTCGACTTTACCGCCCTGAGCGAGGGCATCGAACCAGCGTTTTCCTTCGTTGACGTCCTGGGTGTCGAGCACAAGGGTAAAACCGGAATAGCTGACGCTGTCGGTCATCCCGTCGCTCATCATGATTTCGCTGCCCGCGATGCGGACGTTGGAATGGGCGATGGCATCAGGTGGGAATTGCATTCCGGATGGGCAGCCTTCTTCGCTGTTTTGGTCGTTTTTCGGCATGTCGCCGAAGGTGATTTGATAACCGATTTCGGCATTCAACGCCTGCTTGTAGAAAGCATGGGCCTCCGCGCAGTTGCCAGAGAATGAGATGTAGGGACTTAACGGCATGGTCATGACCTCGGAAAGAATGACCCGCTAAGTGTAGTTACGCTGTGTGAAAGTAACCAGGCGGTAGCAGGTGGCGTATCGCCCGGCGGCGCTGCGCTTGCGTGGGCCAACGATTGCTTGAATTATTTTGGCTGTAGATTTAGCGAGGGAAAAATCGATGTTGTAGATACTGTTATGCCACGCAAGCATTTTCCATATGCAGAGTGGCATCGAACGGCTGTCCTGATTTCAGGACGCCGTACGCCACCTGCGCCAGTTTGCGCATCATTGCCCCGATTATCAGCTTCGCGCTCTTCCCGTT
>NZ_DATBBJ010000030.1:0-3016 GCF_036271055.1 Scandinavium sp. | reverse complement strand
CATGAACTGTGACTCAACGTAATACCATTCCACGATTGTTCCTGCTGCGGTGGCGGCTTGCTCACTACGTATCGGCGGGCCTACCAAGGCGGAGACTTTCTTAGTTGTCATTCCTATCTTTAGCCGATTGAGATTCGCGTTGTAAGTTGGAATGTCGCGCGAACTTTCCGAAGCGCAGTCTGCGAAGATCAAGCACGATGCAAAGAGCAAAGGGACAATCTTTTTGTTCATCGGTTGCATACTAAACTTAACGCCAACAATGCCGCGATGATCTTTGCGCGGTCGCACTTTGTAAGCGTGCACAGAACGCTCTATAACTGGACGACCAATTGCCGATTGCGTTTCGCTCGCCATACTGAGTTTTACGACTGCACGTTTCGATTCTGACCCGGATAATGGTTCCCTGACGTTACAGAAAAAGTTTGCCGCAGCGGGCGTGGCCGGACTACCACTTCTAAAAATCGTCCTTGTGCTCGTGCGTCCCTATCACGTTGCCAGCAACATCGTAAACGCTCGACCTTCATCTCTCACGCGAGGAATGAGCCTTGTTGTAGGCGTGCTCTATCGCAAGATAGGAGAGTAAATTTAGCGGTTCGTGCCAGCGTTCGGGATTGTCGTTCAAGAACTTAGTAATGATGGCAGCCACTTGTTCATTAGTCATGTCCTTTAGATAATCGATAAACCACTTTGTGCGATTTTCAGGAGCACCGAAAAGCGGAGCGTTATACATTCCATTCACCGCTCCCATGGCGTATACTCATTTTTCAGCCTCAGTCATTTTCAGATACTCGCTGGCGGATTGCGCTGCTGAAAACCCGGCAAGAACCGCGTAGGCACTCGCGACTTTGCAAACATCGTGACTTTCTAGGCGTCGCCAGAGTTCGGCTTGCGTGACCAAGCGCCAAGCAGCGGCACGACACTTACAACGGTATTCGCCGCCGTAATCTCGGCAGCAATCCTGTCACAAAGCGTATCAAGGTTCCCCAACTCTTCGAGAGAAACACCATGTTGTTCGGCCAATGGTCGCAGACTCCAGACCAGGTCAGCAATCACCCGTAAAAAATCCATGTTGCTGCCCAGCGGTATCTCAAGATGCACGTTCGGCGCAGGCAGACCGATCTCTTGAAAGATGGGATACAGCGCGAGTCCCATCTCGGGGTTTGCGCCAGAGCGCAATAGCGTCTGATGGATGCAACGAAGAACGCAAGACCAAAGCGGCAGCCGATCGCCGAGGGCAAGCATCGGCATCCAGGAGGGTTCCTGGAAGGCCAGCACACCACCAGCGCGAACCAATCCGGAGACGCGCCGCAAGACAGAAACAGGATCGGGAAGAAACATTAGAATGAAACGGCCGACGGCTGCATCGAAGGGTTTGTCGCTACCAATCTGGTTTACATCGGTTTGCGTGAAGCTCACGTTGTTCAGTCCAGCTTCAGCTAAGCGGGGCTTGGCTCGCGCAATCGAGCTCGCATCACGCTCGACGGCGACCACCTCCCCAGACGGACCAACTATACGAGCTACTAACATTGCTACATCACCCACGCCCGAGCCAATATCGAGAACACGCTGACCGGGTCCGATGCCTGCTTCGCGGAAAAAACGCTCGGTGATAGGAGCATTGATCGCAGCCTGTCGAATCAGGCGCTCGTGCTCGGCGTCCGTATAGCCGAGCGCGTAAGGAGTGCGGGCACCGTTGGTTGATTTAGTAAAACTTATTACCATTCGACCTCCTAAACTGCCTTAAATGAATTCAACTGGCCGCGCTAACGCGGCTGCAGGTTGCGCCCAGGCTACCTCCTTGAATTCTCCGAGTAAAAGCAGCCATACCAAGGCACCGAGCAGGCATACACCAGCGGTAATTCCGATTGCTACTTGGAAGTGACCAGTCCAGTCCACGGTGAAGCCGGTTAATGCTGGTCCTATGACACCTGCAAAATTTCCGAACCCGTTTTGCAAACCCGCCCACCTTCCAACTGCTCGCGGTCCGGCCAGCGTCTGCGTAAACGCCCAGATGTTTGCATTCCCGGTTCCCAATCCTACCGCGGCTACCATCAGCCACACTAAATACGAATGCGGACCCGCCGACGAGCAACCTAGAAGGCCGACGGCTGCCGTGGTCCATCCCAGAGTCATCGCTGTCTTGCGCATCACACCGGCGGCCAAGCCTCGACGAATCCAGAAGTCGGTGACCCAGCCTGTAGCCAGGGCCGCTGCGGCATCGACTGTATAATACAGCGCAGCTACCTTCACCATGTCCTGCAAGGAGAGATACTGTTCGTGGACGAGATAAAACGGAAGCCAGGTGATGGTGAAATATAGGGGATATGCGCAACAGAAAGCGCCAGCGGCAGTGGCCCAAAACGGACGTTTTCGCAAAATGTCGATCACACGAGGAGACGGGCCAACTCGCTGCGCGCGTGTGTCGCCACCCGGCATCCACTTCAGCCAGGCAGGCAACCAGACCAGGCTTACCAGGCCAATTCCCAGGAAGACCGGCCGCCATCCGTAATTTGCCATCAACAGGCCAGCTCCAAGTGTCCCAGCCGCCGGGCCAAGTTTCATTCCAGCAATGATCGCGCCGTTGGCGAACCCGCGAGAATGTTCCGGCACATGCCGCGCTAGGATCTTCGAGTAGCATGGAAATGCCACCGACTCTCCCATGCCTAGAATTAGGCGCATTAGGACCAACATGGTGAACCCGCGCACCATTCCGGTCGCTGCAGTGGAGAGCGACCATATCAAAAAGCCGAGCGCCAGCAGCCGACTCGGATCAAAGCGATCAACAAACCAACCGCACACAAACAGCATAGCGGTGTACGTCCAGAAGAACGCGGACAGCAGGATGCCTAATTGTGATGCTGAGATGCCCAGCTCATTTTTCAGCAACGGCGCTGCAATCGAAAGGTTGCCGCGATCAACGTAGTTAATGAATACAGAAACCACCAGCAGCGTGAGCGCGACCGACAACGGGCGAGACAGCGGTTGGTTAACGCCACCTCCTTGAAGCGTGCCAGGA
>NZ_DATBBJ010000029.1:0-1935 GCF_036271055.1 Scandinavium sp. | reverse complement strand
CTGTTACCAAAACACAACTTTTGACAATATCTCTATACCAAAGGTGCTAATCCTTTAGCACTAAAGTGCAATAGTCAGGTCACATCGCAATTAGCGTGGACGCACCCGCTTCGCGATCTCCATCGCAGATCGCTTGCCGTGGAAATTCACGAACACACCACCGTTGACCATCCCCTTTACAAGCTTTATGAGGTCTTTTGTGGCTCTTCGCTGTTTTCTGTGGGTAACTTAGTTAGGCGGGCTCAGCCACGTAGCGCTGCGCTACGCCTGCTCAAGGTCGAATCCGGCATAAACGGCATCCTTCCCGCCGGAGGCGGGCCCCTGCCATTTATTCCGTTTCTCTCTTGAGCAGGCTTCGCTCCGCGCTGGAGGAGGTAACTGCATTTTGCGTTCGACAGCGCTTGGCTCGTTCCTCGCCACGGGCTGTCAAGCGCAAAAGCCGTTGTTCGGGCGGCAAGCAGCCATTTGCGTTTTGGGTGATCGTGGACTGGAATAGAAAGGATGACACCAGAAGAACTTTTTACCGCAGCGCTGGGCCTGGGCCGACAATGGCGAGTGGCCCAATGCCGCTTTGAGGGAGAACCAAAACGCCTGGAACTGCGACTGGAGCACGTACCAGGGGAACATTTTGAGTGTCCGCAGTGTAAAGCCTTGTGTGGAGTCCACGACACCATCGAGAGACGCTGGCGGCACTTAAACTTCTTCCAGTATCGCTGCGAACTAGTGGCCAAGGTGCCACGCACCTGGTGTCGTCGGGACGGGGTCCATCAGGTACAGGTGCCCTGGGCGCGCGAAGGCAGCGGTTTTACCTTGTTGATGGAAGCTCTTGTCATGCTCTTAAGCGCCGAGATGCCCGTCGATGGGATGGCCGATTTGTTGCAGGAGACCGATACACGTTTGTGGCGGGTGCTGATCCATTACGTTGAGCAAGCTCAGGCACGGCGCGACTGGAGCACGGTGCGCCGAATCGCCGTCGATGAGACTAGCGCCCGACGGGGGCACCGTTACGTAACCAACGTGCTGGATTGCGACGGCACGGGGCTGCTCCTGATGGTCGAAGGGCGCAGTTCCGAAGCGCTCGGCTGCTTTGCTCAGGCACTGCGCGAGCATGGGGGTGATCCAGCCCAAATCCAAGCCATCGCCATGGACATGAGTCCAGCCTACTTGAAGGGAGCAGCCGAGCATTTTCCTCAGGCTCAGATCATCTTCGATAAGTTCCATGTGATGCTGCTGGCCGGTCAGGCACTCGAGTCGGTACGTCGGCAACTTCAGCACGATGGAGCCGAGCTCAAAGGCTCACTCTGGAGCCTACGTGGCAACGTCTGGAATCTGAGTGCCGAGCGCCAGAAGCAGCGACGAGCCCTCTGCCTGCAGTACACAAAGCTTGGACGAGCCATGACCTTACGCGAGACGCTGCAAGCCATTTACGCTAGCCCCGATCAGGTTACGGCCGAGAGCCAACTTAACTGGTGGTGTGGCTGGGCCTTGCGCAGCAGGCTGGAACCCTTCCGTGCCTTAGCCAAGACCGTCCGCCAGCATTGGGAGGGTATCCTCGCTTACTTCAACACCGGGCTGACCTCGGCGGCTATTGAGGCCGTCAACGGTATCATCCAGCTAGCCAAGAGGATGGCTCGTGGCTTTAAGAATTTTATCTATTTCCGGACTGCTGCCTATCTGCGAGCTGCCCGCCTCAAATTCGAGCTTCCAGTTATTAACTAACTCCAACTACCCACACAAAACAGCGGAGAAGCTTTTTAGATGACTTGCGGGCTAAGGGAATGCTAAGCCTTGTTAGGGCAACAATTGGGGCAATCTACAATGTTTGGGCGGCGACTTTTCCTGCCCCGAAGTCAAAAACTTCGAGTTCCCACCCGCTAGCCCTAGCCCGCGATGCGCCATCCAGGCAGAATCAGCCAACATAGGCGGTTCCGTTAT
>NZ_DATBBJ010000028.1:0-17847 GCF_036271055.1 Scandinavium sp. | reverse complement strand
GATGTGGAGAAGCGCAGTCCGGTGCAAATTATCTACGACACAGATTCGGGGATCTAAGGCCGGGTACGGCATCCGGACTGCATGGCAGAGAGAACTGGCCGGTTCTCTCTGCACGGAAGGGATAATACAAGGCCGGGTCAGGCGAAGCCGCCACCCGGCAATACTGCCTCAGGAGCAGGGATCAGTTCTTTTTCACGAATTCGGATTTCAGCTTCATCGGGCCAAAACCGTCAATTTTACAGTCGATGTTGTGATCGCCTTCAACAAGACGGATATTCTTCACTTTGGTGCCAATTTTCAGCATCGAAGAGGCACCTTTAACTTTCAGATCTTTCACTACGGTCACGCTATCGCCATCGGCCAACAGGTTGCCGTTGGCATCTTTCACGATAAGCGCATCGCTGTCCTGGGAAGGCTCCGCGTCGTTCCACTCGTGGGCGCATTCAGGGCAGATGAACATGCCGTTGTCTTCATAGGTGTATTCGGAGTTGCATTTTGGGCAATGTGGCAGAGACATAGGAACCTCGTAATAATTGAAAATGCGCCACAGACCGTGCAAACCGCCGCTGAGCGCTAAAAGTATGACTCATTATATCGCATGTCCTTACGGTTGTCGGGACTATTTGCTGCCCGCCCTGTACAGCTTGTCCTCGCTTGTACAGATTTTCATGTTTCGAAATTGCCGAGTTATGCAGTTTAGGTTATGTTGAGGATCGCATTTCTGATTATTACTCAGCGCTATCTTACCTACGCCATTTCGCCAGGAAATTTATATGCAATATATCCTGCCTAATGTCGTTTATAGCGCTAATCTGTATATCTCCTGTTTTTTTACGTACTGCGTTTTCCTTCGTGGTACGGATAATTATATAAAAAATAAAATCGGGATATAAAAAGTCTGACAAATAAAAAGTTATAAAATTTGCGTTAAGGGAATACTTTAACCATGTACACACAGACAATATTTGAATTGAGTCAGGAAGCGGAACGCTTGCTGCAACTGGCATTACGACATCTTGATACCGTCAATGGACTTCCGGG
This sequence comes from Scandinavium sp., assembly GCF_036271055.1. Classification (GTDB taxonomy): domain Bacteria; phylum Pseudomonadota; class Gammaproteobacteria; order Enterobacterales; family Enterobacteriaceae; genus Scandinavium. Next base: position 16,806 of record NZ_DATBBJ010000028.1, on the reverse strand, counting down.
CAATATGGTGGGCGGCGCACAGAGTGAGTCTGGCGTGCCGGGGGGAGCCCATGTCCGCAATCCGGGAAGCCATTTGTTGAGCACGCAGCAGGACACGCTGAATAACGAGCTACGTAAAATTACCCGTCTGGAAATGGTGTTGGCGATTGTTGGCACAATGAAAGCGGGGAAATCCACCACCATTAATGCCATTGTCGGGACTGAGGTTTTACCTAACCGAAATCGCCCGATGACCGCGTTACCTACCCTTATTCGTCATACTCCGGGTCAGAAAGAACCCGAGCTAAATTTTATTCACGTCAAACCCATTGAACGCCTGATGCATGAATTACAGGAGCGGCTTCATCATATTGATCGGGCGAAACTGGCGCTCAAACTGGAAATGGATAAGGACATGAACGCGCTGCTCGAACGTATTGTGGGCGGTGTTTCGTTTGAAAAACATTATCTTGGCGCGCAACCTATTTTTCAGTGTCTGAAAAGTCTGAACGATCTGGTTCGTCTTTCCCGAGCAATGGATGTCGATTTTCCGTTTGCGGATTACGCGGCGATTGAGCATATCCCGGTTATTGAAGTGGAGTTTGTGCACCTTGCGGGGCTTGGGGAAAACGCAGGCCAGTTGACGCTGTTGGATACGCCGGGGCCGAATGAAGCCGGGCAACCGCATCTGCAAAAAATGCTCAACGAGCAGTTGGCGCGTGCGTCGGCGGTGCTGGCGGTGATGGATTACACCCAACTGAAATCCATTTCCGATCATGACGTGCGCCAGGCCATTGCCGCTGTCAGCAAATCGGTGCCGCTGTACGCGTTGGTGAATAAATTCGATCAGAAAGACAGAAACAGCGACGACGAAGATCAGGTGCGGGCGATGATCTCCGGCACGCTGATGAAAGGCTTCATCACGCCGGGGCGGATCTTTCCTGTGTCGTCGATGTGGGGTTATCTCGCCAATCGCGCGCGCCATGAATTAAACAGCAACGGGAAATTACCCGATCACCAGGAACAGCGCTGGGTACAGGATTTTGCCGAAGCGGCGCTGGGACGTCGCTGGCGCACCGCCGATCTGGATGATGTGACCCATATCCGTCACGCCGCCGATTTGCTGTGGGAAGATTCGCTGTTTGAAAAACCGATCAACATGCTGCTGCATGCCGCCCATGCGAATGCCTCATTGTTTGCACTGCGTTCTGCTTCGCATAAATTGCTGAACTATGCGCAAAACGTCCGCGATTTTCTTGAATTTCGCTTGCAAGGTCTGACCGTAGCTGCTGAACAGCTCCAGGACAATATCGTGCGTCTTGAAGAAGATATGGCGCATTTTGAGGTACGACAGCGGGTCGTGAGTGAAGAAATTACCCATGAAGTCGAGCAGGCGATGGACGCTTCCGAAGTCTTTATTGCCGGGCAACAGGCTGAAATTTTACAACTGATCGACAGCAGTTTTAGCGCGGAAAATTTACAACTGATGAGCGCCGCCAATGGCGCGGATTTACGCTGGTCACAACAGGACGACACGGGTGAGCTGGTGCTGGAAGATGAAGTGCAGGCGAATCGCTTGCTCAATATTATTCGTACCGATTGCGAAAGCACCGTGTTTGCCTGTCAGCAGGCAATTATCCGCGAGTTGTCGCTGCGTTTTAGCCAGCTTGAAACTTCGCTCAGCCGTTCGTTGGATGATGCGCTCAAGCCGATTGAATCCCATGTGAAAGAGGAGCTGCACCGCGCCGGGTTCCGCACGCGGATCACGCTGCCGGTGTTTCAGTCCGGCTCGCTACAGATAACCATGCCGCAGTGGTTTAACGGCACAATCGCCACAGAAGATTTACCGATGGGCTCTTTGCGCAGCGGAATGCGCGAAACGGTTAGCCGCTGGCTGAACAACCCCAACTGGGGTTGGGATGATTATGTGATGACCAAAACGCGATATGTGATTGATGTCAATGCCATTAAAGGCAGAATCATCGACAGCGTGTCGACCTTTTGTGCACAAATCCTTAAAGCTTTGGCGGCGCAAGTCGATGTCTCTGTTACGGCGGGAATGGTGACGTTCTTTGCAGAGTTTTCACAAAGCCTCAGCGGTTTGCAGAAAAATTTGCAGGAGAGTCTGACGTTACGCCAGCAGCATCAGTCCACAGTAAACGCCCTTTGCCTGCAACTCACGCAGTGCCTGGCGACGGTTCGCTGGATTGAAGAGGATGCACGCCTGTTGCGTGATGACATTCAAACCCTTTTTGCGGCTGAACAGAGATGAACACGCGATTGCTGGAGGGACCAGGCCGTTGGCTTGAATCTCTCCATGCCCGATTTATGGTGGATCTGGTGCTGGGCATTGAAAACCCACGCCAGCACACGCTTGCGCCACAACAACAGCAGTTTCGTGAACGCCTGATGAATGAAATCGTGGCGCAAACGCAGCTACGTCCGTGGTCGGTGGCGGGTTTGTTTAGCGACAATCCCGCGATGCGCCTCGGGCTTGCGGAAAAACTCGCCAGCCAGTTCGATCCTGGGCATTTAGCCCTGACGCGTATGTGTCGTTACCTGCAACTTCTCCAGACCCGAAGCCACGGTTCGCCTGAGCTTCGCCAACAGTTTGGCCTGATCAGCGAACAATTCAGCCAGCGTGCGGAGTACAAACAACGCGCCTTAACGCAGCGTGGGTTGATGGTGGAATCCGGCGCACACAGCGATGAAGTGTTTACCCGCTGGCATGCCGGGCAGTATGACGGCTGGTCGCTGGCAGGGCGCTGTTATATCGCGCTCGAGGAACTGCGCTGGGGCGCATTCGGTGATGCGTGGCGGCTGGCAAATACCGAAGTGCGCGGCTTGCTGAAAGACAGTTTACGTACGATGGCGGCACAATATCTTGCCGAAGGAATTGGCGCGGCGACGGAAACTCGCCATTTTTATCATCAGTGGTTGGCTTCGCCGACGTCAGTGGGCCTGATGGATCACAAAGAGATGTTGGCCTGGTTGGGCAGTGATTGTGATGCTGTGCGCCAGCCGGTGTGTTGGTCTGTGACGCAAACATGGCAGCCGGTTGCCCTCGGCATGCCGCGTCTCTGTTCAGCCACAAGGCTGGTTGATGCGATGATTGAAGAGTTGTTTGTTGATGAGAAGGTTGTGGCTTGAGTGATTTTGCCCGGCGGTGCTGCGCTTGCGCGGGCCCACAATGCAGACCCGCGCAAGTGATATAACGGTCATTTGTAGGCCGCGCAAGGCTTTAGCCACCGCCCGGCATGGAAAGATTAATGATTTAGGGATTCTTCAACGACCGGTTCCGGCTGTTTCGCTTCAACATGACCAAAGCGTTTGGCATACAGCGCGGTAATTATCGGGACCAGAATCGCGGTGACAATCACGCTCGCGGCCACCAGTGCCGTTGCCGAAGCGGCAACCGATTCAAAGGCCGGATTAATCTGCGCAATAATCACCGGGTTCGCGACCGCAGCACCTGCCGCTGAAGAGGCCGCCACTCCCGCCGTTCCATTTCCGCCACCAATCACGCGGTCCGCAATAATCAGTGGGATACCGGTAATGATAATCACCGCCACGCCGAGCACGATACCCAACAGGCCTGTGTCCACAATCACGCTCAGATTAATGGTGTTACCCAACGCGAAGCCGAAGAACGGGATCAGGACCGGCGTTGCTTTGCTAAAGAAGGCGCGAAGATCGTGGTCAAGGTTGCCGAGGGCAAAGCCAATCAGGAATGGCAGCACGGCACCAATGAAGTGGTGTGGTTCAAAAGAGGCGAGACCTGCAGAACCGAGGATAACCATCGTCATCAATGGGCCGGACTCCAGCGACATCAGCACGAACGCCCCTGATTCCTCTTTCGAGCCGTACTGATTCATCAGGCTGGCGTATAAGCCACCGTTGGTCATGTCCATCGCGGAAACCAGTGCCAGCACCGACAATCCGGCGAAGAAGCCGGTTTGAATGCCGCCTTCCGGGATAAAGCTCGCGGCGATCATTGCTACAACCCACGCGACGGCGATTTTTGTGAGGACCAAAGTTCCAGATTTACGCAGCACCGTGCCGGTTGCACGCAAATCAATCGAAGCCCCGATGCAGAAAAACCACACAGCCAGGATCGGCACGGTCCCGCCAATCATTCCTTTGGTGAATGAGCCAAAATAATTCCCTGTATCCGGTGCAAGCGTATTTAACACCGCGCCCAGAAGCAGGGGAACAAGCATCATTCCGCCAGGGATTCGTTCGATCGTGGCTTTGATTTTCATTTTCTATCCTCACTTCCCATTGCCGTTGACGACGGGAAGACATAAAAGAAGGGTATTCAACAAATTAGCCGAGTGTTTATCGGGTATCTGTTTGTTTATGCGAGCAAAATGAACCAGTGGTAGCTTGACGTTACTGCTGTTTTTATCAGCGGATTAATGCTCTGGGGATATAATGCGATCATTGGAATATTGATTCAATGAAAATGAAACATGGTTTTAGTTGTGTGGATCACATATTTAAAGGAAAGGTTTGTCTTGCGTTTATTATTTGATTTGCTGTGAATTAGATGTAAAGAAATGTCGTAGCAAACTACTTAGGTCGTTAATTATTATCAGGCTTGTGAATGGGTAATCCACTGGTGTGACTGAGGTTTTTCTCATGGCGGGAAAATGCGCAATCAAAAATACGGGTAATTTAAATTTGAACTTATTGACGCTTCCTGAACCAACTTAACAGTAAGCATTATTTTCCGTGAAGTTGATCACACTTATAAACACTGTTAGGGTAAGTAAGGAAATACGCATAACAACTTCCTGAATTGAAGTTTTGGTCAGATTCTTTTACAGCCAGAGCAGGCGTCAACAGGTTCGGTTGTACAGGCTATAACCAGCCAGTGTAAGTAAACCTGCTACGCTTGAAATGAGGAGCACAGCAATTCGCCGCTCCTTTACCGCACTCACACGAACCCTTGTGTTCGTATCCCTCTGTGTGCGCTCACGGCGATAGTTAACGAGGACAACATGCTTAAAAGGAAAAAAGTTAAGCCGATCACGCTGCGTGATGTCACCATCATCGACGACGGCAAGCTGCGCAAGGCGATTACCGCCGCGTCGCTGGGCAACGCGATGGAATGGTTCGACTTCGGCGTTTACGGTTTTGTGGCTTACGCGCTGGGTAAGGTGTTCTTCCCGGACGCTAACCCTAGCGTTCAGATGATTGCCGCTTTGGGGACATTTTCCGTTCCCTTCCTGATCCGCCCACTCGGCGGCCTGTTTTTCGGGATGCTCGGCGATAAGTACGGTCGCCAAAAAATACTCTCCATCACCATTGTCATCATGTCGCTCAGTACCTTCTGTATCGGCCTGATACCGTCGTATGCGCTCATTGGCATTTGGGCACCGATCCTGCTGCTGCTGTGTAAGATGGCGCAAGGCTTCTCGGTGGGCGGTGAATACACGGGTGCTTCTATCTTCGTCGCTGAATATTCCCCGGACCGTAAACGCGGATTTATGGGCAGTTGGCTCGACTTTGGTTCGATTGCGGGCTTTGTGCTCGGCGCGGGCCTGGTGGTGCTGATTTCCACCGTCGTCGGTGAAGATAACTTCCTTGAGTGGGGTTGGCGTTTACCGTTCTTCCTGGCGCTGCCACTAGGCTTGATCGGCCTGTATCTGCGTCATGCCCTGGAAGAGACGCCTGCGTTCCAGCAACACGTTGAAAAACTGGAGCAGGGCGACCGTCAGGGTCTTCAGGACGGTCCACGCGTCTCGTTTAAAGAGATTGCCACTAAACACTGGCGCGCGCTGCTGGTCTGCGTAGGGATGGTGATTTCCACCAACGTCACCTACTACATGCTGCTGACCTACATGCCGAGCTACCTGTCGCATAACCTGCATTATTCAGAAGACCACGGCGTGCTGATTATCATCGCGATCATGGTCGGTATGCTGTTTGTGCAGCCGATTATCGGTATGTTGAGCGATCGCTTCGGTCGTCGTCCGTTTATTCTGGTGGGTAGCGTCCTGCTGTTTGTGTGCTCTATTCCGGCCTTTATCCTGATTAACAGCAACGTGACTGCGCTGATATTCGCCGGGCTGCTGCTGCTGGCGGTGATCCTCAACTGCTTTATTGGTGTGATGGCCTCATCGCTGCCGGCAATGTTCCCGACGCATATCCGCTATAGCGCGTTGGCGAGTGCATTCAATATTTCAGTTCTGGTTGCCGGTCTGACGCCGACACTTGCTGCATGGCTGGTGGAATATACTCAGGATCTGATGATGCCTGCGTACTACCTGATGGTGGTAGCCGTTATCGGTTTGCTGACCGGTATCACGATGAAAGAGACCGCCAATCAGCCGCTGAAAGGGGCTACGCCTGCGGCGTCTGATATGCAGGAAGCGAAGGAAATTCTGCGAGAGCATCACGATAATATCGAGCAGAAGATTGAAGATTTGGACGCAGAGATTGAAGCTTTGCAGGAAAAACGTATTCGTCTGGTGGATCAGCATCCACGTATCAACGAATAGTTTTTACCGTCTTCTTCTGCAAGAACGCCTCTCAAATGAGAGGCGTTTTTTTATTCCTGTTTGTCAGGCCACTAATCAGGTAGTTGATATTACAGGCGTTCGATCTGGATTGACGCCACTGTATTGATGTTACCTTCTACAGCGCTCTGGTTTGACAACTGGACGACCTGAAAACCAAAGATGGTTTCGCCTTTGGTAATTTTGCCAGTATTAACATTGAACGGTTTGTTGTCTTCGTCAAAAATACCGATCCCTAAGCCTTTGGCAGCGCTGTCATCGCTGAGGCGATTTGCCAGCGTAGTACCCTCCGCATTATCGGCAACACCGACAACTTTGAAGGCCATTCGACCCTGTTCTACCAGCGCCTGGCACTCATCACCACCATTTATGGATACTTTCACTTGTACGGGGTGAGTGGCATTATCACCCTGTTTAATCAGCGCATCAGGGGTTTCAATGAGTGATATTTGGCCTTTATTGACCATAACCGCGCAAGCGAAATCAGTGGAATGTACCGTTCCGCTGATTGATAACGTTGCTGAGGCGTCATTACCTTCAGCATTTGCCTGACCAGCACAGGCAAGTAACAGGCCTGAGAGCAGTAGCGTCGAAAATTTTGTCTTTTTCAATTGGATTCTCCAATAAGTCCTTAACGAGGCGAGGTGGTTACAGGCGTTCAATCTGAACGGTCATATTGGTCTGAATATCACCCGGTGTAGGTTCCTGGCCTTTCAAGCCAACCAGCGTAAAATAGACCGGAATTGATGCATCACCTTTTACCTGAGTACCGTCTGTACTAGCTCCTGGAACGCGAACGATGCTGGAGTTAGGCGTAATCGCTTTCTCAAACATATCTGACAGAAGTACGCCTACACCCTGAGCGGCATTACTGCCGGTCGCGGTATTTGCAAGAACATTACCCATTACGTTATCCGTCGTACCGAGGAATTTTAAGCCTATATTTTTATAGCCTTCCTCCTTATCGCAGGAATCACCGCCAAAGAAAATATAGATACGGTCTTGCGCCAATAGGGAGTTGGGCGCGTGATCCTGAGGTGGCAGGCTGTGTTCATCATGGTGCAGCTGAACAACGTATTTGCTCATTAATACGGTACAACTGGCTACCTTTGCAGGTTGTAATCTTCCTTCAATAATCATGTCATATGACTGATCTCCACCAAGGACTACATCCTGCGCATATAGCGCATTGGTGAACAAGGTGCAGCCTATTGAAAAGGCAAGAAGTAACTTTTTCATGAATGGTCTCGCTTAGAAAAAGGTTATCGATAATATCTGTTTTATTTTTCAATGGTGCCATCGGGGTAATATTATGATTGTTTACTTTTTCTTTAGGTTAATATAACGAAAAGGCAACTTGCTGATCACATTAAGAATAAGTGTAGTTACAATGGTTCATAATATTATGTGTTGATGATTGCGGTGATGGCTGAAAATTAAATTCAGAAATCGGTCGTAGATATCCCCTCGCTGAGGGCGAGGGGATAATGCATTACAGACGTTCGACCTGAATAGTCAATGAGCCCTGAACCGAGCCTGCGGTTGCTTCTTGCCCATCAAGTTTGACCAGACCTAATCCTAATTTATTGACGTTATTAGCATTGACGGTCATTGTGTCACTATTGATATTAACGACATTGCCGATGACATCATACAACGCGATACCAATCCCGGAAGCAGCGCCTTCGCCGGTGCTGCTGTTTGCCAGAGAAGTCCCTAGTGCATCGTCAGCGGTTCCAATGAATTTGAATGCCAACTGACCTTTTGTGACCAGTGCGCTACAGCCGTCAATAGATAAGCTTACGCCTGACACCTGGCTATTGGTGGCACCCTGAGCCTGAAGGGTAGTGACGTCAGCATCCAGTGCAACCGAGCTCTGGCTGAGCTGAACGGCACAGTTCTGGCTTTCGGTAACGGTACCGGACACGGTCAGAACGGCAGAGACATCGTTCGGGTTTGTTTCTGCCTGGGCAGCACTTACCATGAACATTGCTGATACAGCCATTGCTAAAATTGATTTTTTCACAAAAAATATCCTTATAGAGTTTACAATAAAATAGGTGAAGGCATCTCATCTCAGAATGAAATAAGATATCTTCCCTGTTTTTCGATGCTATTGGGTTAAAGATAATTAATGCGCAATGTAATTTGTGCTTTGACTTTCCCGCTGGTAATTACCGGCCCTGATTTTGCATAGCGTACTGCTAACGGGATCGGAATGCTTAAGTGCTGCTGAGGCATAATTATCTCAACAGGACGGTGTGGCGTCATCACGCTACCGTTATAAAGCATCTCAATCCCAACGCCGGTTGCGGAATGTTCAGAAACAATATTATTAAACACCGAAGGTGTTGTTTCATTCGTCGCGCCTTCAATATCTATACTGGCCTGCCTGGTGTTTAGACACTGTAAATTCATCTCGACCGGGTAGGCATTGTTATGCACGTTGTTTTCGATGTCTTTCATGCTAATCGGCGGTAATTCTATTTGTGGCTGAGCCAGCAAAATTGAACACTGAGCCCTGGCCGCTAACACATTAAGCGACAAATTAATAATCAATGAGCGATCGCTGAATGAAATCAGCGAAGGAAGATTAACATTAATATTCCCGCCACTGATGGCTCCCGTTTTCACAACTTCCAGACGAATGTTAATCTCATCAGTATTGACTACGGTCTGAGTGTTTTCATTCAGCAGAGTATTGAACGGTAATACCCACTCCTGGCGGGCTGCACCGGGTTTGTCATAAATTACAGTGATCCTCAGCCCAACGCCTGGAATGGCCGTGCTAAAAATATTCTTCCCCGCAGGCATGGTATTCATTCTGCCGTTCAGCCAACGCTTGAGGGCGCTCAAGCATGTCGGGCTGATTTCACGATGTGTGCCTGTCCACTGCGCTAAAGAGGCCTCTTTAACGAAAAGCACGCTTCCAACCGGCGCTGTACCAGATTTAGTCGGCATCTGTACAGTCAGTGGCACCGTCAGATTCACGGGTGCAGAACGGTCATTGGGCTGGCATTCATGGGCTGAGGCAGTAAAGGCCGTTATACCTAACAGGCAGGCCATTATCATTTTGCAAGTTTGGATAATCATAAAGGCTTCCTTACCGACATTCCACGTTGAGTAATGCGACCGCAATTTTCACAGAGTCTTTCGCAGGAAGAGTAAACGGTGCCGAACAGCGCTGGGTATTTCCCCAACTGAAATTAATCACGCCAGCATCTGGCGCAGAATTAATGTAAATCTGACCCTGGTCGCCGACATACCAGCTATCGTCGTTGCCTTCAATGTGTGCCTTTGTTCCAAAGGGCAGAAAATCGGCATGATGTTTCACTGTCATCACGACCTTACGACCACTAATGGCCTTGAAGCTTGCCTGAACCACCGCATCTTTCGTTGGGATTACTTCGGTTGCAGTGCTGACAAAATCAACACCTTTGCTCGCCTGGGGATCAACGCTGAGGGCATTACGGTGATACGTCTGAAGGTCTGGAATCAGGGCGAACCCTCTCGAATCCGTTCTAATATTCTGACTGCCACTTAATGAAACGTTTTCTGCTCCAGGGATCGACACCAGTGCCTGACTTCCACTTGAGAAGCGCCCCAGCGTTATGCCTGATTTATGCGCAAGAACGTTTCCGGAGGCACTCCAGGATACATACTGGTTTTGGTCGGAATTGAAGGTCATATCGACCTGACCATTATTACCCTGATAATCAAATCCGGCTGAACCGCTTTGAGTATCCGTTTGCCCCTGTTGAGTGGCATAAGAAACCTGGGTATTCCAGTTGAGATCTTGCCTGTCTCCTACCCGGCCCGTTACCCCGACCTGATGAGAGATATCTCCTTTCAGTCCTGTGGTGCCAGTGTAGTTCAACATGGGCTGCGTGGCCGGGAAAAAGTCACTCAGAGGAACCGAGAGCGTCAATGCCAGTTGCTTATCCCATTCAGAAGCACCTTCATTGCGCGTCATGCTGCCTGAGAGTGAGTAACTAACCCTTCCCCAGGAACCGTTCCAGCCGAGCTGGAAGGAACGCGAAACGGTATTGTCTTTGTTAGCCGTACGGCTAAGCGTGGTATAGAAACTAAAGTCACTGGTGACCGGTTGATTAACGGTCAGGTTGTATTCACGGCTCACCCGAGAATCTTCAAACAGGGTTTCCGAATCTGCCCAGTCGCTTAGTGATAAATAGTTACGCCGGTAGTAGCGATTATCCAGTTGGATCTGCGTCCCGGTTTCGGGCAGCGTATTGCGGTATGTCAGGCGCAGCATATCGCCCGTATATTCGGGCGAATTACCGCGCTGAGCAGAACTCTGAGTGACATCCATCGCAATTCCGCCAGCACGCTGTAAATCCAACCCCAGCCCAATGCTCAGCGCCCTGTATTTGTTCTGGTACTGTGCGCCGCCATAGGCGGTGATGTTAAAGGGCAGACCCCAGGAAAGCGCGGCCTGAACGATCTGTGGGTCTTGCTCAATGGCATTACCGTTGGAGCGATAACGACCCATGGCCAAACTGTATTTCATCTGATGTGCGCGAAGTAATTGGGGGACGCTGGAGTAAGCGACAGTAGTATGCGTTTCTGAACCATCCGCTTCGCGGATAGTCACCTCCAACTTGCCGCCATTCGAAACGGAAGCAAGATCCTGGAGGACAAATGGGCCAGGCGGCACCGAGCGTTGATAGATAACATTGCCATTCTCTCGCACTGTCACTTGCGCATTACTTTTGGCAATACCGCGAATGAGTGGCGCGAAACCCGTCAACTGATCGGGCAACATGTCATCATCAGAACTCAGTTGAATTCCGCGAATCGATACGCTGTCAAAAACATCACCTGAGGTCGTGGTATCCCCAAGCGTCAGTTCACTTTTTAAGGACCGGATGGCGGTTTCAACATAGTTAGAAAGAGATTGCCAGCTTTCCTGATTGCTCAACGTAGAATTGTTACGATAGCGCCAGCGGCCAATATTAATTCCATTCGTTAAATTAGCAAAAATAGAGTTCTCTGAATGACCATGAAGGGTTTGCTGACCTGAAAGCTGATACATACTTAACAGCGCAGGAATCCCATCATCCCATTCCTCTTCGGTTACGCCTGCCAACTGCTCCTCTTGCAAGACGGTTTGCGGAATAGAAACATCCAATGTGAGTTTTGAAAAGTTAAACGTTGTCTTCGAACCGGGAACTTGTTCTTGCATATCCACGCAGCTATTTTTCACATCGTTGTCCTCAGCATTCGAAGCGATTTTATTGAGATCTACACCAAGTTTTTTATAAACCGAAAAAGAAAAACAGGGCGTAAGCTCTTTTTTCTTATTAAGTGCAAACCGAATATCTGCAATCAGTTTGGGTTTTTCGTTAACATTGATCTGTACCCGATATGAACCTGGTGGTTGATAACCTTCACTTAATATAGTGGTGTCGCCGATGGCTGCGTTTCCATTTACAGCCTGCAGCAGTCCTGGATCAAAATACTCACCAGCAAGGACTGATTGAGAAAAAAGAACTGATAACGCTAAACACGCCTTTCCTTTACCACTCATAACATCCTGTTATTTAATTAAGAGCCTGTGAAAACGTTTTGGACGTTACACCGAAATCATTCACGCTTTCCCATTCGACATTTGAACCATGGGCAGGAGCATGTTTAAGTTGATATGTTTTATTGGAAAAAGGCGAAATAACCGTATTGTTGTCAACGACTGAGACCGGGATTTCTTCTTTATCAATGCTAATTTTGCTGAGCACGAGATTAAAGGGTGAGTCGTTTTTAACATTGACACTTTTCCCTGTGACACTCCAGTTCAGTTTTTTTGCCGCTTCACCAGGATCACCTTTTACACCTTCAGGACGGAAGAAGAATTTAATACGATTATTCACCGCCAGCACCATTCGGTTTTCCACTTTTGATTCTTCATCGCTGAGTCCGGGAACACCTTTTACATCTAACCACAAAAGAGTTTCACGATCGGCGGGCAGTCCGTTTCCCAGATACACAATACGAATCACGTTGTCGCTTTTTGCACCAAGCCGGAAAAGAGGTGGCGTGACGACGAAGGGCATTTTCTTGATAACCGTGCTATCACCGCTATCGAGCCAGGATTGAATAAGATAAGCACGATCTTCGTTACTGTGAACGGTTACTGTTGCATCACCCTCTTTTTCCTTATATACCAGACGGTCTGCGTTTAATGTTAATGATGAATTGGCAAGACTTGAAAACAGAGCCAGACTTAGCAATACCGCAGCATGATATTTCTTCATAAATATATTCCAGTTACTAACCCATTACTCTATCGGTGGGGTAATGGGTTATAAAACGTTTAGATGCGATCCACTTCGATGGTAATACTTGATGTGACGGAGCCGGGTGTTGGAGCACTATCGTTCAATTTAACCATGCCGACTGAGAAAACATATTGGCTATCGAATGCGGGAACTTCACTAAAGTTAGGCGTGAGCGTGTAACCACCCGGGCCATATACAGCGACACCGATTCCAGTTGCAGCATCGGACCCTACGGAGCTATTAGTAAAACTTGCGCCATTGCTGTCAGCATCACCGATAAATTTCAGTGCAATAGTTGTACCGCTTTTGTTGGTACAATTATCTCCAGAAAGAGTGACAACGTTGGTATATCCAGAAATTGATTCGCTATAATGTCCTTCGTTAGGAAGGTCGGTAAGTTTATGAGTACCAAGATCCATGATGCCTGGGCGTCGAAGTGAAACGGTGCAGCCACCGTTTGCATTATTGACAGTGCCCGTGATATTCAATGTGGCTGGGATATCTTCAGCTAAAGCCCATGTTGAACCTGTAAAATTAAGACAACCTATCACTAACATAAAAGCTATTTTTTTCATGTGATAATTCCCTGTGAAAAAGAAGAGCATGCCGTTCTTCTTAATAAATTAAGAACGAAAGAACCAATAGAAGTAAAATATATAATGCACTGCTATTGATTTAAGAGAGTATATGAAGGTGAGTTGGTGAAGTCAAAAATGAAAAGGTGTAATTATGTGCATTGTATTTTGGTTTGTTTTTGGCATTGTAATAATGTTTGCTAAATAATTTAGCAATGAGTGCGTAATTGTGGTTTTCTTGACTGAATGTGCTGTTTTTAGATGCTTAGAGAAAACTGAGTATGACTGAATGTGTCTGGTCTTTTTTCAGAACATTAGACATTATTGAGGGCGGAGGAAATAGAGTGAAAAATTTTCGGTGCAGCCGACGGCAGTATATCTGTATGCATGACCATAAAATCAAGCTGATAAACATAATGCCATTGGGCTGCAACTGCTAGCACCCGGCGGCGATGTAATCCCCGTTGGCACTGATCGGGATGACGGTCAGGAACAGTATCACCGCGAAAAGCACAATCAGTGCCCCACCGAGGATTTTCACCGCAGGCACCAGCCAGCGAATATGTGTCGAATCTTCACCAAACCACGCCACCGTGCGTTCACGCGCGTAACGAACCGCCAGAGATAACCCAAGAATCGACAGCGCAGTACCGAGTGCCATGACCATTACGGCAGCAATTCCCCACGTGACAATGCCAAGCGCGTTAGAAAACAGCAAAATCATAATGGCCCCGCTGCATGGGCGTGCGCCGATGGCTATCACAATACCCGCCCGGGTTTTCCAGTCGGCATGTGCGACATCCACACCCACGCCATGATGCCCGCAGCCACAGTCATCGGCGTGATTGTGCAGAGGTATAGCGCTGCGAATACGTAATCTTTTAGGTCGCAGGCTTTTGAGCGTTTGCCAGATCACGTACGTGCCAAAGCTGCCGATCAATACAGCGCTGATTTTCTCGATGTACCAGCGGCTTTCACTCAAATCACCTGACGCCAGATTCATCCCCACCGCGAGGATAAACACGAACAGGATCGCGCTGACGCCCTGCATCAGGCTGCCGATAAAAGGTACCACCCGTGAGGCTAACTGGCTCTCCTGATGGGTGCTGAGATAGGTTGTGACAATAAATTTGCCATGCCCCGGACCGATGGCGTGTAGCACGCCGTAAATAAACGCCCCGGCCAATAACCAGACACCGCCGCTGTATTGATGATTGTTGAGCTGCAGCAGATACATCACCAGATAGCGATGTAGCGTAATTTGTGTCGCCAGGCACCATTGAATAAAGACGGGCCAGTGGGCGTGGAGCTGCAAGGCAAAGGCCAGCATGACCACCGCCAGACCAACGGCGGCGGGTATGCGCCAGTCGCGCTTAAGTACAGATGTCGTCATGAGGGGAAAATGCCTTCAAAGAACGGATGAACACATTATAAGAGCGGGTGGCGGGGAAGGGTATGTAAAAGGGCCAGCCCGCAGGCTGGCTTTGTGTCAAATGTTGTCTGCTGTATTGCGCTGACGTTCAGTTGAGAAAGCGTTGCAGGCGCTGAAGCAACAGGCGATTTTCCTGCTTTAACCGTTCGTTCTCATCAAGAAGCGTCAGCGTGACGGCAATACCCGGCCAGTCCAGCGCCAGTTCATGACGTAAGCGCAATGCACGATGAATAACGGTGACAGCGCGATCATCAAACAACCAATGTTCGTCCGGGCTGGTATTGGGCTCTATCACGCCGAGCCCGACGATTTCATCCAGTTCTTCTTCGGATACGCCAGTGTGCAGACAAAATTCGGTAACGGTGAACGTAATGGTGACATTAGCCATGATGTTTCCCCCACTGTTGGCGCGGGTCGAAGGCAGGTTGAGCGTCGGCAAGTTGCTGCCACAGCACAGTCGTTTTCTCGTCGGCTTTCGGCGGCATCACGATTTTGATAACCGCAAATAGATCGCCGATATGCTGTTTGTTGACCAGGCCTTTGCCTTTTATTCGCAGGCGTTGTCCGGCCTGACTGCCCGCAGGAATGGTTAACAGAATCGGCTCTTTCAAGGTCGGTATCGTGACTTTGGTGCCGAGGGCGGCTTCCCACGGTGCGAGCGGCAACACGATTTCCAGATTATGCCCGACGACATCAAACAACGGATGCGGTGCGATGCGGATAACCAGCCATAAATCCCCCGCTGGTCCACCGTGACTGCCCGGCGTGCCCTGGCCTTTCAGGCGGATACGCTGCCCGTCACCGACGCCTGCCGGAATTTTAACGTTGAGAGATTTGGGGATTTCCTGCTCAAGCATGCCAAAGGCATTGTAAATCGGCAGTTTATAGCTGATGGGGCGGGTATGCGCTTCGAGCGTTTCTTCGAGAAAAACAGCGACTTCGATTTCCACATCCTGTCCGCGAGCGGCTTGCCGCTGCTGAGATTGTTGGGCGCGTTGGCCGAAAACAGACGAAAAGATATCGTCGAACTCTTGCTGGCTGTAGGTCTGTGATTGTTCAGTTTGCGCCTGTTGGCGGAATGGTGGGTCGTTGCGATGCTGCCAGAGCGTGTCATATTCGGCGCGACGCTGTTCGTCGCTCAACACTTCCCACGCCTGCGCTATCTCTTTAAAGCGGGCTTCGGCGTCGGACTCTTTACTGACATCAGGGTGATACTTGCGGGCGAGGCGGCGGTAGGCGGTCTTAATGGTCTTGAGATCGTCCGTCGGCTTCACGCCCATAATGGCGTAATAATCCTTTAATTCCATGGCATTATCTCTTGTGAATCACACGAACAGAACAGATTTCCCTAAAAACTTACCTCTGTAAGTGTAGGGCAATCTCGGTGATTCGTCGGAGAAAATGCAACGGAAACGGCGCGTTGGGTTAGTACCTTCTGGCAGCCTTCGCTTCGCCGAAGTCATCGTTCAGGCTGAACTGATAATCACACAGTTCTGCGCGGCGTTTATCTGCGGCTTTCTGGAATGCGGCCTGAGATTCAGGTTCGATACTGTCTTCAATACGGGCAATGAGTTTTTCCAGCATTTGCTCTTCATTCACATTGCGCAGTCGCTTCAAATAGTTTTCAACGGTCATATTGCTGCCTTGCCGGTATCCGGCGTTTGGTTAATCGACGCGTACAGCGAACAGAGTACACTGTTTAGCCGATCATTGTTTGTGCAATTAAGGTTTTTGTGGATTTTGACGGATTTTTTCGGACATTTCAGTCGTGATCGCGGTGTGTTTGCGGAGATGGGGATTTTCAGCACATCCAATAAAAAGCGCCTGGATAAGAGGTTCCAGGCGCGAAAAATGAGCTAAGGGGGTAAAGATTAACCCAGCAGGGACATGACCATGCCAGACATGCTGTTGGACTGCTTCAGCATGGACATAGAAGTCTGTGCCAGCATCTGGTTACGGCTCATGCTTGACGCTTCGGTTGCGAAGTCAGCATCGGTGATGTT
>NZ_DATBBJ010000027.1:0-278908 GCF_036271055.1 Scandinavium sp. | reverse complement strand
ACTAAAAGACATCCGTATCAGCAGTAGCGAGGGAAAGCTGATTATCAGCGCGAAACAGGAAATCATTCTGACCAGCGGTGGTGGCTATATCCGCATTGCGGACGGAACAGTGGAGTGTGCGGCACCGGATAAGATAATTGAGCGTGGTGCGGTGTGGCAGAAGTTTGGTGGGCGAAGTATGAGCCAGGCGGCACAGTGCTGGGAGAGCAGCGAATTTGAAATGGGGCCTGAAGTAATGTGGCCCTATTCTGATAAACCTGTCGCAGGCCAGAAAATCAGCCTGACGCACAGCGATGGCACCGTGCAGGAGTTAATGACCTCTGCATCTGGTCGTGGGGAAAAACAGAGTGTAATGGATCCTGCGTCAATACAGATAAACTTGAAGGATGAGGACTAACGGATGAGTGAGACCACTGAAAATAATAACGTCCTGCTGGGCTACGATAAGTTCGGTCATCCCCTCTATAAGGTCATTGCTACTCCAAAAGACAAGGAGCAATGGCTCAAACTTTATAAGATGCCGGACAGAGTCATCCCGGTTGTGTTTCTACCGGGGGTGATGGGGAGTAATCTGATGAACCCCGATGACAATCAACCCGTCTGGACCGTCAACGGGGAGGCAAGCATGCTACCCTGGATGGGAAGAGGGCCAGCGAAAAGAAAAAAATTACTGGATCCCACCAAAACCGTTGTCGATCCCAGCGGGAAAATTGAGACCGAAAGCCCTGAAGAATATCTGCTTTTTAAATCCCGCCGGGAGAGGGGCTGGGGCGAAGTGGGGGCGATGAGCTACGGCACCTTCCTGCCTTGGCTCCAGGGGGCGCTGAACGATAACCAAACAATGTTAAAAAATAAGACCAGTAAAAATGGTAGCCTGACCTTGCGTGAGAGGCTGCTGGATAAAGCATTGGGGGCAGAAATCGGTGAGAGTAACCTAACCCCAGCGGAAGTGGCATTAAGCTATCAGTACCTTTTTCCGGTCCATGCGGTGGGTTACAACTGGCTGCAGTCGAATGTGGATTCTGCAAAAGCGCTGGTCGAGCGTATTGATAAGATCATTAACGATTACAAAGCCAGCGGGCGCAAATGCGAAAAGGTTATTCTTGTGACCCATTCGATGGGGGGGCTAGTCTCCCGCTACTATTCGGAACTGCTGAAAGGTAATTACGGGCAGAAAAATATCCTGGGCATTGTGCACGGGGTGATGCCGGATCGTGGTGCCCCAATGGCCTATAAGCGGATGAAAGCCGGTGAGGCGGGGCCGATAGGTTTGGTGATTGGCAGCAGCGGCGCTGAAATGACCCCTGTACTGGCGCAATCGCCGGGCCCTCTACAGCTCCTGCCTGGCAACGGATATGGTATGGGTTGGTTTCACGTTGAGGGTCTTCAGCAGCCGTTGCCCCAGACAGATCCGTACACGGAAATCTACACTAAGAGATCGGAGTGGTGGGGTTTATGCGAGGAACGCTTTATTAATCCAGAGAATAAAAGCGGGGATAAGGTATTGCTGGAACAAGATTGGAGACGTTTCAAAAATATTATTAACAATCATGTCAGTAAGTTTATAGATAAACTTAATGGGCATTACCATGAACATACCTATGCCTTTTATGGAAATGACGGGAAGAAATACCCCTCGTATGCAGAACTGCACTGGAAGGACATAAGTGGAAAACATACCCCGGAAGCTTACCGTTCGCAGGTCAGCGAGCAGGGGGAAGTCTTCTACCCGGCAGACAAATTTAACAAGACCATCCGTTATGCAACGCTGGAAACGCCCGACCAGGGTTATGTTACCCGCAAATATGAATTATTGCCCCCGGCGGAAGACGGCGACGGTACAGTACCGGTAAGGGCGGCGGTGATCAGCTCTCCTGGGTTAAAGGCTCAATTGGGGGTGGGCGTTGACCATGAGGGTGCGTATAAATCTGACAACACCATGGATGCGCGCTGGTTTACCCTGCGGTCAATTATCAGAATTGCACAACAGGTAAAGAATACGGGGCTGGCATATCGTGAATAATATAAAGAGCAAAGCCATCATCCTCGCTGCTTTAATTGCAGCGGGTTATGGGGGGTATCAATATTTTCGTCCTTACAATCCATCATCGCAGACACTGACGTCAGCACAGCAGGTAGCCATGAACAAAATTAACTCTGAAATGAAACCCTACTGCGTCGGACGCTATATGCTCGATCTGCCATCTTCCTTTACGGCTTATAATGACGCGGCGTCTCTGGATAAAAATATCTGGGCGGCGGTGATTTCCCGACCAGAAGATATGTATAAAACCTATCTGGCAACAAAGAAGATGTATCATCCGGGTTTTGTGCAGTTAATCACATTGCGTGAAAAGACTCTGCGAGAAAGCGAAACTATTGATGCTCAGGATATGCCCTTTTTGAAAAAGGTCTGGCCGTTGCCGGATGGTATGGACGGTGTGATTTTTGAAAGAAATGAAAATGAAGGCGCTGCGGATGCAATGCGTATTCTGGAAGGGTATCTGTATACTAACGGCGTAGTCATTAAGCTACAAAAACAGACTGTCAATGATTCAGCGTCACGTTATGAAAGGCAACGCAATGGTGATCCAATTCAGAACTATGTCGCAAGTAATGTCAGCCAGATGCAGTCGCTGATGGTGAGGATTAGCGGTAGGGATAATGACGTCATTCCGACAAAGCCTGGCTCCTGTATCACCCATGCGTTTATTGCCACCGACCCGATGGCAAGGGATCGGGAGGATATTAACATAGGACTCATCAGTAATACTTTCGACAATATACGCGTTTCGGTTTCCAATGATAACTTTACGCGTGAAGAAAACACGGTGCTGGACAGAATGGGAGAAATAAAAAGCAATATTTCCCGTTCACGGGGGGAAATAGAAAGAAAAGGGGCATTTAGTGTTAACGGGCTGCAGGCTCAGGAGTTTCTGGCAACAGGCTTGCAGGAAGACAACAATGAACCACGATATCAATTTGAAATGTATATCAATGAAATGACGGCCAGTTACAAGACTCCGGGTTTTATGCTGATCCTGGATAATCAGCGCATGTCACCAACCTCCTACAGCAAGGAGGAAATTATCGCCTTCTGGGACACGATCAGCCGTAGTGTACGCCTGCGCCCCGGAGCGTTTTAACCGGTCGGAAAGGATGGCAGATAAATAACAGGGAGGCTTCACAATGGATAAAATAAAACGGAATGTCATTTTTTTGCTGTTTGGGTCGCGCTGGGGGTCGGGGTATATCAGTATTTCCGTCCTTACAACCCTTCGCCACAAACACTGACGTCAGCACAGCAGGTAGCCATGAACAAAATAAACTCTGAAATGAAACCTTGCTGCGTCGGACGCTATATGTTCGATCTGCCATCATCCTTTACGGCTTATAATGACTCTGCTCCGTTGGATAAAAATATTTGGGCGGCGGTAATATCCAGACCAGAGGATATATATGTCACCTATCTGATGACAAAGAAAATGTATCGACCTGCATTTACTCAACTGATTCAGCGTCGCGAAAAAGAACTCAGCCAATTGACATTAAAAATATGCCATATTTGAAAAAAGCATGGGTTTTAAAGGATGGAATGGATGGGGTCATTTTTTAAAGAAATGAAACTACAGGTTCTAACGATATGGGAAGGATTCTGGAAGGATACTTATATAGTGACGGGGTAGTCATTAAGCTACAAAAGCAAACTACCAATGACTCATCTCCTCGCTACGAAGAAATGCGAGACGGAGATCCTGTAATAAATGATATTGCTAAAGATGTTAGTCAAATACAGTCATTAATGACAAGAGTTCGTGGTCGAAAAAGCGATGATACTCCGACAACGTCTGGTTCCTGTATTACAGACGCTTTTATTATGGTTGATAATACAGAAGCAGGTAGAGAGAAAAATTCGGAGCTGTTGGTCAGCCCCAACTTGACAATATTAGACTTTTTGCTGAAACGGATAACTTTATTCGCGAAAAAATACTGCTCTGGAAAGAGTTAGTGGTTTGTCCAGCCTTCTGCTGCAAGGGCATATAGAAAAGAAGGGGACCATGAATATTAATGGTCTTAACGCTGAGGAGTTGTTGCTTGTCGGAGTGCAACCATCAAAAGATCAACCGCGTTATGGATTTAGTTTATTTATTAACGAAATGACTTCAAGTTATAAAACTCCAAACTTCATACTAAACCTAAACAACGAAAGCAATCCTCCTACTTCATCAAGTAAAGAGGAGATAATCGCTTTCTGGGATGAAATCGTTCGTACTATTTGTTTACGGCCAGGGGCTTTCAAATAAAATTTTGCTAATAGGATATATTATGTCTGGAATGGTTTGTTTAGGCGATGCAACTACGCATGGCGGTAAAGTGACTACAGCATCGTCTACGATGTTTATTAATGGGTTACAGGTGGCTTTGGTCGGAGATATGGTCTCTTGTCCGGAACATGGTTTTAACGCGATAAAAGAAGGTGACCCAACCTCATCAGAAAATGGACGACAGATTGTTGTTAATAACTGCCTTTGCGCCTGCGGATGTCGTGTGATCAGCTCTCAACCTAAAACGACAATCGAGTCATAATATGGGCTGGCCTATACCTGAGATTCCCAGACAATATGTGATTGCAAAGCCACGCTATTGGTTTTGGTTCATGATGTTGCTATTGATGCTGGCTGTAGGGGCACTTTTTAGCTTGCTGATTTTCAATGTTACTACTTACGTTCAGGCATTGTTGTATGGTGCGCTACCGGCGCTATTTCTCTGGTTTTGTTTGTTTGGGATTGTATTAAACCGCTATGAACAATCTGTGGCCGGAAGTGTGAGCTGGGATGCCGAGACAAAGCAAACCAAAAAGCATTGGCAACACTGGAGTCGCAGGCAATTGGCGATCGTTGGCAATGTCCTTCTTTCGCCAGAAGAACATGGAATGGATGATTTATTGGGGGATATTGCTGATATACCAGCTTATCCTGAAAAGGCACGACCGTTATTCGGTTCACCTCAAACGCTCTCGACATTGCTTAATAACATCGATCAACAACTCGAGCAGCAACACCCTCACTATCGTCAGTTTCTGCAAACTATTTATGTCCTCGCCGCCAATAGTGCCACTGGTGTTAGCATCGAAAAGTCAGTTTTTGAACAATGGGATTTAGTGTCTGAACGAATTGATTCCATTGAGGATATTCAATCGTTTTATGATGCTGAGAACAGCGATGGGTTATTCCTGATACTGTGTTTTCAGCATTGGCCTGGTGGTGAATCCAGAGAATACAGTGAGCTTATTTCAGCGCAATTGATAGCTTCCACTGTATTTGCTCGCCAGCATGCGATGCCAGTGATAGCTGGGTTAGGACGCATGATGCCGCTGGAAGCAAAAAAGCTTAGTCATGATTTGGACATGTTATTTGAATATAACCAGCTGAATAAGCAGAAATTACAATATGTCTGGCTGTCAGGGGATGTAGAGAAAACGCCTGTTGAAATCATGCAATATGCCGAGCAGCATCAATGGTCGCTACCTGTGAAGAAACCTCTGTATTCGATTGATTACTCTTTTGGGCCAGCAGGAGGGCTGATTTTTCCTCTGTCTTTAGCGATGTTAAGCGAAGCCGCCAGGAAAACAGGGAAAGATCAGTTGATCATTTATCAAACGCCGCAGCAAACAGGGACACTTTGCTTGATCAGTCAGGAGCTTTATTCATGACCCAAGAAAAAACAGAACAACCAACTCGCCACGGCTTTTGGGGCTATTTGATCCTGATCATAGGATTAGCTGGGATAAGTGCATTAATTCTGTTTGTTAACCAGGAAGCATTGGAGAGAAAAGGTTTTTCATTCCGGTTGATTTGGTCAGTCTGGGGGGGGATATTTTCTGTCCTGCTGTGCGGATTGGTCATTTCTCCTTTTTGGTGGCGTTGGAAAAACAGAAAAAAACAGGTTGTCTATCAACCAACATCGTCAACAAAAAATATCGCACCCTCAGCCCAGAGTCATCGTCTAAAAAACCGCTACGCTGATCTGAAACAGCACCTCCGCCGCCGCTACAACCTCTTCTGGCGTCGCAAGGTTCGCCTGCTGCTGGTTACCGGTGACGACGCTGCCATTGAGCAACTGGTGCCGGGCCTGCAGGAACAGCAGTGGCTGGAAGGCAACCGTACCGTTCTGATTTACGGCGGCAGCCTGACGGCGGAGCCGGACCGCGAAAAATACACCGCATTGCGTAAACTGCGTCGCGGGCGTCCACTGGACGGCATTGTCCGGGTAATGCCGCACTCGCTGAACCTGACGCCACGGATGAGCGATAACGATTTACGCGGGCTGGAAAAAATCAGCGAACTGCTGCATTACGCCGCGCCGGTCTGGTTGTGGCAGTTGTGTGACAGTGACTGGTCGCAGGCGAAACGTACAGAGCAGGCGACAGGTGCCGCCTTCCCGCTGCGTGCTGCGCCTGAAGATATTAGCAACCAACTGGAAAAACTACTGCCTGGGTTGCGCGCGCAGGGCATAAGCCAGGTGCTCGAAAACAACAACCACGACTTCCTGTTACGTCTGGGGCAGAGCCTGAAAGAAGGCGGCATCGCCCGCTGGGTTCAGCAACTGACGCCCTGGCTGCATGCCTCTCAGCAGCGTATTGCGCTGCGCGGTCTGATGTTCAGCTTGTCGGAAAGCAACGCGGCTGAAGTGTCTGAGTCAAAATCAGGTATCGCGACCGATGCCCATGACCCGCAAAATTATGTACCTGAATCACAACGTCATGCTGTGACCCTGCCGGCGACCTGGCAGGGGATTGTCAATGACTGTACCCGCATCTGCGGTCGGCGGGTTGGCATGGCCTGGGAGCAGACGCTGGCCTGGACGTTGATGGCCATTATCGGCGTGTGGGGCGCGGGGATGTTGCTGTCATTTGCTGTGAACCGCCTGCAGATTGCGTCGGTCGCGGAGCAGGCCCACGCTCTGGTCGAACATCCTTCTGTTTCGGATTTCCAGTTGACCGCCCTGCATACCTTGCGCAATGACGCCGGCCGTCTGCAGCACCGTGCTCAGGATGGCTCTCCGTGGTATCAGCGTTTCGGCCTTGATCATAACGCGCAACTGCTGAACGCAATGCTGCCGTGGTATGGCGTGGCAAATAACCGCCTGATACGTGACCCGGCGAATGCTGCACTGACCCAAAAACTCAGTGCGCTGGCTAATTCCGCGCCTAACAGCGACCAGCGTGCCGCACTGGCAAAGCCGGGTTATGACCAGCTGAAGGCCTGGATGATGATGTCCCGTCCGGATAAAGCCGACGGCGCGTTTTATGCCAGCACAATGAAGACCTTACAACCTGTCCGCCAGGGTATCTCCACCGGTCTGTGGCAGAGCCTGTCCCCGGACCTGTGGGCGTTCTATATCAGCGAACTGCCGAAACAGCCGCAGTGGAAAATCACCCCGGATGCGCAACTGGTGAGCCAGAGCCGTCAGGTCTTGTTGCAGCAGATTGGTCGCCGCAATGCCGAAAGTACCCTGTATGAAAACATGCTCAAATCGGTGCGCCGCAACTTTGCCGATGTGTCTCTGGAAGACATGACTAACGGGACCGATGCGCGTCGCCTGTTCACCACCGACGAAGTGGTGCCGGGGATGTTTACCCGTCAGGCGTGGGAAGGCGGTATTCAGCAGGCGATTGATAAAGCAGCGAACTCCCGCCGGGACGAAATTGACTGGGTGCTGAGTGATTCCCGCAAAGCCGTCTCTGCCGACCTGTCGCCGGAAGCACTGAAAGCGCGTCTGACACAGCGTTACTTCACCGACTTCGCTGGCAGCTGGCTCAGTTTCCTCAACAGCCTGCACTGGAATCCGGCGCACAACATTGCCGATGTGACTGACCAGCTGACGCTGATGAGTGATGTGCGCCAGTCGCCGATGATTGCCCTGATGAACACGCTGGCGTGGCAGGGGCAGACAGGGCAGAAGGGCGAAGGGCTCTCGGACTCTATTATCAAATCGGCCAAAGGACTGATTGGCAATAAAGACAAACCGGCTATCGACCAGAGTGCGACCGGGCCGCAGGGGCCGCTGGATGAGTCCTTCGGGCCATTGTTGACTCTGATGGGCAAAAACAACGCCAGCAACGTGATGTCGGCAGACAACTCGCTGAGTCTGCAAACGTACCTGACCCGTATCACCCGTGTACGCCTGCGTCTTCAGCAGGTGGCGGGTGCCTCTGACCCGCAGGAGATGATGCAGTCCCTGGCGCAGACCGTGTTCCAGGGGAAAAGCGTCGACCTGACCGATACCCAGCAGTACGGCAGTCTGGTGGCGGCAAGTCTGGGCGAAGAGTGGAGTGGCTTTGGCAACACCATGTTTGTGCAGCCGCTGACCCAGGCCTGGGAAACGGTGCTGCAGCCGTCCGCGGCCAGCCTCAATGACCGCTGGAGCCGCTCTGTGGTGGCGAACTGGCACACGGCGTTTGATGGTCGTTTCCCGTTTGCGGCCAGCAAAAGTGATGCATCCCTGCCGATGCTGGCCGAGTTTGTGCGTAAGGACAGTGGCCGTATCGACCGCTTCCTGAGTGCTGAACTCAGTGGTGTACTGCACAAAGAGGGCAGCCAGTGGGTGCCGGACAGTGCCCACAGTCAGGGGCTGACCTTTAATCCGGTGTTTCTGAAGGCGGTTAATCAACTGAGCCAGTTGTCCGACATTCTGTTTACCGACGGAACCCAGGGCATCAGCTTTGAACTGCAGGCGCGTCCGGTGCCGCAGGTGGTGGAAACCCAGCTGACCATCGACGGACAGCAACTGCATTACTTCAACCAGATGACCGACTGGCAGTCCTTCCGCTGGCCGGGCGATACCTTTAAACCGGGCACCATGCTGACCTGGACCTCAACCAGTGCCGGCGCACGCCTGTTTGGTGACTACAGCGGGACCTGGGGCTTTATACGCTGGCTGGAGCAGGGCAAGCGCGTACAGCTTGACCGCAGCCAGTGGATGATGAGCTTCACCGCGCCGGACGGACGTACCCTGCAGTGGGTGCTGCGCTCACAGCTGGGCAAAGGCCCGCTGGCGCTGTTGTCGCTGCGAGGATTTACGTTGCCGGACCAGATATTCATGGTGGATGCAGCCGCCAACGCGCAGGCGATGGCGGCCAGAACGAACGATGACGGAATGGACGGGCTTGAGTAATGACCACACTGCATAATTTAGTCTCTGCCTGTCAGGCTGATGACACTCAGTTGCGACAGCAGGCACAGGCACGTACTGAAAACTGGCGTCACTGGCTTGCGTCGCTAAGCGATGCCACCCCGACCGGAGAAGACCCCGGTTATGACGATGATTTTCAGCGTATTCGCGAAGAGGTCAACAAACTCTCCGGTATCGATACCGGGCTGATTTGCCAGCTGGCGGAAAAGCTGCTGACCACTGCGGCGAAAGATATCCGGGTTGCCACCTATTACTGCTGGGCCCGTCTGCATCAGGACGGTGAGGCTGGCTTCGCGGAGGGGCTTGAACTGCTGGCCGGATTGTTGCAGCGCTACGGGGCACAGCTTCACCCGCAACGTGACCGCAGCCGTAAGGCCGCACTGGAATGGCTGGCAGGCTCACGTGTTCTCGACAGCCTGTCACTGTACCCGGAAGTGGTGCGCGAGGATGCACAGCATACCGCCGGGGCACTGTTGCTCATCAGTGACAGCCTGGATGCTGAACCGGAAGAGACGCGACCGGAGCTGAATGCCCTGTACGCCGCGCTGGAATCCCGTCTGATGAAAGCCGGCGGTGTCGATGCCGTGGTGCCGCAGAACGCCGGAGGCAATGCGCAGACCTCACATGTGACCGACAGGGATGCACCGGTCCTGAGTCGTATAACCTCCGGACAGGATTTACTGGCCCAGGCGCGCACTCTGACGGAGTACCTGCGTGAACAACCAGACGGCTGGCTGGCCGCCCATCGGTTAATGCAAAGTCTGCGGCATGACACCCTGAGCGCCATTCCGGCGCCGGATGCGGAGGGGAAAACCCGCATTGAGCCGCCCCGGGCCGACCAGCGGGCAATGCTCAAACGCCTGTATCTGCAACAGAGCTGGTCAGAAATTCTGGAGCAGGCAGACAGTACCTTCTCACGCGGCGCCAACCATCTCTGGCTGGACCTGCAGTGGTACAGCTGGCAGGCGCTGAAAAAATCAGGAAAGGATGTGCTGGCCGACATCATCGCCGCCGACCTGAAAGGGCTGCTTCGCCGCCTTACCGGACTGGAAACCCTGGCCTTTAACGACGGCACGCCGTTTGCTGATGAGGTCACGCTCAACTGGATTAAACAGGATGTGCTGGACGATATGCCCGGCTGGCGTGATGAACCGGTAAACGCAGCCAGTGCGACGGACAGTGACATTCTGGCGCTGGAGCCGGAAGCGCTGGAAAAGGCAGACAGCGAGGGTCTTGATGCCACACTCAAATGGCTGCAGACCCGTCCCGGTACCGATTCCGCGAAGGATAAATGGCTGCTGCGTCTGTTGATGGCCCGCGTGGCAGAGCAGAAAGGCAAAAACGAACTGGCGCTGCATCTGCTGGGTGAACTCGACAGTGCGGCGCAGGGTATCACGCTTACGCAGTGGACCCCGGCGTTGCTGTTTGAAGTCAAATCACGCCGTCTCAGACTGCTGCGCATGAAAGCCACCCGCAATGACAGCGACAAAACCCGGCTGCAGCCGGAAATGGACCAGTTGCTTGCAGGACTGATAGCCCTCGATCCGGCCAGTAGTGCCGTGCTGTGCGGTTAATCGCACGCTACTGTTACCGCTAAAACAACAATAATCAGGTATTTATGGATGACTTAACCCTGCGTTATTACGACGCCGAAATGCGCTACCTGCTTGAAGCCGGTGAAGAGTTTGCCCGGGCACACCCGGAGCAGGCCGCAATGCTCAACCTTGATAAAGCGGGTGCACGTGACCCGTATGTGGAACGTCTTTTTGAGGGCTTTGCCTTCCTGATGGGGCGGCTTCGCGAGAAGCTCGATGATGACCTGCCGGAGCTGACTGAAGGGCTGGTCAGCCTGCTGTGGCCGCATTACTTGCGTACTATTCCGTCAATGTCAGTGGTGGAGTTCACTCCTGACTGGCGTGAAATGAAAGAGCAGATGCGCATTGCCAAAGGTTTCGAAGTTAACTCGCGGCCGATTGGTGAGAAGGGCACGCGTTGCCGTTACACCACTACCAAAGAGATTAATCTTCAGCCGCTGTCGCTGGATCAGGCTCGTCTGACCACCGACCCGGAAGGACGCTCGGTAGTGACGCTGCGCTTTAACTGCAGCCACCTTGCCGACTGGAGCCGTGTCGACCTCAGCAATATCCCGTTCTACTTCAACGCTGATGCGCCGCTGGCCTGCGCCATGCATGAAGCCTTCACGATGAATACCGACCGCTTATGGCTGCGGATGCCGGGCGATGTGGACAGAAGACCGCTGAAGGGGCATTTCACTGCCCTCGGGTTTGGTGATGATGACAGCCTGTGGCCGAAGGGCAGCAGCAGCTTCAGTGGCTACCAGCTGCTGCTGGAGTACTTCACCTTCCGTGAGAAATTCATGTTCACCGGGCTGCGTGGCCTGGAGACGGTCATCTTCCCAGAGGAGCTTCCGTGGTTTGAAATCGACGTGGTGCTGACAGAGCGCTGGGAGCATGATTTCAGCTTTACCGAGAAGCACCTGCGTCTCAACTGCGTGCCGGTGATAAATCTCTTCCCGCTGGAATCTGACCCGCTGACGCTCAACTCGCTGCAGACCGAATACATGCTGCGCCCGATGCGTGTGCAGGATGGGCATACCGAGATTTATGCCGTCGATTCGGTGATGTCCTCCAGCCAGCACACCTACGTGCCGTTCTCCAGTTTCCGCCATAAAGGCGGGATGATGCGCCACGATGCGCCGGAGTATTATTACCATACCCGCGTGCGTCGCGGACCGTCCGGGCTGCACAACACCTGGCTTATCCTCGGCGGCGAAGCCTTTGATGACCACACCGTACCGGAAGATGAAAGCCTGTCGCTGACGCTCACCGGCACCAACGGTCAGCTACCCCGCCGCGCGCTACAAAGCACGGTGCTCGATACGGTGATGAAAACCACCTCGGCCAGTATTGCCGTACGTAACCTTTGTGCGCCGACGCTGCCGTGTTACCCGCCTGCGCAGGACCGTTTTCACTGGCGCGTACTGAGCCATCTGGGCAGTGGGTTTCTGTCGATGATGGACAATGCCGACGTACTGCGCGGCACGCTGGCGCTGTATGAGTGGACGGACAGTGAAATGAACCGCCGCCGCCTCGAAGCGATTATCGATGTGAAGCACAGTGAAACTGAACGTTTTGAACAGGGGTATCTGGTGCGTGGCGTACAGATTGAGGTGACGCTGGACAGTCACGGTTTTGCCGGCAAGGGCGATATCTGCCTGTTCGGCGAGATGCTGAGCCGTTTCTTCGCCCTCTACACCGACATCTATCTGTTTAACCGCCTGATTATCATCCTGCAACCGACCGGAGAGCGCCTCGAATGGGAAGAGAAGCACAATCGCCGCATTCCCGGCTGAGCCCGCGACTGGAGGCGGAACTTAACCGGATCAACTTTTACCGCTTCTGCCAGTTGCTGGAGAAGCAAAATCCGGGTAAGCCCCTGATGGGCTCAACCAGTCATCCGACGGACGATGCGGTGCGCTTTGCACCGCATCCGGGGATGGGTTTTCCGGTCAGTGAACTTAAAGCCGTCGAATACGATGAAGATGACGACAGCAAGCCGCCGGTCATCCGCACGACCTTCATGGGGATGTATGGCGTTGATTCTCCGCTGCCGACCGCGTATCTCGATGACATTACCCAGCGTCGGGAAGGGCATGAAGCGCTGCAGGGTTTTCTGGATATCTTCAGCCACCGCATCCTGACCCAGTTTTACCGTATCTGGCGTAAATACTCCTATCCGGCAACGTTCGAACCCGGTGGCACCGACAGCATTTCCCAGTCGCTGCTGGGTCTGGTGGGGCTGGGTATTCCCGGTACCGCAGAGCATATCGCCACCCCGGTATCACGCTTTTTGTCGCTGCTGGGCGTACTGCAGCAGCCGGGAAAAACGCAGGAAGGGATGCAGGCGCTGGTGACATTACTGGCCCCGGGCACCCGGGTCCGGGTCAGTCCGTACTGCCTGCGCCCTATTGAAGTCAGCAAACCGCTGGGATTCTTCGGCGATGATGATTTTGTGCTCGATGGCAACACGCCGCTCGGCGATGAAGCGATGGATGCCAACAGCCAACTGCTGGTTGCCCTGAGCACCGATGACGAGCGGGAAGCCCTGGGCTGGAAACCGGACGGCCTGCTGTATCAGGACTTTCTGGTGATGCTGCGGGTCTATCTCGGCTGGCGCTTTAAGGCAAAAATCACCCTCACCACCACCACCCGTCTGCTGGCGGTTCCGCCGCTTGGCGAAGGGCCGTTCTGGTTGGGGATGAACGGCGTGCTGGGTGCCGAAAGCGACGCGCTGGCGGATGATATTCCACCGACCTTTACGACGGAACTGGGCTACTACACCGGAATGGAGCCTGCCACACCACAACAAGGAAACCGACGTGTTACGTACAAGTTTGACTAAAAATACACGCTGGCTGTTACCGCTGCTGGCCATAAGTCTGTCCGGCTGCGGCCTGACACAGAGCGTCAGCGATGGCACCAAATCGGCCTTTACCGCCGTGTTCTACAAGAAAATTAAAGTACTCCATCTGGACTTCACCGCCCGTGAGGCGCTGAACACCGATGCCCGCGAAAGCAACTCGCTCTCGGAGCCGGTGGTGGTACGTGTCTATCAACTGAAAGACCGTAAGACGTTTGACAAAACGGTCTATCAGCAACTGCTCAAGGATGGCGACACTATTCTGAAAGCAGACCTGCTGGCGACCCGCGACGTGGTGGTGAAACCGGGCGGAGATGCGACTCTCGACATGCCGATGGAAGCTGACGCGCAGTTCGTCGCGGTCGTCGGGCTGTTCCGTCATCCGGATATGGTGAATAACACCTGGAAGCAGATTATCCAGCGTGAAGACCTTGACCCGGATAAACCGCGTATTCTGGAAGCCGGGAACAATCACCTGACATTGCAACCGCTCAAGGATGACTGATGCCACAGGGACACAACACACCCTCATTGTATGAAATGCTGGCCGGCAATTTCACCGGTGGTCTCGACCTGCACCAGGTCAGCGAGCAGAACCAGGTCATCATGTCGGTGCTCGACAACATGCAGCGGATCCTTAATTGCCGTGCGGGTACGCTGGCGCATATTCCTGATTTTGGCTTGCCGGATATGACGACTATTTTGCAGGGGCTTCCAGGCACCGCGCATCAATTGATGCGCGTGCTTTCAGACGTCCTGCTTAAATATGAGCCGCGTCTTAAAAGAATTGACGTGGTGATGCAGGAGCAGTCGATCCCCGGCGAACTACGCTACGCCATTGATGCCGAACTGAAAGGCATCGGACTGGTGCGTTACGGCACTGAGTTTATGCCGGAAGGGCGGGTACTGATTCGCCATATGCGTCAACAGAACTATCTCGATCCGCATAGCCATTTATAAGATTTCAGCGGCAGGAAAACATGTCAGCAAAAGCACGGTTTCTAAAAAAACTTCAGGAAAACCAGCCCCGCAGCGGTGCATTTCGTTCCCGGTATGAGGCGGATATCGCTGAGTTTTGTGAACGAATGGAGCAGTTGCGGGGACAAATGGCCGAATGGCTTACAGACACTGGGATCCAGATTGAAAATAGTGTCGTCCCTGTCGTTGAGTTACTTGTGGGCGGAACACCGTTTAACGTGCCGGGGGTTGTCCTTGTCTGGGAAAGCAGAAAGATAAAGTTCACCCCGCTGTTTTTATACGGGCAGGGTGTGACCGGCTGCGTGGAAGCGAGTCTCTTTGCCGAGGGAGATACGTGGGCGCAGTGCCGTTTGTTTATGCGATCAACCGAGAATAGCGGCTGGACATGGCAAAAAATGGGCCCCGTCCAAGGCCAAAGAAGAGTATTCAGTGAGGATGCTTTTTTCGACATGATTGACGGGCTCCTGGCTTAATCCCTGCTCACTTGTGCTGTCGGTGCCTGGCAGGATGAGGCCAGAGAAAGAATCAGAAAACCCTGGAAGCGTAAGGTTATAATATTGCCCCCGGGATCCAGCACAACGGCATTCTTTACCGGATAGCGTAGACGGACGAAAGCAGGGTCAGGAGGACGACATCTTTTTATATTTTTATCTGGGGGCGGGATTCTGGTCTTTGTCTCTGGTTGTTTCACTATTTTTTGATTTCTTTACTGCATGCCTGGTTGCGGCATTGTCAGTGAGTTCATTTTTTGTACATTTTATGAAAGAAGGGAAAACGGATATGTTCGGGAAAAAGAATACGGAAAAAGAGACAATTCGCCTTACTACTGCATCAGCAGTACCACCTGCAGCGACGGTTTCAATATCGAATAATAACGAAACAGACAATACCTGCCAGAACACGGTCATTGCACGAGATGTCTGCGTTGAAGGCAATATTCGCACAACCGGGCTGGTCTATATTTACGGTGAATTTAAAGGTGATATCCACGCAGCGGACGGCCAGATACATGTTATGCGCAGCGGCAAAGTAACGGGGAATATCACGGCACCAGTGCTGATTGTTGACGGGCAGGTAGTCGGTGAATGTTGCGTTGAAAAAGTTGATATTTGCAGACACGGCAATGTGCAGGGTGTGCTCCAGTATTCCACGCTATCGGTGGCAACCGGTGGAGTATTTACGGGGCGAGCAGAACAATTGTGTGAAACGCAGGTTCAGGAAACAAATGTCGTAGATTTTGCCCTCGAGATTGACCCGCGCGAACTCCATTCAGCCAACGAGCAATAATCTGCAAAAATGCAGCTGAGCTGTTCGTGATTTTATTTTTTAATTTTCAGGGATATGAAGATGTTTGATACCGATTCCCGGCACATCCGAACCGGCGCTGATCCTCGCTCGTTGCCTGATTTTTCCGCACTTCGCGAGGAGATGGGCAAGCTGACACACCCCGCGCGGCCTGATGTGAATTGGGCGCAGGTAGAACGCTTATCGCTGGCGCTATTTAAGCAAAATGGCGTGGAACTGCAAACAGCCGCCTGGTACACGCTTGCTCGTAGCTATCTTGCGCGAGTCAATGGTATGAATGAAGGCCTGACAATTCTTAATGCCCTTTTAAGCCATCAGTGGGTACAGCTTTGGCCGCAACAGACTCACGCTCGCGCTGAAATTATCAGCGGTCTGAGTCAACGCCTGCAAAAGACGTTTCGCACGCTGACTCTGGACCATGATGACCTGCATCCGCTGTACGAAGCTGAGACGTTGTTGCGTTCGCTGGATGACATTCTCGGGCGTCAGGAGCTTAAACAGGTCTGTCAGTTGGCCCCTCTTACTCAGCAAATTACGGCTGCCACGACACGTCTCGAAAACAGCGCTCCGCAAAGCATGACAGCGCCAGCCATTGCTTTACCGGAACAGGCGCTGGTGGAGCAGGGCGCTGCGCGTTCCCATCCTGCTGAAAACAGACTGGTTTACGTGATACGCCCGGAACCAGAGGTCAATGTCGAGGTGATACACGATGTGCCACCCCCACCCAAACGCTGGCCCATTTTTGTGGCAGGCATGTTGGCAGCATTCCTGGTGAGTGGGGTGACCTGGTGGGTCAATGGCTGGCTGCACAAAACGGATGTGGCGGTGCAGGCGCTGACAGACTCTGTAGCGCCATTGCCCCGGACGTTAACCGCCGATGAACTCCAGACGCTGCAACGCTCGGATAAACTCCCGCAGGATGCAAACAGTTGGTTGAAACAGGCATCGGCGCAACTTGAAGCCATGGCTGCCTTACCGTATGACTGGCAGCAGCAATATGCCGGGCAACTGATCACGCAGGCGGAAATGTTGTGGCCGGGCAATGTGCAGGTCGCAGAGATGAAATCTGAGTGGCAAAAGAAAATGGCGATGGAGACTCTGCCCGACAGCGCGTTGAATGGCTGGCATGACGGGATGCAGCAGTTACAGGCTTTGTCCGACAAACTGAATGCGCTGGACGGTCAGAAGGGCAAATACATCACCGTCAGCGAGTTAAAATCGGCCGTTTTTGGCATGATCACCAGTTTTCGGCAAACGGTGCCAGTCGAAGAACAGCTCCGACAAACTCAAGATCAGGCTACCCCTGGGCAGATACAGCAACTGGAAAAGCATATCAGTGGGTTAAGTGTCGCCGTGGGGAATGTAAAGCAATCTTCTTCTGAGAAATAATGCTCCACTGCATTGCAGATGAAAAAAGGGGTTAGCCTTTCGGTTAACCCCTTTTTTTATCTGAAAATTTGGTCGGCACGGAGAGATTTGAACTCTCGACCCTCAACACCCCATGCTGATGCGCTACCAGGCTGCGCTACGTGCCGATGCAGGAAAATTATACTACCGTTTCCCAGACTGAATGCAAGACGGTTTTCACCAAGTGATTCATAAATAATCAATCAGTTAGCGATGAACCGTTTCTCTTCGGTCAACACCTGAAGCAGCAAGCTGAGCTGCGGTTTTTGGTTGTCAATTTTCTCATCGTTGCGATCCCACGTGCGGTAATTACCGTTGTGATTCAGCACGACGGTCACCTGTGGAGTCGTGATTGCCAAATCGGTGCTGCTCGCCGCAGTAACCCAGTTATGTCGGCGTGTGGCGCTGAACAAGTCCTGGCCTTGTGAGTATTCATTCGCAGGCGTGCTGACGTGTAACAGGCGTTGCATCAACGTTGTCATCACATCTTTATGATCGGTCAGCGTAGATATTTTCTGGGCAGGCGTACCTGGCCAGTGAACGATCAACGGAACCTGAAGCTGTGAACGTGACCAGTCAAAATCAGCGCCTTGTTTATCCAGCGGCACACCGTGTGCGGCTGTGATGATGACCACCGTTTTATCGAGTTTGCCCGATTCTTTCAGGGCAGTCAGCACCCGATCAATTTGCTTATCGACATCAGCCGCGGCACGCGCGTAGCGACGATTAAAACTTTGCTTCTGACTATCAGCAAGCGTGGTGCCATTGAAGGAAATCCACGAGAACCAACGGTTTTCTTCCTGCGCGTAACTTCCCAGCCAGCTAATCCACTGGCTTGCAGTATCCGCATCTTTCTGAGATTTAGACGGCGGCAAGGAGAAATCTGAGAGCAGTGCCTGTCGGTACATCGGGCTGCTGAAACCATCAGACGAGAATAACCCAAGCTGATAACCCTGCTGGTTTAGCGAGGAAATCAATGCCGCAGGCACACGCGCAGACAGCACGCCATCCATATAGCTTGGGGAAATACCGTAGAACAGCCCGAAAATTCCGCTGTCAGCGGCATTACCGGCGCTCATATGTTGGGTGAAATTGATGTTCTGCTGGGCGAAATCGCTCAGCGCAGGCATCTGTTTTTCAAAGCGTGAATAGTTGAGCGCGTCAACGGTGATCAGCAGCACATTCTGTCCTGTGCCCAGATCGCGGAAGCGCAGGTCACTTAACGGATACTGCACAGATACGGCTTCCGGATCGCCTTGTTCCACCAAACGACGCTGATAATCTTGTGCATCCAGCAGACCGTGTTTTTCCAGAAAACGACGCGCGGTCATTGGATACGAGAGCGGTAAATTCGCGCGCTGCATGGTGATGGGGCGATAGAAATTCGCATCGGCCCAAATGTACATCACATGGGTAGCGACAAACGCGGTAAACAGAAACCATGCCACGGGCCGCGCATAATGGCGGCGGCGTGTAAGACTGCGCAGCTTTTGCCAGCTCCAGGTGGCGAATAACATCTCAATCAACAGGATAACCGGCACGCTGATAAACATCAGCTGCCAGTCACGAGCCATCTCATTCTGATCGGGGTTGATGACCAGTTCCCAGACCACGGGATTGAGGTGCAGGTGGAAGCGGGTAAAGACTTCGCTGTCGATGAGCAACAGCGTCATGCCGACGGTAGCAAGGATGGCGGATAAGAACCGCATCAGCCTCTGCGACATGACAATAAACGTGAGCGGGAAGAGGATCAGCAGGTAAGTGGCAAACACCAAAAAGCTGAAATGCCCGACGAGGCTGATATACGAGTACACGCGACCCGAAAGCGTCGTCGGCCAGTCGGCGACAAACAGATAACGGCTACCGAGAACTGCGGCCAGCAGAATGTTGAACAGGGCAAACCAGTGCCCCCAACTGACCATCTGGGACACTTTTTCTCGATAGGGCTGACGATGAGTCACCATAAACTGTTTGTCGTCTTCCTGTAGTCGCTTAGTGCGCCGAATCGTCGCTAATAGAGGATTGCAGCGCCTGAGCAAACGAGCGAGCAATCGCCGAACGCTGGGCTGGCGCGACGCTTGTGTTAATCAGGTTAGTCACCATATTGCCCAACACCATCAGTGAAAGGTCGGTCGGTGTCTTATGTTTTTCGAGCACGTTGGCAAGCTCTGTCAGCAGTTGTTCAACGTGTTCATCACTGTAGCGGGAGATTTGCGGCATAAATCCAGAATCTGTTTGTTCATGAAAGGGCAACATATTACCGTAGCAGCAGCTTTTTTTCCGCTTTTTTTCGCCTTTACACAGTTGCGTCTGCGGTGGTTGAATACCGTCGAGTCTAAAAGGAGAGTTTAACATGAGTCTGGATATCAACCAGATTGCCCTGCACCAGATGATCAAGCGTGATGAACAAAATCTTGAGCTGGTGTTGCGCGATAGCCTGCTGGAGCCAACGGCAACGGTCGAAGAGATGATGGCCGAGCTGCATCGTGCCTACAGTGCGAAGAACAAAGCCTATGGTATGTTCACTGAAGAAAGTGAGCTCGCCCAGTCTCTGCGCCTGCATCGTCAGGGTGAGGAAGATTTCCTGGCCTTTAGCCGTGCGGCCACCGGTCGTTTGCGCGACGAACTGGCGAAATACCCGTTTGCCGACGGTGGCATCGTGCTGTTTTGCCATTATCGTTATCTGGCGGTGGAATATCTGCTGGTGGCGGTGCTCAATAACCTGAGCAGCATGCGTGTGAACGAACAACTGGATATTAGCTCTACGCACTATCTGGACATCAACCACGCCGATATCGTTGCGCGCATTGATTTGACCGAGTGGGAAACCAATCCGGAATCGAGCCGTTATCTGACATTCCTGAGAGGGCGTGTCGGGCGCAAAGTATCCGATTTCTTTATGGATTTCCTTGGCGCGGGAGAAGGGCTGAATGCCAAAGCACAAAACCGGGGTCTGTTGCAGGCGGTGGACGATTTTACGGCCGAAGCCCAGCTCGACAAATCGGAACGCCAAAACGTTCGCCAGCAGGTGTACACCTACTGTAACGAGCAGTTGCAGGCCGGGGAAGAGATTGAACTGGAGTCGCTGTCCAAAGAGCTGTCAGGCGTCAGTGAAGTCAGTTTCCATGAGTTCACCGCAGATAAAGGCTATGAACTGGAAGAGAGTTTCCCGGCGGATCGCAGCACATTGCGTCAGTTGACCAAATACGCCGGAAGCGGCGGTGGACTGACTATCAACTTCGATGCGTTGCTGCTCGGTGAACGAATTTTCTGGGATCCCGCGACGGACACACTGACCATCAAAGGCACACCGCCAAACTTGCGTGACCAGCTCACGCGCCGCACCAGCGGAAAATAAGCCATAAAAAAACCCCGCCGAAGCGGGGTTTTTCACAACTTGTCAGCGATTAAGCGCGAACGAAGTCGATGTGAGTCAGTTTTGGCTTGAACGGGTGACGCTGAACAGCCTGAACCTTCACTTTTTCTTCTTTGCCATCAACAAGAATGGTCAGAACTTCGCTGTAAAATTCAGCGTTATTCTGCTGGTTCCATACTTTGTCGTGATCCAGTTCCAGAGCAACAGGAGCTGCTTCGCCACCGTAAACGATAGCTGGGAACTTGTTGGCAAGACGCAGACGGCGGCTCGCACCCTTACCCTGCTCTTTACGTACTTCAGCGTTAATAGTAATCATTGACTTCTCTCTATATGTAATCCTGTTACAGGCGACCCAGCAACAGGCAAATGATCTGCTTTGCACATGCAAAAGCGGGCGGCATTATATCCCCCAATCCCTATTGGGGCAATGGAAACAACACCTCAGAACCGGCTAATTGCGGCTTTTCGCATTAAAGCAGGCTGATTTTCCCCTGGAATACGACCGGTCCGGAAGGGCCCGCCAGTTTCGATCCGCCAACAGGTTCGAGGCTTATCGCCAGCACCGAATGATTATCAAGCGAGTCTGAGCCCAGCCTGAATTCGTTGTGATCGCTATGGGTAATCAGGCCCAGCGAACGCGGTGGATTGTTGCCTTTAATCAGCCACAGCTGAAGATTCTTGCTCTGCGGCAGCGTCACGTTGAGCGCCGAAACCTGAATCAGCGACGCCGATTTATTCACGCTGACTACAAATTGTTCATTAGACTGCGCGCCACTCAGTACGGCAACGGGTTGCATCGGCGATGCTTGCTCCGGTTTCACCACATAGGTGAAGACCAGCACGCCAGCCAGTGCGGCGGCAAAAGCCCAGCCAAGCCAGGTTGCAGGGCGCAGGCGGGAAGGGGCTTTATGCAACGAATGAACATCCTGATGTAAACCGCGCTCGATACCCCGCCAGATTTCTGGCGCAGGTGTGACATCTTGTGTTGTCACGTCGATAGCGCTAAACGCTTTTTGCCAGCGGATAACCTGGGCAGCAAACTCAGCATCGTCAGCCAGACGTTTGTCGAGCCGCTTGCGTGTCATTTCATCCACCACGCCAAGCACGTATTCGGCCGCGAGAAGGTCATCATTTTCCTGAATGTTCATAGGCCCACACACTCCCTGAGATGTGCCAGCGCACGACGGATCCAGCTTTTCACGGTGCCTTCCGGTTGACTCATCGACAGCGCGATTTCGGTTTGCGACAGCCCACGGTAGTAAGCCAGCGCAATGCTTTGCCGCTGCTCCGACGGCAGGTGTTCAAGGCATTGCTGTAAGCGTCGGGCTTCCTGATGAATATCTTCCGCAGGCAGCGGTGCCTGAAAACTTTCTTCTGCTTCGGTAATATCCTCCACCGAGCAGCAGCGATTTTCATGTTTTCGCAGGTAATCAATGGCCCGATTGCGGGCGATATGGCTGAGCCAAATCTGTGGCTCGCTGCGCTGTTCGTCGTAATAGGTCGCCGACTGCCAGATTTGTATAAAGGTGTCGTGCAGGATTTCTTCTGCCCAGTCGCGACGCCGGACCATGCGCAAAATAATCCCAAACAGGCGGGGAGAAATCGTGTGATAGAGCTGCGCCAGGGCGTCTTTATCGCCACAGGCTATTTTCGTCATCAATCCGGCATGAATATGCGGCGCGTGGGTTGTCATCAGTGTCCCTGTTAAAGGTGCAGCCACACCACCGTGGCTGCACACAGTATAGGCAACGCTTTACGGCATCAGCACAGTATCGATCACATCAATGACGCCGTTACTCTGGTTAACGTCATACGTGGTGATATTGGCGATGTTACCGCGAGCATCTTTCAGCTGAATATTATGCGGCCCGTTCGCCATCACCCACAGCGAGCCTCCGTTAACGGTTTTCAGCTCCGCTTTACCGCCACCGGCTTTGATTTTTTTCTCCAGCGCTTTCATATCGTATTTACCCGCCACCACGTGATAGGTCAGAACGGCGGTGAGTTTTTGTTTATTTTCGGGTTTAAGCAGGGAGTCAACGGTCCCTGGAGGCAGTTTTTCGAAGGCCGTATTTGTGGGAGCAAAAACGGTAAACGGCCCGGTGCCCTCCAGTGTTGGCACCAGACCGGCTGCTTTCACTGCCGCGACGAGCGTGGTGTGATCTTTGGAGTTCACCGCATTTTGCACGATGTTTTTAGATGGATACATCGCCGCACCACCTACCATCACGGTGTCATTGTCCATCATTGCGGCCTGAGACACGCCGCTGAAAACCAGAGCAGAAAAAAGCAGAGATGGCAGAAATTGTTTCATTTTCACTTCCCTCATTCACGTTTTCGGATCGGGCTGATATGTGCCCTCAACTGTTAATACGAATGAGCGAAGAAAACGGATGCAAGAAAATGAAAATAATTAACGCAACTCGTTCGCCCGACGGAAACGGCCTTCATAATCAAAGACTTTTTCGCGCACTTGCCAGAAGTGTCCTTTCTTGCGGGCGACCACGAAATCGGGATGGCGCAGTAAAACCTGTTGGGCAAGAATGTCGGCTGGCGTTATCCAGCGCAGCGGAATACCGGGCGTGCGGGTATGCGGGCGCATAAACAACTGTTCAAAAGCGGTTTTCTGTGAGGGCGTTTGCAGACGGAAGCGCTCACTCACATCGGCACCGTCTTCGTCGAAATAGGTCACTTTCAGCCAAGGGCCTTTTTCATCGGAACCGTCCTGTAACATCATGCCGCTACAGCGCAATACCAGCGCGTCTTTCAGCTTCAGCGCCGCTTTCAGCATATCGTCCGGGTCGACGAGAATCGTGTCGCACTCGCGGCAGCGACGGGCGGCGATGTCATTTTCCGCATTACATTGCGGGCAGTTTTTAAAGCGGAAGCGGAAATCACATTGTTCACGATGGCCTTCGTCGTCTTCCAGCCAGCCCTGACAGCGGCGGCCAAAATGCTCGATAAGCGTGCCGTCCGAGGTGGTTTTCCCCCAGAACGTATTGGCGAAACCACAAGACGGGCAGAACACCTGCACCGGAACGTTGTCACTTTTGCCTTTTGGCGAGCCCACTTCCGGGGAGAACAAGTCATGCGGATTTCCGGCGTAATCAAGGATCAGGCAATCTGTCTTACCCGGCGATAAACGCAGCCCACGGCCCACAATTTGCTGATACAAGCTGACGGATTCGGTCGGGCGCAGGATCGCAATCAGGTCAACGTGCGGGGCGTCGAAGCCAGTGGTCAGTACGGCGACGTTCACCAGATAGCGAAACTGCTGCGCTTTAAACGCTTCAATCAGGCGGTCACGTTCCGGCGTAGGCGTTTCCCCTGTGATCAGTGCCGCGTCCTGTACGGGCAACAGGCCAGTGATTTCTTTGGCATGTTCGACGGTTGAGGCAAAAATCATCACTCCTTTGCGATCCTGCGAAAACTCAACAATCTGGCTGATGATGTGCGGCGTCACGCGCTGCTGTTTTTTCAGTTCGCGGTTCAGGTCCGCTTCACTAAACAGGCCGTTGCTTTGCACCTGTAGGCGGCTGAAATCGTACTGCACGACGGGCATGTCGAGTCGTTCCGGCGGCGTCAGGTAGCCGTGTTTAATCATATAGCGCAGCGGCAGTTCATAGATGCAGTCGCGAAACAGTGCCTTCTCATCACCACGCACCATACCGTGATAATGGAAGTGATAAATCCAGCCTTTGCCCAGCCGAAACGGCGTGGCGGTCAGCCCCAGCAGACGTAAGTAAGGGTTCACCTTTTTCAGATGCCCCAGGATTTGCTGATACTGGCTGTCATCGTCGTCGCTGATACGATGACATTCGTCGACAATCAACAGCGAAAATTCAGCCTGAAACTGTTCAAGATTACGCGCCACCGACTGCACGCTGCCAAATACCACTTTGCCATGACTTTCTTTACGTTTTAGCCCGGCCGCAAAAATGTCGGCCTCAAGCCCCAGTGCAAGGTATTTGGCGTGATTTTGCGCCACCAGTTCTTTGACGTGAGCAAGCACCAACACACGTCCACGCGCCAGACGGGCGAGCTCGGCGATCACCAGACTTTTCCCCGCACCAGTGGGCAGAACAATCACCGCGGGCTGTTGGTGTTGGCGAAAATGGGAGAGGGTGGCGTCCACCGCTTCCTGCTGATAGGGGCGAAGAGTAAAGGTCATGGTTCCGGCGTCATTAAATACAGACAAATAGTATGCCACGAATCTTTTCACTTGAGTGGCTTAGCAGGGCCGTTATACTTGAACCCTGATATCGCTTCATTTTCGGGCTATGCCCGACACCGCACTCTTACAGGCAAAAAATACTTCATGCGACTCGATAAGTTTATCGCTCAGCAACTCGGCATCAGTCGTGCCATTGCTGGGCGTGAGATTCGCGCCAGCCGCGTTACCGTGGACGGCGAGATTGTCAAACTCACCGCTTTTAAGCTCCTGCCGGAACACGATGTGGAATATGACGGAAATCCGTTGACCCAACAAAACGGCCCGCGCTACTTCATGCTCAACAAGCCTCAGGGTTATGTGTGCTCTACCGACGACCCGGATCATCCGACGGTGCTCTATTTCCTTGATGAGCCGGTTGCGCACAAGCTGCACGCCGCAGGACGCTTGGATATCGACACCACCGGCCTTGTGCTGATGACCGATGACGGACAGTGGTCGCACCGCATCACTTCGCCGCGCCATCACTGCGAGAAGACCTATCTGGTCACGCTGGAATCTCCGGTGTCCGATGACACGGCAGAACAATTCACCCGTGGCGTTCAGTTGCATAATGAGAAAGATCTCACGCAACCCGCTGTGCTGGAAGTCATCTCCCCGACGGAAGTGCGTCTGACCATTACCGAAGGCCGCTATCACCAGGTGAAACGCATGTTTGCGGCGGTGGGGAACCACGTGGTTGGCCTGCATCGCGAACGCATCGGTGAGATTAAGATGGATGACGACTTAGCGCCGGGCGAATACCGCGCGTTAACCGAAGAAGAAATCGCCAGTGTAGGTTTAGCGCCACGCTGACTTAAGGAGTGAATTTGTGACCACCAGGCAGCAATCATCGCTGGGAATTGTGTTCATCCTTGGCTTATTAGCCATGCTGATGCCGCTTTCAATTGATATGTATCTCCCGGCGCTGCCGGTTATCTCTGCGCAGTTCGGCGTTCCGGCGGGCAGCGCACAGATGACGCTCAGCACCTATATTCTGGGGTTCGCTTTTGGTCAGTTGCTGTATGGCCCAATGGCCGACAGCATAGGGCGTAAGCCGGTTATCCTCGGCGGGACGCTGGTGTTTGCCGCAGCAGCCGTGGCCTGTGCGTTGTCACAAACTATTGATC
The DNA here is from genome assembly GCF_036271055.1 of Scandinavium sp. Taxonomy (GTDB): domain Bacteria; phylum Pseudomonadota; class Gammaproteobacteria; order Enterobacterales; family Enterobacteriaceae; genus Scandinavium. The sequence goes on along the minus strand of NZ_DATBBJ010000027.1, from coordinate 252,867 downwards.
AGCTGATCATCATGCGCTTTTTCCACGGTCTGGCTGCCGCCGCCGCCAGCGTGGTGATTAACGCCCTGATGCGCGATATTTACCCGAAAGAAGAGTTCTCCCGCATGATGTCTTTCGTCATGCTGGTGACGACGATTGCACCGCTGGTGGCGCCGATGGTGGGTGGCGCAGTGCTGGTGTGGTTCAGCTGGCATACGATTTTCTGGATCCTGGCGATTGCCGCACTGCTGGCTTCTACGATGATCTTCTTCTTTATTGATGAAACGCTGCCGCCAGAGCGACGTCAGAAATTTCACATCCGTACCACCATCGGTAACTTTGCCTCTCTGTTCCGCCACAAACGAGTGCTGAGTTATATGCTGGCAAGCGGTTTTAGCTTCGCCGGGATGTTCTCATTCCTCAGCGCCGGGCCGTTTGTTTACATCGAACTGAACCACGTTTCCCCACAGCATTTTGGCTATTACTTTGCGCTGAACATCGTGTTCTTGTTCATCATGACCATCATTAACAGCCGTTTTGTTCGCCGGGTGGGGGCATTGAATATGTTCCGCATCGGGCTTTGGATCCAGCTCGCCATGGCTGTGTGGATGGTAGTTTGCGCCTTGTTCGGTGTCGGCTTCTGGTCGCTGGTGTTGGGCGTGGCGGCGTTTGTTGGCTGTGTATCGATGGTGTCATCCAATGGGATGGCGGTCATTCTTGATGAATTCCCGCATATGGCGGGAACTGCGTCGTCGCTGGCGGGTACTTTCCGCTTTGGTATTGGCGCTATTGTTGGCGCATTGCTGTCGATGGCCACCTTCACTACCGCGTGGCCGATGCTCTTTTCCATCGCCTTCTGCGCAACCTGCTCGATCCTGTTTTACCTCTACGCCAGCCGTCCTCGCAAAGCAACACGTTAAACCTCTTCTTAACATCAGCAACAGAGGCCGCATTCGGCCTCTTTGTTGATGTATATCAATCAGTAAGCGTTTCGTACTGCTCATCAATGTTTATTTTGTGTAAAATTAATTGATGTATAAAGTCACTGCTTTGTAGATAAAAAGGTTGTTTTAGATCACATAAACGGGTACATATAGCGCCGTTATGCCTCCTGGCATGCGAGTGACGATAAAAACGTACGTACCCTTTGCTGGATGCAGGACGATTTGTCAACAATGTGTTAATATGGATGTGAAATATTTGTGAAGCGTTTTGCTTCCGGGGAAATAGACGTGAATACACTGCAACTTTCTATCGTACACCGACTGCCTCAGAGCTATCGCTGGTTAACCGGTTTTGCAGGTTCAAGAGTTGAACCGATTCCGCAAAACGGTAACGCTGATGATAATTCATTGGTGGCACTAAAATTATTGAGCCCGGACGGTGAAACGGCGTGGCCCGTAATGCAGAAGCTGAGCCAGGCGTTAACCGATATCGAACTCTCCAGTTCCGTGCTGGAATGCGAAGGCGAGCCGTGCCTGTTTGTGAACATGCAGGACGAATTCGCGGCAACCTGTCGCCTGAAAAACTTCGGTGTAGCTATTGCTGAACCCTTCTCTGGAAACAACCCTTTCTGAGCGTTAGCTTAGCGTAATGAGCTGACGAGTATATTCATGCGCAGGGGTGGCAAACACGCGCTGACACTCTCCCTGTTCAACCACTTCCCCTTGTCGCAGCACAATCACTTGATGACACAATGAACGCACGACGTGCAGATCATGGCTGATAAAAATATAGGCCAGCTGGTACTTTTGCTGAAGTGATTTCAGCAACGCGAGAATTTGCGCCTGCACGGTCCGGTCCAGAGAGGAAGTCGGTTCATCGAGCACGATCAACTGAGGTTTCAGGATCAACGCGCGCGCAATGGCGATACGTTGACGCTGGCCGCCTGAAAACTCCGCCGGATAACGCCAGCGAGACTCAGGATCAAGACCGACTTCTTTCATCACTCTCACCACTTCGTCTTCACGCGCCACCGCAGAAAGTGCAGGCTGATGCACCCGCAGCCCTTCCTCGATAATTTGCAGTACGTTCAGTCGCGGGTTCAGTGATGAATTCGGATCCTGGAACACCACTTGAATACGATGACGCAGCGGTAGCATCTGTTTGCGCGAACGACCCTGGATCTTCTGTCCATCAAACGTGATGTCACCCGCCGAGGCGATCAGCCGCAGCAGCGCCAGACCGGTCGTGCTTTTCCCTGATCCTGATTCTCCCACCAGACCCAGCGTTTCACCGGTTTTCAGGGTGAAGTTAATGCCGTTCACCACTTTATTTTCAGCGACCACGCGACGGAAAATGCCTTCTCGAATCGGGAAAGCCACTTGCAGGTTTTCAACGTGCAATAACGGCGTACTCTCCGGCGGGAGGGGAACTGGCGAGCCTGTCGGTTCGCTGTCGAGCAATTTGATGGTGTAAGGATGCTGCGGTTGGGCGAAAAGCGTCGCGGCAGCGTTCTGCTCCACGCATCGCCCGTTCTGCATCACCGCCACGTTATCCGCTAGTTTGCGCACGATGCTCAGGTTATGGGTAATAAACAGCAGACCCATGTTGAGCTCTTCACGCAGTTCGCGCAGCAGTTGCAGAATTTGTGCCTGCACCGAAACATCCAGCGCGGTGGTCGGTTCGTCGGCGATTAATAATTCAGGGCGCGTCAGCAGCGCCATCGCGATCATCACACGTTGGCGTTCGCCGCCGGATAGCTGATGCGGGTAATCGCTCAGACGCAGGCGAGCGTTGCGGATCCCAACGCGATCCAGACAGGTGAGAATTTCGCCCCGCGCCGCTTCTTTGCGCATTCCTCGGTGAATCGACAGCACCTCATACAGCTGTTTTTCCAGGGTGTGCAGAGGATTGAGTGACACCATCGGTTCCTGAAAAATCATCGCAATGCGATTCCCCCTGATCCCGCGTAATACTCGTTCGTCAGCGTGTAACAGCGATTCACCGTGAAAACGAATATCACCAGTCGGGTAGCTCACGGGTGGGGTAGGCAGCAGCCGTAAAACAGATAAAGCCGACACGCTTTTACCGGAGCCAGATTCTCCCACCAACGCCAGCGTTTCCCCGGCTTCCACCTGGAGTGACAATTCGCTGACCACGGTACGGGTTTCGCCGCGAGCGGTGAAGGCAACAGAGAGATTATCGATAGCCAGCAACGGAGTTGTCATGTCACACCACCTTGCTCGGGTCGAAGGCGTCGCGCACGGCTTCACCAATGAAAATCAGCAACGACAACAACACCGCGACGGATAAAAAGGCGGTAATGCCGAGCCACGGTGCCTGCAAATTGTTTTTCCCCTGCAACAGTAATTCACCGAGCGACGGTGAGCCGAGCGGCAAACCAAAGCCGAGAAAATCGAGCGAGGTGAGGGTGGTGATTGAACTGCACAGAATAAACGGCAAAAACGTCAGGGTCGCCACCATCGCATTTGGCAACATATGGCGGAAGATAATGCCGCTGTCGCTCACACCCAGCGCTTGTGCGGCGCGAATGTAATCAAAATTACGCGTTCGCAAAAACTCCGCGCGCACCACGCCGACCAGGGTCATCCAGCCGAACAGCACAGTGATCGCCAGCAACCACCAGAAATCAGGCTGGATCACGCTCGAGAGCAGAATGATTAAAAACAGGGTCGGCATACCGGACCACACTTCAATAAAACGCTGGCCCCATAAATCAATTTTACCACCGTAATAGCCCTGTAATGCGCCCGCCAGCACGCCCATGACGCTGGAACAAAGCGTCAGCATCAGGCCGAACAGCAATGAAATGCGCGTGCCATAGAGAATTCTCGCCAGCACGTCACCGCCGTTGGCGTCGGTGCCAAGCCAGTTTTGTGCGGAAGGCGGGGAAGGGAACGGGCGATCGGTGGAGAAGTTAATGGATGTTGCGCCAAAGCGAACCGGTGCCCACAGCACACGCCCATGCTCGCTCAGCTGCTTTTGCAGCCATGGATCCTGATAATCCGCTGCGGTGGCAAACTGTCCACCGAAATCTTTCTCACTGTAGGTTTTAAGCGCCGGAAAATAGACTTCACCGTGATATTCAACGATCAGCGGGCGATCGTTGGCAATCAGTTCTGAACAGAGACTACAGACAAAGATGATCAGAAACAGCACCAGCGACCAAAAACCACGGCGGTTGTGACGAAAACGAGCCCAGCGGGCCTGATTGACAGAGCTTAAACGTGGCATCAGCGGCCCTCAAAATCGATGCGCGGATCGACCAGCGTATAGCTGATATCGCTGATGATATTCAGCAGCAGGCCAATCAGGGTGAAGATATACAGCGTGCCGAACATCACAGGGTAGTCGCGGGAAACGGTGGCTTCATAGCCGAGCAGCCCCAGCCCATTGAGCGAGAACATCACCTCAATCAGCAGTGAACCGGTGAAAAACATGCTGATAAAAGTGGCCGGGAAACCGGCGATCACCAGCAGCATGGCGTTGCGGAAAATATGTTTCCAGAGAATATTTTTCTCGCTCACGCCTTTGGCTCGCGCGGTGACTACATATTGCTTACGAATTTCATCAAGGAACGAGTTTTTGGTCAGCATCGTCAGCGCCGCAAAGCCGCCAATCACAGTTGCAAGCACCGGCAACGTGATGTGCCATAAATAATCGGTGATTTTTTGATACCACGGCAGGATGTCGAAGTTGGAAGAAACCAGTCCACGCAGCGGGAAAAGATCGTAGTAGCTGCCGCCTGCAAACAACACAATCAGCACAATAGCGAACAGAAACGCCGGGATTGCGTAGCCACTGATGATAAAGGCGCTGCTCCAGATATCGAACCGACTGCCGTTATTGACGGCTTTGCGGATGCCTAACGGAATCGACACCAGGTAGATAATCAGCGTGCTCCATAACCCGAGCGTGATGGAGACGGGCAAACTTTCTTTGATCAATTGCAGAACGGATGAACTGCGGAACAAGCTGTCGCCAAAGTCGAAGCGTACGTAGTTCCAGAGCATGTTGAAATAACGTTCATGCATCGGTTTGTCAAAGCCATAACGATGGGTGATTTCGGCGATCACTTCCGGATCCAGTCCGCGTCCACCTCGATACTGACTTTCATTAATATTGCCCACGCCAGTTCGCGCGTGGGAGGCGCCCATGCCTTCAGCACCACTGCCCGGCATCCCGCCTTTGTTACCGAATTCTATCGCTGCAATGGCCTGATCGACCGGGCCGCCAGGGGCAATTTGCACGATAAAAAAGTTGATGGTGATGATGGCCCACAACGTCGGGATAACCAACAGCAGCCGGCGAATCAGATAAGCGCCCATCTTGACTCCTTAACGCCGGGCTTCGGGCAGTTTCGCCGCTTTATTCACGTCGTACCACCAGTTTTCAAAGCCCAGCGAATAAACAGGGCGAACGGTCGGATGAGAGAATTTGTCCCAGTAGGCCATGCGATCGGAAGCCATAAACCACATCGGCAATTGGTAGTCATTCCAGGTTAACACGCGGTCAAGAGCGCGTCCAAGCGGCAGAAGTTTCGTTTTGTTGCCTTCCGCTTTAATCATTTGCGCGATGAGATTATCAATCACCGGGCTACTGACGCCGGGTCCGTTGTAGGATGAGTTGATGTACGCTGAAGCCCAGGAAATTTGCAGGTCGCTGCCGCTCGGCCAGGGCATTGCCCGAACCAGTCGCGGCATCATGTCGTAATCACGCGTGCGCATCCGATTGGTGACCTGTGAGATATCGACCTGACGAATGTCCATCGTGACGCCCAGGCGCTTTAAATTATGCTGGAAGGGCATCACCCACTGGTTATTGCCCGCAGAGGGCAGCAGCAACTCAAACTGCAATGGTTTCCCGGTCTTCGCGTTCACCCGCTGCTGGCCTTTCAGCACCCAGCCTGCTTCAGTGAGTATCTTGTCAGCTTTCAGCAAGTTGTCACGGTCAAAGCCGTTACCGTTTGATTTTGGTGGTACATAAATAGAGGTGAACACCTCTGGCGGCAGATCTTTTTTCATCGGCCCCAGGAGCATCAGCTCGTCGGCATCAGGATACCCGCGTGCCGCATATTCGGTATTCTGGAAATAGCTGTTAGTCCGGCTGTATGCACCATAGAACAGCGCCTTGTTCATCCATTCAAAATCAAAGGCCAGACCAATGGCTTCGCGGACTTTGCGATCAGAAAATACCGGGCGCTGAATGTTGAATGTCAGCCAACGAGTATCTTGCGCCGATTCGTTTTTCTCTTCTTCTTTGACGATGTAATGGTTGCTGAAATTTTTTCCGATGTAGCGGGTAGCCCAGTTTTTTGGGCTGCCTTCGGTCCGGAAATCGAAGGCTCCGGCTTTGAAAGCTTCAAACGCAACGTTATCGTCGAGGTAATAGTCGTAGCGGATGGTGTCGAAATTCCAGCGACCACGGTTTACCGGTAGGTTTGCTGCCCAGTAATCTTTCACCCGCGAGTAGACCACGTACTGTCCCATGCGCCATGAGGTGATTTTATAGGGACCGTTCGCCAGCGGTGGGGAAGAGAGCGGATCGCTGAGTTTGTGATTACGCCAAAATTTTTCAGGCATGACAGGCAGCGTAAACAGGCTCAGCATGTCTTCTTTGCCGGGCTTTGCCAGTTCAATGCGTACGGTCAGTGGCGCAATGGCTTTCACCGTTGTGCCTTTATAGATCAGGCGGAACTGCGGCACGCCTTCGGTCATGAATTTATGAAAGGTGAAGGCGACATCTTCTGCTGTGACTTTGCTACCATCATGAAAACGGGCATGAGGATTGATTGTGACTTCAGCCCAGGAGAAATCATCGGCGTAGCGAGCGATATCGGCAATCAAAGGATAATAGCTGCCGGGTTCGTCGTCCGAGGTGGTAAACAGCGAGTCGTAAAGTGAGCCAGTGCGCTCGGCGGCATTGCCACGCAGGGCAAAACGGTTGAAATTGTCGAAAGCACCCAGTGCTGAAAGCGTCACAGCGCCACCTTTCGGAGCAGCGGGGTTCACATAGTCGTAGTGACTAAAATTAACGGCGTATTTCGGCTCACCGATCACGGCAAACGCGTAGCTTTCCTTGATGGTTTGAGCCTGCGCCGTCAGGCTTAGCAGCGCGAGTATCAGCCAACCCATTCGCACAATTATCACCGATGTCTGCTCCTTCTGCGGTCATCTTCGGACTTCACTTATCTTGTTGAATAATAAGTGACGTTCAGCCCGTTGTGAAATAATTCTCGGGTTTTGCGTGGGCCTCTACCAGTTTTTCGAGCGTCATTGGGCGGCTTATCCAGTAGCCTTGCAGGAAATTGACCCCATGTTGACGTAGCCAATTGGCCTGTTCCTGCGTTTCCACGCCTTCTGCCACTGTCACCAAATCCATCTTTCTGGCGAGTGTCAGCACCGCATCAAGTACCGGAGAAGTCACGGTCTCGGTGCCGATCGCATTGACGAAACCACGATCGATTTTCAGGTAGTCAAACGAATAGCGCTCAAGATAGATAAGCGCACTGTGACCCGTGCCGAAGTCATCGATCGCAATCTCATAACCTTCGTGGTGGAGCCACTCAAATAGCGCGACGGCCTGGCGCTGGTTGAGCATATCGCGCTCGGTAATTTCCAGTACCAACTGGAAGTAGTTTGGCGGCAGCATTGCGCTCAGATCCCGCAGATCCTGCTGGAAACTTTCTGCCAGTAAATGGGCAGGGGCAATGTTGATCCCGAGTTTAGCGCCCGGTGGCAGCATACTTTGTAAAACCGGTGCATCTTTTGCGATAAGCTCAAACAGATGGCGGGTCAGCGGCACAATCAGCTGCTGTGCCTCAGCAAAGTTAATGAAGGCATCTGGGGGAATTTCGCCTGCGGTCGGATGTTTCCAGCGCATAAGCACTTCGACGCCGCGGATCTGCATATCTTCGGCATCAACCACCGGCTGATAAACCACATAGAATTGGTTACGCTTGATAGCTGTGGTGATCTCTTTGCCCGGACGTAATCGCACGGTCAACACGTAGTAGCAGAGCAGGCCAGCAAGTAACCCGCACATCACACCCATCAACAGAGCAAACTGCATGTTCTCTGCCGCCCAGCTATCGCCATACACATTCACCGTTAATGGCAAACCATTGATTTTAGCTGAACGGATTGGCGTGCCTTTAATTTGGTTTGCGGGTTGTGGATGCGGGCTAAACGTGGAAATCGCGGTGCCATTAGCGACGATCGCTATCCCGCTGAATTGATTCTGGCGCGATGAATAGAGGATCCACGGCATCAGGCTTGCGTTAATCGAGGTGAAAACGCCCCGGTTTGCCAGCAGTGGGCTACGGACCCACAGCGCAAATGCGGGGCGCTGAGGCATCATGGGAGTGCCGGGAAGGATCGCGATATCCAGCGTTTTGCTGACGTCAACCTGTGGCACCAGCTGTTTCATGGGCACGTTCATTTCACCCGTTGCCGACGAACACATCGCGTTATCGTCTACGACCAGCAGAAACGCGCGTACGTTGAGACTAAAGGCCGCGCGGGAAGTGAGTTCAGAGGCAACGTCGGCGCAGGGACTCATGGTCAACGGTTGCAATTTATCGACGGTATTGAGCAGTTCGCCGAAATAACCGTTCAGGTATTTCTGCAAATCATGAATGATGATATCGAACTGATCGGCGCGTTTATGATGGAAAATCATCAACTGAGCACTGCCTGCCAGCAGGGCGACCACCACTCCCAGCAACAGGCTGGAGAAGAGGATCTTGCGGCCAAGCGAGAAGTAACGCGTGAACATAGCTTCCTTTATCCGTGATATTTGAAACAGTAATTCAACGCTTTGGGACGCAGGGCTGCGTCTTTCCAGCATAGTCTATTTAGCCATCCTGGCAGGGCACGGACGGAGAAGAAAAAAAAAGCACTGCTTAGCAGTGCTTTTTTTCTGGTTCTTGCTGTCAGCCAAGGGAAAACCAACAGCAAGAAGGACATCAGGAACGGCTCAGGACACGTCGCGCTTCGTTGTAGCGCTTGTTCCAGTACGGCTCATCCATGTTTGAAATCGTCACACCACTGCTGGTGGATGCATGAACGAACTGGTTGTTGCCAATGTAGATGCCTACATGGCGACCTGTCGACCCGGCGCGGAACAACACTAAATCACCGGTACGCAACTGGTTGCGCTTAATCGACTTACCCATTTCCTGCTGCTCATAGGTAGAGCGAGGTAAATCCATACCAAACTGTTCGCGGAAGGTACGTTGTACAAATGCAGAACAATCGATACCACGTTTGGTTTCGCCACCGAGGCGATAGCGTACGCCTTTCCAGCTAGCGTACTGATCCATCAGGCGTGACTTAACGTCGAGATTACGCACCATGGATTCAAATTCATCCTGAGAGGCTTGCAGTGACGAAGGATCTTCGTTACCCACACCATGCGTCTCAGAATGCATATTCTTTGCGGTGTTTGTTGTACTACATGCGGAAAGAAGAACCGCGACTGCTACCGCGGGTATTGCCCGCAGGATGTATCTCAAAAATGGTTGAGATTTGACCATGTTATTTATTTTCCCTTGAAGTCCTTAACGATAAAAACCGTTATAAAAATGCCAACCGTGACGAGACTAAATACCTGCCACCAATGAGACAATTCCCGAAGCGCAAAAATGTGCAGTGCTGCACAAAATTATTCACCTTCTGAATAATTAATCTCTGGAAAGGCAAAACGAGAATGAGATTACCCTATCAAAACCGGGCTGGCTAGCGCTTTTGCCGGGTTTTTTTATAAGAAATTATGATAGCCAAAACGTAGGTTCATCTATGGGGAGAAATAGCGGTGAAAATGGTCGTTAAATAGCCAATTATCTCATTTTCAAGCAGATCCAGATGACAGACAAATGACTAAAATGAATATCTTTTGCTCAGAATGTTCTCAGGGATCTAAAACGATCCCTGATGACAAAGATTAATTTCAGTTAAAAACTTGTTTAAACTTTGTTCTGAGATGTTGGGAGATAGCGATCAAATAGCGCAATGGTTTTATCACTGAGCGACGTTAACAGGATCCATGGCATGCCAATCAGAACCGCTGTAAGGGAACCGACCGCAATATCCGTGAACCAATGAGCGCCGATCATTACGCGTGGGAAGGCAAAAACCACAAAAATAATCAGGGCGACGGCGAACGCTTTATGACCAAAATATCGCCACATAAAGGTGGCAAATATCAGCAGCATCATCCCATGATCGCCAGGGAAACTGTCTTTTGATGCGTCCTTAGTCGAAATATTTAGCAGATCGCTGACCCGATAAGCATCAGGGAAAAAGAGGGACGGACTGGCATGCTTAACCGGCATTAAATGCTGAGCAAGTTGATTGACGATCACCGCAGCAAGCAACATCACGATGCCGATGATCATGATGCGTCTACGTCCCTGGGCCTGCTCTTTGATCCAAAAACTGAGCATCAGACTGCCCATCGCCACCAACGAGCAACCGTCAAAGGCACGATTGTTGGTGATAGCCAGAAACCACACGTATGCACGACTTTCAATCAAACCATAATTAAAGAAGTGGAAGATGCTGGCATCCATGGGGAACCAAAAACCGTGGTTAATGGGCAAATACCAGCTCAAAAAGAGAGCCAGCCCGGCAATGTTCAGCAGCAAAATAAGGGGTAGTCGATTTTTCATAGCAGATTCTTTGGGGCAAATAACACAGGCAACATACCGATGTTAACTTAAACGAAGCTTCAACAGCGTGGACTGTAAAGCGTTCCAGTCAGTGTCACCGTCATTGATCAGTTCGATACGGCTGTCGGGTGGCGCAACGGACTGCGTTTCGATGTGGAAATCGGCACCCTGACGGTTAATGCGGACCAGACCTTCCGCAATGCGCATGACACCTTTCACACGGGAAACCGGTGCCAGTCGCGCCCATTCCAGTAATCCTATAGTATCAAACTGCGTGTTGGCGTCGAAAATCCAGCCGCAGGCATGGTATCCCTGACCACTGTTCATGCTGCGACGCCAGCGCTGATGCTCAGGCAAATTTAATGCAGCCAGGCCTTTATTCGACGGATGGCTGTGTGAATGTGCAGCGCTTGCTGACAATGGAGCCAGATTTCGGCGAGGCAAATCTAACAACGCGCCGTCGATTGCGCCCTGAGTGGCTGCTATACATTGGCGTTCGCCGCCATAGTTAGTCCACCAGGTATCGAAAGCCTGCTGGCTTTCAGGTGTCGCACGATCCTGTTTATTGGCGACGATAATATCGGCCGCAGCAAGTTGATCGCGGAAATTTTCGTTACTCACGACCTTCTCATCCAGCAACTGGCGCGGATCCAGAACACAAAGCGTGGCACGCAGATCGATCCAAGGTTCGTAAACCGCTGCGGTAAGCATATCGAGGATTTGTTTTGGGTGACCGAGGCCAGTGGGTTCGATCAGCAGACGATCCGGTTTACCCTGGCGCAGAAGCGTGTTGAGCCCGACTTGCATCGGTAAACCATTCACGCAGCACATGCATCCACCCGGTATTTCTTTCAGCAACGCACCGCTTTCAGCCAATAAAGCGCCGTCGATCCCGACTTCGCCGAATTCATTGACCAGTACCGCCCACTTCTCATCAACCGGTTTACTGGCCAGTAAATGGAGAATGGAGGTTGTTTTTCCGCTACCGAGGAAGCCGGTAATCAGGTTTGTAAGCGTCACGTTGTCCCCAGATTGATCAACTGTAATAGCGTAACAGATGCGCAATATCCTGGCGAAAAACGACCGAGAAGTGAAGTCCCATCGCGGACAGACGACTTATCTGTCCGCTAAACAGCAGGAACTGCTAAATATTCAGAGTAGAAATGATGGCCTGACGGGCTCCTTGATCGGCCAGTCGCTGCCATGCCTGTTGGATCTGACTGACGAAAACGGTGTTTTGCGGAAGATCAGTCGCGAAAATCTCGCTTAACGTGAGCAGGGCGGTGACGCGATCGGCTTCATCGCTGTTTGCCACGATAGCCTGAATTTTTTCGGCTAGCGGGTCGCGCACGTCAATCGCGTTTCCGCACTCATCTTTTCCGCTGACATAACGCATCCAGCCTGCGACGCCAAGCGCCAGCAACGACCAGTCGCTTCCCTGCTGAAGATGAATGCGGATGCCTTCCAGCATACGCTGAGGCAATTTCTGGCTCCCGTCCATGGCGATTTGCCAGGTGCGGTGCTTTAACGCCGGATTGGTAAAGCGCGTAATCAGACTGTCGGCATAGGCCTGCAGATCGACGCCAGTGATGCGCAGCGTAGGTGCTTGTTCCTGCATCATCAGGCGCAGCGCCGCACGGCGGAAATCACTGTCCTGCATACAGTCACTAATGTGCTCGTACCCGGCCAGATAACCAAGATAGGCGAGGAAAGAGTGGCTGCCATTCAGCATCCGGAGTTTCATTTGTTCCCATGGTAGAACGTCGCTCACCATCTGTACGCCAGCGATTTCCCATTCAGGGCGGCCCGCCACGAAATTATCCTCAACCACCCACTGGATGAATGGCTCGCAGCTAATCGCACAAGGATCGTAGACGCCAACGGCCTCTGTTATCTCAGCCAGTGATTCTTCGGTGGCGGCCGGAACAATTCTGTCGACCATGGTGCCAGGGAAGCTCACATGCTCGTCAATCCACTGCGCCAGCTCAGGTGAACGTTTGTTTGCCATACCCAGCACGGCATTTTTCACCACATGACCATTGTCGGGGATGTTATCGCAAGAGAGCACGGTAAATGGGGTCAGTCCGCGCTCGCGGCGCCGATGCAACGCTTCCACCAGAATACCTGGGGCAGAATGTGGCTCGAAAGGATTCTCCAGATCGTGAACGATCCTGGGTTGCGTAACATCCAGGCGTCCTGTTGCTGGATCAATGCAGTAGCCTTTTTCGGTAATGGTTAGCGAAACAATCGCCACCTGAGGTTCACAGAATTTCTCGATGATCGCCGCGAGAGAATCCAGCTTAGCGTTCAGACACTCATTCACTGCACCAATAATAATGGGCTGGTTACCGTCGGCACCTTTTTCAAGCACCGTATAAAGATTTCCCTGAGCGCGCAGTTGGCTCATCAGCACATCGCCGCTGAACAAGCTGATCTCACACAGTCCCCAGTCACCGCCTTTAGCATTCAACACACGGTCCGTCAGCAGCGCCTGGTGGGCACGATGAAAAGCCCCAAAGCCAAAATGCACGATCCGTGAGCGGAGCTGCTGTCGGTCATACTGAGGTTGTTGCACGTTGTCGGGCAGTGTGGCAGTGGCGATCGTCTTCATAATATAAACACCTGCTTAACCATTAATTAACAATGGGCAGTGTAAAGTTATATGACAGCAAATTGAATTGGTGTGCCGTATTTATCCGGGGAATGTGAGCTGGATCAATCAATGCTGGGGCGGAATTTGACCCTGCAAATGAAACATGTATGGTAGTCGTCATATCCATTACGATTATTGGTATAACAACTTAAGAGGGTGAGACAATGGAACAAACCTGGCGTTGGTATGGACCGAATGATCCGGTTTCTCTTGATGATGTGCGCCAGGCTGGCGCCACTGGGGTTGTGACCGCATTGCACCACATTCCAAACGGTCAGGTCTGGCCAGTGGAAGAGATCAAAGCGCGTCAGGCGCTGTTAGCTGAAAAAGGGCTGACCTGGTCCGTGGTTGAAAGTATTCCGGTGCACGAAGATATCAAAACACAGTCTGGCGAATGCAAAACCTGGATTGCCAATTATCAGCAGAGCATCCGCAATCTGGCGGCTTGTGGCATCGACACGGTTTGCTACAACTTCATGCCAATCCTTGACTGGACCCGTACTGACCTGGAATACCCGTTGCCAGACGGCTCAAAAGCACTGCGTTTCGATCAGATTGCGTTTGCCGCTTTCGAAATCCATATCCTCAAGCGTCCAGGCGCTGAAGCGGATTACAGCGCTGAAGAGCAGCAGCAGGCGCAGGACTACTTCAAAGCCATGAGCGCGGCGGAAGTTGAAAAACTGACCCGCAATATCATTGCTGGCCTGCCGGGTGCGGAAGAGGGTTACACGCTCGACCAGTTCCGCGCGCGTCTGGCTGAATACGATCACATCAGTAAAGATAATTTGCGTGAAAACATGGCGGTGTTCCTGCGCGCTATCGTGCCGGTTGCGGAAGAAGCGGGCGTTCGCCTGGCTGTTCATCCGGACGATCCACCGCGTCCTATTCTCGGCCTGCCGCGCATTGTTTCGACCATTGAAGACATGCAATGGCTGAAAGAGACCGTCAACAGCATCTATAACGGTTTCACCATGTGTACCGGTTCGTACGGCGTACGCGCCGATAACGACCTGGTGAAAATGATTGAAACCTTCGGCGACCGCATTCACTTCACCCATCTGCGTGCCACCTGTCGCGAAGGCAACCCGAAAACCTTCCACGAAGGCGCACACCTGAACGGCGACGTGAACATGGTGGCGGTGGTTGACGCGATCCTGTCCGAAGAGTCACGCCGTAAGAAAGCGGGCGATTTGCGTCCGATTCCGTTCCGTCCGGATCACGGGCATCAGATGCTGGACGATCTGAAAAAGAAAACCAATCCAGGCTATTCGGCGATTGGTCGTCTGAAAGGGATGGCAGAAGTGCGTGGCGTCGAGCTGGCGCTGAAAATGACCAAATACCCTGAACTGCTGTAGTACTGTGTAGCGGCATAAATATCAGACATAAAAAAGGGCAGCTCATTGAGCTGCCCTTTTTCGTTCCGGCTGAAATTAGTCAGCGCGGCCCATATAGCGGCATTCTTCAATATGAATGCGGATTTTTTCACCGGTAGTCAGGTATTCCGGCACCTGAATCACCAGGCCCGTGTTCAGCGTCGCAGGTTTAGTGCGTGAGCTGGCTGATGCACCTTTGATGCCCGGCGCAGTTTCCACGATTTCCAGGTCAACAGTCTGCGGCAGTTCAAGCGCCAGCAACTGGCTGTCCCATAGCAGGACCTGCATGTCTGGCATGCCGCCCTCAGGAATGAACTGAACTTCTTCTTCAATCTGATCTTTGGTGAAGGTGTACGGTGTGTAGTCTTCTTTATCCATGAACACGTATTCGTTGCCGTCGATATAAGAGAAGTCAACGAAACGGCGGGTCAGGGTCACGGTGTCGACGATATCATCGCCTTTAAAACGTTCTTCAACTTTCATGCCGGTGCGCACATCGGCAAAACGCATTTTGTACAGCGTTGCTGCGCCACGGGCGCTCGGTGACTGAATATCAATATTTTTCACAATCAGCAGTTTGCCGTTGTGATTCAGCACCATACCTTTTTTGATTTCATTCGCTCTTGGCATTGCAATAATCCTGTTTCAGGGAAGTCTAAAATATCGCGTAAAAGTACTCGTGCCGGGGCTTTCAGGCAAGTGGAATTCGCTGGTTTTGTGAAAAGGTGATAAGGTGCGTTTCCAGATAAATGCGAGAGTGAAAGATGGATTGCCGACCGGACTGTGGCGCTTGTTGTACCGCGCCTTCGATTTCCAGCCCAATCCCGGGAATGCCCAACGGCAAGCCCGCTAACACGCCATGCATTCAGCTTGATGAACACCTTCGCTGCAAAATCTTCGGCTCGCCACTGCGCCCCAAGGTGTGCGCCGGACTCCAGCCCTCAGCGGAGATGTGCGGTGCGTCACAACAGCAGGCCATGACATTTCTCATTCATCTGGAAACATTAACCGCGCCCTAAACGTCTTTGATGCGCCACAGCCCAAAACTGCTGATAACGCACATCACCAGTGCTATCCAGAACACCGCATGATAACTCCAGATTTCTGCCACTACACCCGCCATTGATCCGGCAATAATCCAGCCTACTCGAGTGGTGTTGCTGTATAGCGTAGTCGCTGCACCTGCCTGACCGGGCATTAAATCCTGAAAATAGAGCATCCCAATGCCGGCGAGAATACCGATGTAAATCGCGTTCAGCAGTTGCATGGCCAGAAGCAGTGCAGGGGAGTGAACGGTCAGCATACCAACATAGAATAGCAGCCCGGCAACCACCGCGATGCGCATCAGAAAACGCTTACCAAACCGTTTGGCGTAATAACCTGCGATAAGCATCGTCGGGATTTCCAGCCCGGCGGCGGTGCCCATCATCACACCCGCCAGCTTCTCCGGCAGATGCAGCTCATCGATAATGAATAATGGCATATTGATGATATAGAGGCTGTTGGTGCCCCACATCAGCGTACAAATGCCGAACAGCAGCAGTGCATCGCGGCGATTGGTGCGCGGCGCTTCTAAATGGGTGCCGGAAGCCGGGCGAATTTTGCGCATGCTCGGCAGCAGTAGCCATACCACTCCCCCACAAATCACGTATGCCACGGCTGCCGAAAGATACATGGTCGTGAAGCCGAATCCCATCGCCAATGCATATGCCACTGGCGGACCGATGACCCACGCCAGAGATACCTGAGCACGCAGAATGGAGCTGAACATGACCGCTTCACGGCCTGTTTTGTCGGCATGTTCACGGGCGAGAGCAAACATCTGTGGGTTTGATGTCGAGCCAAAACTGCTCAGGAATACGCCGACGAAAAGCAGAATGAAATAGTTACGGTTCCAGGCGAACAGTACGCAGGCCAGCACCCCGAGAACGCAGCAGAACACGATCAGTTTTTTGCGATCGCCCTGACGGTCTGAACGCCCGGCAAGGAACTGGCTGACCAGAATGCCGATCACCGCACTGCCGGTGAAGAAGAAGCCGACCATCGCCGGACGGACGTGGACTTCATTGGTCAGGAACAGGCTCAGCGTCGGGGTCTGTAATGCGCCCGCAATGCCTGTCAAAAAGGCGACCAGCAGGAAGGCCGATGAGGTCAGATCAAATCCCCGGTGAGGGGCTACTGCGGTAGTGTTAGACATGTTGGGCATCAGAAAGCAGGAAGACGCAGAAGTTTACTCGCGCTGGCAGAAAATAAATAGCGGGCGAATCAAGTTATGCATAAAAAATTAAAATGGCATTTCATAATGAGAATCACTTCTGGCTGACGTTGCTGAACGCAGCGGCTGAATGAGGCAGGTTGCTTCAGCAAATGTGGCAATAATGATAACAAAATGTGCAGTGGGTCTAACTTCTGCAATCGGAAAATCAACTTTCCTTGCACATTAATCCACCCTGACACAGACTCATTGAAACGTTTCAGCGTCATCTTTTCATCGTACCTCAGACAGGGTGACGCATTGTTTCTCATATTGGCTGAAACGATTCAATTCGGCGAGAGAGGAGAACCATGTTCCAGTTATCAGTTCAGGATATCCATCCCGGTCAACAGGCCGGTAATAAAGAAGAGGCGATCCGCCAGGTTGCATCAGCGCTGGTCAGCGCCGGTAACGTGGCTGACGGTTACGTCGACGGCATGCTAGCTCGCGAACAGCAAACATCTACGTTTCTTGGCAACGGCATCGCCATCCCTCACGGCACCACCGACACCCGCGACCAGGTACTGAAAACCGGCGTTCAGGTTTATCAGTTCCCACAGGGCGTGACCTGGGGCGAAGGGCAAACTGCGTATGTCGTGATCGGCATTGCTGCAAGCTCCGACGAGCATCTGGGTTTGCTGCGCCAACTGACACACGTGCTGAGCGATGATGAAGTCGCTGAACAGCTGAAAACCGCAACGACAGCAGAAGAACTGCGTGCGTTGCTGATGGGTGAAAAACAGAGCGAAGCGCTGAAACTCGACAACGACACCCTCACGCTGGATGTTGAGGCGAGCAGTCTGGTGACGTTGCAGGCGCTGAACGCTGCTCGTCTGAAAGAAGCCGCTGCTGTCGATGCTGCATTTGTGGCGCACGTCATTAATGATCAGCCGCTGAATCTGGGGCAGGGCATTTGGCTGAACGACAGTGCTGAAGGCAACCTCAAAAGTGCCGTCGCTGTCAGCCGTGCGACCACACCATTTACCGTCGAAGGACACTCCGCTGCGTTGCTGGTGACGGTAGCAATGGCGGATGAACAGCCCACTGCGGTGCTGCGTCGTCTGAGCACCCTGTTGCTCGACAATAAAGCTGAACGTCTGCTGAACGCCGATGCCGCGACGTTGCTGGCACTGCTGACCAGCGATGATGCACCAACCGAAGATTTGCTGAGCGCTGAATTTGTCGTCCGTAACGAACACGGTCTGCATGCACGCCCTGGCACCATGCTGGTGAATACTATCAAACAATTTAACAGTGAAATTACCGTCACTAACCTCGACGGCAGTGGAAAACCGGCTAACGGCCGCAGCCTGATGAAAGTCGTGGCGCTCGGCGTGAAGAAAGGCCATCGCCTGCGTTTCACCGCTCAAGGTGAAGATGCTCAGGTGGCATTGAGCGCCATTGGCGATGCCATTGCCTCCGGTCTTGGGGAGGGCGCGTAATGAGCAGACGTGTTGCCACAATCACCCTCAATCCGGCCTATGATCTCGTAGGGTTTACCCCGGAAGTTGAACGCGGCGAAGTGAACCTGGTGCGTACCACCGGTCTGCATGCGGCGGGTAAGGGCATTAACGTTGCGAAGGTGCTGAAAGATCTCGGCATTGATGTGACCGTTGGCGGTTTCCTCGGTAAAGACAACCAGGATGGCTTCCAGCAACTGTTCAGTGAACTCGGCATCGCCAACCGTTTCCAGGTGGTGCAGGGCCGTACCCGTATCAACGTCAAGCTGACGGAAAAAGATGGCGAAGTCACCGACTTTAACTTCTCAGGCTTTGATGTTACGCCATCCGATTGGGAGCGTTTTGTTACCGATTCCCTGAGCTGGCTTGGTCAGTTCGACATGGTTTGCGTCAGCGGCAGTTTGCCTGCGGGCGTGAGTCCTGAAGCCTTCACCGACTGGATGACGCGCCTGCGCAGCCAGTGCCCGTGCATCATCTTCGACAGCAGCCGTGAAGCGCTCGTTGCAGGTCTGAAAGCCGCGCCGTGGCTGGTGAAACCGAACCGTCGCGAGCTGGAAATCTGGGCCGGTCGCAAGCTGCCAGAAATGAAAGACGTGATTGAAGCCGCGCATGCACTGCGCGAACAAGGTATTGCTCATGTGGTGATTTCACTGGGTGCCGAAGGCGCACTGTGGGTCAACGCATCCGGCGAATGGATTGCAAAACCGCCGTCAGTAGAAGTGGTCAGCACCGTGGGCGCCGGGGATTCGATGGTCGGGGGCCTGATTTACGGCCTGCTGATGCGCGAATCCAGTGAACATACGTTACGCCTTGCGACAGCGGTTGCAGCACTGGCCGTAAGCCAAAGTAACGTAGGGATTACCGATCGTACCCAGTTGGCCGCGATGATGGCGCGTGTTGACTTACAACCCTTCAATTAACAGCAGGAGAGGCATAATGAAAACGCTGCTGATTATCGATTCCGGGCTCGGACAGGCTCGTGCTTACATGGCGAAAACCCTGTTGGGCGCGGCGGCTCAAAAAGCCCATTTAGAGATTATCGACAACCCGAACGACGCAGAACTGGCGATTGTTCTCGGCTCTGTGCTGCCCGCAGACAGCGCGCTGAACGGCAAACAGGTTTATCTCGGCGATGTAAACCGCGCCGTAGCACACCCGGAACTGTTCCTGAGCGAAGCCAAAGGCCACGCTATACCGTACGCATCGCCAGCGGCGATGGCTCCGGTGGCGAAAAGCGGTGCCAAACGTATCGTCGCAGTTACCGCGTGTCCGACTGGCGTGGCGCATACTTTTATGGCGGCGGAAGCGATTGAAACCGAAGCCAAAAAACGCGGCTGGTGGGTGAAGGTCGAAACCCGTGGCTCTGTTGGCGCAGGCAACGCGATTACGCCAGAAGAAGTGGCGGAAGCGGATCTGGTCATCGTCGCGGCGGATATTGAAGTGGATCTGGCGAAATTTGCCGGTAAGCCAATGTACCGCACTTCTACCGGTCTGGCGCTGAAGAAAACCTCGCAGGAACTGGATAAAGCGGTTGTGGAAGCGACGCCTTATCAGCCGACAGGCAATGCTCAGGCTGCGCAGGAAGGCAAGAAAAAAGGCGGTGCCTACAGCCACTTGTTGACTGGCGTGTCTTACATGCTGCCGATGGTAGTGGCGGGCGGTCTGTGTATCGCACTTTCGTTCGCATTCGGTATCACCGCATTTAAAGAAGAAGGCACGCTTGCTGCAGCACTGATGCAAATCGGTGGTGGTTCAGCCTTCGCGCTGATGGTGCCTGTTCTGGCAGGCTACATTGCCTTCTCTATCGCAGATCGTCCAGGTCTGACTCCTGGTCTTATCGGCGGTATGTTGGCGGTGAGCACTGGCTCTGGCTTTATCGGCGGTATTATCGCTGGTTTCCTGGCGGGCTATGTCGCGAAAATGATCAGCACTAAGCTGAAATTGCCGCCAAGCATGGAAGCGCTGAAACCGATTCTGATCATTCCGCTGCTTTCCAGTCTGGTTGTCGGTTTGGGTATGATTTACCTGATTGGTAAACCGGTTGCGGGCATTCTGGAAGGGCTGACGCACTGGCTACAAACTATGGGCACGGCGAATGCGGTTCTGCTCGGCGCAATCCTTGGCGGAATGATGTGTACCGACATGGGCGGCCCGGTGAACAAAGCGGCGTATGCGTTTGGTGTGGGTCTGTTGAGTACCCAAACTTACGCGCCGATGGCAGCCATTATGGCGGCAGGCATGGTGCCACCGCTGGCGCTTGGTCTGGCAACGATTGTCGCGCGTCGTAAATTCGACAAAGCGCAGCAGGAAGGCGGCAAAGCGGCACTGGTGCTCGGTCTGTGCTTTATCACCGAAGGTGCGATTCCGTTTGCCGCGCGTGACCCAATGCGTGTGCTGCCTTGCTGTATCGTGGGTGGTGCCATTACCGGTGCTATCTCGATGGCGATTGGCGCGAAATTGATGGCACCGCACGGCGGTCTGTTTGTGCTGCTGATCCCTGGCGCAATCACGCCGGTTCTCGGTTATCTGCTGGCGATTATCGCCGGTACGCTGGTGGCAGGTGTCTCTTACGCGGTGTTGAAACGCCCGGAAGCAGAGGTTGTGGCTAAAGCTGCATAAGGTAATCTGACGTTAAAAGGGCCGAGATTGTCGGCCCTTTTAGTTTGCAGACAAAGAAGGATAAAACGTGGTTTTTCCTTCTTTGTGGTTATCAGCCGAAAATCAATAAATTGATTTTCCTGGTTTTTATGTTGGTGTCATATGATAAACCTGCATTTGGATTCGGTTTGTCATCGACTTCAAAGGGCCGACATTGTCGGCCCTTTTTGCATTTATGCGGTTACTTCCGCCGTCTGCTGGGCTTTCAGCCACGCAATTTCTTCTGCCCAGATATCGGGATTCACGGTTTCCAGCACTAACGGAATACCGTCGAAACGGTTGTCCTGCATGATCCAACGGAACGCGTCATGGCCGATATTGCCTTCGCCGAGACTGTGATGACGGTCAACACGGCTACCGAACGTGCTTTTCGCGTCATTCAGATGCATACCACGCAGGTACTTAAAGCCCACAATGCGTTCGAATTCAGCGAAGGTTTTTTCGCACTCTTCTGCGCTACGCAGATCGTAGCCCGCCGCAAATGCATGGCAGGTGTCAATACACACGCCAACGCGAGATTTATCTTCCACGCCGTCAATAATGGCGGCCAGGTGTTCAAACTCAAACCCCAGATTGCTCCCCTGACCGGCGGTATTTTCAATAACAGCAGTGACGCCTTCGGTTTGCGACAGCGCGATGTTGATGGATTCGGCAATGCGCGCCAGGCAATCGTCGATTGGAATTTGCATCAGATGGCTGCCGGGATGGAAGTTCAGCAGCGTCAGCCCCAACTGTTGGCAACGGCTGAGTTCGTCCACGAAGGCTTCACGGGATTTTTCCAGCGCATCGGCGACAGGGTGACCGAGGTTAATCAGATAGCTGTCGTGCGGCAGGATTTGCGCAGGCGTGAAATGGTATTTTTCGCAGGCCGCTTTGAAATCGTCGATGACGTCGCTGGTCAACGGGGCCGCGCGCCACTGGCGCTGGTTCTTGGTGAACAGGGCAAATGCGGTGGCTTCAAGTTCTGCCGCGCGGATCGCGGCATTGGCGACACCGCCGGAGGCGCTTACGTGTGCTCCGATGTATTTCATAAAAAACTCCTGTTAAACCCGCCAAGGGGAAGTGCAGTGCAAGTGCTAATGATAGCGGGTTAACAGGAGAGTGATACAGCGCTTTATGCCATCAGGGCATGAACCGCGACGTTAATCATGCCGCCGCCGACGATAAGCCAGACGAACAGCACCAGTGCCATTAGCAGCGGTTTCGCACCCGCTTTTTTCAACGCACTAACGTGAGTGGTCAGGCCCAGCGCGGCCATCGCCATTGCCAGCAGCACGGTATCCAGCGTCACCAGCATGTCCACAACCGCTTTTGGCAGCAGGTGGAACGAGTTGAACATAGCCACCACGATGAACAAAATCGCGAACCACGGAATGGTGATTTTGCTTTTCTCACCATTGCCTGCAGGAGCCAGCTGTTTCACGCGCGCTGCCAGAATCAGCAGGAAAGGAGCCAGCATCATGACGCGCAGCATTTTTGCGATAACCGCCGCGTTTTCCGCTTCCGGCGTGATGGCATGACCCGCAGCGACGACCTGCGCCACTTCATGCATCGTTGAGCCAATGTAAATCCCGTAGATTTCCGGGCTGAACCAGTGGGCCAGAACCGGATACATCGCTGGGTAGAGGAAAATCGCGATCGTGCCGAAGATAACCACGGTGGCGACTGCCACGGTCACTTTACTGGATTCCGCTTTCAGCACCGGTTCCGTCGCCAAAACGGCCGCCGCGCCGCAGATGCTGCTGCCCGCACCAATTAACCAACTGGTGTGTTTATCAAGGCCAAAAACTTTTTGCCCGAGGAAAGACGCCAGTAAAAAGGTACTGGAAAGCGTCAGCACATCGATAGCAATGCCGCTGAAACCCACGTCAGCAATTTGCGAAAACGTCAGGCGGAAGCCATACAAAATAATCCCCAGACGCAGTAAATGCTGTTTGGCGAAAAGCACGCCGCCGTCGCAACGTTGCCAGATTTTTGGGTAAATCGTGTTCCCGACCACCATGCCAAGCAAAATAGCCATGGTCAGTGCGCTAAAACCGGCACCTGCAATCGCCGGAATACTGCCGGTCCATAACGCAACGCCGGTAATCAAAGCGCTAAGCGCAAGACCAGGAACGAAATGCCCCAGTGAATGACGATGACTGTGTAGAGTGAGTGCTGTCATAACCTTCTCCTTTATCTGGCTAAAAGGTTACGCCCGGCTGGTTAAAAGGTAAAATTGATTATATATTTATAATCAATCTGAATAAGTGGTATATCCGTCACGCAAGGAGCCGTATGCATATCACCTTACGCCAGCTGGAAGTATTTGCCGAAGTGCTGAAAAGCGGTTCGACAACGCAGGCCTCACAAATGCTGTCTTTATCGCAGTCGGCGGTCAGCGCAGCACTCACCGATCTGGAAGGTCAGCTCGGTGTTCAGCTATTCGATCGCGTCGGTAAACGGCTGGTGGTGAATGAACACGGGCGGCTGTTGTACCCGCGCGCACTGGCAACGCTTGAGCAAGCGACTGAAATCGAACAGTTGTTTCGTGAAGATAACGGCGCTATCCGCGTCTTTGCCAGTAGCACTATCGGGAACTATATATTGCCGGAAGTGATTGCCCGCTATCGTCGCGATTTCCCGACGCTGCCGCTGGAGCTAAGCGTCGGCAATAGCCAGGACGTGATCAATGCCGTCACCGATTTCCGCGTTGATATCGGGCTTATCGAAGGGCCGTGCCATGCAGCAGAGATAATTGCTGAGCCGTGGCTGGAAGATGAGTTGGTGGTGTTTGCCGCCCCGGGGTCTTCATTGCTGACAGGGGAGGTGACGCTGGCAAGACTCGCGCAAGCGCCTTGGATCCTCCGCGAGCACGGCTCAGGCACGCGTGAACTGGTCGATTATCTTCTGCTCTCGCATTTACCGGAGTTTCATCTCGGGATGGAGCTTGGCAACTCCGAAGCAATCAAACACGCGGTGCGTCACGGCCTGGGCATTAGCTGTCTTTCGCGTCGGGTGATAGCTGAACAGCTCGACAGCGGCACGCTGGTTGAAGTGCCGGTTCCATTGCCGCGTTTGACGCGAATGCTCTGGCGTATTCATCATCGGCAAAAACACCTCTCTAACGCCCTCAAGCGTTTCCTGCGTTATTGCGATAATTGATCGGCGAGATAAGGGCTTTACTTATAATTTCCGTTGGATCATGAAGCTCTCTTATAAGTGCGCATTTCTGCCAGAAGGAACGGTTTTCGTCTGCTACAATCGCGCCTCATTTTTTGGAAGGACAGCATTTTCCCATGGTTTCCGAAACTAAAACCACAGAAGCGCCCGCGCTACGTCGCGAACTCAAGGCGCGTCACCTGACGATGATCGCTATTGGCGGTTCCATCGGTACAGGGTTGTTTGTTGCCTCAGGGGCAACCATTTCGCAGGCGGGCCCGGGCGGCGCACTGCTTTCTTATATGCTTATCGGTCTGATGGTTTACTTCCTGATGACCAGCCTCGGTGAACTGGCGGCGTTCATGCCGGTGTCAGGCTCTTTTGCTACTTACGGCCAGAACTATGTTGAAGAAGGCTTCGGCTTCGCGCTGGGCTGGAACTATTGGTACAACTGGGCGGTCACCATCGCCGTTGACCTCGTCGCGGCCCAACTGGTGATGAACTATTGGTTCCCTGATGCGCCGGGCTGGATTTGGAGCGCACTGTTCCTCGGTATCATGTTCCTGTTGAACTGGATCTCCGTGAAAGGCTTCGGCGAAGCGGAATACTGGTTCTCGCTGATCAAAGTGACCACCGTTATCATCTTTATCATCGTTGGTGTGATGATGATTTTCGGCATCTTCAAAGGCGCGCAGCCAGTAGGCTGGAGCAACTGGACGACCGGCGATGCGCCGTTTGCCGGTGGTTTTGCGGCGATGATTGGTGTGGCGATGATCGTCGGCTTCTCCTTCCAGGGCACCGAACTTATCGGTATCGCGGCGGGTGAGTCGGAAGATCCAGAGAAGAACATTCCGCGTGCGGTGCGTCAGGTGTTCTGGCGTATCCTGCTGTTCTATGTGTTCGCGATTCTGATTATCAGCCTGATCATTCCTTATACCGATCCGAGCCTGCTGCGTAATGACGTGAAAGACATCTCCGTCAGCCCGTTCACGCTGGTATTCCAGCACGCAGGCCTGCTCTCTGCGGCAGCGGTGATGAACGCCGTTATCCTGACAGCGGTGCTGTCTGCGGGTAACTCCGGCATGTATGCGTCTACGCGTATGCTCTACACCCTGGCTTGTGACGGTAAAGCGCCGCGTATTTTCGCGAAGCTCTCCAAAGGCGGCGTTCCGCGTAATGCGCTGTATGCGACGACCGTGGTTGCGGCACTGTGCTTCCTGACGTCCATGTTTGGTAATCAGACCGTGTACCTGTGGCTGCTGAACACCTCCGGGATGACCGGCTTTATCGCCTGGCTCGGGATTGCCATCAGCCATTACCGTTTCCGTCGCGGTTATGTGAAGCAGGGGCTTGATCTCAACAATCTGCCATACCGTTCGGGCTTCTTCCCGGTAGGGCCTATCTTTGCGTTCATTCTGTGTCTGGCTATCACGCTGGGTCAGAACTACGAAGCCTTCCTGAAAGACACCATTGACTGGGGCGGCGTTGCGGCAACCTATATCGGTATCCCGCTGTTCCTGATTATCTGGTTTGGCTACAAGCTTTCGAAAGGCACCCGTTTCGTGCGTTACAGCGAAATGCACTTCCCGGAACGCTTCAAGCAGTAATCGCGTCTGAATAACGTTGAAAGCCCTTCACCCGTGAAGGGCTTTTTTATGCCTGTCATATTGCCCTCTGACATAATTGCTCACAATTGAATTGATAATTGTTATCATTCTCTTTATCATCAACGTACTTTCAGGATGAAGCCACTCCCCCATCTTGTCCGAGGACGCTACCGGACCAGGGTGACCAGCCACATCTCTAAAAAAACATTACCTTTACGCACGTCGCAACAGGCGGGTGGGATCAGCTTTTGGTTGTTGTTTTTATCTCATGGAGAAATGGAATGTTCAGGTTAAATCCTCTTGTTCGGGGCGGGTTGTGTGCATCCGCATTCACGCTGTCACTGCCAGTCGTGGCCGCAAGTGACGCTGAAACGATGGTCGTTACCGCTGCGGCGACGGAACAGAGCGTCAAAGATGCTCCCGCCAGTATCAGCGTGATTACCCAGCAGGATCTTCAGCGCCGTCCGGTGCAGAATCTGAAAGATGTTTTGCAGGATGTCCCGGGTGTGCAGCTCACCAACGAAGGGGACAACCGTAAGGGCGTGAGCCTGCGTGGCCTCGACAGCAGCTACACGCTGATTCTGGTTGATGGCAAGCGCGTCAACTCACGCAACGCTGTGTTCCGTCATAACGATTTTGACCTCAACTGGATCCCGGTGGATGCCATCGAACGCATTGAAGTGGTGCGTGGGCCGATGTCATCGTTGTACGGTTCCGATGCGTTGGGTGGGGTGGTCAACATCATCACCAAAAAAATCGGCCAGAAGTGGCATGGCTCACTGACGGCTGATACCACGAT
Organism: Scandinavium sp.; assembly: GCF_036271055.1. Classification (GTDB taxonomy): domain Bacteria; phylum Pseudomonadota; class Gammaproteobacteria; order Enterobacterales; family Enterobacteriaceae; genus Scandinavium. Next base: position 226,310 of record NZ_DATBBJ010000027.1, on the reverse strand, counting down.
TCAGGAACATCGCGATCGCGGTGATACTTACAACGGACAGTTCTTCACCAGCGGCCCATTGATTGACGGCGTGCTGGGCATGAAAGCCTATGGCAATTTGTCGAAACGCGAAAAAGACGAACAGCAAAAATCGTCGACAGCCAGTACCGGCGAATCGCCGCGCATCGAAGGCTACACCAGCCGCGACGGCAACGTAGAGTTCGCGTGGACGCCGAACGACAACCACGATTTCACCGCCGGTTACGGCTTTGACCGCCAGGACCGCGACTCCGACTCGCTCGATAAAAACCGCCTTGAGCGCCAGAACTACTCTTTAAGCCACAATGGCCGCTGGGATGTGGGCAACAGTGAATTAAAGTTCTACGGCGAAAAAGTGGATAACAAAAATCCGGAGCAGGCAGGCGTTATCACTTCCGAAAGCAATTCCATTGACGGTAAATACGTGCTGCCGTTAAGCCCAGTTAACCAGTTGCTGACCGTTGGTGGCGAATGGCGTCACGATAAACTGAAAGACCCGGTGAATTTACAGGGCAGCGGTAATACCTCAGCCAGCCAGTACGCGTTGTTTATTGAAGACGAATGGCGAATCTTTGAGCCGCTGGCGTTGACCACTGGCGTGCGAATGGATGACCACGAAACCTATGGCGATCACTGGAGCCCACGTGCCTATCTGGTGTATACCGCGACCGATACCATTACCGTAAAAGGCGGCTGGGCGAATGCGTTCAAAGCGCCATCACTCCTGCAACTCAGCCCGGACTGGACCACCGGTTCCTGCCGTGGGGCATGTGAAATCGTCGGTAGTCCAGACCTGAAACCTGAGACCAGCGAAAGCTATGAACTTGGCATTTATTACGCCGGGGAAGAGGGCTGGCTGGAAGGCGTACAGGGCAGCATCACCACCTTCCAGAATGACGTGGATGACCGGATCAGCATTAGCCGCACCTCTAATGTCAATCAGGCACAGGATTACCCGAACTATGTGGGGCTGAATGCCGACGGCGAGCCAATTTTCCGCTATTACAACGTCAACAAAGCGCGTATTCGCGGCATCGAGACGGAGCTGAAATTCCCGTTGGCGGAAGACTGGAAAGTGACGCTGAATTACACCTACAACGACGGGCGTGATCTCAGTAACGGCGGCGATAAACCGCTGTCCGAGCTGCCGTTCCATACCGCAAACGGCGTGGTTGACTGGCAGGCAACGCAGGACTGGTCGTTCTACGTGAAGGCGAACTACAGCGGTGAGCAACGCGCATTGACGACGGCTGCAGCAACACCGGGTGGGTATGTTATCTGGAATGCTGGCGGCGCGTGGCAGACCACCAAAAACGTGAAGCTGCGTGCGGGGGTGATGAACCTGACCGATAAAGATCTCAGCCGCGATGATTACAGTTACAACGAAGATGGACGTCGTTACTTTGTGGCGGTGGATTACCGCTTCTGATGCGTTGAGGGAGTTCCCGGTGGCGGCTTCGCCCGACCGTGTTTGTGATGTGTAGCCCCGGCAAGCAACGCGCCGCCGGGGTAACGCGACACTTACTTCAACAAATGCTGCGCATGGAAGCGCAGATGATCTTCAATAAAGGACGCGATAAACCAATAACTGTGGTCGAAGCCGGACTGAATACGCAGCGTCAAAGGCCACTGAGTCTGACGAGCGGCTTCGGCTAACACCGCCGGTTGTAACTGATCGGCCAGGAACTGATCGGTGTCGCCCTGATCGATTAACGTCGGAATGGCACTTTTGGCGTCACTGTTGAGCATCAGCGCGCAGCTGTCCCATTCTGCCCACGACGCTTTGTCATCGCCGAGATAGGCGCTAAACGCTTTTTGGCCCCACGGAACACGGCTTGGATTGACGATCGGAGCGAAGGCCGAAACGCTGGTGTATTTGCCCGGATTTTTCAACGCCAGAATCAGTGCGCCGTGTCCACCCATTGAGTGCCCGGAAATCGCGCTGCGTTCGCTGACGTTAAACTGAGACTGAATCAATGCAGGCAGTTCGTCGCGAATGTAGTCATACATGCGGTAATGCGCGGCCCACGGCGCTTGTGTGGCGTTGAGATAGAATCCCGCGCCTTTGCCGAGATCGTAGTTCTCATCGTCGGCGATGTTATCACCACGTGGGCTGGTGTCGGGCATGACCAGCACAATGCCCAGTTCTGCGGCGACGCGTTGGGCGCCCGCTTTAGTGGCAAAGTTTTCGTCGTTACAGGTTAAGCCTGATAACCAGTACACCACAGGCGGCGGGGTGTTATCGCGCGGCGGCGGCAGAAAAATGCTGAACGTCATGGCGCAGTTCAGCGTTGTGGCGTCGTGCCGCCAGCGTTGCTGCCAGCCTTCAAAACAACGGTGCTCTTCGAGCAGTTCCATGCCAGGCTCCCGGATGAGTGATTGAAAATGTTCTGTTACATCATACAGATCATGCGCGGCGATGAGTAACTTTCACTTCCGCATTGCAGTTACATGCTGCATCATAAACATAACTTTACATTAACATGTGAGATGAACATGGCGCTACGTACCGCGCTGAGTGGTTTTGTCATGCTGGTGGTGGCAATGGGGATAGGGCGCTTTGCTTTTACGCCTCAGGTGCCGCTGATGATCCTGGACGGACAACTTACCCTGACCAGCGCCGGGCTGGTGGCGGCGATGAACTACCTTGGCTATCTGTTGGGGGCGTGGGATGCGATGCGCGCGCACCGCGGTGTGGAAGGGCGCTTGTATGCCGGCGTACTTGGTGCCGTGACGTTGACGTTTCTTTCTGCGTGGGCGGATAGCGCCTGGCTACACGGCCTGCTGCGGTTGGTGATTGGCGCGATGAGCGGTTGGGCGATGGTGCTAACCGCTGCATGGACGAACGAACGGCTGGCGCACGCCGGTCGTCCGGGCCTGAGTGCCGCTGTTTTTGCCGGGCCGGGAGCCGGCATTGCGCTGAGCGGTCTGTTAGCGGTTTACATTCATTCGCAGCAGTTGAGTGCCTCTGCGGGCTGGCTGCTCTATGGCTTGTTAGCGCTAGTGCTGATCGCTTTTGTTTCCCGTTGGCTGCCACGTCCCGGTGATTTCCATCGGCCGGGCGGTCAGCCTGAACCGCTTCATTTAACGAGTCCTCTCAAACGTCTGGTCTGGAGCTACAGTCTGGCAGGTTTTGGCTACATTCTGCCTGCGACGTTTTTATCGCAAATGGCCGCCGCGCGATTTCCTGGTAGCCTGTTTGCTCAGTTTCTTTGGCCTGTGTTTGGCGCAGCGGCAGTCGTCGGGATCGGGCTGAGCATTTTGCTGCGTGGCGTGGGCCACAGTTATCAACGGCTGGCAATTGTGCTGTGGTTACAGGGCGCAGGCGTGATGTCGGCCTGGCTGGTGCCGGGGATGAGCGGATTAGTCATTGGTGCGTTACTGGTCGGCGGCGGTTTTCTGTGCGCGGTACAACTTTCATTGTTGTACGGACGCGAACTTGCACCGCAGCATACCCGGTATATGGCTGGTTTACTGACCACGGGCTATGCTGTGGGTCAGTTAGTCGGGCCGATGACCTCGGCGCTTTCGACCTGGCTGACACAGCGCCTTGAACCGGCTCTCGGCGTGGCGGCGGTGGCGCTGTTGATCGCAGGCGCGCTGGTCTGGCGTTCACCGCAAGAAAGGTTAAGCCAATTTCAATAATTATCGCCGCGCATACTGGATTCTGTGCGCGGCCTCACGCACAATGAGTGTTCACTTTGCCCTCAGAGTGCAAAGGTCGCCACACCTGCAGGAGAACAAAAATGTCATCACTGAGTAAAGAAGCCGCCCTGGTTCATGAGGCGCTGTTAGCGCGTGGCCTGGAAACACCGCTGCGTCCACCTGTTGATATGGATAAAGAGTCACGTAAGCGCCTGATTGCGGGTCATATGACCGAAATTATGCAGCTGCTCAACCTCGATCTCAGCGATGACAGCCTGACGGAGACGCCGCATCGTATCGCCAAGATGTACGTCGACGAAATTTTCTCCGGTCTCGATTACGCCAATTTCCCGAAAATTACCGTCATTGAAAACAAAATGCAGGTTGATGAAATGGTCACGGTGCGTGATATTTCGATGACCAGCACCTGTGAGCACCATTTCGTAACCATCGATGGCAAAGCGACCGTGGCTTATATTCCGAAAGATACCGTGATCGGTCTTTCGAAAATCAACCGCATCGTGCGGTTCTTCGCCCAACGCCCACAGGTGCAGGAACGTCTGACACAGCAGATCCTTACAGCGCTACAGACGCTGCTTGGCACGAATAACGTGGCAGTGTCCATTGATGCCGTGCATTACTGTGTGAAAGCACGCGGCGTACGTGACGCGACCAGCGCCACGACCACCACGTCACTCGGCGGCCTGTTTAAGTCCAGCCAGAACACCCGCCAGGAATTCCTGCGCGCCGTGCGTCACCACAACTGATTAAAAAGCAGGTACTTAATGGAGCGAAACGTCACGCTGGATTTTGTTCGCGGCGTTGCTATTTTAGGGATCCTGCTGCTCAATATTGCCGCCTTTGGTTTGCCGAAGGCGGCCTATCTTAATCCTGCCTGGTACGGTGAAATTACACGCCGCGATGCCTGGACGTGGGCCGTTCTCGACCTGTTTGCGCAGGTAAAATTCCTGACATTATTCGCATTACTTTTTGGCGCAGGCCTGCAACTCTTGCTGCCACGCGGTAAACGCTGGATCCAGTCTCGCTTGTCATTACTCGCTTTACTCGGCTTCGCCCACGGCTTGCTGCTGTGGGATGGCGATATTCTGCTGGCTTATGCGCTGGTTGGGCTGGTGTGCTGGCGAATGGTGCGGGAAGCGCATAGCGTTAAATCGATGTTCAATACCGGTGTGGTGTTGTACCTGATTGGCATTGCGGTGCTGGTGTTTATCGGGCTGATTACCGGCGATGCGCCAAACCGTTCATGGGTGCCGGACCCGGCTAATCTGCAATATGAACAGTTCTGGAAGTCAAAAGGCGGCATGGAGGCGATCAGCAACCGTGCGGACATGCTGTCCGATAATCTGCTGGCGCTTGGGGCGCAGTACGGATGGCAATTGGCGGGAATGATGTTAATGGGCGCGGCGTTGATGCGCAGCGGCTGGCTGAAAGGTCAATTTAGCCTCTCTCATTATCGTCGCGTCGGCGCGTTATTGATAACGATTGGCGTGCTGATTAATCTGCCCGCGGTGATTGCGCAGTGGCATTTCGCCTGGTCTTATCGCTGGTGTGCGTTCTTGTTACAGGCTCCGCGTGAATTAAGCGCCCCGTTTCAGACTATCGGCTATGCTGCGCTGGCCTATGGCTTTTGGCCACAAATCTGCTCATCTAGGCTGGTGGGGGCCGTGGCCTGTGTCGGTCGCATGGCCCTTTCTAACTATCTGCTGCAAACTCTTATCTGCACCACGCTTTTCTATCGGTTTGATTTGTTTATGAAATTCGACCGTCTCACGCTGCTCGCCTTTGTCCCCGCTATCTGGCTGGTGAATATTTTGTTTTCCGTTTTCTGGCTGCGTTTCTGTCGTCAGGGACCGGTGGAATGGCTATGGCGGCAGTTGACCGCACGCGCCGCAGGGGTATCCATTTCTAATACATCCAGATAACGATCTGGATCACAATCATTAACAAAATGGATGTAACCGTTTTCATCAGTGTGACCTCCTTCACGTAGTCCCCGCCGCGTCGCTGCCAGAATAGCCACCTTGCTCAACACAGGGGGTGACTGTGAGTTGCTGCCATTTTCAACAGGACGGTGGTTATGATCACCATTCGTGATGTAGCCCGCCACGCGGGTGTTTCCGTCGCGACCATTTCCCGCGTGCTGAATAACAGTCCGCTTGTCAGTCCTGAAACCCGCGAAGTGGTGATGAAATCCGTTTCGGAATTGGGCTATCGGCCCAACGCCAACGCCCAGGCATTAGCGACGCAGGTCAGCGATACCATCGGTGTGGTGGTGATGGACGTGTCCGATGCGTTTTTTGGCGCGTTGGTGAAAGCCGTCGATACGGTTGCTCAACAGTTCCAGAAAAACGTGCTGATTGGTAACAGCTATCACGAAGCCGAAAAGGAACGAAATGCCATTGAGGTGTTAATACGTCAGCGCTGCAATGCGCTGATTGTGCATTCCAAAGCATTGAGCGACGCAGAAATCAGTGAATTCCTGCAACAGATCCCCGGAATGGTGCTGATCAACCGCATTGTGCCGGGTTACGAACATCGTTGCGTGGGGTTGGATAACGTCAGTGGCGCAATGATGGCGACGCGGATGTTGCTCAATCAAGGGCATACGCGCGTCGGCTATCTGGCGTCCAGTCACCAAATTGAAGATAACCAGATGCGACACGAAGGATGGCTACGGGCGATGAGTGAGCATGGCATCGTCGCGCCGGAATCGTGGATTGGTACAGGTTCCCCGGATTTGCAGGGGGGCGAAGCGGCAATGGTAGAGCTGTTGGGGCGCAATCAGGGGCTGACGGCGGTGTTTGCCTACAACGACAACATGGCGGCGGGTGCATTAACGACGTTAAAAGACAATGGCATTGCGGTGCCGCAGCATCTGTCACTCATTGGTTTCGATGATATTCCCATTGCCCGTTACACCGATCCGCAATTGACGACGGTGCGCTATCCGATCGTTTCCATGGCTAAACTGGCAACAGAGCTGGCATTGATGGGGGCCGCGGGGAAACTGGATGCGACAGCAACGCACTGTTTTATGCCGACATTAGTGCGTCGTCATTCGGTGGCAGTGAAGCAATCTGTGGGGTCGATCACTAACTTATAAAGTGCCGTGATGTAACCGCTTTCAATTTGTGAGTAAATTCACAGTATCTTAACATTCGCGTGACTATGATGTCAGCGTTTGTAAGGCTGAAACACTATGTAACGGTGATTAATCACTTTTACTTGTGCATTAGAGCGCTAAGCAATCAATTTTACGCACGTCTGGAGCGTTACCGATCACGGAAGAGGGTTTTTGATAATTTTAACTTCGGCGGTCAGTAACAATTTCATAACGTTGTGCCTGCCGATAAAAAAGCTACCCTGCATAAAAATAACCGGAGATACCATGAATAAGAAGGTGTTAACCCTGTCCGCTGTGATGTCTTGCATGTTGTTCGGCGCTGCTGCTCACGCAGCTGATACCCGTATCGGCGTAACTATCTACAAATACGACGATAACTTCATGTCTGTGGTGCGCAAAGCGATTGAGAAAGACGGCAAAGCGGCCCCTGACGTTCAGCTGCTGATGAATGACTCGCAGAACGACCAGTCAAAACAGAACGACCAGATCGACGTGCTGCTGGCGAAAGGCGTGAAAGCGCTGGCCATCAACCTCGTTGACCCGGCTGCGGCAGGCACCGTAATCGAAAAAGCACGTGGTCAGAACGTGCCGGTGGTGTTCTTCAACAAAGAGCCGTCCCGCAAAGCGCTGGACAGCTATGACAAAGCCTTCTACGTCGGTACTGACTCTAAAGAGTCTGGCGTGATTCAGGGTGACCTGATTGCGAAACACTGGGCAGCAAACCCAAATTGGGATCTGAACAAAGATGGTCAGGTTCAGTTCGTGCTGCTGAAAGGCGAGCCGGGTCACCCGGATGCTGAAGCACGTACCACTTACGTTATCAAAGAGCTGAACGCGAAGGGTCTGAAAACTCAGCAGCTGCAGCTGGATACCGCAATGTGGGATACCGCTCAGGCGAAAGACAAAATGGACGCATGGCTGTCCGGTCCTAACGCTAACAAAATCGAAGTGGTTATCGCCAACAACGATGCGATGGCAATGGGTGCAGTAGAAGCGCTGAAAGCACACAACAAATCCAGCATTCCAGTATTTGGTGTGGATGCGCTGCCAGAAGCATTGGCGCTGGTGAAATCCGGTGCAATGGCCGGGACCGTGCTGAACGATGCGAACAACCAGGCGAAAGCCACCTTCGATCTGGCGAAAAACCTGGCTGATGGCAAAGAAGCTGCAGCGGGCACCAACTGGAAAATCGAAAACAAAGTGGTTCGTGTTCCTTACGTTGGCGTTGATAAAGACAACCTGGATCAGTTCATCGGTAAGTAATATTTCTGGCGCGCTTGCCGCGCCCGTTACGTAGTCAATGAAATATCTCCCGTGCTGGATGGTCAGCACGGGAAAACATTCGCGCAGCCAGGGTTAACTATGGTCAGCAATAAAACAGAATCGTCAGGCGAATTCTTGTTGGAAATGAGTAATATCAACAAGTCATTCCCCGGCGTCAAAGCGCTCGATAATGTTAATTTGAAAGTCCGTCCGCATTCCATTCACGCATTGATGGGAGAGAACGGTGCGGGTAAATCGACATTATTAAAATGTTTGTTTGGGATCTATCAAAAAGATTCCGGTAGTATTATTTTTCAGGGTAAAGAAATAGATTTCCATTCCGCCAAAGAAGCACTGGAAAACGGTATTTCAATGGTGCACCAGGAGTTAAACCTGGTTCTCCAGCGCTCGGTAATGGACAACATGTGGTTGGGGCGTTATCCGACCAAAGGTGTGTTTGTCGATCAAGACAAAATGTACAACGACACCAAAGCGATTTTCGATGAACTGGATATAGATATCGATCCGCGCGCCCGCGTGGGGACGTTATCCGTCTCGCAGATGCAGATGATCGAAATTGCAAAAGCGTTTTCCTATGACGCTAAAATTGTCATTATGGATGAACCGACGTCTTCCTTAACGGAAAAAGAGGTCAATCATCTGTTTAAAATTATCCGTAAGCTGAAAGAACGTGGCTGCGGTATTGTTTATATCTCACACAAAATGGAAGAAATATTCCAGCTGTGCGATGAAATTACCATCCTGCGTGACGGACAGTGGATTGCCACTCAGCCGCTGGAAGGGCTGGATATGGATAAGATCATCTCGATGATGGTCGGCCGTTCATTAACGCAGCGCTTCCCGGAAAAGCACAACACGCCGGGTGAGACCATTCTTGAAGTGCGTAACCTGACGTCGTTGCGCCAGCCGTCGATTCGCGATATCTCCTTTGATCTTCGTAAAGGTGAAATTCTCGGCATCGCGGGTCTGGTAGGGGCTAAACGTACTGATATCGTGGAAACTCTGTTTGGCATCCGCGAAAAATCAGGCGGCACAATTACCCTGCACGGGAAGAAGATTAATAACCACAGCGCCAACGAAGCGATTAACCATGGTTTTGCCCTGGTCACCGAAGAACGTCGTTCTACCGGTATTTACGCGTATCTTGATATCGGCTTTAACTCGCTGATTTCGAATATGAAGAAATACCGTGGCAAAGTCGGCCTGCTGGATAATTCGCGTATGAAAAGCGATACCCAATGGGTTATTGATTCTATGCGTGTAAAAACCCCAGGTCATCGTACGCAGATCGGCTCGCTTTCGGGTGGTAACCAGCAAAAGGTTATTATCGGGCGCTGGTTGCTAACGCAGCCGGAAATTTTAATGCTTGATGAACCGACGCGCGGTATAGACGTAGGGGCCAAGTTTGAAATTTATCAGCTGATTGCGGAGCTTGCCAAAAGAGAGAAGGGGATCATTATTATCTCTTCTGAAATGCCAGAACTGCTGGGGATCACCGACCGAATTCTTGTTATGAGTAATGGTCTGGTTGCCGGTATTGTTGACACTAAAACGACTACGCAGAACGAAATTTTACGTCTTGCGTCTTTGCACCTTTAAGATCAGGGGCTCCTCATGAGTGCGTTAAATAAAAAAAGTTTTCTCACTTATCTGAAAGAGGGCGGTATTTACGTCGTTCTTTTAGTATTACTGGCCATTATTATTTTCCAGGACCCGACATTCCTAAGCCTGCTGAACTTAAGTAACATTCTTACTCAGTCTTCCGTGCGTATTATTATCGCCCTCGGCGTGGCCGGGTTGATTGTGACTCAGGGTACTGACCTTTCCGCTGGTCGTCAGGTGGGTCTGGCTGCGGTTATCGCGGCGACGTTATTACAATCTGTTGATAATGCGAACAAAGTGTTCCCGGATCTGGCGACGCTGCCGATCCCGCTGGTGCTGCTGATTGTCTGTGCTATCGGTGCGGTGATTGGTCTGGTGAACGGGATTATCATCGCTTATCTGAACGTGACGCCGTTTATCACCACGCTCGGTACGATGATTATCGTGTACGGTATCAACTCCCTGTACTACGACTTTGTAGGGGCATCACCGGTATCCGGCTTCGATTCGCACTTCTCGACGTTTACCCAAGGATTTATTGCGCTGGGCACGTTCCGTCTTTCCTACATCACCTTCTATGCGTTAATCGCCACCGGGTTTGTCTGGGTGCTGTGGAACAAAACCCGCTTCGGTAAAAACATCTTCGCTATCGGTGGTAACCCGGATGCGGCCCGCGTATCAGGCGTGAACGTTGCACTGAACTTGCTGATGATTTATGCGCTGTCTGGTGTGTTCTACGCCTTCGGCGGGATGCTGGAAGCAGGGCGTATCGGCTCCGCAACCAACAACCTCGGCTTTATGTACGAACTGGATGCAATCGCCGCCTGCGTAGTCGGCGGGGTGTCATTCAGCGGCGGTGTGGGAACCGTTATTGGCGTAGTGACCGGTGTTATCATCTTCACCGTTATCAACTACGGCCTGACCTACATCGGCGTAAACCCGTACTGGCAGTACATTATCAAGGGCGCGATCATTATCTTCGCCGTTGCGCTTGATTCCCTGAAGTATGCCCGTAAGAAGTAATCTGTCGTGTAGCAGCGATAAAAACCCGCCGTGTGAACGGCGGGTTTTTTGTTTTGAATAGAGTGGTAATAGAGGGACATCCCAAAATATTACGTTGGTAGGTAAAATGATTATTTCATTTATATTTTATTTGCAATTTTTTTAGTATCAATAACTTAGCAAATGAAAAACAACACTTTCTGTGACTCTGAACGCTTTGCCTGTCTGATGTGATTGTTATCACACTCCCTTTGTTTTGCTGCCATTAAACTGCCTGCGTTAAAAGGACACATTATTAATATTAGGGAGTCATAGATGTCAGCCATGCCCTGTAAAATAAATAACGTCTTCCCTGTTTCTGCGTTAGCAATATTTTTATTATCCTATTGCCATCATGCCAATGCCCTTGAATTGAACCTGAAAAATGCATTTGGATCATTGAATGCAGGATACGCCAACTGGAATAGTGGTTTTGAAAATGTTCATCGTGGTGAAGTCTGGAAGTTAACTGCAGACTTTGGCGCTACTTTTGATAAAGCCGAGTTCTATTCCTTTTATGAAAACAATGTCCTTAATCACGATATTGAAGGGCAAAACTATGTCCTGTCGGCACAAACACATATTCGCCTGTTGAGCTCGAATTTCAGCTTTATGGGAAAACTCTATGGTCAGTTCGATAACCAATGGAGCGACGATCTGGATATGTTATATGGGCTCGGCTATCTGGGCTGGAGCGGGAAATCAGGATATTTCAAACCTTATGTCGCATTTCATAACGAATCTTCAGATTATAAATCACAGAGCTTAGGTGGCAAAAGTGCCAGTGGCCGGAATGGTTATGTCGTTGGCTGGACCACAGCTTATTTCTTCTCTCTATGGAAAGAGAATTTTGTTTTATCTGATTGGCACGAATTCGAATTTGACCGCAATGATGCCTACGCTGAACAACAGCATGGATCGAATGGTATAAACGGTGGCCTCACCTTAACCTGGAAATTCTACCCTCATTTGAAAACCAGTATCACCTGGCGTTATTTCGATAATAAACTTGGTTATGACGGTTTTGGTGATCAAATGATTTATATGCTGGGTTATGAATTTTAATATTACGAGGAGAGAGATTATGCAAAAGAAAGTATTGTCTGCCCTGGTCACAGGTCTACTTTGTAGTTCATCTTTTTTACACGCTAGCCAATCAATGAGTGCAGAATTGCAAGGTACGGCTAAGCAAGCGAATGTGATTGTGATTATGGCCGACGATCTTGGCTATGGTGATCTTGGTAGTTATGGACACCCCATTGTACAAACCCCCAATCTTGATGCTTTGGCAAATGAAGGGATGCGATTTACCCAATATTACGCTCCCTCACCCCTTTGTTCACCTTCCCGTGCAGGCTTTCTCACAGGCCGTTCTCCATTCAGAACAGGGATCCGGTCGTGGATCCCGATGGGCAAGAATGTTGCCTTAGGTCGAAATGAAAAGACCATCGCAAACTATTTGAAAGATCAAGGTTATGACACCGCGATGATGGGTAAACTTCATCTCAACGCAGGTGCGGACAGGACCGATCAGCCTCAGGCAAAAGATATGGGGTTCGATTATTCGCTGGTCAACGCGGCAGGCTTCGTCACCAGCGATCTGGATAAGGCCAAAGAAAGGCCACGCTATGGGGTTGTCTATCCCAATGGTTTTTACCGCAACGGCCAACCTATTGGTACGGTGAAAAAATACAGCGGTGAGTTAGTCAGTGATGAAGCGCTACATTGGCTTTCAGAGCGTAAAGACAATAACCCATTCTTTATGTATGTCGCATTTACCGAAGTGCATACGCCTTTGGCTTCACCCAAAAAATATCTCGATCTGTATGAAAAATATATGAGCGAGTATGAGAAAAAAAATCAAACGCTGTTTTATGCCGATTGGGCGGATAAGCCCTGGCGTGGCACAGGAGAGTACTACGCAAACATCAGTTTCCTTGATGAACAGGTGGGTAAAATCCTGAAAAAAGTCAAAGAAATGGGGCAGGAAGATAATACTATTATCTTGTTCACCAGTGATAATGGCCCCGTAACGCGTGAAGCCAGAAAATGGTATGAACTCAATATGGCGGGAGAAACGGGCGGACTGCGCGGACGTAAAGATAATTTATGGGATGGCGGGATTCGTGTACCTGCCATTATCAAGTACCCGCATCATATTAAGGCGGGTAGCGTGAGCGATACGCCGGTTACGGGTCTGGATGTTTTGCCGACACTTGCTCAGATGCTTCATTTTCCATTACCCACTGATCGCGTGATTGATGGGGAGTCCATTGAGCCGGTGCTTGAAGGAAAAACAATATCCCGGACTAAACCGCTGATTTGGGCTATCGATATGCCTTATCAGGATGATCCTGTGGATATGTGGGCTATACGAGAAGGCGACTGGAAAATGATTATTGATCGTGAGGGGAACCCTAAATATCTCTATGATATGAAACATGATACTGGAGAAGTTAACAACCTCATCGGTAAAAATCCTGACGTCCGAAAAGTCCTTCGTGCTGATTTTGAGAAATATAAAAATAGTATTGAGCATGACTCTCTGATGTCCGCACGTGGTGAAAAACCAGAACCGGTAGACTGGAATTAATATGAAAAAGAGCTGCCATGTCATGGCTAAGCCAACGGGATCGTTGTGCAATCTTAATTGTGAGTATTGCTTCTATCTCGAAAAGGCACATCTGTATCCTTCTCGTAACACGGTTTGTATGGATGACGAAACGTTGGCGCTCTATGTTCAATATCAGATTGATGCCCAGCCCACTAATGACGTTGTGTTTGCATGGCAAGGTGGGGAGCCGCTGTTAGCGGGTATTGATTTCTATTTGCGTGCTTGCGCATTACAAAAAACACACGCCAGAGGGAAGCGGATTATTAATACTCTGCAAACCAATGGCCTTCTGATTAATGATAAATGGTGTCGTTTTTTCCGTGATAATGATTTCCTGATTGGAATATCAATTGATGGTGATGAAGAATTTCATGACTGCTACAGGAAAACGCAGGCGGGAAGACCGACACATCAACAAGTCATCAAAGCCATCGATAAATTGGTGGAGTACGGAATTGCCTTTAATACGTTAACTGTACTCCACGATGTTAACGTAAAAGATCCGCTGCGACTTTATCAATATCTTAAGAAAATTGGCAGCCGTGATATGCAGTTTATTCCATTGCTGGAACGCGAGGTGGCTGCGGGATGCACGAGCGGTTTTACCTGGGCTCCGCCGGATTTTGAGGCGTCGGCGAGAGTCTCCTCACAGTCAATCACAGCGGAGGATTTCGGGAAGTTTATGAAAACGATCTTCTACCGTTGGGTCAGACATGATATTGGTGAAGTGGGCATCCAGTTTTTTGAACATCTCTTTGCCGTCTGGTGCCAAATGCCCGCGCAAATGTGTATTTTTGCAGAGCAATGTGGAACGGCTCTTGCTTTGGAAATGAACGGGGATATCTATCAGTGCGATCACTATGTTTACCCGCAATACAAAGCAGGTAATATTCACCGTGTAAGCATTGAAGAAATAGTAAACCGGCCAGAAAATGCGGATTTTGCAGCAAACAAAAGCCGGGATTTAGCGCATGAATGCCAGAAGTGCCGATTTAAATTTGCTTGTTTTGGCGGGTGTCCAAAGCACCGTTTTGTTCCGGCGGCAGCGGGCAGTGGAAAAATCAATTATTTTTGTTCCGGCTATCAGTCATTTTTCCACTATGTCGAGCCTTATATGCTGATGATGAAATCGCTTTGGGAGCGTGGAATATCGCCCAGTGAAATCAAAAATCTTCTTGCCTGACTTCCATCTGAGCTGAGGTCCGGATGTTTAAACAGAGGAATGTTAACTGTTGTAAGACCTATGGATGTAAAAATCTGGGCGTGCTTAATAGTCCGTCTTATCAACAGCAAGGACAGCGTGTCCTTTGTCTTGAATGTGGTTTTTATTTTCCGGTGATCGGTGAGCATGCGTTGAATTCGTTTAAAAAACAGGTCAATAAAGGCTATCAAGGGCTTATCTCCCTCTGTCCTGCCTGTGGCGATGGGAAGGCCCTGGTCCGGCATGGTTACACGAGAAATGGCGTGCAAAGAGTCAGGTGTGGTGACTGTCAGGTTACGTTCAGCCAGTATTATTCTGAACCTGCGTCATCACGATTGATAACTCTGGGAGAACATATTCAACGAGGTGAATCATTAACAGCGAATTGCGGCGAGAGAAATTATAACAATACCCGGTTAGGCCGAGATTTGTCGAAAATGGCTTTTCACTGCCGCCTTGTTCAGTCCCAATTCATCCCACTTTCTCATGAAGTTGAATTATCAACTGCGGTATTTTTCCTCAATTTTAATGCTTCGTCTAACCGTCTTTATGTCATTGTCAGCGCAGACAAGAAAAGTAATCGGGTTATTGCGGTTTCAACCAATTATGCCCCTCATGCCAATGAAATTCCTGAGGTGTTTCACTACAACATGGGTGAAGAGGAAGTCTGCAGCGGGAAAAATATGATATTAAGGGTCTTTGCGAAAGATCGCCTGATGAGCCGCCGTAAGCTCTATTTTGACGCTCAGTACGGTGCCGCTCAGGTGAAGAAAAATGACGGTGGTATTATGGTTAAGCCGGTACTGGCGGCTTATCGCCACTTTGAGTTGGTGAAGGACCTTACCGGTCGAGATGTTCTGTCAGTACGCCATTATCTGGAGCATGAGTGTTTTATTTATGGCGGGTGTTTAATGGCAAATGTAGACGGTGTATTGAATGGGAATTGCCATATTTCATTTGTCTATGAACAAGGCGTGAGTAATACGATTAAATCAGGCCGTACAGAAATGTTCACCTCGGATATTATCTGGAATGATGCCTGGTATTATTATTCTCAGCCAAACTACAATTTAGCCGTTTGCAGCCTGACGGGATCTCAGGGGAGGCGACGCGCACTGGACGCAACACTTGAGCCCGCACAATCATTCATTCGCTTTGTTCAGCATCATCCCTATTACCCGAGGCTAACTCACCATTCACCCGCCCGTATAAACGATTTACTTGAGTTTCTGTTGCTTGAATATAACCTTCGTTTCACCAATATGGATGTGCCTTTCCGTACCGGTTGCCTACCTTTGCCGACTCCATTTGCCTGTCATTAAGGCGCGTGCTTGCCGGATGTCTGCAATTCCAGCAATTGATCTGGTGTCACCGCAGGATAACCCTGCGCATCTTCCGGAACTTCATATTGAGAAGGGATGGGCACTAGTGGGCCAAGGAAGCGCGGCTCACGCTTGAACAGATAGAGGTCAGCGAGTGCGCCAAAACGTGCGCCAAATTCACGCACGCGAACGTTCCACATGTCCTTCGGCGACGGCACGGCATAGCATTGTGCCTGAATGCCCATATGCAGAGCGATGAACAGCGCGCGTTCGCAATGAAAGCGTTGGGTGATGATGATAAAGTCGTTGGTGTCGAACACTTTACGGGTCCGGACAATCGAATCCAGTGTGCGGAAACCCGCGTAATCGAGCACGATATCAGCCGGATCAACGCCGCCAGCAATTAAATCTTTCCGCATGGTCATCGGTTCGTTATAGCTTTGCAGCGCATTGTCGCCGCTCAGCAGCAGGTAATTCACCTTGCCACTGTTATAGGCGTTCAGCGCGCCCTGGATGCGGTAGCGATAATACTGATTGATAACCCCGGTGCGATAATACTTGGCGGTGCCGAGCACCACGCCAACCTGGCGGTAGGGTAAATCCTGCAGTTCATCGTAGATATACGGGGCGGTTTTCCAGCTCATCCAGCGGTCGAGTCCGAGTACGGTCAACAGCAGCAGGCCGATCAGGACTAACAGGCTGTATAACACGCGCTTTAACATTGACTTGACTCGATGGCGGAAGAATATTCACTCAGGCTACTGTACCGGCGGGGGAAGAGCAAGAAACAGTAGTTTAATTGGGGGGATTTTCAGCAATGCGGGCCATTTGGCCCGCACAGTGAAATCAGGCTAACAGCACGCGATCGATGTTCTGACAGCCCAGCGCTTTCAGGGTCGCCGCAGTGGCATCCCACTGAATCAGCGGCGCATCGGCGCGTTCTGCCAATATCGCACGCTGAATATCAGGATAGTCGTAGCCGTTGAGACTCAGCAGGTTCAGTGCGCCCTGCAACGGGGGCAGCGTCGGGTTGAACGCGGCGTTCTCGGCATAGCTGCCAGCGAAAATCGTGCCGTCGCATAATTCCAGCGCAACACCTGACGGCGATTGGCTGTACGGCGCATGGCATTTATTCGCGGCTTTAATGGCGGCCTGCGTCAGTTCGTCGCCTTCCAGCGGATAGCCGTGATCCTGCGCATCCATCAGCAGCGTTTTGATGTCCAAATCTTTCGGGCCAAACGCGTCCGGCAGATAATCTTTCAGGGTATGCATCTCACGGCCTGGCAGATTGATTTGCAGTTCAAGACCGCTGTTCAGCTCATTCATAAATTGACGGCAATGGCCGCACGGCGTGTAGTTCACGGTGATTGCTTTCAGCGCTTGTTCACCGCGAAGCCAGGCGTGGCTGATGGCACTTTGTTCTGCGTGAACGGTTTGCTGCATGGTGGCGCCAATAAATTCCATATTACCGCCGAAATACCAGGTTCCGCTCACACCACGGGCGATAGCGCCGACGTTGAAATGCGAGAGATCCGCGCGGGCGCAGGCAGCGGCCAGTGGCAACAGCGCGAAAGCCAGCGCGTCTTCGTCCAGTCCAGTGGCTGATTTCAGCGTGGAGACTTGCCCTGCGCTCAGCATTGCGGGGAAATGCACGTCAGCCAGCATTGGAGCCAGGGCTGATTGCAGTTCTGCACTGAGTTGCGGGAAAGCAGATTGAAAACGTGGATGCATGGCAATGCCTCATTACAGGTTAAGGGATCGTAGTGTACGGACCTGCTACTGTTTGATATGTGACATAGATCTGATTTTCCATGCAACTTATGAAAGTTAAACGAAAATTGTGTGACGCATCGCGTTATCCCACGATCGCCAGAATCACCGGGAACAGGAATGGTGCCAGCAGGGATGTGATGATCCCGCAGATAACCAGCGCCAGAGAGCTGAATGCCCCTTCCTGATAATCGAGTTCTGCACAGCGCGAAGTGCCAAGGGCATGTGACGCAGTCCCCATCGCCAGGCCACGCGCAGCTTTGGTATCAATGCGCATCAGGTTCAATAATGTATGACCAAATACCGCGCCAAGAATACCGACGAAAATCACACACACGGCGCTGATCGCCGGAATGCCGCCGATGCTGCCGCCTACCGCCATTGCAATCGGGGTGGTGACGGATTTCGGTAAAACCGACGCGGCGATTTCAGGCGTCGCCCCCATTAACAGTGCCACGGTCGTGCCGGTGACCATTGCCACCACGCTGCCAATAAAGCAGATAGTGATAATGGATTTCCAGCGGGCGCGGATCTGGTGCAGTTGTTCGTACAGCGGATAGGCGAGCGCCACCACCGCGGGTTGCAGTAAATCATTAAGCACTTTACTGCCCTGGAAATAGTGATCGTAGGGAATACCGGTCAGCAGCAGAATAGGAATGATCACCACCATCGCGACTAACAACGGATTCAGCAGCGGAAATTTAAAGCGAGCGGCAAGTTTACGGGCGGCAAAGAAGACGGCGAGCGTTAACGGCAGAGACCACCAGATATAATGCATCATTTATTATCCGCTCCTTTCTGACCGATCACTTTACGTTCACCGTGTACGATGTGTGAACTCCAGCTGACCACCAGCAGGACAATCAGCGTACTGACAGCACAGGACACCACCACTGGGCCAAACTGCGCGCGTAGCACATCAACATACTGCATCACCCCCACACCAATCGGCACGAACAGCAGCGCCATATAACGGATCAGCACGTAGCAGCCAGGGTTCACCCATTTAGCGGGCAGAATTTGCAGCGCCAACAGCACGAACAGAATAAGCATCCCGATAATACTGCCGGGAATGGTGATCGGTAATAGCGAAGCGAGAAAAATGCCGGCGTACAGACAAGCGTAAATCAGTACGAAAGCACGCAGATACTGCCAGAGGATATTCAGTGTTTTGCTCATGGTCATAGCCCTTGATGAAACGCATTCATCATACAATTAAACCCTGGAATGTGCTACCGGTCACATCATGAATTCTGAGCATACAAATTATTCCTTTTTGGCACCCTGGGCAAACCGCCAAAAAGGAGCAGAAATCTATGGCTTTCAGTGTAGTACACAGGGGGCTTCAAACCGGGCGACAACAACGCTACCATAGCGCCTCTTTTTTCTCCGGATACTGATATGCGTGTTCTGCTGGCGCCGATGGAAGGCGTGCTCGATTCACTGGTGCGTGGGCTTCTCACCGAAGTGAATGATTACGATCTTTGCATCACCGAATTTCTACGGGTGGTGGACCAACTGCTGCCAGTGAAATCGTTCCAGCGCTTGTGCCCGGAGCTGTTAAACCACAGCCGCACATCGTCCGGCACACCGGTGCGCGTTCAATTGTTGGGTCAGCATCCGCAATGGCTCGCGGAAAATGCCGCGCGTGCGGTGGAACTCGGCTCGTGGGGCGTTGATCTCAACTGTGGCTGTCCGTCGAAAGTGGTGAACGGTAGCGGCGGCGGGGCGACGCTGTTAAAAGATCCGGATCTGATATATCGCGGTGCAAAAGCGATGCGTGAAGCCGTGCCCGCGCATTTGCCGGTGACGGTAAAAGTGCGTCTCGGTTGGGACAGCAGCGACCGTCAGTTTGAAATCGCCGATGCCGTTCAGCAGGCGGGTGCTACCGAGCTGGTGGTTCACGGGCGCACCAAAGACGATGGCTATAAAGCCGACCGCATCGACTGGCAGGCGATTGGTGATATTCGCCGTCGGCTGTCGATCCCGGTTATCGCGAACGGCGAAATCTGGGACTGGCAAAGTGCGCAGAATTGCATGGCGGCGACGGGCTGTGATTCGGTGATGATTGGGCGCGGCGCGCTGAACATTCCTAACTTAAGCCGGGTCGTGAAATACAACGAACCGCGCATGCAGTGGGCCGATGTGACCGAACTGCTGCGCAAATACAGCCGCCTCGAAAAGCAGGGCGATACCGGGTTGTATCACGTGGCGCGCATCAAACAGTGGCTCGGCTATCTGCGTAAAGAATATGACGAAGCCACGACGCTCTTCACCACCATCCGCACGTTACAGGATTCCGTTTCCATCGCCGATGCAATTGAGAAATACGCACAGAATCGCTGATATCAACCCGGCTTACGAGCGCTCAACAGAAATAGCATCGGGCGCTCTTTCTCTTCGCTGAGTGCCGGGTTAGCGGCAATTTGGTCGTCGCTCGGCCCCCACTCATCAAGCTGTTCAATCACAAAACCTGCGGCTATTAGCGCGTTAATCCAGGTCGCCAGTTTACGATGTTGTTTCTTGACACCCTCGGCAAACCAGTTGCTGAGGCGTTCGCCTTCCTGCTGATAGTGGTCAACCGGCCAGCATTTTTGCCCATCAACGTGGTTTATCCATCCCTGTTTCAGCGTAGCGGTGTAGATCGGATGCTCGGCAGAAAACACCAGTTTCCCGCCGGGTTTCAGTGCCTGAAACAGCGTGGCAAACAGACCATCAATATTTTGCAGGTAATGCAGCGCCAGCGAACTGTAGGCTAGATCAATATTTTCTGACGGCAGCTTGAGCGTTTCCAGGTCAGCATGTTGATAGTCTATCCCGTTTCCCGTCGTCATCTCACGTGCACGTTCCAGCATCTTTTCGGAGACATCCAGCCCCAAGATATGCGCCGCGCCTTGCTGTTGCGCCCAACGGCAAAACCAGCCGTAGCCACAGCCTAAATCAATAATTTGTTTATCCTGAATATCAGGCAGCAAGCATTGCAACGCAGGCCATTCCGGTGCGCCATCCAGTCCTTTTACCGAGCGATCAAGGGTGGCGTATCCGGCAAAAAATTGCGCATTATCGTAGATGTTTTGGCTCATTCATCCTCCTGAACTGAGCGTCGCTGACCAGGTGATTATACCGATCCTGAAACAATTCTATTTTAAATAAGAATGTGTTCGCGCATTTCATTGTTTATGCAAATACTATGGAGAACATTATCGGGATATGTCTGGCTATTGCTTTTTATCCAGTGCCACGCTTTCCTAAACACCGTCCCGCATTTTCGTAATAAAATGCACCTTCATTCCGAAAACAGACTTCCAATATGAAACGTACTGCACTTGTCGCTGCAATGCTCAGTCTTCCGCTGGCTGCCGTCCTGGCTGGCTGCGCGCCATCTCATGACACTGCCGCGCCTGCAAAACAGCAATTACCGGCTTCCCATGTGGATAATTCTCTGCCTACCGCCTTGCAAAATGGCTGGCCGCAGAGCACCTGGTGGCAGGATTATCACGATCCTCAGTTGAACAATTTAATCACCAACGCATTGAGCAATGCACCTGACATGCAGGTCGCGCAGCAGCGCATCAAACTGGCTGAAGCCCAGGCGCATATGGCGCAATCGCAGCTTGGCCCGGAAGTCGATTTCGGCGCAAACGTTGAACGCCAAAAAATGTCTGCAGAAGGCCTAATGGGGCCGTTTGCGACTGACGATGACGGCATGACCGGGCCGTGGTACACCAACGGAACGATTGGTTTGACCGCCGGTTGGGATCTTGACCTGTGGGGCAAAAACAGGGCGCTGGTGCAATCACGTATCGGGATGGTGAAAGCCAAATCTGCCGAGCTGGCGCAAACCCGTCAGGTACTGGCGAGCGGCGTCGCACGTTTGTACTGGCAGTGGCAGACCGAAGCCGCCATCAAGCAGGTGCTTGAGCAGGTGAAAAACGAGCAGAACAGCATTATTTCTGTCGATAAAGCCCTGTATTCACATGGCATCACTTCTTCTGTGGAAGGCGCTGAAAACGACATCAACGTCAGCAAGACCGATCAGCAGTTGACCGAAGTCGCGGGCAACATGAAAGAGATTGAAGCCCGTCTGATGGCGCTGACCAACAGTCAGAGCAGCGCGTTATCACTGCATCCGGTTGCACTCCCGGCGGTGAAAACGCAGATGCCAGCTTCTCTTGGTTACGAACTGCTGGCCCGTCGCCCTGATCTCCAGGAAGCGAACTGGTACATTCAGTCGTCCATGAGCGAAGTGGATGCGGCGAAAGCAGCGTTCTACCCGGATATCAATATCATGGGCTTCTTGCAACAGGATGCGTTACACCTCAGCGATTTGTTCCGCAGTTCTGCACAGCAGATGGGCGTGACAGCCGGTTTAACGTTGCCAATTTTCGACAGCGGCCGTTTGAATGCCAACCTGGATATTGCCGATGCGCAGCGTGACTTGTCGGTCGCGAACTACAACAAAGCCGTTGTCGATGCGGTGAATCAGGTTGCGAAAACCGCAAGCCAGGTGGAAACGCTGATGGAGAAAAACCAGCAACAGCAGCAGGTGCTGAAAGATTCTGATCGCGTTGTGCAGCAGGCACAGGCGCGTCTGTCTGCCGGTATTCTGTCGGGTTCTCAGGTGAGCCTGGCGAAACTGCCGTCATTGAAGGAACAAATCGGTTCCTTGCGCCTTCAGGGCCAATGGGTGGATGCCAGCATTCAATTGACTTCCGCACTCGGCGGTGGCTACCACTACACCGGAAAATAATCTCCCTCCGGCTTCCTTTCCTATACTTACCTCCTGGGTTAACGCCAGGAGGTACTCATGGCAACAAAAGTCGCGGTCGTCACCGCATCTGATTCCGGCATTGGCAAACAGTGTGCGCTACAACTGGCGCGCAAAGGTTTCACGCTTGGCGTGACGTGGCACTCTGATGAACAGGGCGCGCGGCAAACCGTGCAGGAACTCAATTCATTAGGCTGTCAGGCGCAGGCCATTCAACTCGATTTAAGTCATCTTCCGCACGGCGCGCAGGCGCTCGATACGCTGATTCAACGGCTCGGTCGCATTGATGTGCTCGTCAACAATGCCGGGCGAATGACCAAATCTTCTGTTCTCGATGTCACGCTTGAAGACTGGCGGGCCACATTTTGTGTGGATGTGGAAGGGGCGCTCTTATGTTCACAAATCGCGGCCCGGCACATGATTGAGCAGGGTGAAGGCGGACGGATCATTAATATTACGTCTGTGCATGAACACACGCCGCTACCCCAGGCGAGCGCCTACACCGCCGCCAAACATGCACTCGGTGGGCTGACGAAATCGCTGGCGCTGGAACTGGTTCAGCACAATATATTGGTGAATGCGGTGGCACCCGGTGCTATCGCCACGGCGATGAATAATCTTAAGGACGATGATGTGAAGCCTGGTTCAATGCCCATGATCCCGATGGCAAGACCCGGTAAAACCGAAGAGATCGCCGGGATGGTGGCATGGCTGTGTTCTGAGGATGCCTCGTATGTGACAGGGCAGTCGCTGGTTGTCGACGGCGGGTTTACGCTGGTCAATCCGCAGTATCTGATGTCAAAACAGGGATAGTGTCTTTTGCCCGGCAAGCTTGCGCCGCCGGGCGTTTAACCGACGTCGTTTTACTCGTCCGATTCTGATGACGTACGATCCCGATGCTTAAACCACAGGCGCACCGCGATCACGGCGATCACCACGATAATTAGCCACGCCCAGTGTTTGATATGTTGATCCAAATGATGCAGCCACGGGCCGACAACTTCGCCCCCGAGATAGCCCAACGTCGTAAACAGTAAGGCCCACACGATCGCGCCAAAAATATTCAGCGGCAGGAAGATCTTCGGTGGCAGACGGCTGGCGCCAATCAACACCGGACCGATGACCCGAAAGCCATACATAAAACGACTGCCAATCACGAATAACCAGGGCCGCTCCTGAATCAGTCGCTGCGCTTTGCGGATTTTCTTTTGATGACGGGAAAAGCGTTTGAGCAGCCGACCGCCGAAATGGCGTCCGAGCAGGTAAAGCACCTGATCGCCAATCATGCCGCCGAGTGCCACTGAAACCACGACCAGCCAGAAACGCAGTAAACCCTGGTGGGCCGCCACACCGCCGAGCAACGTGACGGTTTCACCTTCTGCCAGAGCCCCAACAATCAGTGCCGCATAGCCGTAGTGACTAATCAGATTATTGATATCCATACAGGTTTTATTGTCTCCCTGGAACGCTAAGTCCTTTAAGCATACACCCCTGAATGACAATCACCAGGCAACGGGCGAGTCACCGCCGGGTACTTTTTTACGTTGTACAAAATATAATCGCCAGTCTGCATTATACTTACAGCGTGCAGTACGAAGCCGTGAAGAGGGGGCTTTATGAACCATGTCTGGGGACTTTTTTCCCATCCCGATCGTGAAATGCATGTTATTCAGAGCGAGAACGAAACGGTCTCGCATCACTATACTCATCATGTTCTGGCGATGGCGGCGGTGCCAGTCGTTTGCGCATTTATTGGCACCACGCAGATTGGCTGGAACTTTGGTGATGGCACGACGGTAAAACTGTCGCTGTTCACTGGCTTCGCGCTGGCGGTGCTGTTTTATGCGCTGATGTTGGGGGGCGTTGCGGTGATGGGGCGGGTTATCTGGTGGATGGCGCGGAACTATCCGCAAAGACCGTCGCTTAAACGTTGTATGGTGTTTGCCGGGTATGTCGCCACGCCGATATTTCTCAGCGGACTTGTCGCGCTCTATCCGTTGGTATGGCTGTGTGTGCTGGTGGGCGCTGTTGCGCTCTGCTACACCGGCTATCTGCTGTATATCGGTATTCCAACGTTCCTCGGCATCAACCGGGAAGAGGGGATGAGTTTTGCCAGTTCGACGCTGGCGATAGGCGTATTAGTGTTGGAAGTGCTGCTGGCGCTGACCGTGATCCTTTGGGGCTACGGCTATCGGTTATTCTGATTTAACTTATAGCTGGCGTTGATGATTTCATCGCCAGCTATGCAGCATTTATTCACGATTATCTTATGGCACAAGAAAGCTCTGGCGCGGTATGATGCTTCGGCTCGCGTTTGTTGACGTGCGAACAAATGCCCCGAACCCATAACTTGCGTAAATAATTACCAGACTCTCACGATGCTAAAATTCCGAATTTCCGTGCTCAGCCTCGCGCTGATGCTGGCTGTACCTTTTGCGCCTCAGGCGAGTGCTAAAACCGCTGTGGCTGCGAGTGCATCGCAACCCGATATCGCCTCTGGTAGTGCGATGATTGTCGATCTGAATACCAACAAAGTTATCTACGCCAGCGAACCCGATCTGGTGCGACCAATTGCGTCGATAACCAAACTGATGACCGCGATGGTGGTGTTGGACGCCCATCTGCCGTTGGATGAAGTGCTGAGCGTCGACATCAGCCAGACGCCAGAGATGAAAGGGATTTATTCGCGCGTACGCCTGAACAGCCATATCAGCCGCAAAAATATGCTGTTGCTGGCGCTGATGTCCTCTGAGAACCGTGCTGCGGCGAGCCTGGCGCATCATTATCCGGGTGGCTACGACGCATTTATTCGCGCCATGAATGCGAAAGCAAAATCGCTGGGCATGACCCACACTCGTTATGTCGAGCCGACCGGGCTGTCGATTCACAATGTGTCGACCGCGCGTGACCTCACCAAACTACTGATTGCCACCAAACAATACCCGCTGATTGGTCAGTTGAGCACCACCAAAGAAGACATGGCGACCTTCAGCAGCCCGAACTACACGCTGCCGTTCCGCAATACCAACCATCTGGTGTACCGCGAAAACTGGAATATCCAGCTGACGAAAACCGGCTTTACCAATGCGGCAGGCCATTGCCTGGTGATGCGCACAGTGATGAACAATCGTCCGGTAGCAATGGTCGTGATGGATGCATTCGGTAAATACACCCATTTTGCGGATGCCAGTCGTCTGCGTACCTGGGTTGAAACCGGTAAAGTGATGCCCGTACCGCCAGCGGCGCTGAGCTACAAGAAACAGAAAGAAGCGCAAATGGCGAACGCCATTGTGAATGCGGAGCCAGTAACCCAGGCAGATTGATAAGCGCGTTGCCCGGCGGCGCTGGCATGAGGTTTTGTAAGCCCGTGCAAGCGCAGCACCGCCGGGCAATGAGCCAGGAAATTACTCCGGCAGCGTCCAGTCACCGTCATTGAGTGGACGCTGTACAATCAACGTATCCCGCCAGTCTCCCAATTTATACCCCACGCTACGCAGTTGGCCCGCCACTTCAAAACCGTGTTTTTTATGCAGCCGCAGCGAACCGGCGTTATTGTTCCCGTCGCCAATCACCGCCAGCATTTGTCGCCAGGGCCCCTGTTCGCACTGCTCAATCAGACGCGCCAGCAACGAACTGCCTATGCCACGCCCGGCCATGCTGGCATCAACATAGATAGACTCTTCAATAGTGAAACGGTAGGCGGGGCGAGGGCGATACTGACTGGCGTAGCAATAGCCGACGATAATGCCTCGATACAGCGCCACCAGCCAGGGCAGACCCTGTTTACTGACGGCGCTCATTCGTTCGCGCATTTCATCAACCGAAGGGGGCGTTTCCTCAAAAGAGGCGCGACCGTTTAATACATGCCAGGCATACAGGGCGGCAATCGCATGCGCATCGTCAGGCTTTGCTTCGCGAATGTCCACTTCTGCGCCGTATAACACATCAACCGCTGACATGATGTTAACTCCCCAGTCTGCCGGGTCAGAGAAACGTTTCTCTGACCTTTTGGCTTACTGTAATCGGAGTTAAGCCGCAATACACTACTCCCTATTATTTTAGGGGGGCTGCTGTTTCAGTTACGTTATCGGCTTGTTCGGACGTGTGGCCTTCTCCCCAATATTTCTGCTTACTGGTTTTACCAATGCCGGGGTTCATGCTGTTGGTCGGGTCATTTTCACGATAAAACTGTTTTAAGGTGTCGGCCGCTTCATAAAGATGGCCTACGTTGTGTTCGGCAGGATATTGTGCGCCGCGCTCACGCAGCAGCGTCAGCATTTGTTCTTTCAATTCATGCGCATCCACGCCTTTCTTCACGATGTAATCCTGATGGAACACGTGACACATAAAGTGGCCGTAGTAGAGCTTGTGGGTGACCTGGCTGTCGATTTCCGGCGGCAGCTTTTCAAACCATTCGTTGTCGTTGCGACGCAATGCGATATCCAGCGCCAGAATGTCTTCCACTTCATCTGAATGAACGGCCTGATAGCGAATCGCCGCGCCTGCTGCGGCGAAACGATGTAGGAACGCTTTGCTGCCTTCTTCTGGCGTACAGGCAAAGAATGCGCCTTCCGCTGTTTTGAAGTATTCGCTCAGCCACGTTTGCGCTTCGTCGATACCGTCGCCTGCCATTTTCAGCATCAAATGATGCTCATACTGGTTACGGTAACTTTTCATGCGTTCTGGCAGATGCGCCGGGAAGACATGCCCCAGTTTCTGCATAAAGCGGTCGGTGAAGTGGGGTTTAAACAGCGGTACTTTCGTCAGCATCGCGTCGGTACGGCCCTTCATGGTGAAGAAGAACGGCATTTTGTCGGTGCCGAGCTTGTCGATCATCAGGAAGGTGTCTTTGCCGTACTGTTCCGCGATATCGTAAATGTCGCGGTGCATGTATTCCCCGGCAACCGGCAGATGGGCGAAATTCGCCAGCATATGACGACGAATTTCAGTCAGCACCGCTGGCTGATTGGTGCCGATATAAAACACCTGTTGGCGTTTTTCGGCTTCGAATGTGTCGAGACGAACGGCGAAAACCGCCAGTTTCCCGGCACAGCCGGAGGACTCAAACAGACGTTCCGGATCCGCGTTGTAGCGTGCCGGCGTGTCAGCATCGACATCACGCACACGGGTCACATAGTCGTGATCGTGCGCGTGGCGGGAATCGTGCTTCACATCGCTGTCTTTCAGGCGATCGTCATCCAGCTTGCTGAGGATCTGCTCGGGCGTTTCACCCAGATCGATGCCCAGATGGTTAACCAGCTGTAGTCTGCCGTCTTCGGTAATACGCGCAAACAGCGACATTTCAGTGTACGCCGGGCCACGCTGCACCAGCGACCCCCCGGAGTTATTACAGATCCCGCCGATCACCGATGCGCCAATACATGACGAACCGATCACCGAATGTGGCTCACGGCCAAAAGGTTTTAGCGCTTTTTCGAGGGAATAGAGCGTCGTGCCAGGATATGCCAGTACCTGCTGACCTTCGTCGAGCAGATGCAGTTTATCCAGACGCAAGGTACTGATAATCACAATCTGGCGGTCGTAATCGTTGCCGTTTGGCGTAGAGCCTTCGGTCAGGCCGGTGTTGGCGGCCTGCATCAGAATGATTTTGTCGGCCTGTACACAGGCGCTCAGCACGCGCCACAGTTCAAGCAGCGTGCCGGGGAAGACAACGGCAAGCGCATCGCCATTGCCTGAACGGAAGCCCTTGCGATAGCGGGCGGTTTTGGCCGGGTCGGTCAGCAGGTGTGAATGGCCCACCAGACGGGTCAATTCAGACAGAAAAGAGGTGTTATCAGTGGTTGTTGTGGAAGACATCTTCTCACTCCTTGTGATGCGGAAAGTGCGGTAAAGCGTTTTTTATAATGACTCAAGGATAGCGCTTTGTATGACAATTTCATGCAGGAAATCGGTGAAAATTGAGAGCAGCGCCATTTCATTGTGTTCGCGCGTACCGCATGCTTATGGCAAACTGCTGTTTTTTGGCAGGCTTTTGCCGAGATACCCGGTGTGAAGAGAGAGAATATAAGATGAAATGGCTTTGTTCTGTAGGCGTGGCCGTGAGCCTTGCGCTGCAACCTGCGCTTGCCGACGAGATGTTCGGCAACCATCCGCTGACGCAGCAGGCGCGCGATGCGTTTGTGACCGGTTTGCTGAAAAAAATGACCGTCGATGAGAAAATCGGTCAGTTGCGCCTGATAAGTGTTGGCCCGGATAATCCAAAAGAAGCCATTCGCGAGATGATTAAAGACGGTCAGGTTGGGGCGATTTTCAACACCGTGACGCGTGAAGATATCCGCGCCATGCAGGATCAGGTGATGCAGCTTAGCCGCCTGAAAATTCCTCTCTTCTTTGCCTACGATGTGGTGCATGGGCAGCGCACAGTATTCCCGATTAGCCTCGGCCTTGCCTCTTCATTCAACCTCGACGCGGTGCGTACCGTGGGGCGCATTTCTGCGTATGAAGCTGCCGATGACGGCCTGAATATGACCTGGGCACCGATGGTTGATGTGTCACGCGATCCACGTTGGGGTCGTGGCTCCGAAGGTTTCGGGGAAGACACTTACCTGACGTCGATGATGGGTAAAACCATGGTCGAAGCGATGCAGGGCAAAAGCCCGGCAGACCGCTATTCGGTAATGACCAGCGTTAAACACTACGCTGCGTACGGCGCGGTTGAAGGCGGGAAAGAGTACAACACCGTCGACATGAGCCCACAACGTCTGTTCAATGATTACATGCCGCCGTATAAAGCAGGTCTTGATGCCGGCAGCGGCGGGGTGATGGTCGCTCTGAATTCCCTGAATGGCACGCCCGCGACATCCGATGCATGGCTGCTCAAAGATGTCCTACGTAACCAATGGGGCTTCAAAGGGATCACGATTTCCGATCACGGTGCTATCAAAGAGTTGATCAAGCATGGCACAGCCTCCGATCCGGAAGATGCAGTGCGTGTGGCGCTGAAAGCCGGTATCGACATGAGCATGAGCGACGAGTATTACAGCAAATACCTGCCGGGTCTTATCAAGAGCGGCAAGGTGACGATGGCGGAACTCGACGACGCGACACGTCACGTTCTGAACGTCAAATATGATATGGGGCTGTTTAACGATCCGTATAGCCATCTCGGGCCGAAAGAGTCTGATCCGAAAGACACGAATGCCGAAAGCCGTTTGCATCGTCAGGATGCCCGTCAGGTGGCGCGCGAAAGTCTGGTTCTGCTGAAAAACCGCCTCGACACGCTGCCGCTGAAAAAGTCCGGCACTATCGCGGTGGTTGGCCCACTGGCTGATAGCAAACGTGACGTAATGGGCAGTTGGTCTGCTGCAGGCGTTGCCGACCAGTCGGTGCCGGTGCTCGACGGGATCAAAACGGCGGTGGGCGATAACGCCAAAGTGATTTACGCCAAAGGCGCAAACATCACTAACGACAAAGACATTGTTAGCTTCCTCAATCTGTATGAAGAAGCCGTAAAAGTGGATACCCGTTCTCCGCAGGCGATGATTGACGAAGCGGTTGCTGCCGCGAAGCAGTCTGACGTTGTTGTCGCAGTGGTGGGTGAAGCGCAGGGCATGGCGCACGAAGCCTCAAGCCGCACCGATATCAACATTCCGCAGAGCCAGAAAGACCTGATTGCCGCGCTGAAAGCGACCGGTAAACCGTTGGTGCTGGTGCTGATGAACGGCCGTCCGCTGACGCTGGTGCAGGAAGATCAACAAGCAGACGCGATGCTGGAAACCTGGTTTGCAGGTACAGAAGGCGGTAACGCGATTGCAGACGTGCTATTCGGCGATTATAACCCGTCGGGTAAACTGCCGATGTCCTTCCCGCGTTCTGTCGGCCAGATCCCAACCTATTACAGCCACCTGAACACAGGTCGTCCGTATAACGCCGACAAGCCGAACAAATACACGTCACGTTACTTTGACGAAGCCAACGGCCCGTTGTATCCGTTCGGTTATGGCCTGAGCTACACCACCTTTAGCGTTTCTGACGTGAAACTGTCTTCGCCAACGATGAAGGCAGATGGCAGTGTGACCGCCAGCGTCGATGTGACCAACACCGGCAAACGTGACGGTGCGACGGTAATGCAGATGTATGTGCAGGACGTGACCGCGTCGATGAGTCGTCCGGTGAAACAGCTGCGCGGCTTCAAGAAAGTGACGCTGAAAGCGGGTGAAACCCAAACCGTCAGCTTCCCAATTGACGTCAACGCGCTGAAGTTCTGGAATCAGCAGATGAAATACGCCGCAGAGCCTGGCAAATTCAACGTCTTTATCGGCGTCGATTCTGCCCGCGTGAAGCAGGGCGAGTTCGAACTGCAGTAATAAAAAAAAGCCCCTTCCACACTGGGAAGGGGCCAAACCCCACACCTCAACACTCCCTTTTTTTCTTATCCCTTTCCCTGCTTAGTTTCTCTATGGCGACACGCTGTAACTGCGCGCATTGCCTGAATCCGTGTTCACGTCATAAACCACTTTTTCCCCGGTGGTGAGCGGGGCGCTGAGCGGCACGTCCAGCCCGGCCTTCGGCGCAACCATCAGCCCGCCAACGGCTTTTTGCGCTCCGGGGTGAACGGTCAGGCTCATAAACCACGGTGTCGGGTTTTCAATCCGTAATTGATTGCCGTTAAGCGTGAAACGCAGCTGCTGTTCGTCACTTTCTTTTGGCGCTGCCAACCCGGTGGGGCGAATTAACACTTTCAAACGCAGGCGCAACGGCAAAATAACTTTGCGCGAGCTGCCGCTTGTGGCCTGGGTATTCGGCGGAATTTGGTAGACATTCAGCCAGAACAGACTCTCTTTGTCCGTCGGAAGCGTCTGGCGTGAGCTCAGCATCAGCCGCAACGAGCGCAGTTCTCCGGGCAGCATGCGAAAGACTGGCGGGATGACCACCACTGGCGTACTGCTGCTGTCCGGTGATGAGTCTGCATCTCCGTTATCGGTCCACGCCTGTATCAACATCGGCGTGTCGCCATCGTTGGATAAATTCAGCGACTGCACTGCATCGGACGAAGAAAAAATAAGCCGCGTGCGATCGATATTCACTGCCGCATTGGCTTGCCCTGCGCACAGCACCAGCGCAGCAAACGCACTACTGAAAACTGACCACCACTTGCAACTGCGCATTCACGGTTCCTGCTGTCACTGTTTGTCCACTGAGTGCCTCAAGCGAGGCGGTAAAATCGCCGCTATAGGTATTGACCGTATCGGAAGAGACCAACGATGTCAGATCCTGATACGCATACCAGCCGCGAGTGTTGCCGGTTCCGGTGCTTGAGCGGTCCGGCAGTAAATTCAACGCAGAGCCGGTACGGTTGTAGATGCGAATGCCGACGCCGGAGGCCACGCCGCTGGCACCATAGTTATTGTCCAGCAACCAGGTTAAGCCGCCGCCAGAAGTGACAAGGCCGAGCGTTTTAGCGGCAGAGACAGCCGTCGGCTGATTGACCAGAAAGCCGATTGCCACGTTGGCGGCGCTGCTAGTGGAAGCGCTGACGCTGGATTTCGCCCCCGCTTCACATTGCAGGCTCACGGTAAACGGTGCCTGGCTACTGCCGCCGGACTGCAAGCTGGCGCTGCTGACCGTCGGCAGCAATACCACCGCCGGGTAGTCCGTCACCATACATAATGCGCCACGCACATAGGTCACATTACCGTAGGTGCTCCACGCGCCAGGCCAGTTACCGTACCAGCCATAGTAATAGGAGAGGCTGTCCATCCCGGCGTTCAGCGAATTGGTATCCAGCCCTGGTCCTTTGAACGCGATATAGCCACGCGGTTGGGTGTAGGCGTCTTTGTACATATTCGCTGAGCTAACGTAGTAGCTGGTGGAGGTAATTTTGTACATTTCATACAGCACGTTGCTGAACGCACTGGCAGGAATGTAAATGTAGGTGTCATCCTGGAACCAGCTGTCGGCGGTGAGTTGGCGCTGCTTCCAGTAGCGACTGTAATACTCACCGGAACTGAGGTTAGTCATGCGTACCGCCACATTTTTCGCCACGTCGTAATACGCCCCGTCGACTTCGCTGGTGGTGTACTGCCCGGTATAGGCGTTGTCGCCGTTGGTGGCGTACATCTCATACAAGCTACCCGCATCGGCCAACTGACAGCGGTAGAGGATCTGATTGCTGGTGTAGGCTTGGTTGGTCGCACTGGTCAGGAAATTTCCCACGGCGCTGGCGATAAGCGTGCCGGAAGGCTGAAAATTGCTACCGCTGTTAATGCTGATGGTGGCGGGCAGGCCGATATTCCCGCTACAGGTATCGCACGCACCGGTCCAACTCGACGCGGTGTAGCCTGCGGCGATGGCGGCCGCAGACAGCGATGAGGTGGCGGTCACTTTGGTGCAGGTTGCCCATAGCGAAGCGCTGCACAGCAGGCTCGCGATAAACAGAAGCGATCGAGCGCTAAAACGCATTCCGCTACTCCTTCTCACAGATTTTATTCAAATGGATGATGTCGTCCGGGCTGTTGATGTTTAGCTGATAACGGACGTGGCAGGCCTGGTTGGCTGCATTTCCCCAACGCACTTTCAATGAGCCGGAGGCGGTGGCGATGCGGGCGTAAATTTGCCCGCCCTGACCAACCATCCCGATGACCGTGCCTTCCGCATCGAGCACGTCGGCACCCATTGGCGGCACGCTCCCGTCGGCAGCTTTAAGGTTAATTAGCACCGCTTTGCCCTTCAGGGTGGCGAAGTTGACGCGCGCAATGGCTCCCGCGTAAGGCACCACGCGCTGGCTGCCGCCGGTCAGTTCCGCTTCGTTGTTCATTGTGCGGCTGTCGAGGCTGACGTTATTGCTGCGGTAAGGGGAGAGCGACGGCATGATGGCGTAACCGAAGCCGTCGACGACCGCACCCTGACCGTTTTGCACTACCGCGCCCTGTGCGCCTTCCGCATGGATAAGTGCGAAGGTTTCGCTGGTATAAGGGCCAGCCGTCAGACCGCCCGAATGCAGCACCAGAGTGCCGGATGCACCCAGCCCGCTCTGACGATAGTTTTCGCCCTGGTCATAGCTCGCGCGCACTGCGCCTACCCGAGTATTTTCCTGCACGCTTGCGCCGAAGGTGCTCGAACTGCCGCTGGTGCCGTTGCGGTAGCGTTCATAGCCGCCGTAAGTTGACCACGAGAAATCGTTATTCTCTCCGGCGGAACCGCTCATTGAGAGCGTTGACGAGCGGCTTTGGCTCGACTGGTTATAGTTCATGGCGATCGACGAACGGCTGCTACCCCAATCGAACGGCACGGAGACCGTGAAGGAGAGCGTGGTCTCGCTGTATTTTTGTCGGCTACTGCTGTCCTGCGGATCGTCCACGCTGTTGTAAAAACGGCTGTTATCCCAGCTGGTTCGCTGTCGGGCGACGTTTACGCCGTAGCTGATGCGATTCCACTGGTTGCTATACCCCAGTTGCAATTGGGTAATGCGTGACTGGTTGCCGTAGTAATCCGCGCTGCTGGCGCTGAGATTTAAGGTGCCAAAGTCGCCCAGCGGCTGGCTGACGGTAGCCGACAGGCGGTTACGCTGCTGGAGTGTGTCGGAGTAATAATCAACGCCGGTTGCCTGTTCGCGGCGTACACCCAGCACGTCCTGCAACTCGCGGAAACCACGAGTGGAATAACGGTAAGCTGCCAGCACCAGGTTGGTGCCAGAGGTAAAGGTTTTGCTGTAGCTGAGTTCTGCGCGCCAGCCTTGTTGGCGTTCATCGTTTTGCACCCGGGCGTTAGACCAGGTGGCGTTCATGCCGAACGCACCGAAACCGGTGGCCCATACGCCGCCTGCCAGCCATGCCTGATAGTCTTCGGCAACACGTGAACCAAGGTTAACCGTGATGTTATTATTCACCCCGCGTTGCAGCGTGCCTTCGAAGAAATCGTTGTTCACGCTGTAATACTGGCGCACGCGGCCCAGCGCCAGCGAGTAATGCCAGTTGCCAGGACGAACGGAGTCCGGCACGGCAGAATAAGGCACGGTGAACGAGGATATTTTGCCGCTGGCCTCGATAACGTCGACAGTCAGATCACCCTGATTGCGGGTGTTATACAGATCGTCAATGACAAACGCGCCCGGTGGCACATGGGTTTCATAAATGACTTTGCCGAGCTGTTTGATGACCACATGCGCGCTGCTGGCCGCCACACCACGCACTTCCGGCGCGTAGCCGCGTTTCCCCTGTGGCCACATGCGTTCGTCGGTCGCGAGTTTCACCCCATTGAAGGACATACTGCCAAACAGGCTGGAATCGGTGTAGCTGTCGCCGAGGGTCATCACACTATTGAGTGACTCGACAGGGCGCTGAACCCAGGTACGAACGGCGTTATAGCGATATGCGCTGCCTGTCTGGCTACTGTCGACATAACGCAGATTACCCTGGTGGCGAATTTGCCATAAACCGAGGTTGGTGCCTGCATTAATGCCGCTCCACAGGTACTGATAGCGATAGTGGCTGTCGGTATTTTCCGTCAATGTGTAACTGGTGTTGTGGCGTAAAAAGAGTGCGAGTGCGCCACTGTCCCACTCTGAGGGCGAAATAAAGCCGCGAGGCTGGCGTGACAGGGCGGCCATTGGGATCGTTAGCTGCAAGCGCAGCGTCGAGGATTCAAACTGCCAGCTCGCACCGTTTGCCCATGCGTCCAGAGGACGACATGCATCATCCGCCACATTGTCAGCCATTGATTTCAGCTGAACGGCTTTCATCAGGGAAGCGGGCAGACAAGGTTCAGGCTCACCGCCCTTTACAGGCGAAGTGAAGGTGATTTTGACGCCCGTTTTGACCAACTCGTTATTGACCCAGATATCCACCAGATAGCTGCCAGCGGCAATATGCTGCTGATTGAATTGGCCCAGACTCTGCCCATAGGCGGATCCCTGAAACAGCGCCGGATCGAAGTAATACTCTTCTCCCCATGCAGCATGCGCCGTCATCAGGCCCATTAAAACCGTCAGGGCTTTGGGCGGAAAATTAAGGCCAGGTGACAGCATAATCTTCACTTACCCGTGCGCCCTGATCGTTAACCAGCGTGACTTTTACGCGGCCGTTGCCTTTTGGCGTGATGGCTTTGCTGCTGAACCAGAAACGCTGGCTGGAAAACGGGGCCACCATATCGGAGACCAGGCTGTGACTGAGGCCATTCACCTGTGCGTTCAGATTCCCAATTGAAGCAAACCACGGCGTCGGGTTGGTTATCTCCACGCCTGCACCTTTTTGGGCATCCGTGATGGCTTTTAGCTGGAGTTTTTGTGCCAAATTGCCAGGCGCACCGAGGCTTGCCGGGCGGTAAAACAGCTTGATACGCGTGCGTAACATCACCAGCATCTTGTTTTGCTTTTGCGCGCCGCCTACGTTGGCTGGCGGGACCTGAAGCGCGTTAAACCAGTACAAAGACTCCCGGTCTTCGGGCAGTGATTTGGTTTTGCTGTAGACGATGCGGACAACCTGACCTGTTTTCGGTTGAATGCGAAAAACCGGCGGGGTCGCGATAAACGGCACTGCACTGCTGTTTTGTGGGCTGGCGTTCACGTCGCCGTCATCGAACCAGGTCTGGACGACATAGGGAAAGCTGTCGCTATTTTTCAGCTGCACGTCGACGGAAGAAGCCGAAGAGGCGTAAATAATACGGCTGCCCATAATGGTCACGCTGGCCTGACTGGTCGCCACCGCAGCAAAAAACAGTGCCGCGCCGGGCAGGGCGCGAATTCCGTAGCGAAGAAGATCCTTCATCATCTCAACAACTCCGTGAGGCAGACTGTCTTCCGGGGCTGTGCCACCCCGGAAGATAAAAGAGAACTTACTGGTAAGAAACGGCGTATTGCAGCGTGGCTTCTACCGTACCGGCAGTGGATTTTCCGGCGGCGAAGTACTGCGCGGTGTAGGAGGCACTGGCTTCACTGGCGCCCGCGGCGACGTTCAGATCACCGTCACCGGTAAAGCCGTCGGTCAGGTTGATTTCCTTTCCGGTGGTATCAAGGAGCTGGACTTCGACGTTGGTCGCCGTGCCTGTGTTACCGAGGTTGCCGTTGGTGGTGACCTGATTGCCGACAAACACGGTAGAGATTTTTGTTTCGTTAGCGGAATCACCTGTGCAGCCAGTCAAACCAATATCGAAGGTGACCGGGCCAGCAGTATCGCCACTGGCGGCCAAATCGGTGCTGCTAACCGTTGGCAGAAGCACAACCGGCGTGGCCTGGTTGCCGTTGATGGCAACAGAGCAGGTTTCGTCGGTTACTTCACCCTGGAAGCTGATGGTGTTATCAGACAGAGCCATAGCGTTAGCCGAGACCAGCAGAGCGCCGGTAAGAATAGTGAGATAACTTTTTTTCAACATGATGCGTTTTCCTGTGTGTCCTGTTGAGACAATTAAGCGATGACTCATGGCTACCTTGCCCGGCTCTGGGGCGGTAATGCGCCGTTGAAGCCGTCCGGTATCATGTGAGAAAAATCCTAAGTTATTTGCATCAGGCTGTAATCATTAACTGTTAATGTGTGGTTATTAAGTTTTAAATGCTGAACAAGTCGGAATTAACGTGCATTGGTAGCTATAAATGCCGTTGTTTCATTCGAAGATGTGAACATGATGTTGACGTTAACCAGAGAAACCAGACAAACAACGTGGGCATGGCGCAAAGCGTCTGTGAGGAGATCAAAAATGGCGAGTCGGGTGTTGCTGAGGAAAGTGATCTAAAACAATTTCGGCAGTCGATGGATATAAAAAAGCCCGACGATGAGATCGGGCTAAAAGACGTTAAGCAATGCGTTCAATCACGAGGCGCTGGAATTAATCGGCTCATTCAGACTCCAGCAAATCTCTGCTTTGTTTTCGCGCAAATTTCCGCAGCGCATAAAGTAGAGGCGGGAAAGTTCCTGACTCCAGGTTTTATAGGAACGGCTTTTAATCACCAGAAGATACTGATCGCTGCGGCATTGTGGATCGAGAGACTGAGCATAGCGCAACAGCCCTTCTTTAAAACTTAATGCATCCGTTATGTGCAACAAACTTTCTGAAATGAGGACGCTACAGGTCCCGGCTTTACCGATAAACACTTCCTTACGATCCAGTGGACGATTGTTGTACCAAAACAGGGCAGAGGCCAACAGTGTGGTCACGGCAACGACCATCGTTATGCTGTTCATCAGCCGTTGAGGTCTACGCCATAAAGATGATGAAGCCTTATTGTCGGCCAGCACAGATTGTGGCGTTTCGGAGCGTGGTTCAGAGGGGGGAGCGAGTTCATTCTGTGCGGTAGAAGTACAAGATAACTCTGGAAATTGTTCGACTTCTATTTCTTCCTGGAACAGAAATCCCATTTTGGGTACGGTCGTAATGACTTCTTCTTCGAGACCTAAGTTACGTAGTATTCGTCGTAATTTACTAATGCAGTGATTGAGATTGTTATTGCTGGAAACCATACCAAAATCGTCCCAGACTTTTTTAAATATCACTTCCCGGTTGACCACTTCACCCTGATGATTCAGAAGGAGTAGTAATAATCTTTTAGTAGGATTTGATATCTGTACCGGGTCGTCCTGTTCATCATGAACAGCCAGCAATCCGGTATCAGAATCGAAGATAACTTGTTTATTAAAAAGGAATTTCATATCACGAGTCCGTCTGGTCAATACGCTATGCGAAACTGGGGTAATAAATATCCCGAAGTACGGATTACTCCTTTATTGTTAGAATCAGTTTTACCGCGGATAACGCTAATTCTAAGATGTTAAGATAATTCTTAACATCTTAATTTTAATACGTGCGAGTAGTTAGCGTTTTATATCATTAAATGTTTCGTTTGTAGCTTCTTTTACTTAACCATGCAAAAAGTTAATGTTTTTCTATGATCAAAAAGAAAACCATTAATAAATTGTCAGAAAAATAGATGCGTTATGCGCGAGTCAGCAAAGCTACGCTCAATGTCAGAAAATGACGTATTTTCATGATAGATTGTCTATTCGCGTCTACGCTTTCTCTAAGCGCCTGTAAACGAAGGCTTATAAGGAAAAGAGAATGAAAAATACAACGAAGTGGTTAGCGGGCGTTTCACTGCTGGCGGTGGTGAGTCTCCCACTGATGGCGGCGGAGCCGATAAAAGTAGGTTCGAAGATTGATACCGAAGGGGCTCTGCTCGGTAACATCATTTTGCAGGTACTGGACAGTCACGGCGTGAAAACCGTGAACAAAGTACAGTTGGGAACCACCCCGGTAGTGCGCGGTGCGATTACCTCTGGCGAACTGGATATCTACCCGGAATACACCGGTAACGGCGCATTCTTCTTTAAAGATGAAAACGATCCGGCGTGGAAGAATGCGGCGCAGGGCTACGAGAAAGTCAAAAAACTCGATGCCGAAAAGAACAATCTGGTTTGGTTGACGCCAGCCCCGGCGAATAACACCTGGACCATCGCGGTGCGTCAGGATTTAGCTCAGAAGAACAAACTCACTTCCTTAACGGATTTGGGTGCGTATCTGAAAAAAGGCGGCACTTTCAAACTGGCTGCCTCAGCGGAGTTTATCGAACGTGCGGATGCGCTACCTGCATTTGAAAAAGCCTACGATTTCAAACTCGAGCAAAGCCAACTGCTTTCTTTAGCGGGCGGTGATACTGCTGTGACTATCAAAGCCGCAGCGCAGCAAACCTCGGGCGTGAATGCGGCGATGGCTTATGGTACGGACGGCCCGGTGGCGGCTCTTGGTCTGCAAACGCTGACCGATCCGAAAGGCGTTCAACCGATTTATGCCCCGACGCCAGTTGTGCGTGAGGCGGTGCTGAAAGCCTATCCGCAAATTCCTGAATGGCTGAAGCCGGTGTTTGAAAAACTTGATGAAAAAACGCTGCAAAAACTGAATGCCAGTATTGCGGTAGAAGGGCTGGATGCGAAGAAAGTGGCCGCTGACTGGCTGAAACAACAGGGACTGGTGAAGTAAGTACGTGCGAATATCTTGTCATAATCGGGTTCTGCTGCTGTTGGTGCTGATTGCACTGGCAGCAGCATTTCTGCCGTTCGTAAACTATGCAGCCAATCGGCTGGTTTCCGGCGAAAGCCGCCAGCTGTGGCAAATCTGGACGTTTCCTCCTGCGTTGTTGTTGGCTGTGCCGCTGGTCTTTGTGGGGCTGAGTTTTCTCCCCGGGCGCGGCGCGTTGGCTGTGACGCTGATTCTGGCCCAAGTCCTGTTTATTCTCTTGCTCTGGAGCGGGGGAAGGGCTGCCACATTGTTAGCACAGGCGGGAAGCCCTCTGGCGCGTACCTCGCCTGGCAGTGGTCTGTGGCTGTGGCTGGGCGTCACGCTGCTCATCTGTAGTGATGTTATTAGTCGGCTTACGCCGCGTTCGCTGTGGCGCTGGGTGCTTAATGCACAAATCTGGATCCTGCCCGTGGCATTGCTGTGGTCCGGCGAACTGGATTCGCTGTCACTGATGAAGGAGTATTTTAACCGTCAGGACGTATTCGACAGTTCGCTACAACAGCATTTGATTTTGCTGTTCGGCACTCTCATCCCCGGCTTATTGATTGGCGTGCCGATCGGGTTGTGGTGCTGGCGCCATCAGGGACGGCAAACTCGGGTGTTTACCGTGCTCAATATTATTCAGACTATCCCCTCAGTTGCGCTTTTTGGTCTGCTGATTGCGCCGTTGGCGGGGCTGGTAAAACATTTCCCGTGGCTGTCCTCATGGGGAATTGGCGGGACGGGGATGACGCCTGCATTAATTGCGCTGGTGCTTTATGCGCTGTTACCGCTGGTGCGTGGCGTTGTGGCCGGGATGCAACAGGTTGCCGCCGATGTGCTGGAAAGTGCGTCGGCAATGGGCATGAGCCGTGCTCAGCGTTTCTGGAAAGTTCAGCTCCCGCTGGCTTTGCCGGTACTTTTGAGAAGCCTGCGAGTGGTAACGGTACAAACGGTCGGCATGGCGGTGGTGGCTGCACTTATCGGCGCGGGTGGATTTGGCGCACTCGTCTTTCAGGGATTGCTCAGCAGCGCACTCGATTTAGTGCTGCTTGGTGTGATCCCGGTTGTTGCGATGGCGGTGGTCGTCGATGCGCTTTTCAGCCTATGGATAGCCTTACTGGGAGGAGAAGCCCGTGATTGAATTTCAGCAGGTAAGCAAAATTTTTGACGGCAAAGCCGCAGTGAAGAACCTCGATCTGCACCTGAAAGAAGGGGCGTTCTCAGTGCTGATAGGCACGTCGGGGTCGGGGAAATCCACCACGTTGAAGATGATCAACCGTCTGGAAGAGCACGACAGCGGTACGATTCGTTTCGCCGGGGAAGATATTCGTCAACTGCCGGTGCTGGCGTTGCGTCGCCGGATGGGATACGCCATTCAGTCCATCGGGCTATTTCCTCACTGGACGGTAGCGCAGAACATCGCCACCGTGCCGCAACTGCAAAAATGGACCAAAGCGAAGATTAACGATCGCATCGATGAACTGATGGCGCTTCTGGGGCTGGAAGTCTCAATGCGTGACCGCTTACCGCATCAGCTTTCCGGCGGGCAACAGCAGCGTGTAGGTGTGGCTCGTGCGCTGGCGGCGAATCCGGAAGTGTTGTTGATGGATGAGCCGTTCGGTGCGCTCGATCCGGTGACGCGTGGCGCTTTGCAGCAGGAAATGCGGCGCATTCACCAACTGCTTGGGCGCACGATCGTGCTGGTGACGCACGATATCGACGAAGCGCTGCGTCTGGCCGATCATCTGGTGCTGATGGACAACGGCGAAGTGGTGCAACAAGGCACGCCGCTGTCGATGCTGACCGCGCCGGAAAATGATTTTGTGCGTGAATTCTTTGGCCGCAGCGAACTGGGTGTGCGTCTGCTGTCACTGCGTGGTGTGGGCGATTATGTGCGGCCTGAGGAAAATATCGCGGGCGAACCGCTGCATGCGTCGATGTCATTACGTGAAGCGCTGTCGCTTTTTGTTGCACGCCGCAGTGAAGTGCTGCCGGTCGTGAATGAAGACGGTACGCCGTGTGGAACGCTACATTTTGCGGATTTACTGCGCGGGGAGGACTCCCGTGAAAGCCGTGCGTGATCCACTCATCTGGCTGTTGCTGCTGTTCATCGCCCTGTTGACGCTGATGCCTTACAGCGGACCGTTGTTTAGCGCGCTGTTTCCTGAACAGTCCCGACCGCTGTATCAGCAACAGAGTTTCTGGTCGCTGACGCTGGCGCATTTTTGGCTGGTGGGTATCTCAAGCCTGATTGCGACCGTGATTGGCGTGGGGGCGGGGATTGCTGTCACGCGCCCGGCGGGCCGTGAATTCCGCTCGCTGGTAGAAACCATCGCCGCGATGGGGCAGACCTTCCCGCCTGTGGCTGTGTTGGCGATTGCCGTTCCGGTGATGGGCTTTGGCCGTGATCCAGCGCTTATAGCACTTATCCTGTACGGTGTGCTGCCGGTGCTGCAAGGCACGTTAGCAGGTCTGGCGTCTGTACCGCCGAGCGTGATGAGCGTGGCGCAGGGCATGGGAATGAATGGCTGGCAGCGTTTACGGAAAGTGGAATTACCGCTGGCAGCGCCTGTGATGATTGCCGGGATTCGGACGTCGGTTATCGTGAACATTGGCACCGCGACCATCGCATCAACGGTCGGGGCGAACACCCTGGGCACGCCGATTATCATCGGCCTGAGCGGGTTTAATACGGCGTACGTGATTCAGGGGGCAGTGCTGGTGGCGCTGGCGGCTATATTGGTTGACCGGGCGTTTGAGCGTCTGGCGCGTTGGTTCAGCCGACACCACCGCGGACGATAAAGGAGTAGCCCGCGAGCATCACGCCGCCAATACCCCCGACAGCCATCAGAACGAAAAGGGTGATCATAGCCAGTTTGGCAGGTTTCATCATGTGCTCCTTATGTTAATCCGCAGATTATATGATGAAGCACGCTTGTTAATGAACCCTTAATTTCCCAGCCGCAGCACGTTTAGCCCCTGTTCGCGCCATTGTTGCAGTTGCTCTTGTTGCCCCACAGTGGACGTGTCGCCACACCACACCAGTAAGGTTTGACCGTCAAAAAGTTCCGGGCGAAGGTGATGCAACGAATGCGCGAGCACGTCCACACGCCATCCTTGTTCACAGGCAACCCAACCTTCAAGCCACAACCGGGTGGTATCGGTAATGTCCCAGCCAATAACCAGCGCATCACGGCCCTGGCGTTTACGCGCCGAGGCCATGCAGACAGAAATGTAATTGATGAGCACCCCGTCGAGTACGCTCAGCAACGCCTGAAGCGTGGGTTGAGAACTTTGTAGCCGGAGTCGAAGTGGAATAAAAAGATGGGAGACCAGCGTCTGCGCGGGATAATCTCGCCCACGTTCTTTGATCCACAGTCGTAGCCGATTCAGATTCCCGCCTTGCAGAAAACGGAGCAGCGTTTCCTGATGTTCCCGCCAGCCGCTTTGTTGCTCGGCGGTGGCTTCAATGAGCAGCGTTTTGACTTTGCTGACCTGTACGCCGGTCTCTATCCAGCGCTTGATTTCGCGAATGCGGTCGATGTCATCATCATTAAAGAGCCGATGCCCGCCGTCGGTCCGCTGGGGCTTGAGCAGTCCGTAACGCCGCTGCCAGGCACGCAGGGTCACCGGATTCATATCACAAAGCAGAGCCACTTCACCAATTGTGTAAAGCGCCATGTATCACCTCAGCTCGCGCATCCCCATCATAACTGTAGACGGTGATCGTCGAACCAGGAAAATCTGATCGTTTTTTGTTCTGACAAGTTCTGAAAAGCCAGTGAAAAGTGTGACGGCGAGCAGGGATTTTTGTGTTTTGCCCGAGGCATCAAGGAAAGTCCTGGTCGCAACGTGTATGTTACGCGCAGTTCATGTTGAGGTGGTTTACGGGTATGTACGAATTTAATCTGGTGTTGCTGCTGCTTCAGCAGATGTGTGTGTTTCTGGTTATTGCGTGGTTGATGAGCAAAACGCGTTTGTTCATTCCCTTAATGCAGGTCACCGTTCGTCTGCCCCATAAGTTGCTGTGCTACGTTACCTTCTCCATCTTTTGCATTATGGGCACCTATTTTGGTCTGCATATCGAAGATTCTATCGCCAACACCCGCGCGATAGGCGCAGTCATGGGCGGCCTGCTTGGCGGCCCGGTGGTGGGTGGGCTGGTCGGATTGACTGGCGGCTTGCACCGTTACTCGATGGGCGGCATGACCGCGCTCAGTTGCATGGTGTCGACTATTGTCGAAGGTTTGTTGGGTGGCCTGGTGCACAGCGTACTGGTGCGTCGCGGGCGTAGCGATAAAGTCTTTAACCCGTTTACGGCGGGGGCCATTACCTGCGTCGCCGAAGTCGTGCAAATGCTGATCATCTTGTTGATCGCCCGCCCGTTCAGCGATGCCCTGCATCTGGTGCAAAGTATCGCTGCGCCAATGATGGTCACTAACACCGTCGGCGCGGCGCTGTTTATGCGCATTTTGCTCGATAAGCGAGCCATGTTTGAGAAGTACACCTCGGCGTTTTCCGCGACCGCACTGAAAGTCGCCGCCTCGACGGAAGGCATTTTGCGCCAGGGCTTCAACGAAGAAAACAGTATGCGCGTGGCACAGGTGCTTATTCAGGAGCTGGATATTGGCGCGGTGGC
Organism: Scandinavium sp.; assembly: GCF_036271055.1. Lineage (GTDB taxonomy): Bacteria > Pseudomonadota > Gammaproteobacteria > Enterobacterales > Enterobacteriaceae > Scandinavium. The sequence goes on along the minus strand of NZ_DATBBJ010000027.1, from coordinate 182,317 downwards.
TATCACTGATCGCGACAAACTTTTGGCGTTCACCGGCATTGGCGACGATCACCATTTGCCCGGCAAACCCATCTCCTCAAGCTATACCCTGAAAGCCATTAACAGTGGCGAAGTGGTGTATGCAGACGGCAATGAAGTGCCGTACCGCTGTTCGATTCACCCTAACTGTAAGCTCGGTTCGACGCTGGTTATCCCGCTGCGTGGTGAAAATCAGCGCGTGATTGGCACCATTAAACTCTATGAAGCCAAAAATCGCCTGTTCAGTTCCATTAACCGAACGATGGGTGAAGGCATCGCCCAACTGCTTTCGGCCCAAATTCTCGCCGGGCAGTATGAACGGCAGAAAGCGCTCCTGACCCAATCAGAAATTAAGCTGTTGCACGCCCAGGTGAATCCGCATTTTCTGTTCAATGCCCTGAATACGCTCAAAGCGGTGATCCGCCGTGACAGCGAGCAAGCCGGACAACTGGTGCAATATCTGTCGACATTTTTCCGTAAAAACCTCAAACGTCCGTCGGAGATTGTTACCCTTGCCGATGAAATCGAACATGTGAATGCCTATCTGCAAATTGAAAAGGCGCGTTTTCAGACGAAATTGCAGGTACAGCTCAATGTGCCTTCCGCACTGGCGCACCATCAGCTACCCGCTTTTACACTCCAGCCGATCGTTGAAAATGCGATTAAGCACGGCACTTCTCAACACCTCGGCGTTGGCGAAATTACGATTCAGGCGAGTCTGCACAAGCGCTGGCTACAGCTCGATATCGAAGATAACGCCGGGTTGTATCAGCCCAATCCGTCTTCCAGTGGACTGGGGATGAATCTGGTGGATAAAAGGCTGCGCGCGCGCTTCGGTGAGGAGTGCGGGATCACCGTAACCTGCGAGGCGGAAAAATTTACCCGTATAACCCTGCGACTGCCGGTGGAGGAAAATGCATGCTGAAGGTGCTGATTGTCGATGATGAGCCGTTGGCGCGGGAAAATCTGCGGATCCTGCTGGAGAAGCAGGCCGATATCGATATCGTGGGTGAGTGCGATAACGCGGTAGAAGGCATCGGCGCGGTGCATCGTCTGCGCCCTGATGTTGTGTTTCTCGATATTCAAATGCCGCGCATCAGCGGGCTGGAAATGGTAGGAATGCTCGATCCTGAGCATCGTCCGTGGGTGGTGTTTCTCACCGCATTTGATGAGTATGCGGTGAAGGCGTTCGAAGAACACGCGTTCGACTATCTGCTTAAACCGATCGAAGAAAACCGTCTGGAGAAAACCCTCGGGCGGCTGCGCCAGGAGCTTAGCCGCCATCAGCAGGATTTGTCGGTATTGGGTGAAAGTCAGCAGCCGCTGAAATTTATTCCCTGCACCGGGCACAGCCGGATTTGGCTGTTGCAGATGGACGACGTGGCATTTGTCAGCAGCCGAATGAGCGGGGTGTATGTTACCGACGGTGAAGGCAAAGAGGGCTTTACCGAATTGACGCTGCGCACGCTGGAAAGCCGCACGCCGCTGCTGCGTTGCCATCGTCAGCACCTGGTAAACATGTTGCATTTGAAAGAAATTCGGCTTGAGGAGAACGGTCAGGCGGAGCTGTTGCTGCGTGCCGGGCAAACCGTACCGGTGAGCCGTCGCTATCTTAAGAGCCTGAAAGAGGCGTTAGGGCTGTAAAAAGTGATACACTTCGCCTTTGTCCCACTACAAGTTTAAGACGCTATGATCAGTAACGATATCATCCGTAGCCTGCGCTACATCCTGAAAACCAATAATGCCGGACTGGTGCGCCTGTGGGCACTGGCCGAAGCCGTTGCCACGCCTGAGCTTATCGATGGCTGGGTGCGTAAAGAAGATGACGCCGGTTTTCAGCGCTGCCCGGACATTATGCTGTCGCTGTTGCTCAACGGACTTATCTATGACAAACGTGGGAAAGATGAATCCGCTCCGGCGCTGGTTATTGAACGTCGAATGACCAATAACATGGTGCTGAAAAAACTGCGTATCGCGTTTTCCCTCAAGACCGACGATATTCTGGCAATTCTGACCGAACAGCAGTTCCGCGTGTCGATGCCGGAAATCACCGCCATGATGCGTGCACCAGACCATAAAAATTACCGCGAATGCGGCGATCAATTCTTACGCTATTTCCTGCGGGGATTAACGGTTCGCTTTAACGGCAAACCAGAAGCGAAAGCATAAAAGAAGGCCGGGACATCTCCCGGCCTTCTTCATTATTTCACCTGCTGACCAGGCTGCGCACCGCTGTCCGGGCTTAAGAGGAAAATATCTTTCCCGCCAGGACCTGCAGCCATCACCATGCCTTCCGAAATGCCGAAGCGCATTTTACGTGGCGCCAGGTTTGCGACCATGACCGTCAGACGACCAATCAGTGCCTGCGGGTCCGGGTAGGCTGAACGGATGCCGGAGAAGACATTACGTTTCTCGCCACCGATATCCAGCGTCAGACGCAGCAGTTTGTCGGAACCGTCGACAAATTCCGCGTTTTCAATCAGCGCAATGCGCATGTCGACTTTCGCGAAATCGTCAAAGGTGATGGTTTCCTGAATCGGATCATCTGCCAGCGGGCCCGTTACCGGTGCATTCAAGGCTTTCACTTCTTCTTTTGACGCTTCAACCAGCGCTTCGACCTGTTTCATGTCGATGCGGTTATACAGCGCCTTGAAGGTGTTGACCTTATGGCTGAGCAGTGGCTGTGCGATGCTGTCCCAGCTTAGTTCAGTGTTCAGGAACGCTTCGGTGCGCTCTGACAGCGATGGCAGAACCGGTTTCAGATAGGTCATCAGTACGCGGAACAGGTTGATACCCATCGAGCAGATAGATTGCAGATCCGCGTCGCGGCCTTCCTGTTTTGCCACAACCCACGGTGCTTGTTCGTCAACGTAGCGGTTGGCGAGGTCAGCCAGTGCCATGATTTCACGCACCGCTTTACCGAATTCACGCGCTTCCCACGCCTCGCCGATGGTCTGTGCCGCGTCGATGAAGGTTTTGTACAGCGCCGGGTCAGCCAGTTCAGCCGCCAGTACACCATCGAAACGCTTAGCGATAAAACCGGCGTTACGTGACGCAAGATTGACCACTTTGTTGACGATGTCTGCGTTCACGCGCTGCACGAAATCTTCGAGATTCAGATCGATGTCGTCGATTCGGGAAGAGAGCTTGGCGGTGTAGTAATAGCGCAGGCTGTCAGCGTCAAAATGATTTAACCAGGTGCTGGCTTTAATGAAGGTGCCGCGAGATTTGGACATCTTCGCGCCGTTCACCGTTACGTAACCGTGCACAAACAGGTTCGTTGGTTTACGGAAGTTGCTGCCTTCGAGCATCGCCGGCCAGAAAAGGCTGTGGAAGTAAACAATGTCTTTGCCGATGAAGTGATACAGCTCGGCGGTAGAATCTTTTTTCCAGTATTCGTCGAAACTGGTGGTGTCGCCGCGTTTGTCGCACAGGTTCTTGAAGGAGCCCATGTAGCCAATTGGCGCGTCCAGCCAGACGTAGAAATATTTACCCGGCGCACCTGGAATTTCGAACCCGAAATACGGCGCATCGCGGGAGATATCCCACTGTTGCAGGCCGTGCTCGAACCACTCCTGCATTTTGTTTGCGACTTGCTCCTGTAAAGCACCACTGCGGGTCCATGCTTGCAGCATTTCGCTGAAAGAAGGCAGGTCGAAAAAGAAGTGTTCAGATTCGCGCATCACTGGTGTTGCACCCGAGACCACGGATTTCGGTTCGATAAGCTCGGTCGGGCTGTAAGTCGCGCCACATACTTCGCAGTTATCGCCGTATTGATCCGGGGATTTACATTTCGGGCAGGTGCCTTTCACGAAACGGTCCGGCAGGAACATGCCTTTTTCCGGATCGTAAAGCTGAGAGATAGTGCGGTTTTTGATGAAACCGTTCTCTTTCAGGCGACCGTAGATAAGCTCAGACAGCTCACGGTTCTCGTCGCTGTGCGTCGAGTGGTAGTTGTCGTAGCTGATGTTGAAGCCAGCGAAATCGGTCTGATGTTCCTGACTCATTTCGGCAATCATCTGCTCCGGGGAGATACCGAGCTGCTGAGCTTTCAGCATGATCGGCGTGCCGTGGGCGTCATCGGCGCAGATGAAATTGACCTGGTGGCCGCGCATTCGCTGGTAACGGACCCAGACATCAGCCTGGATATGCTCCAGCATATGACCGAGGTGGATGGAGCCGTTGGCGTACGGCAGTGCGCACGTTACCAGAATTTTTTTCGCGACTTGAGTCATAGTGAACATTACTTCCTGCTTTTGAAGGGGGTGTCGATATTACCAAAACGGTAATTATTCCGCTATGCGAGCGGGGTATTAATCCATATTTGAATAATTGTTACCGTCGCACGGCACTCGCAGTTACAATTACTACTTCCAGAACAACGAAAAAGGAGTCGGGATGAGTTCAGAATCCCAGGCCAAATCCCCGGAGCGTCTGCGTGCAATGGTCGCAGGTACGCTGGCCAATTTTCAGCACCCAACCCTGAAGCACAATCTTACCGCCCTGAAAGCGTTACACCACGTGGCATGGCTCGACGACACCGTTCATGTTGAAATCCAGATGCCTTTTGCCTGGCACAGCGCGTTCGAAGAGCTCAAAGAGCAGTGTAGTGCCGAGCTGCTGCGCATTACGGGGGCGAAAGCGGTCGACTGGAAACTTTCACACGCCATTGCCACGCTCAAGCGCGTTAAAAACCAGGCGGGTATTAACGGCGTGAAAAACATTATTGCCGTGAGTTCAGGCAAAGGCGGCGTCGGTAAATCTTCTACCGCGGTGAACCTGGCGCTTGCGCTGGCGGCAGAAGGTGCAAAAGTCGGGATCCTGGATGCCGATATTTACGGTCCTTCCGTGCCGATGATGCTTGGGTCAGAAGGTGAACGCCCAACGTCACCTGATGGTACTCACATGGCGCCAATCATGAAATATAACCTGGCGACCAACTCGATTGGCTATCTGGTCACCGATGACAATGCGATGGTTTGGCGTGGTCCAATGGCCAGTAAAGCGCTGATGCAGATGCTGCAAGAAACGCTGTGGCCAGATCTCGATTATCTGGTGCTGGATATGCCGCCAGGAACCGGTGATATTCAGCTGACGCTTGCGCAAAACATTCCTGTGACAGGTGCGCTAGTCGTGACGACACCGCAGGACGTGGCGCTGATTGATGCTAAAAAAGGCATCGTCATGTTCGAAAAAGTCGAGGTGCCGGTGCTCGGCATTGTCGAAAACATGAGCATGCATGTCTGCAGCAACTGCGGTCACCATGAACCGATTTTTGGTACGGGTGGCGCAGAGCGCTTGGCGCAGCAGTATCATACCCAGCTGTTAGGGCAAATGCCTCTGCATATCAGCCTGCGAGAAGATCTCGATCGCGGTACGCCAACGGTCGTGGCTCGCCCGGAAAGCGAGTTCACTACACTTTATCGCCAGCTTGCGGGCCGCGTTGCCGCGCAGCTCTACTGGCAGGGTGAAGTTATCCCGAGCGAGATATCTTTCCGCGCGGTGTAATGCCCGATTCGCATAATTGAAAAGCCACCTCTGGTGGCTTTGAGGTCGATGACAAACCTAATCCCAATGCAGGTCTATCATCAGGCACTCACATAAAAACCAGGAAAATCAATTCATTGATTTTCGGCTGATAACCACAAAGAAGGAAAAACCACGTTTTTTCCTTCTTTGTCAGCAATCTGAAAGCCACCTCTGGTGGCTTTTTTCATACCTGATTTTAGGTAATAGGCTGTAAACCCAAAGGCGTGCTTAACCAACGCGGTGCCAGCATGGTGTCTGCCATAAAGCAGGTTAACTCATAGAGCAAACCCTGCAGGGTCTCTTCAACGCTGAGGCTTAGCGGGTTGCCGGACAGCAAATGGCTTAGCGCCAGGCAATATTCACATAACAGATCGGTTTCCGTGTCCATTGCTGGACGAGTGCGGGGCAGAGTGCTAACGGTGAATTGCGCAATCTGATTTTCAGGAATGGGGTCCATAAGGGTGGGCTGAAGCCGTGTCAGGCATTCATGCAGACGCTTGTAGAGAGCGTACTGGGTGCTCATGTGTTCGGATTCAAGCGCACTGGCCGCTAGCTCCTCGCAGTGGGTTGCGGCGACGGTGAAGTCGCTTTCCGGTGATACCTCGACGTACATCAAAGGGTGAGTCCATACAGCTGTCGCTTCCATAATGTTGATCTCCAGGGGACTACAGTAACTGGTTATATATACAGTTATTATAACCTCAGGGGCAACACCGACAAGATGCAATCCTGGAAGCACGCTCGCAAAATCAAATGAAAAAAATGTATATCAGAGTTGGGGAACGTCAGTGCGGAAATAAGGATCGTCAGAAGGGGGCGTTTGAAGAATCTTTCCAGGCGGTACAAAAACGCTGTGAGCGCCATCAACAACGCTCACAGCAGCAGGATCATTAACGATGATAGAAAATTTCGCCGTCGTAGATTTTGCTGATTTTGCCGTCGGTATCGCCGATCAGCACATAGTTTCCACCCATGTAGGTCCAGTGAGTCCCCGCATCAGGCGCGGGCAGATTACGTAACTGCCACTGTTTGATGTTGTACTCTTCAGTGCGGTACATCTCTGGCACATTATCCCCAATATTGAAGTGGGTGAAATCGGCAATAAACTCTTTCAGCTCATATTTCTGAATCCCAGAAGTCGACACAGTTGCCGGTGCAGCTGATACCGCACCCGCTGTCGCCAGCAGCACGCCCAGAAGCATCATTTTTGTTTTACGCATACCTTCTCCACATAGCCTGGACTTAAAATTACCACCCCGTATCATTCCCGAAGCACCTGCCTGCTGACAAGTCCCTTGCAGGCAAAAAAGTGTAAGCAAACCTCGAAACGCTATGGCGTATGCCCGGATTGGGTCTCTTGACCAGGTTTTTGGGACGATTCCGTGTTTCATGCTTACAATGCACAGAGTCATTGGTGGAGAGAAACATGCTCAGGCTGGAAGATTTGACCTTATTTGTCCGTGCGGCGGCGCTAAACAGCTTTAGTGATGTGGCGCGCGAAGCAGGCCTGCCACCTGCACAAGTGAGTTCGGCCATTAAACGTCTGGAGACGCATCTCAATATTCGGCTGTTTGCACGTTCAACCCGCAGTTTACGATTAACGCCGGAAGGCGAGACCTGGCTTCCCTTTGCGACCCAGATGCTCGATACACTCCAGGCCGGTTTGCAAAAAATTCAGGCTCCGGAAGATGAAGTCCGTGGCACACTGCAAATCGCCGTCCCGTCTGATCTTGGCCGTAACTTACTGTTATCGGTGTTTCAGGATTTTCGTCGTCGGCATCCGGCATTACGTCTGCGCATTCTGTTTTCCGATCATCTGACTGATGTTTTCAAGGATCCGGTGGATGTGGCTTTTCGCTACGGCGTTAACGATGATGCCTCATTCATCTCTCTACCTGTTGCCGCAGAAAACCGACGCGTTCTAGTGGCGTCTCCCGCGTGGATTGAGCGCCACGGCGAGCCAAAGACACTGGAGGCGTTGGGGCAACATAATGCGCTGACCTATATTCTACGTGGCAGACTCTACGATCGCTGGACGCTGTTTCACGAAGGGCAAAAGCATGAGATCCAGGTGACGAGCAGCATTATGAGCGATGATGCTGAAGTGATCCGTCGGCTAGCGATCGCGGGTGAAGGTATAGCGAATAAATCCTGGCTCGATGTCAGTGATGATATCGCCCAAGGGCGGCTGAAAATCATTTTGCCGGGTTACCACGGTGAGAGTGTGCCGCTGAATATGATCTGCCCACACCGCAAACAACTCTCAACAGCCGTTCGTTTATTGTATGACGCGGTGCGGGAGAAATGCGGAATTATATTGCGGGATATTCCATAGTGTTAACGGGTGTTGCGTGAAATAATATTGTATGAATGTGGTGGCGGTATTATGTGCTTAATGCTGATATATTGAGTAATATTTTAATGAGCAATGTGTCTATTCGTTAATATTTATTTTCGGATAGATTTATGTTTGTTGGGCAAGGAATGAGTGCGTATTATTTGCGCGCCATCCCTATCTGCATCGGGCAATTCCCCCAGAGCCAACAATAGACGAATGCATAAATTGACGATTCATCCTTCAGGTTTGTTGAAGGAAGAAAATCCGCTGTTTAATACCGCTGTGCTCATGGCAGCGACGCTTGTGGTGTATCTTGTCAGCAGCCTATTGCAGGAGCCGGGGCATTTAGCACTTTTTTGGCCGCAGAACGCGCTAATGGTGGGGGTAGTGCTGAGATTTCCTTTTTTAAATCGACCTCGCTATTATTTTTCCTGTTTATTTTCAGTGCTGCTTTGCAACATCGCAATAGGCCATAATAATATTGGCGCATTGTTGATTATTCTGTCGAACGTCGCTTTCATTTGTATTCTCACTAATGCCATTCTGTATGAGCGAAAGCTGCCGACTGATCCCCTGAAAATTAATGTGTTGCGCCTTTACAGTTATTGCCTGATTACAGCGTTAATCAGCTCTTTATTGGGCAGTTATGGATATAATCTGGTAAGTGGTAAGCCGTATGAGACTATTTACCCGGTGTGGTTTAGTGAACAGTTCTCAACCAGCGTGTTGATACTGCCTTTCGTGCTTACCTGGACGGGTTCTCTGCTACCTAAGTCTTTTAATTTCCGACAAACAATGCCCGCAGTGGTTCTGGCCTTATCGCTCACTGCATCTTCGCAAAGTGGCGGCATTGGTAGCCTGGCAGTCACACTGCCCGCGTTGATTTGGTGTGCGATCAGTTATTCTCTGCCAGTGACTTGCTTACTGACGCAACTGACGGGAATTACAGAAGTATTGATGGTGGATGCGCACTGGATGTATTCCAGTTTTGAGGGGCACGTCACGCAGATAGTGTCCGCCCGAATGGGTATCGCCTCAATAGCCATCAGCCCGGTGATCGTTGCTGTGAGCGTGCAGGCTATCAATACGCTTGTTAAACAGCTTTCAGCCCGCGCGAATTACGATTTCCTGACCCGCGTCCATTCGCGTTTTGGCCTTTATGAAAAGCTACGCATTCAAAATGAAAAAGCAGGTAATACCGCACTAAATGTTTTGCTCCTGGATATCGATCATTTCAAAACGATTAACGATACCCATGGTCATGACTGTGGTGACAGCGTGCTCACCGAATTTGCCCGTCGGGTAAAAGAGGTTGTGGGTGAAGAAGGCATTGTGGCGCGCATGGGCGGTGAAGAATTTGCCGTTGTGATGCCAAATGCCTGTGGTGATAACGGTTATCGCCTGGCTGAAGAAATTCGCGCTGAAATTGAACAAATGGAAGTGCAATGGGGAAGCGACACACTTTCTCTGACCGTCAGTATTGGGCTGAGTCATGGACAGGCTGCACGCCGACAATTGGTTGACGCATTCGACAAACTGCTTTCGGAAGCAGACAGATATTTATATCAATCGAAAAGGGCAGGGCGAAATCGCACCTGTTCTGCGGCATCCATCATGGAAAAATATCTGGAGCCTTCTGCCATTTAAGGGTGAAGGGATTTCCGCATTTTATCTCTCATTGTTTAGAGCCAACTCAGTCCTACGATCTATGGAAAAGTCTTCCTTGAAAGCCTACCCGCTCACTTTGTTGAAAAGTGTCATGCTCATTTTACTGGTCGCGTTGATCGCGGTTTTCCTGTGCACAACCGGGCTGCTTGATTTTCAGTCTCGCAAGACAGGTGCTCTGATCAATCAGCAACTGTTAAGTACGCAGAGTGAAATGGCACAACTGCGACTGGAGAATTTACTCGATAATCCGCACCAGCTAAGCCACCTGATGCAGCAATTCCTTCAGGGCAACCAGGCCGTCCTCAGCGATGAGGTGATTCGCCCTCAATTGGTCTATTTGGGTTCACGCGCTTTCGCCGATATCCCGGCATTGCAGAGCTTTACCTGGGCCGATGCCAATGGAAATTACTTTTCCGTAAGGCGCGACGGCAGCACAGGCCGGATTTTCTTCGAACGCACGAGCCAACAAGATCCTACGCAGTTGGTCAGCTACAGCGGGTTGAGCGAACAAACAAACATTGTTAAAGCTGTCGACAATTTTAAAGTCAGCAACCTGTCATGGTTCAACATTGCACGCCATCAACGCAATCCATGGTGGGCGAAGGAGCACGCGGCACAAGGCTATGTGATGACTTATCATCTGCCGGTGTACACCAAAGACGGGCAGTTTGCGGGGGTGCTTTCCAGTAGCTTGTTACCCGCGAAAATGAAGGGCTATCTGGAGCAACTGTTGCCGGGAAGCGATGACTCGATAATTATTCTGGATGAGCATCATCAGGTCGTCACCAGGACGGATAATGCCCTGGCGACGAATAAACTGCCCGCGTCACTCATTAAGCCTGATGAAAGTCCACGCGGTGAAAGCATTCCCTTTAGCGTAGAGGGCAAGCGTTACCTTGCCACGACGTTTGAGGTGCATGATCCCGAATATTTGCTCAAGTGGCATGCGTTGCTGATCGCCCCGCGTCAAACGGCTCTGGCGGCAATGAGCCAGCAGCATCTTACGGTCACCTACGGCAGCAGCATCGTCATCGTGCTCCTGATGGTGGCGCTTAGTCTGGTTATTCTGCGTTTCATGGGCGCGCTGAAAGAGAGCGTAGAAAAAGCCAAAGAGATCGGCTTCAAGCCTTGGGTGAAAGAACCGAAAAAGCGGGAGTTTCCTGAGCTGGTGGAGTTGAACGAGGAGCTGTCGCGTGTTTCTCAGCTTACCCCGTCGGGTCATTCCCAGCGCACAAGCCTGGAAGAAGATACGGAAACGGGGTTACTGACGCTCGGCGGTTTGACGCATACACCAGCGCTGTACGAAAACCGAAATCTGTTGGCGATGATTAAGGTCAGCAACTTTAATTCCGTAAAAAATGCGCTAGGCAGCGCGCTGGCGAAAGAATTTATTCAGTCTTTCTCCGAACGCCTCCTGAACATTTTACCGGAAGGCGCACTCTGCTGCCGTGACCGCGAGGATACGTTCATCGTTGCTTTTTCAGGAAGTTACGAAAGTAAAGATATTGACTGGTGTCGCTCTGTGATGTCGTCCGTATTCCGCGAACAGGTCACGGAAATCGCGGGAGAGTCGCATATCTTTACCGGACATGTGGGCATGATCATCGAACCACTGACCGAGGAAAGTTTCAGCGAGTGCCTGCGTAACGTGAGCCTTGCGGTACAGCACGCGCAGAGCCAGCGTAATGGCGCGTGTGAACTCTTTACATCAGAGATGCGTGAAGAGGAGGTCAACAACCTGCGTCTGCACCAGGCGTTGCGTGACGATCTGCAAACGGAAGGTTTTCACCTTGTATTACAGCCCATTGTTCCTTTTGGCGAGTCTGTCGCCTGTGTTGAAGGCGAGTGCCTGATTCGCTGGCAGTCCAATGTTCTCGGCTTCGTTCCCCCGGATAAATTTATCGCACTGGCTGAACATACCGGAATGATTGTCCCGCTGGGCAAATGGATAATCGACACGGCTTGCCGTGAACTGGCGACGTTTATCGCCCGTGGCGCACCAGCCGATTTCAAACTGCACGTTAATATTTCCGCGGTGCAGCTGCAACAACCCGATTTCTCACGTCATTTGCTCGAATGTATTCACCGCTACGAACTGCACAACAGCAATATCTGCATTGAGATAACCGAAAGCGTATTGTTGCACGACACCCATCGTATCGTCGAAAGCCTCGCTTACCTGCGCCGCCTGGGGATTTCAGTGGCTATTGATGATTTCGGATCTGGCTATTCCAGTTTGTCCTATCTCCACTCACTGCCGTTTGACTGCCTGAAGATTGACCGTGGCTTTGTGCGCAACGTGCTGGACGATAAAAAAAGTGAAGCCGTTATCGCTTCGGTATTAATGCTCTCCCGCAGTTTTGATGTACCGCTGGTAGCAGAAGGTGTGGAGACGGCAGAAATGGCCGCCAAACTGCATGACATGGGATGTGACCTCGCACAGGGATATTACTACTCACGACCGAAGCCTTTTACCGATTTTGTTCCGGTCAATGGCCAGTTTGTTGTGCAGCCCGAATAACGGGCTCACTGGAAACCGAGGCGCGCTATGCAAATCCTGAAACAACAATTTTCCGTCGACACATATCCGTTGTCGTTAACGAAAACCATCCTGATAACGATGTTGGCGACATTTTTTGTCGTGCTGGTCACCATGTATATCTTCCTGAATTACAAAGGGAATGCATTTCTTGATGCCATCAGCGAGAAAATCCTCAATGCGACAAAGCTGAATATTGAGAGAACGATCAATAACTACATAAACGTTCCTCAACAGTCGAATGCGATTGTGGTACACGCCATTAGCCATGAAGATGTGAACACCCTCGCGGTGCGTGATTTAAGCGGTCTGCTTATCAATAACATCAATAATGTTTTTTCCGAGCGTGACTATCTTGATATGGTGAAGTTCGGCAGCGCGAATGGCGATTTTATTGGTGTATCCCACGATCGCTTGCAGGAAAATTATCTGGCGCTGAAAGATGCCAGTACTCACTATAAACTCACCTTTTATAGCGATTTCAGCCTCGATTCAACAGTTGATAAAGTGCTCGACAGTTACGACACACAGTCACGCGAATGGTACAAAGCGGTGAAAGTGGACCGTCGCTCGCACTGGACACAACCCTTCCGTGATTATGACAGTACAAAAGCGGCGGGCATTGCCTGGAGCTCACCGGCTTTTGACCGCAATGGTGTTTTTGCAGGCGTAGTGGCCAGCGAACTGCATTTTGCCGAATTGAATAATAATCTTGAGCGATTTAAGCCGTACCCGGAAAGCATTCTGCTGATTGTGAACGAAAAAAATGAGCTGGTGGCATCGTCAATACCGTCGCTGTCCAAAGCCATGTTCAAAGACAATCACCCTGAACTGGCGTTAAAAACGCTGAGTCAAACGGGCGTGCCAGAAATCGTTGCAGCCGCTAACGCGCTGACACAACAGACAAAACCGGGCATGCTGTCGGTACAGATAAAAGGTAAACCTTATTATGTCGACACGTTCACCGTGCAGGATCAGGAAGCGCAGCTGAAGTGGAAAGGGGTCATCATTAGCCCCACGACGGCAATCACCCAAACCATTCTCAGCTACGGTCGAATGGTCATGTTGGTACTGTTTATCGCCTGTGGTTTAGGGGTCCTTGCGGTAGGTATTGTGCTTTCCCGTGCGACACGTCCTTTGCAGGAAATAGCCCGTAAGGCCGATGAACTGGTTACACACCGCTGGACGCCGTCAAATCATCGACGCCATTTCCCGGAGATCGCCTCGCTCGAAACGACTTTTATGGCGCTGTCGCACAAGCTTGCTGAAAGCTTTGAATTGCAGCGTAAAAAGATTGAAGAAGATGAAGGCACAGGGCTGTGGACCCGAGCAGGTCTGCAACAACAGCCTTCACTGTATAAGCGACGCAACATGGTTGGGCTGGTTCACATCAGCAACATGTACAGCATCGTAAATGCGCTGGGTACTGAATTTGGTGATGCGTTCATCAACGAGTTTATCTCACGTCTGCGTGATCTCCTGCCGACCGATACCCTGATTGCCCGTGATACTACGGATAAGCTATTAGTGATTTTCCCGGGGATTAACCAGCATAAAGATTACCTGCGCTATCGGAAAGTGCTGGCGTCCATGTTTATGGGCGAGGCCAGTGAGCAGCACGCGAGCGATAAAAAATACGTGTACACCGGCAACGTGGGGATCGTTATCGACACCCTCAGTGAAGTGAATTTCATCAACATTCGCCGTGGCGCAGGCATGGCGCTGCAACAGGCTCAGGCCAGCGGCAATGGTGTAGTCATGCTGTTCTCGCAGGAAATGTACGAACGCGAACTGTATAATATTAAGCTGCACGAACATCTGAATGACGCTATTCATCAGCATGAGTTCCATCTGGTGCTGCAACCGATTATTGACCAGAACAATGAAGCCCACTGCAGTGAAGGTGAGTGTTTGCTGCGCTGGCATTCTGAGGAACTCGGCGATATTCCACCGACGCGCTTTATTCCGCTGGCGGAAGAGAGCGGTCTGATTGTTCCGCTGGGTAAATGGGTGATTGAAGAAGCCTGCCGAGAACTGGCGGCGATGATTGCCCGCGGTGCGCCGCAAGATTTCCTATTGCACATCAATGTGTCGGCGATTCAGTTGCTACAGCAGGATTTCGCCTGGCATCTGATGGATGCGGTGCGAATACATGGCCTTTCGAACAGCAATATTTGCATTGAAATCACCGAAAGCGTGCTGATGCAGGACATGCAGCGTATTAGCAAAATGCTCGGATACCTACGTCGCCACGGCATTTCCATCTCATTGGATGATTTTGGCTCCGGGTTCTCCAGCCTGTCGTACCTGCACGCACTGCCGTTTGACAGTATCAAAATTGACCGCAACTTTGTGTTGGGGGTAATGGGCGACGAAAAAGCGCAGTCAGTAATTAACTCGCTGATTGTGCTTGCCAGCGGCTTTAATGTGCCGCTGATCGCCGAAGGCATCGAAGATGAAGATGTAAAACTGAAGCTCAAAGCCCTCGGCTGCGATAAAGCGCAGGGTTACTATTTCCGCCGCCCAGCGGAGTTCTCCACCTTCCGCTGTGAAGCTGGGGAGTTCTACTATCAGGCCCCAGAAGGCGCAACAGACGACGAAACTGTCTGATACTACTGATGAAAAGCGGGGCAGGCAAAGCCTCGTTTTTCGTTAATTTATCTCCGCTATTACCCCTTTCCCCGAATTCTGCTAAAAAGGATGAACCTGCCTGTCGGAGTTCATTTCATGATCGAAAGCTAAACGTTTATCGATACCGTCATCAGAAGTGAAGGCCCGGGGCTGGAAATAGTTGTGGCTGAGTGAGTTAGAGCCCTGTGAGATGGGATATATTTGCGGTGGCTTCAGAAGGGGCATTAGGCCCCTGGTTTTGAACTATTCGGTTTCTCTTCTTTCTTTACTGGTTTCATCCATGCATCATCGTATTTAATATTTCCTCTGACATAATTCCATTCAATACCCCTGAATCGAAGCCCCACGACTTCATGCATATTAGGGGCTGAGCTGCCCGGGTAATAAACATGCGTGAAATCTACAGAAGAGATCACTACATTTTCTAGAGTGATATTGTAAATCTCTACTTCTATACCTGCTTCGATGATTTCATAATATTTTATAATAGCTTTCTGTAATCGTTTTCCTTCGCAGACGGCGATGGCTAAAAACGGACTTATTTTATCTAACTGCTTATGTAAAGTAACAGGATCATGCATACGTGTTCCTGTCATGCTTCCTGTATGGCTATCTATGTGTTGTCGCACGCCATAGCTACTATTCATGATTTCTATAGCACCTTCACGACTGGGTGCGATACAATCACCTAATATCTGTGATCCATTTTCATCATATAAAAATAAATAAGCTGGCAATGACATTATTAGCGGTTCCCGTCGTTGTCTATAAAAAATTTGTCATAATAGTATTTACCATTTAGCCCGTAACTGATGTTGTACGCATAGCCATGCTTAAATATGATGTTTATACAAGAGTCAGGGTATGATAAATTCACGTTACTGGTTGCTTTCACTTGAGTGTATTTTCTTTTAGGCCAGTAATAAATATTGTAAAAATCTACTATGTCTTTTTTATCTATGCTAAAGCACATTACATTTCCTTGCATAAATACACCACGATATTCAGATGGCGACTTTCCACCTCCAGGGCAGCCTGAAAGAAGGAATATCATGGGGATGATTAGGAATAGCTTCATCCTGGGAATCCTTTCATTATTGATTTGTATTTCTGAATCAGAGAATAAGCAGATTGATTAGAGCTGTAATCACGATATTCATACAATGAATTGTTTCCGTTAAAACCATATGTAAGAAGCAGCCAATAATCACTAGCTATTGATGCTTGTTGTTCTAAACCGTAGTGAAGGAAATCGGCTTTATCTAAACTATAGCTATAATCAGCGAAACGAGAAAACAAGCCTCTTGTTCTGACAAACATTCCTTTCTGTGCTTGCCATGCGTGAACCATTTCATGCATAAATCTATGTTTCTTTTTTAAATCATGTTCCAAAGAAAAATCTGGTGAATAGGTTTCTTCTCTGAACCAAAGTTCACCGTTAGGTGTCATGGCAATATCAACAGGCTGTAAGTTGAAGGGGAGATAGCTTTCACGGTGAACCCAAATCCTACTATAGATAAGGCTTGCTCCGAAAAGTGTTTTAGCCATCGCAATTTCACCTAGCGTAAGTTGCCTTACTCCGCCCGGATTGATACGTGTCCCTGATGTTGGTTTTATGATTTCATCAACTGGCATCCAATAACCCTCACTTCCTTGTGGTGTTGAGCGTTAATCGTACTCCCAAAAATAACTAAATCAGGAAATTATTTTTCCGGGAAAGCACTTAAAATCAAAAGAGTGACAATCTTGCGGTAGCAATAAACTTCCCGTAAGCTGACCATTCTAAATAAGAATTTTGTAGCAACGTTTGTGATAAACGTAATGACTCGGGGTGCCCTTCTTTGTGAAGGCTGAGAAATACCCGTACCACCTGATCTGGATAATGCCAGCGTAGGGAAGTCAGAGACCCTCGCAGGGGATCGCTTCTGACCGACTGGCGGGAGCGTACCATGCAACCTGACCTACTTAGTTCCGCGCAACTTGCGCATACATCACATCTTTTTCGCAGCCATTCCCCGCTTGTTCACTGCATGACGAATGATGTCGTTCAAACTTTTACCGCTAATGTTTTGCTGGCGCTCGGTGCTTCCCCGGCGATGGTGATTGATGCCGACGAAGTACCGCAGTTTGCAGCACTTGCGGATGCACTTCTGATCAATGTCGGTACGCTGACGA
Organism: Scandinavium sp.; assembly: GCF_036271055.1. Lineage (GTDB taxonomy): Bacteria > Pseudomonadota > Gammaproteobacteria > Enterobacterales > Enterobacteriaceae > Scandinavium. The sequence continues at coordinate 165,419 of NZ_DATBBJ010000027.1, read as the reverse complement.
AGGAGCGTGCATCAGCCATGCTTTTAGCGGTGGAAAGTGCGAACGCGAATTGTAAACCCTGGACGCTTGATCCTGTCGCGGTTGGCGCGTTAACCCTGCGCACGGAGTTTTGCCAGAATCTGTTAACCCTCAATCCTGCGGCTATTCGCGGTAATGCGTCTGAAATCCTTGCCCTGGCAGGCATGAGTCACGGCGGGCGGGGTGTGGATACCACTGAAACCGCTGTTGCCGCACTCCCGGCTGCACAGGCGTTGGCTCGCCAAATCTCAACAATCGTTGTGGTGACGGGGGAAGTGGATTACGTTACCGACGGTTATCGCACGTTAATGGTGACAGGGGGATCTTCGTTAATGACTCGCGTTGTTGGCACCGGATGTGCGTTATCCGCAGTCGTGGCGGCCAGCTGTGCGTTACCGGGCGATCGTCTGGACAACATCGCGGCAGCTTGTGGGATGATGAAACAGGCTGGCAGCATTGCGACAAGTAAGAGCAACGGACCCGGCAGTTTTGTGGCCACTTTCCTCGACGCATTATATGGGGAGGTGCAGGCATGAAGCGGATCAACGCATTAACCATCGCCGGAACCGATCCAAGCGGCGGGGCGGGTATTCAGGCCGATCTCAAAACTTTCTCGGCGTTAGGCGCCTACGGTTGCTCGGTAGTCACCGCGCTGGTGGCGCAAAACACGCAGGGCGTGCAGTCGGTTTATCGCATTGAAGCGGATTTTGTCGCCGCTCAGCTGGACTCCGTGTTCAGTGATGTGCGCATCGATACCACCAAAATCGGCATGCTGGCGGAAACAGATATTGTGGAAGCGGTGGCTGATCGACTCGCGCGTTATAAAATCGAGAACGTGGTGCTCGACACCGTGATGCTGGCGAAAAGCGGCGATCCGCTGCTCTCTGCCTCTGCCATCGCCACCTTACGCAGCCGCCTGTTACCTCAGGTTTCCTTGATCACACCGAATCTGCCGGAAGCCGCCGCGCTGTTGGATGCGCCGCATGCGCGTAATGAGCGTGACATGCTGGAGCAGGGAAGGGCGTTGCGGGCGCTGGGCTGTGAAGCAGTGTTAATGAAGGGCGGTCATCTTGATGATGCCGAAAGTCCTGACTGGTTATTTACTGCTGAGGGCGAGTACCGTTTTACGGCGCCGCGTGTGCAAACTAAAAATACCCATGGAACAGGATGTACGCTTTCTGCAGCGCTGGCGACACTTCGTCCACGTCATAATGGTTGGCTGGAAACGGTGCCAGAGGCCAAAGTTTGGCTGTCGACGGCGCTGTCTCAGGCCGATTCTTTGGAGGTCGGTCACGGTATCGGCCCGGTGCATCATTTTCATGCATGGTGGTAGTATACTGAGTGAAACTGTCAGCCAGGAAAACCAGAGATGGAACAAGCGCATACCCGGCTTCTCGCCCAACTGAACGAGCGTATCGCCGCTGCCGATAACACACCGTTGTACCTGAAATTTGCCGAAACGGTGAAGAATGCGGTACGTAGCGGCTGGCTGGAGCATGGCAATATTTTGCCTGGCGAACGCGATTTCAGTCAGTTGACCGGCGTGTCGCGCATCACCGTGCGCAAAGCGATGCAGACGCTGGAAGACGAAGGCGTGGTGACACGTGCGCGCGGCTACGGCACGCAGATCAACAACATCTTCGAGTACTCATTGAAAGAGGCGCGCGGATTCTCTCAACAAGTGGTGCTGCGCGGGAAAAAACCGGACACGCTGTGGGTTAATAAGCGCGTTGTGGAGTGCCCGCAGGAAGTGGCCGAGCAGCTGGCGCTGGAACCGAAAAGCAACGTGTTCTTACTGAAGCGTATTCGTTATGTGGATGAAGAGGCGGTATCGATTGAGGAGTCGTGGGTGCCGTCGCATCTGATTGCTGATGCCGATGACATCGGCATTTCGCTGTACGATTATTTTCGCAGCCAGCATATTTTCCCGCAGCGCACCCGTTCCAGAGTCAGCGCCCGGATGCCGGACGCTGAGTTTCAGTCGCACATCAAAATGGATGACAAAATCCCGGTGCTGGTGATCAAACAGGTGGCGCTAGACCAGCAGCAGCGACCGATTGAATACAGCATCAGCTACTGCCGCAGCGATTTATACGTCTTTGTGTGTGAGGAGTAATTCTTCACGCGTCGGCGCACAGTCGCCGCCGCGATGAGTCACGACCCACGAGGCAACCGCGTTCCCAAGCGTAACCGCATCAGCTAACGACCAGCCCGCTGCTAAACCCGTCAGCACACCGCCCGCGTGGCTGTCGCCTGCACCGATGGTATCAACCACTGTGGCGGGAAAAGCAGGCGCTTTCCCACTCTCAAGCTCCGTGAAATACCACGCCCCGTCTTTATCTTGTCGCACGATGAGCGGCGCTTGCCAGCGCTCGAGCCAAACATTGCCGAGTTGCGCTATTTCAGCAGGAAATTGCCACTGTTCGGCGACGATTTCTGCTTCCTGGCGATTCAGCGTGATTATCGGTTTACAGGCCATCACGCGAGCGAATAGAGCCGGGGAAATATCAGCAATACGCGGCCCGAAGTCGATTAACGCCGTTACGCCCGGTGACGCTTCCAGCCAGCTAACCAGCAATTCAGCACACGGAGCCGTTAACTGGTAGCCGGAAAGATACACCAGCCCGTCGGCGTGATGTGGCAGGCGCGCCAGCCAGCCGTCATCCCACGCATTTTCTACGCCAGTGAATGACATAAAAGTGCGTTCGCCGTCCGGTTCAACCAGCGCCAGACACCAGCCGTTATCACCTTTATCGGTTTCAATAATGCTGTTGATGCCCTGACGCTTGAGGTTATTACGCACGATATCGGCCCACACGCCCTGACCGAGCGGCAACGCATTACAGGAATCGATCCCAAGTCGCTTTAGCGCGACGGCGACGTTCAGCGCGCAGCCGCCAATATTGACGCCCTGCTGCTGTAATTCGATATCGCAACCGCGCCACGGCAGGGCGTAGGCATCGGCGATGACGTCAATCACCGCCGAGCCAATTACCGTCACCGGACGCTTTTGCTCGAGCTGGCTCAGTTTGTCGCTCAGCATCGCTCCTCCCGTTGTTGTCGATAGCCAAGCAGCGCGGTGGCGTAGCGGTCAAAGTTCAGCTTATTTACCTCATCCAGTTCTTGTTTTAGCGCCGGGTCGATACCGTCGATACCGTGCAATGCGCCGCAAATGGCGGTCGCCATTGCGCCGATGGTATCGGTGTCGCCGCCGAGATTTGCGCAGAGAATGGCACAGCGGTTAGGGTCTGTTTCTGCTAGTTCAACCATCGCAATCGCACAGGCCACTGATTCGATGGTGCTGGTGCCAGCTCCGATCAGCTGATAAAGCTGTTCACAGGCGGATTCAACCCCGTGGGCTTCGCGCACGGTTTTTAGCGCCAGTTCGATGCGCAAAGAAAGGGAGGCGCTGAACGTTGTCACGCGTTTCTCCTGCGCATGACGCGCAACCGCAGGCAGGGCATCAACAATGTTTTGCCAGTTGTCACCGTCTACGGCGCGGGAAACGGCCCAACCGATAGCCACTGCACCCGCGACGGCGAGATCGGATTTGTGCGTCGGGCTGGAGGCCAGCGCGACAGCATCGATAAACGCGTCAAGATCCGCAGTCGGCAGCACGCAACCAAGTGGCGATACACGCATCGCTGCGCCATTAGTCACGCCGTTGTTTTCAAGCTGGCTGACCGGTTTACCGTCACGAATGGCGTTCAGCGCGATTTTAGATGTCGGGCCCAAAACGTTTTTATTGAAAGCGTCAAAGCCCTCGGCCCACGCCAGAATGTGGCGGCCAATCACGTCTGGCACGATTTCACCGTCGCATTCGATCAGCGCATCGGCCAGGCAGAGCGCCATAGAGGTGTCATCGGTAAATTCCGCACGGTGGAAATAGCAGGCGGCGTTGTTTTCCGCAGGGCCATCGAGAAAGCGGTCAATCCAGCCGAAGTGCGCTTTCACGCGGGAACGCGGCCACAGCTCCGACGGCATACCCATCGCATCGCCTAATGCTTGTCCGTACAGCGCGCCGAGAATTCGTTGGTGTTTCATTTCACTTCCTCATGTGTCATCGCCATGTCTAGCTCGTCGTTATCGACGGGGATGGCGGTAATTTCTCTATCCGATTCGCGGAAGAACAACATAAACAGCACGGCAATCACTGCGATCATCACCGCGCCAAAGGTCCACATGCCCGCCCAGTTGAAGGTCAGCCCGTTCACCGGCTCTTTATAGGCGAACATTTTCTCCATCATCACGCCGCCAAGACGGTAGCCCAGCAGGCTGCCGAAGCCCTGACAACACAGGGTAATCAAGCCCTGCGCGGCGTTACGCATGTGTACCGGGGCTTTTTTATCGACATAGATATATGCGGTGACGTAGTAAAAATCGTAGCTCACGCCGTGCAGCAGAATGCCGAGGAAAAGCAGGCCATAGGTAAAGTAATGTTCTGCGCCGCCGTAGACAAAAAAGCCATAGCGGATCGCCGCCGTCACCAGACCTAGCAATAATACCTTTTTGATACCAAAACGCTTAATGAAGAACGGCAACGCGAGCATAAAGAAGATTTCGGAGAACTGGCCAAGCGTCATCCAGCCAGTGGCGTTGTGCATCCCAACTTCGGTTAAATAGCCATTGGCGAAGATGTAGTAGAACGCCAGTGGCATTGCGAACAGGAACGAGCAGAAGAAGAACACAAGGAAGTTTTTGTCGCGCAACAGTATCAACGCATCCAGCCCCAGCATCACTTTCAGACTCAGTTTGCCGGTACTTTTTGGCGGTGTATCGGGCAGGAACAGTGCGAAAACGCCCAACAATGCGGAACTTGCGGCGGTGATCAGCAGCGGAATGCTGGTCGGTGAAATATCGTTATAGCCCATCATTTGCGGTAAGAAGCCGCATACCAGGCCGGAACCAATCCAGCCGACAGTGCCCATCACGCGAATGCGCGGGAAATCGCGCTCAACGTCCGATACGTGAGAAAAGGCGATGCTGTTGGTCAAGGCGATGGTCGGCATATACGTCAGCGAATAGCCCAGCAGCAGCGGGAAGAAGCCGCTGAACGTGGTTTGCTGGGCGGCGAAATACATCAAAATCGCCCCGGCAAACATCAACACCGCCAGCACTTTTTGTGCCGGGAAGAAGCGGTCAGTCAATGAACCAACGAGGATCGGCGAGACGATCGCCGCAATGGCGGTACAGGCATAAGACCAGCCGATTTCGCCTGCGCTAAAGCCATTTTTGCTGAGCCACAACCACAGTGGCACAAACCATGCGCCCCAGATAAACCACTCCACAAACATCATGAACGACAGCTTTGCTGTAGTTTTCATCGTTAAATCCTTCATGACAGGTAAGGTACGCCTGCACACTACCATTTAATAATACCTTTTAAATACCTTTGCGGTGTTTCTTTGAGCGACTTAACACTTTTGTGCACCTGAATCGTGCCAGCGGATTGTGCTTAAAACGCACGAATCGGCTGGAAAAATAAGACTCAGAGGTCCACGCTTAGGGTTGCCTTGAAAACAGGCACAGGACATTCATTGCTGGCCACCGGCTGGCACTTACGGGAGTTATCACTATGACTGATATTGCGCAGTTGCTTGGCAAAGACGCCGACAGCCTTTTACAGCATCGTTGTATGACCATTCCGTCCGGGCAGCTTCATCTTCCCGGCTCCGATTACGTCGATCGCGTGATGATTGACAACAACCGTCCCCCAGCCGTTTTACGTAACATGCAGACGCTGTATAACACCGGGCGCCTGGCGGGCACCGGTTATCTCTCTATTTTACCGGTAGACCAGGGCGTTGAGCACTCCGCTGGCGCATCCTTTGCGGCAAATCCGCTCTATTTTGATCCGAAAAATATTGTCGAACTGGCAATAGAAGCGGGCTGTAACTGCGTAGCGTCCACTTATGGTGTATTGGCGAGCGTGTCGCGCCGTTATGCGCACCGCATTCCGTTCCTCGTGAAACTGAATCATAACGAAACCCTGAGCTACCCAAATACCTTCGACCAGACGCTGTATGCAAGCGTCGAGCAGGCGTTCAATATGGGCGCGGTAGCCGTGGGGGCGACGATTTATTTCGGTTCCGAAGAGTCGCGTCGTCAAATTGAAGAGATTTCTGCGGCGTTTGAACGCGCGCATGAACTCGGCATGGTCACCGTACTGTGGGCCTATCTGCGAAATTCTGCATTCAAGAAAGACGGCGTTGATTACCACGTTTCCGCGGACTTAACCGGGCAGGCCAACCATCTGGCGGCAACCATCGGCGCGGATATCGTGAAGCAGAAAATGGCGGAAAATAACGGCGGCTACAAAGCGGTGAATTTCGGTTACACCGACGAGCGCGTTTATAGCAAGCTGACTACAGATAACCCCATCGATTTGGTGCGCTATCAACTGGCAAACTGCTACATGGGGCGCGCAGGGCTGATTAACTCCGGTGGTGCAGCGGGCGATAACGATCAGGCTGATGCGGTCCGTACCGCCGTTATCAACAAACGCGCGGGCGGAATGGGGCTGATCCTTGGCCGCAAAGCGTTTAAGAAAACCATGGCCGACGGCGTGAAGCTGATTAACTCGGTACAGGACGTGTATCTCGACGAAAAAGTCACCATCGCGTGATAAAAAACGGCCTCCTGAAGTGGGAGGCCGTTGTCTTATTTCAGCAGAGGACAACCCGGCGGTAAGCGACAGTGCAGGGCATTCGGCAAAATCTCAATGCGGAATTCCCGGCCGGTCATCGGTTCGCCGTCGAGATTAAAGGTAATGTCGTGCGGCGCGGTAACTTCAAACCATGACGACACACCGTCAACCAGGTTTGGGTTTTCATCGGGCCGAGAAAGCGTGTTGAACAGCGCCGGAAGCAGTTCCTCTCCGGTGAAAATCCGCAGATGCAACAGACCATCATTAATCAATGCTTCAGGGCAGAGCTGCTGTCCGCCGCCAGCCTGACGCCCGTTGCCGATGCCAATCACCAGCGCATCTCCCTGCCAGTGAAACCCTTCGCCGCGAATTTCACAGCGGTCTGCTTTTAGTGTGTCCATCCGCATCAGGCCATGAATCAAATAAGATACACCGCCAAGCGCTGCCTTAAGTTTTTCCGGTGTTTCAGTGGTTATGCGCGTGCCAAAACCACCGGTTGCCATATTAATAAAACAGGTACGATCATTCACTCGGGCTATGTCGATTGCCGACGCGTTTCCGGCAATAGCCAGTTTCAGCGCCTTATCCAGTTCATTCGGCACGCCGACGCTGGTGGCAAAATCGTTGGCAGTGCCGAGTGGAATCAGACCCAGCGCAGGAATATGGCTTTCTTCGCACTGAACCAATGCCGTCGCAACTTCATTGATAGTGCCGTCACCACCGCCTGCGATGACCGTCGCCACGCCCAACTGGCAGGCTTCCTCCAGATAACGTGCCGCATCGCCTTTCTCCCAGGTGACGCGCACGTGGATCTCCACGCCTTCATCACGTAACTGGTTAATGGCCTCGCGCAACTCCGGATTCCCGGCACCTTTGCCATTTAAGATCAATAAGCTGGGGGGAAAGTCAGTCATTGTCACTCGCCTCATGCTGAATAATGTTAGTAAGTCTACCTCAGGATTCCAAGGGGCCAGTCAGAACAGACTGAATTATAAATAATATTTCTACAAAATGAATTGCGCTAATGGAAGGCGGCAAGGGAACGAGTCCCCAGGAGCTTACTTAAGTAAGTGACTGGGGTGACAAATCTGTCAGGAACAGATTTGAGCGCTAGCTAAAGCGACCCTGAAAGGGCGAAGCCCATGGATGGGCTGAGTAATGAGTGCAGTCAACGCACCAGTAGCGTGATTCAGGAAGTAGAAAAAAATAAGCCCGCGTAAGGGCCATTACGACCCTTACAACTACTGGCTTTCAACGGTGCAATGCGGGTTTGCGCGGCATGCAAGACCATTGAAAGCCATCATTAGCTACTGCACTGTGGACACAATGTGGACACTCTGAATGTCAGTACCCCCCTTCAAAGGATTGAGTAAAACGGCATCCTGTAGATACTCTGGTGCAAAGTGTGCGTAGACCATTGTCTGCTCAATACGCGAATGACCGAGTATCCGTTGAAGAGTGATAATGCTGCCTCCGTTAATCATGAAATGCGTCGCAAAACTGTGGCGCAAAGCATGTGTTGCCTGACCCATTGGCAAATCAGGTTTTAATTCCTTCATCGTTCGCCTGAAGACTGGATAGGCGGCATCAGGAAATAGAAAACCTCGCTTGTTGCAGGCAATCATTTTTGCCACTTCCTCAGAGACAGGAACGGTGCGCGGTTTGTTCGTTTTAGTTTTAACGAACGTGATGCGATTTTGAATGATGTTTTCTGCCTTCAATCGCGCCGCCTCACTCCATCTGGCCCCTGTACTCAAGCAGAGGATTGCAATTTTTTTGTTGTCGCCTTCGAGCCTTGAGAGCAGCAGAGCGATTTCGTCTTGTGTCAGATAGCCTGTTTCTGGTTTTTGCTCTTTCAGTCTTTTAGTTCCGCGTATCGGGTGCTCACCAAAGAATAATTCAGCTTCAATCAGTGCCGTGAACATCCCGCTAATGCAGGTCAGATCTCGGTTAATGCTTGATGGCTTTATCCCCTGACTTCTCCTGGCCGCGCTGTACTGGCTGATAAGTGCTTTAGTGATCTGGAATGCACATGGGTCATCAGTAATCCGGGTGAAGATTTCAATTTTCCCGAGATTCGATTTTCCGTGTTCTTCGTGCTTGCCCTTCAAATTCCACCAGACTTGGGTCAGTTCAGACAGACGCCGCTTATCTGTCGGTTTTGATAGCCAGTCTTTATTGTGGTGATTGAACTGTGTGTGTTTCTCAAAAGCGATAGCTTCGCTTTTCTTGTCAAACTTCCTGCGGATACGCTTTCCGTCGCGCCCTGCAGGTCTGATGTCCACTTCATATCGACCATCATCGAGCTTTTTAACAGACATAAAGCCTCCCGATGATGTTACTGCGTACTTCAATTTCCTGATTTAAATAACAAAAACTCACCGTGCATTTACTGCACAAATAAGCGCCGTAAATGGTTAGCCAGTTTTCTGGTCTGAGTGGGACAACGTTGTTGTCTGCTGCCCAAAGTGCGCGAGAGCCGGTGCAATCTGCCCAGCTTCAGGTGCTATTTGGTCAGTCATGAACCACATGGTGTACTTCATGAAACGAGGGTGTTGGAGGATCTTCATGATGGATTCCACACCTGCGTTTTTTGAACGACCTTCATAGCTCGAAAGTGAACTATAGGGTACGCCGGTTAACTCACTGACTTCCCTACGGTTTAATCTTTCCGACTCACGCATGAGCTTTAGCTTCTCTGAAACGTGTATTGACATAATTACTCCTATTGCGTAATTTTGTGTTTATCGTAGTTTGTGTTTTGCATTCGTAGTCACATTAAAGGCAATTATAAGCCATTAAGAGCAATTAAAACGCTAACGGAGAAGTGTATCAGATGAAGAAGTCTTTAGAGAGCGCCAGTGACGCAGTTCCCTATCAGGAGTTCGCCCGACTGATAGGTAAAAGTCCGATCGCTGTTAAGGGGATGATTGAGAAGGGCAAATTACCCATCATAGAGATGACTGACCCACAATCTGCTACTGGCAGGGCTGGCGAATATTGGGTCTACCTACCAGCCTGGAATAATGGAATGAAACTTGCCTATGAAAGCCGTCCGAAAGAAATACGTGAAGGATGGCTAATGTGGCTCGGCTTAGGGGGCGGAGTATGAAGCGTAGCGAATGTGTGAAAGAACCACGATGTATTGCTCAGCTTTTGCGTAATCAGCAGAACCTAGCTCCGATTAACTTCACCATCACCCACGGTCGGGGCCGCAAAGGCATCATTATCCGCACCCGCAAGCTGGGCGTAATCAGCACTGCGCTCGCTTCCATAAAAACCCGGAGGTTTTGCAAATGGCTGTGATGACACCCGGTTTAGTTGAGGAACAACCCGCTGGTCTGCGCGGCCTGATTGGAAAACATCTGGCTCTGCCTCGCTGGCAGGATAGCTGCAATTTTTACAACAAGATGATGGAGCGTGAGCGCCTGACTGTCTGTTTTCATGCGCAGTTAAAACAGCGTCACGCGACAATGCGTTTTGAAGAAATGAACGACGTCGACCGTGAGCGTCTGGCATGTGCCATCGATGAAATGCGTACAGCCTTTTCAAAGCGTCGACAGGTTGGGGCAAGTGAAGTTGCGTATATCAGTTATTTAACTGTCAGTCAGCGGCGCTCTTTATTTATGCATGCCGGATTAACTGAGCATGAATTTAATCAGCCTTATTGGCGCATTGATGAGGAATCATGTTACTGGCGTGAAAAACTCTTCCGCGCACTGCGTGAGTTATTCAGCCTTTTTGAATACGCCCCGACAATAATGACCTCGGTGAAACCCGAACAATATTTGCATTAATTAATTACTGCCAAGCTTTTAAACGTACTCAAATGTGCGTGGCTTCTTTTTGCCTGGAGAAAGTCATCATGACCAAAGCAAAAAATCAGTCAGGTAAGTTTTCTCTGCTATTACAGCAGGCCAGAAGTGAGGCGCAGGCTGACGCCGCGACCCGATTCTCATCTCATCTTGACGGGCTGATTCGCCACATTGCTGAGCGAGAGCTGAACAGGGTTGAGATTGTTGAATTACTCAGTCAGGAATCCACAAAGCTTCATGACGTCGGGTTGTTGCGTGGGGAGTCCAGTTAATGGTTTCGCAAAAATCTGCGCTACTGAATAACTGGCTAAAAGTCACCTTAATGAAAAGTGGTGATTTCACATTGGCAGATATTAGACGTGACAAAGAAACGGGAAATAAAGTTGAGTCCGTCATCGCCATTTATTCGAACCCATTAAACCTCTTGTCGGACATGGTTAACCTGCTGGTGAAGCGTGCCATCTATTTAAAGCAGATAACCCGTTTTGACGAGTTTACCCAATTAACCGAAGAGTTTAGCGCCGCCTGTCGGGTTGAACTCGAAAAGCTGAATGCATAAAGGAGTGGAGTCAATGCCAGATTATATGGATCACGTTCAGGAGTTACAGGCCGATTCACTTGCCCGTCACGTTGACGCCGCCCGGCTGAAGTCCAGTGGCGCTGCGGTATTGGTTTGTGTCGATTGTGATCGGCCTATCCCGGCAGCACGCCGAGCCGCACATCCGACAGCGCTGCGCTGCGTTTATTGCCAGTCATTACTGGAAGCTAACGCAAAGCACTACCGGGGGCAGGTATGAGCATTCGTATCGAGATTGGTGACCGTTATGTCGTCACCAGTGACCCGTTTCAGTTTATTTTGCAGGAGAAGAAAACAGCAAGAACCGGGAAAAATGCCGGTAATGAATGGCTGGATGTCATCGGCTATTACCCGAAAGTGAATCAACTCGTTTCGAATCTGATACTGCATGATGCTTTAACGGGCGAGGCCCGCACTTTCGCCGAGTTGGCTGCGCAGATTGAACAGACTGCCTGCGAATGTGAAGAGGCGTTTGCCGCCTGTAAGGGGCGGAAATGAAAATTGATGGTCGTTGCAAAGGCGAGAACACCCTCAATATAGTCTCCATTTCCGGTGGCAAAGATAGTCTGGCTCAGTGGCTTGTCGCCATTGAAAATGACGTTCCCGCATTACCGGTGTTTGCTGATACCGGGCATGAGCACGCACAGACGATGGATTACCTCGATTATCTGGAATCGAAGCTTGGCAAAATAGTCCGTGTCAAAGCTGACTTTTCTCGCCAGATAGAGGGAAAACGCAAGTTTATTGCAGAGAAGTGGCCCGAATCTCTTGTTGAAGATTGCGGTATGTCACCGGATGACGCCGCTGAACGTATTGCGCGAGCGCTGGAAGTTCTTAAGCCCACCGGAAATCCGTTCCTTGATTTATGCATGTGGAAAGGGCGCTTCCCGAGCACGAAAGCACGTTTCTGCACATTTGACCTGAAGCATGAGCCCGTGCGAACACAGGTAGTAATGCCTGCACTGGAGGAGTTCGAAGAGGTCATTAACTGGCAAGGTGTCCGCGCGCAAGAATCCCCGGCGCGGGCTGGTTTGCCTGTATGGGTAGAGGATGCAGATAACACGCCTGGGCTGCATGTTTATCGCCCGATACTTAAATGGTTGCATGAAGATGTGTTTGCTATGGCTAAACGCCATGGTATCAAACCGAATCCACTTTATGAGCAGGGCTGTAGTCGTGTTGGATGCATGCCTTGCATTCATGCCCGCAAATCTGAATTGGCCGAAATATTCAGCCGCTGGCCAGAAGAGGTAAAACGCGTTGCGGAATGGGAGCGCCTTGTCGCTGCTTGTTCCCGACGCGGTAATTCCACTTTCTTCCCGTCTACGCATGACCCTCGTCGCGCAGAACGCCGAATTGAAGTTGTTACGGTAGCAGCCTACGGGATCGAAACTTATCGCGATTGGGCCATGACCACCCGTGGTGGAGCTCAATTTGATTTGCTTGCCGCTGCGAATGACAAATCGGTTTGTAACAGTGTTTATGCCGGTGTGTGTGAATGAGCCGCGCAGTACAGGGGCGCAACGCCCCTACACCTCCACCGCCATTTTCCAAAAGCACCGGCGAGCCGTTTGTCGGTGCTTATCCCTTCAATGCTCCCCGCGATGCCATAGGGCGAGAGAGACCTCTTACACGTGACGAACTGCGTCAGGTGCAAGGCGTTTTGTCAAAGATTGACTACCTGCCATATTTCCTGAGCTCACTCTTTACCTCGCGATATGACTATATCCGCCGGAATAAAAGCCCGGTGCATGGGCTGTATTTCCTAAAGTCGACATTCTTGCGTCGGTTGTGGCCGCGCATCGAGCGCGTAAATCAGCGTAACGAAATGAATGCTGATGCCTCGCTGCTGTTCCTGACCGAGCGAGAGAATTACGCCCGTCTGCCGGGGATGAATGACAAAGAGCTGAAGAAATTTGCCGCACGCATTGCCTCACAATTTTTCATCATGTATGAGGAATTAAGCGATGCGTGGGCGGAAGCGCATGATGGTAAAGAATCGCTGTTTACTGATGAGGCGCAAACTCACCTTTATGGTCAGGTCGCTGGCGCGGCCCGTGCATTTAACATTACTCCGCTTTTCTGGAAGAAATACCGCAAAGGTCAGATGACGATCCGCCAGGCATTTTCCGCCGTGGCGCGTCTTATCAATGATGAGTGGTGGATTAACCAGTTTAAGGCGCAGCGAATGCGCTGGCATGAATCGCTACTCATCGCCGCCGGTGAAGTGAATAAAGACCGCTCACCGTATGCCAGCAAAAGTGCCATCCGTGACGTACATTCTCGCCGTCTGGCTAACCTTGAATACCTGAAATCCTGTGAGCTCGAAAATAAGGTCACCGGCGAGCGTATCGATCTCATCAGTAAGGTGATGGGGAGTATTTCTAACCCCGAGATCCGCCGTATGGAGTTGATGAATACCATCGCCGGTATCGAGCGTTATGCCGCTGGTGAGGGCGATGTCGGGATGTTTATCACGCTGACCGCGCCATCGAAATATCACCCGACCCGTCAGGTTGGAAAAGGCAAAGAAAAAACCGTTCAGCTTAATCATGGCTGGAATGATGAGGCTTACACCCCGAAAGATACGCAGCGTTATCTGTGCCATATCTGGAGCCTGATACGTACGGCATTTAAGGATAACGATTTACAGGTTTATGGAATGCGCGTGGTTGAGCCGCATCATGATGGCACGCCCCACTGGCATATGATGCTGTTTTGCAAATCCGGCCAGCGTAAACAAATTACCGAAATCATGCGTCGCTATGCTCTGAAAGAGGACGGTGACGAGCGGGGTGCTTCAAAACAACGCTTTCAGGCGAAGCATCTCAATCAGGGTGGTGCGGCGGGCTATATCGCAAAGTACATCGCAAAAAACATCGACGGTTACGCCCTCGATGGTCAGCTCGATCATGATACTGGCAAACCGTTACAAGATACCGCTGCCGCTGTAACAGCGTGGGCGTCGACGTGGCGCATCCCGCAATTTAAACCGATTGGCCTGCCGACGATGGGCGCTTACCGCGAACTGAGAAAACTGCCTCAGGGTGTCAGCATTGCATCAGAATTTGATGAGCGCGTCGAAGCAGCTCGCGCTGCTGCCGATGAGGGAGAATTCGATTTATACATCGCTGCACAGGGTGGGGCGAATGTGCCACGCGACAGCCAGACCGTCAGGGTTGCCCGCAACGTGACCGACGAGGTCAACAACTACGAAGAAGATATTGAGCGCGTTGTCGGTATTTACGCCCCGCATATAGGCGCTAATCATATCCATGTTACCCGGTCAGCAGACTGGCGCATTGTTCCAAAGCTTTTGGCCGTTGAGCCTTTGACTTTAAAAAGCGGTATCACCGCGCCTCGGAGTCCTGTCAATAACTGTGGAAAGCTCACCGCCGGTGGTGATCCAGTTATGACTCCTACACCGTCTGAGCATACCGCAGCGGTGCTAAATCTTGTTGATGACGGGGTAATCGCATGGGATGACCCCGAAGTCGTGATGGTGCTCAGAAGCGCATTAAAACACGAAACCCCACGCCCAAATCGCCAGCAAAGAAGCGGCGAGCCATTAAAACCGAACCAGATAGCGCCATCCGGTCGAATGACTAAAGCAGAACGGGAGCAGATCCCGCGTATCCGCTTTGAGCTGGCTCAGAATGGCATCACGCCGCAGCGGTGGGAACTTCAGGCGCTGGCGCGTGGCGCTACGGTGAAATTTGACGGGCAAAAATTCTCTTATCCGGTCGCTGATGAGTGGCCGGGGTTCTCAACAAGCATGTAAAGGTGATTTAAGTGGCTGATTTTGCTTCCACAAAACGAACAGCAAGCTTTGATGATTGGCATGAACAACTAATGGATTACGTGGAACTGCGCGGCGGTAGCGCTTCAGATGCTGAAGCATGGCGTGAAGATTATGAATCAGGTCGCAGTGTTGCAGATGCATGGCATGATGCGTGGGGGGATGACTGATGCAAACTTTGCCAGCCATGCGCCCGGTGCCGCCGATGCACTCGCGCAAGAGCCTCCGGCTGATGGCTATCGTTCAACGTCTGCAACAAATTATGGTCAACGAGAATCTGACGCCCTCCGAGTTGGTCGGGTGCGCTGAAATCGTCAGGGATAACTACAGCAGGATGGACGAAATCAATAATCCCAAAGCGGCCAGATTTCCACCGGCACGCGGGCCAATTATCCCGCCACCGCGTCGACCATAGGAAACGCCGCCAGTGCTGAAACTTGCTTTCGGTGCTAGCGGGGTTGAACAACGAGCTGCGCGAGGCGTTAGCTTGTTACCAGATTGACACCGAGGGTCAGCAGGTTTGTCACTGCACCGGCAATTACCCCCGGCGTACCGTCTTTCACTGCACTAATAATTTTATCACCCATCGTCTCATTGCTGCCGAGCACCTCGGGCTTTTTATTCAGTACCGCGAGCCCCTTTTCGGTCAGTCTGACATCATAAAAACCCGCTTGATGGTCCGTTGAATACTGAATGTAGCCATTCTCACCGAGAAAAATAAATGTGCCAGAAACAACACTACGCAAATCATCTATTGCCTTCATCTCGGGTGCGTTAGGGTTATAAAAGTATTCTTCAGGGTGCTCGGCGTTAAATTTTTTGTAGCGAATTGTCTGTGGGACGGGAAAGGTTTCCCACAGTACCGCAAAGATTTCTGCCGCCTGCTGGTTAAATAAATCGAGGTTTTTAGACATGCAAAATTCCATTTCTTCTGAAGGTGAGTGGCTTAGGCGTTGGTCGAAACATATTACCTGTCTGGCGCTGAACAATGACCTCAGCTCACGCGAGGTCGATGCGTATACCGACAAGCTGGTCGAGCAGGCGAGCAACGCTGAGCTCGGTCAGGTTGTTAAGGACTTACTTAACCACATCAGAACGAAAAAATAAAAGGATCTATATCAACATGTTAAGCCTGATTTATGCGAATCCGTGGACCACTATCTTTTTGCTGATTGTCACCAGTATGTGTATCAACAGCATTATTGACTCGTCACGCGGCAAATAATCACCGGACCGGCACCGAAATTGCCGGTTTTTTTATGCAATTTTCGCGATTTTTCGGTTTTTTAGTCATGCATGCATTTAGCGCGTGAGGTTGCATGCGCTGCTGCGACTTTCCCTCGCGCTCTCGCGCCAGTGCTGGCGCGGTCTGGCTGTGGTCGTGCAACTGCATTAAAAGCGACCTCTGAAGCGGGCAGGCGTGGCGGGGAAAGCATTGCGCGCTGGATCACGGTAACAGGTATCCCAATTGTGACGCCCCCTCGCACCATTAACCGCTTTATGTCGTCTGCACCGCAGCAAGGAAAGTCATATCCCCTCCCATGTGCACAGGCACCATTTCTTGAGGATTAAGCAAGTGATACCCTGGGCTAGCAGGCCAAGGATCAAGAACACCAACAGCCTTAACATCTGGCCCCATTGGCGTCATGAAATAATCGATAGAAACGACAACCATAGCATGACTCTTATTGGCATATAAAAGAGGCCTGTCATATATTAATTCGTTAATTAAAATCATATTATTTATTGCATTAATATTATTAAAATAATCATATGCAGCTACAACCTGTGATTGAAAATTTCGTCCCTGCAAGTCGACCCATGGTTGGCTTAAATTATTCCCCATGGTGGAAGTATTGCCTGTAGTGCAAATGGCAACATTTGAATTAAAGCTCCTCCTAACAATCTCCGTTTGATCTATGTGATATCCATGAGCCTCAAAGATCATCGAAATTGATGCTGCCCAGCACCAAAATGGGCAGCTTTGAGTAACCCGTTTGGGATGAGCCACATATGCCCTCATCAGCTGACCCTGAGGTGTCATGGGGCCAAGAGGCATTACTGCTGATTTAGCTGATTGCATGGCTGTAAAGCACAATAACAAACTTAAAAAATTACGCCTATTCATGATAACCTCGCAGAAATGAGACAATAAAGCATTGTTAAACATTGCATATGTTAGTGAAGCATTGCTAAATAATCGGTGTGCACCTTCTTTCAGCATTATTACTCGAATAAAACTGATTCATGTAGTAGTCATGGGTGATATGCAAGTTTTTGATTACCACATTATGACTAATATGCATTAATCAATAATCATGCTTATGGAGGAGGTGGCTTTTGTATGGTTATGCTATAAACCATCTAAATAATATATTTCCCTCTACCCATCGTAACTCTGCTATTGAGGTTAATTATGGCTAAAAGAACTTCAAAGCTTTCTATAGAAAAAGCATTGCTATTTTCTTTTGCAGTTTTCTTTGTGATCATAATGTTGATACTAGTTGTTGCAATACCGTATCCAACACAAAAACAGTGGTGGGTTTTCAGACTCGTTCTTGCCATGATTGCAGGCGGATTTGGAGCCATGTTGCCTGGCGCGTTGGAGGTTAGCGTAAACAAAACCATTAAAGCAGCGGGAGCGGCCGGATTTTTCGTGGTCGTCTATTTTTTCAATCCGGCAGGCTTTGTATCCGATGATCCTTTTGCCCCATTCCCACCACCACCTAGCAGTGCTGACGCACAAAAAGTCGCAGAAAAAATGCTCAGCGAGGTTAATAATGGGCAATTTGCAGAGCTTTATGAGAGTATGCACCCAGAGTTTAAGTCAATGTATAATAAAGATCAGTTCACAGCTTTATCAAATAACGTAAGAGTTCCTTTCGGAAAAGCCAGTAAAAGCACTCAGTTTGGCACTCAATCCTCAAAGATATATAATCCTCGCGGATATATCCTTCAGTATACATATCTATCTGAGTTTCCTGATGGTAGTAAAATTTATGAAAGCCCGACAGTCTTCGCAAGTGATAGCTCAGCATGGCATCCTTTTGGCTATATGGTTCAGACCATAAAAAGCAACCATTAAAAAAAGAATACTGCCATTCCCATCAACAAATGGTCAATATCAGCGCTGAGCTATGAATATTAAAAATGAAACTATTCGGTATCAAATGTGTATTTGTCAAAGCGAATTACATTTTCACCGAGCCAGTTATTTATCTCTTTAAACCGCCCTTGCAAAGGTGTTAATTCATTGCGTACAAACACCTTCGCAACCTTCTCCACGTCACCCAATGATCCCACATTCTCAGGCTTGCCCCCCATCAACTGAAACGGGATGCGATGCGCATCGAGCATATCGGCGGCGCTGACCTTTTTGATATTGAAGAAATCATCCTTCGTCGCGACTTCGCTCAGCGGCACGATTTTAATGCCGTCTGCCTTACCGTTTGGCGCGTAGAAAAACAGGTTCTTAAAATTCCCGAGGCCCTTCGAGTCACGCATTGCCTTGCGCAGCGCTTCGACGTCGGTGCTGCTTTGTGCTGCGTCGGTGACGTACATGATGTACCCGGCGTGCGCCCCGTTCTGGTAATACTTGCGGCGGAACAGCGTCGCGGATTCGTTCAGCCAGGCGGAATTGAGTGCGCTCAGGTATTCAGGCAGGCCGTACACCTCCTGATTGATGTCAGGCTCAAGCAGATGAAACACGGAGCCCGGCGCGAACTGATGCGGCTGCGAATCGGATTGCATGTACCAGTAGGTGTCATCTTCCACCCCGCGCCGGGTGTATTTTGCCGGTGAGGTCTCCAGTTTGAGCGGCTTGCCTGACAGGCTGACGCGCTTCTCAATAAAGGCGTTCCCGAAGACTAGGAAGTCGAGCACAAACCGGCTGAAGTCCTGCTGTGACAGCAGCGGGTGCGGAATGTAGGTGGAGGCCAGAATGTTACGCTTCACGTAAATCGGTGAGCTGTGGTGGACGGCAGCCCGCAGGCTTTTCGCCAGCCCCGAGAAACTCACCGGCGGCTCGTACCATCGCCCGTTATCCACGCACTCCACGTAATCGAGAATATCACGCCGGTCGAGTACCGCCGTCGGCTCGCCGAAGGTGAACGCCTCCATGCTCTGGGCGGGTGCGGCGTGCTGCACCGGTTTTGCAGTGTACTGGGCTTTCTTGTTTTGACGTTTGCTCATCAGTTCCATTCCATGATTGAGGATGACGGCTGGCCGCTGGCGGCGGTCAGGGGTTCATTGATTAAGACGTGCATGGTGGCCCATGCCAGATCGGCGTGACTTGCTTCCTCGGTGCGGCTGGCCTCATAGGTGGCACTGCGCCCGCTGCTGGTCATGGTTTTGCGGATGGACATAAACGACTGCGTGAGGTCGGTCGCGCCGACGTCGTACTCGAGACAGCCGCGGGTGATGGTGTCTTTCGCTTTCAGCACCATCGCGGTTTTCATTTCCGGTGTGTAGCGGATTTCACGTGCGGCCGGGTAGAACGAGCGCACAAGCTGGAAAACACCCTGACCGAGTCCGGTCGCATCGATGCCAATGTACTCGACGTTATATTTCAGCGTCAGCTCACGAATGGATTCGGCCTGCTGCGCGAAGTCCATGCCTTTCCACTGGTGACGCTCAAGGATGCGGAATTTGCCCCCGGCGACCACCGGTGGCGCAATGACCACGCACCCGGCGCTGTCACCGCGTAATGACGGGTCATAGCCGACCCATACCGTACGGTGACCGAATGGCCGGTCGGCGAACGGCGCGACGTCTTCCCATTTCTCCAGACTGTCGACCATGCAGCGCTGTAATTCCTCGAACGGGAACACCGATGCTTTATCGTCGACAAACTCGCACATAAACAAATTGCGGAAGTCGTCGACACTGTTTTCGCGGCGCAGTGTGTCGATATTAAACAGGGTGCAGCCTTTGGCGAGAGCATCCTCAAGGGTGACAATCTGTCGCCACTGGCCGTCGGGGCAGGCAACACCCTTTGCCAGTGCGGCGTGCGTGATGTCGATGTCGACGCGCTCACCCGCATTCGACCGGCCCCGGTTGAATTGTTCCCCTGACCAGAACGGGTAAGCGCCGTGCGCCAGCGACGAGGGTGTCGAGAAATAGGTCGTGCGCAGATGCTCCTGCGACGACATGCCGGAAGAAACTTTTTTCAGTTGCTGGAAATTGGGGATCCAGAAAATTTCATCGACGTACAAATCGCCGTTATGGCTCTGCGCGGTGTTGGAATTGGTGCCGAGGAAAATGAGCTTTGCACCGTTGTTGCCGATGACAATCGGGTCACCGGTGAGCTCCACCTCCGCCAGTTTGGCAAACTGAATGATATATTCGCGGAATACGTAAGCCTGCGTTTTACTGGCCGACAGGAAAATCTGATTATTCCCTGTTTTCAGTGCCCGCATCAGCGCTTCGCGCGCAAAGTAAAACGTCGCGCCAATCTGGCGGGATTTCAGAATGTGACGGATGCGATGTGCCAGTCCGGCACGGTACCAGTCGAGCTGATACTCGAATGACTGGTCGAGGAAAATGTCTTCCAGCTTTTCGATAGCCTCATCGCTGAAAAAATTCTTTTTCGGCTTCGTCTTCTCGCCCTTGTTGCGGTTGGCGACGTTGGGGTTTAAATCCGCCTCGCTGCCGGTCTGGCTGTAGCGGTTAACCCGCGCAAGACGCTCCATTTGTCGAGCCAGAAAGTCGGCAACCTTGAAATCGTGTGCTGTCAGGTCGGGCTTGGCATAGAGCTGAATCAGTCGCGCTTCGAGCGTGGTTTCGACGCGCGTCAGGGGCGCGGTCGCCTCCCATTTATCGCGCTGCTTCCAGCTCTGCACGGTGGCCCGCTTAGTCTGGAGTGTTTCCGAAATTTGCGGCACGGAAAATCCCTGCCAGAACAACAGCGCCGCCTGCCGTCGCGGGTCGCTCAGAAGTGTGGTTTCAGTGGTGATGGTCATGTTTGCCTCGCCGTGGTTGATACAGGGCAAGGCTAAAGAAACAGGGGCAGCGAATCGCTAAAGCCCTGTTGTGTCAGGGGTATGCCATCCGCAATGGATAGCCGGTGCGGGGATGAGTCGGGAAACTAAGCCTGATCCGAAAAACCAACATCAGGACACCTGACTCATGGCAAAAAAAGCCTCCAAAATTTCTAAATGGTTCCGCATCGGTGTCGAGGGTGATACCTGTGACGGTCGCGTCATCGGCGCGTCCGATATTCAGGAAATGGCTGACACCTTCGACCCGCGCGTCTACGGTTGCCGCATCAATCTCGAACATATCCGCAGCATCAATCCCGACGGTCAGTACGGGCGTTATGGCGACGTTGCCGAGGTGAAAGCCGATGTCATCGATGATGACTCCGCGCTGAAAGGTAAGCTGGCGCTGTTTGGCCGAATTGCCCCGCTCGACAACCTCGTCGACATGGTGGCGAAAGGCCAGAAGGTTTACACCTCAATGGAAATCCGCCCGAACTTCGCCAACAGTGGCAAGAGCTATCTCGTCGGGCTGGCCGTCACCGATGACCCCGCAAGCCTCGGTACCGAATACCTCGAGTTTTGCAGCCGCGCCACCGCCAATCCGCTGAACGGGAAGAAAGACCAGCCGGGCGATCTCTTCTCAGTGGCGACACTCGCCGAGCTGGAATTTGAAGACCAGCCCGACACGCTTCTCACCAAACTGACCGACTCCGTTAAGGCCATTTTTAGTCGCCAGCAACAGAGCGACGACGTGCGTTTCGCCGACGTGCACGAGGCGGTGACGTCTATCGCGGAACGTGTGCAAACCGGGGAGGACGCGACGGAAACCCGCTTCGCAGCGCTGGAAAGCGAACTCGCGACACTGAAACAAAACGTAGCCGCGCATGGGGATGAAACTGCGCAGCAGTTCAGCACGATCCAGACCACCCTGGACAAAACCGAAAGCATTACACAGCCGCGTCGCCTGCGGAGCACCGGCGGTGATGCCGGGGATGTGACGCTGACCGACTGCTGAGTCAAACATTTTAACGCCCGCTTTCTGACAGGATAAAAAACACTATGCGTAAAGAGACCCGTTTTAAATTCAATAAATACCTGAGCCGCCTCGCCGAACTGAACGGTGTCGAAGTGCCTGACCTTGATAAAAAATTCAACGTCGAGCCGTCTGTCACGCAGAAACTCTTCGATAAAATCCAGCAGTCGTCTTCCTTCCTGCAACTCATCAACATGGTGACCGTGGGGGAACTGACCGAGGAAAAAGTCGGTATCGATGTGACCGGCACCATCGCCAGCACCACCGACACTGACGGCGGCGTCGAGCGCAAAACGGCGGATTTCTCGAAGCTGGATGCGTTCCGTTATTTCTGCAAACCGGTCAATTTCGATTACAACCTGAAGTACAACAAGCTCGACCTGTGGGCGCGTTTTGAAGATTTTCAGATCCGCATCCGTAACGCCATCATCAAGCGTCAGGCTCTGGACTACATCACCATTGGTTTTAATGGCGTAAGCCGTGCCGCGACGTCTGACCGTGCAAAAAATCCGTTGCTTCAGGATGTGGCTGTCGGCTGGCTGCAAAAATACCGCGAAGACGCGCCAGAGCGTGTGATGTCGAAGGTTCTGGATGATGACGGCACGGTCATTTCAGACACCATTAAGGTCGGTAAGGGCGGGCATTATGCCAACCTCGACGCGCTGGTGATGGACGGGCATGAATCGCTGATTGAAGAAATCCACCGCGAAAACCCGGAAATGGTGGTGATTTGCGGTCGTCGCATCCTGACCGACAAATATTTCCCGATGATTAACAAATTCCAGGCAAACAGCGAACAACTCGCCGCTGAGTTGATTGTCAGCCAGAAAACCATTGGTCAGTTACAGGCCGTGCGTGCGCCGTTCTTCCCGGCTAACAGCATCTTTATCACCACGCTGGATAACATTTCCATCTACCTGTACGAAGACGCGCACCGCCGTCATATCGTTGAAAACCCGAAACTGGATCAGGTGGAAAACTACGAGCAGGTGAAAGTCGATTTCGTTATCGAGGATTATGCGGCCGGTTGCCTGATTGAAAACATCGAAATCCTTGAGCAGGAAGAGGGTGCCACCCCGGAAGCGACCAGCGCGAGCGTGTTCGCGGCTGAAATGGTGAAAGCCTTGCAGGCGATGAATGCAGGTAGCGCCCCAAAGGGTGAGACCACCGACGGCGCGGAGGCTTAACCGATGGCGAGCCCCGCACAGCGTCACGCGATGCGGGTCTCGGCTGAAAAGGCATCGCAGCGGGAACAACACCCGCTGCGGCATGCCACGGCTTACGAGCAGATGCTCGTCAAGCTGGCCGCAGACCGCCGGACGCTAAAACAAATCCATTCTAAAGAGCGCAAAGCTGAGAAAAAGCGCGAGCTGTTGCCGTTCTATCTGCCGTGGGTCACCGGTGTACTGGATACCGGCACCGGCGCTCAGGATGACATCCTGATGACCGTGATGCTGTGGCGTCTTGATGTCGGTGATATTCCCGGCGCGATTGAGATTGCCCGCTATGCGCTGCACTTTGCCCTGTCGATGCCTGACGGTCACTCGCGCACCGCACCGTACATGCTCGCAGAAGAGGTGGCCCTCGCCGCCATTCGCGCCCGCATCGCCTGTCAGCCGGTTGATGTTCAGCCACTGCTAAGCGTTATCGGGATGACCCGTGTCGCTGATATGCCCGACGAGGTTCGCGCCCGTCTGCATAAGGTTGTCGGTCTCACGCTGCGTGATAACGGGCAACTTGCGGAAGCGATGACGCACCTGCAACGCGCCATTCAGCTTGATGAAAGCTGTGGCGTCAAAAAAGACATCGAACGACTCGGCCGTGAGCTGAACCCGAAACCCCGGCCTGTTGCACCGGTGAAGAAAACACCGCCGAAGCCCGCGAAAAAGGTCATGAAAAAAACATCCGATTCACCGGTGAAACGCGGGCGAGGTCGCCCGAGAAAAGTCGCCGGTTAACAGAATGCGCCCCGCGCCGGGCGGCACGCTGGCCGATGTCGGTGTTTCACCCGAACTGAGGCCAGCGTCCACCGCCCACCTATTTCCGAGGTAGTCATGACGACGCTAGTAGTAAACAACCCGACGCAAAAGCGCGAGACGGTGGTTATCCCACCCGTGCCGGAAGCGGAACCGGTGATTAAAAATACCGCCTTTTTCCCGGATGTGGATCCGAAGCGAGTGAGGGAAGAAATGCGCCTTGAGCAGACGGTTTCCCCTGTACGACTGCGCCGGGCGATTAAGGCCGGAATAGCGGAAACTAACGCCGAGTTGCGTGAGTGGCGTGACCTTCAGCGTGATGCCGGTTATGCCCGTCTTGAGGATGTACCCACCGACGAACTTGATGGCGAGAGCGTGCGCGTTTTCCACTACTTCAACGCGGTGTGTGCGATGACCACCGCCACGCTCTATGAGCGTTATCGCGGGGTGGATGCGAGCGCCAAAGGCGACAAAAAGGCCGACAGCATCGACAGCACCATCGATGAGATGTGGCGGGATATGCGCTGGTCCGTGGCCCGTATTCAGGACAAGGCCCGCTGCATCGTGGGGCAAATCTGATGAACGTCATCGCGCAGCAGGGCGACACCCTCGATGCCCTGTGCTTTCGTCACTACGGGCGCACCGGGGGCATTGTCGAGGCCGTGCTTGAGGCTAATCCGGGACTCGCCGAACTGGGGGCGATTCTGCCGCATGGTACGCGGGTCAGCTTGCCGGACGTCGACACGGCCCCTGTCACGGAGACCGTCAACCTGTGGGATTAACGATGGAAAAAATCACAACTTTTCTGACGTACTGGTTTTCCGTGGCGCTGGCCTATTTCGGCACGCAGACACCGGAAAAACTCGCGCTCTATGTCGGCGGCGGTTGCGCCATTTTCACCGCGCTGGTGAATTTCTGGTACCGCCGCCAGACGTACCGCTATCTCGTTGCTGCCGGAATCGATAAGGGGGTAATGCGTGGCCTCAGTCGTTAAACGTTGCAGTGTGGCCGTCGTGCTGGCGCTGGCGGCACTGGTGCCTGATTTTCGTCTGCTGAATACCTCGCCAGACGGTCTTGCCCTGATTGCAGACCTTGAAGGGTGCCGGTTGCGCCCCTATCAGTGCAGCGCGGGCGTGTGGACATCAGGCATCGGCCACACTGCCGGGGTGGTTCCGAAACGCGACATCACCGAGCGTCAGGCGGCGGCAAATCTGGTCGCCGATGTGCTCAGCACTGAGCGGCGGCTGGCAGTGTGCGCACCGGTCAAAATGCCGCAGCCGGTCTATGACGCGCTCGTCAGCTTCGCCTTTAACGTCGGCACCGGTGCGGCCTGTCGCTCGACGCTGGTCTCGTTTATCAAACGTCAGCAGTGGGGGCAGGCATGCGACCAGCTCGGCCGATGGGTGTATGTGAACGGGGTTAAAAACACCGGACTTGAAAACCGTCGCGTCCGGGAATGGTCGCGCTGTGTGCAGGGGGCAAAATGAAAACACTGATTATTTTACTGGCTCTGGCCGTCGTGGCGCTGGCCTGGCTGAAGCATGAGAACAGCAAACTCAGCCGCTCGTTTAACCGGGCAAACGACGTCGCCACTGACCAGAAACGCACTGTCGACATGCTGAAAGACCAGCTCATTACCGCGCAGCGCCTGAGTGCCGACAATGACCGGGCGCAGGTAAAACTGCGCCAGAAACTCGACACTGCGGCAAAGCGCGCGCAGCGTCGCGAGCAAACCATCACGAGGCTACTCAATGAAAACGAAGATTTACGGCGCTGGTACGCTACTGAGCTGCCTGATGTTGTGCGCGGCCTGCACCGACGCGCCCCCTGTGCATCAGCCGGTCGTTGTGCTGAACGCCTGCCCGAGGGTGAGTCTGTGCCCGATGCCGGGGAGTAATCCGCTCACTAATGGTGACCTGAGCGCCGATATTCGCCAGCTCGAAACCGCGCTCGAAAGCTGTGCGCTTCAGGTCGAAACGATAAAAGAATGCCAGGACAAAACAGATGCTCAAACCGACGAGTCTGCGCAAGGCCTTAACTGATGCCGTGCCAGTATTGAAAACCAACCCCGAAATGCTGCGTGTGTTTATCGATAACGGAAAACTGGCCTCGACGCTCGCCACATCGCTGTCGTTTGAAAATCAGTACACGCTTAACGTCATCGTGACGGATTTTCCGGGGGATATAGACCTGATCCTCGTGCCGATTCAGGCGTGGTTGCGGGTTAATCAGGCCGACATCATGACCACCGATGAAGGGCGCAAGCGTGGTTTCACCTATGAAGCTGATATTAACAACGACGACAGCATTGACCTCAGCATCAGCCTGTTACTGAGCGAGCGCACAATAGTCAAAGAGGTCGGAGTCGAGCTGCACATCGAGCATGCCCCCGAGCCGCAGCCGCCCGAGCCTGTGACCCGACCGATGCAGCTCTATGTTCACGGCGAGCTTGTGAGCGAATGGAATGAATGAATTTAAAGCCTTTGATAACCGGCTGGCGGGGCTGATTGCCGCGCTGTCACCGACGAATCGTCGACGGATGGCGGCTGACATTGCGAAGAAGCTGCGCACTTCACAGCAACGTCGTATTAAAACGCAGACCGCACCGGACGGCACTCCGTATGCCGCCCGTAAGCGCCAGCCGGTCAGAACCAAAAAGGGCAGGGTTAAGCGTGAGATGTTCGCAAAGCTTCGCACCAATCGCTACATGAAAGCCACCGGCAGTGACGAGGCGGCTGTTGTGGAATTTACCGGGAAGGTGCAGCGTATTGCACAGATTCATCAGCTCGGACTCAAAGACCGGCCGAATGCACATGCTCAGGAAGTACAATATGCTGAACGCCAGTTACTTGGATTAACCAAGGATGATAATAATGTTATCGAAGGGTTTATCTTAATGCATCTAGAAGAAGTATCTTAGAATATCAGCAAGGCATTATAATTATTTTTTCAAGTTATCAGGTTGCTAATTTAGCCTGTGCAAGGGTGGTGGATTATTTACTTCTAATTCACCGTCCTTGCAAATAATAATATTATTGCGAAATGGTTTGTTGTGTTGTTGGGTGCTATTTATCTCGCGTCAGACTTGATCAGGTCTTCTGAAAGACCGCTTTTTTCAAAAATTGCATGCAAGCTAATTTGTGCTCGTCGTGAATCCAATGCTAGTTGGGTAGCCGCTTCAGTATCCTTTGACATACTAGTTATTCCTAATAATTCATTTCGTAATTCTGTTAATATTTCAGTGTAAAAATAGTTTGTCCAGTGGAATGCGTAACTGTCACCAAATTGATCAAAGCCTTCTTTGGATAGCGGGGCCAATTCGATGACCATATTTTTAATGCTGTCTTTTTTAAATAAATCAGGGTTTATGTCTAAATTTGGGAGGCTGAGAATCTTCATAATCATAACCGCATTTAGCATTATATATTGATATGTTTCAAAAAGCTTTTTTATACGTTCACTAAGGTACAGATCTGTCATTGTCCTGTCGAATGTTCCATAAATTTTGAGTTTTTCATCTATGTCAACAGGATCAGTAAGAGCCTTAATGAATTTGGCGATTTGAGGATCGTTTCTATTTTTTAATATTTCTTCCATGTTAAGCATTTTTACATATTCAACAAGCATGGTAAATTGACCAAGAAATTGACGTTGACGCATTAGGGTTTCAGCAGCCTCGAAGCGTTTGGCTTGAAGTGTAGAATCTCTTTCTTTACGTATTGAACCCATGAATGCCCTTATTTGCTCAAACTCCTTTTCATTACCTCTGATTTCCGCCTTGAAACTTTCTATTTTCTTATCAAAGCGATGCTCTATGGATTTACCGATTAGCTTTGTTAGAGTAGAGCGCATCAAGTATACGACGATACCAAATACAGCTGTAGATGCTAATACACTACCTACCCATTTTAAGATTTCTTCAAACATTTTTTTTCCTTGCCCAGGCTTACTGCAAGCGTGTGGAGTTACATAGAAAGTTTATTCTAAATGAATATCTCTTGAAAGACAGATTCTAAAAAACTAACGTTCAGGTGTAACTCCATAAACAAGTATCGTTGTGTAGCCACTGATAAAACCTCGCTCGATTGCCGCTAGCCGCACCCGACGGCATCCTTTCCCCATGAATACTTTAACCTCTTTTCAGGATATCGCTCGCGCGATCCGTAATCTTATCCGCACCGGCGTTGTGACCGCTGTTGCTCTCGATGAGGGATTATGTCGCGTCCAGACCGGTGGGATACAAACGACATGGCTTAACTGGCTGACTTCCCGCGCCGGGCGCTCGCGCACGTGGTGGGCTCCTTCGGTGGGGGAGCAGGTACTCATTCTGGCTGTGGGTGGTGAGCTCGATACTGCTTTTGTCCTGCCAGCCATTTTCTCTGATGACTTTCCCGCCCCTTCGGCCTCTGCTGATGCGTTTCATATTGCCTTTCCTGACGGCGCGGTTATTGAGTACGAACCCGACACCGGGGCGCTTTTGGTTAGCGGCATTACCACTGCAGACGTCACCGCAAAAGAGTCCATCACCGCCACGGTGCCTGTCGTGCTGATTAAGGCCGACACTCGCATCACGCTAGATACGCCCGAAGTCGTGTGTACCAACAAACTCATCACCGGCACGCTTGAGGTACAGAAGGGCGGGAAGATGAGTGGTGACATCGAACATGCGGGCGGAAAATTTACCTCCAACGGCGTGCAGGTGGATGACCACGACCACGGCGGCGTCGAACGCGGTAACAGCCGGACGGAGGGCACAAAATGACGAGTCGTTATATCGGCATGCATCGCGATACCGGGCGCACCATCACCGACGCTGACCATATTCGCCAGAGCATGAGTGACATCCTGCGCACGCCGATCGGGTCGAGGGTGATGCGTCGTGAATATGGTTCGTTACTCTCCACCCTGATAGATATGCCACAAAACGATGCGCTGGATCTCCAGTTGATGTGCGCCTGTTACATGGCGCTGCTGAAGTGGGAGCCGCGTGTCACCC
Source organism: Scandinavium sp. (assembly GCF_036271055.1). GTDB lineage: Bacteria > Pseudomonadota > Gammaproteobacteria > Enterobacterales > Enterobacteriaceae > Scandinavium. The sequence goes on along the minus strand of NZ_DATBBJ010000027.1, from coordinate 136,581 downwards.
TCACGTCGCTGACGATTGAGCGCCAGTTTAACGGTCAGATGATGGTTGAGCTGACAGGCGTTATCAAAGGCAGCAGCGCCCCGTTATCCCTGACCATTCCCGTGAGTTGAACCTATGGCCATTATAGACCTGAGCCAGCTCCCCGCGCCCGACGTGGTGGAAACGCTGAATTATGAATCCATCCTTGCTGAACGAAAGGCGACCCTTATTTCGCTCTACCCGGAAGACCAGCAGGAGGCCATTGCCCGCACGCTCGCACTGGAGTCTGACCCGCTGGTCAAATACCTGGAAGAAAACGCCTACCGGGAAGTGCTCTGGCGTCAGCGGGTAAATGAGGCGGCACTGGCCGTCACACTGGCTTATGCCGAAAAGAATGACCTCGATGTGATGGCCGCCAACACCAATACCACGCGCCTGATTATCAGCCCGGCTGACGATACCACACTCCCGCCGACCCCGGCGGTGATGGAGTCTGACACCGATTTTCGACTGCGCGCACAACAGGCGTTTGAGGGCCTGAGCGTCGCGGGGCCGGTGGGGGCGTATGAGTTTCACGGTCGCAGCGCCGATGGCCGGGTCGCCGACATTTCGGTCGTCAGCCCTGAACCTGCGTGTGTGTCCGTTTCCGTACTTTCTCGTGAAAACAATGGCGCAGCGTCTGAAAATCTGCTTGCGGTGGTGCGTAACGCGCTCAACGATGAAGACGTGCGACCGGTTGCCGACCGGGTGACGGTCCAGTCGGCGGCGATTGTCGATTACACCATCGATGCCACGCTCTACATCTACCCCGGCCCGGAAAGTGAGCCCATTACCGCCGCGGCTGAAGCGAAACTGAAAGCCTATATCAGCGCTCAGCATCGCCTCGGGCGCGACATTCGTCAGTCAGCCATTTACGCCGCGCTGCATGTGGAAGGCGTGCAGCGGGTCGAGCTGGCGGCACCGGCCGCTGACATCGTGCTCGATAAAACGCAGGCGTCTTTCTGCACCGCGTATCAAATCCGGCTCGGGGGTTCCGATGAGTAATGTTCGTCTGCTGCCGGTCGGGTCATCCCCGCTGGAGGTCGCTGCTGCCCGCGCCTGTGCGGAAATTGAAAATATCCCGGTCCCGCTGCGCCGACTCTGGAGCCCGGACAACTGCCCGGTGAATCTGCTGCCGTGGCTGGCGTGGGCGTACTCGGTCGACCGTTGGGACAGTGACTGGCCGGAAGAGACCAAACGTGAGGTGATCCGGGCTGCTTTTTATATTCACAGTCGCAAAGGCACCATCGGTGCCGTGCGGCGTGTGGTCGAGCCGCTGGGGTATGTGATTAACGTGACGGAATGGTGGGAAACCCGTGACCCGCCCGGCACCTTTCGCCTCGATATCGGCGTACTGGAAACCGGTATCACCGAGGAAATGTATCTCGAGATGGAGCGCCTCATCGCGGATGCCAAACCCGCCAGCCGACACCTTATCGGGCTCAATATTATTCAGGACGTCGCCGGTTATCTCTTCACTGGTGGCGTCAGTTACGACGGCGACATCATGACCGTTTATCCGGGCTAAGTGAGAGCAGAATGACAGTGAAATATAAAACCGTTGTCACCACGGCCGGGGCAGCAAAATTCGCGGCCGCACTGGTGCCGGGGGGCAAAAAGGTCAACATCGTGGCGATGGCTGTCGGGGATGGCGGCGGCACGCTGCCGGAGCCGAATGCCACGCAGACAACGCTGATTAATGAGGTCTGGCGCAATGCCCTGAACAAAATCAGCCAGGACAAAAAACATAAAAATTATGTGGTGGCGGAGCTGGTGATCCCGCCGGAGACGGGCGGCTTCTGGCTGCGTGAAATGGGGCTCTACGACGACACCGGCACGCTGGTCGCCGTCGGCAATATGGCCGAAAGCTACAAGCCAAAACTCGAAGAGGGGTCCGGTCGGGCGCAGACCCTGCGCATGGTCATCATTCTGTCAGACCTTGAGTCTGTCGAGCTGGCTATCGATGCCTCGATGGTGATGGCAACGCAGGATTATGTGGATGACAAAATCGCGGAGCATGAACAGTCACGCCGTCATCCTGATGCCACGCTGAAAGAAAAAGGGTTTACCCAACTGAGCAGCGCCACCGACAGCACGTCGGAGACGCTCGCCGCGACGCCGAAAGCCGTCAAGGCGGCATATGACCTCGCTAAAGAGAAATACACGGCGCAGGACGCGACCACAACGCAAAAAGGCATTGTACAACTCAGCAGCGCCACCGACAGCCCATCCGAGACGCTGGCCGCAACCCCAAAGGCCGTGAAAGCGGCGAATGACAATGCCAATGAGCGCGTACCGGCCACGCGCAAAGTGAACGGAAAAGCGCTGAGTGATGACATCAGTGTGACCTCGCAGGATATTTTCGACACGCAGGCCATCGGCCTGAAGGCGGAAGACCTCGATACGCTGAAAAAGCCGGGGCTTTACTGCCAGCCCGCAAACGCCAATGCAACAACCGCCCGACACTATCCCGAGAACAGCGCCGGGACGCTGGTTATTTATAAAAACGCCGGGGTTACGCAGATTTACTGCGTGTACAACTCATCGCGCAGTTATTCCCGCAGCCAGTATTCCACCGGCGGCTGGACCGTGTGGACGCCCGCCGACACGTTCCCGGTCGGGGCCCCTGTCGCGTGGCCGTCTGACAGTATTCTGACCGGTTACGCTTTCATGCAGGGCCAGACGTTTGATAAAGCAGTTTACCCACTGCTGGCGATAGCCTACCCGTCGGGCGTTATCCCGGATATGCGTACCTGGACGATTAAGGGCAAACCGGCCAGCGGTCGTGCGGTATTGTCGCAGGAGCAGGACGGCAATAAATCTCATACTCACGGCGCGAGTGCGTCATCGACCGACCTCGGCAGCAAAAATACCGGTGCATTCGACTATGGCACCAAAACCAGCAACGCCTTTGATTACGGGACGAAAACCTCGAATAACACCGGTGCGCACACGCACAGTATCTCAGGAACCGCAGCCAGCGCCGGGAACCACCACCACGCCCAGCGTGCATGGCGGGACGGTGGCGGCGGGAATAACCGCTATATCGACCGCAATGCGTTCCAGAAAAATGGATACGAAGACACCAGTACCACGACCACCGACGCCGGGGCGCATACCCACTCCATCAGTGGTACGGCGGCCAGCGCGGGCGCGCATGCGCATACCGTTGCCATCGGATTACATACCCACACCGTCGGGATTGGGGCGCACACCCATTCCATCGCTCTCGGGGCGCACTCCCACACGGTGACCGTTGCCGCTGCCGGTAACGCCGAAACCACAGTCAAAAACATCGCATTCAACTACATCGTGAGGCTCGCATAATGACGTTCAAATTCTCTCCCCGTGACCGCACCATTAAGGTCTATAACCTGCGGGCCGATACGCGTGAGTTTATTGGCATCGGGGATGCGTATCTCCCGGCGCATACCGGATTACCGGCTGACTGCACCCATATTGCGCCGCCGGACGTTTTGCCCGGCAACGTGGCGATTTTTAACGGTGAAACATGGCGTCAGGTGGAAGACCATCGCGGTGAGGCAGTGTTTGATACCACGACAGGTGAACCGGTGTTTATTACTGAGCCGGGCGCATTGCCGTCAGGTGTTACATCGGTTGCACCGCACGGGCCGTATATGAAATGGGATGGCAAGGGCTGGGAAAGTGACACTGACGCTGAGCGTGATGCCGCGATTGCCTTTGCACGGGAAGAAAAGACCCGGCTGACGCATGCCGCCACGCTCACCATCAGCACCCTCGAGGATGCGGTTGAGCTGGGGATGGCGACGGATGAGGAGCAGGTGAGACTGACGGAATGGAAAAAATACCGGGTGCTGATTAACCGGGTGGAACCGGAAGATGCGCTGGATGTGAGCTGGCCGTCATCCCCGGGCGCATAAAAATGAAGCCCGCGTCGCGGGCTTATTCATACGGACATTCCTGATATTCGTCATCGTCGTCATCCGCGAACCAGTGGCACCAGATAAAACCGACTGCCCCCCACGCGAGCACACCGCCCACAATCCACAGTAAATACGTCATGTTTACGCCCTCATTGATGGCGAAACGATAGCGGCATTATTCCCCTATTGATAATGGGTATTAACGATCGATACCGGCGGGATTGATCGCTGAAAACGATCGTAATATTTCCCCGGGTTGTACCAGCGTCAGACCAACCCGTACACATAGCCCCGCCCACGTCGCCCCCGGACAATGTCAGTCACCCCACTCAACGGAGTTAAACGGATGACTGATTTTCATCACGGCGTGCAGGTCGTCGAGGTCAACGACGGCACGCGCACCATTTCTACGGTTTCCACCGCCATTGTCGGGATGGTCTGCACGGCCAGTGACGCCGATGCAAAGACCTTCCCGCTCAATGAGCCGGTGTTAATCACCAACCCGCAAAGCGTCATCGGTAAGGCTGGCACCCGTGGCACGCTGGCGACGGCGTTACAGGCCATCGCTGACCAGTCAAAGCCGGTGATTATCGTCGTGCGTGTCGAAGAGGGCACCGGCGACGACGAAGAGGCGGCACAGGCGCAGACGATTTCCAATATCATCGGTACCACCGATGAGAACGGGAAATACACCGGGCTGAAAGCGCTGCTGACGGCAAGCGCCGTCACCGGCGTGAAGCCGCGCATTCTCGGCGTGCCGGGACTGGATTCACAGGACGTCGCGACCGCCCTTGTACCGGTGGCGCAGAAGTTGCGTGCGTTCGGGTATGTCTCGGCGTGGGGCTGCAAAACCCTGTCTGATGCCATCAAGTATCGTGACAATTTCAGCGCCCGCGAGCTGATGGTTATCTGGCCGGATTTCCTGTCATGGAATACCACCACCAGTGCCACTGAAACCGCTTATGCCACCGCGCGCGCACTCGGTCTGCGTGCGAAAATCGACAATGACACTGGCTGGCACAAAACCCTGTCGAACGTCGGCGTGAATGGTGTCACCGGTATCAGTGCCTCGGTGTACTGGGATTTACAGGAATCCGGCACCGATGCCGATTTGCTCAATAAAGCGGGCGTAACCACGCTTATCCGCAAAGACGGTTTTCGCTTCTGGGGCAACCGCACCTGCTCAGATGACCCGCTATTCCAGTTTGAAAACTACACCCGTACCGCGCAGGTCATCGCCGACACGATGGCAGAGGCGCACATGTGGGCGGTGGATAAACCGATTACCGCCACGATCATTCGCGACATCATCGATGGCATCAATGCCAAATTCCGCGAGCTGAAAAGCAACGGCTATATCGTCGATGCCACCTGCTGGTTTGACGACAACGCCAACGATGAAGAGACGCTGAAAGCCGGGAAGCTGTACCTCGATTACGACTACACGCCGGTACCACCGCTGGAAAATCTGACCCTGCGTCAGCGCATCACCGATAAATACCTGGTGGATCTCATCTCGTCTGTGAACAGCCAATAAGGAGCCTGAATCATGGCATTACCGCGTACGTTAAAGCTCATGAACCTGTTTATCGACGGCACGAGTTTCCTCGGGGTCGTTCAGTCGATGACGCTGCCCAAACTGACCCGCAAACTCGAAAAGTACCGCGGCGGCGGGATGAATGGCTCTGCCTCGATTGACCTCGGCCTCGATGATGACGCCCTGGCGGCGGAGTTTTCCACCGGCGGTTTCCCGGATGACGTCATCTGGTCACTCTATGGCGCTGCGAATGCTTCTGCGGTGCCGCTGCGCTTTTCGGGCTCCTACCAGCGCGACGACACCGGCGCGACCGTGCCGGTTGAGGTGGTGTTGCGTGGTCGTCAGAAAGAAGTCGACACCGGCGAGGCCAAACAGGGCGAGGTCGCGACATCCAAAATCGCGATGGACTGCACCTATTACAAGCTCACCTGTAACGGCAAAGAGCTTATCGAAATCGACACGGTCAACCTGATTGAAAAGGTCAACGGCGTCGACCGCCTCGCGGAGCATCGCCGCAATATCGGTCTGTAATTTTTACCCGGTCAGCGCCGCTGGCCGGGCATCCCTGAATACCGAATGAGAAAGAGAACCCATGAAAAAAGCTGAAAACCCAAACGTCATTACCCTGGTAAAAGCCATCCAGCGCGGTGAAACCGAAATCACAGAAGTCACTCTTCTGAAACCCACGGCCGGAACCTTACGCGGTGTCGGTCTGGCGGCGGTGGCTAACTCAGACGTTGATGCGCTGATTAAGGTACTGCCACGCATGACCCTGCCGACCCTGACCGAGCAGGAAGTCGCCGCGCTGGAGCTGCCTGACCTGCTGAGCTTTGCCGGTGAGGTGGTCGGTTTTTTGTCGCCGAGTTCGGCGGCTTAAATTTCGGGGCAAATTTTACGGTCGATGACCTGATGGCCGACGTTGCAGTGATTTTTCACTGGGGGCCATCAGAGCTCTTTCCGATGAGTCTCACCGAGCTCGTCACATGGCGCGAAAAGGCGCTCCAGCGAAGCGGGAACACGAATGAGTAATAACCTTAAACTCGAAGTGCTGCTGAAAGCGGTCGACCAGGCAACCCGGCCGTTTAAATCCATACAGACCGCGAGCAAAACGCTGTCGGGGGATATTCTCTCGACGCAGAAGTCGTTACGCGATCTGAACGGTCAGGCATCCCGCATCGAGGGCTTTCGGAAGGCCAGTGCACAACTGGCGGTAACGGGTCAGTCGCTCGCTAAAGCGAAACAGGAAGCAGCCGCACTGGCGGTGCAGTTCAGGAACACGACAGCCCCAACGCGGGCGCAGGCTCAGGCACTGGAGACGGCGAAGCGCGCTGCGTCTGAACTGCAAACGAAATACAACAGTCTGCGTGTCTCGGTACAGCGCCAGCGCAGCGAACTACAGCAGGTGGGCATCCGTACCCGCACGCTGTCGGGTGATGAGCGTCGTCTTAAAACCTCCATCAGTGAGACCACCACACAGCTCAATCGTCAGCGCGATGCGCTGGCGCGCGTCAGTGCGCAGCAGGCAAAACTGTCGGCCGTGAAATCCCGCTATGAGTCCGGGCAAAAATTCGCGGCCGGGGCACGCAATGCTGGCATGGCCGGGGTCGGTGTCGCGACGGCGGGTCTGTACGGTGCATCACGGTTTATCGCACCGGGCATCGGTTTTGATAAACAGATGTCCGGCACACAGGCGATCCTTGGTCTGGAAAAAAGTGATGACAAACTGGCGCAGATCCGTAAGCAGGCCCGCGATATTGGCGCAAGCACGGCATTTGCACCGAGTGATGTTGCCCGGACGCAGACCACGCTTGCCCGCTCAGGCTACAAAGCAGATGACGTACTGGCCGCGACTGGTTCCACGGTTAACCTGAGTCTCGCGGCAGATGTGGACATTGCCGAAGCGGCCGACATCATCACGAACATGCAATCGGCCTTTAACCTGCCGACGACGGAAATTCAGCGTGTCGCTGACGTGATGACAAAAGGTTTTACGTCATCCAATACCGGCCTTATCGAGCTCGGTGAGGCGATGAAGTATGTTGCGCCCGTGGCTGAGGCGGCAGGGGCAAGCATCGAAGATACGACCGCGATGCTCGGGATTATGGCGGATAACGGGATCAAGGGCTCGATGGCGGGTACCGGCGCGAGCGCCATCTTTAACCGGCTTCAGGCCCCGATGGGAAAAGCCGTTGAAGCGATTGCCGAGCTCGGTGTCAAAACCCGCGACTCCAAAGGCAACATGCTGCCGGTGGAGCAGATCCTCAAATCGATTAATCGCTCGTTTGTGAAAAACAAACTCGGTACCGCTGAAACTGGCGAATACCTCAAGGTGATTTTCGGTGAAGAGGCTATGAAAGGCGCGATTAAGCTTGTCGCCGCTGCCGGTGATGGCTCGCTCGATAAAAAACGCAGCGAGATTAAAAACGCCACCGGCACCACTGAGCTCATCGCAAAAATTCAGACCGACAACCTCGACGGGGATTTAAAAAACCTCCAGTCGGCGTGGGAAGACCTGCAAATTGAAGTCTTCGAGAAAGAAGATTCGGCCCTGCGAAAACTGACCCGTTCGGCGACGGAATGGCTGGGTACTGTGGCCGCATGGACGAAGGCCAACCCTGAACTGACAAAGACCCTGTTTAACATCGTGACTGGCGCACTGGCTCTGATTGGGATTTTGGGCGGTATTGGCCTGATTGCATGGCCGGTTATCGCCGGGATAAATGCCGTTATTGCAGCGGCTGGCCTGCTGGGTGCGGTGTTTTCAACGGCTGGGGCGGTGATTGTTGCCGCGCTCGGCGCGGTTACGTGGCCGATTGTGGCCGTCGTGGCGGCGGTTGTCGCCGGGGCATTGCTTATCCGTAAATACTGGGAGCCCATCAGCGCCTTTTTCTCGGGGGTGGTGCAGGGCCTTATTGCGGCTTTTTCTCCCGTCGGTGAAATGTTTGCGCCTCTGGCCCCGGTTTTTGACAGTCTCGGGCAGAAGCTCAGCGCCGTGTGGCAGTGGTTTAAGGACCTTGTTGCACCGGTGAAAGCCACACAGGACACGCTGGATAGCTGCAAAAATGCCGGGGTGGTATTCGGTCAGGCACTGGCCGATGCGCTGATGTTACCGCTGAACATCTTCAACAAGCTGCGCGGCGGTCTCGATGTGATCCTCGAAAAGCTTGGCCTCGTAAAAAAGGAATCACATTCCCTCGATACTGCCCCCGCCAACATACCGCCGGTCAGTCAGGGAGGCGGGTATATCCCGGCGACCCGTTCACCCGGTGGCTATCAGGCGTATACCCCGGTCACCGCTCCGGCTCCGCGCACTTATGTCGACCAGAGTAGCCCGACGTACCAGATTAATTTGCAGGGCGGTGCACCGGGCGGTGCGCTCGGGAACCAGCTACAGGATGCGCTCGAAAAATATGATCGCAACAAGCGCGCCAAAGCCCGTGCCAGCATGATGCATGATTAAGGAGTCTGACGATGATGCTTGCTCTTGGAATGTTTGTTTTTATGCGCCAGACGGTCCCGTTTCAAAATCTGCAACGCAGTGCGGATTATCGCTGGCCGTCGAACGCCCGTGTCGGGAAGCGCGATGCGTTTCAGTTCCTCGGCCCCGGTGAGGAAAAAATCACGCTCACAGGTGAGTTATACCCCGAACTGACCGGCGGCACGCTGTCGATGCTGGCGCTGTATAAGATGGCAGATGAGGGGCGCGCGTGGCCACTCATCTCCGGCATCGGGATGATTTACGGGATGTTCGTTATCAATAACGTGAGTGAAACGGGGAGCGTATTTTTTGCCGATGGTTCCCCCCGGAAAATCAGCTTTACGCTGTCACTGACCCGCGTCGATGACTCGCTCGTTGCCCTCTACGGTGATATCGGGAAACAGGCCGAATCTCTGGTCGGCCGGGCGGGTAATTTGCTCTCACAGGCAGGAGGTTAACCGTGCCGGATATTGTGACCGGCGCAGGTGCCACGCTGACACCTGCGTTTATGCTGACCCTCAACAGTCAGGACATCACCGGTAATATCAGTGACCGGCTGATTAATCTGACGATGACGGACAATCGTGGATTTGAAGCTGACCAGCTCGACATTGAGCTCGACGATACCGACGGCCTTGTCGAGCTGCCGGTACGCGGCGCGGTATTGTCGCTGTATCTCGGCTGGAAAGGATTTGCCCTGGTGGGCAAGGGGGATTTTACCGTCGACGAGGTGGAGCATCACGGCGCACCGGATACGGTGACGCTGCGTGCGCGGAGTGCGGATTTTCGCGGTACGCTCAATTCACGTCGGGAGGAATCATGGCATGACACCACGCTCGGAGCAGTGGTAGAGGCCATTGCTGCCCGTAACAAGCTGACAGCCAGCGTGGTGCCATCGCTCGCGGGGATCCCAATCCCACACATTGACCAGTCGCAGGAATCAGACGCGGTATTTTTGACACGCCTCGCCGAGCGAAACGGCGGGGCGGTATCGGTCAAGGCAGGAAAACTGCTGATGCTGAAAGCCGGGAGCGGTACGACAGCCAGCGGAAAAATAATCCCTCAAACCAGCATTGAACGCAGTGACGGAGACCGGCATCAGTTCGCTATTGCTGACCGGGGAGCGTATACCGGCGTGACGGCGAAATGGCTGCATACCAAAGACCCGAAACCTCAAAAGCAGGCGCAAAAAGTGACGCTGAAGCGCAAGCCAAAAGAGCAGCATCTTCGGGCGCTCCAGCATCCAAAGGCTCAGCCGGTCAGCAGTGTGGCAAGGGCCAAAAAACAGAAAGAGCAGGAAGCCCGCGAGGGAGAGTATATGGCAGGCGAAGCGGATAATGTTTTCGCGATGACCACGATTTACGCGTCAAAAGCGCAGGCTATCCGGGCGGCTCAGGCGAAGTGGGATAAATTGCAGCGTGGAGTCGCGGAATTTTCAATCAGCCTCGCGACCGGCCGGGCCGATATTTATCCTGAAATGCCGGTGAAGGTATCAGGCTTTAAGCGCGTCATAGACGAGCAGGCGTGGTTAATCAGTAAGGTGACCCACAATCTCAATAATAACGGCTTCACGACGGGCGTAGAGCTCGAGGTAAGGCTTTCGGATGTAGAGTATGCAGCCGAAACGGATGAATGATAAATGCCATGTATCTGTTTGTTTTATATATATTTAATGGATAAAATGGCGTCATTAAATCATTAGATGAGGTGATAAAAATGTTCCATTGTCCGTTATGCCATACAGCCGCTCATGCTCGTACCAGTCGTTATTTTACTGACACGACAAAGGAACGTTATCACCAGTGCACAAACATTAATTGCAGTTGCACGTTCGTCACGACGGAAACGGTCGAGCGCTACATCGTTAAGCCGGGCGAAGTGAAGCCAGCTAAACCTCACCCGACGTCGACAGGGCAGCAACAAATTGCTTGGATGTGACCAAAGACGAAGCCCCGTAAATATGGGGCCTATTTTAGAAGTGTCAGGAAACATCATTAATCACTTGTAAGCCCAAAGCGCTAATAGTTGCAAAATGAAACCAATAAGCATTAAGCAAAGTGCTAAGAAGGCGAAACATTTATAGATAGCCTTCCTCCTTCTGACCCTCGCCATTATATCTTTAACTCGTGTCCCATCAGCTAAGACAGTATTCTCCCCTATCCCAATTGACATACCTTCATTATGTGATGGTTGAGGTAAACCAAAGAAAAAAATTAGAATCACACCGATGATATTAGAGCTCAAACCTATCGTATTTAGTAATTCTGATGTCACGTTATTATCCTCAAAAATTTGTAATGTACGTTAATTCTGATGAAGTGGTTATGATTTTACTCCATCCGATGCCGACAAGGTCACTGCACATATCACATCACAAGGCAAATCAGTCTGAACGGCTGTATTTATAGCGGCCAATGGCTAGGTTATTGGTACTACCTTGCTCAGTCGAGAGCGGTCAGAGAGAGACTGCTGTGTAAAAAAAGAAACCCTCCGTAAAGAGGGCTTCTTTCAATCGATGTGGTCAATGTGTGGACGTGACCTGAAATAAATCCTTTTATTTCAATATCTTACAGGCAAAAAATAAGCCCGCGTAAGGGAGATTACGTGGGCTAAGGAGGTGGTTCCTGGAACAGCTAGCATTTATGGGTTATGTTTTTCAGCGATTCGAATAATACCCTCATCAAGCGAGGCGGTATGTGATCGGATTCGAAGAATCATACCAACGGAAAAAATAACCCAAATTAACTATTTACCATGCGGATTTTGCGTCGTCTGGCCGTCAAAATTACGCATCAAGAGGGCATATTCCAGCTCAATCTCTTCGGGTACAGGGATCCAAACGGTGTGACCGTCGCCGGGGGCGACTTCTGTCGGCTGGCCTTTGTTGTTTTCCATGTGTTCCAGGGTGAAATTGACGTTGCCCTGCGGGGTCATCAGCTCAAGGCGGTCGCCTTTCAGGAACTTGTTTTTTACCGCGACGGCCGCGAGATTGCCTTTGCGCTCGCCGGTAAAATCACCGACAAACTGCTGGCGGTCAGAAACGGAGAAGCCGTATTCGTAGTTCTGATAGCTGTCATGGGTGTGACGACGCAGGAAGCCTTCGGTGTAGCCGCGATGCGCCAGACCTTCGAGGGTTTCCATCAATGTCGTGTCGAACGGTTTGCCCGCTGCGGCATCGTCGATCGCTTTACGGTAAACCTGCGCGGTACGAGCGCAGTAATAATACGATTTGGTACGGCCTTCGATTTTCAGCGAGTGCACGCCCATCTGCGTCAGGCGTTCCACATGCGCAATAGCACGCAGATCTTTCGAGTTCATGATGTAGGTGCCGTGTTCGTCTTCGAACGCGGTCATGTATTCACCCGGACGTTGCGCTTCTTCTAACATGAACACGCTGTCGGTCGGCTGGCCTTCCCCGAGTGTTGGCTCGACGTTTTTCACCGGAATTGGCTCGTGCTTATGCACGATATTACCAACGTCGTCTTCTTTGCCTTCCTGAACGTTGTATTCCCAGCGGCAAGCGTTGGTGCAGGTGCCCTGATTCGGGTCGCGTTTGTTGATGTAACCCGACAGCAGGCAGCGGCCGGAATACGCCATGCACAGCGCGCCGTGAACGAAGATTTCGAGCTCCATTTCTGGCACCTGAGTGCGGATTTCTTCAATCTCTTCCAGTGACAGTTCGCGGGAAAGGATCACGCGGGTCAGGCCCATCTGTTTCCAGAATTTCACCGTCGCCCAGTTCACGGCGTTCGCCTGTACAGACAGGTGAATATCCATCTGCGGGAAGTGCTCGCGCACCAGCATAATCAGGCCCGGATCGGACATGATCAGCGCGTCCGGCCCCATATCCACCACCGGCTGCAAATCGCGAATGAAGGTTTTCAGCTTGGCGTTATGCGGCGCGATATTAACGACGACGTAGAATTTTTTGCCGAGTGCGTGGGCTTCGTTGATGCCGAGCTGCAAATTCTCGTGGTTGAATTCGTTATTGCGCACACGCAGTGAGTAACGCGGCTGGCCGGCATAGACTGCATCGGCACCATAGGCGAAAGCGTAACGCATATTTTTAAGCGTTCCCGCCGGGGAGAGGAGTTCCGGTTTAAACATGATTTTCTCGTTCTGATGACAGGTCAGACTCGCTTCGCGATGAAGCGATCGGGGAGGTTCCCCTACATTAAGGGCGGGAATTGTAGCGCTGCGGGGGAGGGGAGTAAACCTTTTGCTGGTGCGGGATTGCCCACAAAGCCGCTGATTGCCTGGCGGCGCTTCGCATGCACAGGCCTACGAGGCCTGTATTAGAGAGCGCCGCCGGGCAGGGTTGATTACATCAACCGGCAGGAATCGGCTTCCCAGCGGTAGCCTACGCCATATACCGCACGGATAAAGGACTGCTCGGCGTCCTGCGCTTCGAGTTTGCGGCGCAAGTTTTTGATGTGGCTATCGATGGTTCGGTCAGTCACCACGCGGTAATCATCATAAAGATGGTTGAGCAATTGCTCGCGAGAGAACACTTTTCCTGGCTCTTGCGACAGCGTTTTCAGCAGACGAAACTCCGCAGGAGTGAGATCTAAAAGCTTATTACGCCAGGAGGCCTGGAAACGGCTTTCATCCACAATCAGCGGGCTCTCGGCATCCAGCGCTTGCAGCTCGCGTTGCGGACGGCAGCGGCGCAATATGGTTTTCACGCGAGCCACTACTTCGCGCGGGCTGTACGGTTTGCAGATGTAGTCATCAGCCCCGATTTCCAGCCCCAGCAGGCGGTCGATTTCTTCTATTTTGGCGGTGACCATTACAATCGGCACTTCGGAGAAACGGCGAATTTCGCGGCACAGTGTCAGGCCGTCGGTGCCGGGCAGCATCAAATCCAGCAAAATAAGATCCGGCGGCGTCTGGTGAACATAACTCAACACTTTGTCGCCGTGATTGATCAGCGTCGGCGCATAATTTGCCGCCAACAGATAATCAATCAGCAGCTGTCCCAGCTTGGGTTCGTCCTCAACAATCAGGATGCGCGGGGTTTTATCATCAATCGGTAATTCGGTCATACGGTTCCCGGTAAGTCGCGGTCCAGAGGTAACTCTACTTTAATGCTTACCCCACCAAAAGGCGAATGCTCGGCGCGTAGCTGCCCGCCGTGTGCGGCGACGATGTTGACGCAAATCGCCAGCCCTAATCCCGAACCACCGCTAGCGCGATTGCGCGAGCCTTCGGTACGGTAGAAACGTTCGCACAGCATCGCCAGCTGTTCATCAGTAACGCCAGGAGCGCTGTCGGCGAACGCCAGCGTCAGATTGTGGCCGATTTTTTCGGCCGAAATATGCATTTGGCCGCCGCTGTCGGTATAACGCAGGCTGTTTTCCAGCAGATTATTGAACAACTGCATCAGTCGGTCGCGATCGCCAAATACCGTGGCGCTTTCCGGCAGTTTGAGGCTGATTTGCAGGCCACGGCTGGCGAAACGCTCGCGGAAAGCGCCCGCCGCCATTTCCAGCAGCGAGATAATATCCACCGACGTTTTTTGGTAAGCCAGCGCGCCTTCATCGGACATCGAAAGCTGATGCAGGTCGTCCACCAGTTTGGTGAGCGTGCCGACTTCTGCCTGCAACGAGGCCACTGATTCCGGGGTGAATTTCCGCACGCCGTCCTGAATCGCTTCCAGTTCACCGCGCAGCACCGCCAGCGGGGTGCGTAGCTCGTGGGAAATATCAGCCATAAAGTCGCGACGCATTTGTTGATTACGTTCAAGCGTGCTGGCGAGCTGGTTAAAGTCCTGCGCAAGACGACCTAACTCATCGGCACCAGAGGCGGTCACGCGGGTCGAGAAATCACCTGCCGCCAACCGGTGTGTGCCTTCAACGAGGCGTTTCACCGGGGCCAACAAACCGCGAGCCAGCGGGAAGGTCGCAAGCGCCGTCAGCAGCGTGGCGAGACAGACAATCAGCCAACTGGTGCGCTTTTGTTGGCGGTCAAAATTGATATCGGTATTGCGCGTCAGGCGTTCAACCGGAGAGGCGATCACTGAGCCCACTTCCATACCATTCACCATAATGCTGCGACGCGTCCCGTCAGACGGAACAGGGGAGCGCGGACCAACCATCACTTTAGCATTCTGATCGACCACCCAGAACTGCGTGCGCCAGCCGTGGGGTGGCATATCCGGTGGACCGCCAGGCCTTTGGCCTCGTCTGTCATCAGGCGTGTCGTGTTCAAACGAACGCAGGATCTGGAAGACAAATCGGTCATTGCCACGCAGAAAACGCCAGTTGTTATCATGCGTGGCGTACTGTTCCGCCAGTGCGTCACTTAGCAATTGCAGGCGTTGTTCGTTGCCACGTTTGATGTAATCGATAAAACCGTGCTCAAAGCTCAGGCGCACCGCCCAGTGCATGCTGATCAGCAGTACAATGCAGGTGGTGAGAATAGCCAGAAACAGTTTTGCAGTAATGCCGGGGCGCCAGACTTTCACGGCTCGCTCCTTTTGCGTCTTGCGATAATGATGTTTTTATTGATGTCGTCAGGCACGCGCACGAAAATCAGCGCCGGAAGCGCGATGATCACCGCCATGCTGAGGTAGGTATACAAAAAGACCTGATGCGAAACCGCGCTGTCGACGCTGACGTGATGCTGTCCGTACATGCCGAGTAGCAGGCCCGCTACTGTCACGCCGATACTCATCGACAATTGCATGACCATCGACAGCATACTGTTGCCGCTGCTGGCGAGATCGTCTGGCAAATCTTTTAGCGTCAGGGTGTTCATCGACGAGAAGCGGCTGGAGTTGATCATCCCTTGCAGGAATAGCACCAGCGGCAGCAGCCAGTACCAGCCCATGAGTGCGACCGCCATGAACAACAGGCTAATGAGAGCCAACCCAAGCGTGGCGCACACCAGCACCCGACGATAGCCGAAGCGGTTAACCACCTGTACCACGATGCGTTTCATGCCCATGCTGCCGAGTACCATTGGGATCATCATTAGCCCGGCGTGGAACGGTGAAAAGCCGAGGCCAATCTGCAAAAAGACCGGCGTCATAAACGGCAACATGCCGCTGCCGATACGTCCGACAAAACTGCCGGAAAGCCCTAGCGAGAACGTGTGCGTTTTGAATAAATCGAGACTGAACAGCGCGTTTTCATTCTTCCGGGCATGCCAGAGATAAAACAGCAACGCCAGCACACCTGCGGTAACCAGCAGCCCCAGCATCAGAGGTGAAATGCCCAAGCCATGCTGCCCATCGAGCGCCAAAGTCAGCGTCGCCATCCCCAGCGCCAGCAGAATAAATCCGGACATATCGAAGCGTCGGGTTTGCATGGTGTAGTTGGGCATCAGCCATAACGTGGCAATCGCACCGACAATGCCCACTGGAATATTGATCAGGAAAATCCAGTGCCAGGAGGCGTATTCCACCAGAATACCGCCGAGGGCAGGGCCGACTAATGGCCCAATTTGGCCTGGGATGGTGACGAACGTCATCGCCGCCATGTATTGCGCGCGCGGGACGATTTTCATCACCGTCAGTCTGCCGACCGGCACCATCATTGCGCCGCCAACGCCCTGTAATACACGCGCCATCACCAGTTCGTTTAGCGTGTTCGCGCTGGCGCAAAACACCGAACCGGCAGTAAACAGCACGATGGCGGTGAAGAAGATATTGCGCACGCCGACGCGATCCGCCAGCCAGCCGCTGGCAGGCAGCATCACCGCCACCGTCAGCACATAGGCGACAATCACCATGTGCATGTGCAGCGGGCTTTCCCCCAGACTTCTCGCCATTGAGGGCAGGGCAGTGTTGACGATAGTGGTGTCGAGCGCCTGCATAAAAAAGCCAAACGCCACTATCCACAATTGCCAGCGCACGCTGGCGGGCAGCTCTTCCATAATTACTCGGTTATCGGTTGACGAGATTTACGCGTAAAACGCAGCCGCAGGCGGTCGAAGAACAGATACACCACTGGCGTGGTGTACAGCGTTAACAGCTGACTCACCACCAGACCGCCGACGATGGTTATCCCCAACGGCTGGCGCAGTTCGGAGCCGTCGCCGCCGGAAAGCACCAGCGGCAGTGCGCCAAAAAGTGCCGCCAATGTTGTCATCATGATCGGGCGAAAACGCAGCAGACAGGCTTGGAAAATGGCTTCTTCCGGTGACAGATTACCGTTGCGCTGCGCCTCAAGGGCAAAATCGACCATCATGATGGCGTTCTTCTTCACAATACCAATTAGCAGCATGATACCGATTAAGGCGATTAAGCTGAACGGCGCGCCGAAAAGTTCAAGCGCCAGCAACGCGCCGACCCCGGCCGATGGCAGCGTTGAGAGGATCGTCAGCGGGTGAACATAGCTTTCATACAACATGCCCAGCACGATATAAACCGTGAGGATCGCCGCGATAATCAGAATCACCTGTGAGTTCATCGTCTGCTGGAAAACCTGTGCTGTTCCGGCGAAGCTGCCGCGAATGGTTTGCGGCACGCCAAGTTGGGTCATCGTCCTGTCAATCACCGCACTGGCTTCCGACAGCGATTTTCCCGTTGGCAGGTTAAATGAAATGGTCGACGCCGCCGACAGGCCCTGATGGTTCACCGACAGCGGCGCGTTGGCGGGCTGCCATTTGGCAAAGTAGGAAAGCGGAATAGCTTTGCCAGTGCTGTTAATCACAAACATCTGGTCAAGGGCGCTGATATCTTTGGTATAAACCGGGTCGACTTCCATCACCACTTTGTACTGGTTCAGCGGTTGATAAATCGTGGAGATCTGCCGTTGACCGAATGCGTTGTTCAGCAGACTGTTGGCATCCTGAACGTTTATGCCGAGGCGGGACATGGTTTCACGGTCATAGACCAGATCCATTTCAGCCCCGTTGTCTTGCTGATCGGAGTTCACGTCTGCCAGTTCCGGTTGTTTAGACAGCGCAGTGGTGATCTTTGGCGTCCATTCGCGCAGGTCGGCGAGATTGTCCGACAGCAGCGTGTATTGATAACCCGCATTGGCCTGACGACCGCCGACGCGAATATCCTGAACAGCCATCAAAAACAGATTCGCACCAGGCTCTTTGGCGAGTTTTTTACGCAACCGATCGATCACTTGCTGCGCCGTTTCATTACGCTCGTCACGCGGTTTCAGGGTGATAAACATCATCCCGCTGTTGACCCGCGAACCGCCGGTAAAACCGGTGACGTTATCCACGGCTTTATCTTCACGAATGATTTTCATGAAGTCCTGCAGCTTGCCGCGCATCGCCTGGAACGAAATGCTCTGATCGGCCTGAATATTCCCCATCACCACGCCAGTGTCCTGCTCCGGGAAGAAGGTTTTTGGAATGGAAATGTACAGCCAGATATTCAGCGCGATGGTTGCCAGCAGTACCAAACCGACCAGTTTAGCGTGGTTCAGTACCCATTTTAATGATTTACCATACCCGCGCTGCATACCGACCAGCAAGCGACCAAAACCGCGATCACGCGTCGGTTCGTGGCGGCGTGAGGCTTTCAGCATCCAGCCGCACATCATTGGCGTTAGTGTCAGCGATACGGCAAGCGAAATGCCAATCGCCACCGATAGCGTGACCGCAAACTCGCGCAATAATCTTCCCGGCAGGCCGCCCATTAACAGCAACGGCAGGAATACCGCCACCAATGAAAGACTCATCGATAACACGGTAAATCCGACTTCTCGGCTCCCTTGCAGCGCGGCCTGCAACGGTTTCATGCCTGCTTCCAGATGGCGCGAAATGTTTTCCAGCACCACGATGGCGTCATCCACAACAAAGCCGGTGGCGATGGTTAATGCCATCAGCGACAGGTTATTGAGGCTGAACCCGCACAAGTACATGGCAGCAAAGGTGCCGATTAATGACACCGGAACGGCAACCGCAGGAATGAGGGTAGCGCGGCCTGAACGCAGGAACAGAAACACCACCAGGATCACCAGGCCTACGGAAATGACCAGCGTTTGTTCCACTTCTTCGAGCGAAGCGCGGATCGTCGGCGAGCGATCCTGTGCAATTTGCAGATCGATAGAGGCCGGAATGGTTTCTTTCAGTTCCGGCAACTGAGCGCGGATCGCATCCACGGTTTGAATGATGTTGGCTTCCGGCAGTTTGCGGATCATCAGCAAAATCGCCGGTTTGGCGTTGGTCATCCCGGCGTTGCGCACATCCTGTACCGAATCCGACACGTTCGCCACATCGCTTAAACGCACCGCAGAACCGTTATTGTAGTGAATGATTAACGGCTGGTACTCTGCCGCCGTTTTTAACTCGTCGTTGGTTGCCAGTTGCCAGCGCTGACCATTGTTTTCAATCGCACCCTGCGGTTTTCGTACGTTAGCGTTGCTGATGGCAGTGCGCACATCATCAAGCGATACGCCCTGATTAAACAACGCCTGCGGGTTGAGATCGACCCGTACGGCGGGCAGTGAACTGCCGCCAATATCGACATCACCGACGCCGTCAATCTGCGCGATAGTTTGCGCCAGTTGTGTAGAGGCGTAGTCATACAGCTGGCCTTGGGAATAGGTATCCGAGGTCAGCGTCAGGATCATGATTGGCGCATCAGACGGGTTGGCTTTACGATAAGTCGGACGGCTCGGCATTCCGGTCGGCAACAGGCTTTGCGCGGCGTTGATGGCCGCCTGCACGTCGCGCGCGGCACCGTTGATGTCGCGGTCAAAATCAAACTGCAAAATGATGCGCGTGCTGCCGAGAGAGCTCATCGAGGTCATTTCATTGACCCCGGCGATGCGCCCAAGCGAGCGTTCTAGCGGCGTTGCCACCGATGATGCCATGGTTTCTGGAGCCGCGCCCGGCAGCGAGGCGCTAACCATAATCACCGGGTAATCGACTTGCGGCAGTGGGGCCACCGGCAGCAGCCGGAAGCCGAGCACACCGCACAGAGTGATGGCGAGCGAAATAAGGATCGTCGCCACCGGACGGTAAATGAAGAGGGCGAAAAACCTCACTTACGCCTCCTCTTCACGCGCAGGAAGTCGGCTTTTGACATACAGCGACAGACGGTCAAACAGCAGGTAAATCACAGGCGTGGTGAACAGCGTCAGCACCTGACTCACCAGTAAGCCGCCGACCATGCCGACGCCCAACGGACGACGTAGCTCCGCGCCAACACCCGTGCTCAACATCAGCGGCAGTGCACCGAGCAGGGCGGCGAGGGTGGTCATCAGGATCGGGCGGAAACGCAGCAGACAGGCCTGGTAAATCGCTTCGCGCGGCGGCATGCCCTGTTCACGTTCGGCAGCCAGCGCAAAGTCGATCATCATGATGGCGTTTTTCTTGACGATACCGATCAACAATATAATCCCGATGATGGCGATAACGTCGAGCTCACTGCCCGATACCCACAACGCCAGCAGCGCGCCCACGCCTGCGGTTGGCAGCGTCGAAAGAATAGTGATTGGATGAATAAAGCTCTCGTACAAAATGCCGAGCACGATATACATCGCGACCACTGCAGCCACAACCAGCCAGACGGTGCTGCCCAGCGCTGACTGGAAGGCCAGCGAACTGCCCTGGAATTCGGTGCGAATGTCAGTCGGAAGATTCAGCGTTTTTTCCGCATCGGTAATGGCCTGCACCGCATCGCCCAGCGAGGAATCCTGCGCCACGTTGAAGGAAATCGTGGTCACCGGGAACTGATCGAGATGGTTAATCGACAACGGTGCAAAGCGTTCTTCCACTTTGGCGATGGTGTTCAGCGGCACAATCCCGCCGCTGCTGCTGGTGATACGGATATTGTCCAGTGCCGACAGCCCCGGCGTATCGCTGGTATCGTGCTCCAGCACCACGCGATACTGGTTGGACTGCGTGTAAATAGTGGAAATCAAGCGCTGCCCAAAGGCGTTGTACAGCGCGTTATCGACGTCGGCCATGCTGATACCTAAACGGCTGGCGCTGTCGCGATCGACATTCACATACGCCGACAGCCCTTGGTCCTGCCAGTCGCTGCTGACGTCCTCCAATTGTGGCAACGTTTGCAGTTTTGCCATCAGCTGCGGCACCCATTCGCTGAGCGCATCCAGCGAGTTGGCTTGTAAGCTGAATTGATATTGCGTGCGGCTGACGGTGGTATCAATTGTCAGATCCTGCGTCGGCTGTAAATAGAGCGAGATCCCCGGCACACGGTCGATGGCGTGTTGCAAACGGCGGATCACCTTCTGCACGCGATCGTCCCTGTCGGCCAGCGGCTTTAAGTTAATTTGCAGACGCGCGCTATTCAGCGCCGGGTTGGTGCCGTCGACACCGACGAATGACGTCATGCTTTCGACCGCCGGGTCTTTCAAAATGATGTCAGACACCTGTTCCTGGCGTTGGGCCATACTGGCAAACGATGCAGACTGCGGTGCCTGCAAGGTGCCCTGAATAATGCCGTTATCCTGAATCGGGAAGAAGCCTTTCGGAATAAAGACCCACAACATAATCGACAGTGCGAGCGTACTGAGCGCCACGCCGAGCGTCAGCCACGGGTGGTTGAGCACTTTGGCGAGCATCCTGCCGTAGGCGGCAATCACGCGCTCAAAGAAACGTTCGCTGGCGCGGGAAAAACGGTTCTGCTTGCGCAACGATTCATGGCTCAGCATGCGGGCGCACATCATTGGCGTGAGCGTCAGCGACACTATCGCGGAAATCAGGATTGCGACGGCCAGGGTGATGGCAAATTCACGGAACAACCGTCCGACGATATCGCCCATAAACAGCAGTGGGATGAGTACTGCAATCAGCGAGAAGGTCAGTGAAATAATGGTAAAGCCGATTTCGCCCGCACCTTTAAGCGCTGCTGCCATCGGCTTTTCGCCTTTTTCGATATAGCGCGAGATATTCTCGATGACCACAATCGCATCATCGACGACGAAGCCGGTGGCAATGGTGAGCGCCATTAGCGTCAGGTTGTTGATCGAAAAATCGAGAAACACCATCACCGCAAACGTGCCGACCAGAGACAGAGGCACGGCGACGCCGGGAATAATGGTCGCCGGTATGTTGCGCAGGAAGACGTAAATGATCATAACCACCAGCGCAATCGCCAGCATCAGCTCAAACTGAGTGTCACTCACCGACGCACGAATATTATTGGTACGGTCAGAAAGCACTTTCACCTGCACCGATTTTGGCAGGCTGCTGGTGAGTTGTGGGAGCATCTGGCGAACGCTGTCGGCAGTGGAAATAATGTTCGCACCGGGCTGGCGCTGGACGTTCATCACAATCGCCTGCTGCTTGTTGGCCCATGCGCCGAGCCAGGTGTTTTCCGCGCCTTGCTCAATGGTCGCAACATCGCCCAGGCGCACCGGAGCACCGTTCTGATAAGCAATAATTAGCTTGCGGTACTCTTCGACGGACTGCATTTGATCGTTCGCGGAAAGGGTGACCGCGCGGGTCGGGCCGTCAAGACTGCCTTTGGCTGAGTTAACGTTGGCTGCGGTGATTGCCGTGCGAACGGTTTCGCTGGTGAGTCCCAACGCCGCAATCGCCTGTGCGTTCAATTTTACACGTACAGCAGGGCGTTGACCGCCTGCCAACGTTACCAGACCGACGCCAGAAACCTGAGAAATTTTCTGCGCGACGCGGGTTTCCACCATGTCTTCAACCTGCGTCATCGGCAGGGCGGAAGAGGTGACGGCGAGCGTCATGATCGGCGGATCTGCCGGGTTAACTTTGCTGTAAACAGGCGGGTTCGGCAAATCGCTCGGTAAAAGGTTCGTGGCGGCATTGATAGCCGCTTGCACTTCCTGCTCAGCGACGTCCAGCGAAAGCTCAAGCTGGAATTGCAAGGTGACGACAGATGCACCGCCTGCACTTTGCGAAGACATTTGTTTGAGGCCGGACATCTGACCGAACTGGCGTTCTAGCGGAGCGGTAATCGAAGAGGTGACGACATCCGGGCTGGCACCAGGATAAAGCGTAACGACCTGAATAGTCGGATAATCGACCTCAGGCAACGCCGAAACCGGTAAAAAACGATAGCCGATAATCCCCGCCAGCAGGATCGCCACCATCATCAGCGTGGTGGCGACAGGGCGCAGAATAAACAGGCGAGAAGGCCCGCCAGTTTTGTCGGGAGGTAAAACGTGCATCAGGAGCGGGCTCCCTTTTTGCCGCTGTGTTCAGCCGCCGGTTTTGCGTCTGTTGTCGCGCTGTGGGCTTCAACCACTTCGACTTTCGCCCCTTCGGTCAGACGGTCAATACCATCGGTCACGACTTTGTCTCCGGCGGAAAGCCCGGCAGAAATAACGACTTTCTGACTGTCCTGGATCCCCGGTACGACGATGTGTTTGCTGACTTTATTGTCATCGTTCAGCACCCATACGAAGTTGCCTTCGTTGCCCATTTGCAAGGCAGCTGTCGGTATGACGACGGCATTTTGCTCGGTATCAACCAACAGGCGGGCATTGACGAACTGATTCGGGAACAGGGCATCATCGAGATTATTGAACCGCGCTTTGAGCTTAATGGTGCCCGTTGTGGCATCAATCTGGTTATCCAGACTCAATAACGCGCCTGTGCTGAGCTTCTGCTTGTTGGTGCGATCCCAGGCTTCTACCGTCAGGCTTTGTCCCGCTTTCTGTGCTTTCACTACCGTCGCGATGTCGTTTTCCGGCAGCGTAAAAATCAAATCAATCGGATGGGTTTGCGTCAGCACCACGATCCCGGTGGTGTCGCTGGTGGAAATCTGGTTGCCGATGTCGACCTGTTTAAGGCCCACACGACCGTCAATGGGCGCAGTGATCCGCGTCCAGTCGAGCTGTAATTGCGCGCTGGCAACGGACGCTTCGTCGGCTTTAACGGTGCCTAAACTCTCAGTGACCAATGACTGTTGCGTGTCGAGTTCCTGACGAGACACGAGATTGGTTTTCACCAGTTGCTGATAGCGAGCGAAATCGCGACGGGCATTGGAAAGGGTGGCATTATCTTTTGCCAGTTGCCCCTGCGCCTGAGCGAGGGCGACTTTGAACTGGCTCGGGTCGATTTCTGCCAGTAAATCACCAGCTTTGACCTGCTGGCCTTCCTGGAAATGCAGCGCTAAGAGCTGACCATTGACGCGACTGTGAACCGTCACGGTGTTAGCCGCCGTGATAGTACCAAGACCGGTGAGATAGCGAGGCACGGCTTCGCTGGTGGCTGTCGCCGCCTGAACCGGCGCCAGTGCGCCGCTGAAACGCCCGCCGTGACGACCGCCGGCCTGCTTGCTCTGTGATGCCGCAGGAGACGCGCCTGTCTCAGGCGTTCCACTGTTATGCCAGTAATACACGGCGACACCTGCGATCACCACTACGCCCAGCGCGATTAACCAACGCGATTGATTGCTGCCTTTCATTATTTTACGTATCTCGTCCTGAAACCTTTCACCGAATGATACTAGTTTAGTAACGGAACCCCCCGGAATAATGGAGGAAATATGAAAGACTGTCTGGAAACGTCTGAATGAGCGCGGTTTTACGAGGTTAATTGCGAAAGAGATGAAAGAAATTTTTAGGTATAGCCAAATAATTCGAGTTGCAGGACAAAGTACCCTAGGTACTTTGAACAGCGCTTGCGCTGGCCCTGAAAGGGTGAGGCCATAGGCCGAATCACGCGGCAAGGGAGATCATCCCCAGGAGCTTACTTCAGTAAGTGACTGGGGTGAACGAGTGCAGCCAACGCACCTGCAGCTTGAAGAATGCAGGCTATAGGGGGCTAAAACGGGAAAGCCCCTCCAGGAAGGGGCTTGAATAAGGATCTGAATATGGAAAGGGATATGATGAAGTTAGTCATCATACTGGTCATTCTCTTAGTGATTAGCTTACCGGCTTACTAAGAGACCAGAGGGGGGGAAACCTCCCTCGCCCTTTACCTGTCACGTTAGGTCGAAAAAGCAGCAAAGTCAATCCACGCTTTTCCGAGCTCGATCGCAAACTCAGGCAAAAACGACCTTAGCCCAACGGGCCAGACCGGCCGTAACCGAGCCAAAGTCATCGCCACCGGCAATTTCAATTCCCGGCAACTGCTGCGCCAGTGCTTTTTTGATCAGCGGCGAACGTGCGCTACCCCCGGTCAAATAGATAACGTCCGGTTTTTCACCGCTGTTATCCAGCGCCAACTGAACCTGCTCCAGAATACGTGTGAGCGGTTGATTCAGTGCAGCTTCCAGCCCCATCTGGCTAATATCCGTTGCCAGTTCTGGGCTTAAAAACGGAAGTCTGGTGGTGATATCCGTTTTGTCAGACAGGGCGATTTTGCTCTCTTCGGCGCTGCGCACGAGGCGGTAGCTGAGACGTTGTTGCCAGGTTTTCAGCAGGAGCGACACTTTGTCTGAATCACGGGCATCGCGCACCAGATCTCGCAACATCCGACCATTGGCGCTGCTGTAAAAATCCGTCTGTGCTGGCACGTCATTGATCGCGACAGCATTCCACCATGGCAGAACCGGCAGGGCGATACCTTTTTCGGTATTGCCACCCATACCCAGTAATGGCATCAGACATTTGAACGCCAACGCGATATCCAGATCGTTACCGCCCACACGACAGCCGCTATGACCGAGCAAACTGTCCTGACGCTCGCGGCGAGCACGCCATTGTGGGCCCATCAGCAGTAATGAACAGTCAGTTGTACCGCCACCGATATCCACAACCAGCACACGCTTTTCTGTGGTCAGCGTCGCTTCGAAATCTAACCCTGCGGCGACGGGTTCATACTGGAATACCACGTCGACAAAGCCAGCGCGCTGTGCGGCGCGTTCGAGAATGCCCTGAGCCTGTTCGTTAGCGTCATCGCCACCAAGCCCCTGAAAGTTAATGGGGCGACCAATCACCGCTTGAGTAATGCTCTCAGGGAGCTGTGATTCTGCCTGCTGTTTAATGTGAAGCATCATGGCACAGACCAAATCTTCAAACACCGCGACCTGTTGCGGTTTCAGCCCGCTTGCACCCAGGAAAGATTTCGGCGATTTAACGAAGTACACCTCTTCCGGATCGTCGATATATTGCTTGAGCGAGGAGAGTCCGAACTGGACGCTGTTGCGCTGAACCTCAATATCTTCTTCACGGTTATAGCGCAATGCACGACGTAACAGCGCTTCGGTTTCAGCGCCGGTTGCCGGGACTTCGTGTTGACGATACAGCCATTCGCTGACCGACTCACGGGTTGGCGCGCACAGCATTGAAGGCAGCAGCGTGCTACCGTTTTCGAGCGTTAAGAGTTGCGGTGAATCACCGCGCATGACGGCTACTGAACAGTTTGCCGTACCATAGTCAAAACCAATAAACACCGTGCAAATTCCCCATGCCAGTGAAGAAAGGGCGACGACTTTAGCGGAATGTCGCGCCTGCGACAACCGGAATATGAAAGCAAGGCGCGAAATGGCTTAAGCGTTTATGCTGTAGCAACTTATTGAGGAGGGATGATGTTCAATTTACCCTGGCAGGCGCCCTACGACTGGGACTGGATGTTCGGTTTTTTGGCGGCGCGTACCGTTGAAGGCGTTGAATGCTTTGAAGAGCAGACGTATGTCCGCAGTTTTGCGTTGGAAGGGTATCACGGCTTAATGCGTGCGACGCCTGATCCCGATACGCAAACGCTGGTCATTACGCTTTCTGATGGGCTGTTGCCAGTAAAGGAACAGTGTCTGCAACGTCTCGAACAGCTGTTTGATTTGCGCTGTGAACCACAGCAGGTATCCGCCGCGCTGGGTGAACTGGCGTCCGCCCGGCCCGGTTTACGTCTGCCTGGGTGTGTCGACCCGTTTGAACAGGGCGTGCGGGCGATCCTTGGGCAACTGGTGAGTGTGGCGATGGCATCGAAGCTGACCAGTCGCGTGGCGAAAGCCTATGGCACGCCGCTTGAAGAAGCGCCCGAATTCACCTGTTTTCCCACACCGCAACAACTGGCGCTTGCCGATCCGCTGGCGTTAAAAGCGTTGGGAATGCCGGTAAAACGTGCTGAAGCGTTAATCCATCTGGCGCAGGCCGCGATGTCGGGTGAATTGCCGCTGACACCGCCGCCCAATGTAGAAGCGGCGATGAAAGCGTTGCAAACGTTTCCCGGTATTGGGCGCTGGACAGCGAACTACTTCGCGTTGCGCGGCTGGCAGGCCAAAGATGTTTTTCTGCCAGACGATTACCTGATTAAGCAGCGTTTTCCGGGTATGACGCCTGCGCAGATCCGCCGTTACGCGGAGCGCTGGCAGCCCTGGCGCTCGTATGCGTTATTGCACATCTGGTACAGCGACGCTTTCCAGCCCGCTGAGTGAGTGCGCGATTCCCACGGGCGAGGGCGTATCACAAGAGGTTAGTTGATGGCGAAGTAGCTGGTATTGAGCACCAGTTCCAGTGGCTGATTGGCGGCGATGGTGTCGCCATAGATGAGATCAACCCCAATGCCGGAAAGCGTGTCCATCATTAGCGCCTGATGCGTTGGTCCGGCAATGGTTTTCATGCCTATACGCTGAGCGTGGCCCTGCACGATGGTCACCATCATTTCGTCCATCAGGCTGGCGTGAACATTGCCAATGATTTCCGGGTCAAGCATCACATAGTCGGCGCTGCCTGCAGTCAGGTGTTCAAACAGTTCTAAATCCTGCCCGACCTGACTGACGATAATTTTACAGCCCGCTTTACGCAGTTGGTTCAGGCCTTCCTGTACGCCATTCTGTAACAGATGATCGGCGTTAAACACCAAATGCAGCAGGCGGGCAGGCATCGCGCTCTGTTTCAGACCATCGAGAATTTCATTGATTAACACCGGCCCTGTCAGGCCCGCAGCCGAAAGTGGTAAAGTAACGCTTATCCCACGGGCAGCAACTTTGTGCGCCCAGTGGCGGAAGAACTCTTGATAAATACGACGATCGAGAGCGTGGATCAGTTCCTGATCGGCCAGCCCTTTGCGGAAAGCCTGTTCTTCAACCATTTCACCTTCGCTGGTCCATAGGCGAAGTGACAGCAACCAGAAGTTGCTGCTTTCTGGCACGCGCGGTGATGCGACGCCGCGCGCCATTAGCACCAGATGGTTATCCCGCACCATGTGCCACTGTTCATCGAGTGACATCATGCTGCGCTGCTGATGCAGCCTGTCGAATTGCGGTTCGTAGACACTGACAATGCCGCGCCCGTTATTTTTCGAGGTATAGCAGGCGATATCGGCCTGCGACATCACCTCGGAGGCGATGCAATTATGTTCATCGAGAAGGGTGATCCCGGCGCTGGCACCAATGCGATGCAGGCGACCTTCCCACATAAAGTGATAATCATTGATAGCCTGGATAATACGCCCGGAAATGTAGCGGGCGCTTTCGACATTACAGTCGGGCAGTAGCAGGCCAAATTCATCGCCGCCCAGACGGGCGAGCACATCGCTGGTGCGCAGCATGCTGAGCATCATTGCCGACAGCTCGCGCAGCAAGGCGTCGCCTGCCGCGTGACCTGCGGTGTCGTTCACGGCTTTAAAGCGGTCGAGATCGATAAACACCAGCGCATGGCGTTGATGGGTTTCCTGAACGGTATGCAACAGGCGCTTGAGGTGATTCTCAAAACTGACACGGTTAGCCAGATGGGTGAGGGCGTCATGGGAAGCGCTATAGCTCAACTGGCGCAGCATTTTACGAGACTCGGTGACGTCCTGAATAACCAGTACCGAGCCGATATTTTGCCCGTCAAGCGTGCTCAACGGCGTGATGCTGTAGTGGATGTCATAACTGCCGCCGTTACGGCAATGCAGCACCACATCCTGTTCGATATCGTTACGCGACATATCACCGCTGTGAATGTTTTCCATCAACGGGCCATTGTCGCCAAAAGTGATGCGCAGCACATTCAGCAGCGGCTGCTTCATTGCCTGGTCCTGGCTCCAGCCGCTCATTTTCTCGGCGACCGGGTTCATAAAGATAACGTTCATATCGACATCGGTACACAGCACTGCTTCGCCGATGGAATCCAGCGTGATGTGCAGGCGCTCTTTTTCCTGGAACAGCGCTTCGTTCAGCTGTTTCACCTCGGTCATGTCCATGTTGATGCCGAGCAGGCGCTCCACTTCGCCTTGTTTATTCAGCACGCGGTTAGCTAACGAGCGAATATGGCGAATGCCTTCTTTCACCTGGATGCGAAATTCCAGTTTGAACGGCGAACGGGCGCTCAAAGCGTTACGGATAATGCGCTCGGCTTGTTCACGATCTTCCTCAACCAGACAGTTATGCCACAGATGCCAGGTGGGTTTCAGATGTGAAGGAATTTCATACATTTCGAACATCCGCTTATCCCAGGAGATAAGGTCCGGTTCCAGTTCCCACTCCCAGATGCCGATGCCACCCGCTTCATTCGCGAGCGTAATACGCTCCATCAAGCGTTTGTTGACCCATTCGGTGTGTTTCAGATCATTGATGTCTTCAACCTGGGCGATGAAATAGAGCGGCGTGCCGTCGGCGTGGCGTACCAGCGACACCGCGAGAAGTGCCCACACCACATCGCCTTTGCGCGTGTAATAGCGCTTTTCCATGGTGTAGGTGTTGATTTCGCCGCTGACCAACAGTTCGAGTTGGGCCAAATCATTATCAAGATCTTCCGGCCAGGTGAGTTGCTGGAATGTCATCGCGCGCAGTTCGTTCTGGCTGTAACCAAGGAATTTGCACAGCGCTTTATTCGCCTGTAGCCACTGACCTTCGGTGCCGACCAGCGCCATGCCAATGGCAGAATACTCCATCGCATTGCGGAAGCGTTCTTCACTTTCGGTAATGTGTTTGCGTTCCGCGCGGAAAGCGTACATCACCATAGTCATCACGTTGGCAGGCAGCAGGATCATCAGGAAAGGCAGCCACGGCGTATTGCTCATGGCGTAAATCTGCGGCGTTTGCAGGGTAACAGGGTTGGTAGCCATCATCAGTGAAACCATCATGATGGTGATTAGGAAAATGGTGAAGGCTTCCATACGCGGCAGGCGCACAGCGCTCCACATTAGCAAAACGATGACGCAGGTAAACGGCCAGGGCAACCACAGCATCGACATCGCACTCAGCGCCAGCGTTACCGCTAAGGTCAGCAGTGTTTCCAGCAGCAGGCGTGGGTTACGGTGGCGTAGCAAATAATGGTTTTTATATAGCAGGCCAAGGGGAACCAGTGCCAGCGCGCCAATAGCTTCCGATAACACCCACACTAAAAACGTATGAAGCGGTTGTTCAGCTGGACCAAGCAGTAATACCAGTACACCGCCTGCTAAAGGAGGCACGACGGCGCTTGCTAACGCCAGGCGGATCCAGTCGTGCAGGTTTTGCAATGGGTTATAGCGCGGTAAAAATTTACGCAGCAGCACCGCGCCGATCACTGCTTCAATGGCATTAATAACCGGATAAACAATATTCAGTGAACTCGGTGGGAACAGCACCCAGGATGCCAGGACGCTGCCCAGGGAGCAGGCCAAAGCGATGGCGGGCCACATCTTTCCGGCGTGGCGATAGAACGCCACCATCATAATGGACGTCGGGAACCATAACGGCGCGAGAACAGTGCCAAAACGCGTCAGTTCGAGTGAGAAAAGGGTAAAGATGAACGTCAGCAGTCCAAGGCTAAGCATAAGTAGCACAGGGTGTGAGGGCGTAACGGACACTCGTTGTTCAGATATCTTCATTTACCGCTTTCCGCCAGGGCTTTCCGGCCGCGACTTTTCACGAGGAATGGGCCTGAATTCATTAGGATGATAAATGGGATCATGCTAGTACAAACAATTTACATTTCCTATGGCGTCTGGTCATTATTTAACAGCATTGAGAGATAAATTCGGCGTGGTGCGCAAAAAGTGTCTAAGACGTTGGAAAAGTGAACATATTAATTTGTGAATAGTCACTTTTCGCCCCAACAAGCGTGAATGTCGTTTTCGACTGGTATCGACGGGCTGAAATCCCTATAATTGCCGCGTTTGGCGCTCCGGCGTCACCCTTCCTCTCATCCAGGTTAATCAGGTCGCAAAAATTTATGACTGATAAGTCTCATCAGTGCGTCATTATAGGCATTGCCGGCGCATCGGCTTCGGGTAAAAGTCTCATCTCCAGCACGCTTTATCGTGAATTACGTGAACAAGTTGGCGATGAACATATTGGTGTGATCCCTGAAGACAGCTATTACAAAGACCAGAGTCATCTGTCGATGGAAGATCGTGTTAAAACCAACTATGACCATCCGAGTGCGATGGACCACAGTCTGTTGTATCAGCATTTGCAGATGCTCAAGCGCGGCGAAACCATTGAACTGCCGGTTTACAGCTACGTAGAACATACACGTATGCCGCAGACCGTTCACATCAAACCGAAGAAAGTCATCATCCTCGAAGGGATTTTGCTGCTGACGGATGCGCGTCTTCGTGAAGAGATGAACTTCTCTATTTTTGTTGATACACCGCTGGACATCTGTTTGATGCGCCGTATTAAGCGTGATGTTAACGAACGCGGTCGCTCGATGGATTCAGTGATGGCGCAGTATCAGAAAACTGTACGTCCTATGTTCCTGCAATTCATCGAACCGTCTAAACAGTACGCCGATATTATTGTGCCGCGCGGCGGAAAAAACCGCATCGCCATTGATATCCTGAAGGCCAAAATCAGTCAGTTTTTTGAATAATTCCCCCGAATTATGTACTGTGCATACTGGCCCGGCAGACGCCGGGCAAATGCATTAAAGGAGATAGCGCATGCGT
Source organism: Scandinavium sp. (assembly GCF_036271055.1). Taxonomy (GTDB): domain Bacteria; phylum Pseudomonadota; class Gammaproteobacteria; order Enterobacterales; family Enterobacteriaceae; genus Scandinavium. Next base: position 104,984 of record NZ_DATBBJ010000027.1, on the reverse strand, counting down.
CTGTGTGACCGAGATATTGAAGCCTGGCTGGATGAAGGCCGTCTGACAATTTCCCCACGACCGCCGATTGAACGCATTAATGGTGCGACGGTGGACGTACGCCTCGGCAATAAATTCCGTACGTTTAGCGGGCACACGGCAGCATTCATCGATCTTAGCGGGCCAAAAGCGGAAGTCAGCGCGGCGCTCGATAAAGTGATGAGTGAAGAAATAGTGCTTGCCGAAGGCGATGCCTTTTTCCTGCATCCGGGCGAACTGGCGCTGGCTGTCACCTTAGAATCTGTCACCATTCCTGCCGATCTGGTCGGCTGGCTTGATGGACGTTCCTCGCTCGCGCGACTGGGCCTGATGGTTCATGTCACCGCGCACCGCATCGATCCCGGCTGGTCCGGTTGCATCGTGCTTGAATTCTATAACTCGGGCAAATTGCCGCTGGCTTTACGCCCGGGGATGCTTATCGGCGCACTTAGCTTTGAGCCGCTGACCGGCCCGGCTGCGCGTCCTTACAACCGCCGCGAAGACGCGAAATATCGCGATCAGCAAGGTGCGGTTGCCAGTCGCATCGATAAAGACTGAGTGTGACGGACACCTCGGAGAAATCATGAGACGAATTCTGACAACGCTGATGATACTGCTGGTGGTGATTGTGGCCGGCCTTTCAGCGCTGGTGCTGCTGGTTAACCCGAACGATTTTCGCGACTATCTGGTGCGTCAGGTAGCGGACCGCAGCGGCTATCAACTGCAATTAGATGGCCCGCTGCGTTGGCACGTCTGGCCGCAGCTCAGTATTCTTTCCGGCAGAATGACCCTGACGGAACCGGGCGCGAGCGCACCGCTGGTGAAAGCCGATAACATGCGCCTTGATGTGGCGCTGATGCCGTTGCTGTCACATCAGTTGCAGGTTAATCAGGTGATGCTTAAAGGCGCGGTGATTGAACTGACACCGAAAACGGAAGCGGTGAAAAACAACGCCGCGCCGGTTGCGCCTCGTGACAATACGTTGCCGCAGGCACCGGAAGATCGTGGCTGGTCATTTGACGTTGCAAGGCTGGAAGTCGCTGACAGCGTGCTGGTCTTCCAGCATGAAGGCGACGAGCAAATCACCGTGCGTGATATCAAACTGCAAATGGAGCAGGACAAGCATTACCAGGCAAACGTTGAATTCTCCGGGCGTGTCAACCGTGACCAGCGTGACCTGAATCTTTCTTTCACTGCGAACGTGAATGCAGGCGATTACCCGCATGCGCTGACGGCCAATTTTAGCCAGCTTAACTGGCAACTCCAGGGCGCAGATCTTCCTGCGCAGGGGATTAGCGGTCAGGGTTCGTTCCAGGCCGAATGGCAGGATGACCAAAAACGCATCAGTTTTAGCCAACTCCAACTGGCAGCCAATGACAGCAAGCTTGCGGGCGAAGGTAGCGTGGTGCTCGGCGATAAGCCGCAGTGGCAGTTAAATTTGCAGTCCGACAAACTGAATCTTGATAATTTGCTGTCTCAGGCCAATCCGTCGGCCAATGCGAATGTGAATCAACAGGGACAAAGCCAACCGCGCTTACAGCGTCCGGTCATTGCCGATAATGGCAGTGGCCCTGATTACGCCAGCCTGCGCGGATTCAGCGCCGCCGTTCAGCTTGATGCCAGCCAGGTATTGTGGCGTGGGATGAATTTCAAAGATGTTGCAATGCAGGCCAGCAACGATTTTGGTTTGCTTAACATTGCGAAGTTACAGGGCAAGCTCGATGACGGCACCATGTCGCTGCCGGGAAGTCTGGATGCCCGTAATAATACGCCGGTATCCACTTTCCAGCCGAAGCTTGAAAATATTCAAATTGGTACGCTGCTGAAAGCGTTTAATTATCCCATCGACCTCACCGGTAAGCTGTCTCTCGAGGGTGAATTCAGTGGTGACAAGATTGATGCTGATAACTTCCGTCGCAGCTGGCAAGGGCAGGCGAAATTGTCGTTGCTGGATTCGAGAGCCGAAGGTCTGAACTTCCAGCAACTGGTGCAGCAGGCCGTCGAACGTAGCACCCATGTGAAAGCGAAAGAAAACCTGGAAAGCGCCACCCGTCTGGATGCATTCTCAAGTGATCTGTCGCTCGACAATGGGATGATGACGTTGAATGAGATGTCCGGTAAATCGTCCTTATTGGCGCTGGATGGTCAGGGCACGCTTGATCTCGTCAAAGAAGAAGGCGACATGCGCTTTAATGTACGTGTGCTGGAAGGCTGGGAGGGCGAAAGCAAGCTTATCGATACCCTCAAGCAAACGGCCATTCCGTTACGCGTCTACGGCAAGTGGACCGAGCTCAACTACAGTCTGCAAGTCGATCAGGTGCTGCGTAAGCAATTGCAAAATGAAGCGCGCGATCGTCTGAAAGCCTGGGCCGACAAAAACCAGGACAGCCAGTCGGGCAAAGATGTGAAAAAGCTGCTGGATAAGCTCTAAGCGCCTCTCTTTTCCACGCCGGGCGATACAGCCCGGCGTGGCATTTCATCAAACCTCGTAATTCAGTGCGTCGTCGTCCTGCACGGGCGGGATAATTTGCACACGCTGGACGCGATGATTTTCCACTTGCAAGGTTTTCAGCGTGTAACCCTCTATCTCAACGGTTTCTCCGTTGGTCGGTACGCGCTGCAAATGTTCCATCAGCAACCCGGCGATGGTGTGATACTCGCGTTTCTCGTCAAGTGGCATCGGCACAAACTGCACTAAATCTTCCAGTGGCATGTGACCATTGGCAGTCCAGCTGCCATCGGCATTCTTCTGGATATCATGGCGCGCATCAATCTCCTGCACTTCATTCGGTAAATTCCCGGCGATGGTTTCCATCACGTCACTTAATGTCACAATCCCTTCGACGGAACCAAATTCATCTACCACAAAAGCAAAATGCGTACGGGCGTTGCGGAACTGCTCCAGCGCGGGCAGTAGCGGCAGCGTTTCAGGGAACACCAGCGGTTGGCGTACCAGCGCGCGTAAATCCAGTGGCTCGCCGTTCAGCGATTGCTGGAGCAAATCAATAATGTGCACTACGCCTAGCATTTCTTCGTCATTATCACCGCCGGTAACAACCAACCGCGTATGTTGGTTTTTATCAAGCAGGGCGCGGATGTCGGACTCAGGCGCACTGAGATCGATATGCTCAATATCATGGCGCGAGGTCATGATGCTGCTGACGCTACGCTGATTAAGATTCAGCACGCGCTCAATCATCCGGCGTTCCTGTGGAGCGAAAATCGGTTCGTCTTTGTGATCGGCAATCAACGAGGCGGTTTGTGCATCCAGTTCAGCCTCTTCTTTATGCCCACTAAGCAGGCGCAGCACGGCTTCGGTGGTACGGCTTCGCAGGCTTTGGTTGGCAGACAAGAAACGGCGGCGGTTAAAATTCGCCAATTGGTTCAACGCTTCAATCATCACTGAGAAACCGATCGCCGCGTACAAATACCCTTTCGGGATGTAGAACCCAAAACCTTCCGCCACAAGACTAAAGCCAATCATCAGCAGGAAGCTTAAACATAAAATCACGATGGTGGGGTGACTGTTGACGAAGCGTGTCAACGCTTTGCTGGCGAGCAGCATCATGCTGATAGCAATCACCACGGCGGCCATCATCACCAACAAATGGTCGACCATTCCGACGGCGGTAATCACTGAATCGAGAGAGAAAACGGCGTCGAGCACCACAATCTGCGCGACCACCGCCCAAAATTTGGCGCCTTTGCGCTGAGTGGGGCCGTCGTTGTCTTTACCTTCCAGCCGTTCGTTAAGCTCAACCGTTGCTTTAAACAGCAAGAACAGGCCCCCGCCGAGCATGATTAAATCGCGTGCGCTAAAGCTGAGATCGCGAACCGTAAACAGCGGGCGGGTGAGGGTGACCAGCCAGGAGATAGAGGCCAGCAGCAGCAGGCGCATCACCATTGCCAGAATCAGCCCGGTGACACGCGCCCGGTTGCGCTCTGCGGGAGGCAGTTTTTCCGCGAGGATCGCGATGAACACCAGATTATCAATCCCGAGCACCAGCTCGATGACCACTAAAGTGATAAGCCCTGCCCAGATAGAGGGATCGGCAATCCATTCCATATGATGTCTGATACCTTTTGTAATATGACCATTGTCACAATGAAATCATGGATAACGGCATTCAAAATTGCAATAGTGATTGAGGATAATCTTAAATTGAAATGATTGTTGGGTATAAATATAACCCTATTGTTTCTGTTATTAATTATCTCTTTTTCATGTTTTTTCGTATATATCCATCGAGTGGTCTTTATGGGTTTTATGTCAATATAAAGATAATCCTAAAAGTCAGCGAAATTTCTTAATATTTATCCTAAAAACAATGGCGATAGGAGTAGTTACCTTGTCGGATATTGGCATTGCTGCAACAATCCGAACGTATAAATTAATATTAGATTTCTGCTCTCATTTTATCCTTAGTGAAGAACAGAATGTTTGCTGTTTTATACATCATCTCTCTTGCGGGCTGGTTTACGCACCGTGATTGCACATAACTTTATGATTGAACAGTAGATTGGTAACTGAAAGCCAAGGGCGGTAGCGTGCCTGAAGGCTCATGATTCAACCTCGATTATTCTGTCAACTGCTTGCGGATGGATAAAGTCTTTTTAGGAATGATGCCAGTTATATTTCGTTTAGGTTAACGGCATTCTCAATGTAAATGACCGGAAAGTATTCTGGTTTGTTTTATTCGCACAGGATAATTTCTCTGCCAAAGTGATAAATAATCAATGATGAAATCCCAACTGAAATTGATGCCATTATTGGTGTCTGCAATCCTGATGAGTGGTTGCACGGTTTTACCCGGCAGCAATATGTCGACCTTCGGAAAAGATGTTATCAAGCAGCAAGATGCTGATTTTGACATTGACCGGATGGTGAATGTTTATCCGCTGACCCCGCGACTGATTGACCAACTGCGCCCACGTCCTAATGTGGCACAGCCAAACATGTCGCTGGATCAGGAGTTAAGCAATTATCAGTATCGCGTGGGCGCGGGCGACGTGCTTAGCGTCACCGTCTGGGACCACCCGGAACTCACGACGCCAGCGGGTCAGTACCGCAGCTCCAGCGATACCGGTAACTGGGTCCAGCCAGACGGCTCCATTTTCTATCCTTATATTGGTCGCGTGCAGGTGGTGGGCAAAACGCTGTCGGAAATCCGCGACATCATCACCGGCCGACTCGCAACCTATATTACTGACCCACAGGTCGATGTGAATGTCGCGGCATTCCGTTCACAGAAAGCCTATGTGTCGGGCCAGGTGAATAAATCCGGTCAACAGCCTATTACCAACGTGCCGCTGACGGTGCTGGACGCCATCAACGGCGCCGGGGGGCTCACCGATCTCGCCGACTGGCGCAACGTGGTGCTGACGCACAACGGCAAAGAAGAACGGATTTCCCTGCAAGCGCTGATGCAAAACGGCGATCTGAGCCAGAACCGTCTGCTATATCCGGGCGACATCCTGTTCGTGCCGCGCAACGATGACCTCAAAGTCTTCGTGATGGGCGAAGTGAAGAAACAGAGCACCCTCAAAATGGACTTCAGCGGCATGACGCTGACCGAAGCACTTGGCCAGGCCGAAGGCATCGATATGACGGCCTCGGACGCAACCGGCATCTTCGTTATCCGTCCGCTGAAAGACGACAAGAACGGCAAGATTGCCAACGTTTATCAGCTCGATATGTCCGATGCCACTTCGCTGGTGATGGCGACCAACTTCACGCTTCAACCGTATGACGTGGTGTACGTCACGACCGCACCGATCACCCGTTGGAACCGTCTCATCAACCAACTGCTGCCAACCATCAGTGGCGTTCGCTACATGACGGATGCGGCGAAAGATATCCATACCTGGTAACCATTATGTTCAACAAAATTCTGGTGGTATGCGTCGGCAATATCTGCCGCTCCCCAACGGGGGAGCGGTTGCTGAAAAATTATCTTCCGTCGCTCAACGTCGAGTCAGCGGGCTTAGGTGCGCTGGTCGGTAAAGGAGCTGACGACAGTGCGGCAAGCATCGCCGCCATTCACAACATTTCCCTGGACGGGCATTGCGCCCGTCAAATTTCCGGAAAGATGTGTCGCGAATACGACCTCATTCTGACTATGGAAAAACGCCACATTGCCCGGTTGTGCGAAATCGCACCGGAAATGCGCGGCAAAGTGATGCTGTTTGGCCATTGGGACGATGAACGTGAGATCCCCGATCCTTATCGCAAAAGTCGCGACGCTTTTGAAGCGGTTTACCACTTACTCGATCAGTCTGCGCGTCAATGGGCGCAGGCACTGAAAGTACAGCAGGGATAACAATGACAGATAACGTAAAACAGGCGCTCCCGCACGCGTCGGGCAGTGATGAAATCGATATTGGCCGCCTGGTCGGCACGGTGGTGGAAGCCAAATGGTGGGTGCTCGGCATTACCGCTGTGTTTGCCGCTGCCGCCGTGGTGTACACCCTTTTTGCGACGCCGATTTATAGTGCCGACGCGCTGGTGCAGATCGAGCAGGACACCAGCAGCTCGCTGGTGCAGGATTTAAACTCGGCGCTGAACAGCAAGCCGCCTGCATCAGATGCGGAAATGCAGCTGATCCAGTCGCGCATGGTGCTTGGCAAAACGGTGGACGACCTTAACCTGGATATCGCCGTCACCAAAAACGTGATGCCGATTTTCGGTTCCGGCTGGGAACGCCTGATGGGTCGCGCCAATGAAAGCGTGAACGTCGAAACCTTTAACCCGCCAGCCGGGATGCGCGAGCAAACCTTTACTCTGGAAGTGTTGGGGCCGAACAGCTATCAACTGACCAGTGACGGCGGTTTCAGCGCCAAGGGTGAAGTTGGCGTGCCGCTGAACAAATCTGGTCTTACGCTATTGGTCAGCGCTATCCATGCGCAGAAGGGCGGTGAATTTACCGTCACCAAATACTCAACGCTTGGGATGATCAACACCCTGCAAAACAACCTCGCGGTGACGGAAAACGGCAAAGACACGGGTGTGTTGAGCCTGACCTATACCGGCGAAGATAAAGATCAGATCCGCGAAATCCTCAACAGTATTGCCGACAACTATTTAGCGCAAAACGTTGAACGTAAATCAGAAGAAGCCTCCCGCAGCCTGCGTTTCCTCGCCAAGCAACTGCCGGAAGTGCGCACCCATCTTGATGACGCGGAAAACAAACTCAACGCTTATCGCCAGCAGAAAGATTCGGTCGATATGTCGCTGGAAGCGAAATCGGTACTGGATTCTGTCGTCAATATTGACGCTCAGCTTAACCAGTTGACGTTCAGCGAAGCCGAGATTTCCAAGCTCTACACCAAACGTCACCCTGCATACCGCACGCTGCTGGAAAAACGTAAAACGCTGGAAGATGAGAAGGCGAATCTCAACAAACGCATTACAGCAATGCCAGAAACGCAGCAGGAAATTGTGCGTCTGACCCGTGATGTCGAATCTGGTCAGCAGGTGTATATGCAACTGCTGAACAAACAGCAGGAGCTGAAAATTCAGGAAGCGAGCACCGTCGGCGACGTGCGTATCGTAGATTCTGCCATCACCCAGCCTGGCGTACTCAAGCCGAAAAAAGCGCTGATTATCTTTGGCGGTATCATTCTCGGCCTAATGCTGTCTATTCTCGGCGTGCTGCTGCGTTCACTGTTTAATCGCGGAATCGAAAGCCCGCAGGTGCTGGAAGATAACGGCATTAATGTCTACGCCAGCATTCCGCTGTCGGAATGGCAGAAAAAGCGTGATCAGGTGAAAACCGTCAAAGGCATCAAGCGCTACAAGCAAAGCCAACTGTTGGCGGTGGGGAATCCTACTGATCTCGCCATCGAAGCGGTGCGCAGCCTGCGAACCAGCCTGCACTTCGCGATGATGCAGGCCACCAACAACGTGTTGATGATGACCGGGGTCAGCCCGTCTATCGGTAAAACGTTTGTCTGTGCCAACCTCGCGGCAGTCATCAGTCAGACCGGCAAACGCGTACTGCTGATCGACTGCGATATGCGTAAAGGCTACACCCATGAACTGCTGGGGACGACCAACGAACACGGTTTGTCAGAAGTGCTGGTGGGAAAATCGGATATCGCCAACTGCGCCAAAAAGACGTCAATCACCAACTTCGATTTGGTCACGCGTGGTCAGGTGCCGCCCAATCCGTCCGAATTGTTGATGAGCGACCGCTTTGCCGAGCTGATTAAATGGGCGAGCAGTCAGTACGATCTCGTGCTGATCGATACCCCGCCGATTCTGGCTGTCACCGATGCGGGCATTGTTGGTCGTCACGCAGGCACCACGCTGATGGTCGCGCGTTACGCGGTCAACACTCTGAAAGAAGTGGAAACCAGCCTAAGCCGCTTCGAGCAAAACGGCATTCAGGTTAAAGGCGTTATTCTCAACTCCATCTTCCGTCGGGCCACCGGTTATCAGGACTACGGCTACTACGAGTACGAATACAAATCTGACAGTAAATAACCTTTTCTCCTCTCCCTCCCAGGGAGTGTTCCCCTCTCCGCCTGGAGAGGGGCGGGGAGAGGGGCCATCTCAGCAAGTCGGGGAACAAAATGACAACACCAAGCCCTCTGATTTCCATTTATATGCCCACCTGGAACCGGCAACAGCTGGCTATCCGCGCCATCAAATCGGTGCTGCGCCAGGATTACCCGCACTGGGAGCTGATGATTGTTGACGACTGTTCCTCTTCCTTTGAACAGCTGCAACAGTTTGTCGACGGGTTGAACGATCCGCGCGTGCGCTACACCCGTAACGATTTCAACTCGGGCGCTTGTGCCGTGCGTAACCAGGCGATATTGCAGGCGAAAGGCCATTTCATTACTGGCATTGATGATGATGACGAATGGACGCCTAACCGCCTGTCAGTGTTCCTTGAGCACAAACACCAACTGGTGACTCACGCCTTTCTGTATGCCAACGACTATGTCTGCGAAGGGGAAGTTTATTCGCAGCCAGCCAGTCTGCCGCTGTACCCGAAATCACCGTATTCCCGCAAGTTGTTCTTCAAGCGCAACATCATCGGTAATCAGGTGTTCAGTTGGGCGTGGCGTTTCAAAGAGTGTCTGTTCGATACCGAACTGAAAGCCGCGCAGGATTACGACATTTTTCTGCGCATGGTGACCGAATACGGCGAGCCGTGGAAAGTGGAAGAAGCAACACAAATTCTGCACATCAACCACGGTGAAATGCAGATTACGTCGTCGCCGAAAAAGTTTTCCGGCTATTTCCATTTCTACCGCAAGCACAAAGGCAAATTCGACCGCGCGAGCAAAAAGTATCAGCTGTTCACGCTTTACCAGATTCGCAACAAGCGCATGAACTGGCGCACGTTGTTGACGCTGTTGTCGGTGCGTAACGGAAAACGTCTGGCCGATGGCCTGCGGGGGAAATGATGCTGGAAGATTTACGCGCAAATAGCTGGAGCCTGCGTCCGTGCTGCATGGTGATGGCGTACCGCATCGCCCATTTCTGTTCTGTCTGGCGCAAGAAAAGCGTCATCAACAATATCTGGGCCGCCCCGATGTTGCTGATGTATCGCTTCGTCACCGAATGCCTTTTTGGTTACGAAATTCAGGCTGCCGCGACCATTGGCCGTCGTTTCACCATTCATCATGGCTACGCGGTTGTTATCAATAAATTCGTGGTCGCGGGCGATGATTTCACCATTCGTCACGGCGTTACCATTGGCAACCGTGGCGCAGATAATCTGGCCTGTCCGGTGATTGGCAACGGCGTGGAGCTGGGTGCCAACGTGGTGATCATCGGCGATATCAAAATCGGCAACAACGTTGCCGTCGGCGCGGGCAGCGTCGTGCTGGATGACGTACCGGACAATGCGCTGGTGGTCGGTGAAAAAGCGCGAGTAAAGGTGCTCAAATGAATATTCTGCAATTTAACGTTCGTCTCGCCGAAGGCGGGGCGGCTGGCGTGGCGCTGGATTTACATCAGCGCGCGCTGCAAAAGGGTTTGTCTTCACGCTTCGTCTACGGTTACGGCAAAGGCGGCAAGAAAAGCGTCAGCCATGACGACTACCCAAACGTGATCAAACAGACCGCACGCTTTACCTCCATGGCAAATCTGGCGCTGTTCCGTCTGTTCAACCGCGACGTGTTTGGCAATCTCAACAATCTTTATCGCACCGTGACCCGTACGTCCGGGCCGGTGGTGTTGCATTTTCATGTGCTGCACAGCTACTGGCTGAATCTCGAAGAAGTGGTGGATTTTTGCCACAAGCTGAAAGAGCACAAACGCGATGTGCGTTTTGTCTGGACGCTGCACGATCACTGGAGCGTAACAGGGCGCTGTGCGTTTCTCGACGGCTGTGAAGAGTGGAAAAGCGGCTGCGGGAAATGCCCGACGTTGACCAACTACCCACCAGTAAAAATTGACCGTGCCAGCCAGTTAGTCGGCGGTAAACGCCAGCTGTTCCGCGAAATGATCGCGCTCGGCTGCCAGTTTATCTCCCCGAGCCAGCACGTCGCCGATGCGTTCAACCGTCTGTACGGCGAAGGCCATTGTCAGATTATTAATAACGGTATCGACGTGGCGACCGAAACAATTCTGGCTGAACTGACGCCGCAGAGCGTCACCGGCAGCAAGCCAAAAATTGCAGTGGTGGCGCATGACCTGCGTTACGACGGCAAAACTAATCAGCAATTGGTGCGTGACATTATTGCACTCGGCGATGCTGTTGAAGTTCATACCTTCGGCAAGTTCTCGCCGTTTGAAGGCAAGAACGTCATCAACCACGGCTTTCTGACCAACAAGCGTCAGTTGATGAGTGAACTCAACCAACTGGATGCACTGCTGTTCAGCTCCCGCGTGGATAACTACCCGTTAATTCTCTGCGAAGCGCTGTCCATCGGCGTGCCAGTAATTGCCACGCCAAGCGAGGCGGCGCAGGAAGTGCTGGAGAAATCAGGCGGGCGCACCGTCAGCCACGAAGAAGTGGTGAAGCTGGTTCAGTTGCCGAAAGCGCAGATTGCCGAAGCTATTTTTTCGACAACGTTAGATGCGTTCCGCGCGCGCAGCCGTCAGGCATACAGTGGACAACAGATGCTGGAGGAGTATGTCGAGTTCTATCAGAATCTGTAGCTATCTGCTGCTGCCGTTAATCTACCTGCTGGTTAACGTTAAAATCGCCCAACTCGGCGAAAGTTTCCCAATCACCATCGTCACGTTTTTACCGGTCCTGTTGTTGCTGTATGTCGAGCGCATCAGCCTGAAAAAACTGATGATTGCACTCGGTGCCGGAGCAGGGCTGACGGTGTTCAACTACATCTTTGGTCAGTCGCTGGACGCCAGCAAATACGTGACCTCAACGATGCTGTTTGTCTACATCGTGATCATCATCGGTATGGTGTGGAGCATTCGCTTCAAAACGATTTCGGCGCACAACTACCGTAAGATTTTGCGCTTCTTTTATGTGGTGGTCGGGTTAGTCGTCATGCTGGCGGCGCTGGAGATGGCACAGATTATCCTCAGCGGCGGCAGCAGTCTGATGGAGACAATTTCGAAATATCTGATTTACAGTAACAGCTATGTTCTGAACTTTATTAAGTTCGGCGGTAAACGAACTACGGCACTTTATTTCGAACCTGCGTTCTTCGCTCTGGCACTAATCTCAATTTGGCTCAGTATCAAACAGTTTGGTATCAAAACCCCCAAGACCGATGCTATGATTCTGGCAGGGATAGTGCTCTCGGGATCGTTTTCAGGCGTAATGACCTTCATTCTGTTTTATTTGCTTGAGTGGGCATTCCAGTATCTGAATAAAGAAGCGATCAGTAAAAAATTGCCACTGGCGATTATTTCCCTTGCGGTCTTTTTAGTCGGTCTGATTTTTGCTTTTCCGTATATATCGGAACGCCTTGGCGATCTCGGAACGGAAGGATCGTCTTCGTATTACCGAATTATTGGTCCATTAGTGATGGTCGGTTATTCATTAACCCACATTGATGGTGTGGTTCGATTTGGATCTCTTTACGAATATGTCGCATCATTCGGAATCTTTAACGGTGCGGACGTCGGTAAAACCATAGACAATGGTTTGTATCTGCTGATGATTTATTTCTCATGGTTCGCCGTGATATTAACAGCATGGTATATGTCGAAAGTCGGGAAGATGATGATTAACGCGTTTGGTAATAACCAAAATTTCCGCGTGCAGTTGTTCCTGTTCTTTCCCGTGTCGCTGTTTTTTACCGGTTCAATATTTAGCCCGGAATATGCGTTTTTAATTGTGTGTCCATTTATTCTGCGTAAAGCGCTGAAACTGACGGACAGCTAACGAGGAATCGAAAAATGTTGCTAAGTGTCATTACCGTTGCATTTCGAAATTATGAAGGCGTGGTGAAAACCTGGGCATCATTGGCTCATCTGGCGCGCGATCCGAACATCGAGTTTGAATGGATTGTCGTGGACGGTGGTTCCGCAGATGGCACCGCCGAGTTTCTGGAAAAGCTGAACAGTGACTATAACTTACGTTATATCAGTGAGAAGGATAAAGGCATCTACGACGCCATGAACAAGGGCATTGAGATGTCGCGCGGAAATTTCGCCATCTTCCTGAATTCCGGCGACGTGTTCCACGAAGAGATTGCCCACAGCGTGCGTCAGCTCGGCAGTAAAAATGATGATGCGATGTATATCGGTGACGCAATACTGGATTTTGGTGACGGGCATAAAGTTCGCCGCAGTGCAAAACCGGGCTGGTATATTTACCACAGTCTTCCGGCGAGTCATCAGGCTATTTTCTTCCCGTTGAGTGGTCTGCAACGCTATCCGTACGATCTGCAATATCGCGTGTCATCGGATTACGCCCTGGCGGCGAAAATGTATAAAGAAGGTTATTCCTTCAAGCGAATTAAAGGCCTGGTGTCAGAATTCTCGATGGGCGGGGTGTCAACCTCCAATAATCTGGAATTATGTGAAGATGCCAAAAAAGTGCAACGTCAGATATTACGGGTGCCGGGTTTTTGGGCCGAAATGTCTCTGGCATTACGCCTGCGCACCACCGGTAAAACGAAAGCCTTATATAACAAGTCGTAATTATAAGGATCATTGATGCAGGAATTAAACGGATTCTCGGTGCCGAAAGGGTTCCGGGGCGCGGGCGGTATTAAAGTGCAATTGTGGTGGGCGGTACAGGCAACATTATTTGCGTGGTCTCCCCAAATACTTTATCGCTGGCGTGCATTTTTATTGCGCCTGTTCGGCGCAAAAATAGGAAAAAACGTAGTCATTCGTCCGTCAGTAAAAATTACTTATCCGTGGAAATTAACCTTGGGTGATTACGCATGGGTGGGTGATGACGCGGTGTTATATACCCTGGGCGAGATAACGATTGGCGCCAATTCAGTGGTATCGCAAAAATGTTATTTATGTACCGGCAGTCACGATTATACCAGCGCGCATTTTGATATTAACGCGACGCCGATTGTGATTGGCGAGAAATGCTGGCTGGCAACGGATGTGTTTGTCGCACCCGGCGTAACGATAGGTGATGGCACCGTCGTTGGCGCGCGCAGCAGCGTATTTAAATCGCTACCGGCAAATGTGATTTGCCGTGGCAGTCCCGCAGTGGTGACGCGCGAACGCGTTGAAACTATTAACTCCCTGTAAGTAGAGGAATATAAACATGTCAAAAGTCGCACTCATCACCGGCGTTACCGGGCAAGATGGTTCTTATCTGGCAGAATTGTTGCTGGAAAAAGGGTATGAAGTTCACGGTATTAAGCGTCGTGCGTCTTCTTTCAACACCGAGCGTGTAGACCACATCTATCAGGATCCGCATGCAGCTAACCCGAAATTCCACCTGCATTATGGTGACCTGACCGACTCTTCCAACCTGACCCGTATTCTGCAAGAAGTGCAGCCGGACGAAGTGTACAACCTGGGTGCAATGAGCCACGTTGCTGTCTCCTTCGAATCCCCGGAATACACCGCTGACGTTGATGCAATGGGTACGCTGCGTCTGCTGGAAGCGATTCGTTTCCTCGGCCTTGAGAAGAAAACCCGTTTCTACCAGGCGTCCACTTCTGAGTTGTACGGTCTGGTGCAGGAAATCCCACAGAAAGAGACCACGCCGTTCTACCCGCGTTCTCCGTATGCTGTCGCCAAGCTCTATGCGTACTGGATCACCGTTAACTACCGTGAATCCTACGGCATGTTTGCCTGTAACGGCATTCTGTTTAACCACGAATCCCCACGTCGCGGTGAAACCTTCGTGACCCGCAAAATCACCCGTGCGATCGCCAACATCGCTCAGGGTCTGGAGAAGTGCCTGTACCTCGGCAACATGGATTCCCTGCGTGACTGGGGCCATGCCAAAGACTACGTAAAAATGCAGTGGATGATGCTGCAGCAGGACACGCCAGAAGATTTCGTGATCGCGACCGGCGTGCAGTATTCCGTCCGTCAGTTCGTTGAAATGGCTGCTGCACAACTGGGTATCAAACTGCGCTTTGAAGGCACGGGCGTGGAAGAGAAAGGCATCGTTGTTTCCGTGACCGGTCACGATGCGCCAGGCGTGAAGCCAGGTGACGTAATGATTGCCGTTGACCCGCGTTACTTCCGTCCTGCGGAAGTGGAAACCCTGCTCGGCGACCCAACCAAAGCACACGAAAAACTGGGCTGGAAACCGGAAATTACCTTGCAGGAAATGGTCTCCGAGATGGTTGCCAACGATCTGGAAGCAGCGAAGAAACACTCCCTGCTTAAAGCTCACGGTTACGAGGTAGCCATCGCGCTGGAGTCCTGAGTCATGACCAAACAACGTATTTTTGTCGCCGGCCACCGCGGAATGGTGGGCTCAGCCATCGTTCGCCAGCTGGAACAGCGCGGTGATGTGGAGCTGGTGCTGCGTACCCGCGACCAACTGAACCTGCTGGATAGCAAAGCGGTGAATGATTTCTTCGCCGAAGCGCGCATCGACCAGGTGTATCTGGCTGCGGCGAAAGTGGGCGGGATTGTGGCGAACAACAGCTTCCCGGCTGATTTCATCTACGAGAACATGATGATCGAAAGCAACATCATTCACGCCGCGCACATGCACAACGTGAACAAGCTGCTGTTCCTCGGCTCATCGTGCATTTACCCGAAGATGGCAAAACAGCCGATCCCGGAAAGCGAATTGTTGCAGGGCACGCTTGAAGCCACCAACGAACCGTATGCGATTGCCAAAATCGCCGGGATCAAGCTGTGCGAATCGTACAACCGTCAGCATAACCGCGACTATCGCTCGGTGATGCCGACCAACCTGTACGGCCCGCATGACAACTTCCACCCGAGCAATTCCCACGTGATCCCGGCGCTGCTGCGCCGTTTCCACGAAGCCACGCAAGACAACGCGGCTGACGTGGTGGTGTGGGGCAGTGGCACGCCGATGCGTGAATTCCTGCACGTCGATGATATGGCTGCGGCAAGCATTCACGTAATGGAACTGGATCGCGAAGTGTGGCAGGAAAACACCGAGCCGATGCTGTCGCACATTAACGTCGGTACGGGTGTGGATTGCACCATTCGCGAACTGGCGCAAACCCTTGCCAAAGTGGTGGGCTACAAAGGCCGCGTGGTGTTCGATGCCACTAAACCGGACGGTACGCCGCGTAAACTGCTGGACGTGTCGCGTCTGCATCAGCTCGGCTGGTATCACGAAGTGACGCTGGAAGCAGGGCTCGCCAGCACTTACCAGTGGTTCCTTGAGAACCAGCACCGTTTCCGGGGATAAGCCATGTTTCTGAAGCCAGAAGATTTTGCCACCGTCGTGCGTTCGACGCCGCTCATTTCACTCGATCTGATCGTCGAGAACGCGGAGGGAGAATTTCTGCTCGGGAAACGGAACAACCGTCCGGCACAGGGCTATTGGTTCGTGCCGGGCGGGCGAGTGCAGAAAGATGAACGTCTCGCGGATGCCTTTTCGCGCCTGACCGAAGCGGAGCTGGGTCTGCGCCTGCCGCTGTCGGCGGGCCAGTTTTACGGCGTCTGGCAGCATTTCTATGACGACAATTTTTCCGGCACCGATTTCAGCACCCATTACGTGGTGCTGGGATTTCGCCTCAAGATTGACGTCAGCGAGTTGCAGTTGCCAACCGCGCAGCATAACGACTACCGCTGGTTAACGCAGAGCGCGTTACTGGCGGCAGACAATGTACACGACAACAGTCGCGCCTATTTCCTCGATGAAAAACGCGCAGAGGCACCCGGCCTGTGAAAATACTTGTCTATGGCATCAACTACTCCCCCGAACTGACCGGTATCGGCAAATACACTGGCGAAATGGTGGAGTGGATGGCACAGGAAGGGCATGACGTGCGGGTGATCACCGCGCCGCCGTACTACCCGGAATGGAAAGTCGGCGAGCGCTACTCCGCGTGGCGCTATCGCCGCGAAGAAGGGGCCGCCACCGTCTGGCGTTGCCCGCTGTACGTGCCGAAACAGCCTTCGACGCTCAAGCGTTTGATTCACCTCGGCAGCTTTGCGCTGAGCAGTTTCTTCCCGCTGATGGCGCAGCGCAGCTGGAAGCCGGACCGCATTATCGGCGTAGTGCCGACACTGTTCTGCACGCCAGGTATGCGGCTGCTGGCGAAACTCTCCGGCGCTCGTACGCTGCTGCATATTCAGGATTACGAAGTCGACGCGATGCTCGGCCTCGGTATGGCGGGCAAAGGTAAGGGCGGCAAAGTCGCGAAACTCGCCAGCCGTTTTGAGCGCAGCGGCCTGCACGGCGTCGATAACGTTTCCACCATTTCGCGCTCGATGATGAACAAAGCGCAGGAAAAAGGTGTCGCGGCAGAAAAAGTCATTTTCTTCCCCAACTGGTCGGAAGTGGCGCGTTTTCGTGACGTGAACCCGACGCAGGTGGCGGTGTTGCGCGAACAGTTGGGTTTGCCCGCTGACCGTCAAATTATTCTCTACTCCGGCAACATCGGCGAAAAGCAGGGGCTGGAAAACGTCGTTGCCGCCGCCGCTGAGTTGCAGGACAAACCGTGGCTGTTCGTGATTGTCGGACAGGGCGGCGGTAAAGCGCGACTGGAAAAACAGGTCGCCGAACGTGGCCTGAGCAACGTGCGTTTCTTCCCGTTGCAGTCTTACGAAGCCTTGCCCGCGCTGCTGAAAATGGCCGATTGCCATCTGGTTATCCAGAAACGCGGCGCGGCGGATGCGGTGCTGCCGTCGAAGCTGACCAACATTCTGGCGGTAGGCGGCAATGCGGTGATCACCGCTGAGGCCACCACCGAACTCGGTCAGTTGTGTGAAACGCATCCGGGGATTGCGGTCTGCGTTGAACCGGAATCGGTTCCCGCGCTGGTCGAGGGCATCGAACGCGCGCTGGCAATGCCGCAACACAACGTGATTGCAGGCGATTACGCCGAACGCACGCTCGAAAAAACGAACGTGCTGAAACAATTTATAGATGACATTCGGGGTTAAATGATGAGTCAGACACAACTCTTTCCGGTAGTGATGGCCGGTGGCTCCGGCAGCCGTTTGTGGCCGCTGTCCCGGGTCCTTTATCCCAAACAGTTCCTGTGCCTGAAAGGCGACCTGACGATGCTGCAATCAACGGTAAACCGTCTGAACGGCGTTGAGTGCGAAAGTCCGGTGGTTATCTGCAACGAGCAGCACCGTTTTATCGTCGCCGAACAGCTGCGCAAACTGAATAAGCTGACCGAGAACATTATTCTCGAACCGGCAGGGCGTAATACCGCGCCAGCGATTGCCCTGGCAGCACTGGCGGCAAAACGCAGTTGCCCGGACGGTGACCCGCTGATGCTCGTACTCGCGGCCGATCACGTCATTCAAAATGAAGATGCGTTCCGCGCAGCGGTGCGTGACGCGGTGCCTTACGCTGAAAGCGGCAAACTGGTGACGTTTGGCATCGTGCCGGATCTGCCAGAAACCGGCTACGGCTACATTCGTCGCGGCGAAGTCAGCCCGGGCGAGAAAGACGCAGTGGCGTTCGACGTGGCGCAGTTTGTGGAAAAACCCAATCTTGAAACCGCGCAGGCGTATGTCTCCAGCGGCGAATATTACTGGAACAGCGGCATGTTCCTGTTCCGCGCCGGGCGTTATCTGGAAGAGCTGAGCAAATTCCGTCCGGACATCATGCAAGCCTGTGAAAAGGCGATGAGCGTGGTTGACCCGGATCTCGATTTTATTCGCGTCGATGAAGCGGCATTCCTGGCCTGCCCGGAAGAGTCCATTGACTACGCAGTAATGGAGCGCACCGCCGATGCGGTTGTGGTTCCGATGGATGCAGGCTGGAGCGATGTCGGCTCATGGTCTTCGCTGTGGGAAATCAGCCAGCACACTGCCGAAGGCAATGTGCATCACGGCGACGTTATCAGCCATCAAACCGAAAACAGCTACGTTTATGCGGAGTCAGGTCTGGTCACCACCGTGGGTGTTAAAGATCTGGTCGTCGTGCAAACCAAAGACGCCGTGCTTATCGCCAACCGTCACGCGGTGCAGGACGTGAAGAAAGTCGTGGAACAAATCAAGGCTGACGGTCGTCATGAACACCACATTCACCGCGAAGTGTATCGCCCGTGGGGGAAATATGACTCCATCGATTCCGGCGAACGCTACCAGGTAAAACGCATCACCGTGAAGCCTGGCGAAGGGTTGTCAGTGCAGATGCACCATCACCGCGCCGAACACTGGATCATCGTGGCAGGCACCGCGAAGGTGACCATCAACGACGACGTGAAGCTGCTTGGCGAAAACGAATCTATCTACATCCCGCTCGGTGCGACGCACTGCCTGGAAAACCCCGGCAAAATTCCGCTCGACCTGATTGAAGTCCGCTCCGGTTCGTACCTCGAAGAGGACGATATTGTGAGATTCGAAGATCGTTATGGTCGCATCTAACGCTTTACCTTTGCCCGGTGGCGCTGTGCTTACCGGGCCTACGATCCTGTAGGTCAGATAAGCGCAGCGCTCTCCGGCAATAAAACACCACATTATTTTTGGCCCATTTGGGTCAGGGCTTTCTGTTGCCTGAAAAGAGGTAAACCATGACTGAATTAACCTGTTTTAAAGCCTACGATATTCGCGGCAAGCTGGGCGAAGAGCTGAATGAAGACATCGCCTGGCGGATTGGTCGCGCGTATGGCGAATACCTGAAACCGAAAACGATCGTGCTCGGCGGCGACGTCCGTTTGACTAGCGAAACGCTGAAAATGGCGCTGGCAAAAGGGCTGCGTGATGCGGGTGTTGATGTGCTGGATATCGGCCTGTCTGGCACCGAAGAAATCTATTTCGCCACTTTCCACCTCGGCGTGGACGGTGGCATTGAAGTGACCGCCAGCCATAACCCAATGGATTACAACGGCATGAAGCTGGTGCGCGAAGGCGCGCGTCCAATCAGTGGCGACACGGGTCTGCGTGATGTGCAGCGTCTGGCAGAAGCCAACGATTTCCCGAAAGTGATTGAGTCACAGCGCGGTAGCTATCAGAAAATCGATTTGCAGAAAGCCTATGTCGATCACCTGCTGGGTTACATTGACGTTGCTAATCTCAAGCCGCTGAAACTGGTGATCAACTCCGGCAACGGCGCGGCAGGCCCGGTGATTGATGCGCTGGAAGCTCGTTTCAAGGCCCTGAATGTGCCAGTAACGTTCATCAAAGTTCACAACACTCCGGACGGCAATTTCCCTAACGGCATCCCGAACCCGCTGCTGCCAGAGTGTCGCGACGATACCCGTAATGCGGTGATCGAACACAACGCGGATATGGGCATCGCTTTTGACGGCGATTTCGACCGCTGCTTCCTGTTCGATGAAAAAGGTCAGTTTATCGAGGGCTACTACATTGTTGGCCTGCTGGCAGAAGCATTCCTCGAAAAACAGCCGGGCGAGCGCATCATTCACGATCCGCGTTTGTCATGGAACACCGTTGACGTGGTGAACATGGCAGGCGGCACGCCGGTCATGTCGAAAACCGGTCATGCGTTTATCAAAGAACGTATGCGTCAGGAAGATGCCATCTACGGCGGCGAAATGAGCGCCCATCACTATTTCCGTGATTTTGCCTACTGCGACAGCGGAATGATCCCGTGGCTGCTGGTGACCGAGCTGCTGTGCGTGAAAGGTAAAACCCTGGGCGAGCTGGTTCGCGATCGTATGGCGGCGTTCCCGGCAAGCGGCGAAATCAACAGCAAACTGGCTGAGCCGGTCTCCGCTATCGCCCGTGTTGAACAGCATTTCGCACAGCACGCGCTGGAAATCGACCGCACCGACGGCATCAGCCTGGCGTTCGAAGACTGGCGTTTCAACCTGCGCTCTTCGAACACCGAGCCGGTAGTGCGTCTGAATGTGGAGTCTCGCGGTGATGCATCGCTGATGGAAGCCCGAACGAAAGATATTCTGGCCCTGCTGAATCAGTAAAGCCCATTCCCTCTCCCGGACGGGAGAGGGACACTTTTAACAGGAACAACGATGACGACTCTAAGAAAGCGCGAGCGAGCCAAAACGAATGCATCGTTAATCTCAATGGTGCAGCGATTCTCCGACATTACCATCATGTTTGGTGGGCTGTGGGTAGTCTGCAAAGGGGCTGCACTGCCGTTTTCCTACATGCATTTGCTGATGGCGCTGATTACCCTAGTGGTATTTCAGATGATCGGCGGGATGACGGATTTTTACCGTTCATGGCGCGGTGTGCGCATGACGACCGAACTGCTGTTACTCCTGCAAAACTGGACCTTAGCGCTCATTCTTTGCGCTGGACTGCTGGCCTTCAATAACGATTTCAACAACAGCCTTACGGTTTGGCTGGCGTGGTATTTGCTGAGCACCTGCGGCATGGTCGCGTGCAGAGCGTTTATCCGCTTTGGCGTGGGCTGGCTGCGCAATCGCGGATACAACATCCGCCAGGTAGCCGTTGCCGGCGATATGCCTGCCGGCCAGATCTTAATGGACAGTTTCCGCAACCAGCCGTGGCTTGGGTTTGAAGTGGTCGGGAGTTATCACGATGCCAAACCGGGCGGCGTAGGTAACGACTGGGCGGGAAATTATCAGCAACTGCTGGAAGATGCGCGTGCGGGTAAAATTCACAACGTCTACATCGCGCTGGCGATGAAAGAAGAAGCCTGCATTAAAGATCTGGTCCGTGAGCTGGCAGACACCACCTGTTCGGTGATCCTCATTCCTGACGTGTTCACCTTCAATATTCTCCATTCCCGTATCGACGAAGTGAACGGTGTGCCAGTGGTGCCGCTGTACGACACGCCGCTGTCTGGTTTCAACCGTGTGCTGAAACGCGTAGAAGACATCGTGCTTGCGACGATGATTTTACTGCTGATTTCCCCGGTTCTGGCCTGTATTGCGCTGGCGGTCAAAGTGACATCTCCGGGGCCGATTATCTTCCGTCAGACCCGTTACGGTATGGACGGTAAGCCTATCAAAGTGTGGAAATTCCGCTCGATGCGAGTGATGGAAAACGACGCAGTGGTGACGCAGGCAACGCAAAACGATCCGCGTGTCACCCGCGTGGGCAACTTCCTGCGCCGTACTTCACTGGACGAGCTACCGCAGTTCATCAACGTGCTGACCGGCGGGATGTCGATTGTTGGCCCTCGTCCGCACGCTGTAGCGCATAACGAAGAATATCGTCCGCTGATTGAAGGCTACATGCTGCGTCATAAAGTGAAGCCAGGTATTACCGGCTGGGCGCAAATCAACGGCTGGCGCGGGGAAACCGACACGCTGGAAAAAATGGAAAAACGCATCGAGTTCGACCTGGAGTACATCCGCGAGTGGAGCCTGTGGTTTGATATTCGCATCGTGTTCCTGACGATTTTCAAAGGCTTTGTCAACAAAGCAGCGTATTGAGGTAGCGACATGAGCCTGAGAGAAAAAACCATCAGCGGCGCGAAATGGTCCGCCATGGCAACGGTGGTGATCATCGGCCTGGGGCTGGTGCAGATGACCGTGCTGGCGCGCATTATCGACAATCACCAGTTTGGTCTGCTGACCGTGTCGCTGGTGATCATCGCCCTGGCAGACACGCTGTCGGATTTCGGTATCGCCAACTCGATTATTCAGCGTAAAGAAATCAGCCATCTCGAACTGACGACGCTGTACTGGCTGAACGTTGGGCTGGGGATTGTGGTGTTTGCGCTGGTGTTTTCACTGAGCGGCGTGATTGCCGATGTGCTGCATAACCCGGATCTGGCGCCGCTGATGCGCACGCTGTCGTTTGCATTTGTGGTGATCCCACACGGGCAGCAATTCCGTGCGCTGATGCAAAAAGAGCTGGAATTCAACAAGATTGGCATGATTGAAACTTCCGCCGTGCTGGCGGGTTTCACCTTCACCGTGGTGAGCGCGCATTTCTGGCCGCTGGCGATGACCGCTATTCTCGGTTATCTGGTAAACAGCGCGGTGCGTACGTTGCTGTTCGGCTGGTTTGGCCGCCGGATTTACCGTCCGGGCCTGCATTTCTCGCTGGCATCTGTTTCGTCGAATTTGCGCTTTGGCGCGTGGCTGACCGCCGACAGCATCATCAACTATGTGAATACCAACCTTTCTACGCTGGTGCTGGCGCGCATTCTCGGCGCGAGCGTCGCCGGGGGCTACAACCTGGCTTATAACGTCGCTGTTGTGCCGCCGATGAAACTCAACCCGATTATCACCCGCGTGCTGTTCCCGGCGTTCGCCAAAATTCAGGACGACACCGCCAAACTGCGCGTTAACTTTTACAAGCTGCTGTCGGTTGTCGGCATCATCAATTTCCCGGTGTTACTGGGCCTGATGGTGGTCAGTAATAACGTGGTGCCGCTGGTGTTCGGCGAAAAGTGGGTCAGCATCGTGCCTGTCCTGCAATTGTTGTGCGTGGTGGGTCTGCTGCGTTCTGTCGGTAATCCAATTGGTTCACTGCTGATGGCGAAAGCGCGAGTGGACATCAGCTTTAAATTCAACGTCTTCAAAACCTTCCTGTTTATTCCGGCGATCCTGATCGGCGGCCATTTGGCCGGTGCGCTGGGCGTGACGCTCGGCTTCCTGCTGGTGCAGGTCGTGAACACCGTACTGAGTTACTTCGTGATGATTAAACCGGTGCTGGGCTCCAGCTACCGTGAATACATTCTCAGCCTGTGGCTGCCGCTATATCTGTCGCTGCCGACGCTGGCCGTGAGTTACGGGCTTGGCGTGGCATTTAATGGCGCGATGTCTCTGCCACTGTTGCTGGTGATGCAGATTGCCGCGGGCGTGTTGGCCTTCGCGCTAATGATTGTGCTGTCACGGCATCCGCTGGTGGTCGAAATGAAACGCCAGCTGTGCCGTAGCGAAAAAATGAAAGTGCTGCTGCGTGCGGGCTAGAGCGCACACATAACATTATCAAAATCAAAGACACGAATAATTCTGGTGAGGTCAAGGCGGCAACAGCGTTTATCCCCAGGAGCTTACTTGAGTAAGTTACTGGGGTGAACGATGGCAGCCAACGCAGAGATCGCCAGAAGTATGCGTGGATTAAAGAGGTCCTCATGAAATTACTGATCCTTGGCAACCACACTTGCGGTAACCGTGGCGACAGCGCCATTTTGCGCGGCCTGCTGGATGCCATCAATACTCTGAACCCTGACGCGGAAGTGGACGTCATGAGCCGCTATCCGGTCAGTTCATCCTGGTTGCTGAATCGCCCGGTGATGGGCGACCCGCTGTACACGCAGATGAAACAGCACAACAGCGCGGCGGGCGTGATGGGACGCGTGAAGAAAGTGCTGCGTCGTCGTTACCAGCATCAGGTGTTGCTCTCCCGCGTGACCGACAGCGGCAAGCTGCGCAATATTGCTATCGCACAGGGCTTCACTGATTTTGTCCGTTTGCTCGGTAACTATGATGCGATTATTCAGGTCGGCGGTTCGTTCTTCGTTGACCTCTATGGCGCGCCACAGTTTGAACATGCGCTGTGTACCTTTATGGCGAAAAAGCCGCTGTACATGATTGGTCACAGCGTCGGCCCGTTCCAGGATCCGCAATTCAATCAACTGGCGAACTATGTTTTCGGTCAGTGTGATGCGCTGATCCTGCGTGAATCCGTCAGCCTGAATATGATGGAGCGCAGCGACATTACCACCGCCAAAGTGGAGCAGGGCGTTGATACCGCCTGGCTGGTCGATCATCACGACGAAGATTACACCGCCAGCTACGCCGTCGAACACTGGCTAAACAAGATTGGTCAGCACAAAACCGTCGCCGTCACTCTGCGCGAACTGGCACCGTTTGATAAACGCCTCGGCACCACTCAGCAAGCGTACGAAGAAGCGTTTGCCGGCGTGGTGAACCGCATTATCGACGCCGGGTATCAGGTGATTGCGCTTTCGACCTGTACTGGCATCGACAGCTACAATAAAGATGACCGCATGGTGGCGCTGAATCTGCAAAAACACATCAGCGACCCATCGAAGTACCACGTGGTGATGGATGAGCTGAACGACCTAGAAATGGGTAAAATTCTTGGCGCTTGCGACCTGACCGTTGGTACACGCCTGCATTCAGCGATTATCTCAATGAATTTCGACACGCCAGCCATTGCCATTAACTACGAGCACAAATCTGCCGGGATCATGCAGCAACTGGGGATGCCGGAAATGGCGATGGACATTCGCCATCTGCTGGACGGCAGTTTGGGCTCGATGGTTGCCGATACGCTCGGACAGCTTCCGGCAATCAACGAACGTCTGCGTGTGGCGGTGAAAGCTGAACGCCAGAACGGTTTGCAGATGGTGAAATCCGTGCTGGACCGCATCGGGGAGGGGAAATGAAGGTTGGTTTCTTCCTGTTAAAATTTCCGTTGTCGTCTGAAACCTTCGTTTTAAATCAGATCGTGGCGTTTATCGAAATGGGCTATGAAGTGGAAATTGTCGCGCTGTTGAAGGGCGACATGACTAACACTCATGAGGCCTATACGCGCTACGGTCTGGCGCAGAAAACCCGCTGGTTGCAGGATGAGCCTGCGGGGAAACTCGCCAAACTGCGTTATCGCGCATTTAGCACCCTGAAAGGATTGCACCGCGGTGCGACCTTCCGGGCGCTGAACGCCAGCCGCTATGGCCATGAAGCTCGCCACCTCATCCTTTCCTCGATTGTGTCGCAAAACCCACAGCCGTTTACTGCCGACGTCTTTATCGCGCACTTTGGCCCGGCGGGTGTCACCGCTGCCAAACTGCGCGAGCTGGGCGTTTTACGCGGAAAAATTGCCACCGTATTCCACGGGATAGACATCTCCAGTCGCGAGGTGCTCAGCCACTACACGCCGGAGTATCAGCAGTTGTTTCGTCGTGGGGATGTGATGCTGCCGATAAGCGATTTGTGGGCCGGTCGCCTGCAAACCATGGGCTGTCCGGTGGAGAAAATCGTGGTGTCGCGGATGGGCGTCAACATGGAACGCTTTGCGCTGCGCCCGGTGAAAGCGCCGGGTGAGACGCTGCAAATCATTTCCGTAGCCCGTCTGACCGAGAAAAAAGGGCTGCACGTGGCGATTGAAGCCTGTCGTCAGCTCAAAGAACGCGGCGTGCGGTTCCATTATCGCATTTTGGGGATTGGCCCGTGGGAGCGCCGTCTGCGTACGCTCATCGAGCAGTATCAACTCGAAGATGTCATTGAAATGCCGGGCTTTAAGCCGAGCCACGAAGTGAAAGCGATGCTGGACGAAGCCGACGTCTTCCTGCTGCCGTCGATCACCGGGGCAGATGGCGACATGGAAGGCATTCCAGTTGCCCTGATGGAGGCTATGGCGGTGGGTATTCCTGTTGTTTCAACCGTACACAGCGGCATTCCTGAACTCATTGATGCCGGGGAATCCGGTTGGCTGGTCCCGGAAAATGACGCCGCTTCGCTCGCCGACAGGCTCAACGCACTTGGCGCTGTTGACCGCCAGGCATTGCAACCCGTCGTGACTAAAGCGCGAGCTAAAGTCGAATCTGAATTCAACCAGCAGGTGATTAACCAACAGTTAGCCAGCCTGCTGCAGACGTTGTAAACGAGGTCGCATGACGGATAAAAAGTATTCCCTTTCACGCCGCTCCTTCCTTGGGGCCAGCTCTGCGCTGGCCGCACTGCCTCTCATCAACATGCCTGCCGCCCGCGCATTAGGGCGAAATGAGGCCGTTGATATCCGCAATTACAATCCCGGTAACGACTGGATCCGAGCATTTAATGATGCGTTTAAAGACAGCGATGTGGTTGAAGTCCCGAAGGGTGTGGTGTGTGAAAACATCAACACCGGGATAATCATGCCTGCGGGCAAAACGCTGCTGGTTTCCGGGGCGCTTAAAGGCAATGGTCGTGGACGATTCGCGTTACAGGATGGCTGTAAAATTGTCGGCAAGAGCGGCTGCCTGGACAATATTTGCCTGGATGTTCGTGGTTCCGACTGCGTGATTCAGGGCGTGACGTTGAGCGGTTACGGCCCTGTGGCGCAAATCTATATTGGCGGTAAAGACAAGCGCACGATGCGTAATTTGCTTATCGACGATATCACCGTTACAAAGGCCAATTACGGCATTCTGCGGCAGGGGTTTCATAACCAGTTCGACGGCGTAAAAATTACTAACGGTCGATTCATCGAGTTACAAGGCGATGCCATCGAATGGAATGTGGCGATCAACGATAAGAACATTCTCATCTCCGATCATGTGATCGATAACATCAACTGCACCAACGGCAAAATCAACTGGGGCATTGGCATTGGGCTGGCGGGAAGCACTTATGACAACGGCTACCCGGAAGACCAGGCGGTGAAGAACTTTGTGGTGGCTAACATCACGGGGAGCAACTGCCGACAACTGGTCCATGTCGAAAACGGTAAGCACTTCATTATTCGTAATATCAAGGCCAAGAACATCACCCCGGAGTTCAGCAAGAAGGCGGGCATTGATAACGCCACGGTCGCCATTTACGGCTGTGATAATTTCATAATAGACAACGTTGATATGGTCAGTAGCGCCGGGATGCTGATAGGCTATGGCGTTATCAAAGGTAACTACCTCTCCATCCCGCAGAACTTCAAGCTAAATGACATTCGGATGGACAATACGACGCTGCCGTACAAGCTACGCGGGATCCAGATTTCTTCGGGCAATGCACAGTCGTTTGTGGCGATCACCAATCTCAATCTGAAACGCGCGTCACTGGAGTTGCACAACAAACCGCAGCATCTTTTCATGCGCAATATCAATGTGATGCAGGACGCGGAACGTGGCCCGGCGTTGTCGATGAACTTCGATCTACGTAAAGATGTACGCGGTAAGTTTATGGCCAAGGAAGACACGCTTCTGTCACTGGCAAACATCAAAGCCGTGAATGAAAAAGGCCAGCGTTCCGTCGATATCGACCGGGTGGATCAACACACCGTGAACGCGAACGGGTTAAATTTTCGGCTGCCGGGAAGATAATTACGATGATTCCTGGAATATCGCTGCAACTCTCGGATTAAGCCCGAGGTTTTATCAAAATTTGCCAGGTATCATCAAAAAAACGTGCTGGATAAAACGTCCTGACTGGCTATAATTCTCCAACCATTCATAGGTGGACATGATAATGAGTAATTTGAAAGCAGTTATTCCGGTAGCTGGTCTTGGGATGCATATGCTTCCTGCCACTAAGGCCATTCCGAAGGAAATGCTGCCGATCGTCGATAAGCCGATGATTCAGTACATTGTCGACGAAGTGGTTGCTGCGGGGATCAAAGAGATCGTTCTGGTCACCCACGCATCTAAAAATGCGGTTGAAAACCACTTTGACACCTCTTATGAGCTCGAGTCACTGCTTGAGCAGCGCGTTAAGCGCCAGTTGCTGGCCGAAGTGCAGGCAATCTGCCCGCCAGGCGTGACCATCATGAACGTGCGCCAGGCACAGCCGCTTGGCCTGGGTCACTCTATCCTTTGTGCGCGACCGATTGTGGGTGATAACCCGTTTGTCGTCGTGCTGCCCGATATCATTTTGGACACTGCTACCGCTGACCCGATGCGTTATAATCTTGCCGCGATGGTCGCCCGTTTCAACGAAACCGGTCGCAGCCAGGTGCTGGCGAAGCATATGGAAGGGGATCTCAGCGAGTACTCCATCATCAAAACCAAAGAAGCGCTGGAAGTGGAAGGTAAAATCAGCCGTATCGTTGATTTCATCGAAAAACCTGACCAGCCGCATACCATGGATTCTGATTTAATGGCCGTTGGGCGCTATGTGCTGTCAGGTGAAATTTGGGCTGAACTTGAGCGTACCGAACCGGGAGCCTGGGGCCGCGTACAGTTAACAGATGCCATCGCAGAACTGGCGAAAAAACAGTCTGTTGATGCAATGCTGATGACCGGCGCCAGTTTCGACTGCGGCAAAAAAATGGGCTATATGCAGGCGTTTGTTCAGTATGGACTGCGCAACCTGAAAGAAGGCGCGAAGTTCAGAGAAAGCATTAAGAAGCTGCTGATTGACTGATCCATAAGGCACAGAGTGCCAGACTTAAACGGCAGGGGGAGGTTATGAGCGTAGAGGATGCGTTCATAATGTCACTGCCGTTTTTCCGTTTAAAATCAGCAGCTAAAACGGGTAGTTCGAACCGCAAATTTGTATCAATTCACAGGGATTTTCCCTTGTTTTGAATGGTGTTTAAGACCACAATAATGGATTAGATTTACATGCTAGATGGATGGATTTTAATCATTCGTCTGGGACACATACTGACATTACGTGCAGTGCACTGGTAGCTGTTGAGCCAGGGGCGGTAGCGTTGCTTGCAGGGCACTAAGCAAACAAGTAATTGATAGAACATTCGAATTCTTATTTACCTATTATAGATTAAGAGCGATATCTCACGTGAAAATTCTCGTTACCGGCGGCGCAGGATTTATTGGTTCTGCAGTTGTTCGACACATTATTAATAATACTCAAGATGAAGTCGTTAATGTCGATAAATTGACCTATGCAGGCAACCTTGAATCTTTGTCAGATATTGAAAATAGCAACCGCTATTATTTCGAACAGGCTGATATATGTGATGCTGAAGCAATGGCGCGTATTTTTTCGGAACATCAACCGGATGCAGTCATGCACCTTGCTGCTGAAAGTCATGTTGATCGTTCGATCACCGGCCCGGCAGCTTTCATCGAAACTAATATCGTCGGGACTTATGTGCTCTTAGAAGCGACGCGCAAATATTGGTCGGATCTAGATCCTAAGACAAAAGCGAAGTTCCGCTTCCATCACATCTCTACTGATGAGGTCTATGGCGACTTACTTCATCCGGATGAAATAGCACAAGGTGAAGAACTGCCGCTATTTACCGAAACAACCGCTTATGCGCCGAGTAGCCCTTACTCTGCCTCAAAAGCGTCGAGCGATCATCTGGTGCGTGCATGGTTACGCACCTACGGTTTGCCGACTATCGTAACTAACTGTTCGAATAATTACGGCCCATACCATTTCCCTGAAAAACTTATCCCGCTCGTTATTCTTAATGCGCTCGAAGGGAAAGCGCTGCCGATATACGGCAAAGGCGATCAGATTCGTGATTGGCTCTACGTAGAAGACCATGCTCGTGCGCTCTATACCGTGGTTACACAAGGTGTGAAGGGCGAAACGTACAATATCGGTGGTCATAATGAAAAGAAAAATCTCGATGTTGTGCATACCATCTGCGATCTGCTTGATGAAATTGTGCCGAAAACGGGTTCCTACCGTGACCAGATTACTTATGTTACCGACCGTCCAGGACATGACCGTCGTTACGCTATAGATGCCGATAAAATCAGCCGTGAACTAGGTTGGAAGCCAGAAGAAACCTTTGAAAGTGGGATTCGTAAAACGGTCGAATGGTATCTGACCCATTCTCAATGGGTTGAGAACATTAAAAGTGGCGCCTACAAAACCTGGATTGAGCAGAACTATGAGGACCGCAGCTAATGAACATTCTTCTGTTTGGTAAAACGGGGCAGGTAGGCTGGGAACTGCAACGTGCGCTTGCGCCGTTGGGGAATCTTATTGCAGTTGATGTCCATTCAAAGGAATACTGTGGCGATTTCAGTAATCCTCAGGGCGTGGCGGAAACTGTTCGAAAAATTCGACCCGACGTTATTGTTAATGCTGCGGCGCATACTGCGGTGGATAAAGCGGAATCTGAACCTGAGTTCGCACAGTTACTCAATGCAACCAGTGTTGAAGCTATTGCAATTGAAGCAGCAAAAATCGGCGCCTGGGTTGTTCATTACTCAACTGATTATGTTTTCCCTGGTACGGGAGAGACCCCGTGGCTTGAGACAGATGCGACTGCACCGCTTAATGTATACGGCGAAACTAAGCTGGCGGGTGAAAAGGCGGTTCAGGAAAATTGTCCAAAACATCTTATCTTCCGGACCAGCTGGGTTTATGCAGGCAAAGGCAATAATTTTGCTAAAACCATGCTGCGCCTGGCAAAAGAACGTGCAGAGCTGTCGGTGATCAACGATCAGTTTGGCGCCCCGACCGGCGCAGAGCTACTGGCGGACTGTACTGCACATGCCATCAGTGTTGCGATGAATAAACCGGATGTTGCAGGCCTTTACCATCTCGTGGCTTCGGGTGTAACGACATGGCATGATTTTGCTGCCCTGGTGTTCGATGAGGCACGCAAAGCAGGTATCAAGTTGGCACTTAACAAATTGAATGCACTCGACACCAGTGCTTATCCGACACCTGCCCGACGCCCTCATAACTCCAGGCTGAATACGCAAAAGTTCCAGCGTAATTTTGATTTGACGCTCCCGCACTGGGAAATGGGCGTTAAACGTATGCTGGCAGAGTTGTTTACGACGACAACAATCTAAATATAAAAAAATGCCTGGTCATGGCATTTTGTGCATAAAGAGATGATGAAATGAATACGCGTAAGGGAATTATTCTTGCTGGTGGGTCGGGTACTCGTCTTTATCCGGTAACGATGGCCGTGAGTAAACAACTTCTTCCGATCTATGACAAGCCTATGATCTACTACCCGCTCTCAACATTAATGTTGGCGGGCATTCGAGATATTCTCATCATCAGCACACCGCAGGATACACCTCGTTTTGAACAATTGCTGGGCGATGGTAGCCAGTGGGGGGTTAGTCTTCAGTATAAAGTGCAGGCAAACCCAGACGGACTGGCGCAGGCCTTTATTATTGGTGAAGAGTTTATCGGCAATGATGACTGTGCACTGGTCTTGGGCGATAACATCTTCTATGGCCACGATCTCCCAAAACTCATGGAAACGGCCATTAGCCAGGAGCGTGGTGCAACTGTATTTGCTTATCACGTAAAAGATCCGGAACGTTACGGGGTTGTGGAATTTGATAAAAGCGGTACGGCAATCAGCCTTGAAGAGAAGCCAGTTGAACCTAAAAGTGACTACGCCGTAACAGGCCTCTATTTTTACGACAACAGCGTTGTTGAAATGGCGAAAAACCTTAAACCTTCTGCACGTGGTGAATTGGAAATCACGGATATTAACCGTATTTACCTTGAGCAGGGGCGCTTATCGGTTGCCATGATGGGGCGCGGATACGCTTGGTTAGACACGGGAACACATCAGAGTCTGATAGAGGCCAGCAACTTTATTGAGACGATAGAAGAGCGTCAGGGGCTGAAAGTATCCTGTCCTGAGGAGATTGCTTATCGCAAAGGATTTATTGATGCTGAGCAGGTGAAAATATTAGCTGCGCCTTTGTCGAAAAATGCGTATGGGCAATATCTTCTGAAAATGATTAAAGGTTATTGATTGATGAACGTAATTAAGACTGATATTCCGGATGTTCTGATTTTTGAACCTAAAGTCTTCGGTGACGCCCGCGGCTTCTTCTTTGAAAGTTTTAGTCAAAAGATTTTTGAAGAAGCTGTTGGACGTAAAGTTGAGTTTGTGCAGGATAACCATTCTAAATCAGCGAAAGGTGTGTTGCGTGGACTTCATTACCAATTAGAACCTCATGCGCAGGGTAAGCTGGTTCGCTGCATTGCCGGCGAAGTATTTGATGTGGCGGTTGATATTCGACAATCGTCACCGACGTTCGGTCAATGGACCGGTGTCATTCTCTCTGCTGAGAATAAACGACAGCTTTGGATCCCTGAGGGATTTGCACATGGCTTCATGGTACTGAGTGAGTCGGCTGAGTTTGTTTACAAAACGACTAACTATTATTCTCCTGAACATGATCGTGGCATTCTTTGGAGTGACCAAAGGATAGGCATTGAATGGCCGTTAAATATTGAACTAAACTTATCACAAAAGGACCAAGCTCAGCCGTTATTTAATCAGGCTGAATATTTTTAACGATGTCAGATGCATCTGTAATTATCTAATGTATAGAGTGTAAATTATGTTTAACGATAAAGTAATTTTAGTAACTGGTGGTACTGGCTCGTTTGGTAATAAATTTGTTCGTATGACATTAGAAAAATATAATCCTAAAAAGATTATTATTTATTCTCGTGATGAAATGAAACAGTGGGAAATGGCAAAGCATTTTAAAGATGAAAGCCGCATTCGTTTCTTCATTGGGGATGTGCGCGATAAAGAACGCCTGCATCGTGCGCTCGATGGTGTCGATTTCGTTGTCCATGCTGCAGCAACCAAAATTGTTCCTACCGCTGAATACAATCCGTTTGAATGTGTAAAAACAAACATTAATGGCGCGATGAACGTTATCGATGCTTGTATTGATAAAGGTATTGAACGCGTTGTTGCTCTATCTACCGATAAAGCAAGCAGCCCTGCGAATCTGTACGGCGCGACTAAACTTGCCTCTGACAAACTCTTTGTTGCCGGTAACTCATACTCTGGTGGCCACAAAACATCTTTTTCTGTAGTCCGTTACGGTAACGTTATGGGTTCGCGCGGTTCGGTCATTCCCTTCTTCCTGTCCATTAAAGATAAGGGTGAACTGCCAATCACTGATGATCGTATGACCCGCTTTATGATTACGCTTGAGCAGGGCGTTGAGTTGGTTTGGCATGCTTTTGAAGACATGGTTGGCGGTGAAATTTACGTTAAGAAAATTCCATCAATGAAAGTGGTTGATGTAGCCACATCTGTTGCGCCAGACGCGATTCAGAAAGTAATCGGTATTCGTCCTGGCGAGAAACTGCATGAGCAGATGATCAGTGCTGAAGACGCTTATTACACTTACGAATACCCTGAGCATTATAAAATTTTGCCAGCTATCCATAACTGGTGTGACACCCCAGAACGTATCAAAGACGGTAAGAAAGTACCGGAAGGCTTTGTGTACGAAAGTGACAGCAATCCTGAATGGATGAGTATTGAGGAATTGCGCCAGTGGATTGATGACAACCGCGAAAAAGTAGGCAACATCTAATGAAATTTATTCCTTATGGACGGCAAGATATCTCTGAAGAAGATATTAATGCGGTTGTTGAGGTACTGAAATCTGATTTCCTGACCCAGGGTCCTTGCGTACCTCAATTTGAGCAAGCCATCGCGGATTATGTAGGCGTGCAGCATGCTATCGCGGTGAATAGTGCGACATCCGCATTGCATATTGCTTGTCTTGCTCTGGGTCTGCAGAAGGGCGATTGGTTATGGACATCGCCTAATACATTCGTTGCGTCTGCAAACTGTGCACTCTATTGCGATGCAAGTGTTAGCTTTGTTGATATTGATCCTCAAACTTACAACATGAGCGTCAGGGTGCTTGAGGCTAAGTTGGTTTCTGCGAAAATGCGGGGACAGCTTCCAAAAGTTGTCGTTCCTGTTGCCTTTGCTGGTCAGTCCTGCGAAATGGAAGCGATCTATCGACTCTCCAAAGAGTATGGCTTCGCTATTATTGAAGATGCTTCTCACGCGATTGGTGGTAATTATCAGGGCGGTAAGATTGGCAATTCTAAATTTGCTGATATCACCATCCTTAGCTTCCATCCTGTAAAAATCATTACTACCGCTGAAGGTGGAATGGCGCTAACGAACAATGCTGAGCTTGCGGAAAAAATGCAGCTATTACGCAGCCATGGTATTACCCGTGATAGCGAAAAGATGACTAAAGAAGCCGAGGGTGGCTGGTATTATCAGCAGATAGGTCTCGGTTTGAACTATCGAATGACCGAGCTGCAAGCGGCACTCGGTGTGAGTCAGCTAAAACGGATTGATGGTTTCGTGGCGCGACGTCATGAGCTAGCTAAACGTTACCATACAGCATTTAAGGGTGTTCCTGTCACAACTCCAGTACAGGATGATGATGGATATAGTGCATTGCATCTATATCCATTAATGGTTAATGACCCAGCGCAACGTAAACCTTTGTTTGACCATCTGCGAGATAAGGGAATTGGTGTTAATGTGCATTATATCCCCGTGCATACCCAGCCGCATTATCAGCAGTTAGGGCATAAGGTCGGTGATTATCCTGTTTCCGAAGATTATTACTCACGCGCAATAAGTATCCCAATGTATTCCACGCTGAGTGATGATGAGCAAAATTTTGTTATCAAAAGCATCCGGGAGTTTTTTTAAATGAAAGTGGCAATCATTCCTGCTCGGGGTGGCAGTAAACGTATCCCGCGTAAAAATATTAAAAATTTTTGTGGGAAACCTATGATTGCCTGGTCAATCGACGCCGCTCGAAAGAGCGGGGTCTTCGATCGAATCATTGTATCGACGGATGATGAAGAGATTGCTGCGGTAGCGCGCGATAATGGTGCTGAAGTACCATTTATGCGTCCCGAAGAACTCTCCAATGATTTTGCAGGAACTATTCCTGTCATTCGCCATGCAACCGAGTGGTTGATGGAGAATGGTTGCGCGGTAGATTTTGTATGCTGCATCTATGCGACTGCACCTTTTATAAGACCAGTGGATATTGCAGGCGGATTACTTACCCTTCAAGAGCAGGGAGGCGATTATGCCTTCACGGTGGCAAGGTATCCCTATCCTATCCAGCGAGCATTGAAAGTAAGTGAAGAACAACGGATTAGTATGTTTTCACCTGACATGTTCCATGTTCGTTCTCAGGACCTTGAAGAATCCTGGCATGATGCCGGACAATTTTACTGGGGTACGTCAGAGGCCTGGCGCATTGAGAAACCCATTTTTAGCGCTGAATCATATTCAATAGAACTACCACGTGAGCGAGTACAGGACATTGATACACCAGAGGATTGGCGGGTTGCTGAATGGTTGTTCAGGGCCATGGAGTTAAAAAATGAATGTCTTTCTGCGAGTTGATTCATCTTTATCAATAGGTTCTGGTCATATTATTCGATGCCTAAATTTAGCAAGCTCATTGAGGTCGTTAGGTTTAAATTGTATTTTCGTTTCTAAAAACCATAATGGGAATATCATTCCGAAAATAGAAATCAATGGTTTTGAAACACTCGTCATTAATACCACCGTTGAGACAGATGATTACATTAGAGATGAAAAATCCTGGCTAAATGGAGGCCAGTCGGATGATGCTGAATGTTTTATTACTCTTGTTAAGCAACAAAACTGCAGACCAGATTTTATTATTGTTGACCACTACTCACTCGACAGTGAATGGGAATTACTTGTTAAAAAGCAATTTCCCTTTGCACGACTGGTCGTAGTCGATGATCTATGCAATCGTCAGCATTACTCCGACGTACTTATTGATCAAACCTTTCAGCGTGATGCACGGGAATACGCCAGATTAAATAAAAATAATGGCAAAATATTGGCCGGGACGAAGTTTGCACTTCTTAACCCAACATTTTCAGCATTAAGAGAATTATCCAAAGCGCATAAAGCCCAGGTAAAAGTACCCAGCACATTATTGGTGACAATGGGGGGAGTTGATGCTCAAAATGTAACGGGTGACGTACTGTGCTGTCTGGAAAATGGCGATTTTCCGTACATCGATAAAATCACTGTAGTTTTGGGAGCGGCCTATCCCCACCAAAACGTCATTCGCGAGCAGATAGAAAACTCAAAGTATAATGTAAATATTTTGACCAATGTAAACAATATGGCTGAACTCATGTCCGATCACGATTTCGCAATAGGCGCGATGGGAGGGACTACATGGGAACGCTGCGTGATGGGTTTACCCGCGATTAATGTTGCAATTGCAGACAATCAGTTAACTATTGCTAAAAACCTTTCAGAGATTGGGGCGATTGTTTTACATTCAGATGATATTACAGAATCTACACTTCATAATGCGTTGAATCGACTTACAACGGATTATCATTGTCAACGGCTACTGGCTATGGACATCTGCGACGGCCTGGGGCTTGCGCGGGTCACCCAAGAAATAGTATGTTTACCTGCTAAAGATGGCAAGAATGTGACACTTCGCCAAGCGACAGTGGACGATATCGATTTTGTCTATCAACTTCAGTGCGAACCAAAAACCCGTCAATATGCCCGCGATCCGGTTATTCCACTGTATGTAAATCATGTCAGTTGGATGCAAAAAAAGTTGAAGGATACTAAATCCTATTTTTACATGATTGAGCATGATACGCGCTGCGGTGTAATAAGATTAGATCCAGTAGAACATGGAAACGCGGAGCTCGAAATATCAATATTTTTGACAGATGCATGCCAAGGAAAAGGTATTGCAAGCGCAGCAATTAAGCGCGTAATTATGCTACATAATAATGTTAGTTTGCTGGCGACTGTATTGCCAGAGAATCATGCATCACAAAAGCTATTTAATTCTATCGGATTAAAGAAAATATCACCCAGCGAATATATTAGTGAGAAAAAATAATGAATGAATTTATTACTATTGATGGTCGTAAGATTGGTAAAGACCATCCTCCATATATTATTGCTGAGCTTTCGGCTAACCATAATGGTGATATTAATCGCGCATTTAAAATTATGGAAGAGGCTAAAACTGCTGGTGCTGATGCAATCAAACTTCAAACTTATCGCGCAGATACCATCACGATTGATTGCGACTCCGAAGATTTTCAAATTCACGGAGGACTATGGGATGGTCAGACGTTATTCAATTTGTATAAAGGTGCTCAAATGCCGTGGGAGTGGCATAAGCCTCTGTTCGACAAAGCAAAAGAACTTGGCATCACGATTTTCAGTAGCCCATTTGATTTTACTGCCGTTGACTTACTTGAAGAGCTAGATGCTCCAGCTTATAAGATCGCGTCATTTGAAGCTATCGACATACCGTTAATCAAGTACGTTGCTAAAACGGGCAAACCCATGATTATTTCTACGGGTATGGCTGATGAGCAAGAAATTCAGGAGGCAATTGATGCAGCTTACGAAGGTGGCTGTAAGGAGCTTGTTGTATTGCATTGCGTCAGCGGATATCCTGCGCCTGCTGAGGATTATAATTTAGCGACAATACCTGACATGGCGGAGCGATTTGGTGTTATCACGGGCCTGTCAGACCATACGATTGACAATACTACTGCAGTAGCCTCGGTGGTACTTGGTGCGAGTGTAATAGAGAAGCATGTTACGTTGGACCGGAATGGAGGCGGGCCAGATGACAGTTTTTCACTCGAACCAACTGAGCTTCGTGCTTTGTGCCGCGATGCTAAGATTGCTTGGCAGGCGTTAGGTCATGTCAATTATGAACGCAAAGAAAGTGAGAAAGGAAACGTAAAGTTCCGTCGTTCTCTTTATGTGGTTAAAGATATTAAGAAAGGTGATGCTTTCACATCTGATAATATCAAAAGTATCAGGCCGGGATTTGGTGTAGTCCCTAAATACTATGATATGTTTATCGGTAATAATGCAAATTGTGATTTGACATCTGGCCAGCCATTGAAAATAGAGTTTATTGAGTAGGGTCAGTTAGGAGCAATATGTTAAACGTGGATGATGTATATGAATATGTGAATCAACGAAATGTAATCGATGAGAATTTTACTGAAAACATATCAAAGCTATATAAAAAAAACGCCAAGTGGATTTTTCCTTTTTATGATTTATTATGCCGAGTTGTTTTTTATTGGCTTAGACCTAAGGAAAAAATAAAGTATTTTGTTTTAGGTAATAGATTTTCTCATCTGATAAATACCTTTCCCAAGAAAGATATTTGCATAATAGGTGGTCCTCGGCAGCTATTATATTGTCTAAAAAATAACTTAAGCTATTTACCTAATGGCGATTTTTGGACGCTACTCAGTACGGGTTTTACGCAGGATGTTCGATCCAGTTTGTTGAAAAAATCGTGTTGTATGCAGAAAGTGCTAACACGATTGTCTGACCGTAACGCGCAGGTAATGTTAATCGTTGAAAATGATTCACTTCCCCTTCAACGTACCTTCTGTAACATTGCCGCAGCAGCAAATATAAAGACTGTTTGCATCCAGCATGGCTTATTTCAGTCTAAAACTGAAGCGAAAATAATTGATGGATGGAAGTGTGACTACTTTATTTGTTACGACAATAATCAGAAGAATATAATAACAGGCTTAGGTATAGCACCGAATAAAGTTATCGTTGGTGGTTTCTATGAACCTATTACTAAAGTTGTGGATTCGAAACCTAAGAACGAGATTAAGGTCTGTTTTCTAGGTCAGCCATGGTTTAAATATGGTGAGCTATATAAAACTAAGTATATCAACTGTATTGACATACTTACATCACAGCTTAAGTCTGCAAATATCTCTTATAGTTTTAAACCTCATCCTTGGGAAACTGATGCGCCATATTTAAAAAGCATGGCCAATATTTTTGATGGAAACATGAATGATGCAATCATTGAACATGATGTGTTTTTGTCATTTACCTCTACAGCATTGTTGGAAGTTACAATGGCGGGGAAATTGGCTATTCAGATTTATGATGAGCAATTTGCCTGTGATAACTTTGAAAAAATTGGGTATGCTTATACTATTAACAGTCAAGATCTCGATAAATCTATACTTGATATCATACATAAATCGCCGTTTGAGCTAGAGATGCCTGATTTCAAAAATCTATCTCATCAGATTAAAAAACTTACAATGGTGAATATGTGAGAATATCTTCTGGTATCCGTTTATACCCACTAATGATTTATATATTATCATTGCTGGCAGTAATGGCAGTTACTGTCAGTTCAGATATGTTTGTTTTTTGTGGTGCGATAAGCCTCATTTTGTTTGTCATGTTTTGTTGGTATTTATACAAGCATAAACAGTATTTTTTCTTTTTATTAATGCCTTTTATTTTCCCACATTTCACAGCAATCATTTCAAATTTATCACTAGAAACTGGGGCTTACATCGAAGAATTGCAAGTTATGTCATACGCAACAGGAGGCACCACAAGGTTAGTGTTTTATATACTATCCTTTTTTATGGTTGCAATGATGACATTTAATTTCTTTAATAAATATCGTATAAGTAGGTATTGCTTTACGATTCACGGTGATTATTCTCGATTAGAGAAGCAAATTATCATTTTGTTGTCAGTGTTAATTTTTAGTGTGCTAGCTTTGAACGCTGTATTATGGGGTAGTCCGTTACTCCAAGGGGTTCAACGCTTTGATTATTGGGCTAGTCATCCACACCCAGGGGTTAGAAATTTTTTGTATCAAGGATATCTTCTATCCTTTGTACTTGGCGTCTATATTTCAAAGCTAAAGCTAAATGATTCAAAAGATACATCAGCTTACATTTATATAATTTTTGTTTTTTGTTTCTTCAATGTGTTATATGGTGAGAAATTTACTGGTGTATTTCTCACTCTTTTATATTTCTTTATTGGTCTCTTTGGTGCATTAGTTGTGTACAAAAAAATAAATATTATTAATTCTAGAACCATTATATTTATTTTTGTTTTTTCTGTACTGTTATATGGACTCATTTACTACCAATATAAATACATTCATCAACTACCTGGTAGTATTTTTTCATTTATAGAAAGCCGGATATTGAATTTACAAGGTGAGGTATGGTGGGCTATTGATGGTGGTGGATCTACAGAGAGCGGATTATCCTATCTATATGCCTATAGCGATAATTGCAAAATAACAGGTGGCCTTTATTCTTTAATGTATCAGATCGCGCCATCCAGTCTGGTTGACTCTTACTGTGAACGCGGTATAACATTCACAATGGGATACCCTGCTATCTTAATATCTTCAGTAGGTTACATTTCTGGCTACATTTTCAATATTCTATTTGGTTTCTTGGTTGGTATTACCTTATTCTTAATAAAGAAATCAATAGAGCATGCCAACATTATTTCTTTGTTTCTTTCGGCAAAAGTGTTATTGATCGAAACGCACGCGTTGAATATGGGTAATATTTACAATATCATAGATTTCAAGTTTTTAATTTATTTTTTGTTGTTGTTGTTTTTTTCTGAGCTAAGGTTAAAAAATGCAAAAATTAATAGCCCTATATCTACCACAGTTTCATCCGGTAAAACGGAATAATGAATGGTGGGGGGAGGGATTTACAGAGTGGCGTAATGTTGTAAAAGCAAAACCACGTTTTTCAGGTCATCATCAGCCTCAGCTTCCAGCAGATTTAGGATATTATGATTTACGCCTTGCTGAAACGAGAGAAAAGCAGGCTGCAATGGCGAAACAATATGGCATCCATGGTTTTTGTTATTATCACTATTGGTTTAATGGTGAACTTCTATTAGAACAACCCGTTGAGGAGATGCTTGCGACAGAAACGCCTGATTTTCCATTTTGTATGTGCTGGGCGAATGAAAATTGGACTAGAGCTTGGGATGGAATGGAGCGGGAAGTACTGATTAAGCAAGATTATGCTGATCTTAATGATATTACTGCTCATGTAAAGTATCTCGCGCCGTACTTTCTTGACTCAAGGTATATCTGTGTTAATGGCCGTCCCGTTTTTTTAATTTATCGTGTAGATAATATTCCTGAACCTAAAGAATATATTAATTTATTCAGGCGGCACGCGGCGGATCATGGTGTGCCCGAACTTCATTTGGTTGCAGTCAAAAATGGTTTTGTCGAACTGACTGATGATCAAATTTTGTCTTTAGGATTTGATGCAATTATGGATTTTCAGCCTAATCGAAATGATTTTCCAAAAAACAAGAAAACATCCTCTCAGGTATTAGTCGATTCCGCGCGAAAACTACTCCCTAATACGGTGTTCCAATCGTTGAAAGTTAATGTATCAGCTGTTAACAAAATTGATTATAAACAGATTGTTGCCGAGAAGACGGCCCATAAGTGGCCTACCGATTATGTCAAATACCCTACTGTGTTCCCTTCCTGGGACAATACTGCGCGTAGAAAAACGCCAACTGTTATTCAGAACAATGATCCTGACGATTTCAGAAAATGGCTAATGTATGCGGTGAAATCAACGGCAGCTTATGACAGTGAGCAGCAGTTGATTTTCATTAATGCATGGAATGAATGGGCTGAAGGTTGCCATCTTGAACCCGATGAGGCAATGGGCAAAACATTCCTTGAAATTACGCGCTCAGTCATGAGCTCAAAATCTAAATTGTGAGAATATATAATCTAATAATCCGAGGCGCCACGCTAGCAAGTCGCTTCGTTTTAGTCATTTTTATTGCGCGATTCCTCTCCACGGAAGAGCTTGGTGCATACTCATTATTTGCTGCATCGGTGAGTTATGCACTCTTTTTTGTTGGAATGGATTTTTATACTTTTTCGTCAAGAGAAATACTGTCGGTAGAGCGGCCACAATGGTTCAGAATTGTTAAAAATCAATTCTACTTTTATATATTATTTTATTGTATAAGTTTTCCATTTATCTACGGGTTATTTTACTTCGATGTCCTATCACAACATTTTATTTTTTGGTTCTATTTGATCCTTGTCGCAGAGCATTTGGCACAAGAGTCAATGCGTTTGCTTGTCGTCCTTGATAAATCCTTTAAGGCAAATGTTGCGCTTTTTATTCGATCAGGAATTTGGGTTTACATAGCTATTATTGTCATGTATTTTGATGAAAAGTTGCGCGAAGTTACGGTCATTTTAGCATTATGGTTGGTAGGTTCAGCCATTTCTATATTACTTGTTATACCCGAAGTAATTAGATTGAGGCGATATTCAATTGGAAAGAAAGAAATTGATTACGCGTGGATGTGGACTGGAATTAAGATTGCCATTCCATTACTTATTGGTACTTTAGCGTTACGATCACTCTATCTTGTTGATAGGTACTCGTTAAACTATTTTTCTAATCTTTCTGCTGTTGGGATATATTCTTTTTACTCGAGTTTTGCAAGTGCATTGCTAGCATTTGTTGACGCTGTTGTAGTGATGCAGATATATCCTAAAATCATTACTGCGGTCAAGAATAATGACCAAAGTGCGTTAGCTATTCATAAAAAGAAATTCTTAATGTCTGTCTCAGCATTGAGTCTGTTGTTATTCGTATGTTTACCGATTGGTGTTTATATTCTTCTTTTCTGGATGAATAAACCTGCATTAGTTGATTATTTTCCTCTTCTTGGCATACTTATGGCTAGCAGCGTTATTTACAGTTTCGCCCTTTTACCTCACTATGAATTGTATGCTCTTAATGAAGATAAAAAAATAATATTATCTTCTATTTATGCAGCACTCATTGGAGTGATTGCTATGCCTGTTGGCGCATACCTTTACGGTGTATATGGCGTTGCGCTGGGGCAGGTGCTGGCTGTTGTCTTTTTATACATCTACAAAACATTACTTTTAAAAAAGAGTCGCGTTTATGGATAAAAATGTTTGTGTTATTGTACCAACCTGTAATGGCGGTGAAATATGGGAACGCGCTGCGTTACAACTTTCTAAACTTAAAAATAAAACAGTCTTCATCATAACCATTGATTCGGAATCCACTGACTCTACGAGAGAGATTTCTGAGGGATATGGTTTTGATGTGATTGGTATCAAAAGAAAAGATTTCAATCATGGTGGGACGAGAAATATTGCTGCACGCTATTGCATTGATAAATTGAAGGCCGAATTTTTGGTTTTCTTGACTCAAGATGCAATATTGCAAACACCAGAA
This sequence comes from Scandinavium sp., assembly GCF_036271055.1. Classification (GTDB taxonomy): domain Bacteria; phylum Pseudomonadota; class Gammaproteobacteria; order Enterobacterales; family Enterobacteriaceae; genus Scandinavium. The sequence goes on along the minus strand of NZ_DATBBJ010000027.1, from coordinate 62,036 downwards.
AAAGTTATTGATGAGATCGTCAAACGATTTGAAGTCAATGCAGATATTTCTGCTATCTACGGAAAGCAATTACCTCATGATGATGCCAATTACTTGGCAGAACATGCCCGTTATTATAACTATCGTGATGAAGCATATAAGGCTACACCAACAAATTGTTGCACTATGGGCTTGAAAGCAGTGTTTTTATCAAACTCTTTCTCAGCATACCATTCACATGTATTTTCCTTGCTTGGTGGCTTTCCTGAAAATACTATCCTCTGTGAAGATATGTACTTTGCCGCAAAGTCCATAAAAAATGGTTACTCGATAGGTTACTGTCCTGATGTCGCAGTTAAGCACTCTCATAATTATACGCCGTTGGCTGAGTTTAAACGATATTTTGATATTGGCGTGTTTCATTCATGTGAACCGTGGATCAATCAGATGTTTGGTGGAGCTACTGGAGAAGGGAAGAAATTTCTATTCTCTGAGGCTAACTATTTGATAAGACGCAACCCATTATGGATTGTTCCTGCTTGCATTAATAATGCGATGAAGCTCCTTGGTTATAAGGCAGGCAAGAATTTCAAAAGACTATCGCCTGAAAAATGTAAGGCATTAAGCATGCATAAAGCATATTGGAAGTCGGAGACTAAGTGAATAAAAATATATCATCTTCCCAAGCCTTTTTTTATGCTAAATGTACTGTCGCGCTTATCGATTTTATTGCCTTGGTTGTTCCATTTTTCATTGCATTAGGCCTGCTTGATTTTTTTACGGGTAATCTCCCTCGATTCATCCCCCAAAGTGAGTTTGATAACCGTGTTATTACCCATATCTCACTGGCCGCTATTTGCATCGGCTGGTTCTGGGTTAGATTGCGGCACTATTCTTATAGAAAACCGTTTTGGTTTGAACTAAAAGAGTTATTTCGGACATTAATCATCTTTGCAATTATTGAACTCTCTGTAATTGCATTTTCGAAATGGCAGTCTTCTCGTTATCTTTGGGTATTGACGTGGATATTTGCCATGACCCTTGTGCCTGTTGGACGAGTGCTCGCACGAAATTTTTTAGATAAATTAGGATGCTGGAAGAAGACTACGATTATTATCGGCACTGGAAAAAATGCAGCTGACGCTTGCCTTGCTCTTAGAAGTGAAGTCAGCCTTGGTTTCGATGTGAAATTCATGTTCGGTGAGAAATCTGACATGACGGAAGATATGGAAGATATTACATTCGTTAATGACGAGACGCTGTTACTGGATAATTTTCATAGTAAAGTTGTTCAGTTTGTTATTGCGGTAGAATCCGATGAGTCAGAGGTACGTGATCATTGGTTAAAAATGCTATCTAAACATGGTTTTCGCCATGTTTCTGTAATTCCTACAACTCGTGGCCTGCCTCTTTATGGAACAGATATGGCTTTTTTATTCAGCCATGAGGTTATGATATTTCGTGTTAATAACAATCTGGCTAAGCGGACGTCACGTTTCCTTAAACGTACGTTTGATATAATCTGCTCATCCTTTATTATTCTGTTGTCATCACCGCTGTTTGTCTATCTTTGGTATAAAGTGACTCGCGATGGTGGGCCTGCAATTTATGGTCATATGCGCGTCGGAAGACATGGTAAGTTATTCCCTTGCTATAAGTTCCGCTCAATGGTGATGAACTCGCAGGAAGTATTACAACATTTATTGGATAACGATGCTGAAGCTCGAGCTGAGTGGGACAAAGATTTTAAGCTGAAAAATGACCCTCGCGTTACGTCGGTCGGACGCTTCATTCGAAAAACGAGCCTTGATGAATTACCCCAGTTGTTCAATGTCCTTAAAGGGCAGATGAGCCTGGTGGGTCCACGACCTATTATTTCGGAAGAACTGTGTCGTTATGATGAAGATGTTGACTACTATTTAATGGCAAAGCCTGGCATGACAGGGTTGTGGCAAGTCAGTGGCCGTAATGATGTGGATTATGACACTCGAGTCTATTTTGATTCCTGGTATGTCAAAAATTGGTCCCTCTGGAATGACATCGCCATCCTCTTCAAGACTGTCAAAGTCGTGTTGCATCGTGATGGCGCTTATTGATTGTTCGATCCAGAAATGCGTTTATGAAAGCCATCTAAAGACGACATCAATTGCTACCTTCGGCCCTACAACCTGAGTTAACATGTCCTTCACTTTTGACTCGTAGCCTCAATGGCTACGGGGTATCCACATCTGACAGGAGTATGTAATGTCCAAGCAACAGATCGGCGTCGTCGGTATGGCAGTGATGGGGCGCAACCTGGCGCTCAACATCGAAAGCCGTGGTTATACCGTCTCCATCTTCAACCGCTCCCGTGAAAAAACTGAAGAAGTGATTGCCGAGAATCCAGGCAAGAAACTGGCTCCTTTCTACACGGTGCAGGAGTTCGTCGAGTCTCTGGAAACACCACGCCGCATCCTGTTAATGGTGAAGGCGGGCGAGGGCACGGACAAAGCCATCGAATCACTTAAGCCTTATCTGGAAAAAGGCGACATTATTATTGAAGGCGGCAACTCCTACTTCCCGGATACCGTACGTCGTAACCGTGAACTGTCTGCTGAAGGCTTTAACTTCATCGGTACCGGAGTGTCCGGTGGTGAAGAAGGCGCGCTGAAAGGCCCGTCCATCATGCCTGGCGGTCAGAAACACGCTTATGAACTGGTTGCGCCAATCCTGACTAAAATCGCCGCTGTTGCTGAAGATGGCGAACCGTGTGTGACCTATATCGGTCCTGACGGCGCAGGTCATTACGTGAAGATGGTTCACAATGGCATCGAGTATGGTGATATGCAGCTTATCGCTGAAGCCTACTCTCTGCTGAAAGGCGGCCTGAAACTCTCCAACGAAGAATTGGCTCAGGTGTTCACGGAATGGAATGACGGCGAGCTGAACAGCTACCTGATCGACATCACCAAAGATATCTTCACTAAAAAAGATGAAGATGGAATCTACCTGGTTGATGTGATTCTCGATGAAGCGGCGAATAAAGGTACGGGTAAGTGGACCAGCCAGAGCTCTCTGGATCTCGGTGAACCGCTGTCTCTGATCACCGAATCTGTGTTTGCACGTTACATCTCTTCTTTGAAAGATCAGCGTGTTGCGGCTTCAAAAGTGCTGAGTGGCCCACAGGCTACACCTGCTGCGGATAAAGCTGAATTTATTGAGAAAGTACGCCGTGCACTGTATCTGGGCAAGATCGTTTCTTATGCTCAGGGCTTCTCTCAGTTGCGTGCTGCTTCCAACGAGTACAACTGGGATCTGAACTACGGTGAAATCGCTAAGATTTTCCGTGCGGGCTGCATCATTCGCGCCCAGTTCCTGCAGAAAATCACCGATGCTTATGCTGAAAATGCAGACATCGCTAACCTGCTGTTGGCGCCGTACTTTAAGAAAATTGCTGACGACTATCAGCAGGCGCTGCGTGATGTTGTTGCCTATGCCGTCCAGAATGGTATTCCGGTGCCGACGTTCTCTGCCGCGATCGCCTACTACGACAGCTACCGTGCTGAAGTGTTGCCAGCGAACCTGATTCAGGCACAGCGTGACTACTTCGGTGCGCACACTTATAAGCGTACAGATAAAGAAGGTGTGTTCCACACCGAATGGATGGATTAATCTTATTCATCAATATTTGATATCAAACCCGGAGCTTGTCTCCGGGTTTTTTTTAGCTAAAAAAACGTCAGTTTTTCGAAGTAGTCTGAATGTCACCTCAACATCGGGGTAATTCACCCCCTTCGCCTTGACAGTGCCTCGACGCAAGAGGTAAAACCCCCAACAGTTATTGATTATCGTGGTGGCAAAAAGCCATCTCTGCCCCGTTAACTGAATAAAGTTGCCTTCTAATGAAAATTACAATTTCCGGTACAGGTTATGTTGGCCTTTCAAACGGCATTTTGATTGCCCAGAATCACGAGGTTGTGGCTCTGGATATCGTGCAGGCCAAAGTGGACATGCTCAATCAGAAGCGGTCCCCGATTGTCGACAAAGAGATTGAAGAATATCTGTCCACCAAAACGCTCAACTTCCGTGCAACGACGGACAAACAAGATGCGTATCGTGATGCTGATTACGTGATTATCGCCACACCAACTGATTACGATCCGAAGACTAACTATTTCAACACCTCGAGCGTTGAGGCGGTGATCCGTGACGTGGTGGCAATAAACCCGAAAGCGGTAATGATCATCAAATCCACCATTCCAGTGGGCTTCACGCAGTCGATGAAAGATGAACTGGGTATCGACAACGTTATCTTCTCGCCTGAGTTTCTGCGTGAAGGACGCGCGCTGTATGACAACTTGCATCCGTCGCGTATTGTCATTGGTGAGCGTTCAGAGCGTGCAGAGCGTTTCGCCGCTTTGCTGCAAGAAGGCGCCATTAAGAAAGATATCCCTACGCTGTTCACTGATTCCACCGAAGCGGAAGCTATCAAGCTGTTTGCCAATACCTACCTGGCGATGCGTGTTGCCTACTTCAACGAACTGGATAGCTATGCAGAAAGCTTAGGGTTAGACAGCCGTCAGATTATCGAAGGTGTCTGCCTCGACCCGCGTATCGGCAACCACTACAACAATCCTTCATTTGGCTACGGCGGTTACTGCCTGCCGAAAGATACCAAACAATTGTTGGCTAACTACCAATCCGTTCCGAATAACCTGATTTCAGCCATTGTCGATGCTAACCGCACGCGTAAGGATTTTGTGGCGGATTCTATACTGTCACGCAAACCAAAAGTCGTGGGCATCTACCGTCTGATCATGAAGAGCGGTTCCGATAATTTCCGTGCCTCATCGATTCAGGGGATTATGAAACGCATTAAAGCGAAAGGCGTGCAGGTCATTATTTATGAACCTGTAATGCAGGAAGATGAGTTCTTCCATTCACGCGTGTTGCGCGATCTTGACGCTTTTAAGCAGGAGGCCGACGTGATCATCTCTAACCGCATGGCGGCTGAACTGGAAGATGTGGCTGAAAAAGTCTACACCCGCGATCTGTTTGGTAACGATTAACCCTCGGGAATGACTATCAAAAAGGCCCTCATTTGAGGGCCTTTTGTCTTTCTGATATTAATGTTCGGATAAACTACACGTTGTAGAAACCGCGATACCAGTCGACGAAGTTTTTCACTCCATCTTTCACCGTGGTTTCCGGTTTGAAGCCAGTCACTTCCTGCAATGGCTGAGTATCAGCGCTGGTTTCCAGTACATCACCAGGCTGAACCGGCATCATGTTCTTGTCGGCTTCAATACCTAGGGCATCTTCAAGCGCGGTGATGTAATCCATCAATTCAACGGGGGAACTGTTGCCGATGTTGTAAACGCGATACGGCGCAGAACTTGTCGCAGGCGATCCGGTTTCAACAGTCCAGTTTTCATCCGGTTGCGGAATGACATCCTGCAAACGAATAATCGCTTCGGCGATATCGTCGATGTAGGTAAAATCGCGCTTCATTTTGCCGTAGTTATAAACGTCAATGCTTTTGTCTTCGAGCATGGCTTTGGTGAATTTGAACAAGGCCATATCCGGACGACCCCAAGGTCCATAGACGGTGAAGAAACGCAGACCAGTGGTCGGTAAGCCATACAGATGCGCGTAAGTGTGCGACATCAGTTCGTTGGCTTTTTTCGTCGCAGCGTACAGTGACACAGGGTGATCAACCGAGTCATCGGTCGAGAAGGGCATTTTGCGGTTCAGACCGTACACAGAACTTGATGAAGCATACAGCAAGTGCTGAACTTTGTTATGACGACACCCTTCCAGCACGTTCAAATGACCCGTCAGATTGGCATCAGCATAAGCGTGTGGGTTTTCCAGCGAGTAGCGAACGCCTGCCTGGGCGGCCAGGTGTATCACTCTGTCAAACTGCTCGTCAGCAAACAGTGACGCCATGGCGGTACGGTCTGCCAGATCAATTTTTTGGAAACTGAAGCCAGGTTTTTGCAGCAGATCGAGCCGCGCTTGTTTGAGGCTAACGTCGTAGTAATCATTGAGATTATCAATCCCTACAACCTGATGCCCTGCCTGCAACAGACGTTGAGCTACGTGAAAGCCAATAAAACCGGCTGCGCCGGTAACCAGGTATTTCATCATTTTTCCTCAAAAACAGACCAGAAAAGCACCACAGAGCCTCTGGGATAACTGAAAGCAAAATCATACCGTTAGCGAGTGCAAAAAGATAATCGTTATCTACAATTAGCGTAGCCGTTTTTTTCGGTCAATTATTTGGGCTTCAGGCATAATTCTTATAGTAATTCTTATGTACGTGGGTAGACTATTCCGCCTTGTGGGCTTTTCTTCAATTTGCAGTAAGGTTTGTATGACACAGGATAACAACAAACGTTTTACCGGTCACAACAGCGAGCCGGAGCAGATCGATTTGATCGATCTTATCGTGCAGATCTGGCGTGGGAAGATCACTATCGTGATTTGTGTTGTGGTAGCCATTCTGCTTGCAGTGGGTTACATCATGGTTGCTAAAGAGAAATGGACCTCTACGGCGCTGGTGACACAACCGGATTCAGGGCAAGTTACCAGCTATGCTAACGCGATGAACATTTTGTATGGCAACAGTGCACCCTCGATTACTGCCATCCAGCAAGATTTAGTTACTCGTTTTAACTCTTCATTTTCCGCTCTCTCCGAAAGCCTGGATAACCAGGAAGAACCTGAGAAACTGAATATTGAAGCGGCAGTGAAAGGGCAAAACTTGCCGTTGCGTGTCTCTTACACAGCACAGACTGCGGAAGAAGCGCAGCAGAGACTGGCCGAGTATATTCAGCAGGTCGATGACGACGTAGCCAAAGCGGTTGAAGGCGATCTCAAATCCAACATTGGTTCACGTAAGAACGATCTTGAGCAGTCTCTGACCACTCAGGAAAGAGTTGCTACCGAGCAAAAAGCGCTGCGCATTGCGCAGATTACGCAGGCGCTGACGATAGCTGAGCAGGCGAACATTAAACTTCCGCAGGCACAGCAGGCAGACCAGGTCTCGCCGGATACTCTGTTTATGTTAGGTAGCGAGGCGTTGAGTTCGATGGTGAAAAACGAAGCCACACGCCCTCTGTCGTTCCCGGATAGCTACTATCAGACACGCGGGACGTTACTTGATATAGCCCACCTGATGACGGGTGGAAAGGATGATAAGCCGAAAGTTTCGAACATTCATGCTTATCGTTACGTGATGAAGCCAACACTGCCTTTCCGTCGCGACAGCCCGAAACGCTCCATTATTCTGGTGCTCTCTGTGTTGTTAGGTGGAATGGTCGGTGCCGGTATTGTTCTGGGCCGTAATGCGCTACGTACCTACCAGCCGAAAGCCTGAGTTTAACGCTCAGCAATAAAAAACCGGGCTCTGGTGAAGCGCCCGGTTTTTTTATGCCTGATGAAAACTACTGATGGCGTTTACGCAGGTTTTCAATCACGGTGGTCATGTCTAATTCCTGATCCTGAAGTAGCACCATGAGGTGATACATCAGGTCCGAGGCTTCATTTGTCAGCTCATGGCGATCGTTTACGGTCGCAGCTAGTGCGGTTTCCACACCTTCTTCACCCACTTTTTGGGCGATACGTTTTGTGCCGCTGGCATAGAGTTTCGCGGTATAAGAGCTTTCCGGGTCGGCGGTTTTACGCTCAGCCAATAATTGCTCCAGCTGATACAGGAACAACCATTGATGACCTGTTTCACCAAAGCAACTGGACGTGCCTTTGTGGCAGGTTGGGCCGACAGGATTGACCAGCACCAGCAGGGTATCATTGTCGCAGTCCGGCGTGATGCTGACCACATTCAGGAAATGACCGGACGTTTCGCCTTTGGTCCACAGACGCTGTTTAGTGCGCGAGTAAAACGTTACTTGCCCGCTTTGTTCTGTCGCAGCCAGCGCGTCTTTGTTCATGTACCCCAGCATCAGAACTTCGCCGGACACCGCATGTTGCACAATGGCGGGCATCAGTCCGTCGGTTTTTTCCCAGTCCAGTTGTTCAGTTAACATACCCTGATCTCCACGCCCTGAGTCGCCAGGAACGCTTTTAGTTCGCCAATATTAATAATTTGTTTATGGAACACCGAGGCCGCCAACGCTCCGTCTACGTCTGCATCGCGGAAGGCTTCGTGGAAATGTTCCATTGTGCCAGCGCCACCGGAAGCGATCAGCGGGACGCGGCACACGTCGCGCACTTTCTTCAACTGTGCCAGGTCGTAGCCGTTGCGTACGCCATCCTGGTTCATCATATTGAGGACGATTTCACCTGCGCCGCGTTTCTGCACTTCCTGCACCCAATCCAGCGTTTCCCATTGGGTCACGCGCGTACGGCTTTCATCGCCGGTATATTGATTGACGTGATACTTGCCAGTTTCTGCGTCAAACCAGGTATCGATGCCAACGACAATACATTGCACGCCAAAACGATCGGCCAGGCGGGTAATCAGTTCCGGGTCAGCCAAAGCAGGGGAGTTCACAGAAATTTTATCTGCGCCGAACGAGAGAATTTTCGCGGCGTCATCAACAGACTTGATACCACCCGCGACACAGAAAGGAATGTCGATAACCTCAGCTACGCGCGATACCCAGCTTTTATCCACCACACGTCCGTCACTTGAGGCGGTGATATCGTAGAATACCAGCTCGTCAGCGCCTTCTTCAGCGTAACGTTTCGCCAGCGGTACGATATCGCCGATGATCTCGTGATTGCGGAACTGCACGCCTTTCACGACCTGACCATCACGCACGTCAAGACAAGGAATTATCCGTTTTGCCAGCATTGGATGGCCTCCGTTACGTTGAATTTACCTTCCAACAGCGCGCGCCCAACAATTACGCCGCGAACGCCTGTTCCGCGTAGTGCGGCAATGTCGTCTAATCCACCAATGCCACCAGAAGACTGGAACGCAACTTGCGGATAGCGGGCGCAAACTTCTTCATACAGTGAAACGTTGGAACCGGCGAGTGTGCCGTCACGAGAAATATCGGTACACAGCACGTGTTTCAGTCCAACAGATAAATAGGTCTCAACCAGCTCTTCCAGCGTGACGCCGGAGTTTTCCTGCCAGCCGCTGACGGCTACCTGTTTAGTGCCCTGGTCATCAATACGCACATCCAGCGCCAGCACCAGTTTTTCAGCGCCGAATCGTTCAAACCAACCTTTCACCGTCTCAGGTGATTTTACTGCGGTTGAACCAATGACCACTCGCGCCACACCCGCGTCCAGTAAGGCTGCAACGTCTGCTTCGGTACGAATACCGCCGCCCACCTGCACAGGGACATCAACGCCTGCAACGAGTGTTTTGATCAATGCTATCTGGCGTTTCGCGGGATCTTTCGCCCCGGTCAAATCGACCAGGTGCAACACCTGCGCACCTTGTGCGGCATAGTCCTGCAAGCGCGGCAACGGGTCGTTACCGTAGTCGCGCTGCTGACCGTAATCGCCCTGGTGAAGACGGACCACGGTGCCGTCAATTAAATCTAAAGCTGGAATGATCATTACATCTCCAGGAAGTTTTTCAGCAACTGCGCACCTGCCGCACCGGAGCGTTCCGGGTGAAACTGCACGCCGAAGAAATTGTCTTTTTGCACTGCGGCAGTAAAGGGTTCACCGTAGTGACATTGCGCTGTCGTCCACGGATTTACGGGCATCGCGTAGCTGTGTACGAAATAGAAATACGCGCCATCTTCAATGCCACGGAACAGGCGGTCACCGGCTTTCGGATACACGCGGTTCCAGCCCATGTGTGGCAGCGGCAGGCCAAAATCGGTCATTTTCGGGATGTCCTGCTCGATAATGCCGATCATCTCAACGCCGTTTGACTCTTCGCTACGACGGCCCAACAGCTGCATGCCGAGGCAAATGCCCAACACCGGTTGGGTACAGGCTTTGATCAGGTCGATAAGTTCACGTTCGCGGATCTGATCCATCGCCGCCTGCGCGGTGCCGACACCCGGAAGAAACAGTTTGTCGGCACGCAGAACGATATCCGGATCACGGCTGACAACCGGTTCGTAACCATGACGGCTAATCGCCGCTTTCACCGAGTTGAGATTCGCGCAGCCGGTATCAAGGATAACGACGTTCATCACAACACTCCTTTAGAGGAGGGAAGGGTATCGCCTTCAACGCGAATCGCCTGACGCAGCGTACGACCAAAGGCTTTAAACAGGCTTTCTACGCGGTGGTGATCGTTTTTGCCTTTGGTTTTCAGGTGCAGCGTCACGCCCATGGTGTAGGAGAGCGAGCGGAAGAAGTGTTCGATCATCTCGGTGCTGAGATCGCCGACGCGCTGATAGGTAAATTCGGCGCGGTATTCCAGGTGCGGGCGGCCGGAAATATCCAGTGCACAGCGGGCCAGGCATTCGTCCATCGGCAGCACAAAGCCAAAACGGTTGATGCCGCGTTTATCACCGAGCGCCAGTTTCAGGGCTTCACCGAGCGCCAGACCTGTGTCTTCGACGGTGTGGTGATCGTCGATATACAAATCGCCTTTCACGGTGATTTCAGTGCGGAAGCCGCCGTGGGTCGCAATCTGGTCGAGCATATGGTCGAAGAAGCCGACGCCGGTATTGATTTTGCTGCCGCCTTCGCGGTCCAGCCAGACTTTGACGTCAATCTGCGTTTCGCGCGTATTACGTTCAACGTGCGAATAGCGGTCGCGTTTGGTCAACTGTTCGGTAATTTTCAGCCAGTTCAGGTCATCGCGGCTATAACGCAGACCGACAATGCCCATGTTGTTGGCAAGCGTCACGTCAGTCGCGCGGTCACCAATCACATAGCTGTTCGCCACGTCCATCACGCCTTCATTCAGCCACGCGGAAACCATTTTAGTTTTCGGTTTGCGGCACTCGCAGTTGTCGGTTTCGAAATGCGGACAAATCAGCACATCGTCAAACTGTACGCCCTGAGAGCTGAAAATCTGCATCATCAGGTTGTGCGGTCCGTCGAAATCCGCCTGTGGGAAGCTGTCGGTGCCAAGTCCGTCCTGATTGGTGATCATCACCAGCTTGTAACCCGCTTTTTGCAGTTTTAGCAGAGAAGGGATGACTTGTGCTTCAAACGCCAGTTTGTCGAACTTGTCGACCTGAAAATCGCTCGGCGGCTCGCTGATGAGGGTACCGTCACGATCGATAAAGAGGAACTTCTGACTCATACTTTCTCCGCACGAAGGGCGTCAATGACGCGCTGGCTCTCGTCGCGGGTGCCGATGGTGATGCGCAGGCAGCCACTTAAAGAAGGTTGTTTATTCTGGTCTCGTAAGATAATGCCCTGATCCCACAAAGATTTGAAGACCGCGCTTGAGGCGGTGATGCGCGCCAGAATGTAATTGGTCTCGGAATCGAAAACCTGTTCAACGCACGGAATATCGCGCAACTGGCTGACCAGGTACTGCCGCTCTTCGAGGATTTGCGCCACGCGCTCACGCATCGCATTGATGCCCTGTGGGCTCAGGGCCTGCGCCGCGATATCGGCGACCGGCGTTGAAAGTGGATAAGGGGCGATCACTTTCATTAAGAGTGCGATGACTTCTTCGCTGGCGAGCGTAAATCCGCAGCGCAATCCGGCAAGGGCAAAGGCTTTTGAGAGCGTGCGCAGCACCACTAAATGCGGATAATCGGCAATCCAGCCCGTCAGCGTCGCCTGTGGGCAAAATTCGATATAGGCTTCATCAGCGACGACCAGCGCTTTGCCACGCGTCATCTCCAGCAGCACACGGAAATCCTGCGGGTTGATAATCTGCCCGGTCGGGTTATTCGGGCTGCACACGTACACTACTTTCACGCCGTCGAGCTTATCGGCAATGCCTTGCAAATCGAGTTGCCAGTTTTCCAGCGCAGGTACGGTACGGTATTCAATACCAAAGGTTTCAGCACTTACGCTGTACATGCCGTAGGTCGGCGGGCAGAACAGAATGGCGTCTTTGCCGGGTTCGCAGAAGGCGCGGATCAGTAGCTCGATGCCTTCATCGGCCCCACGACTGACTAACACTTGCTCCGGTTTCAGTCCGGCGTACTGCGCGTAATTGTCGATAACCGCTTTCGGCTGGCACTCGGGATAACGGTTGAGCGTCTGCTGCGAAAGGTCGAACGCGACTGCCGTCGGGAATTCGTTGGCATTAAGCCACACGTCACCTTTGCCGCCAAGACGACGCGCAGATTGATAAGGCGTGAGATCGCGGACGTTTTTGCGGGCTAACTCTTCAATGCTCATTTCATCTCCTTGAGTGCGGCAACACGTAAGGTAACGGCGTTTTTGTGGGCGGTCAGCCGTTCGGCGGCGGCCAGCGTTTCAATGGTGGAGGCGAGCGCGGCAAAACCGTCCTTCGACAGTTCTTGCACGGTCATGCGCTTCTGGAAATCCGCCAGGCCGAGGCTTGAACAGGTAGCGGTGTAGCCATAAGTCGGCAACACGTGGTTGGTGCCGGAGGCATAATCGCCCGCGGATTCCGGTGACCAGTCGCCCAAAAAGACGGAACCGGCGCTGGTAATGCTGTCGACCAGTGAACGCGCGTCGCGGGTCTGAATGATCAGATGTTCCGGACCGTACTGATTCGAAATCTCGATGCACTGCGTTAAATCACGGGCGACGATCAAACGGCTGGCAGACAATGCCTGGCGTGCGGTTTCGGCACGTGGTAATTCCGCTAACTGGCGTTCTACTGCAACAGCGACACGCGCGGCCATATCGGCATCTGGTGTTAACAGAATGACCTGAGAATCCGGGCCGTGTTCGGCCTGCGACAGCAAATCAGAGGCCACAAAATCTGGCGTCGCACCGCTGTCAGCAATCACCAGTACTTCTGATGGGCCGGCGGGCATATCAATGGCAGCGCCATCGAGACGCTGGCTGACCTGACGTTTGGCTTCGGTGACAAACGCATTGCCTGGGCCAAAAATCTTATCAACCTTCGGCACGGATTCAGTGCCGAGCGCCAGGGCGGCAATCGCCTGCGCACCACCGACGTTAAAGACGTCCTGTACGCCGCACAGTTTCGCCGCATATAAAATCTCATCGGCAATCGGTGGCGGCGAGCACAACACGACTTTTTTACAGCCTGCGATGCGCGCAGGTGTCGCGAGCATTAAGACGGTCGAAAACAGCGGGGCAGAACCGCCAGGAATATACAGGCCGACGGAAGCAATCGGGCGCGTCACCTGCTGGCAGCGCACACCGGGGAGCGTTTCCACATCAACCGGTTGCAGTTTTTGCGCGACGTGGAACGTCTCCACGTTTTTCACGGCGACAGCCATCGCCTGCTTCAGTTCATCGCTCAGGCGAGTGCAGGCCGCGTCAATCTCTTCGGCGCTGACTTTCAGTGCCGCGACGTCGGTTTTATCGAACTTCGCGCTGTACTCACGCAGCGCCGCATCGCCATTCGTTTTTACGTTGTCGAGGATTTCTGCCACGGTACGGCTGATGCTTTCCGACGCAGAGATCGCCGGGCGCATCAGCAGGTCGCGCTGCTGCTCTGACGTGCAGGTATTCCAGTCAATAATGGTGTTAAAGCTCATGGTGTTTCCCCTGTCTGCGAAGCCGAATGTAGGCCCGGTAAGCGAAGCACCACCGGGCAGGCAAACGATGATTTATTCCATCATCTTCTCAATCGGCAGTACCAGAATCGAACTGGCGCCCAGCGCTTTCAGCTTTTCCATGGTTTCCCAGAACAGGGTTTCGCTACTGACCATGTGCATCGCCACGCGTTGTTGATCGCCTGCCAGCGGCAGAATGGTAGGGCGTTCTGCGCCAGGCAGCAGGGCAATCACTTCTTCCAGACGTTCGGTTGGCGCGTGCATCATGATGTATTTCGATTCGCGAGCCTGAATCACGCCCTGAATACGGGTCAGCAGTTTGTCGATCAGCTGCTGTTTGGCGTCGGGCATCTCGCCGTCGCGCTGGATCAGACAGGCTTTAGAGCGGTAAATCACTTCTGTTTCACGCAGACCGTTGGCTTCCAGCGTTGCCCCGGTAGAAACCAGGTCACAGATAGCGTCAGCCAAACCTGCACGCGGGGCGACTTCTACAGAACCGTTAAGCAGGCAGGATTTAAAGGAAATGCCTTTCTGGTCGAGGTAACGTTTGAGCAAGTGTGGGTAAGAGGTGGCAATACGCTTGCCGTCCAGCCCCGCAAGGCCATTCCAGGCTTCATCTGCTGGCGCTGCAAGCGACAGGCGACATCCACCGAAATCGAGGCGGCGCAGGGTGAAATAACGCGGATCATCGCCCTGAGCGCGGCGGTTCAGCAACTCTTCTTCCAACACGTTCTCGCCGATGATGCCGAGATCAACGACGCCATCCATCACCAGGCCCGGGATATCGTCATCACGCACGCGCAGGATGTCGATCGGCATGTTCTCCGCCATCGCAATCAGGCGTTGGGTGTGCATATTGATTTTTATGCCGCAGCGAGCAAGTAATTCGCGTGAATCATCGCTTAAACGTCCTGATTTCTGCATGGCTATGCGTAAACGGTTGTTGTCTAACATTCTCTTATCCTCGTAGTCCTGTCTGAATCACTCGAAACTCACGCCCAAAAAAAAGCCCCCGGAAGTGCGATCTTCCGGGGGCTCTCTTTTGCGTTCTGCGCCACTGGAAGATTTTGACTCTCTTCCAGCACACATCGCCTGAAAGACTAGTCAGGGTGATGGTGATGATGGTGGCTTGTAAATTGAACGCAGTTCATAATTTTCTCGTTGAATGCTTATGCATTTGATGCCTTTTAACGTAAACCACTTCATTGTCAGAAAGCAAGGGCTTTTTCCCAACTTTAATTCATTTCATATTCACCAGATAAATTGTCAGTTGGCGAGGGCTGGCGTAGCCTTATGAGAGGAACGCGAAAGAGTCAGGAGAACACAGATGAAAAAGGTCGCAATCGTGGGCTTAGGCTGGCTGGGCATGCCGTTGGCGCTGTCGTTAACGGCGCGAGGCTGGCAGGTGTCCGGCAGCAAAACCACCGAAGATGGAATTGAAGCCGCGAGAATGTGTGGGATCGACAGCTATTTGCTACGCCTCGACCCGCAACTGGTCTGTGACGCCGACGATCTCGATGCTTTGATGAATGTCGATGCGTTGGTAATTACCTTGCCCGCCCGACGTACCGGACCGGGGGAGGATTTTTATCTTCAGGCCGTGCAGGAGATTGTCGACAGCGCACTGGCGTATCAAATCCCGCGCATCATTTTTACCAGCTCAACCTCTGTCTACGGTAAAGGGCAGGGGACGATCAAAGAAACCGCCCTGCGTGAGCCGATCACTTCCAGTGGGCGAGTCTTAAAAGAACTGGAAGACTGGCTGCACAATTTACCGGGGACGTCGGTGGATATTCTGCGACTCGCAGGCCTGGTGGGACCAAATCGTCATCCGGGCCGTTTCTTTGCCGGGAAATCAGCGCCGGACGGTCAGCAAGGCGTCAACCTTGTACACCTCGAAGATGTGATTTCGGCGATAACGCTGCTGCTGCAAGCGCCAAAAGGTGGGCACATCTATAATCTGTGTGCGCCGGGCCATCCGTCGCGCGCAACGTTTTACCCGCAGATGGCGCGCGAGCTTGGGCTTGAGCCACCTGTGTTCAGCGAGAGTGCGGAGCAGGGACGCACAATTGATGGCAACCGCATTTGTTCTGAGTTGGGCTTTGAGTACCAGTATCCTGATCCGCTGGTGATGCCGCTGGAGTAAACCGTCAGCGGTGACATCGCGTACCGTAGGGGGCGACGATGAAACCATTGCTGGAAGTGCTCATCATTCTTGATGCGCTCGATAAAGAAGGGAGCTTTGCTGCGGCGTCGGCAAAGCTTTTTAAAACCCCGTCGGCGCTGAGTTACACCGTTCACAAGCTGGAAAGCGATCTCAACATTCAACTGCTTGACCGCAGCGGCCACCGCGCGACATTTACCCGCACCGGAAAAATGCTGCTGGAGAAAGGCCGCGAAGTCCTGCACACCGTCCGCGAACTGGAAAAACAGGCCGTCAAACTTCACGAAGGCTGGGAGAACGATTTAGTGATCGGCGTGGACGACACTTTCCCTTTTTCGTTGCTGGCGCCGCTTATCGAACAATTCTACGAAAAACACAGCGTCACCCGGCTGAAATTCATCAATGGCGTATTGGGCGGTTCCTGGGATGCCTTAGTGCAAGGGCGAGCGGATATCGTGATTGGCGCATTGCATGACCCGCCGCCGCTCAGCAATTTTGGTTTCGCGCCATTGGGCGAACTGGAACAGATTTTTGTTGTGGCGCCGCATCATCCTTTAGCAACCGAGGCTGAGCCACTGAACCGCAAAATGATTAAACGCCATCGGGCGATTGTGGTTGGTGACGGCACCACGCCAGATTGCCCTGCATTCCAGCAACTGCTCGACGACCAGGAAGCGATCACCGTTTTTGATTTCAAAACCAAGCTGGAGTTGCAAATCAGCGGGCTGGGTTGTGGGTATCTGCCGCGTTATCTGGCGCAGCGTTTTCTTGAAAGCGGCGCGCTGGTCGAAAAACAGGTGCTCGCACATGTCCCGTTTGATGCGGTTTGGATCGGCTGGAATGAGCAAACGGCGGGACTTGCAAGCGCCTGGTGGCGGGATGCGGTTTTAGCAAATAGTGCGATCGCGGCTGTTTTCCAGCGTGCCGCTGATGAAAAATCAGACAGTTAGCCGGCGGGATTACGTTATAAGCCTTGCATTCTCTTGTTTTTATCCGGGGAAGGGGGCAAAATACGCGCCAGCAAAAAAGAGACTAACCGACGCAAATCATAAGGCGTCGGTTATTTTTTTGCTACGAGAAACACTCATTCAAAACAAGAGGCCGGGCTTCGTACCGGATAGATACTTACTAAAAATCGACAGTTGTTGTCGCCGAGGATTATTAAAAAATGGGGCATTCTTTTGCTTACGCGACGGCTTTCACCGTAAAGGGGAATAACCATGTCGCATAACGCTACTCCAAACACCTCTCGCGTGGAATTACGTAAATCGCTTACGTTGATTCCGGTTGTTATGATGGGTCTTGCCTATATGCAGCCTATGACGCTGTTCGATACTTTCGGTATCGTATCTGGACTGACCGATGGTCATGTCCCGACAGCCTATGCATTCGCTCTGATAGCCATCCTGTTTACTGCATTAAGTTACGGTAAGCTGGTTCGCCGCTATCCGTCAGCAGGTTCAGCTTATACCTATGCTCAGAAATCCATTAGCCCGACGGTTGGCTTTATGGTGGGCTGGTCTTCGCTGCTTGATTATCTGTTTATGCCGATGATCAACATCCTGCTGGCGAAAATCTATTTCGAAGCACTTGTGCCTTCTGTTCCTTCGTGGATATTTGTTGTTGGGTTAGTGGCCTTTATGACCATTTCTAACCTGCGCAGCATTAAAACCGTGGCGAACTTCAACACCCTGATTGTGATGCTGCAGATGGGTATCGTGGCCGTTATCGTCGGCATGATCGTCTGGGGCGTTCATAAAGGTGTGGGCGCGGGTACGTTGACCAGCAGCCGTCCGTTCTGGTCTGATGGCGCGCATATCACGCCGATGATCACTGGCGCGACGATCCTGTGCTTCTCCTTCCTGGGCTTTGACGGTATCTCTTCGCTGTCTGAAGAAACCAAAGATGCTGAGCGCGTTATCCCTAAAGCGATCGTCCTGACGGCGCTGATTGGGGGCCTGGTCTTTATTGTTGCTTCTTACTTCCTGCAACTTTATTTCCCGGACATCTCACGCTTTAAAGATCCCGATGCTTCTCAGCCTGAAATCATGCTGTACGTGGCGGGTACGACCTTCCAGTGGTGCATCCTGATTTTCTCCAGCGTTACCGTGCTGGCGTCCGGTATGGCCGCACACGCAGGCGTTTCTCGTCTGATGTATGTGATGGGGCGTGACGGCGTGTTCCCGAAAAGCTTCTTCGGTTACGTTCACCCGAAATGGCGTACTCCGGCCTGGAACGTATTGCTGGTTGGTGCGATTGCCCTGCTGGCGATTAAATTTGATCTGGTGACCGCTACGGCGTTGATCAACTTCGGTGCGTTGGTGGCATTCACCTTCGTTAACCTGTCGGTCATTTCCCAGTTCTGGATCCGCGAGAAGCGTAACAAAACGCTGAAAGACCACTTCAACTACCTGATTATGCCGGTATTGGGTGCGTTAACAGTCGGTGCGCTGTGGATCAACCTGGAAGAGAGCTCTATGGTTCTCGGTTTGATTTGGGGCGCGGTAGGTCTGATTTATCTGGCCTGCGTTACCCGTAGCTTCCGTAACCCGGTTCCGCAGTACGAAGACATCGCATAAGCTTTCTCGCGATAAAAAAACCGGAGACACAGTCTCCGGTTTTTTTATGCCTCGCATTCAGACTCAAACAATCTCTTGTGCGTATTGATACAGCGCTTTTACCAGGGCGAGTTTCTCGCTATTGCCTTCATATTGCACGTACAGCTCTTGCAACTCATTGGCGTAGGCTTGCAGAAACTCTGGCGTAAACACCTCGCGACGATGTTCTAACCAGCGCTGCTGCTCGTTTTCATCCAGTGTGCCGGGGAAGTTACGCGCCCGATAGTTGAACAGCAGTTTTTCGATTCGTTTGTCGGCGAAGGTTAAATCCAGCGCTGGAAGATTGCGTGGTTCGGTTTCCAGCAGGATTTTCATCGCGGTGCGATCCGCATCGCTAAAGAACCCGTTATACAGTTGCGTATCCACATTCTCTGACGGCACGAAAGGTTCCGCTTCGGCAAAAATGGCGACCACTTTCTCTCGAACTTGTGGGTTTTCGCGCAGCACTTTCAGGTTATCCAGACACAGCTGACGATTAACCCCCAGACGCTCGGCATCTTCCGGACGAAGGGTATTGGCCTTTGCCAGAATCGGGCATTTGTTGAGATGCACCAGTTTTACTGGCACTGCCGCCAGATCGCCAAGATCCGCTTTTGGCGTATACAAACGCTCACGCAGTTCATCAGCGTTCAGTTCAAGCAGCGGTGAAATATCGCCTGCCAAATCAACTATAATCACCGCGTTGCGGTTATCCGGATGCCAGGCCAGCGGTGCCACCCAACTGGTATTGCCTCGCCACGCGCCAAACATGCCTGAGATATGCATCAACGGGGTCATTTGCGGGACGTCTATCAGCGTCGCCAGCTTATTCTTGCCGCGATAAGTATAAAGGTAGTTAAACAGACGAGGCTGACGTTCTTTCACCAGCTTCGCCATTGCGATGGTGGCATACACATCAGCCATCGCGTCATGGGCGTTGCTGTGTTCGATACCGTTGGCTTTGGTCAGGTGCTCCAGACGAAAACTGGGTAAACCGTCTTCGTTTTCTGGCCAATTAATGCCTTCCGGGCGTAGGGCGTAACAAGCGCGCATCACATCGAGCAGGTCCCAGCGCGAGTTATCATGCTGCCAACTCCATGCGTAAGGGTCGTAAAAGTTGCGATAGAAGATATTGCGCGTGACTTCATCATCAAAGCGGACGTTGTTGTAGCCAACCACGCAGGTTTTTGGGACGGTAAACAGGTCATGGATACGGCGGGCGAAAGCCGCTTCGTTTTCACCTTTCGCCAGCGCTTCCTGCGGTGTGATGCCGGTTATCATCACCGCCTGAGGCTGTGGTAGATAATCGTCTGCAGGCTTGCAGTAGAAAACTTCTGGCTCACCAATGATATTGAAATCGGCATCAGTGCGAATAGCCGCAAATTGAGCAGGGCGATCCAGTTGCGGGCGAGTGCCGAAGGTTTCGTAGTCGTGAAACAGAAATCCGGCTTGCGGTTGCGTTTCTTGCATGAGGTGTCTGCTTTCCGTGTGCACGTTAGCCTGTCATGGTAAACGATTTGCCTCTTTACCAGAAGCGAGCAGGGGACTCCTGCGAGGCGGTTCGCAGCAAATGTCATACTTTCTTGCAATTTAATGCTGTCAGCAAAGCGTATCTGCCGTAAAAAGAACGGGAATACAAGAAAGCTGAGGATATGCTGTTGAAAGGCCGTTTTTTTATTGCTGTTTCTTTGCTCACTTCGAGCATTTCCTGCGCAGTTGCCGCAGATTTTATTCCCGCAAAAGTACAACCTCCTGCTATTCAGGCCGCCGCCTGGGTGCTGATGGATTATACCACTGGCCAGATCCTTACCGCAGGTAATGAGCACCAGCAGCGCAATCCCGCCAGTCTCACGAAGTTGATGACGGGTTATGTAGTTGACCGCGCAATCGACAGCCACCGGATTTCGCCAGACGATATTGTGACTGTGGGCCGTGATGCCTGGGCTAAGGGTAACCCGGTGTTTGACGGTTCTTCCCTGATGTTTCTGAAAGCGGGCGATCGTCTGAGCGTCCACGATCTCAGCCGCGGTTTGATTGTCGATTCCGGCAACGATGCTTGTGTGGCGCTGGCGGATTATGTCGCAGGCGGTCAGTCGCAATTCGTCACGATGATGAATGATTACGTGAAAAAGCTGGGTCTGAAAGATACCCACTTCGAAACGGTGCATGGCCTGGATGCGCCAGGGCAGCACAGTTCGGCTTACGATCTGGCGGTATTATCCCGCGCAATCATTCACGGTGAGCCTGACTTCTACCATATGTACAGTGAGAAAAGTCTGACGTGGAACGGTATCACCCAAAACAACCGTAACGGGTTGTTGTGGGATAAAACCCTTAACGTCGACGGATTGAAAACGGGCCACACCGCGAGTGCAGGCTTCAATCTTATTGCTTCCGCCGTTGATGGAAAACGCCGTCTGATTGCCGTCGTCATGGGAGCAGAAAGCCCGAAAGGCCGTGAAGATCAGGCGCGTAAATTGCTGCAATGGGGCCAACAGAACTTCGATACCGTGCAGATCCTGCATAATGGCAAGAAAGTGGGCACCGAGCGCATCTGGTACGGTGATAAAGAGCAGATCGATTTGGGTACTGATCAGGACTTCTGGCTGGCGCTACCGAAAGCCGAAGTGCCAAAAATCAAAGCCAAATACGTGATGGATAAGAAAGAGATCGATGCACCCATCGCGGCTCATCAGCGTGTCGGGGAAATTGAACTCTATGACGGTGATAAAATCGTCGCGCACTGGCCGCTGGTGACGCTGGAAAGCGTTGGCAAAGGGGGAATGTTCTCCCGCCTGAGCGACTGGATGCATCACAAATCCTGACGAACGCTTTTATCGCTCAACGCCCTCTTCGGAGGGCGTTTTACTTTTCCGTTCTGTGAAATATCGCACATACTCCTTGAAGTCCGTTTGCTACATTTTATATGTATATTTATCCAGTAATCTCATTAGTGGAGGCAGCATGGAATACAGCATCAAACAGGAAAATCGTCGTGTCGTTGCAGGTTTTCACATGGTTGGGCCATGGGAGCAAACCGTTAAACAAGGATTCGAACAGCTGGCAATGTGGGTGAATGGTCAAAAAATCCCGGCGAAAGAGTGGGTTGCTGTTTACTACGATAATCCCGATGAAGTTCCCGCCGAAAAACTGCGCTGCGATACGGTTGTCACTGTTGGTGAAGGCTTTACGCCGCCTGCTAACAGCGAAGGGGTGATAGTCACCGAAGTTGCTGCCGGCACTTACGCAAAAGCGCCAGCGCGTGTGCTCGAACATGATTTCTCGACGCCGTGGCTGCAGTTCTTTAACAGCGTGCTGGAAGACAAAGATTACGAGCTCGACGCAAGACCTTGCTTCGAGATTTACCTCAATGACGGTAATCAGGATGGTCATTGGGATATCGAAATGTATATCCCTGTTAAAAAACGCGCTTTTTAACGTTAAAGAGCCTGAAATATTCAGGGTTATTTGCGCATCCGTGATGCCAGTGGCAGAAAAACAGATACAATTGTGTTTTCTGCCCTGGCCGGAGAGCGGGTGTGCGCGCCGATAAATCCCTGAGTCCTTTTGAAATCCGTTTATACCGTCACTACCGTGTTGTTCACGGGGTACGGATTGCCCTCGCATTTATTCTGACATTTCTGTTGGTGCGCCTGTCGCAGATCCCGGAGGGGACCTGGCCGTTGATCACGCTGGTGGTACTCATGGGCCCGATATCCTTTTGGGGAAATGTGGTGCCGCGCGCGTTCGAACGCATTGGTGGCACCATCTTTGGCTCAGTGCTGGGGCTGGTGGCGCTCAAACTGGAGCTGATCTCATTACCGCTGATGTTGCTGTGGTGTGCGGCAGCTATGTTCCTGTGTGGTTGGCTGGCGCTGGGCAAAAAACCGTATCAGGCGTTATTGATTGGTATTACGCTTTCCGTGGTCGTCGGCGCACCTGCCGGAGACATGCACATGGCGCTGTGGCGAAGCGGGGACGTGGTGATTGGTTCGCTACTGGCGATGTTATTCACCGGTATCTGGCCCCAGCGGGCGTTTCTTCACTGGCGCATTCAGATGGCGAATTATGTCACTGAATTGAATCGCCTTTATCAAACCGGTTTTTCTCCGAACTTGCTTGAACGTCCACGTCTGGAGCGCCGACTGCAAAAAGTGCTCAATGAAGTGGTCAAAATGCGCGGTCTGATTACGCCTGCGAGCAAAGAGACACGCATTCAGAAGTCGATTTTTGAAGGTATCCAGACCGTCAACCGGAATCTGGTTTGCATGCTGGAACTGCAAATTAATGCGTATTGGGCGTCGCGTGGCAGCCATTACGTAATGCTCAATGCCCATACTCTGCGCGACATGCAGCACATGACACAACAAACGCTGCTCACCATCGCGCATGCATTGTACGAGGGCAATCCGCAGCCGATTCTGGCCAATAATGAAAAGCTCAACGACATTGTGGCGGAGCTGCGCCAACTGGTGAGTGATTATAAAGGCGAGAACCTGGCAGAAACGCCGATGCATGGTTATGTCTGGCTAAGTATGGAACTGGCGCGACAGCTGGAACTGTTGTCGCATCTGATTTGCCGGGCGTTGCGCAAATAACGCCCACACGGTAACGGTTTAATGTGCGCTTGTTTCGATTCAGCACCGTTTAGGGTTATGATTGAGACAGAGCAAAAACCATTGTCATTCGCGGTCGCTAGCAGTTATGTTTACCCGTAGCGGCTGTTTTACGAATCCGAATCTTCATTATCAGGGGTGTAAAAATGGAAATAATTAAGCCTTCGTTCCAGGACGTTCTGGAGTTTGTTCGTCTGTTCCGTCGTAAAAACAAACTGCAGCGCGAGATTCAGGACGTTGAGAAAAAGGTCCGTGACAACCAGAAGCGTGTGCTGCTGCTTGATAACCTCAGTGACTACATCAAACCAGGCATGAGCGTTGAAGCCATTCAGGGCATCATCGCCAGCATGAAAACCGACTACGAAGATCGCGTAGACGACTACATCATCAAAAACGCTGAGTTGTCCAAAGAGCGTCGCGAGATCTCCAAAAAACTGAAAGTGATGGGCGAGCTGAAAACGGCAGAAACCAAAGCCGAATAAGTTGCTGACGCGGTGAGGGGATAAACTTCATCGCGTTTAAACATGTACAGATGACAGAAAAGCAAAAAGCCTGCTCGAAAGCAGGCTTTTTAAATATGGCTCCTCTGACTGGACTCGAACCAGTGACATACGGATTAACAGTCCGCCGTTCTACCGACTGAACTACAGAGGAATCGGTTGGACGCCTATCTTAGCGGCGGGGAAATATTTGTCAAACCCCATTTTCGCCTTTGTGCGTGACTGCTGGTTCCATCAACAATCTGTTGTATTTACCCACAATTTAAACGCAAAACGACGTTGCAGGTTTGCCGATTCTCCCTCATTATTTAAAACGAGGTTTCAACTTTCTCTCTAAGGCACCCTTTGAACGTCTCTGCCGCTGTACGCCAGGCTGTCACTCGCACTACCTGGTATAAAAACCGCAAGACCTACCGTACTCTTTTCTGGCGCGAAATCACCCCCCTTGCTGTGCCTATCTTTCTGGAAAACACCTGCGTCCTGTTGATGGGCGTGCTCAGTACCTTTTTGGTGAGCTGGCTCGGTGCGGATGCGATGGCAGGCGTTGGGTTGGCCGACAGTTTTAACATGGTCATCATGGCCTTTTTCACCGCAATTGATTTGGGGACCACGGTCGTCGTTGCCTTTAGTCTTGGCAGTCGGAACCGAAAACAGGCGCGGGCAGCGGCGCGGCAGTCATTGGTGATAATGACTTTGTTCTCGATAATCCTTGCGGTGGTCATTCACCTGTTTGGTCGGGAAATTATCGAAGTGGTGGCAGGGGCTGCCTCCCCGCATGTCAAAGAACTGGCGCTGACTTATCTTGAACTGACGGTGTTGAGCTATCCGGCGGCGGCGATTGCGCTGATCGGCAGCGGTGCGCTGCGCGGGGCAGGCAACACCAAAATTCCGCTGCTGATTAACGGCGGGATGAATATCCTCAATATCATCATCAGTAGCATCCTGATTTACGGCGCGTTTTCCTGGCAGGGCATGGGCTTTGCCGGTGCCGGTCTGGGCTTAACTATTTCACGCTATATTGGTGCTGCCGCGATTATCGCTGTGCTGGCGGTGGGCTTTAATCCGGCGCTGCGTATCCCGCTCAAAAGTTATCTGAAACCCCTTAATTTCGCCATTATCTGGGAAGTGATGGGGATTGGTATCCCGGCGAGTATCGAATCGGTGCTGTTTAATAGCGGCAAACTACTGACGCAAATGTTTGTAGCAGGGATGGGCACCGACGTCATTGCGGGTAACTTTATCGCCTTCTCGGTGGCCTCACTGATTAACCTGCCGGGGAATGCGCTGGGATCGGCTTCCACGATCATCACCGGCAAACGCTTAGGCAAAGGGCAGATAGGGCAGGCCGAACGCCAACTGCGGCATGTGTTCTGGATGTCGACAATTGTGCTCACCGCCATTGCCTGGGGGACCGCGCCGTTTGCGGGCTTGTTCGCTTCCTTCTATACCCATGAAGCGGACGTGCAACAGGTGGTGAAAGAACTGCTGTGGCTGAACGCCGCTTTTATGCCGATCTGGTCTGCGTCGTGGGTGTTACCGGCAGGTCTGAAAGGCGCTCGTGATGCCCGTTTTGCGATGTGGGTGTCGATGTTCAGTATGTGGGGCGCGCGCGTGGTCGCCGGTTATCTGTTAGGGATTGTGCTCGGAATGGGCGTCGTCGGCGTATGGCTCGGGATGTTCCTCGACTGGGCGGTGCGCGGCGTGGCGTTTTATTGGCGTATGGTCAGCGGGCGCTGGCTGTGGAAATATCCACGGATCCGGCAGGAGTAAAAGCCGGGTGGCGGCTACGCCTTACGCCGGCCTACAGGGGTTGTCGCGCCGCCGGGAAATAAAAAAACGTGCAGAGGGGATCTCTCTGCACGTCGGGTCATCATAATGATTGCTCAAAATAAGCTGTAGAGGAAATGAAGCCAACACCCCTGTAGCTTGAAGTATGACGAGCATTACACCCCAAGGCGATCGCGAAGACTGTAGTAAGCCGCGCCCATTGCGGTAAACGGAATACGCAAGGTACGGCCTCCCGGGAACGGATAGTGCGGCAGTTTGGCAAAAGCGTCGAAACGCTCTGCGTCGCCACGCAGCAGTTCGGCAATTAACCGACCCGCCAGATGCGTACAGGTCACGCCGTGCCCGCTGTAGCCCTGCATGTAGTAAATATTGTTATCCAGACGACCAAACTGGGGCATGCGAGACAGCGTCAGCAGGAAGTTGCCCGTCCAGCTGTAATCAATTTTCACCCCTTGCAGCTGCGGGAAGGTTTTCAGCAAGTTCGGCATCACCAGACGCTCAATGTCTGCCGGATCGCGTGCGCCATACACCACGCCGCCGCCGTACAGCAGGCGGTTATCGCCGGTCAGACGGTAGTAATCCAGCAGATAGTTACAGTCTTCTACGCAGTAATTTTTCGGGATTAATGATCGGGCGACATCTTCACCCAACGGTTCAGTGGTCAGAACCTGAGTCCCGCACGGCATGCTGCGTTTCGCTAATTCCGGCTCCAATTTATCGCCAAGATAGGCATTACCCGCCACAATCACATATTTCGCCGTGACGTTGCCTTTCGCGGTGCTAACCACCGCCGGGCTGGTGTGCTGAATATTCGTCACCGGGGACTGCTCATACACTCGCCCACCGTTGAGGCGAATGGCGTCAGCTTCACTGATAGCCAAATTCAGCGGATGAATATGACCGCCGCTGTGATCGAGTAGCGCGCCGACATAACGATCGCTGTTCACTTCCTGCTTCAGTTCATTGGCGTCCAGCATTTCAAGCTGGGTGTTGCCGTAGCGTTCCCAGTTGGCTTTCTGCTCTTCCAGGGTTTCGAGCTGCTTGTGGTTCATCGCCACGAACAGGCCGCCCGGTTTATAGTCGCAGTCAATCTGATAACGTTTGATGCGTTCGCGAATAATCTTGCCGCCTTCAAACATCATGCTGCCGAGCATTTTGGCGGAATCAGGGCCGTAGGTACGTTCGATAACGTCGATGTCGCGGCTGTAGGAGTTGACCAGTTGTCCGCCGTTGCGACCGCTGGCGCCGAAGCCGATGCGGGCAGATTCCAACAGCACCACGTCATACCCCATTTCGGCCAGATGTAATGCCGAGGAAAGCCCGGTGTAACCGCCGCCCACCACGCACACGTCGCAGGTAACAGACTCGGTCAACGTCGGGAACGGTTCATACTGATTGGCGCTCGCGGCGTAATAGCTGGTGGTATGTTCAGTCATGATTAAGGCTCCAGGGCAATCCAGATAGTTTTCAGTTCACTAAATTTTTCCAGCGCGTGCAGGGACTTATCGCGCCCGTTGCCGCTCTGCTTATAGCCGCCAAACGGCACGGTCATGTCGCCATCGTTGTAGTTATTGACGAACACGGAACCGGCTTTCAGGCGACGGCTCATTCGGTGCGCGCGCGATAAATCGCGGGTCCACACGGCGGCCCCGAGGCCATAATCGCTGTTGTTAGCGATTTCCAGCGCCTGCGCTTCGCTTTTAAAGCGGGAGACGACCAGTACCGGGCCGAAGATTTCATCCCGACCAACGCGAGCATCTGGGGTGGTATCAACAAAAATGGTGGGGCCGATCGCCGCCGGATGTTTACCGTCGCGGCCATCCAGCGCGAGTTTGCCCTGCGTTTCGCCATCGCGAATAAAGCCGTGCACCAGATCGGCGTGGGCGTTATCAATCAGCGTACCCATAGTGGTATTCGGGTCGAGCGGGTTGCCGGGCAGCCAGTTTTTGGCCTGTTCTTTTAGCAGAGCGAGGAACTCGTCGGCGATGCTCTCTTCGAGCAGCAAGCGCGTTCCGGCGATACACACCTGGCCCTGGTTGTAGAAAATACCGGCGGCAGTCGTCGCGGCGGCTTTCTCCAGATCCGGGCAGTCGGCGAAAACAATGTTGGCGCTTTTACCGCCCGCTTCCAGCCAGACGCGTTTCATGTTGCTGTCACCTGCGTCTTTCAGCAGCTGTTTGCCGGTACGGGTTGAACCCGTGAAAGTGATCACATCGACGTCAGGATGCTGGGACAGCGCCTGGCCCGCTTCATGACCAAAACCAGGGATGACGTTGAACACGCCGTCCGGCAATCCGGCTTCTTTCGCAAGCCCCGCCAGACGAATGGCGGTCAGTGGCGATTTCTCAGACGGCTTGAGGATAACGCTGTTGCCTGCGGCAAGGGCGGGGCCCAGTTTCCAGCAGGACAACAACAGCGGGAAGTTCCAGGGAACGACGGCAGCAATCACGCCGACCGGTTCGCGCACAATCAGCGCCAGATCGTTCACGCCGGTGGTGGCGACTTCGCCATACACTTTATCGATCGCTTCGGCATACCAACGGATAGCGCGGGCGCTGCCTGGAATATCATCACGCAGGCTATGGCGAATAGGCTTGCCGGTATCGAGCGTCTCCAGCAGCGCCAGTTCCTCGTGATGCTGCTCCATCAAATCCGCCAGCTTATTGAGCACGGCTTTACGTTTAGCCGGTGAGGCCTGCGACCAGTCACCGCGTTCGAACACCTCGCGAGCACCGCGCACGGCACTGTCCACATCCGCCTTTTTACCGCGAGCGACGTGAGCCAGCGTGCGTTGCCCTGCCGGATCTACAGTCTCAAACGTGCTGTTATCCTGTGCCTGACAATATTCCCCGTTAATAAATAGACGGGTTTCAGGTACGGCATTTTTCGCTTTTTCCTGCCAGTAATTCAGATGCTGAAAGTCCATGCTGACTCCTTTGAATTCAAATAGATAATCGGTCTTTCTGTGCTGCTAACGGCAAAATCAGGCTGCAAGAGGTCCCAGGAAATAAATCCTGTGAAAAACGTATTGTTGAAAATGGCCTGAGAAACTCAGGCCATACGGGAATCAGAACGTGGTGGGCGTGTGGGCGCTGATAATGCGGCAGATGCCTGCCGAGGTGTTGCTGAAGCTGTGCGGTATGCCGGTGTTGATGGCATAACTCTGCCCTGCAACGAGGTGGTAATCCTGGCCGTTGATGGTCAGGAGCACTTCACCTTCCAGTATCGTGCCTATTTCCTCACCCTGGTGTTTGATCCTCTCCCCGGTGGTTGTACCCGGTGGGTAGGTCTCGAAGATCATTGCCAGTGTCCGGTTCGGATTTCCGTTATGAACCAACTTCATTGAAACCCCCTGACTGCCGATTTCAATCAGGTCGTCCTGATTGATAATCACCTGCGGCTCATCAGGTTTTTCCGGTTCCGCGAAGAACTCGGAGAGCGACAGCCCATAAACTTTCAGCAGCTTTTGCAGCGTACTGATGGCAGGACTGACTTTGTCCTGTTCTATGGTGCTGATGGCGCTATGCGTTAATCCAGACAGTTCGGCGGCACGACGTTGAGAGAGACCCAATTGCTGGCGGATCGCTGACAAACGTTTACCCGGCGCCAGGCCGTCATCGCTCATATCGGTATTTCCTTAACAGTAGGGGTCAGAGTCGCTGTTTTTCAGCGTGATGGTTCTGACAAGCGGTGATAAAACCTTCAAGCAACAAGCGTGACAGGGCGTATTCGCTACTGTTCCATTCAGGGTGCCACTGCACACCTAATGCGAATGGGTGGTCGTGAACGCTGGCAGCTTCTAACAGACCGTCCTGCGCGCGGGCTTCCACACGCAGTAACGGGCCGAGCGTTTTAGCGCCTTGTCCGTGTAATGAATTTACCCAAAACGTGTTGCAACCCGGTATTAACCTGGAAAGCAATCCTCCCTCTTGAACCTGGACTTCGTGAGATGGCGCATATTGTTGCTCCACCGGGAGTTCCGGATCTTCACGGTGTTCCAGGAACTGAGGCTGATCGCACAGGCGACGATACAGAGTCCCGCCAGTCGCGACAACCAGTTCCTGCAAACCCCGGCAGATGGCGAAAATGGGGATGCGCCTCTCAAGCCCGGCGGTGATCAACGCCATGCTCAATTCATCACGCCCGGGATCGGCGTCAGGCTCATCGCCGTTTTCACCATAAAGGTGCGGCTGCACATTGCTGGGGCTGCCAGGCAAGAAAATACCATCAAGTTTTGGCAGTAGCGCATTCAGCAGTTCTGGCTCTGCTAATGCATGGGGCAAGGCAATCGGCAAACCGCCAGCATTCAATACAGCATTCAGGTACTTTTCTTGCAACGTTTGGGTCTCGTGACCCTTAAGCCTGTTTCTGCACATCACAACGCCGATAAGCGGCTTGTCAAATATATTGCCCATGATCAACCTCACAGTCTGGACTAAATTATTGCCAAAATCTTCCATATGGCTCTGTTCCGTTCAATATTTTCTCAATCTAGCAGCGAGATAACCGTTTTGCAAACTCAATTTAACATTTGACAAACATTTGGATTGGTATCATTGTCGAAAAGTGGACATTATATTTAACGGTCTGAGCGAATGACCGGCATCTAAAGCAACGGCGGTGAATCATGGAAACCAATATCGTAGAAGTTGAGAATTTTGTTCAGCATTCCGAAGAGAGACGAAGTAGCGCGTTTGCACGCGAAGTCAAAACCTTCCTCGAAAACTACCCCAATACCCAATATGTTGATGTTCTGCTAACCGATCTGAACGGTTGCTTCCGTGGCAAACGTATTCCGGTCGCCAGCCTGCGTAAGATTGAGAAAGGTTGCTACTTCCCGGCGTCGGTGTTTGCGATGGATATTCTGGGCAACGTAGTAGAAGAAGCCGGGCTAGGACAAGAACTGGGCGAACCCGATCGCAATTGTGTGCCGGTGCTGGGCACCTTAACCCCGTCAGCGGCTGACCCGGAGTTTATCGGGCAGGTGCAGTTGACCATGCTGGATGAAGATGGCGCTCCCTTTGACGTTGAGCCACGGAACGTGCTGAATCGACTCTGGCAGCAATTGCGCCAGCGCGGTCTGTTCCCCGTGGTAGCGGTAGAGCTGGAGTTCTATTTACTCGATCGTCAGCGTGATACTGAAGGTTACCTGCAACCGCCATGCGCGCCGGGCACCGATGACCGTAACACCCAAAGCCAGGTCTACTCCGTTGATAACCTGAACCATTTTGCCGATGTGCTGACCGATATTGATGATTTAGCGCGTCTGCAGTTGATTCCTGCCGATGGCGCTGTCGCCGAAGCGTCACCGGGTCAGTTCGAAATTAACCTTCACCACACCGATAACGTGCTGGATGCCTGCGACGATGCGCTGGCCCTGAAACGTTTGGTGCGTACGGTGGCGGAAAAACACAAAATGCACGCCACCTTTATGGCCAAGCCATATGAAGAGCATGCCGGCAGCGGGATGCACATTCATATCAGCGTCCTGAATGCGAAGGGCGAGAACGTGCTGGCTGACGCCGATGGCGAAGATTCGAGCATCCTTAAGCGTGCACTGGCAGGAATGATAGATCTGATGCCAGCTTCTATGGCACTGTTAGCGCCTAACGTAAACTCCTACCGTCGTTTCCAGCCAGGTATGTATGTGCCAACGCAGGCTTCATGGGGGCATAACAACCGTACCGTTGCGCTGCGTATCCCTTGTGGCGATCGTGACAGTCATCGTGTCGAGTACCGCGTGGCGGGGGCAGATGCCAACCCATATCTGGTGATGGCCTCTATCCTCGCGGGTATTTTGCACGGTCTCGATAACGAGCTGCCGTTGCAGGAAGAAGTCGAAGGCAATGGTCTGGAGCAGGAAGGGCTGCCGTTCCCTATCCGCCAGAGCGATTCCCTGTGGGAATTCATGCAGAACGACAACCTGCGCACACTGATGGGCGAACGTTTCAGCCATGTGTACCACGCCTGTAAGAACGATGAGTTGATTCAGTTTGAGCGTCTTATCACAGAAACTGAAATTGAGTGGATGCTGAAAAACGCCTGACCGGTGTCATGCCGGGCGGCACTCCGTTTGCCCGGCCTACGTCGTGTGTAGGCCCGGTCAGCGAAGCGCCACCGGGCGAAAAAGAAAAAATAAGCAGCATCATCGGTCTGAGCGGAGCCAGACCGGACGTTTTGCAGGGCAACCTGCCATTTCCCGATGTCGCGTAATGGAGCGCGGGCGGCAACGGGTCTTCAGTTAAACGACAGATTGTATGACGAGGAAATGAGATGATGCAGATGTTCAAATACCCGCACGGCGAAGGCGAATGCTGCTGCCGCATTGATTACGACGGACCGTCTATCGGTCATTGCCCGACGTTTACTCCTTTATTAACACGACTCACCCCCAGGCTAAGCAGGTTTGCAACAACGACGACATTATCGCAAACCTGGACGCGCATGGGGGGGCTTCGTCATGGCGACTAATTCAGCGCTCGAACTCCAGTCGCAGGCGGGCAAACCGCAGTTGCGCAAATCTTTAAAACTCTGGCAGGTGGTGGTGATGGGGTTGGCCTATCTCACGCCGATGTCGGTGTTTGATACTTTCGGTATTGTTTCCGGGATCAGTAACGGTCACGTACCAATGTCCTATCTGCTGGCACTGGCGGGTGTGCTGTTCACCGCTATCAGTTACGGTAAACTGGTTCGTCAATTCCCACAGGCAGGTTCTGCCTATACTTACGCGCAAAAGTCGATAAGCCCACATGTTGGCTTTATGGTGGGATGGTCATCGTTGCTGGATTATCTGTTCCTGCCGATGATTAACGTCCTGCTGGCGAAAATCTATCTCTCTGCGCTGTTCCCCGGCGTGGCGCCGTGGATTTGGGTGGTCGGCTTTGTGGTGATCCTCACGGCGGCCAACCTCAAAAGTGTGAACCTGGTGGCGAACTTCAACACTTTGTTCGTGCTAGTGCAGATTTGCATCATGGTGGTGTTCATCTTCCTGGTGGTGCAAGGGTTGCATAAAGGCGAGGGCGTCGGCACGGTTTGGTCGCTGCAACCGTTCATCAGCCAGAACGCACACCTGATCCCGATAATTACCGGGGCGACGATAGTCTGTTTCTCGTTCCTGGGATTTGATGCGGTCACCACGCTTTCAGAAGAAACGCCGGATGCGGCGCGCACCATCCCGAAAGCGATCTTCCTGACGGCAGTGTACGGCGGCATTATCTTTATCGTGGCGTCGTTCTTTATGCAGCTGTTCTTCCCGGACATCAGTCGCTTCAAGAATCCGGACGCGGCGTTGCCGGAAATCGCCCTGTATGTTGGCGGTAAACTGTTCCAGTCAATTTTCCTCTGCACCACGTTTGTGAACACGCTGGCTTCTGGCCTAGCATCACATGCGAGCGTTTCACGGTTGTTGTATGTAATGGGCCGTGACAACGTATTCCCGGAAAAATACTTCGGTTACGTGCACCCGAAATGGCGCACTCCGGCGCTGAACGTGCTGATGGTTGGGGTTGTCTCACTTTCCGCACTGTTCTTTGACCTGGTCACCGCGACGGCGCTGATCAACTTCGGTGCGCTGGTGGCCTTTACCTTCGTGAACCTGTCGGTGTTCAACCACTTCTGGCGTCGCGAAGGGCGCAACAAAACCTGGAAAGATAAACTGCATTATCTGATCCTGCCGCTGGTGGGTGCCGCGACCGTTGCCGTGCTGTGGATCAACCTTGAGATGACGTCATTGACGTTGGGACTGGTGTGGGCCGCAGTTGGTCTGTTGTATCTGACCTATCTGACACGCCGTTTCCGCAAGCCGCCGCCGCAGTTTGACGCAGCCAAAGCGGAACGGGCCTGGGAGTGATTTCTCCGGCGGTTGGAGAAGAAATCGCCAAACGAGTAAAATTGTGAAAAACAGGCTTTGACAAGGAACGGGCGCATCGCTAATATGCGCCCCGTTCACACGATTCCTCTGTAGTTCAGTCGGTAGAACGGCGGACTGTTAATCCGTATGTCACTGGTTCGAGTCCAGTCAGAGGAGCCATATTTAGAAAAGCCCGTTCAGGAAACTGAACGGGCTTTTTGCTTTTCTACGTTTGCGTAGGCCTAAGATCTGAACACCGGGAAGCACAACGCCGCGCCACCCGGTGTATTTCGTAGAATTAACTCACCTGAACTCTCACAGGCGCGGTCGCTGCAAATAGCCAAGGGCGGGCATCGCTGTCGACGCGTGGGGAAAGGGTTTCACGCACTTGTTGATGGTAATCGTCCAGCCACTGTTTTTCCTGATCGGTAAGCAGATTGAGTTCTACCTGGCTCAGGTCAATCGGGATCATCGTCAGCGAGGCAAAGCGGCAGAAGCCTGGCAATGCGTCGACCACTTCCACCTGATTTTCAATGCGAATGCCGTATTCACCTTCCCGATAATAACCCGGCTCGATGGTGATGATATTGCCTGCCGCCAGCGGCCACGGATTGACCTTTTTGGCGATACGGTGCGGCGCTTCGTGGATCAGTAATTGATGCCCCACACCGTGTCCGGTGCCGTGATCGAAATCAAGGCCCAGTTCCCACAGATGACGGCGCGCAAACGCATCCAACTGATGTCCGAAACTGCCGGAAGGGAAGGTGAGCGTGATAAGCGATAAAAAGCCTTTCAGTACGGCCGTGTAATGCAGTTTGCGCTGTGGATCGAGCGGACCATACGCCAGCGTGCGCGTGGCATCGGTTGTGCCGTTATGGTACTGCCCACCAGAATCATTCAGGTAGAAGCTGTCGGCGGTAATGGCGGCGTTGGTGCTTTCGCTTGAATGGTAATGGCACATCGCGGCATTGGCCGATGCCGCTGAGATGGTGCCAAAACTCTGCTCGATAAAGTTTTCCTGCTGCTCGCGGAAGGCAAGCTGTTTGGCCTGTGCTTCTAACTCGGTCAGCGGATTTCCGGCGGCGATACGCACCGGCACTTCATGCGCCAACCAGGCGAGGAAATTCACCCATGCCGCGCCATCCTGATGATGACTGTCCCGGTAGCCTTCCAGCTCAACCTGATTTTTGGTCGCCTTGATAAAGGTTATCGGGTCAGCTGCCCATTTCACTTCACCGCCATGTTGTTCTACGGCAAAGCGCAACGCCACAGGTGCGCTGTCGGCATCCAGTTGGACACGTTTCCCGCTGGCGATTTGCTGGCAGCGAGGAACGAGCTGTTCCATTGGCGACAGTGTCAGGCTCGAGAGCAACGCCTGCGGCAAAGTGGCCGTTTTCCTTTCATCCACAAACCATTCCACGTCACCGTTGAGGCTGAGCAAGACAAAAGAGAGGGGCACCGGGCTGGTAGCGATATCCGACCCGCGCACGTTCAACAGCCAGGCGATATTATCCGGTTGCGTGATGGCGAGGTAATCTGCGTCCAGCGCATCCAGTTTTGCCGCGATACGCGCACGTTTCTCTTCACTGCTTTCACCCGCAATGGATAACGGCATCTCACGGATAGCGCCAATCGGGGCGGCAGGGCGATCGTGCCAGACGGTGGCAAAAGGATCTTGCGCCAGCGGAACCAGCTCGCAGCCAGCCATTTTCAGCGCTTCAAACTGGCTGTTGGCCATCAGCATTGGATCGAAACCGATACGGCTGCTGGCAGGCAGATGATTTTCCAGCGGATCATTGTGTAAATGATGAATGTCCCACGTCTGCGTATCGACTTCCTGACGAACCTGAACCTGATAACGCCCATCGACAAAAATCAGCGCGCGATCCTGAAGCACCAGCGCAACACCCGCCGAGCCGGTAAAGCCCGTCAGCCACGCCAGTTTGTCATCGTGCGGGGAAGCGTATTCGCTTTGCCACGCATCCGCGCGCGGCACGATCATGCCATCAAGCCCAAGTGCTGAGAGCGTGCTGCGTAGGGAAGACAGCGGTGATGAGGTTTGCATTGTCATTATCCTGAGGGTTATCGGAACGGAGGTTCGTTGAAGGTGCGCAGTTTGCGCGAATGCAGCTTGTCGCCCTCGGCGCGCAGCAGATCGATGGCGCGAATGCCAATCTGTAAGTGCTCCGAAATGGCCCCTTCATAAAAACGATTTGCCTGGCCTGGCAGTTTGATTTCGCCGTGCAACGGTTTATCTGACACGCACAGCAGCGTGCCGTAGGGAACGCGGAAGCGGTAGCCCTGAGCGGCAATCGTGGCGCTTTCCATATCAATAGCAACCGCGCGGCTCAGGTTGAAACGCAGTGCAGAAGCGGAATAACGCAGCTCCCAGTTACGGTCATCGGTGGTGACTACGGTGCCAGTGCGCAGGCGGTGTTTGACCTCTTCGCCCGGCATGCCGCTTACCTGTTTGGTGGCGTCGTACAGCGCGCGCTGTACTTCGGCGATGCTCGGGATAGGGATATCCGGTGGCAGCACGGCATCCAATACGTGGTCATCACGCAGATAAGCATGCGCCAGCACGTAATCGCCGATGGTCTGGCTTTCACGCAGGCCGCCGCAGTGACCAATCATCAGCCATACGTCGGGGCGTAATACTGCCAGATGGTCGCAGATAGTCTTGGCATTCGCTGGACCCACACCGATGTTGATAAGCGTGATGCCCTGGCCGTCTTTGGTGATCAAATGCCAGGCGGGCATCTGGTGTTTTTTCCACGCCAGATCAGAGACGGCGGTTTCCGGCGCTTCGGTATCGGCGGTGATCCACACGCCACCTGCACAGGAAAGGGCGATGTACGGGCTGTCCGGGTCAAGAATCTGGCTGCAACCCCAGCGGACGAATTCATCCACATATCGGGTGTAGTTAGTGAACAGAACAAATGGCTGGAAATGTTCGACTGGCGTGCCGGTGTAGTGACGCAGGCGGGCGAGAGAGAAATCCACGCGACGGGCGTCAAAATGTGACAGCGGATAATACTCAGTCGGATGGAACAATCCATCTGCCGTTTCATCGCCAATCTGCGCCAGTTCAGTTGTTGGGAAATGACGAGTCAGGCCCGCGCTCATTGAGCGGTCAAGTGTCAGCGTTGAGCCGTCAATCACATAAGGATACGGAATTTCATGCTGCGACCGTTCCACGGTGATGTGCGCGCCGTAGTCCTGATACAGCGACGTAAGCTGTTCGAGCAAATAGGGGCGAAACAGCGTCGGTTGGGTGATGGTGGTGGTGTAGCAACCGGCGTGAGTAAAGCGGCCCCAGGCGCGGGTTTTCAGCGCGTTATGCGCTTCGCCATCCCAGGAAACAGACAGCGCGGGATAAACAAATAATCCTTTCGCGCGTTGTTCTGTGTCGGGCAGAACGTTGTCATTGATATAACGACCAATGGCTTCACGCAGGGCGGTAACCGATTGGTTGTAGAGCGCGTCGAGTTGCTCCAGCGCTTGTTCCGGCGTCAGGCCGGTAGCCTTATTGTTCATCATTCGCTCCTTGTCTCTGCTCTGCGATGTTACCCGATAGTATGTCACAGGAATGTGAAACAAAAGCCAGCAGATAACCGTCTGGTTAGACGCTATGCACTTCGCGGTGAATGACTCATAGGGCACGCTGGTTTCCCCCCTTTATCGCTTCAGGGAAAGCGTGCTTGTTCGCAGGAGGTCTGAAATCTTGACCGTCAGGTAAAAAAACCTCAACCATTGCCTGTAACAAAATATAATACGTTATTTTGGTGAAGCTTATAAAAATCAGTTGGTTAATACGAATAAATGAATTGTCTCAAAGAGGATTTGTCATTACATCGTTTTGTAATCGCTGTTCGTTGTCGGTAAGGTTTTGCATCGGTTAACGACACTAATATCGTTCATATGGACCAATGAGAATAAAACTAACTTATCTGCATCGACCAAGAGGATAGTATGAGCAGCACTCATGATAAAACGCATGTCGACAAGGCTGGTTATTTATCCCGACGCCCATTAGCCTCCATTTCCCGGCTTATACAGGCTACTAAACCATTTGCTGAAAAGATGGTTTGTTCAGAAAGTAATTCTTTGGTGAATATTCCAGTCAATGAAGTCTGGTTGATTGAAGATGGATTAATGGTCATGTATCGGGACGAGGGGAAACACTTGTTTTTTATCTGCTCTGCACCCCTGATTCTGGGCGTGAATGGGATTTTTAATATACCTGTCAAAGGGTATGTCATTGGTTTCATGAGAAGCACCGTGATACACAAGTTGTCTACAGAACAGTTTGTCACCCAAATAGGTCAGCAGAATCTGTGGGAGGATCTGGCAAGATTAACAGGCTTCTACTTTGCTAACTCTTTAGAGAATAATGCCAGGCTGGTAAAAAAAGATAACTATAACGTGATTAAGTCTTTGATTCTTGAATATCAATATTTACCAGAGTTTGCCAGGGAAAAAACGTCGTTATCCTCGTATGTTATCCAGAAGGGAATGATTTCCCGCAGTTATGTTCTTAAGGTTTTATCCACACTGAATAAATGTGGGTATATAAAAGTAAACAGGGGTAAATTACTTTATGTGGATTATTTGCCTGCTGCTTTATGACATTTAGCGCCGAATGCTTTTACTTTTTTCAGCCCATTAGGGACGACATTGATACCATTTTGATAGGGTAACACTGTATGCACACCACTTTTTACTTCCAGCCATCGACCACTGACAGAGATTATCCATTTAATCGACGGTTATCTATCGGTGTCTTTATTTTGCAACGACGCGGCGTCTGCATCGAAAAGATAGCGAAGAAACTTCATGTTGATGTTCACAGGGTCGAATACATCCTTGCTCTTCGCAGAGTCAGGGACAGTGTCGTGAAAAAACAAGTTGAGAACCTGGGAGGCCGTAATTTTCGGCTGGCTCTTCTCCTGGTCGGTACGCGGATCCTAAAGATTGTATGGCCCTATCTCTGCAATGTTAATGAGCCACTCTGGGATCCTGCAGCAGAAACTGAAGAATGACTGACATGAGAAAGACCGGCTCAATTATCTGGGGCGGTCTTTCTCATGTGCCTGAATTTCTCCCCTTATTCATCAACTCTCCCTCCGCAATCGGACTAGCCAGGACTGCATTCGTTAGTGCCGGGCTTGTATGAAAATCGACCTTTCATCGGGTTGTGCTCCCAAAAAGCGATAGTAAACCGCAGGCTTTTGTATGAAAGCTAAACCATGCAGAGGTTAAGGTGTTAATTATTATTTCATTGAATAATAAGGATTAAACCCTCATTTTTATCTTCGTTCACAGACGTGAACTATTAGTTTTGTAAATTAATTACCTCCAAATTTAAGTTTTTGGCTTTTTGGACGCTTTAGCTATTCGTACGACATTTCTGATGTCTGCGCGTAACAAGGATACAAAGGGTCAATGACGGTGATATCAGAGAGGCAAAAGCCTCCACCAACGCCTCATAAAAAAAGCCCATCCAACAATTCTTCTGGTGTTTGCGATGCCTCTCCACGCCTGGCGCGTGGCTGAGGCGTTGTTCCTTGTCTCGTGATGCGTAGCTCACGGGACGTAAGTATTGGATAAACATTATCAAGGATGACATATGGATTTCAGCCATCAACAACAGATTCACTCCCATCATAAGGCTCCTGGCCTGCCTCGTTCTGTATGTCGTCATCTTCCGTACATCGCCGTTATTTTTGCTGAGTAAAACACTATGAATACAGTTTATCGTCTGGTCTGGAGCCACACGGCTAATGGTTTTGTCGCGGTGGCCGAGACCGCTCGCGCAGGTAAGAAAAAGAAAACGCGTGGGCGTTCGATGCTTCTGGCGACGGCTCTGGTCGCGGGTGCGCTGCCCGGCAGTGCATTGGCCGATGAGGTGGATTGGGCGGATGAATATCCGTCCTATCTGTTCGTGGATGATGGCAGTGTTGATTACGACAAGGTTATCAATACCGGAACCGCATTTAAAATTGATGGTGGCAGCGGAAGTGATGGCACAAGCCAGCATTTTGCGTCCGGCACGACGTTAGACATTACCGGCGCGATGCCGGTGGTGAATTCCGGCAATGGCCCAACCAGCCGTGGTGTCACAGCGGCGAGCGCATTGGGTGACTCATTTGGCGCAGACAAAGGTCGCCTGATTTCAGCTTTCGCCAAAGATGCGAACGGCAATCAGACTGCCATCACGCTTGAAAACATCGACCAGTTCACCTATTCGCCAAGTCCGGCTAACCCACAGCAAAATCAGGAAATGAATCTTGAAGTGCCGGGGCTGGAAGGTTCTTACCAGGTGATCAGTGTTTACGATTCCAGTACGTTCACCTCAGCTGAGGATCAGGCTGTCGGCAATATGCAGATGCCGGTTTATAACCCGGATACCGTGCATATCTATAACGAATTTGGTATTGCCAGTGTCAGCAGCGACGGCGGTACGGTCAATGTGGATATTGGCGCGAAGACTACTGATGCTACGCCGATTCATTCGCCAGAAAACGATCTGGAGTTAATGGCGAAAAACTCCATTCTGATTAAGACCGATGGGACGGGTTCTGCTCAGAGTGATGCCAACTGGAAGTCCGATAACTATATTCATTTTATTCCCGCGCCCGTTATCTCCAACGATATTCAGAGTATTTCGGCTCAAAGTACGAAGTTTGATTTCACGGTTAAAATCCCACAGTACATGCAACTGGGAACCGGGAATATCATTGGTCTCGCACCAAAAGAGTTTCATATCACGTCATCCGAGGATATCGCCGACGTCAACGACTTCTTACTCGGTCAAGGGGACTACGCGGGTCAACCGCAGATGCAGTTCTGGCTGACCAAAGGGGTGGAAGTGCGCGGCGAAGTGATTGACTCCGCTAAAGAAGTGCAGGCGATTTACAACCTCATCATTTCAGAGATGATGGCGCAAAAAGAAACCACCACCATTGATTTCAGCTGGCATGTCTGGGAAGACATGGGCGCGCATACCAACAATGCGACGCTGGGTACGGGCGATCTGAATGTGATTTATGCCACTGGCGCGAAGGCTACTGGAACTGTCACCAGCGAAGGCAGCCTTGCTGTTGATGGAGCATCAGCAGTGATGCGCGGCGATCGAGGTGCGCTGCTGACTAACGACGGGGCAATCAACGCCTGGCGCAGCAGCGGTGGCAGCCCAACGCCCGTTGGTATGCGGGTCACTGACAGCACCGCGATTAACAACGGAACCCTGAATGCCGGTCTGTTCATCGAGAAAGACGGCACCAACCAGAATGTTAACAACGCAGGAAGCATTGCGATTAAAGGGGATGGCAACAGCACCATCACCAATAACGGTCATATCAACGTAGCCATTACCGATGGTTCGACGCACAACGCTTCCGGCATTGTGGCCAGCGATACCACCAACGTAGTTAACGAATCAGGTGCTACGATTGCTCTGACCGGCAACACGCACAATACCGATGGTCGCGCCGGGGGCTATGCGGTTGAACTGAGCGATGCCGCGACTTTTACCAACAAAGGCGATATCTATATCGGTACAACACCGGTTACAGATTCTTCTACGGCATCAGCGACCAATTTGGTGGGCAGCGGCGACTTAACTGCAGGGATCTACACCTCAGGGACGGGTGATATCACTAATACGGGTACAATTTCACTGCTCGAAAATACCCGTAATGCAGCAGGCATACTGATTGACGGTGGCACCGGAACCGTAACCAACGATGGCACCATTAATGTGCTTGGCAAATTAACGGCGGGGGCTGCTGCGGGTAACTATGGGCTGTATGTCAAAGACAGTGCAGACCATGTGACCAATAACGGCGATATTAACGTTGATGGCGATAACAACATTGCTATCAACGTTCAGGCTTACAGCACCGATGCGTCGATGACATCGAATGACACCAGCAACATCACGGTCGGGACAACAGGCGATCAGGGTGGCAGCGATAACAATCCTTATACCTATCGTAATTACGCTGTGTATGCCGAAGGTCTGAAGAATAATTATGCCAATGTGGATCTCGACTCCACCGTACGCCTGTTGTCGGCCGGGGCGATTGGCGTGCATGCACGTGGCAACGCCACCATTAATATCGGTGATGACGCCTCCCTGAGTTTTGAAAACTCCCAACAGATTGGCTACTACGCTTGGGGCGAAAATGCCCGAATTAACGTCAGCAATGCCGATATTACTGATAGCGCTCAAACCGATTCCATTCTTTTCGTCGTCGATCATGGCGCGGAATTTAATGGCGATAACGGCAGCGGAACGGCATACAACCTGACGGTTGATGGTGCAGGTTCCATCGGCGTAATGGCGAATGGTATTAACGACCAAAACGACGGTAACGCAGCCAACGATAAAAAGTCGTCAATGACCACGGGCAACGCAAAAATTACCGTCAGCGGTGATGGCGCGATGGGCGTTAAAGTGACGGGTGGTGCGGCAGGAACCATTAACGACGGTGCAATTGTACTGGCAGGGGATAACACCACTGCCGTCTCTGTTGATGGTCGTACTTTTGTCATTGATGGCAGCAACGACGGTACTCCGGTTGCGACGCATGTCGATTCCAGTGCAAAAATTGGCTCTGCAGCTGGACAGACAGGGATCACCGGTTACGACGTCGGCTATTCCGGTGATATCGCGCTGAATGGAAATGCGGATATTGATTTGCAGGGTGACGAGAGTACCGGTATTCGTCTGCACGATAACGGGTCGGCGAATGTTCAATCTGGGGTTACGCTTGCGGGCTCTCACAATATCGGCGTCGATATTCAGAATGGCGGTACGCTGGATATTACTGGCAACATCACCAATAACGGTGGCACCAACAATACCGGCATCAATATTAACAACGGCGGTACGGTAAACACCTCCGGCGCGATGGTTGTCAACGGTGATACAGGTAACGTTGGCATCAATATTAAGAATGGCGGTACGGTGACCAATTCCGGCAATATATTGGTTAGCGGAAACACCAATAACACCGGGATCAACATCGATACCGGCGGCACAGTCACTAACTCTGGTGATATCACTGTTGATGCCGATGCGGACAGTATTGGCGTAGATATCCACGACGGCGGCACATTCAGCAATACGAAATCAATTACTATCAATGGTGCAGACGACAGCGGCAACATTGGTCTGCGCATTCAAGGCGCTGGGGCCACGGTTACTCAGTTGGGTTCCGTCACCGCAAACGGCGGTTTGGCTGCAGTACAACTGACTGGTAACAGTGCAACGCTAGCGATTCAGGGCAGCGACAATCATATCACCGCAGGTGGTAGTGCAGATGGCGTACTGATCGACAGTATTGGTGCATCGTCCTTTAGCGCCAGCAACACCGTAATTGACGTTGAGGGCAGCGGGGCAGGTATTAACAATAACGCCGATTCCAGCAACGTTAATCTGAACAATGTCACCATCAACGCAGCCGATGGTCCGGCCATTCGCACCGCAAAAACCTTCAACGCAGAAGGGAATGGCAACGTGCTGAACGTTGACGGAAGCGGTATCGGTTTTGCCTTTATGGATGCCAATGGCGGCATGACCGGCGGTAATTTGACGATTGGTCGCGGTTATACGATCAATGGCACAGGTGCGGGCAGTATCGGTATTATGGCGAAAACCGCCGGGGCAGTTAACTCCGGAACCAATATCACTATGAGTGAGGGGGCCAGAGCGGCGATCGATGCCGCGATGGCGGGCTCTGTCAGCAACAGCGGAAACATTTCGTACGGCAGTGATGTCGGCAGCACCATTATCGCCAGCGCTGCAACGTCATTCAGCAATAGCGGTAACATTACCTCCGGCAATAACTTCGACAGTACGATCCTTGCTAACTCTGCGCTGACTTTCACCAACACTGGCAGCGTGATTTCTGACAGTACCAGTAACACCAGTGCGTTGATTGCCTTGAATAATAATGTGGGCAATCGCAGCATTAACAATACCGGCACGCTGTCTACTGCGAGTCAGAGCGCGATTCTGCTCGACGCGACAGGCACCACTAACAACACACTCACCAACTCGGGCAATCTGAACGCTGCCAGCGCTGATGCCATCGCCATTGCGATGGGCAGCGGCAATGATTCCGTGACGCATAACGGCGGTCAGATTATCGGGCAAATCAATCTGGCTGATGGCAACAACACCCTCAATCTGAAAGGCGGCACGCAAGCCGGTCTGATGACGATGGGCGACGGCAACGATGCAGTGTCGATTACCGGCGCGAACAGCACTGGCGATGTCCAGATGGGTAACGGAGCAGACAGCTTCACCTACACGGGTGGCAGCTACAACGGTAATGTCGATTTCACTGGTGGCGACGGTAACGACAGCGCGACATTCGGTGCGGTTAAACTTGATAATCTCGGCCATGTGCTCACCGAAAATGGCAGCAACAGCGCGCTGACCTTTAACAACACCACCGCAAAAATTGGCGATTTCAGCGCTGATGATCTGGCCAAAGGCACCAACGTTGGCAGCGGCTGGAGTTCACTGACTCTCGACGGCGCAAACACCGATATTACCGTTGTGGATGACCTGCTGCTTTCCGGCACACCAGAAATCAATGTTAACAATGGCGCGACGTTGCGCAGTGGTAACAGCGTTAAAGTTGGCGATGAAGCGACCATCCATAATTACGATATCGCCACGACCGGCAACAGCCTGATCTCCTTCGATGGCAGCAATTCACAGACTTATGCAGGCGTAATCAGCGGCTCCGGTGGAATGGAACGAATCGGCGGTGGCACGACGTATTTAGTCAAGGATAACACCTACACTGGCGACACGAATATTGGTAACGGAAGCACTCTGAGCCTGGGTGATGGCGGTATGACGGGTAGCTTGTCAGACGTCACCAATATTACCGATGACGGCGTACTTGCCGTGGATCGTGCAGCAGGTTCAGATGATGTTGCGCTTAACGGCGTGATTTCAGGCAGCGGTGCTTTCGTGCAAAACGGGGAAGGCACAACGCGTCTGGGCGGGAATAATACTTACGCCGGGACTACTACCGTTAACGGCGGTACGCTGCTGATAAATGGCGACCAGGTAGGGCACGGCACCACCACGGTTAACAACGGTGGACTCGGCGGTTACGGTACGATTGGCGGCGATGTTTGGTTTAAAGACAATGCCAGCACGGTATTAACGCCTGGCGATAACGGTGCAGGCACGTTGACCATCAACGGCGATTTGCATCTGAGTGAAGGCACCGACAGCCAATGGCAGCTTGGGCAGCACTATACGCCGGGTGGTTCGTTTAACGATCTGGTCATCGTAAAAGGCGATTTAACCCTGGATGGCGAAGTCAACGTGAAGCTAAGTGAAGACGGCAGCTTCCTTCCAGGGGTTTACCGTC
Organism: Scandinavium sp.; assembly: GCF_036271055.1. GTDB lineage: Bacteria > Pseudomonadota > Gammaproteobacteria > Enterobacterales > Enterobacteriaceae > Scandinavium. Next base: position 17,588 of record NZ_DATBBJ010000027.1, on the reverse strand, counting down.
TGATCAGCTACGACGGTAAGTTAACCGACAACACCATGGATATCGGGGTATTACCGCCTCATGACCCAGAATCAGCATACCGTATTCAGACCGATGTCGACGGCCAGGTGAACCTGGTGCTCAACTTCGTCAATCCAGCGCAAGAACTGCAATGGTGGGATGGCGATAATGCGGGGGCTCAGGACAACGGCAAGATCGACGGCGGCGACGGCGTATGGCGTTCGACCGAACTGACGCCGACCAATAACTGGACGAAATACGTCAACGGCGGTAACGCCCCTTGGGCACCGACGGCGTTTGCAATCTTTGCGGGTACAGCCGGTGAGGTCAATATCGATGGTTCCAGCGGACGAGTGATCGAGTCCGGGATGCAGTTCGCGGTCGATGGTTACAAATTCACTACTGATAGCGATTCATCACTCTACTTTATGGGGACGGTGACGCAGGAGTACCCGGCCCCGGTTCCTACCCCGGAAAACAACTGGACAGCCGAAGGCGAAACCGCCGCCGATACCTATCATGTTATCCGCGTTGGCCTCGGGAACTATATTCCGGGTGAAGAAATCACCGCCTCCATCGACGTCAACCTGCGTCAGGATGAGCTGGAGAGTCGTACTGTTCGCCTACTGAAAACCGACGATGGTCGTTTGATTCTCAACGGCGATAACCATATCACTGGCGGCATTGAAGTGTGGAGTGGCGCGCTTCAGGTCTCTAAAGACAGCAGCCTGGGCGACGCTGGAACCTCACTGACGCTGGCAAACGGCGCGGCCTTCCAGGCCGGAGCCGATATGACCTTTGATCGCAAAATGTTCCTTGATGGTGAGCGCCAAGGTACTGCCGTTCCTGATGGCCCGGATGCCAAATATGGCGGCACCCTGGATGTGTTCGGTCATACCTTAACGATGGGGAATCCGCTTACCCGCGCGAATGACAGTATCATCGGCGGCAACGGCCCACTGACCATTACCGACACCTCCGAAGGAACCGGTCTTGACGGTGATACCAGCGACGGCAACGGTGTGCTGGACATCAACACCCGCAACACCTATCAGGGCGATACCGGGATCTTCGGTAAGGACGGGAATGGCACATTAACCGTTAACGCGAATGTCACTGGCGCACTGGGCAATGCGGGATCCAACATTTATATCACTGATGATGCGACCCTGAGCTTCAACAACAGTGCGAGTACCGAGCAGCACAGGTTCCTTGCGGATGATGCCACAGTTAAATTCCAGGATAGTGCGCGTGCAGAAAGCAGCGTGATTGAACTTACCAATGGAAGCCTGGCTGAATTTAGTGGTAATAGTCAGGGCGGCAACAGCTATATCCTGACGGACAGCAATTCCGAACTGGCGTTGCGTGAGAACGCTGATGCAGGCAAGGCTGGCGTTGATAACTCAGGTTTAGTGACTTTCGCTGATGATGCACAAGCACGTAGCGCAATCATCAACAATAAAGCCGATGCACTTGTCGATCTCAGTGCTTCCAACGGTTATACCGCGATCGGTTCTCTCTCGGGCGCAGGCAATGTTGAACTGGGTGCCGCGACGCTTGAAGAAGGCGCGCTGGGTAACATCGACACTATCACTGGCCTCATCAGCGGTGACGGCGGCAATCTGGTGAAAACCGGGACTGGGTCGTTGATTCTGAGCGGCGATAACAGCTGGACCGGCACTACATCGGTTAAGCAGGGCTCACTGTTTATCAACGGTAATCAACAGGCTGCAACGGGTAATACTACCGTCGATGCTAACGCGACGCTCGGCGGGATGGGCGTGATCGGCGGTGATGTCCTTGTTGCCAACAATGGTCACATCACCGCAGGCGACAGCATGACGGGTGTCGGTGAGCTGACCATTAACGGCGACCTGACGCTGAATGACAATTCACAGATTGATTTCCAGTTGGGTCAGGCCTATCACCCAGGCGGCCTGATGAACGACGTCATATCCGTTAAAGGCGACCTGAATCTTGACGGCAAACTGAATATCACCGAAACCGATGGCGGTAATTTTGATGTCGGTATCTACCGCATCTTTAATTACGACGGTGAGCTAACTAATGGCTTGATGGACATTGGCGTCGCGCCAGAAGCGGCTGACGATCTGTATGTTCAAACGTCGATCGACAATCAGGTCAACCTGATCAACCGTACCGGTTATACCCTGCGTTTCTGGGATGGCGCGGGCGGTGACAAAGGCGAACTGAAAAATAACAGTCAGATGGACGGCGGCGACGGTATCTGGCAGAACAGCCACGGTAACGACAACTGGACCACCGATCAGACCGATCCGGATGGCAAAATCAATGCGCCATACAGCGATGGCTCATACGCAATCTTTGGCGGCGAAGCGGGTAACGTCACGGTCGATAACAGCCTCGGCGAAGTCTTTATGGGCGGCGCGCAATTCCTGGTTGATGGTTATGTTATCAACGATGGCGTATTGACCATTCACAACGCAGATACGCAGTTGCGCGTTGGTGATGGCTCAAGCGACGGAATCGACTACACCACCACCATTAACTCGGTGATTGCGGGTGAAGGTGGCTTGCGTAAAACCGATGCGGGTACGCTTGTCCTCAATGGCGACAACACCTACGCAGGCGGCACTGCGGTAAGCGGTGGTGTACTGCAAGTTTCCAGCGATAACAATTTGGGGGCCGCAGACAGCGCGATCACGCTGCGCGGGGGTGTGTTGCGCTATGCAGAAGCCTTCAATACTTCTCGCGAAGTGAAACTGGCGAACGGCGGCGGGGCGATTGATACCTATGGTCATGACATTTCGCTGCTCAACAAGGTGACGGGCGAAGGCGATCTGCATAAGTTTGGCGACGGGACACTGACGCTGACGCAGGACAGCACGTTTGCCGGAACCACCTGGATTGAGCAAGGTACGCTTGAATTGGGTAACGGCGGCACTGGCGGTAGCGTAACCGGCGATATTGTGGATGACAGCATGCTGGCCCTGAACCGCAGTGACAGCTTCACGTTGAATGGCGATATCTCAGGCGAAGGTCAGGTGTGGCAGAAAGGCACCGGCACGACGTCTCTGAATGGCGAAAACAGCTGGAGCGGCATTACGCTGGTGGAAAACGGTACGCTGAAAGCGGCATCCGAAAATAGCTTCAGCGCTGCATCAGACCACGTGGTGAGCATGAACGGTACGCTGGCGACAAGCGGCTACAACCAGGAAGTGGCTAACCTCAGCAACCAGGGAACCGTTAATCTGCGCGGCGATCAGATTGGTAACGCTCTGACAGTCCACGGTGATTATACCGGTCTGGACGGCACTATAGCCCTGAGCGCCCAACGCCAGAGCGTCGGTGTTTCTGACCGCCTGGTGATTGATGGCGGCGATGTCGCGGGTGTGACCTGGCTTGATATTGATGCCAGCCACCTAGGCGAGCCGACCGTTGGCGACGGCATTAAAGTCGTACAAGCAGAAAATGGTGCAACAACGACCGCGCAAACCTCGAAAGACGCCTTTACTCTCGGTGCTGACGCGGTAATGGCTGGCGCGTGGGAATACCAGTTGTTCGCAGGGGATGCTCAGGGGCAGGGTGAGGACTGGTATCTGCGTGCGGGTTACCGTCCGGATGTGCCTGGTTTTGATTCCATCGCCACGACCATCCGTCAGGCTGACCTCGCGGTACTCGGCACGTTGCATCTGCGTGTGGGCGATGAACTGGACGCAGGCAAAACGAAACCTGTGAACGATGAAGAACGCTTCTGGGCGCGCTATATCGTTAAGTCCGTCGATCAGAAACTGGATGATGCGACAGGTACGACCACCAGTGCGAACTACAACGGTATGCAGATGGGCTTTGACCTGTGGCATAACGAAAAATGGCGTGCCGGGTTCTATACCACCTTTATGGATACCGATGCGCAAATGAATGGCTTCACCGGCATGCGTGGCGGCGCGGGTTACAACTCGACGTTCTCTACCTATCTCGGGGGCTACGCCACCTGGACCGATACCAACGGCCTTTACGTTGATAACGTGTTGCAGTACGGCTATCACTCGGCTGACCTGCGCAATTATGCGGACAACGAAACCACGCAACTGGATGGCAGCAGTTTTGCCGGTTCCGTTGAAGTGGGTAAACCATGGTATCTTGGTGACAGCAAATGGATGCTGGAACCGCAGGCGCAGCTGATTTATCAGTACAGTGATTTTGGTGCCGTCACCTTGAGCGACAGTGCGAAATCCCGTGTGAAGATTGACAGCGATGTGGCGTTGATCGGGCGTGTGGGTGGCCGACTGGCTGTGGATGTGAAAACCGATAATGGCAACATCCGACCGTATGCCCGTGTGAACTACTGGCAAGGGTTGACTGGTGGTCAGGACACCGTGACCTGGAGCAACAGCGCGAACGGTTCCAGCAAAACCGAAATGAAAACCAGCCAGGATTACAGTGCCGTAGAGGCCGGTTTGGGTGCGACATGGGAGTTTACGCCAGATGTTTCAGCGTATACCGAAGTGACCAAAACCTGGAGCACGGGCGGCAGCATCGAGATTGACGCAGATATGTCTGCCTCTTTAGGCATGAAAATCCGCTTCTAACCTCCCCGTAAATAGCAGCGGCCTGGCATCCGGGCTGCTGCTTTCCTCAAAACTGTGACAAGCTATCCTTAAAGCAAAAACCCAGAGCTGGTCTTTTCTCGGCTGAATAGTGAAGCAATACAGGATCGTAAAGCATGTCAAAATGGCAATGGCTGTTTAATCAGCTCACACGTCAGTTATGGTTTCGCATTAGTTTATTCGCGGTGCTGGCCGTGCTCTCCGCATTAAGTTCAATCGCTCTGAAACCCTTCATTCCTGCAAGCGTCGGCGGGATTGTGGGAGCAGAAGCCGTCGATAATATTCTCAATATCCTGGCTTCCAGCATGCTGGCGGTAACGACATTCTCGCTGAGCATCATGGTGTCAGCGTACAGTTCGGCAAGTACGAGCGTCACACCTCGCGCCACACGGTTGATGATGGAAGATTCTGTCACCCAGAATGTACTGGCGACATTTATCGGCTCGTTTCTGTTCAGCCTCGTGGGGATTGTTGCACGCAGTATGGGCGCCTATGGCGAACAGGGGCGGGTGGTGCTGTTTATTACCACGCTGGTTGTTATCACGTTGATGATTATCATGCTGCTGCGTTGGATCCAGCATTTGTCATTGCTGGGCCGGGTAGGTGAGACAACCTTACGAGTGGAGGAAGCCACGCGCAGCGCATTAGAGAACAGGGTAAACGTGCCCTACATGGGCGGGAATCTATGGACGGCACCACCCAAAGACGCGCTTCCTCTCTATCCTGCGGAGATCGGCTATATCCAGAATATTGACGTGGCAATGCTCAATGAGTTCGCCGTGGATAAGGACGTTCAGCTCTATTTACCCTGCCAGATCGGCGCTTTTATCCATCCAGCGCAGGCGATTGTCTGGCTTACTCCCGCTCGTGATGACATTGAAACTTCCCCGATTCTCGATGCGATCACCATTCATGCGGAACGCTCGTTCGATCAGGACCCCCGTTTTGGGTTATCCGTCCTGGCAGAAATCGCCTCGCGTGCATTGTCGCCCGCGGTAAACGACCCAGGTACGGCAATTGATGTTACCGGGCGCGCGGTCAGGTTACTGGCTATATGCGGAGAGAAAAAAACAGATGGCGCAGAGGTGCTTTATCCTCAGGTCTTTGTGAAACCGCTGCTGACCGCAGATTTGTTTGACGATATCTTTAATCCTATCGCCCGAGATGGGGCCGCGCTTATTGAAGTGCAAATGCGTTTGGCGAAAAGTCTACAGGCTTTGGCGCAATTGAACCCGGAGGAGTTTGCAGCAGATGCACGGCGATATCTGGTCATAATCCTGGCGTGGGCCGAAACGAAAATGGAGTCGCCGCCGGACAGACAACGTATCACGACGTGGATCAAGGAGACGGGCTTACTGCGCTGACGAGACAGGAAACGCCCTAAGCTACAGATGCAAAAAAGCCTGACATCGCTGTCAGGCTTTTTTAATTCATGCTGCTTGTCGAATAATGAAGCATCAACAAACTAAAATATGGCTCCTCTGACTGGGATCGCCATAGCCATTAACTGGCTGATTGGTAAGCTAAACCTAAAAGTTGGGATTGTCAAGACCACCAGAATGACCACCAATTTTTTCCTGACTTTTCACTGCTGTATGCGAGTTATCAACGCTATCTCTGTTGCATACTCAGACAGGAGGCAAAGGGGTATACTGAGCCAATCTTGGATAACGTCCTCAAGATGACTACACAGCACAAGGGGCCAGATAAATAATGGAAGGTCAACTAATTTTCTGCTCGGACTCAATACTACGCTTTCGCTCTGATTACGATCAGACAACAGCACTTCCGTTGCTATCAATCCAGAAAACTATTTCAAATACGGATCCCTTTTTTCTTCTCAGGTTCTTTCGTCATACCGTGTTGATTGAAGAAAGAACAACGCTGGCGAATATCTTTTTTGCCATCGAGCCGTGGAAGGAACTGCTAACCGCTTATTTGGATCGGGATGTCGGAGCGTACATTGACGAAATAAGAAAACCATCCCAACCCACTACATGGGATCTTGAGTGGATTGGCATTGATCGCCGAAACTCTGTTTACCGCGCATATCAGCATCAGGATATGAGAGACGGTGAGGATTTTACAGCCTGGCTCAATCGTGAGCGGATCCCCATTGGCGAATTTGATATTGAAAGTAGCTGCGATGCTTCCGGTTTTATCAAAGGTGATAAAGAACGCTGGAGCCTCAGCGAAAATGTCCACGAAATTAAAAATCTGCCAGTGATCCTTTACAACAAACAAACGCTGATGACCTTACAGAAGGATGAGTTGCTAAGAGAAAGTGCCTCCGGGGTAAATAATATCGATCGTGGTCGTTTTGTTTATGGAGAAACATCTTTTTCCTTCTATGAAGTAATGGAAGCGATCTTCATTAGCGGGTTGTTTTTCCATTCACCTTTAGTTGCTGAAAGCAGTTATGAAGAGTTAAAAAATAGTTTTTCTGGACTGGAAAATGAGGTGTCGAAGGAGACTGAGCCTAATCTCGCTGACGGTGAAGAAGAAAAACCACTAAAAATAGAAGTTGCCGATGGAGCCTTTGATTCCCTGATTAGTCACATGGAGTCTGAAACTGAAAACTGGCAGCTTATCAAGAAACAGTGCCAAAAAGAGGGCTCTTTGCCCGTCAGGATTGGGGTTATTACACCGGCAAAGCCGCCGGAATTGCGCTTGTGTGGAGAGATTTACCGGGATAGCGGTGAAGCTTAAGTTGTTGTCGATTTCTACAGTGGTTTTGAGGTGAAGGCTGAATTTATGTCACTGTTTCAGCAAGAAAAAAGGATCTCTAGCTATTAATCTGATATAACAGCATAGATAATGAACGAGAAAAGCCGAGGTGAGCTTTATCATGGACAATGTCGCACCTACACCACAGCAGTTTACTAGCCCACTAAGCTGCATACTGTTAAAAATCAGTAAACACCAGCCGAATTTGCATCTTACTCCTAATGAGTTTAGCTACCTGGCGGCGATGGCGATGTGGGGTATGGAGGAGTCCGATGTCGAATCGAATAGTGAGCATCACTTTGTACAATCCGGCTACGATGAAACGACATGTCACAGCATCATCCGTTATGTTGATGAAAGAATAAATGAAGATCCTAATACCTCTGATGTTCGGGTTAATAACTTTCTGAAACGAGCGCTGGAACAAGGATTGTTGTCACTGGCCGGAATGTCGGTCGCAGACGTGGGTGGAACATATCGTCTGACTCAGTTGGCACATGATTTGTTAAAACCTTTCCAACAATCTGATGAATTAGAGGATAAAGAAACATTAAGCCAACGTTATCTGAGAATTGATCAGGAACTGTCCAGTTTAAATGCCGCCAGCGAACGAGAAAAAAATACTGATAGTGAATGGTTGACGAAGGTAGAACTTTTTTTACCGAGCTTGAAGGATCTTCTGACGGGCGTTTTTAAAAATCAGGAATTCCTCATCTCTAAATTTCATTCAATGCGCTCCGAGATACAAACCGAATTTGGTATTTCTCTGGAAACAGAAATTCAGCAACTTCTGGAAATAATAGGTACGCTGGCTGGTCAGATCAACGATTTGAGAATGTTAGTAATGAACCGTGCCGATGCGGTATTAATGCAACTGGAAATTTTGCAAAATACAGTCGTACAAAAAGGTGGAGCTCAGCGATTAAAAAATACATTATCCTCTTTGTTTGGTTCATTAATAGATGTTCGGGAATTCGCTAATCATTCCTTAAGGGACTTATCCGGATTCTTTAGCAGCGTGCTGGACCGTATACGCATCCGTATCGCGTTAGATCCCAATGCTAATCTGGGGTATTTAATCGATCGTACTATCGAGTTGTTTGGTCGGTCATCATGGTCGTTAGCATTACCTTCGACCGTTAAGCTAATGCAATTACGTGAATGGGACACTCCGCCGCCTCCGGCGGATAATACGTTGTTCCTAGATGATAATGATGATGACGAATTGGTGCGGGAGATGCCTGCGTTTCAGTTAGAGAGTTTCGCAAGGGAGTTTGTTGAAAAGGCATTAAGTGATAATAAGCCGGTGAGTAACGTTTCTGTTATCAGAAATATTTTAAGTAAATTCCCATTCAATGAAACGGACCGCTTTCGCCTGGCACAGTGCACAATAAAAGAACTGATGAAACAGAGTGACAATATTCAGGATGATATCTCCCCGGAATGGGTTTTAATGGATGAGTCAGCAAATTACGAAATCGAAGAGCAATGGCTAATTTCACAAGGTGATCTCAATGACTGAGCATGAATCTACACAGGGTGATCAATTTAATACATTTTTGGATGTGATGAAATCACCTCTATTCCCCGTTGTGGATTATAAATTACGTAGAGGGATTAACATATTACCTGTGGATTATATGCTGTATTCATTTGTTAATCAGGCATTTAGTCCGCTTAGTGAATATTACGACTGCTTGTCTTTATCTTTATGTTTTTCCAATGAATCTGTTTATTACTTACTACCTCAGCGCCGTGGAAAAATACCCTTAGAACGATTTAATGAGTTGCAGATGGTCACTGGTTTGATTATTGTTGCAATGGAACTCGAAAAACAGCTTAGCCAAAAAGAGTGGTTCACAACGAATCAACTACTGGAGCGAATGAGTAATCAATTATCTGAAACCAGACTGCTGGAGTTATTTCGTCGTCGTCCAGGCCAACAGACCCAATACGATTTGTCTAAAATCCAGGATGAAATCAGAAAGGCGCTCATAGTATTCGATCGCTATGCTTTTATTCAACTCTCTAAGGATCGGCAATCCTTCCAGACAACACCCGCAATCTATCGTTTTATTGAACCGCTGCGAGGATTACAGCAAGAGTCAGAAATACCCCAACGCCTGGCTGAACTGATTCAGGAGGGTTATCTGGTCAATATTGATGAGGCATCGCGGGATAGTGTAGATGAAGATTTGGCAGAGAGCGATCGTTTCTCTGCCGAAGAAGAAATGGATGCAACGGGTGATTTATTTGCTTCCGGGACTCATGAAGGGGAACAATCGTGAACCACTACCCTCTGATACGTAGCCTTAGTATTGTCAACATTAATGGCATTATGGCCCGAACGTTAAATCTGGTGAATCCTCACGGATTGCGTAAATCGCGGCAGTATGGCGGTACCGTTTCATTGTTGGGCAATAATGGTGCGGGAAAAACGTCTTTGTTGGGCGCGTTTATGTTCAGCCAGATCCCTGATATTCGCTACATTAGCTTAGGGACAAAGGATGATTTCAAAGTTTCAACATCAATAAAAGACAGCGAAATGTTTCCACGCTTAGGACAGCCCAGTATTGTTGCTCTGGAGATTGAAGCCCGGGGAACTGGTCAACGGCATCTGTATATTGTTAGGGCTGAAAAAAAGACAGGAACAACATTAGAAACCCAGCTATTTTGTTTGAAACTTCCCGATAGCGTTAACCCACTGGATTGTTTACTTGATCGTAAAGGACAAGTGGCTCACCCGGTAACGACAGAGCAGTTACGTGATAAAGCTGCACTGTTAGGATGCGCAATTCAGACATTTAAAGACCCAAATGCCTACATGTTGGCACTATTTCAGCATGGCATTTTACCTCGAGCCTGTCAGTCACCCGATGATAAATACCGTCTGGCCCAGATCCTTCATTCGGCAATGGCCGGGCGTCTGGATAAATCGATAGAAAAACATCTCAGCGCTTATTTAATGGCCCATACTCGCGGGAATATACATTCCGTAGTGAATATGGTGCATGAGTCCATGATTAAAGTCAGGCTTACACAGCAAGACCTGCAAAATTATCAAAAGGATTATCAATTTTTTAATTCATTACTTACGTGGAGCTTATCATTTTCAGCCAATACGTGGTCAGTTATTGAGAAAACTCTCGCGATGAATGATGAAGAGCGCACGACTATTCAGAGAGAAAAGTATCGGATTGAACGTGAGCTGGAAAAAATTGAAGAAACCCTGAGTACGCTGAGGCGTAAGGAAGACGCCATAAAATCGGAACAGTCTGTAACGCAACAGCAGATAAGCGATATTGAACCCCGACGGTTATGCGCTAATGGCGGTAGGATTTACTTTGATCAAGAGCAAAAAGCAATTGGTGAACTGAATAAACTTGAACCGCAGTTAGAGAGTGCAGAAGAAGCAAGTAAACTCCAGCAAGGTATTGTGGATGAGCTGGAAAGAAAAAAAAGTGAGAATGAAGAGAGCCAGCTACGCATAGCCAAACAGTTATATAATGTCGTGTCGCGTTATGACATTGCTCAGAAAATGGCATCGCAATATAACCATGCAAAACAGCTCTATGATGAGATTAACCAATGGAATATGACTTTTACGCTGTCTGGATTAAGCGCATTCATTGAACAGCTCGTGAAGCAGGAAAAAGAGGCGGAAAATGCCCTCAACCATGTGGAGCGCCAATTACGATCTCATCAGAATATCCTGGATGCTTATACTTTTGCCGCAAACAGCGCGCGAAAACTGGGGGATGATATCTCTCCTCCAGACGCTCAGCGCTGGTTTATGGAAAAATGTGGTCAACTGGAAAAATGGCGTATCGAAGACGCTCAACTGGGTGGGCGGCAACAGTATCAAAAGACGTTACAAAGCGATCATCAAAAACAGCGGCGTCTTCAGCAACGGCTTCGTGATGCAGGCATGTTATCGTTACCATTGAGCGATGAGGATTTTGCGCAACAACTGGCGATGCAACAAGAGCAAGAATTGCACTTAAATGAACAAAAGGAACAATTAGCGCAACGCCAGACTGAAGTAAAGGAACAAATTAAGCAGCTTGATATCGATATTGTACGCTATGAGCAACAGAGTCAGCAGTGGCACCAGTATCAGCCATCGGTTAGCTATTTACACACTATTTTTCCTGATGATAATTTAACGCCGCAACGCTGCGAACAACTTATTCTTGACCATGTGTTACATGTTAAATCACTTCGGCAGGTAGTCATTGGCTACGAAACGGAAATCAAACAATGCCAGGGGCGTCGTGACAAACTGAGTGGAAGAGAAGCCGGAAGTCTTGAGTATTTGCGGGCTCTTGCTGCTGACGTATCGGGAATATCGGTTGCTGAACTGTACGCAGATATCGAAGTACAGGACGCCGGATATTTTGAGGCGGCATTAGGACCGTTAATGTTTGCCATACTTGTCAATGGTGATGTCGATGATGCCGCCAGACAATTGCTTACACAATACGATGAGCAATGGCCACTTCCCGATATTTTGTTGATCAGTGTAACTCAGCCGATAGACGTTTTGCGCACCGGGTCGTTCGAGTCGGAATTACTTTTTAAAGATATCACCGACGAATATAACACGGTGGAAAGTATCCTCCCGCCTTGGTGTGTTATAGATGAACCGCGATACCGCCGCATCAGCCAGATACGTTCAGAGCCTGTGTTAGGTGATAAAGCCCGCGAGGCGCTTATCCTTCAATTAGACCAACAGATTCAACTGGCAGAAGAAAAGAGCGAGACGCTGGAACGTGAGATTGAAGACGTTGAACGCAACAACGAACATCTTAAGGCCGTTAGCGCAGCCCCCTCATTTATCTGGAGTGACGAACCGCCGCTGGAGGATGCACGCCGACAGCGCGGTCATCGTCTTACTGCTCTGACAGATATCTACGAAAAACATAGAAGCGTGTCCAGTCAGTGGAAAAAAAATTGGGATCTCTTGCAGGCGCTACAGGAATGTGAGCCAGACAGTAAAATCCTGTTTCGGGATTATCCTCAGGAGCTGGCCGAGATTGCTGATCAGATAAAGCGGGCTGAAGCTGCCGGGCGTGATATCAAACGCTATCAGTCGTTAATTAATCAGATAGAAAAAGAGTATCCATTGCTACGGGAAGAATACCCGGAGAATATAGCGCAAATACGTCAGCAGGTTGAGCAGAATGAGAAAACCTGGCAAACCTCCGCAATGCGCGTTCGACTGGTGAAACAGTTAGACAGTGTGCGTGCTCACCTTAACCCGGAATATGTTAATGCTCAGAAAATACTGGAAGATGAAGCACAAGCGCAAATCCTCTTGTCAGGCGATCAAAAGCGGCTGGAACAGGAAGGCGACTGGATTAAACAAGAACTCACAAATGCAAAAAAAGAGTTAGCTAAAACAGATAAGTTTTATTTAGATATAACATCCGCGATTACTCGCCACCGCCAGAATCGTGATGATGCAAAAAATGACCTGGATAATTTGCCATTTCCTTACACATTTGGCCTGGAAACTAATCTTGCCTCACAACTGGCGCATTTACAGGACAAACTTGAAAAACTGAATAACAATTTAAGAGAGTACAATACAAAAACGTCTGAGACGCATCAGCAACGCTCAAAAGAAGAATTAAACCTGACAAATCAAAATAACAAACTCACTACCTTGACAGAAGAAATTGAACAGATAACTCAGCAACGCAACGGAATTATAAGTGCATTAAAAGCCGATGGCTCTTATGGAGAGCTGGAACCTGAAATGCGCGAAATGATGATAAATGGCAAAGCGCCATCACCAGGAGCGCTTTTGCTGGTCAATCAGCCATTACTGACTCAACTGACCCGGTTAACTATTGGATATTCTATTTCTTCAGCCGACCCCTTCATGCAGCAATTAGCGTCCTGCGGTCAGGATACATCTGATATCGCTGAAGTCTGTGCCACGCTTTATAGCCGCGCAGTGGCGCTGTTTCGCCGACGTGCCCGTCAGGATATCCAGCGCACCACGCAACCTCGGGAAATGTTGCAGGCCTTGTCTCAGGTGGCTAAAGACGCACAGAGGATGCTGGCGGAAACCGAAGCTGCGTTCCAGATGCGCCGAGATGAACTGGCCGACGCGCTATCGCGCCGGATCAACGATGAAAAAAGGGCGATAAGCCGGTTAAGCGCTGAACTTACCGGAATTGGCTTTGGGCAGGTTGCCAGTGTGCGTCTTGAGGCCAGGACGGTTAAACATTTTCAGGATACCCTGAACGCGCTTAAATCAGGTGGTTATGGCATGGATGATCTCTTTTCCACGGCAGGAACCGTTACCGAAGCGTTGGCGGGCCTGTATAAAAAGATCAATCAACATGAAATTGATGGTTCACATTTGCTGGATCACCGTAACTACCTGGATGTAAAAACGCTAATACAGCGTTGCGGTGCAGAGCAATTTGAACCACTGAACGCTTCCAGCCTGTCAACCGGGGAACGAATCGGCTCCGGGCTGGCAGTGCTGATTGCCGTGCTCAGGCACTGGGGACGCAGTTCTCATGGCAATAAAGAGCCTTTCACTTTGCCGCTGGTGATGGACGAGGTTTCCCGTCTGGATGCCGCCTCTCAGGCGACAGTCCACGAACTGGCAGTAAGAACTGGGTGCCAGATGTTGGTTGCGGCCCCGGAAACGTTAGGGAAAATTACCGGAACTGGCTACCAGTTGGTGCGCATAGTCAGAACTGAGAACACGGGAGACAACGGGCAAACTGTTACGCGTCATCAGGTGAAAATTACCGGTGTCCGCGACGCCCGGCAGTTGCCGTTTGACGTTGATAGCTATCTGGCTACAGCAGAGAATGCTGAAAGTGACGAGGTGAAAACAATTTAATGTATAATGAATTGTTTCAGTTAGGTTTCCCGGTCAGTGAGCTTGGCGATATTCTTCAGCAACTGAAAGAACGGCAAATGATGTTCGAAAATGCTAAGGAAAAGTCGCTACGAAATTATCTGGCTGAGCTGGGTATTATCATCCCTTCCACGCGCAATCGCTGGCGGCTGGTGGAAAGTGAACGCCTGGAAATTCTACTCGCGCAGGTACAGCAACAGATACAACAACAGATCATTGGCAGGAAAGAGCATCGTCCGGCTATCCCTCGCCGAATGCAGAGGATCCATCATAAATCAGCGTCGGCATGGCGAGGTAACAGTAAAGCAGGTCTGAGCCACCCCTTAGTCAAAGGGCAGGCCGTTACCTATGATGATGTCTTACGGTTTCGTAGTCAGGGGACGGAGCTGCGGTTAACGTTTACCTGCAATAACAGGGAAAACGTTTTGTTTGCCGATGATGAGAGTCGATGGCGTTCGGAATGTTGTCTGCCAGAACGAATGCTACTTGATTTACTCTCTGTGGACATGTCATCGGCGCAATTGATCATGACCGTCGAAAATTTAGGTGCTTATGTTGATATGCCGCTTGTCGATGGTTTGATACTGATTTTTGCTCCCGGCCTGAATTATCAACCCGCCTGCCGGTGGATTTCGCAATACGGGCAGGATATACCTTGGGTACATTTTCCCGATCTCGATCCGAATGGTTTGACGATCGCGCGACAACTATCTCACGCATTGGCCCGACCCTGCCGGATCTGGTTACCGGACTTTTGGCCGTCAGCACATAAGGTTAATGACATGATAGGGGCTGGAAAATATGCCTGGGATACCGCGCCGGATTGCCCTCAACTTACGCAATTAATGCAGGAACAGCGCTGGATTGAACAGGAGGTGCTGGTTGTGGATTACCGTTGTATTGCAGCGATACAGAGGTTGATGGGTAATCTGATGGCAGAAACGGTAATAATATAAGTTATGAGGCGATTTAGCAGAACGGCGCTTTCCTGTATCCTAAGAAAAATGCTTTAATTGTTAAGCTTATTTATTGATAATTTTATAAAAATCATCAAGTGCAGGGTGGATTATGGCTCGACCACTAAGAAAATTAACCAGAGAAGGTGTGGTTTATACTCGGCGAGAAATCGTTGAGGCTGAGATCAATGAACTTGAAAAGCTCAGTGATGATGATGTTGCAAGCAGAGGTGCTGTTTGGCCTAAAAACACCCCCGGTTTTATCTCGAGTGAAGCTTTACTTTATTTTGTACGAAATACAGGCAACGTTTCACTCCGTGAAACGTTGCTTAAAGCTTTGCTGGAAAGAATTCACCGGAACCTCCCTAAGCCCAATAGCCTGGATGGAAAAACAGCATCGATGAGCAGTATGGCGATCCGGGACAAAGTCCGTGATGATTTCATAGACCTGCTATTGATAGATCAAGCTGATTACGATGATCGGCTTGACTATTTTGAAATTAATTTTAATGGCGCGTTAGCTAGAGATCGAGTTGATGCGATAAGACAAGTTCAATCTAAAGAAAACCGAACTCAAGAGCTTGGTTATGAAGACGAAGAGATCTCGCCAGAGGTTGAAAGAGCGATAGAATCCTACGATCCCTTCGATGCACATGAACTTGACAAAGAAAATTACCGACGAAGGTTGGATGCCGCGATTAATGCTCTACCACCACTTCAACGGCGTATCGTTGAGATGTGGCGTCAAGAAGTACCCATTACCTCAAAAGATCCAAATGAAATGACAATCAGTAACGCATTAAAGAAGTCGGACAAAACCATTCGTACTCACCGCGATTATGCATTTGCAACATTGCGTAAACGCCTTGAAGAAAAGGAGAAGGTATGATGAAAAATCAGACTATTTCTCGTGCAGATGTGCTGAGAGATTTCTCAGTTGAATTCGACACAGGTAAAGATATTTTACTAAGGTATCTGATTGAATTCCCTGAATATGCGGAAGAATTGGTCGACCTTTCGCGCGAACTGGCTCGTGAAGTTGACGACGATATGCCTCTTACTGCGACTGATGTACTGAGTGTTGAATCGGCGATGGAGCGTTTTCGGACCGGTCTTACCCAGCAGATTGTACAAGTGAATATACCTCCACAGCGGTTCTCAGCCGCAGCAAAGCTACTTAACCTTCCAAAACAGGTTTTAATTGCTTTTGGCGGAAGAAGAGTTGATTTAGCCTCTATTCCCTTACACTTTCTTAGTAGCCTTGCGGAATCGCTACAGGTGACAACCGTGCAACTAAGGAATTTTTTAACACAACCACCGCAAGCGCCTGTTAGCCGAAGTTATAAATCGGATGTTAAGCCCACAGCATCGACCAGAACATCTTTCGAAAAGATTCTACGTGATGCACAAGTTTCTGAAGAGCGTATTCAAGAAATAATAAAGGGAGATGAATGACGTGGATGCCATCGAGATTGCGCGCCAGCGTGCTGAGCAACTACATTATGCTGCTATCAGCAGAGGTTTAGATCCCTGGAAGCCTTATGCTTTTGTTGTTGGTGAAGCTAATTCTCGTAGTATCGACGTAGAGAAATGTTTACAAGGTTCTGATGAGCTAAATGGTAGCCGTGCGTTTTTCGATAGTGCTTACCGGTTAATTACACATGAAGATTCTGGTTCATTGTTCGAGCAAGCATTTCTTGTTGCACACGAAATCGGGCATGTTGAGTTAGGCGACGATACGCAGGATGAATATGTCATCGATATCGACCCTGCGCGTACAGCAGAACCTACGCCATCGGGAATAGACCGTGTTGTAGATTATAGCCATCGTCAACGGCGCGAAGTTCAGATGGATCTTTTCGCCAGGGAGTTTCTGCTACCGCGTTCGGTTGTTAAAAAGTTACATCTTGAATGTGGTATGAGCTGTAGTGATATATCCAGCAAACTCGGTGCACCTTTCGATGTTGTCGCCCAACAGATGCTTGATGCAATGCTACTTCCAATGGTTGAGCATAAACCACGCCAGCCCGAACCAGATATGTCGCTTAATGACAAGCAAATTGAAGCGGTTAGGCATAGAGGGAAAGCTTTCTTGCTCCAGGCGGGGCCGGGTACAGGCAAAACGCGAACCCTCGTAGCGAGAGTGGAAAGTCTGTTTAATGATGGAATTGATCCACGACGCATACTCCTGTTGACTTTCTCTAATAAAGCAGCTGCAGAGATGTCTGAGCGTATCGCCCGGAAACAACCACATGCGGCAGCGGCACTCTGGGTGGGGACTTTTCATGAGACTGTAATTAAAATTGTGTAATTGCCTGTTTTTGATATGTTCACTCCACTCACGGAGACAGGCAAATTATGGACGAAAAGAAACTTAAAGCTCTTGCGGCTGAACTGGCTAAAGGCATTAAAACCGAAGCCGATCTC
>NZ_DATBBJ010000026.1:0-1974 GCF_036271055.1 Scandinavium sp. | reverse complement strand
TCGGCGTGGTGATCGTCTGCGTGGCATTGGCAACGACCATGGTGGTGAGGATGGCGACAGCGGTAGCCAAAAGGATAACTAACGGTCGTGAGTGTTTCTGGATTCGCATTTTAATAGCTTTCATTTTGTTCGGGTTTTTCTATGTGTTGGCCGCGAGGATTGCTTGCTCCTGCGTCGTGTTAAACGGTCCCCGCGATTGTTTGGCCTCAGTGCTGCAGGTTCAAGCTTCGTAGTGACAAATGAACTGGAGCAAATCACCGTCGACATCCCCCGGCAGTTCGCTGAGGCCGGATCAGAAAGCTGCCCGTCGCCGGCTCATCATTGCGGGTATCGTTGGCAATGCCCTGGAGTGGTACGACTTTGCTATTTATGGATATTTCGCGGCAATTATCGGTAAACATTTTTTCCCAGCACGCGATGTAGTTGGGGCAACCCTCAATGCCTACGGAGCGTTTGCCGCAGGATTTTTAATGAGACCGATAGGCGGCCTCCTTTTCGGTCACATCGGCGACCGCGCCAGTCGGCGACTGGCTCTGATGCTCTCGGTGCTGGCCATGGCGATTCCAACTTTTTTAATCGGCGTGCTCCCAGATTATGTGCAGATCGGCATCACTGCAACCGTGCTGATGGTTGTTCTGCGTATGATCCAGGGACTCTCAGTGGGAGGCGAATACACGACATCAGTGGTATTGCTGGTGGAATGGGCGGAGCCGCGACGACGTGGCTTTATGGGAAGCTGGAGCGTCTTCGGCGCGGTCGCGGGAATTCTACTGGGTTCGGCAGCCGCCACTTTAATTAACGTAACCTTTTCGCCTTCAGACGTGGAAACATGGGCATGGCGAATACCGTTTCTGGGCGGATTAATAGTTGGGCTGCTCGGATTTTACATCCGGCAGCACATCGCCGATGTGCCCATGCCTGCTGTACCGAGGGAAAAGCTGCCTGGACCGCCGGTAGTTGAAGCGTTTCGCGGTCACTGGTGGGAGATGTTGCAGGTGGGCGGGTGGGCGATGCTCAATGGTGTGAGCTTTTACATGATTTTTGTTTACGTGGTTACCTACCTGCAACAGGTGGTGCACATCTCGGCAAAAGAAGCGCTTACCATTAACACCGCAAACATGATGGTTATGCTTTTGCTCATTCCGATCGCAGGCGCAACATCTGACCGCCTGGGGCGCAAGCCACTGCTTGTTGGATCGACACTGGGTCTGATGGTCTTTGCGCGGCCTCTATTCTGGATGCTGAGTCGTCAAAGCTCGAGCGAGATTCTTCTCGGTCAACTCGGGTTTGCATTGTTGATGGGGGTATTTCTTGGGATCGGTGCGCCAATGATGGCCCAGATTTTTCGCGCCGAGGTTCGCTGCAGTGCGCTCGCCATTGCCTATAACGTCTCCCTTACCGTTTTTGGTGGAACGACGCCCGCGGTATGCGCTTATCTGGTCGCCCATACGCACAACAATTTTGCGCCGGCATTTTATCTAATGGTTGTGGCAGCGGCTTCATCTGCGGTGATATTGACCATAAAAGAACCGCCGAGGTCGCAGAACCCCCGTTTGATTCGCAATTAGGCTGTGCCCAGACCGGTTGATTGCGTCAGGCGAAGGCCAGACTCACGTTCGACTCTGAATAGCCGCTTCAAGTTCCACAAACGCAGTCAGCTTTTTATCCGCACGCACGATGAAGCGTTGACCGTCGCCGCGATGAGCGTCAGCAATCCAGATTGTTCGCCCTTCACGATCCACGGCTGAGACCCAGCCCTAACTCCAACCGGCTTTGCTCAGATTGTCAGCGATGATTGCCCAGTACTTTAAAAAAGCGCCGTGTGTCCACTCAATGGTTTGGCTCAGAAGTATTACTTCCCAAGCACGGCGCGCACTCTGCGTTTGGCGATTGCCTTTTTAAACTGATCGTAGTCGCTTTCGGTTTGGTCAGCGTAAAGTCTAGCAAACTTTGCCAGGGCATTGTCTAAAGCGG
>NZ_DATBBJ010000025.1:0-3122 GCF_036271055.1 Scandinavium sp. | reverse complement strand
TATATCAGAGCAGCGTTCGTTACGTTCAAGGTGGAGGCTGACGATGACTAAGTTGCGACGCACAATAAGTGAAGCCAAGCGCATTGCCCGTGGCATGGTTAAAGATGCACTGAAAAAACAAGGGATTAAGATGTCACAGGTCGATTCGCACAAGATAGATGTCGCTGCCGCTGTGCTGTTGTGGAAGAATACCAAGATTTATACGTTAGCTGCTAGGAGGTCGAGATGATAACGTGGAAACTACTGCAACCCGGCATGACGTATCAGCATCTAGGCTTACTGGTCTATATGCTGAATGACAAGAACCCTGAGTCAGCAAAGGAACAGCTGGGTTATGGCTATCGACATGGTGGAGGCTGGAGGCCATTCCACGGCTTCAAGCTAAGGGATGACAATGGCCTTAGCTATACAGGTGATCCGGTGCAATATCCTGTAGCTGAGACTCGGCTCAGGGATGAACTTATCCTGTTGTATCCGCATGATTGGGTAGCTATTATCCAGCCAGATCGTAGCTTCGAAGTATGCAGGATGGACTGACATGAAACAGTGGATTAGGGTTTGCCAAGAGTGTAGCCATAAGCAGGTGTCTAAGCCTATCGCCGAATATAAGGGCGATAGCTGGCGTGACGTGAAGTGCAAGCGCTGTGGTAGTGAGGCCTTAGACTATGGTAAGTGGGAGGATACAGATGATCCAAGACGATGAAGATGGCACAAGGCATATCATCGTGGATATAGCCTTCAATGGGCGCTATAACAAAGGCCTGACAAGGGCGCAAATCAAGCAAGGTGTTAAGGACCTGCTAGAATACCCGATATCTCAGTTTGGTCCTGTGTGGATATGCACCTTGTTGCTTCGTATGCACAATCAACTGGCAAAACATGGGAGACTGTACACAGGTGTCGAGGATTGAATTGATAGCCGCTATTCAGAGATGGATAGCGGCTATTCTTTTATCCGGTGGAGGCTGAGATGATAAAGGTGCATGAGCGTACCGTTAAGGCTGTGATCGAACATACTTGCGCTAGATGTGGTGAGCGTATCGCTATTGGTGAGCGCTATCTTAGATTAACTTATGTTGGTGGTGGATTTAAGACGGTATGCATATGTATAGAATGCGAGTAATCTGCTTTCTCTGATAGCCTAGTGATAGGAGGGGGGGGGGTATTATGGGCTGTTCACGGTTTGTTCTTGTTTAAAAAAAAAAATTTTATAAGAAACAGGGAGAACAGAACGACGGTGTATACGGCGGTTTATAGGTATGGGTCAACCTAGTACCCCCCCCCTATGTCTAGGCTATCAGAGAAAGCAGAGTACTCCGATTTTTTAGCGCCTCATCCTTGGCGGGCCTTGGTTCCGATTGCAATGGCCTTTGCCGAGCTTTAGCGGCCCGCCAATTGCGCTGTGCCGCTTGCCAGGTAGCTACCTAGCGGCCCGCTCCCGAAAACGTGCCAGCGGGCCTTTCTGGCCGATTTGGAACAAAACAAGTACTCGCCGTGAGTTTACGTTTTGTTCTCATCAGCTGCCTCCGGGGCGTTTACGTTTTGTTCTCATCAAGGCAAGAAAAAGGCCCGCTCAATTGCGGGCCTTTCCCTTGTCGTTTGCGCCGATCGCTAGGCGTTGCGGCCGTTCTGCGCCGCCAGGAACTGCGCCAGGCTCATCTTCGGCTTGGCTGTGCTGGTGCCCTTTGGCTTGCCCTCGGCCGTGAACGAGAGCTTGCCGAAGCGATAGCCCCATTGGAGCTGTGCCTTCATTTCGGCATTGGCCCTCGCCTCGAAGGCATCTTCCGCAGCGTATGCCGCACGGAATGCCTCGGCCCGCTTGGCGTAGAGTGCCTGCGCCTCTACCGAAAGCGTGCTTACATCGAAGTCATGCCATGTGCGGCCTTTGCTATCAACGTATGCCATTGTCGTAGTCCTTGCGGTTGCAATCCGATAGCCCATCGCCATCGGCCGGCGAGCTATCGCATGTTGCCGATGAGCCGTCAACCCACAATCGTCGCTGCATTGCACCAATTCGATGCTGCACTGCACTCTCCATCCCATGACCCATCGCCATGCCCCCCGGGGGTCCAAACTCGGGCGCTCGGCTGGGGCGCCATACCCCTCCGCATATTTTTTATCATTTCACACACCCATACCTATACGCGCGCGAAATGGCGGTCTTCAAGACAGCGCGAAGGAATTCTGTATACACTAGCGAGAAAAGTTCTTGACTTTGCGGCGAAAATGTGGTAAAATGGTAGGGTAAAATCGAGTAGCGTCTCTAAATTTTGGTGTAGCGATGTGTTAGGTCGAGGCAGGCCTTCCAAACATCCTAGCATCGGGCCATTGCGCGAACTGACTCGCGCCGAGGTCCAGGCCGTCCAAAAATCATCCATAGCGCCAGTTCAAAAGTTTCGGGACAGCCATCACCGGATGGCCCGGCTGTTTGCTAGCGGCCTCAGAGTTAAAGAGGTCGCGGAACTGACTGGTTATTCGGTCAGTCGAGTCAGCCTTTTCCACACGAGCCCCGCATTTCAAGACCTGATCGCCGAAAAGCGCAAAATCGAAGACGAGGTCCACCGGGATCAGATAACGGCATACAACCAGCTGATTCTGTCAAATGGGTTGAAGGCCGAGCGAAAAATTGCCGACAAGCTCGATGACGATGATGAATCCGAGGAAATGTCCGTTCGAGAACTCATTTCAATTGCGAGAGACGCCGCAGATCGGGTCGGGTTGTCGAAGCGGTCTGTTCAGGTTGGCGTGTCGGTCGATTTCGCGTCGCTACTGGACCGAGCGATAAAGCGCAGCAATCCCCCATCCGGCGACTTGAAATTAGTCCCCCAGCCGCCGCTGTTGCTGGATGGGGGTCCCCTCACGGTTCCTAATCCCATTCCCGATCCCATTCCCGTTCCCGATCCCGTCTCTGTTTCCGCTAAAGCGGTTAGATTGGTCAGGAGGATATAGCGATGCAGAACGTCGGTTTGATCTTGCTTTGTTTTGCGTTTGTCTTTGCGACAATCGCCGCATGTGTGATGGTTCAGGCCGGGAGATTTCATCTTGGCTGGGCCGCTGTAGCGTTCTGGATAGCCTCCGAGTTGATCGGCGGCCTCGGTCGGGTCTTTCACTAACGGTCGTCA
>NZ_DATBBJ010000024.1:0-170961 GCF_036271055.1 Scandinavium sp. | reverse complement strand
ACGAACTGATGAACGACATCACCGGTGGCCGTACGCCAGCCTCGTTTGAACCGTCCATCGACTACGTTGTGACAAAAATCCCTCGCTTCAACTTTGAGAAGTTTGTGGGCGCGAACGACCGTCTGACCACGCAGATGAAGTCCGTCGGCGAAGTGATGGCGATTGGTCGCACCCAGCAGGAGTCCTTACAGAAAGCGCTGCGCGGCCTGGAAGTCGGCGCGACCGGTCTGGATCCGAAAGTGAACCTGGACGACCCGGAAGCCCTGACCAAAATTCGCCGCGAGCTGAAAGACGCCGGTGCCGAACGTATCTGGTATGTGGCCGACGCTTTCCGCGCGGGCCTGTCCGTCGACGGCGTGTTCAACCTGACCAACATCGACCGCTGGTTCCTGGTACAGATTGAAGAGCTGGTGCGCCTGGAAGAGAAAGTGGAAGAAATCGGCATCACCGGCCTCGACCACGACTTCCTGCGCATGCTGAAGCGTAAAGGCTTTGCCGATGCGCGCCTGGCTAAACTGGCTGGCGTTCGCGAATCCGAAGTTCGCAAGCTGCGCGAGCAGTACAAGCTGCACCCGGTTTACAAACGCGTGGATACCTGTGCGGCGGAGTTCTCCACCGACACCGCCTATATGTACTCCACCTATGAAGACGAGTGTGAAGCCAACCCGAATAACGACCGCGATAAAATCATGGTGCTGGGCGGCGGGCCAAACCGTATCGGCCAGGGTATCGAGTTCGACTACTGCTGCGTTCACGCCTCGCTGGCGCTGCGCGAAGATGGCTATGAAACCATCATGGTCAACTGCAACCCGGAAACCGTCTCCACCGACTACGACACTTCCGACCGCCTGTACTTCGAGCCGGTCACCTTCGAAGACGTGCTGGAAATCGTCCGCGTTGAGAAGCCTAAGGGCGTCATCGTGCAGTACGGCGGCCAGACTCCGCTGAAGCTTGCGCGTGAGCTGGAGGCCGCAGGCGTGCCAATTATCGGCACCAGCCCGGATGCGATTGACCGCGCCGAAGACCGCGAGCGTTTCCAGCATGCGGTTGACCGCCTGAAGCTGAAACAGCCTGCGAACGCCACCGTAACGACTATTGAAATGGCGGTAGAAAAAGCGGCACACATTGGCTATCCGCTGGTGGTGCGTCCATCCTACGTGCTGGGCGGCCGCGCAATGGAAATCGTCTATGACGAAGTCGATTTACGCCGCTACTTCCAGACCGCGGTTAGCGTGTCCAACGATGCGCCGGTGCTGCTGGACCGTTTCCTCGACGATGCCGTAGAAGTGGACGTGGACGCGATTTGCGACGGCGAAACCGTGCTGATTGGCGGCATTATGGAGCACATCGAGCAGGCGGGCGTACACTCCGGCGACTCCGCATGTTCTCTGCCGGCCTACACGCTGAGCCAGGAAATCCAGGACGTTATGCGCCAGCAGGTGCAGAAGCTGGCCTTTGAACTACAGGTTCGCGGCCTGATGAACGTGCAGTTTGCGGTGAAAGATAACGAAGTCTACCTGATTGAAGTCAACCCGCGCGCCGCGCGTACCGTGCCGTTTGTTTCCAAGGCTACCGGTATGGCGCTGGCGAAAGTTGCGGCGCGAGTGATGGTCGGGCAAACGCTGGTTGAGCAGGGCATGACGAAAGAAATCATCCCGCCTTACTACTCGGTGAAAGAAGTGGTGCTGCCGTTCAACAAGTTCCCGGGCGTTGACCCGCTGTTAGGGCCAGAAATGCGCTCTACCGGGGAAGTGATGGGCGTTGGTCGCACCTTCGCGGAAGCCTTTGCGAAAGCGCAACTCGGCAGCAGCTCCACCATGAAGAAGCAGGGCCGTGCGCTGCTCTCCGTGCGTGAAGGTGACAAAGAGCGTGTGGTTGACCTGGCCGCGAAACTCTTGAAGCAGGGCTTCGAGCTGGATGCGACCCACGGCACCGCTGTCGTGCTGGGCGAAGCGGGCATTAACCCGCGTCTGGTGAACAAGGTGCATGAAGGTCGTCCGCACATTCAGGACCGTATCAAGAATGGCGAATACACCTACATCATCAACACCACCGAAGGGCGTCAGGCGATTGAAGATTCCAAGCTGATTCGCCGCAGCGCGCTGCAATACAAAGTGCACTACGACACCACCCTGAACGGCGGTTTCGCAACAGCCATGGCGCTGAACGCGGATGCCACCGAGAAGGTGATTTCGGTGCAGGAAATGCACGCACAAATAAGTAAATAATCTCGCTGTAGGCCGGGGCAGGCGTAGCCGCCACCCGGCAATATTGACCGGCGGCGCTCTGCCGCCGGGTCTACAAAACACCCTGCTTCAGTTAAGAACCTTCTGGTTTCCCATCTGCGTTCAGTCAGTTAGCCTAAAATGGTTAGACAGATAATCATTCATAAACTGAAGAGCACGGGAGAACACCATGCGTAACCACCTTTTAGTCACCTCACTTTTTGCCGCCGCAGCACTGTTTACCGTAGCCGGCTGTTCCTCTAATCAGGCGGTGAAAACCACCGACGGTAAAACGATCGTCACCGACGGTAAGCCAGAAGTAGACAGCGATACCGGTCTGGTGTCCTACAAAAATGCTGAAACAGGCAAGACTGAGCAGATTAACCGCGATCAGGTTAAATCGATGGGTGAATTAGATAACTAGTTCAGAATTCCCCGATTAGCCCGTCAAGATTATTGACTATTAGCCTGTTGAATTACTGACTACACTCTTTGGTGAAAAGAAGGCAGTAAAACAACAGGCTAATTCATGATCTTAATTATTTATGCGCACCCTTATCCGCAGCATTCGCATGCGAATAAGCGGATGCTTGAGCAGGCAAGGGACATCGACGGCGTAGAAATCCGTTCGCTTTATCACCTCTACCCTGATTTTAATATCGACATCGCCGCGGAACAGGAAGCGCTTTCCCGCGCTGATCTGGTTATCTGGCAGCATCCTATGCAGTGGTACAGCATGCCGCCGCTGCTCAAACTCTGGATCGACAAAGTGCTTTCTCACGGCTGGGCCTACGGGCACGGCGGCACGGCGCTGCGTGGCAAAAGCCTGATGTGGGCGGTCACGACCGGCGGCGGTGAAGATCACTTTGCCATTGGCAACTTCCCGGGATTCGAAATTTTGGCGCAGCCGCTGCAGGCCACGGCGTTGTACTGCGGCCTGAAATGGCTGCCGCCTTTTGCTATGCATTGCACTTTCATCTGCGATGACGAAACGCTGGTCGCTCAGGCACGGCACTACAAACAACGTTTGCTCGAGTGGCAGGAGGTGCGTCATGGATAGTCATACGCTGATTCAGGCGCTGATTTATCTCGGCTCGGCGGCGCTGATTGTGCCGATTGCGGTGCGACTCGGGCTCGGATCCGTGCTTGGTTATCTGATTGCTGGCTGCATCATCGGGCCGTGGGGTTTTCGTTTGGTGACCGATGCCGAAGCCATTTTGCACTTCGCGGAAATTGGCGTGGTGTTGATGCTGTTTGTCATTGGTCTTGAGCTTGATCCGCAACGACTATGGAAACTACGCGCCTCGGTGTTCGGCGGCGGGATGCTGCAAATGGTGGCCTGCGGCGTGCTGATTGGCGTGTTCTGTATGCTGCTCGGCCTCGACTGGAAAGTCGCGGAGCTGATTGGCTTAACGCTGGCGCTTTCTTCTACCGCCATTGCGATGCAGGCGATGAATGAGCGCAATCTCACGGTGTCGCAGCTTGGGCGCAGCGCATTTGCTGTGTTGCTGTTCCAGGATATCGCGGCGATCCCGCTGGTGGCGATGATCCCGCTGCTGGCGGCAAGCGGGGCGTCCACCACACTGGCGGCATTTGGCCTGTCGGCGTTGAAAGTGGCGGCGGCGTTGTTGCTGGTTATTCTGCTTGGACGCTATGTCACTCGGCCTGTTTTGCGTTTTGTAGCCCGTTCTGGCCTGCGAGAAGTGTTCAGCGCCGTGGCACTATTTTTGGTTTTCGGTTTTGGTTTATTGCTCGAAGAAGTCGGCTTGTCGATGGCGATGGGCGCATTTTTGGCAGGCGTTTTGCTGGCAAGCTCCGAGTACCGTCATGCGCTGGAAAGCGATATCGAGCCGTTTAAAGGGCTGCTGCTGGGGCTGTTTTTCATCGGCGTTGGGATGTCTATCGACTTCGGTACGCTAGTGACGCACCCACTGCGCATTCTCATTTTGTTGGCTGGTTTCCTGATCATCAAAGCCGTCATGTTATGGCTGATTGCCCGTCCGCTCGGCGTGCCGAAAGCGCAACGCCGCTGGTTCGCGGTGCTGTTAGGGCAGGGCAGTGAATTTGCATTTGTGGTGTTTGGCGCAGCGCAGATGGCGAAAGTGCTCGACCCTGAATGGGCGAAAGCGCTGACGCTGGCGGTGGCACTGTCGATGGCGGCAACGCCTATTTTGCTGGTGCTGCTATCGCGGATGGAAAAAAATGCCAGTGGCGATGAGCGCGAAGCCGATGAAATTGACGAAGAGCAGCCACGGGTAATCATCGCCGGGTTCGGCCGTTTTGGGCAGATAACCGGGCGTCTGCTGCTGTCCAGCGGGGTGAAAATGGTCATTCTCGATCACGATCCGGACCACGTCGATACGCTGCGTAAATTCGATATGAAGGTCTTTTACGGCGATGCGACACGTGTCGATATGCTGGAATCAGCTGGCGCCGCTCACGCAGAAGTGCTGATTAACGCCATCGACGATCCGAAAACGAACCTCGAGCTGACGGAGCTTGCCAAAGAACATTTTCCGCATTTGCGAATTATTGCCCGTGCGCGCGATATCGATCACTACATCCAACTACGTCAGGCGGGCATTGATGCGCCTGAGCGTGAAACGTTTGAAGGCGCGTTGAAGTCAGGTCGCATGGCGCTTGAAGCGTTGGGGCTTGGTGCGTATGAAGCCCGCGAACGCGCCGATGTGTTCCGCCGTTTCAACGTCAGAATGGTTGAAGAGATGGTGGATATGGCCGAAGAAGACGATGCTTCCTTCGCGGCGGTGTTCAAACGCACCAGCGCGATGCTGACCGATATTATTAATGAAGATCGCAGTAATATGTCGCTCATTCAACGCCACGGCTGGCAGGGAACGGAAGAAGGGAAACACACCGGAAACCCGGCAGACGAACCTGAAACGAAACCTTCGGCTTAACGGGCACTTAGCAAGAAGACGAAAATATTTCGTCTTCTTTACTCTACCGCCAGTCGACGAAGGATTATGCTTTCCGTATAGTGGCGGCAATTTTTACATCCGGGATATTTAAATGATCAGTCTGATTGCGGCGTTAGCGGTGGATCGCGTTATTGGCATGGAAAACGCCATGCCCTGGGACCTGCCTGCCGATCTCGCCTGGTTTAAACGTACGACGTTAAACAAACCAGTGGTAATGGGTCGCCTGACCTGGGAATCCATTGGCCGCCCGTTGCCGGGGCGTAAAAATATCGTCATCAGTAGCAAGCCGGGTACTGACGATCGCGTAGTGTGGGTCAAATCCGTTGATGAAGCCGTTGCTGCCTGTGGCGATGCGGAAGAAATCATGGTGATTGGCGGCGGTCGCGTGTACGAGCAGTTCCTGCCGAAAGCGCAGCGCCTGTATCTGACGCATATTGATGCAGAAGTGGAGGGGGATACCCATTTCCCGGATTACGATCCGGACCATTGGGAATCAACGTTCAGCGAGTTTCATGATGCCGATGAGCAGAACTCTCACAGCTATTGTTTCGAAATTTTAGAGCGTCGTTAAAATTGTAGCCCCGGCAAGCGTAGCGCCGCCGGGGAAAATGCCTGATGGCGCATTACGCATCAGGCCATTCTGTTAAGAAGCGACCGCTTCGTTCTCACCCAAATCGAGATGACGATTCGACGGCTGGGTGAAGATTTTCTTATCTTCCCAACGCAAGCATGTCAGATCCCCGCCCCAGCAGCATCCGGTGTCCAGACCGTAAATCCCTTCTGGCGTACCTTTACCTTCAAGCGATGCCCAATGACCGAAAATCACGCTGTACTCTTGCGTGACCGGACCCGGGATGGCAAACCATGGTTTCAGCGGTGCGGGTGCGTTTTCCGGCGACTCTTTGGTGTACATATCGAGCTGCCCATTCGGGAAACAGTAGCGCATACGCGTGAAGGCATTAGTGATAAAACGCAGTCGTGCCAGGCCTGACAGTTCCGGCGACCAGTGATTCGGCAAATCGCCGTACATTGCATCGAGGAAGAAAGGGTAAGAGTCGCTGCATAAAACTGCTTCAACATCGTGGGCGCAGAGTTCGGCGGTGTCGAGATCCCATTGCGGGGTGATCCCGGCGTGCGCCATCACCAGCTTTTTCTCTCTGTCGACCTGCAACAGTGGCTGGCGACGTAACCAGTTCAGTAATTCGTCAGCGTCGGGTGCTTCGAGCAGCGGCGAGAGCCTGTCTTTCGGCTTGTTACGGCTGATCCCGGCGAAGACCGCCAGCAGATGCAGATCGTGATTACCGAGAACCAGACGGACGCTATCCCCGAGAGATTTCACATAGCGCAGCACCTCGAGCGAGGCCGGGCCACGGGCAACCAGATCGCCTGTCAGCCACAGCTCGTCTTGCCCCGGGGTAAACTCTACCTGCTTTAATAACGCGATCAGTTCATCGTAGCAGCCGTGAACGTCGCCAATAAGGTATGTGCTCATTTTATCAATGGATGAGAGCTGGCACGGCCAGACGGAAAACGGGAATATCGATGCTGAACGGTTTGCCGTCAGCGTCGATCATTTCATAGTGACCCTGCATGGTGCCGAGCGGGGTTTCCAGCACGGCACCGCTGGTGTACTGATATTCATTGCCGGGTTCAATGTGCGGTTGAACGCCAACCACACCTTCACCCTGCACCTCGGTTTCACGACCGTGTCCGTTGGTAATCAACCAGTAGCGCCCAAGTAGCTGCACCGATCCTCGCCCAAGATTGCGAATCGTGACCGTATAGGCAAAAACATAGCGCTCATCATCCGGTGAGGATTGAGACTCAATGTAGACGCTTTGTACCTGGACACAGACGCGGGGCGAATTGATCATGGTTTAGCTCTCCTTCGGGGACGCATTTTCTGACAGCCAGTTTGCCATCCGGCAATACTGAGCCACAGAGATATTTTCTGCACGCATCGTCGGATCAACGCCAAGTTCAGTCAACAACTCGACAGAGAAGATATTGCCGAGGCTGTTGCGAATGGTCTTACGGCGCTGGTTGAACGCTTCGGTGGTGATTCGGCTTAACATGCGAACCTCTTTCACCGGATGCGGCAGCGTGGTGTAAGGCACCAGACGAACCACGGCAGAATCCACTTTCGGCGGTGGCGTAAAGGCGGTTGGCGGTACTTCCAGCACAGGGATAATGTTGCAGTAGTACTGCGCCATCACGCTCAATCGACCATACGCCTTACTGTTTGGCCCTGCAACCAGACGATTGACCACTTCTTTTTGCAGCATAAAGTGCATGTCGGCAATGGCATCAGTATAGCTAAACAGGTGGAACATCAGCGGGGTAGAGATGTTGTACGGCAGGTTACCGAACACGCGCAGTGGCTGGCCTCGTTCCTTCGACAGTGCGCCGAAGTCCATGGTCATGGCATCTTGCTGAAAAATCGTCAGCTTTGGCCCGAGGAACGGGTGCGTTTGCAAACGAGCGGCCAGATCGCGGTCGAGCTCGATGACGGTCAGTTCATCCAGACGTTCGCCAACCGGTTCGGTCAGTGCAGCAAGACCGGGGCCGATCTCAACGATCGCCTGACCTTTCTGCGGATTAATGGCCGAAACGATGCTGTCGATAACAAACTGATCGTTGAGGAAGTTTTGCCCGAAGCGTTTACGGGCTAAGTGGCCCTGATGGACTCGATTATTCATTTAGAGTTAACAATCATTTTGATGGCGAGATTAAGCGCCGTAATAAAACTGCCGACGTTCGCTTTTCCCTGGCCCGCAAGTTCAAGCGCGGTGCCGTGGTCAACGGACGTACGGATAAAAGGTAAACCGAGCGTGATGTTCACAGCGCGGCCGAATCCCTGGTATTTTAGCACGGGCAGGCCCTGATCGTGGTACATTGCCAGCACCGCATCGGCATGGTCGAGATATTTCGGCTGGAACAACGTATCCGCCGGTAGCGGCCCACTCAGATTCATGCCCTTCGCACGCATTTCCTCAAGCACCGGAATGATGGTGTCTATCTCTTCCATCCCCATATGCCCGCCTTCACCTGCATGCGGATTCAGCCCACACACCAGAATATGCGGTTCACGGATGCCAAATTTTGTCCGCAGATCGTGATGAAGGATAGTGATTATCTCACGCAGCAAATCGGGTGTTACCGCATCGCTAATGGCTTTCAGCGGCAGATGAGTCGTCGCTAGCGCCACTCGTAGCTCTTCTGTTGCCAGCATCATCACGACTTTGCGGGTGTGCGAGCGCTCTTCGAAGAATTCGGTATGACCGGTAAACGCGATACCTGCATCGTTGATGATGCTCTTTTGCACCGGTCCGGTAATCAATGCCGCGAATTCGCCTTCAGTGCTGCCATCACAAGCGCGCGCCAGTGTTTCCACCACATACGGGCCGTTCAGAACGTTAAGCGTGCCTGGGATAACGGGAGCCTGAAGGGTGACAGGAAGGAGAGTTAAGGTTCCGGCTTTTTGCGCCACAGGAGTCTGTGAAGCGTCGTAGGGCAGGAGCGTTAACGGCAAACCGAGCATTGCTGCCCGGTTTGTCAGAAGCGTTTCATCGGCGCAGACCACCAGTTCCACAGGCCAGTCAAGCTGAGCCAGTTGTACCACGAGGTCTGGGCCAATCCCGGCGGGTTCGCCGGGCGTGATAACCACACGTTGGGGTTGTATCATTAGTTGCTCAGAATTTTGACGTACGCGCTGGCACGTTGTTCCTGCATCCAGGTTGCAGCTTCTTCAGCAAACTTACGGTTCATCAGCATGCGGTACGCTTTGTCTTTCTGCGCAGCATCGGTGCGGTCAACGTTACGGGTGTCCAGCAACTGGATCAGGTGCCAGCCGAACGAAGAGTGAACCGGAGAACTGATTTCGCCTTTGCTGAGTTTCATCAGCGCATCGCGGAACGCAGGATCGTACATGTCTGGCGTGCCCCAGCCTAAGTCTCCGCCCTGGTTCGCTGAACCTGGATCCTGAGACAGCTCTTTCGCTGCTTTATCGAAGCTGGTTTTGCCGCTCTTAATATCAGCCGCCACTTCTTCCAGTTTCGCGCGAGCCTGGTCGTCAGTCATAATTGGCGACGGTTTCAGCAGGATGTGACGGGAATGCACTTCCGTAACCGAAATATTCTGGCTCTGACCACGCAGGTCGTTCACTTTCAGAACGTGGAAACCGACACCGGAACGGATTGGGCCGACAACATCGCCTTTCTTCGCCGTGCTCAGCGCTTGTGCGAAGATGGATGGCAGTTCCTGAATACGACCCCAACCCATCTGACCGCCTTTCAGCGCCTGTTGGTCTGCGGAATAGGTGATCGCGAGCTTACCGAAATCGGCACCTTTGTTCGCCTGATCGACGATAGAACGTGCCTGAGTTTCAGCTTCACTTACCTGATCGGAAGTCGGGTTTTCTGGCAGTGGGATCAGAATATGGCTCAGATTCAGCTCGGTGCTGGCATCGTTCTGGTTGCCAATCTGTGACGCCAGTGCATCAACTTCCTGCGGCAGAACGGTGATACGACGACGCACTTCGTTATTACGCACTTCAGAGATGGTCATCTCTTTACGGATCTGCGCACGGTAAGTGTTGTAGTTCATCCCATCGTAAGCCAGACGGCTACGCATCTGATCCATCGACATATTGTTTTGCTTAGCGATGTTTGCGATGGCCTGATCAACTTGATCGTCCGTCACTTTTACGCCCATTTTCTGGCCCATTTGCAGGACGATTTGGTCCATGATCAAACGTTCCAGAATCTGGTGACGCAGTGTGGCGTCATCCGGCAACTGCTGACCAGCCTGATTGGCGTTTCCTTTAACGGATTGCATCAAACTATCGACGTCACTTTCCAGTACAACGCCGTTGTTCACGACGGCTGCTACTTTATCGACAACCTGTGGGGCAGCGAAACTGGTATTCGCGACCATGGCGATACCGAGAAGCAGCGTTTTCCAGTTCTTCATACTCTTTCCATTTCAATTAACCGCAAAAGCGGATTACGTTTCTAAACTGTGGCGTTACAAAGAGCTTTGATACGGCATTATGCTCGAGCGCAGCATCTGTTGAGTGCCGAGGCCATAGTTAGAGCTCAGGCCGCGCAGTTCAATATTGAAGCCGATGACGTTATCGTATACGCCCTGGACATTTTTCGAATCCCAACCGTTGAGCTTACGCTCATAACCGAGGCGAAGGGCATAACAGCACGAGTTGTACTGCACACCCAACATTTGATCGGCTGGCTTATTGGCGTTGGTGTCATAGTAATACGCACCGACCACCGACCAGCGATCAACCACTGGCCAACTGGCTGTCATACCGACCTGGGAAATCCCGTCTTTGTACTGTTGCGCCGTGGAGTATGAAGGCAGTGTGGCCTGAATATACTCCGGGCTGGCGTAACGGTAATTCAACTGGACTAAACGGTTTTCATCACGGCGATACTCGACGGTTCCGTTACCGGTCGCAACGTTATCCAAACGGGTATCGTACTGAATGCCACCGCGCAGACCCCATTGATCACTCATGCGCCAATAGGTATCACCGGCCCATACCAAAGAGCCTTTCTGATCGCTTGAAGTCCAGTCGGCACCTTCATCCCCGGTACGTGTTGGGGTGAAGTAGTAGATTTGACCCACAGAAACGTTAAAACGTTCAACTGCGTTTTCATCATATACACGAGACGTAACGCCCGTGGTCACCTGATTCGCCGAGGCGATACGGTCCAGGCCGCTGTAAGTACGGTCGCGGAACAAGCCGCTGTAGTCCGACTGCAGGAGTGTGGAGTCGTACGGCAGAATGTCGCTTTGGTCTTTATACGGGACATACAGGTACTGTACGCGTGGCTCAAGCGTCTGAGTGAAGCCCTGTGACCAGTCCATATCGCGCTCAAAGACCATCTTACCGTCGACTTTGAACTGCGGCAGTACGCGGCTAACGGACTCTTTCAAATCAGTACCATAGCGCGTGTTGTACCAGTCGACATCTTCCTGCTGATAATGTGTGGCCATCAGCTTGGCTTCGGTATCAATACTGCCCCAGCCGTTAGACAGTGGCAGATCGATAGTCGGCTCAAGGTGGACACGCGTCGCTTCTGGCATGTTGTCGTTGGTATTGACGAAATGCACTACCTGACCATAAACGCGCGTGTCGAACGGACCCACGTCATTTTGATAGAAGTTGACGTCAAGCTGTGGCTGAGCGGCGTAAGAATTCGAATTTTGAGTATCAAAGACCTGGAACTGCTTGCTTGATACCGTCGCGTTAAAGTTCTCGACGAAATAGCCAACGCTGAATTTCTGCGTGGCGTAGCCGTCGGTACTTGAACCGTACTTAGAATCGAAATCGTTGAAGTAGTGTGTGTCACTGACCTTGGTATAGTCGGCGTTGAAGCGCCATACCTGGTCCAGAACGCCTGCGTGACGCCAGTAGAAGAGCCAGCGACGGCTATCGTCTTCTCCCGGATAATCATCTTCGTAGACTTTATCTTTATTCAGATAATCGAATTCGAACAGGCCCGAACCGGCTTTGGTCAGATAGCGGAATTCATTCTGCCACTGAATATCACCACGCTTTTCCATATAGTGCGGCGTAATGGTGGCATCGAAGTTCGGGGCAATGTTCCAGTAGTACGGCAGATAAAATTCAGTGCCGTTGTTGCTACTGTATTTCGCGTTCGGGATAAGGAAACCAGAGCGACGCTTGTCACCAATCGGCAATTGCAGATAAGGGCTATAGAACACCGGCACTGGGCCAAGCTTAAAGCGAGCATTCCAGATCTCGGCGACTTGTTCTTCGCGATCCTGAATGACTTCACTGCCGACAACGCTCCAGGTATTTGAACCAGGCAGGCAGGAAGTAAACGTGCCGTTATCGAGAATGGTGTAACGGTTTTCGCCGCGCTGTTTCATGACGTCGGCGGTGCCACGACCCTGACGGTCTACCATCTGATAATCGCCTTTCCAGACGTTCGTATCTTTGGTATTCAGGTTTGACCAGGCTTTAGGACCTTTCAGGATCACCTGATTATCGTCATAGTGTACATTGCCCAGAGCATCCACGGTGCGAACCGGATCCGCCTGACCAGGCGCTTGCTTCTGATGCAACTGCACTTCATCTGCCTGTAAGCGGCTGTTACCCTGATTAATATCGACATTGCCGGTAAATACGGCATCATCAGGGTAATTCCCTTTGGCATGATCGGCGTTGATGGTGACAGGCAGGCTATTAGTATCCCCCTGTACCAGCGGACGGTTATAGCTTGGTACCCCCAGCATACATTGTGATGCGAGGTCGGCCGCCGCGCCCTGTTGACTATACAGAGCACTGGCGATCAGGGTAGCCAGAAGGGTGGGAATACGTTTTTTCATACGTTGTATTTGTTGTTCCGTCATCTGTGGCTTCGCGGCTTGCAAACGGTCTGAGACTAACGTACTCATCGTTAACGCGCCAGTGTTTATCCTGTCGCGTTGAGTCAGTGGCGTTAGGCGCCGTGTAGAATGACGAGTATGATAAAGCAAATTATAGGTTATGTCCTGCACTGACCATCAGGTCATCGCAGTGAAAGTCGTCTTTTATCAAGGCGGAAGCCATTACCTGCGGCATGATGATTTTGACTATCCGGGGAGTCTATGCAGTATTGGGGTAAAGTGATTGGTGTGTCCGTGGCGCTCATGATGGGCGGCGGGTTTTGGGGCGCGGTTCTCGGGCTGTTGATTGGTCATATGTTTGATAAGGCGCGCAGTCGTCGACTCAACTTTTTTGCCAACCAGCAAGAGCGTCAGTCGTTGTTCTTTGCCACGACTTTTGAGGTGATGGGACATCTGACCAAATCCAAAGGGCGTGTCACCGAAGCGGATATTCAAGTCGCCAGCATTCTGATGGATCGCATGAACTTACACGGTGAATCCCGCGTTGCAGCGCAGCATGCGTTTCGCGTGGGGAAAGCGGACAACTATCCGCTGCGTGAGAAGATGCGGCAGTTCCGTGGCGTCTGTTTTGGTCGCTTCGATTTAATTCGGATGTTTCTGGAAATCCAGATCCAGGCAGCCTTTGCCGACGGCTCTTTGCATCCGAACGAGCGTGAAGTGTTGTTCGTCATTGCCGACGAGCTCGGTATTTCTCGCGCCCAGTTCGAACAGTTCCTGAAAATGATGCAAGGCGGTGCGCAGTTTGGCGGAGGCTATCAGCAGCAATCGTCCGGCGGCGGCTGGCAGCAGGCGCAGCGTGGTCCAACGCTTGAAGATGCGTGTAATGTGCTGGGTGTGAAATCGACTGACGATGCCACCACGATCAAGCGCGCGTACCGCAAGCTGATGAGCGAACATCATCCGGACAAACTGGTGGCGAAAGGGTTGCCGCCGGAAATGATGGAAATGGCGAAGCAGAAAGCGCAGGACATTCAGAAAGCGTACGAGCTGATTAAAGATCAGAAAGGATTTAAGTAATTTACAGAAGATGGCTCATTACAGTGCCAGATAAAAAGTAAATCCCTCTCTGCATAACGCCGTTGGTTTTAGAACGAGTTACCCGGGGCGACCACCGGGTTTGGCGTCCCTCCGGGAACCAAATCCCGGTGTTTCCCCTAACTCATTGGCTAAAATGAACGGCGTAATCTCTTAAGAGGTTTTTTTAGTGTATGCAACCTTCTCTTATTGGAGAAGGTCTCCGACCGTTGTGAATCAAAAATCCACAGGTGCTTTAAACGTCATGCTATTACCGAATTGCGGATGAGTAATGGTCAGCATTTCTGCGTGCAACAGCAGACGTGGAGCCATCGCCAGCGCTTCTGGTGTGGCGTAGAAGCGATCGCCCAGAATCGGATGTCCCAGCGCCTGCATATGCACGCGTAACTGGTGAGAACGCCCGGTAATGGGTTTTAGTACCACCCGCGCCGTATTGTCATCGGCGTAATCCAGCACTTCATATTCCGTTTGCGCTGACTTGCCTGTCTCGAAACAGACTTTTTGTTTTGGGCGGTTTGGCCAATCACAAATCAGCGGTAAATCGACCAGACCTTCCGCTTTTTCAGGATGTCCCCAAACTCGCGCCTGATACTGTTTCTTCGGTTCGCGTTCGCGGAACTGGCGTTTCAACTCCCGTTCCGCCGCTTTGGTCAGAGCCACTACAATCACGCCGCTGGTTGCCATATCGAGGCGATGTACCGATTCGGCCTGCGGGAAATCACGCTGAACGCGCGTCATCACGCTGTCTTTGTGATCGTCCAGACGGCCCGGCACGGACAACAAACCGCTCGGTTTGTTGACCACCATGATGTGCTCATCCTGATAAAGCACCACCAACCACGGATCCTGTGGGGGATTGTAGGACTCCAGTACCATAACCTTTTCCTTATTGATGCGTGACGACAATCAGTCGCAGTGCATCGAGACGCCAGCCAGCCTGCGCCAGGGCTTCCATTACCTGCTGACGGTTGCTTTCAATCGCTTCCAGTTCGTCATCACGAATGTTCGGGTTGACGGCTTTCAGCGCTTCCAGACGCGACAGTTCGGCACTCAGTTTGTCGTCGGCTTCCTGGCGTGCGGATTCAATCAGCGCTTTGGCGGTTTTTTCGACCTGTGCTTCGCCCTGTTGCAGAATCGCATGCACGTCCTGCTGCACCGCGTTCACCAGTTTGCTGCCGGTATGACGATTCACCGCACTCAACTGACGGTTGAAGGTTTCAAACTCCACCTGCGCCGCGAGGTTGTTGCCGTTCTTATCAACCAGCATACGCACTGGGGTTGGTGGCAGGAAACGGTTCAATTGAAGTTGTTTCGGCGCTTGCGCTTCAACCACGTAAATCAGTTCAAGCAACAGCGTGCCTACCGGTAACGCTTTGTTTTTCAGCAGAGAAATCGTGCTGCTGCCCGTGTCGCCGGAAAGGATCAGATCCAGACCGTTGCGGATCAGCGGGTGTTCCCACGTCAGGAACTGCGCGTCTTCGCGAGACAGTGCTACGTCACGCTCAAAGGTCACCATGCAGCCATCTTCTGGCAGCCCAGGGAAATCAGGCACCAGCATATGATCACCAGGGGTCAGTACAATCAGATTTTCACCGCGATCGTCCTGATTGATACCAATGATGTCGAACAGGTTCATCGTGAAACTGATAAGTCCGGTGTCGTCATCCTGCTCTTCAATGCTTTCTGCCAGAGCCTGCGCTTTTTCGCCGCCGTTGGAGTTGATCTCCAGCAGACGGTCGCGGCCCTGTTCCAGTTGCAGTTTCAGTGCATCGTGCTGATCGCGGCAGGTTTTGATCAACTCATCAAAGCCTTCGGTGTTTTCCGGCGCGGCCAGATATTCGATCAGCTGCGGGTGGACGCTGTCATAAATAGTGCGGCCCGTCGGACAAGTATGCTCAAACGCATCCAGGCCTTCGTGGAACCAGCGTACCAGAACGGATTGCGCGGTTTTTTCCAGATACGGCACGTGGATCTGAATATCGTGCGCCTGACCGATACGATCCAGACGACCGATACGCTGCTCCAGCAGATCCGGGTTGAACGGCAGATCGAACATCACCAGATGGCTGGCGAACTGGAAGTTACGGCCTTCGGAACCGATTTCAGAGCACAGCAGCACTTGCGCACCGGTATCTTCTTCGCCAAACCACGCGGCGGCGCGATCACGTTCAACAATCGACATGCCTTCATGGAACACGGCGGCACGAATGCCTTCACGCTCGCGCAGCACTTGCTCAAGCTGAAGTGCGGTGGCGGCTTTGGCGCAAATCACCAGCACTTTCTGCGAGCGATGGCTGGTCAGGTAACCCATCAGCCATTCAACGCGCGGATCGAAGTTCCACCATGTACCGGTATCGCCTTCAAATTCCTGATAAATCTGCTCCGGATACAACATGTCGCGGGCGCGTTCTTCCGAAGATTTACGAGCGCCCATGATGCCGGAGACTTTAATCGCGGTTTGGTACTGCGTCGGCAGAGGCAGCTTAATGGTGTGCAGTTCGCGTTTTGGGAAGCCTTTCACGCCGTGGCGGGTGTTACGGAACAGCACGCGGCTGGTACCGTGGCGGTCCATCAGCATAGAAATCAGCTCCTGACGCGCGCTGTCTGCGTCGTCACTCCCGCTGTTTGCCGCATGCAACAATGGCTCAATATCTTGCTCGCCGATGAGTTCACTCAGAGCGTTCATCTGCTCATCTTTCAGTTTCTCACCGCTCAGCAGCAGTGAAACGGCATCCGCGACCGGGCGGTAGTTTTGCTGTTCTTCAACGAACTGCTCAAAATCGTGGAAACGGTTTGGATCCAGCAGGCGCAGACGCGCAAAGTGGCTTTCGAGGCCAAGTTGCTCAGGCGTTGCGGTCAGCAGAAGAATGCCAGGAACGCGTTCGGCAAGCTGTTCGATAGCCTGATATTCGCGGCTCGGTGCGTCTTCGCTCCAGACCAGGTGATGGGCTTCATCGACCACCATGATGTCCCACTCGGCGTCGCACAAGTGTTCCAGGCGCTGCTTGCTGCGGCGCACGAAATCCAGCGAGCAAATCAC
The DNA here is from genome assembly GCF_036271055.1 of Scandinavium sp. GTDB lineage: Bacteria > Pseudomonadota > Gammaproteobacteria > Enterobacterales > Enterobacteriaceae > Scandinavium. The sequence goes on along the minus strand of NZ_DATBBJ010000024.1, from coordinate 154,288 downwards.
CAGTTGTTCGGTTTCGAACGGATTATCGGTGTCGTGCTGCGCTTCGGCGTAACGGTCGTCATCAAACAGGGCAAAGCGCAGGTTGAAGCGGCGCAGCATTTCGACCAGCCACTGGTGTTGCAGGGTTTCCGGCACGATGACTAGCACGCGTTCGGCCGCGCCAGAGAGCAATTGTTGATGCAGGATCATCCCGGCTTCAATGGTTTTGCCGAGGCCCACTTCATCGGCCAGCAAAACGCGTGGCGCGTGGCGACGACCCACATCGTGGGCGATATGCAGCTGATGTGGGATCAGGCTAGTGCGCTGACCGCGCAGGCCGCTCCACGGCATACGGTACTCTTCGCTTTGATATTTACGTGCGCGATAGCGCAGCGCAAAGCGGTCCATGCGGTCAATCTGCCCGGCAAACAGGCGATCCTGCGGCTTGCTGAAAATCAGCTTGCTGTCGAGCAGCACTTCACGCAGCACCGTGTTTTCTTCTTCGGTATCCAGACGCATGCCGATGTATACCAGCAGGCCGTTTTCTTCTTTTACCTCGTCAACGCGTAACTGCCAGCCGTCATGGCTGGTGATCGTGTCACCTGGATTGAACATCACGCGAGTGATAGGTGAGTCGTTACGTGCGTACAGGCGGTTTTCCCCGACAGCCGGGTAGAGAAGGGTAACCATGCGCGCATCCAGCGCTACTACTGTCCCTAATCCCAGTTCGCTTTCTGTATCGCTGATCCAGCGTTGACCAAGTGTAAAAGGCATATTATTTGGGCTCTATATCTTCGATTGCAGGCAATAAGTGTCCTCCGCGGAAAAAACCACGGAGCGTCAAAATTGGGGGCCAGGAATGGAAAGGGCGCTATGGTACTGGAAGCCAGGGTGTTAGTCACCTGTCAAAATAGCCCCAGTTGTCCTGTCAGTAGTGTAGCAAAATCGTCGTGGACGAAGGGCAAAATTCCATCGGCGACGGGTTCAAGTTGCTTCGTGAGGTAGTGTTCGTAGTCCAGTGGCGACTGTTGATAAGCCAAAGGTTCGGGGCCGCTGGTGGTCCAGACGTACTTGATGCTGCCGCGCGATTGATACTGCAACGGTCTCCCCAGCCGTGCATTATGCTCATCCGCAAGCCTTGCAGCACGCACGTGGGGTGGAATATTGCGCTGATATTCCGCCAGCGGGCGGCGCAGTTGTTTGCGATACACCAACTGGTCGTCAAGTTCGCCCGCCATCAGCTTATCGACCGTTTCGAGAATGAATTCTTTGTACGGTTCATTGCGGAAGATGCGCAGATACAACGCTTGCTGGAACTGCTGCGCCAGCGGTGTCCAGTCGGTGCGCACGGTTTCCAGCCCTTTAAACACCATTCGTTGTTCATCGCCGGTTTGGATCATTCCAGCATAACGTTTCTTGCTGCCGGTTTCGGTGCCGCGAATGGTGGGCATCAGGAAGCGACAAAAATGGGTTTCGAATTCGAGTTCCATTGCGCTGGTCAGCCCTTGCTTTTGCAGTTCACCGGACCACCAGTTATTGACGAATGTCACCAGATTACGGCCAATTTTCGCCGCATCTTCTTCACTGTGCGCGCCCTTTAGCCAGACAAAGGTGGAATCGGTATCGCCATAAATCACGTCATAGCCCTGCGATTCAACCAGCGCTTTGGTCTGGCGCATGATCGCATGACCGCGCATGGTGATCGACGAGGCAAGGCGAGGATCGAAAAAGCGGCAGGCGCTGGTGCCGAGCACACCATAAAAGGCATTCATGATGATTTTCAGTGCCTGAGAGAGCGGTTTATCGCTGTGGATTTTGGCTTCGTCACGCTCATGCCAGATCTGCCCGACGATATCCGGCAGACAGTGTTTGGTCCGGGAAAACCACGCGCCGAGAAAACCTTCGGTGCTGTGTTCGGCATCCGGCTGCGCCATGCCTTCGACCAGACCGACCGGATCGATAAGGAACGTGCGAATGATCGACGGGTACAGACTTTTGTAATCGAGCACCAGCACCGAGTCGTAAAGACCGGGACGGGAATCCATGACATAACCGCCGGGGCTGGCTTGGGGCGGCACTTCACCAAGATTGGGGGCGACATAGCCGAGTCGATGCATGCGCGGAATATAAAGATGCCCAAAGGCCGCGACTGAGCCGCCGTGCCGATCCGCAGGCAGGCCGTTCATCGTCGCGCGGGCCAGTAAAAATGGCATAATTTCCGTTTTATGGAAAATACGCGTCACCAGCTCGCAGTCTTTGAGATTATATTTCGCGAGTGCAGGCTTATCTTCGGCGAAACGGCGGTCAATTTCGTCCATTCTGTCCCACGGGTTGTCGATAGACTTACCTTCGCCAAGCAACTCGCGTGATACCGATTCCAGTGAAAAGGAAGGGAAGCTCCAGAACGCCGATTTCAGCGCTTCAATGCCGTCAATAATCAGTCGGCCATTCGCCTGCGCGAAGAAAACGCCATTTTTGAAACCGTGCTCTCGCCAGTCAATTTCGACATTCCCGCGCCCAAGCGTCAGCGGGATTCGGTAACGTTCGGCGTGTTTTTGCAGCACTTTGAGATCAAACTGCACGACGTTCCAGCCAATAAGCACATCGGGATCGTGTTCGGCAAACCAGGCGTTAAGCTTTTCGAGCAACTGCGGGCGGCTGGAGACATATTCGAGGGTGAAATCGACCTGTGAGGCGTCGCCGTTTTCCGGCCCGAGCATATACACGATTCGCTGGCCGCAGCCTTCGAGCCCAATGCAATAAAGCTCGCCGTGACGCGTGGTTTCGATATCCAGCGACACCCATTTCAGTGGCGGGCGATACTCCGGGTTCGGTTTCAGGCGTGCGTTGACGAGGGCATTGCCCCGACTTTCGCCTTCAACCCAAACCGGCGCGGTGATGAATCGCTCCATCAGATAGCGCTCAGGTGGACGGATATCCGCTTCATACACGGTAATACCGTCGGCACGCAGCAGTTTTTCCAGCCGCATCAGCTGGCGGTGCGACTGGCAATAGAGGCCAAAAACGGGCTGGCGATGGAAATCTTTCAGGGCGAGCGGCGCAAGACGGGCATCTTTTTCACCGCGCAGCAAACGCTCCGTTTGCGGACGAAAAGATTCAGGAATAAACGCGACGGATTCTTGCGGCGCAAGAGTGACCTGCAGCGGCCCGTTGTCGGTTGCCAGCCAGAACGTCACTTCCGTTCCCTGCGGGGTATCCCGCCAATGACGGGTTAATAGAAAACCTTCTCGCGCCTGCGTCACACACTCTACTCAAATAAAAAAACCAGGCCTGAGTATAGCCTGGTTTAGGTGAGTTTACTGATTTTTTGTACAGTATTATAGCAACCGAAGCGCGGAGTAGCCTGTGTAATAAAAGGCCTCGCGCAGCATAAATGCTGCTTTAGCGGACCATGACTGGATCCGCGATGTGCGGGTTGGCGAACTCCAGCCGTGAATACCATCATCCTGTGCCATCAACATAATGCGCCGCATATGGAGCGGATCGCTGACCAGCAGCGCGGTCTGGAAATGATGTTCATCCATGATGATTTTGGCATTACGCAGATTCTCCCTTGTGATGGTTGAGGTTTCCTCAATCAGCACATCTCCCGGAGGCACACCTTTATCTACCAGGTATAGACGGGCAACCTCGGCATCAGAATACCGGGCTCCAGGGCTCAAACCACCGGTCAGAATCAGGTGTCGCGTGTAGCCATTTTGCCAAAGCCATAGGGCGTGATTGAGCCGCTGCTGGAAAATGGGTGAGGGAACATTTCCAGAAATACCCGCGCCCGCGACGATGGCACAGTCTGCCTGGCGAGTTTCATCTGTTTCGCTGTAGCGATACACGTAAGCAAGGTTGAAAAGGAAAAGGGCTACGACAAACGTAGCAAGCGCGGTAAGGATCCGTTGGGTTATTGTTAGCTTCATGCTGCACTTCGCTGTCCCTCGATAACGATGAGGCGAAGAGTAACATGAAGCTCGTCATGTCACTGCCCGTAATAAGCCTTCGCGCCGTGTTTGCGCAGGTAATGCTTATCCAGCAGCGTTTGTTGCATATCGGGTAGCTGCGGGGCGAGTTGGCGGCAGAAAATCCCCATGTAGGCGACTTCTTCTAGCACGATGGCGTTGTGCACGGCGTCTTCGGCGTTTTTACCCCAGGCGAATGGGCCGTGGGAATGGACTAATACCCCGGGCATTTGCGCGGCGTCGATACCTTGTTTTTCGAAGGTTTCGACAATCACATTTCCTGTTTCCCATTCGTACTGACCGTTGATTTCGGCATCAGTCATTCTGCGGGTACAGGGAATCGCGCCATAGAAATAGTCGGCGTGCGTGGTGCCCGTTGCCGGAATCGACTGTCCGGCCTGCGACCAGATCGTCGCATGGCGGGAGTGGGTGTGAACGATGCCGCCAATAGTCGGAAAAGCCTGATACAGCAGGCGGTGCGTTGGCGTATCGGACGACGGTTTTTTGTTACCTTCCACCACTTCACCCGTCGCCAGACTGACGACAACCATGTCATCGGCGGTCATCAGCGTGTAATCGACGCCGGAAGGTTTGATGATTAACACGCCCTTCTCGCGATTGACCGCGCTGACGTTGCCCCACGTCAGCGTCACCAGATTGTGTTTGGGGAGCTGGAGATTCGCTTCCAGCACCTGTTGTTTTAACTGCTCTAACATGTGCCCTCCTTGCCTGACGGCGCGTTGCTTACCGGGCCTACTACTGCGTAGGCCCGGTAAACGCAGTGCCACCGGGCATCAGCTTCAGCGTTTTGAACCGTAATAGACTTCATTCCAGCGCAGCGCATCTTTAAACGCAGGCAGGCGAGTGTCATTGTCGATAACGGTCAGTTCGATGTTGTGCAGTTCAGCAAACTGGCGCATGTCGTCCAGCGTTAACGCATGACTGAAGACGGTGTGGTGTGCGCCCCCCGCGATGATCCAGGCTTCGGATGCGATTTCCAGATCCGGATGTGCCTTCCACAGCGCGTTCGCCACCGGCAGTTTCGGGAGATTGTGTGGCGTTTTCACGGTTTCGATGGTGTTGACCAGCAGACGGAAACGATCGCCCAGATCAATCAGGCTTGCGACCAGCGCCGGGCCAGTTTTGGTGTCGAAGATCAGACGCGCGGGATCGGCCTTGCCGCCAATGCCGAGATGTTGCACATCGAGGATCGGTTTTTCGGCGGTGGAAATGGTCGGGCAGATTTCCAGCATGTGCGAGCCGAGCACCAGATCGTTACCGTTGTCGAAGTGATAGGTGTAGTCCTCCATAAAGGAGGTGCCGCCCTCGAGGCCAGTCGACATCACTTTCATGATGCGAAGCAGGGCGGCGGTTTTCCAGTCGCCTTCGCCCGCAAAGCCATAGCCCTGCTGCATCAGACGTTGCACTGCCAGCCCCGGAAGCTGCTTAAGGCCGTGCAAATCTTCAAAGGTGGTTGTGAATGCATGGAAACCACCGTCTTCAAGGAAGCGCTTCATGCCGAGTTCAATACGTGCGGCATCCAGCACGTTCTGGCGCTTGTCGCCGTTAACCTGTGCGGCAGCCGTCAGGCGATAGCTGCTTTCATATTCATCCACCAGTGCGTTCACGTCGCCGTCGCTGACTTCGTTCACCACCTGGACTAAATCACCCACCGCCCAGGTATTCACCGAGAAGCCGAATTTAATCTGTGCCGCGACTTTATCGCCGTCGGTCACTGCAACTTCACGCATGTTGTCGCCGAAACGTGCGACTTTCAGATGGCGGGTGTCTTGCTTGGAAACGGCCTGGCGCATCCACGAACCGATTCGCTTGTGCGCCTGCGCGTCTTGCCAGTGACCGGTCACAACGCTGTGTTGTTGACGCATACGCGCGCCGATGAAGCCGAACTCGCGGCCGCCGTGCGCGGTCTGGTTCAGGTTCATAAAGTCCATGTCGATGCTGTCCCACGGCAGCGCGGCGTTGAATTGGGTGTGGAACTGCAGCAGCGGTTTGTTGAGGATCGTCAGGCCATTAATCCACATTTTTGCCGGTGAGAAGGTGTGCAGCCAGACCACCAGACCCGCACACTTATCGTCGTAGTTGGCATCGCGGCAAATCGCCGTTATTTCATCAGGGCGAGTACCGAGCGGTTTGAGCACCAGTTTGCACGGCAGTTTGGCCTCGGCGTTCAGCTCGTTAACGACGTGTTCCGCATGTTGCGTTACCTGACGCAGGGTTTCCGGGCCATACAGATGCTGGCTACCAATCACAAACCACACTTCATAGTTGTTAAAAATGGTCATTTTTATGTCCTTAATGAGTCAGTGCTGCCTGAACCGCCGGCTTGTTGCCCGCCGGGGTCGCAGAAGGGAGATAGTGTTGTTCGGCGCTTTTCGCCCATTGCTGGTAGCGCTGATAAAGCTGTTCGAAGCGCTGTGCCTGAGCAGGGCGAGGTTCGAGCGTATGCTCGACGCTGCTGGCCATTTTTTGCTGCGCGGTTGGAATATCGGCGTACACACCCGCCGCGACGGCGGCAAAAATGGCGGCACCTAATGCGCAGCATTGGTCAGAGGCAACGATTTGCAGCGGACGATTAAGCACGTCGCAACAGGCCTGCATGATCTCCACGTTTTTACGAGCGATACCGCCGAGGGCCATCACGTTGTCGACCGGAATGCCCTGCGAGGTGAAGCACTCCATAATCGCGCGCGCGCCAAAGGCCGTTGCCGCCACAAGTCCACCGAATAATGCCGGGGTGTCTGTCGCCAGATTCAGGTCAGTGATCACGCCTTTCAGACGCTGGTTGGCGTTTGGCGTACGGCGACCGTTAAACCAGTCGAGCACGACGGGCAGATGTTCGAGCGACGGGTTCTGCGCCCATGCGGCGGTGAGTGCCGGAAGTAGTTGTTTCTGGCTGGCTTTGATCTGATCTTTTAGTTCCGGATGCTGCGCGGCGAGTTGTTCCAGCGGCCAGCCGAGAATACGGCCAAACCAGGCATAGATATCGCCAAAGGCCGATTGCCCCGCTTCCATTCCGAGAAAGTCTGGCGTCACGCTGCCATCCACCTGCCCGCAAATGCCCTGCACCGCACGGTCACCCACGCTGGCTTTATCGGCAATCAGAATGTCGCAGGTTGATGTGCCAATGACTTTCACCAGCGTGTTGGGCTGTGCGCCTGCGCCGACCGCGCCCATATGGCAGTCAAATGCGCCGCCGGAGATAACGACGCTTTCCGCTAAGCCCAGACGCTGCGCCCAGTCGGCGTTCAGCGTGCCAACCGGAATATCAGCAGTCCAGGTGTCGGTAAACAGCGGGTAATCGAGATGCTGATTCAGAAGCGGGTCGAGTTCATCGAAGAAACTGGCAGGCGGCAGGCCGTTCCAGCTTTCGTGCCACAGAGATTTGTGCCCGGCGCTACAGCGTCCACGGCGAATATCCTGCGGACGTGTAGTGCCGGAAAGCAGGGCTGGCACCCAGTCGCACAGCTCAATCCAGGACGTAGCAGCTTGCGCCACGCGTTCGTCGGCGCGGGTGACGTGCAGAATTTTGGCCCAGAACCATTCGCTGGAGTAAATGCCGCCAATGTAGCGCGAGTAATCCACTTTGCCCGGTTGATGGCACAGGCGGGTGATGGCTTCGGCCTCTTCTACCGCCGTGTGATCTTTCCACAGCACGAACATAGCGTTCGGATTGTCAGCAAATTCAGGACGCAGTGCCAGCACGTTGCCGTCGGCGTCAATCGGCGCTGGCGTTGAGCCGGTGCTGTCCACACCAATACCGACGACTTCCGCCCGACGGGGGCCGAGGTCGTTCAGCACACTTTTCAGCGCGGCTTCCATTGATTCGATGTAGTCACGCGGATGATGGCGGAACTGGTTATTGGGCGCGTCGCAGTAGCGACCCTCTTGCCAGCGCGGATACCACTCCACGCTGGTGGCGATTTCCTTTCCGCTGGCACATTCCACCGCCAGGGCGCGCACTGAATCACTACCAAAATCGAGGCCAATTGCTATTGCCATCGTGTTGCTCCATGAAGAATGTCAGACATGGTGAAACAGTAGATATCGGGGAAAAAAAGCGTCAGGCGGGAACCGCTAATCTTATGGACAATAATGCTGTTGCGATACAAAGTGTGACGGCGTGCAAATATTCTCGCAGGCCATTTCGCGCTTTTTCGCTTCGCTGGCAATATGGACAATTGATTTCCTGATGAGCGTGCTGAGCGAGCGTTTTTATGCCTGAACTCCAGAATGATCCGTTGTTACCTGGCTACTCTTTTAACGCCCATCTGGTGGCGGGCCTGACGCCGGTTGAAGCCGACGGCTATCTCGATTTTTTTGTCGACCGACCGCTCGGCATGAAGGGCTACATTCTCAATCTGACGGTGCGCGGCGAAGGGGTCATTAACAATCAGGGCAATCAGTTTGTGTGTCGTCCGGGCGATATCGTTTTGTTCCCGCCGGGGGAAATCCATCATTACGGTCGCCATCCGGATGCGAAAGAGTGGCATCACCAGTGGGTTTATTTCCGCCCACGCGCTTACTGGCATGAGTGGTTGATGTGGCCGACGCTGTTTGCTCAAACGGGTTTTTATCGTCCTGACGAAGGACATGACGCGCAGTTTGCCGAGCTGTTCGGGCAGATTATCGATGCCGGGCAGGGCGTAGGGCGTTATTCGGAGTTGCTGGCGATTAACTTGCTGGAACAGTTATTGCTGCGACGCATGGAAGTGATCAACGAGTCACTGCATCCACCGATGGACAACCGCGTGCGCGATGCCTGCCAGTACATTAGCGATCATCTGGCAGACAGCCAGTTCGATATCGCCAGTGTCGCGCAGCATGTTTGCCTGTCGCCGTCGCGCCTCTCACATCTGTTTCGCCAGCAGTTGGGCGTCAGCGTGCTGAGCTGGCGCGAAGACCAGCGCATCAGCCAGGCCAAGCTGTTGTTGAGCACCACACGTATGCCGATAGCCAGCGTCGGGCGCAATGTCGGCTTTGAAGATCAGCTCTACTTTTCCCGCGTTTTCAAAAAATGTACCGGAGCGAGCCCAAGTGAGTTTCGTGCGGGTGTAAACAACGTGTGAAAAAAGTGAACCCCAATGTCGGATTGTCGGTCCTAACCTGTAAACTATTCAGACAATTGATGGCTTGACGTAGCCAGCGCCCCTCGGGAGAATCGCTGCTTCGTTTTCCTACCGGATGCCCTATGCAAGCGTTGCTGGAACATTTCATTACTCAGTCGGTGATGTATTCACTGATTGCTGTCGCGCTGGTCGCGTTTCTCGAGTCTCTGGCATTGGTCGGCTTGATTCTGCCCGGCACCATCATGATGTCGGCGCTTGGGGCGTTGATCGGTAGCGGTGAAGTGAATTTCTGGCAGGCGTGGATGGCGGGGATTATCGGCTGCTTGTTGGGTGACTGGATCTCGTTCTGGCTCGGTTGGCGCTTTAAAAAGCCGCTGCATCGCTGGTCATTCATGAAGAAGAACAAGGCGCTGCTGGATAAAACTGAGCACGCGCTGCATCAGCACAGCATGATAACCGTGCTGATTGGTCGTTTTATTGGCCCGACGCGCCCGCTGGTGCCGATGGTGGCCGGTATGCTCGATTTGCCGATTTCCAAATTCATTATTCCTAACCTTATCGGCTGCCTGTTCTGGCCGCCGGTCTATTTCCTGCCGGGCATTCTGGCCGGAGCGGCGATTGATATTCCTGCGGATGCGCAAAGTGGCAGCTTTAAATGGCTGCTGTTATTGGCGGCGGGGCTGATTTGGCTGGTGGCGTGGCTCGGCTGGCGTCTGTGGCGCAGCGGCAAGTCAGGTGCCGATCGTTTGACTCGCTATTTGCCGCGTGGACGTCTGTTGTGGTTAACGCCAGTGCTGTCTGTGTTGGCGGCTGTGTCGCTGTATATGTTGTTTAAACACCCGTTGATGCCGGTGTATCTGGATATTTTAGGCAAGGTAGTGAGCCGCTAGTCTTGCCCGGTGGCGCTGTTTTTATTTCTGGATACCCAATAAATGCGAGGCACTGGCGTTGCCGCTCATCAGTTCAGCGGTCGCCCCATCCCAGGCAATTCGCCCATCGGCAATTACCAGCGAGCGCGGGGCAATGCTCAGCGCATCTTCCACGCTGTGTGACACCATCAACAGCGTGAGTTGTTGGCGACGGCAAACGTCGCTCACCAGTTGCAGCATCTCCTGACGCAACGCCGGATCGAGTGCCGAGAACGGTTCATCAAGCAACAACACTGGTTGTTCACGCACCAGACAACGAGCCAGGGCCGCACGTTGTCGCTGCCCACCAGACAATTCCCCCGGCAACCTTTCCAGTAAGGATTCAATCCCCATCTGTGAGGCAATCAAATCCAGCTTATGCCGCTGCCCGTCATTGAGTTTGAGCCCCGGATGCATTCCGAGCCCGATATTTTGCCGCACGGTCAGATGACTAAAGAGATTGTTCTCCTGAAACAGCATCGACACCGGACGTTTTGCGGGCGGCGTATAGGTATGCACCTGATTTTCGATAGAAATTGTGCCGCTGTCGGGCGTCAAAAAACCGGCAATCAAATTCAGTAGCGTACTTTTCCCCGCGCCGCTCGGGCCGAGCACGGCGATCTGCTCCCCTTGTTTAACAGAAAGGGTAAAGCGCATCGGCAGATGCTCATACAGCCAGGTGACATCATTGAGTTTTAGCATCACGACCCGGTAGTTTTTCAATCACAGTGAATAACAGGAAACAGAGCATCAGCAGGATGAAGGCCGTTACCGCGCCATCCTGGCTGCGATACGCCCCAATCTGCTGATAAAGATAGAACGGCAACGTGCGGAAATCCTCATTGCCGAACAGTGCCACCACGCCAAAATCGCCAATCGACAACACACAGGCAAACGCCAGCGCCTGAGCGATAGGGCGTTTCAGCGCGCGCAGTTCTACCACCCGAAAACGGGTGAAGCCCTGCATGCCGAGCGACTGGCACAACAGACTGTAGCGCGCGGTGGCATCGCGCATCGGGCTTTCCAGCACTTTCATTGCGTAAGGGATCGCCATCAACGCATTAGTGAAAATCACGATACCGTCGGCGGAAGTGGGCAGGCCGACGCTGTTGTTGAGCAATAAAAAGAAACCCGTTGCCAGCACAATCCCGGGCATGGCGAGGATCAGCATGCCGCTGAGTTCCAGCGCCTGTCCGGCGAAATCACGCTGTCTGGCGCGCAATTCGCGACTGCTCCACAGCAACATCAGCGTCAGCACAACAGATAAAAACCCTGCCGCCACGGCGATTCGCAGCGACGTCCACACTGCTTGCCACAATACGGGCTGCATTAGCACCTGCGGCAAATTGCGGTTCAGGCCGTCGACGATCACGGCTAAAAGCGGCGGCAGCAACAGCAATAACGCACACACAATCAGCAGCGTATCAATAACTCGACTGTGCAACCGGTCGTCCGGATCGCGCCAGCCAGTGTGCTGCGTGTTACCCGGGGCAAGCGATTTGCTTAACCGCTGGCTGATCAGCATCAAACCTAAACAGCACAGCATCTGGACGATGGCCAGCATCGCCGCACGCCCGGGATCGTAATCAAAATTGAGTGCCTGATAGATGGCAAGCTCAATGGTCGTCGCCTGTGGCCCGCCGCCTAATGACAGCACGGTGGCGAAGCTGGCGAAACAAAGCATGAAAATCAGCGCCGCAATAGCCGGGATTTGTCGCCGCATCCACGGCCATTCGATAAAGCGGAAAAACGTAAATCCGCGCATGCCGAGCTGTGCCGCAAGCTGGCGTTGTTCGCCGGGGATTTGTTCCAGCGCCTGCAATAGCAAACGTGTCGCCATCGGCATATTGAAAAACACATGCGCCAGCAAAATGCCCTGTAGGCCATACGGCGAGAAAGACCATTGCCAGCCGAGAAGCTGGAAGAGTTGAGCCAGCCAGCCTTGTCGACCATAAACGCTCAGAATGCCAAACACCGCCACCAGAACCGGCAGGATCAGCGTCATGGCGCATAAGCGCAGCAAGATCTGGCGACCGGGAAAACGACGGCGATACAACGAGCGGGCAAGGAAAATGGCGGGAACGACCGACAGCAGCGCCGAGAGAAACGCCTGCCAGAAAGAGAATCGCACCACGTGCCAGAGATAGCTATCGTGCAGGAAACTGCGCCAGCTTCCTGCCGGAGCGTTAATCCACAGCGCCAAAAAGGCGGCTAGCGCCACGGTCACCATCAACGTGGCGACCGTTACGCCTGGCATCAGCCAGCCAGCGATTACTGGCTGACGGCGCGTTGCCATGCAGCAATCCAGTTCTGGCGTTCAGAGGCGACCTGTTGCGGAGTATATTCCAGCGTCGTTTTCGGTTTCACCAGACCGTTAAAGCCGTCGGGCAGTGCAACCTGAGTCACCGGATACATCCAGTTACCAGCCGGGATCGCTTTCTGGAACGCCGGGCTAACCATAAATTGCAGGAATTTTTCAGCAAGTTGCGGTTGTTTGCTTGCCGCCGTACGCGCCGCCACTTCCACTTGCAGATAATGCCCTTCCGCGAAATCAGCCGCAGCGTAGTTATCTTTTTTCTCTTCGATAATGTGATACGCCGGAGAGGTGGTGTAGCTCAGCACCAGATCGCTTTCGCCTTTCAGGAACAGACCGTAGGCTTCGCTCCAGCCTTTGGTGACCGTAACGGTTTTCGCCGCCAGTTTCTGCCACGCTTCTGGCGCTTTGTCGCCGTACACTTTTTGCATCCACAGCAGCAGGCCAAGCCCCGGTGTGCTGGTTCGCGGATCTTCATAGATCACGCGCCATTTCTGCGGGCTTTCAACTAAATCTTTCAGGCTTTTCGGCGGGTTCTTCAGCTTGTTTTTATCGTACACAAAGGCAAAGTAGCCGTAATCGAACGGTACGAAGGTGTCGTTGTTCCAGCCGCCCGGCACGGTTACGCCCGTTGCAGGCACGCCACTTTTGGCGAACAGACCGGTTTGCGTTGCCGCTTCCAGCAGATTGTTGTCCAGCCCCAGCACCACATCGGCTTTGCTGTTTTTGCCTTCCATTCGCAGACGATTAAGCAGCGACACGCCATCTTCCAGCGCCACGTATTTCAGTTCGCAGTTGCAGTCGGCTTCAAACGCTTTTTTGACAGCAGGCCCCGGGCCCCAGTCAGCGGAGAAGGAATCGTAGGTATAAACGGTGAGAACGGGTTTCGCGAAAACAGGGACGCTAACCAGCGGCAGTAAAGGCAGGAGTTTTTTCAGCACTTTGCACCTCAAAATTAGGGGTGGCAAAGGATTTTGAGATAGCCTCAAATCCCTTCGCCGGCATTATCCGGATCAGGTTCGACGGGTATTATCTCAGCACGCATTCTTTGCAGAACGCAGCACCCCGTTGAGAACGGCGCTATTGTAATGAGTTTGTGACATTTCAGGAAGCCCCCGTCATACTTCGAGCCGCAGCTGCGTTGGCTGCACTCCCTCACCCCAGTCACTTACTTAAGTAAGCTCCTGGGATTCACTCTCTTGCCGCCTTTCTGCAACTCGAATTATTTAGGGGGTGGTTAGGGCTCCGGTGGCGCAAACCATGCAGACTTAAAATCAAACCAGCCTAATGTGTTCATGCGCAGGCCTCGCATACTGCGCTGGCCCTGAATTCTCAGCCAGTGGTGGATGAGCGGCACGATTGAACGCTGGGCGATCAACTGCTGCGACCAATTGGCGAGATTGATCTCCCCGGCCTGCCAGTCGGTAGCGGCCTGTTGCCAGTCCAGCGGAATACAGTGCTGGATAAGCGGCACTTCAAACAATTGAGCAAACAGCGAGAAATCCAGCGGCAGCGTGAAGTTAGCGCTATTGAGCCACATGTCGCTCTGCGCCTCGCCGCGATGCCATTCGTCGTAATCGACTTCCTGGATCTCCAGCGTCACCTGATGTTCAGCAAGCAGACGGCTCATGATAAGCGCGATGTTTTTATGCTCCAGATGTTCCCGATAATAAGTGAGTTTTAACGTTTCCAGGCCAGCGGGTTTATCGCCTTTCCCCGGACGGGCGTGATGCCAGCGCGGCAATAATCCGTACGCCGGGAACCAGTAACCCTGATATTGCTCGTCTGCGTGGTAAAGCAAATTGGCCGGGGAGAGGATCTCGCTCACCCAGCGGCGCACTTCGTCGGATAAACCTTTTTGGCTGCGGGCGTCGAAAAGCAGGTAATAACAACCTTCTTCGAGGCGGCTTTCTACCGCTTTTTCACCTTCTGTTGACCCTTCCAGCGTCAGGCCGCAGGTTACCTCGTCGCCAATTTCCGGCAGCACCCAGACGTTCACTTCGTCGATCAGCGCCCGATAACCGAAGAAATCATCAAAGGCGTGAATTTTTAGCTGGTTTTGATTATTGCGCGCGACTGCGTAAGGACCGGTGCCAATGGGGAGGCTGGAAAAATTGTTCATTGTTTCCCATTCGCGCGGCAGGATCATCGCCGGAATGTGTCCGAGCAGCCACGGCAGCCAGCAGTCCGGTCGAGCGAGATGAATATCCAGCGTCCAGGCGGTTGGTGAATCAATGCGGGAGATGTGGGCATACAGCGGCAAGCTGTTAATGCGCTGCAAAGAAACGATTACGTCATCCATTTCCAGCTCACGACCGTGATGAAAATGAATACCAGGACGAAGATAAAAACGCCAGTGTAAAGGGGAAATCTGCTGCCAGTGGTGGGCTATATCGGCTTCCAGTTCCCCGTTTTCCTCATTTATTCGCGTCAGGGCGCTGAAAATCTGACGCGCAATGTGGGTTTCCGAGCGTCGTAATGGCGTGCCGGGCAGCAGGTTTCGCATGGGGCGATAGTAAAGCACCCGCAGAATATGCCGCCCCTGGCGAAAACTGCGGCCCAAATGTGAGACCAGCATCTGCCGAACGGTGGCTTTATCGCCGACCAGTTGCACTAACTGATCGATACGATCCTGTTCGAGCAAATCTTCCGCGCGCTGTTGCTGGAGCGCCAGCCCGGTATACAGAAACGTCAGGTGTGAGCGCTTACCGCGTCCGGCTTCTGCTTTCCACGTCAGCCAGCCTCTGTCTTCCATGGTATTCAGCAGCGTGCGCATGTGGCGGCGCGAACAACTGAGCAATTCAGCCAGCTCGTTAAGCGTGGTGTCCTGGGATTTTCCGTCACAGCATTGCCATAAGCGGATGAACTGTTGTTGCAGACGACCAGAGGACATAAAAGGGGAACTCCCGGCGAAAACTCAGCAATTTATTTATCCTCATATTAAGCCAATAATTGATTTCGATGAAGTGAGGAGGTGAAGATGAAGAAGCCAACTGTTTGTCAGTTTTATCAACAGTACTTTTTGGCGACACAAGGAGTGTCATGGCTGGCCCGCCTGGTCGCAGGAACGCGTCTGAAAATGCTGGAAGAATTGATGCAGTGGAACGTTACATCCACGGTTTCGGATCGACATTAACTTGACTTGATCATGTGTGACTGAGTATTGGTATCAGGCGATAGCCTTGAAACACCCGCCAGCAGAATGCTACTGCTGGCTTTTTTCGTTTTCTCTTTTTGTACTTAAGGATGGAACATGCTCTGGCTGATGACGATGGGACGACGGCTGAATGGCGTATATGCCGCTTTTATGCTGGTGGCTTTTATGGTCGGCGTGGCTGGGGCATTGCAGGCGCCGACACTGAGCTTGTTTCTCAGCCGGGAAGTGGGCGTGCAGCCGTTCTGGGTCGGACTGTTTTACACCGTCAATGCGATTGCAGGAATTATCGTCAGCCTTGGGTTGGCGAAACGCTCCGATAACCAGGGCGATCGCCGTAAGCTGATTATGTTCTGCTGCCTGATGGCGGTGGGGAATGCGTTGCTGTTCGCTTTCAATCGCCATTATCTGACGCTTATCACCTGCGGCGTTTTCCTTGCCTCTCTGGCGAATACCGCGATGCCACAGCTTTTCGCCCTTGCGCGTGAATATGCCGACAGCTCGGCGCGTGAAGTGGTGATGTTCAGTTCGATTATGCGTGCGCAGCTTTCACTGGCGTGGGTTATCGGGCCGCCGCTGGCCTTTATGCTGGCGCTGAATTACGGCTTTACCACCATGTTTTCCATCGCCGCCGGGATTTTTGTCATAAGCCTGGTGCTGATCGCCTTTGCGCTGCCGTCGGTGGCGCGGGTTGAACAATCAGAAGCCGTGCCGGTTACGGAAATCAGCGGCTGGGGCGATAAAAACGTTCGCATGTTATTTGTCGCTTCCACGCTGATGTGGACCTGCAACACCATGTACATCATCGATATGCCGTTGTGGATCAGCGCAGATTTAGGATTGCCGGACAAGCTGGCGGGAATTTTAATGGGCACGGCGGCAGGGCTTGAGATCCCCGCGATGATCCTCGCGGGCTACTACGTGAAACACTTCGGCAAACGACGGATGATGATTACTGCGGTTGCCGCCGGAGTATTGTTCTATATCGGCCTAATCCTGTTCCACAGCCGTGAAGCGTTGCTGATGTTGCAGTTGTTTAACGCCGTGTTCATCGGCATTGTCGCCGGAATAGGCATGCTCTGGTTCCAGGATTTGATGCCGGGCAGGGCGGGTTCAGCGACGACGTTATTCACCAACAGCATTTCTACCGGTGTGATCCTGGCGGGCGTGATTCAGGGCGCGGTATCACAAAGCTGGGGTCATCAGTATGTTTACTGGGTGATTGCGGCGGTTTCTTTGGCGACGCTGGCGCTGACGTGTCGGGTGAAGGACGTGTGATTTTCTGCAAGTAAGTACGAGACTTCAGTATTCAAATCTGCCGACTGTTTTTGTGCTGCGCCTCAAAGTGGCATTGATGCTTTCATTCTGAGTGTCAATGCCCCCCATGTTTACCACTTTTTATAATCCGTGATATTCAAACAAACACATATGATTTATCATATGTGTATTCTGCGTTTATCAGGAGAAAAAATGCTCCAGCCTGTTCAGCTATTCAAAATTCTGTCGGATGAAACCCGGCTGGCTATCATCATGTTGCTCCGAGAATCCGGCGAACTCTGCGTGTGTGATATCTGTGGAGCGGTTGCCGAGTCTCAGCCCAAAATATCCCGTCATATGGCGATATTGCGCGAAGCGCAACTGGTTATTGATCGTCGGGAGGGAAAATGGATCCACTATCGCCTTTCCCCTCATATGCCTGCCTGGGCCGCAGAGACCATTACGACCACCTGGCATTGTCTTCGGGATGATGTGTGTGGCTGGCTGGCAAAATCGACGACCTCATCCTGCTAAAACACGTGAACACATCTATTTAAACATATGTTATGGAGCCGAAGATGATTCTGGCCGGGACTATTTTTTTACTGACGCTGATACTGGTTATCTGGCAGCCCAGAGGGCTTAATATTGGCTGGAGCGCCAGTATTGGTGCGGTGCTGGCGCTGATCACTGGGGTTATTCATGTGGGCGATATTCCGGTGGTGTGGAATATCGTCTGGAACGCGACGGCGACATTTATCGCCGTGATTATCATCAGTCTGTTGCTTGATGAGTCGGGCTTTTTCGAATGGGCGGCGTTGCATGTTTCCCGCTGGGGCAACGGTCGCGGGCGTTTATTGTTTACCTGGATTGTGCTGCTGGGGGCGGCGGTGGCCGCGTTGTTTGCTAACGATGGCGCAGCCCTGATCCTGACGCCGATTGTGATTGCCATGCTGCTGGCGCTGGGATTCAGCAAAGGAACGACATTGGCGTTTGTGATGGCCGCTGGGTTTATTGCTGATACCGCGAGCCTGCCGCTTATTGTGTCTAATCTGGTGAACATAGTCTCGGCTGACTACTTCCGACTTGGCTTCACGCAATATGCGTCGGTGATGGTGCCTGTCGATATCGCCGCGATTGCCGCCACGCTGGTGATGCTGCATCTCTTCTTTCGCCGTGATATTCCCGCGACTTACGACGTTGCGCTTCTGAAAGCACCCGCCAGCGCAATTTAAGACCCCGCAACCTTCAAAGCGGGGGCGATTGTGCTGGTGCTTTTGCTCGTCGGTTTCTTTGTGCTTGAACCGCTGGGGATCCCTGTCAGCGCGATTGCCGCTGTCGGTGCTGTGATTTTGTTTGCCGTTGCGAAAAGAGGCCATGCCATCAATACCGGGAAAGTCTTACGGGGCGCGCCGTGGCAGATTGTTATTTTCTCTCTGGGCATGTACCTGGTGGTTTATGGGCTGAGAAACGCGGGGCTGACGGAATACCTTTCCAGCGTGCTGAATGTGCTGGCAGAACACGGATTGTGGTCTGCGACGTTTGGCACCGGCTTCCTGACGGCCTTTTTGTCATCGGTGATGAATAACATGCCAACCGTACTGATTGGCGCGTTGTCGATAGACGGGAGTACCGCAACAGGCGTCATTAAAGAGGCAATGATCTATGCCAATATCATTGGTTGCGACCTGGGGCCAAAAATCACGCCGATTGGCAGCCTGGCGACTCTGTTGTGGTTGCATGTGCTGTCACAGAAAAATATGACCATCACCTGGGGATATTACTTCCGCACGGGCGTCATCATGACTCTACCTGTGCTGTTTGTCACTCTGACTGCGCTGGCGCTGCGGCTTTCAGTCACCCTGTAATGAGATACTGATATGAACAACATAACGATCTATCACAACCCGGCCTGTGGCACGTCGCGTAATACGCTGGAGATGATCCGCAACAGCGGCACTGAACCGACCATCATTCATTATCTTGAGACGCCGCCGTCCCATGATGAGCTGGTTAAACTTATTGCCGATATGGGGATTTCTGTACGTGCTCTGCTGCGTAAGAACGTTGAGTCTTACGAACAACTGGGCCTTGCGGAAGATAAATTCAGCGATGAGCAACTCATGGGCTTTATGCTCGACCACCCCATTCTGATTAACCGTCCCATCGTTGTGACACCGCTCGGAACCCGGCTGTGTCGTCCTTCGGAGGTCGTGCTTGATATTCTGCCTGAGTCACAGAAAGGGGCCTTCACGAAGGAAGATGGTGAAAGTGTGATTGATGAAGCAGGGAAGCGAGTAAAACCGTAATCGCTGGACAGTAAATTCAGCGGTACCTGAAAATAAAAAGGGTTCGCATCGGCGAACCCTTTTTGCGAAGCCGAAGCCCCGCACGTTAGCCCATAAACGCAGGCTGTTTGTTTTCGTACTCGGAAATAGCCGCTTCGTGTTGCAGCGTCAGCCCGATGCTGTCCAGACCGTTCAGCATGCAGTGGCGGCGGAAGGCGTCGATGTTAAAGCTGTAAGTCTTATCGCCTGCTTTCACCACCTGCGCTTCCAAATCCACTTCAAACGTCATGCCCGGATTTGCCTGCACCTGTATGAACAGATCGTCGACCTGTTCATCGCTCAGGGTGACTGGCAGCAACTGGTTGTTGAAACTGTTGCCGTAGAAGATGTCGGCAAAGCTTGGGGCAATCACCACTTTGAAGCCGTAGTCGGTCAGCGCCCACGGAGCGTGTTCACGGGAGGAGCCGCAGCCAAAGTTTTCACGCGCCAGCAAAATGGATGCGCCTTTAAACTCCGGGAAGTTCAGCACGAATTCCGGATTGGGCTGCTCGCCTTTGTCGTCGAGGAAGCGCCAGTCGTTGAACAAATGCGCGCCAAAACCGGTGCGGGTTACTTTCTGCAAAAACTGCTTAGGAATGATTGCATCAGTATCTACGTTAGCCGCATCCAAAGGGACAACCAGGCCAGTGTGTTGGGTAAATTTCTCTGCCATGATGCGGTCCTTATTTCATGCTACGAATGTCGGCAAAATGGCCGGTAACGGCAGCCGCTGCGGCCATCGCCGGGCTAACCAGATGCGTGCGACCACCACGGCCCTGACGGCCTTCAAAGTTACGGTTGCTGGTGGATGCGCAGCGCTCGCCCGGATTCAGACGGTCGTTGTTCATCGCCAGGCACATGGAGCAGCCTGGTAAACGCCATTCAAAACCGGCTTCGATGAAAATCTTATCCAGTCCTTCCGCTTCGGCTTGCGCTTTCACCGGGCCGGAGCCTGGCACCACTAACGCCTGCACGCCTGGAGCGACTTTACGGCCTTTAGCGATTTCCGCAGCGGCGCGTAAATCTTCGATACGGGAGTTAGTGCAAGAACCGATAAAGACTTTGTCGATGGTGACGTCGGTCAGCGGTACGCCCGGTTTCAGGCCCATATATGCCAGCGCTTTTTCAGCACTTGCACGTTCCACCGGATCGGCGAACGAAGCAGGATCAGGGATGCTGTCGTTGACAGAAATCACCTGGCCCGGATTCGTTCCCCAGGTAACCTGTGGCGCAATTTCTTCGGCCTGCAAGGTCACAACGGTGTCGAATTTCGCGTCTTCGTCGGTGCTGAACGTTTTCCAGTAGGCAACGGCGTCTTCATAGTTCTGGCCTTTCGGCGCGTGCAGACGGCCTTTCACATAATTAAATGTGGTTTCGTCCGGTGCGACCAGACCCGCTTTGGCACCCATTTCAATCGCCATGTTGCACAGGGTCATGCGGCCTTCCATGGTTAACGCCTGAATGGCATCACCGCAGAATTCCACTACGTGACCCGTGCCGCCAGCGCTGCCGGTTTTGCCGATAATCGCCAGTACGATGTCTTTCGCAGTAATGCCCGGTGCGGCTTTACCGTTGACTTCGATTTTCATGGTTTTGGCGCGGCCCTGTTTCAGGGTCTGCGTGGCCAGAACATGTTCAACTTCGGAGGTGCCGATCCCAAACGCCAGTGCGCCAAACGCACCGTGAGTCGCGGTGTGCGAGTCGCCACATACGATGGTCATGCCCGGCAAGGTAATGCCTTGTTCTGGGCCCATCACGTGCACGATGCCCTGATACGGGTGATTCAGGTCGTACAGTTCAACGCCGAATTCGTTACAGTTCTTGATCAATTCCTGCATCTGAATGCGGGCCATTTCACCGGACGCATTAATGTCTTTGGTCTGCGTGGAAACGTTGTGATCCATCGTCGCGAAGGTTTTGCCCGGCTGGCGCACCGGACGATGGTGCGCGCGCAGGCCGTCAAACGCCTGCGGTGAGGTCACTTCGTGAACCAGATGACGGTCGATATACAGCAATGGGGTTTCGTTTGGCGCTTCGTGCACGATATGCGCATCAAACAATTTTTCATATAACGTCTTCGCCATGATTACACCCCTTGAGCTACATAGCGGGCGATGATGTCGCCCATTTCATCGGTACTGACAGCCGCGTTGCCGCGAGCCAAATCACCTGTGCGCACTCCTTCTTCTAATGCGCGGTTAATGGCGCTTTCGATAGCGTCGGCGGCATCATTGGCATTCAAGCTGTAGCGCAGCAACAGCGCCAGGGAAAGGATCTGCGCAATAGGGTTAGCAATATTTTTGCCTGCGATATCCGGGGCTGAACCACCTGCTGGCTCATACAGACCAAAACCTTGCTCGTTCAGGCTGGCGGAAGGCAACATCCCCATTGAACCGGTGATCATCGCGCATTCGTCAGACAAAATGTCGCCAAACAGGTTGGAGCACAGCAGCACGTCGAACTGCGACGGGTCTTTAATTAACTGCATGGTGGCGTTGTCGATGTACATGTGTGCCAGCTCAACGTCCGGGTACTCTTTGGCGATTTCGTTGACAATTTCACGCCACAAAATGGAGGACTGCAGGACGTTCGCTTTATCAATGGAGGTCACTTTGTGACGACGCTTACGGGCGGATTCAAACGCGATACGCGCGATACGCTCGATTTCAAACCGGTGATACACCTCGGTATCGAAGGCTTTTTCGTGCTGACCGCTGCCTTCGCGACCTTTCGGTTGACCGAAGTAGATCCCGCCCGTCAATTCACGCACGCATAAAATGTCAAAACCGTTGGCGGCGATGTCGGCGCGCAGTGGGCAGAACTCTTCCAGCCCCTGGTACAGTTTGGCCGGACGCAGGTTAGAGAACAGTTTGAAGTGCTTACGCAGTGGCAGTAACGCGCCGCGCTCAGGCTGTTCTGCTGGTGGCAGGTTTTCCCATTTTGGGCCGCCTACGGAGCCGAACAGGATTGCATCGGCCTGCTCACAGCCTTCGACGGTCGCCTGCGGCAACGGTTTCCCATGCTTGTCGATGGCGATACCGCCCACATCATGGTGGCTGGTGGTGATGCGCATATCAAAACGCTGACGAACGGCTTCCAGGACTTTCAGGGCTTGCGCCATCACTTCCGGGCCAATACCGTCGCCCGGCAAAACAGCAATATGGTAATTCTTCGACATTACACGGTTTCCTTTTTGTTCTCGTTATTCTGCGCTTTGCGCTGCAACTCTTTTTCAACTTCATTGGCGCGCCAGATGTTATTCAGCACGTGAACCATCGCTTTGGCGGAGGATTCGACGATGTCTGTCGCCAGACCAACGCCGTGGAAACGACGACCGTTGTATGTCGCAACAATATCCACCTGGCCCAGCGCATCTTTGCCGTGGCCTTTCGCGGTGAGGCCATATTTCACCAGTTCGATGTTGAAGTTGGTGATGCGGTTGATGGCCTGGTAAACCGCATCAACCGGACCGTTACCGTTAGCGGCTTCGGCTTTCACTTCTTCGCCGCAGGCCAGTTTGACCGACGCAGTCGCGATATCGTTGGAGCCTGACTGCACGCTGAAGTAGTCCAGACGGAAATGCTCTGGCTCTTCCTGTTGCTTGTTAATGAAGGCCAATGCTTCCAGGTCGTAGTCGAAAACCTGACCTTTTTTGTCGGCCAGTTTCAGGAAGGCGTCGTACAGATTGTCCATGCTGTAATCGGACTCTTTGTAGCCCATTTCATCCATACGGTGTTTCACTGCCGCACGACCGGAACGAGAGGTCAGGTTCAATTGCACCTGATTCAGGCCGATAGATTCCGGGGTCATGATTTCGTAGTTTTCGCGGTTTTTCAGCACGCCGTCCTGGTGAATACCGGAGGAGTGGGCGAAGGCCCCGGTGCCAACAATCGCTTTGTTTGCCGGAACCGGCATGTTGCAAATCTGGCTGACGGTCTGGCTGGTGCGCCAGATTTCGTTGTGATTGATGCGGGTCTGCACGTTCATGATGTCTTTGCGGACCTTAATCGCCATGATCACTTCTTCCAGCGAACAGTTACCCGCGCGCTCGCCAATACCGTTCATCGCGCCTTCGACCTGACGTGCTCCTGCATGAACTGCGGCAATGGCGTTGCCGACAGCCAACCCTAAATCGTCATGGGTGTGAACGGAGATGATGGCTTTATCAATGTTGGGTACGCGCTCGTACAGGCCGGAAATGATGTTGGCGAACTCGAACGGCATGGTATAGCCGACAGTGTCTGGAATGTTGATGGTGCGAGCGCCAGCGTTGATCGCCGCTTCAACCACGCGAGACAAATCTTCAATCGGCGTGCGGCCTGCATCTTCGCAAGAGAACTCAACGTCGTCGGTGTAGTTGCGAGCGCGTTTAATCATATAGATCGAACGTTCGATGACTTCGTCCAGCGTGCTGCGCAGCTTGGTGGCGATGTGCATCGGCGACGTGGCGATAAAAGTATGGATCCGGAATGCTTCCGCTACTTTCAGCGATTCAGCGGCAACATCAATATCTTTCTCGACACAGCGGGCCAGCGCGCAAACGCGGCTATTTTTGATGGTGCGTGCAATGGTCTGAACGGACTCGAAATCGCCAGGGGAAGAGACAGGGAAACCGACTTCCATCACATCAACGCCCATACGTTCGAGGGCCAGCGCGATTTGCAGTTTCTCTTTCACGCTCAGACTTGCCTGTAATGCCTGTTCACCGTCACGTAAGGTGGTATCGAAGATAACGACTTGTTGGCTCATGGTTTTAGGTCCTTGTCAGTCTTTGGTCGCCTTGCTACGAGCATAAAAAAACCCGCGCTAAGGCGCGGGTTTTAGTCTTACTGGATGATGACTTAACGCAAAATGTCGCCCACCAGTCTACCGCGCAGAGTGAATGCGTTTAGTAGTAGTAGGCTGGTGAAACGAGAGGTGCGTGTCATTGCGTCATGCTCCAGATGAATTCGATGTCTATTAGTGGTACTGGATATGCAGATTGATGTCAATCTTTTCTGAGATGACCAGGTGGTTGTCTGACGCTTTAATCAGAAAATTCTTTGGCTAATTGTGCTAGTGTTGGTTTTTTTTATCGCATATTATTTCAGGGATCATTCATGTCTTTAATAAAATGAATCAAACAACAATATTTTTTTTCATCTGGAAACGGACAGTATTGCTGGGGCTGCGTTTGTAACGCAATGATATAGTGACAGTTAATGAAGTAAGATTGTAGGATTTAGGAATTTTCATAGATAATTGATAATCAATTGTTATGTGGCAACTGTTTTTTTAAATTGCAGCATTAAGAATATCGAATTGGTCTTGTGCAAAAGTGCTGTTGTTTATTTGCCTGGTTTATGATTAAAATTCATCTACAAAGCACGCGTTATTGTTTGGCGGTTAATTGAACGTGGTTGAGTCTCCTGTTTACCACGGTTCTTGTTGCTCTGCAGGTTGAACTTTATAAATTCCTAATTTTCTCTGTGTCTCTTCTTCTGAATGTATATGCGTGTTAAATCATATTCTCAGTATTTATTGCTGTACCCAGGTAAAGGGAGTTAAGTGTGACAGTGGAGTCAAGTATGATCGTTGAAAAAGAAGCCCCCCCATCAAGTTCTGGTCAGGAACATGCTCGCCTACAGCTCCGTTCAGTGGACCTCAATTTACTGACAGTATTTGATGCGGTTATGCAGGAACAGAATATTACGCGTGCGGCGCATCTGTTGGGAATGTCACAGCCTGCCGTCAGTAATGCCGTGTCTCGCCTGAAAGTGATGTTCAACGATGAACTGTTTGTACGCTACGGGCGCGGGATTCAACCCACGGCGAGAGCCTCTCAACTTTTTGGTTCAGTCCGTCAGGCATTGCAATTAGTACAGAATGAGTTACCAGGGTCAGGGTTTGAGCCTGTTAGCAGTGAGCGTGTGTTTAATCTTTGTGTTTGCAGTCCATTAGATAATTCATTGACCTCATTAATTCTTAATAATGTGA
This sequence comes from Scandinavium sp., assembly GCF_036271055.1. GTDB lineage: Bacteria > Pseudomonadota > Gammaproteobacteria > Enterobacterales > Enterobacteriaceae > Scandinavium. Next base: position 129,315 of record NZ_DATBBJ010000024.1, on the reverse strand, counting down.
ACGAGGTCGCACCGAATATCCATTTAGTATTTAAGTCCTGCTTAAATCAAAATACAGAACACCAGTTGCGTTACCAGGAGCTGGAGTTTGTAATCGGTTATGAAGAGTTCCGCCGTCCTGAATTTGCCTGTGTCCCTCTTTTCAGAGATGAGATGGTGCTGGTTGCCAGCGCAAACCATCCTCGACTTGTTGGGCCGCTGAAAGAAAGTGATATTTATCGTGAAGAGCATGCTGTTGTTTCTTTGGAACGTTATGCCTCTTTCAGCCAGCCCTGGTATGACACGGTAGAGAAACAGTCACGCGTTGCTTATCAAGGTATGGCATTAGTCAGCGTATTAAATGTTGTGTCACAGACCGAACTGGTGGCAGTGGCGCCACGCTGGTTGGCCGAAACATTTATTAATAAGCTTAATATTCAGATCTTGCCATTACCGATGAAATTAAACAGCCGAACCTGTTTCCTTTCGTGGCATGAAGCCGCTGGCCGGGATAAAGGTCATAAATGGATGGAGGAGTTGCTGGTGTCGGTGTGCAGCCATTAATTTCTGAGCGGTAAACCAGATGCGAATGTGTCTGGTTTATCCTGCTGATGTGCTTAATATCGATATATTATTCTAATGTGTTTTCCTTGAGTCTTTTACCGCTGCATTAAAAATGCATGATCCCCTGCTATTTGTCTTTTCCTCCGAGTTTTTTCCAGCATCTTTTCTCCTTTCTGAAGCATTCCACCATTTAGCGTGAATGCATCTTTCTTTTCTTCTGTATGGCGCTGTTCAGGCGACCAGATGGCTGATTGCCTGCCCGAGAGCGAGCGGTTATGTTAAGGAAATGCTGTCATTCTAAAATCAATGGGGCGCGATAAAACCCTGTTGTATGGCGATGCGAAAATGAGTTTCGCCGTCATTAACCAAGCCTGGAGGCAAAGCATGGAGATGTTGTCTGGCGCCGAGATGGTCGTTCGATCGTTAATTGATCAGGGCGTGAAGCAGGTATTTGGCTATCCTGGCGGCGCAGTGCTCGATATTTATGATGCGCTGCATACCGTTGGTGGAATTGATCATGTGCTGGTTCGCCACGAACAAGCCGCCGTGCATATGGCTGATGGCCTGGCGCGTGCGACGGGTGAAGTCGGAGTTGTGCTGGTGACGTCCGGTCCCGGTGCGACCAATGCGATCACCGGGATTGCGACAGCCTATATGGATTCTATTCCCTTAGTGATCCTTTCCGGACAGGTTGCGACTTCGCTGATTGGTTACGATGCCTTTCAGGAGTGCGACATGGTCGGCGTTTCCCGCCCGGTGGTAAAACACAGCTTCCTGGTCAAACAAACAGAAGATATCCCCGGCGTGCTGAAAAAGGCGTTTTGGCTGGCGGCCAGTGGTCGACCTGGCCCGGTGGTGGTTGACCTACCGAAAGATATTCTGAGCCCGGCCAATAAGCTGCCATACAGCTGGCCTGACGCGGTCAGCATGCGCTCTTATAATCCAACCACAACAGGCCATAAAGGCCAAATTAAGCGTGCATTGCAAACGTTAATTGCAGCCAAAAAACCGGTGGTTTACGTTGGTGGCGGGGCGATTACATCGTCGAGCGAAGCGGTATTACGCACGCTGATTGAAAAACTGAATTTGCCTGTCGCTTCATCATTAATGGGGTTAGGCGCATTTCCGGCGACTCACCGGCAGGCGCTGGGCATGCTCGGGATGCATGGAACGTATGAAGCCAACATGACCATGCACAACTCCGACGTGATTTTTGCCGTCGGGGTTCGCTTTGACGACCGCACGACCAACAATCTCGCAAAATACTGCCCGAACGCGACCGTGCTGCACATCGATATCGATCCAACCTCTATTTCCAAAACTGTGTCTGCCGATGTGCCGATTGTGGGCGATGCGCGTCAGGTGCTGGAACAGATGCTTGAGTTGCTGGAGCAGGAAACGACGACGCAGCCATTAGATGATATTCGTGACTGGTGGCAGCAGATTGAGCAGTGGCGTGCGCGTCAATGCCTGAAATACGACACGCAGAGTGAACATATCAAGCCTCAGGCGGTGATCGAAACCATCTGGAAACTGACCAACGGTGAAGCCTACGTTACGTCCGATGTCGGCCAGCATCAGATGTTTGCGGCACTTTATTATCCGTTTGATAAACCGCGTCGCTGGATAAATTCAGGTGGTCTCGGCACCATGGGCTTCGGTCTGCCCGCTGCGCTGGGCGTTAAGATGGCGCTTCCAGAGGAAACGGTGGTCTGCGTTACCGGCGATGGCAGCATTCAGATGAATATTCAGGAACTGTCGACGGCGCTTCAGTATGAGTTGCCTGTGCTGGTGCTTAACCTGAATAACGGCTATCTCGGAATGGTGAAGCAGTGGCAGGACATGATCTATTCTGGTCGCCATTCGCAGTCTTATATGTCATCACTGCCTGATTTTGTTCGTCTGGCTGAGGCCTACGGACATGTTGGGATCCGCATCAGCGACCCGAAAGAGCTTGAAGCGAGGCTGAGTGAAGCGCTGACCCAGGTGCGCAACAACCGCCTGGTCTTTGTGGATGTGATTGTCGATGGCAGCGAGCATGTCTATCCGATGCACATTCGCGGCGGCGGTATGGATGAAATGTGGTTGAGCAAAACGGAGAGAACCTGATTATGCGCCGGATACTATCAGTCCTGTTGGAGAATGAATCAGGTGCTTTATCGCGCGTGATTGGGTTGTTCTCTCAGCGTGGCTATAACATTGAAAGCCTGACGGTCGCCCCAACCGACGATCCCACGCTTTCCCGCATGACCATTCAGACGGTCGGTGATGCGAAAGTGATCGAGCAGATCGAAAAACAGCTGCACAAACTGGTGGACGTTTTGCGCGTTAGCGAATTGGGGCAGGGCGCGCATGTTGAGCGCGAGATCATGCTGGTGAAAGTGCAGGCCAGCGGTTATGGGCGTGAAGAAGTAAAGCGCAATACCGAGATCTTCCGTGGGCAGATAATCGACGTCACACCATCTATCTACACCGTCCAATTGGCGGGCACCAGCGATAAGCTGGATGCTTTCCTGGCGTCATTGCGCGATGTCGCACGGATAGTAGAAGTCGCGCGTTCAGGCATCGTTGGCTTGTCCCGCGGTGACAAGATAATGCGATAAGCCTACGTTTCCTCCGAAATACGTAGCCCGACCTCAGATGTCGGGCTTTTTTTTGCGAAATCAGCGGTAAGTGTCGATAAAAGCGGTTGCCGCTGTGGACATTCTGCGCTTAGATGTTATGGAATTTATTCCATGATTTAACAATGGTTATGGATCGTACATTTTAAGCAAGGGGCAATTGTGAAACTGGATGAAATCGCGCGGCTTGCCGGCGTGTCACGCACCACGGCGAGCTATGTGATCAATGGAAAAGCGAAACAGTATCGTGTCAGCGATAAAACTGTCGATAAGGTCATGGCCGTTGTGCGCGAGCATAACTATCATCCTAACGCCGTTGCCGCTGGCTTGCGTGCGGGTCGTACTCGCTCAATTGGCCTCGTTATTCCTGATCTCGAAAACACCAGTTACACCCGCATTGCGAATTACCTTGAGCGTCAGGCGCGCCAGCGTGGTTATCAACTGCTGATCGCGTGTTCTGAAGATCAACCAGACAACGAAATGCGCTGTATTGAGCATCTTCTGCAGCGCCAGGTGGATGCGATTATCGTCTCCACGTCTTTGCCACCTGAACATCCTTTCTATCAACGCTGGGCGAACGATCCTTTCCCGATCGTGGCACTTGATCGCGCGCTCGATCGTGAACATTTCACCAGTGTGGTCGGTGCGGATCAGGAAGACGCCGAAGCATTGGCTACTGAATTGCGTAAATTTCCTGCGGATACGGTGTTATATCTCGGTGCATTGCCAGAGTTGTCGGTGAGCTTCCTGCGTGAACAAGGTTTCCGCACGGCCTGGAAAGATGACCCACGTGAAGTGAATTATCTTTACGCCAACAGCTATGAGCGTGAAGCCGCGGCACAGTTGTTTGAAAAATGGCTGGAGACGCATCCTATGCCGCAAGCGCTGTTTACCACGTCGTTTGCGCTGCTGCAGGGGGTCATGGACGTCACGTTGCGTCGTGAAGGAAAACTGCCTTCTGAGCTGGCTATTGCCACCTTTGGGGATCACGAGTTGCTCGATTTCCTTCAGTGTCCGGTGTTGGCTGTGGCGCAACGTCACCGCGATGTAGCCGAACGCGTGCTGGAAATCGTACTGGCAAGCCTTGATGAACCGCGTAAGCCGAAACCAGGTCTCAGCCGAATTCGTCGTAATCTGTATCGTCGCGGTAGTCTCAGCCGCCGATAGGCCATTCAGGAAAGGCAATAGCGTTAAATTGCCTTTCCCTTTTCCTCCAGAAAAAGATGAAAATTCTTATTCAGACAATTCCCTAAAATTCCGTCATTCTCTATTAATTTTTCGTTATAAAAAGATTTAGCGGGATTAATTTAGGTTAATAAAAAGTAAAGAACGGTTCGTTTTGTATTGTTTTGTTACATTCATGTCGCCTTTTGCAGAATTAACAGTCACTTCATCGATCCTCACACATTTCCTCACGCTTTACGGGCCTCCGGCTGGTAGAAACAGTTCTGCCAAGGGCTATTAACGCGGGAGAGAATGTCCTAAAATGCCGCGCACGTCGCAAACTGACACTTTATATTTTCACCTTTGTGAAATTGGGTTGTTCAAAATCGTTACGAACCTGTTGGTTTTTTTCTTGCCACTATTCATGACGTTATTTTGCCTCGTTCGCTGGACAGAAATTAAACAGGGCGAATATTGGTGCCCTTTATTGAGTTTTTCAACTCGTATAGCACCAGTGCTGGCTTGACAAGCTTTTCCTCCGCTCCGTAAACTCCTTTAGTGGGGATTTGTGGGTGAAAGTGGAGAAAAAGGGGTGAGGCTGGCATGTTCCGTGGAGCTGCATTAGTCAATCTCGACAGCAAAGGGCGCTTAGCGGTGCCGACCCGATACCGGGATTTGCTGCTTGAGAACGCTACAGGTCAAATGGTTTGCACCATTGACATCCATCACCCATGCCTGCTGCTTTACCCTCTGCCTGAATGGGAAGTCATCGAGCAAAAATTGTCGCGACTGTCGAGCATGAATCCCGCAGAACGCCGCGTACAGCGTCTGTTGCTGGGACATGCCAGCGAATGTCAAATGGACAACGCCGGTCGTTTGCTGATTGCGCCGGTTTTACGGCAACACGCCGGACTGACGAAAGAAGTGATGCTGGTCGGACAGTTCAACAAGTTTGAACTGTGGGATGAAACGACCTGGTATCAACGGGTCAAGGAAGATATCGATGCTGAGCAGTCCGCCTCCGGAGAGTTGTCGGAGCGGTTGCAGGACTTGTCCTTATAAAATGATGGAAAATTTTAAACATACAACGGTACTGCTGGACGAGGCTGTCAACGGCCTGAACATTCGTCCTGACGGTATTTACATTGACGGCACTTTTGGTCGCGGTGGCCACTCACGCCTGATCCTTTCGCAGCTTGGCGCGCAAGGGCAGTTGCTGGCTATCGACAGAGATCCAGAAGCTATCGCTGTGGCGAATGCCATCGATGACCCTCGCTTTTCCATCGTGCATGGACCTTTTTCTGCGCTGGGTGACTATGTCACCGAGCGTAATCTTGTTGGCAAGATCGACGGTATTTTGCTTGATCTTGGTGTCTCTTCACCGCAGCTCGATGATGCTGAGCGCGGCTTCTCCTTCATGCGTGATGGACCGCTGGATATGCGCATGGATCCGACGCGTGGACAGTCAGCCGCTGAATGGCTGCTGAATGCAGACGAAGCCGATATCGCCTGGGTGATTAAAACCTTTGGCGAAGAACGTTTTGGCAAACGCATCGCACGCGCCATCGTTGAGCGTAATCGCCTTGAGCCCATGACTCGCACCAAAGAACTGGCGCAGGTGATTGCGGCGGCGATGCCAGTGAAAGACAAATTCAAACATCCTGCGACCCGTACTTTCCAGGCGGTGCGCATCTGGGTGAACAGTGAACTTGAGGAAATAGAGCAGGCGCTAAAAAGCTCGCTCGGCGTGCTGGCCCCGGGAGGGCGGCTCTCCATCATTAGTTTCCACTCGCTGGAAGACCGTATTGTTAAACGCTTTATGCGTGAACAAAGCCGCGGTCCGCAAGTTCCGGCAGGGTTACCGATGACCGAAGAGCAACTCAGGAAGCTGGGTGGCCGTCAGTTGCGAGCATTAGGCAAGTTGATGCCGGGCGAAGAAGAAGTGGCAGAGAATCCACGCGCTCGTAGTTCAGTGCTGCGTATTGCAGAGAGGACGAACGCATGATCAGCAGAGTGTCAGAAGCCCTAAGCAAAGTGAAAGGGTCGTTAGGAAGCAACGAGCGCCATGCTTTGCCTGGCGTGATCGGCGACGATCTTTTGCGGTTTGGGAAGCTGCCACTCTGCCTGTTCATTTGCATTATTTTGTCGGCGATAACCGTGGTGACGACAGCGCACCACACCCGTTTGCTCACAGCACAACGTGAACAACTGGTTCTGGAACGCGACGCTCTGGATATCGAGTGGCGAAACCTGATCCTTGAAGAGAATGCACTCGGCGATCACAGCCGTGTTGAGCGGATCGCGACGGAGAAGCTGCAAATGCAGCATGTCGATCCTTCCCAGGAAAACATCGTTGTACAAAAATAAGGATTATCGCGACGCATGAAAGCAGCGGCAAAGACGCTTAAACAAAAACGTCAAGAACCACAGGCCAACTTTATCGGTTGGCGTTTTGCGTTGCTGTGCGGCTGTATTTTGCTGGCGATGGCTTTCTTGTTGGGCCGCGTGGCCTGGTTGCAGATAATCAACCCGGATATGCTGGTGCGCCAGGGCGATATGCGTTCCCTACGCGTGCAGGAAGTGACCACTTCTCGCGGCATGATAACCGACCGTTCTGGTCGCCCACTGGCGGTGAGTGTGCCGGTGAAAGCTATTTGGGCTGATCCGAAAGAATTGCACGATGCGGGCGGTGTCAGCATCGATAACCGCTGGAAGGCGCTGGCCGATGCGCTGAATATGCCGCTCGATCAGCTGGCGTCACGCATTAATACCAACCCGCGTATGCGCTTTATTTATCTGGCACGTCAGGTGAACCCTGATTTGGCAGATTACATCAAAAAGCTGAAGCTACCGGGGATTCATCTGCGCGAAGAGTCCCGCCGTTACTATCCTTCGGGCGAAGTGACTTCTCACCTTATCGGCTTCACCAACGTTGACAGCCAGGGCATTGAAGGCGTCGAAAAGAGCTTCGATAAATGGCTAACCGGTCAATCTGGTGAGCGTATCGTGCGCAAAGACCGCTATGGCCGCGTCATTGAAGATATCTCGTCCACGGACAGCCAGGCGGCGCATAATCTGGCGTTAAGCATCGACGAACGTTTACAGGCTCTGGTTTACCGCGAACTGAACAACGCCGTGGCGTTTAACAAAGCGGAGTCCGGCAGTGCGGTACTGGTCGATGTGAATACCGGTGAAGTGCTGGCGATGGCGAACAGCCCGTCATACAACCCGAACAATTTTACCGGTACGGCGAAAGACGTCATGCGTAACCGCGCCATCACCGATGTGTTCGAACCGGGTTCAACTGTAAAACCCATGGTGGTGATGACCGCTTTGCAGCGCGGTATCGTCAACGAAAGCACGGTGTTAAATACCGTGCCGTATCGAATTAACGGCCACGAAATCAAAGACGTGGGGCGTTACAGTGAATTGACCCTGACCGGGGTACTACAGAAGTCGAGTAACGTCGGTGTCTCCAAGCTGGCGTTAGCGATGCCGTCCTCAGCGTTAGTAGATACTTACTCACGTTTTGGATTGGGAAAGGCGACCAATTTGGGGTTGGTCGGAGAACGCAGTGGCTTATATCCTCAAAAACAACGGTGGTCTGACATAGAGAGGGCCACCTTCTCTTTCGGCTACGGGCTAATGGTAACGCCGTTACAGTTAGCGCGAGTCTACGCGACAATTGGCAGCTATGGGCTCTATCGCCCACTGTCGATAACCAAAGTTGATCCCCCGGTTCCCGGTGAACGTATCTTCCCGGAACCTATTGTTCGTACCGTTGTGCATATGATGGAAAGCGTGGCGCTGCCTGGCGGCGGCGGCGTGAAGGCAGCGATTAAAGGCTATCGCATCGCCATCAAAACCGGTACGGCGAAAAAAGTGGGACCCGACGGCAAATACATCAACAAATACATTGCTTACACTGCGGGCGTTGCGCCAGCCAGTAACCCACGTTTTGCGTTAGTGGTGGTGATTAACGATCCGCAAGCAGGTAAGTACTACGGCGGTGCCGTTTCCGCGCCAGTGTTTGGTGCCATCATGGGCGGCGTTCTTCGCACCATGAACATCGAGCCGGATGCGCTGGCGACGGGCGAAAGAAATGAATTTGTGACTAATCAAGGCGAGGGAACAGGTGGCAGATCGTAATTTGCGCGACCTTCTTGCTCCGTGGGTGCCAGGCGCACCGGAGCGGGCACTGCGAGAGATGACACTCGACAGCCGTGTAGCGGCGTCGGGCGATCTCTTCGTGGCTGTTTTAGGTCATCAGGCGGACGGGCGTCGATATATCCCGCAGGCGATAGCGCAAGGCGTGGCAGCCATTATTGCTGAAGCAAAAGATGAGGCCACCGATGGTGAAATCCGTGAAATGCACGGTGTGCCGGTCATCTATCTCAGCCAGCTTAACGAACGTTTGTCGGCTCTGGCCGGGCGCTTCTATAACCAGCCTTCTGAACAGTTACGTCTGGTGGGCGTCACCGGGACGAACGGCAAAACCACGACCACGCAGTTGCTGGCACAGTGGGCGCAGTTGCTCGGTGAAACCAGTGCGGTGATGGGAACCGTGGGCAATGGCCTGCTGGATAAAGTCATCCCGACGGAAAATACCACCGGTTCTGCGGTAGACGTGCAGCATGTGCTGTCTGGTCTGGCAGAGCAGGGCGCCACTTTTGGCGCAATGGAAGTCTCTTCACACGGTCTGGTTCAGCATCGGGTCTCTGCGCTCAAATTTGTCGCATCCGTGTTTACCAATCTCAGCCGCGATCATCTCGATTATCACGGCGACATGGAACAGTACGAAGCGGCGAAGTGGATGCTCTATTCCACGCACCATTTTGGTCAGGCGATTATCAACGCCGATGACGAAGTGGGCCGCCGTTGGCTGGCAAAATTGCCGGATGCCGTCGCGGTGTCGATGGAAGATCATATCAATCCGAATTGTCATGGACGTTGGCTGAAAGCCACTGCGGTGCGTTATCACGACGCAGGCGCAACCATTCAATTTGACTCCAACTGGGGTCACGGTGAAATCGAAAGCCGCCTGATGGGCGCCTTCAACGTCAGCAATTTGCTGCTGGCGCTGGCGACGCTGTTGGCGCTGGAGTATCCGCTGGCTGATTTGCTGAAAACCGCTGCGCGTTTACAGCCAGTTTGTGGTCGTATGGAAGTGTTCACCGCGCCGGGTAAACCGACGGTGGTCGTTGATTACGCTCATACGCCTGATGCGCTGGAGAAAGCGCTTGAAGCGGCTCGCCTGCACTGCGCGGGCAAGTTGTGGTGCGTGTTTGGTTGCGGCGGCGATCGCGATAAAGGCAAACGTCCGCTGATGGGCGCGATTGCCGAAGAGTTTGCGGATATCGCCGTGGTGACAGACGACAACCCACGCACTGAAGAGCCACGCGCCATTATCAACGATATTCTTGCCGGTATGCTCGATGCGGGCCATGCGAAAGTGATGGAAGGCCGTGCCGAAGCGGTGACCGCTGCCATCATGCAGGCCAAAGAAAACGACGTTGTGCTGCTGGCCGGTAAAGGCCATGAAGATTATCAGATCGTGGGCAATCGTCGCCTCGACTATTCTGACCGCGTGACTGCGGCGCGTTTGCTGGGAGTCGTCGCATGATCAGCATTACGCTAAGCCAAATCGCCGGGATCCTGAACGGCGAACTGCAAGGTCCGGACACCACGATTGATGCGGTGACCACGGACACGCGCAAAATCACAGCTGGCTGCCTGTTTGTGGCGCTGAAAGGCGAGCGATTCGACGCACACGATTTTGCCGAACAAGCGAAAGAAGCGGGCGCAGGCGCGCTGTTGGTGAGTCGTAAACTCGACTGCGCTTTGCCGCAGGTCATCGTGAAAGACACGCGTCTGGCGTTTGGCGAACTGGCAGCATGGGTTCGTCAGCAGGTGCCAACGCGCGTTGTGGCGTTAACCGGTTCTTCCGGTAAAACCTCGGTGAAAGAGATGGCTGCGTCCATTCTCAGCCAGTGCGGTAATACGCTGTACACCGCAGGCAATCTGAACAACGACATCGGTGTGCCGATGACGCTGCTGCGTCTGACCAAAGAACATCAATATGCCGTGATTGAACTGGGGGCGAACCATCAGGGTGAAATCGCCTGGACTGTAGATTTGACGCGTCCGGAAGCGGCGCTGGTTAACAATCTGGCGGCGGCACATCTCGAAGGCTTTGGTTCTCTGGCCGGTGTTGCGAAAGCGAAAGGCGAAATCTTCACGGGTCTGCCGCTGGACGGCATCGCCATTCTGAATGCGGACAATAACGACTGGCTGAACTGGCAGAGTGTTATTGGCGATCGCAAAGTGTGGCGCTTCTCACCGAATGCGGCGAACAGTGATTTCACCGCCAATAACATTCACGTCACCAGCCACGGCACCGAATTCACCGTGCAGACGCCTGTAGGCGATATCGACGTTCTGCTGCCGTTACCGGGTCGTCACAACATCGCCAATGCGCTGGCAGCCACGGCGCTAACGATGGCAGTGGGTGCGGATTTGAAGGCAGTGAAAGCGGGCCTCGCCACATTAAAAGCCGTTCCGGGGCGTCTGTTCCCGATTGAACTTGCCGAAAATCAGTTGCTGCTGGATGACTCCTATAACGCTAACGTCGGGTCGATGACCGCAGCGGCGCAAGTGCTGTCAGAAATGCCGGGCTACCGCGTGTTTGTAGTGGGCGACATGGCAGAACTGGGCGATGAAACCGTTGCCTGTCATCACCAGGTAGGCGAAGCGGCAAAAGCGGCAGGGATCGACTGCGTGATAAGCGTAGGCACGCTCAGCAAAACAATTAGCGACGCCAGCGGCGTGGGCGAGCATTTCGCCGACAAACCCGCAGCGATTGAGCGCCTGAAAGCACTCGTCGCAGAGCATCAAATCATCACTATTTTAGTGAAAGGTTCACGTAGCGCTGCCATGGAAGAGGTGGTTTGCGCACTACAGGAGAACGGAACATGTTAGTTTGGCTGGCCGAACATTTGGTCAAGTATTACTCCGGCTTTAACGTCTTTTCCTATCTGACGTTTCGCGCCATCGTCAGCCTGCTGACTGCGCTGTTCATCTCCCTGTGGATGGGCCCGCGTATGATTGCCCGTTTGCAAAAATTATCCTTCGGTCAGGTCGTGCGTAACGACGGTCCGGAGTCGCATTTCAGTAAGCGCGGCACGCCAACGATGGGCGGGATCATGATCCTGACAGCGATTGTGGTGTCGGTTCTGCTGTGGGCTTACCCATCTAACCCGTACGTCTGGTGCGTGCTGACGGTACTGGTGGGCTACGGCATCATCGGTTTTGTCGATGATTACCGCAAAGTCGTGCGTAAAGACACCAAAGGCCTGATTGCCCGCTGGAAGTATTTCTGGATGTCGGTGATTGCGCTCGGCGTGGCGTTTGCCCTGTATATGGCCGGCAAAGATACGCCAGCGACTGAGCTGGTGGTGCCGTTCTTTAAGGACGTGATGCCGCAGCTCGGCATTTTCTACATTCTGCTGGCCTACTTTGTGATTGTCGGGACCGGCAACGCGGTGAACCTGACGGACGGTCTGGACGGTCTGGCTATCATGCCAACAGTGTTCGTCGCGGGCGGCTTCTCGCTGGTGGCGTGGGCGACCGGTAACATGAACTTCGCCAACTACCTGCACATTCCTTATTTACGCCATGCGGGTGAGCTGGTGATCGTCTGTACGGCGATTGTCGGGGCCGGTTTAGGCTTCTTGTGGTTTAACACCTATCCGGCTCAGGTCTTCATGGGCGATGTCGGTTCTCTGGCGCTCGGCGGCGCGCTCGGCATTATCGCCGTGTTACTGCGTCAGGAATTCTTGTTGGTGATCATGGGCGGTGTATTTGTCGTCGAAACCCTGTCGGTGATTTTGCAGGTCGGCTCCTTCAAGCTGCGCGGTCAGCGCATCTTCCGTATGGCACCTATCCATCACCACTATGAACTGAAAGGCTGGCCGGAACCGCGCGTGATCGTGCGCTTCTGGATTATCTCGCTGATGCTGGTCCTGATTGGCCTGGCAACGCTGAAGGTACGTTAATGATGGCTGATTACCAGGATAAAAACGTTGTCATCATCGGTCTGGGAATGACCGGGCTTTCCTGCGTGGATTTTTTCCTCGCGCAGGGTGTGACGCCTCGGGTGATGGATACCCGCGCAACGCCTCCGGGGCTGGATAAGCTGCCGGAAGAAGTGGAACGTTTTGTCGGTGGTCTGAATGATGACTGGCTGTTAGCGGCAGATTTAATTGTCGCCAGTCCTGGTATGGCGCTGGCTCACCCTTCATTAAGCGCCGCTGCGGATGCAGGCGTGGAAATTGTCGGCGATATCGAACTGTTCTGCCGTGAAGCGCAGGCACCGATCATTGCGATTACCGGTTCGAACGGCAAAAGCACGGTGACGACGCTGGTTGGCGAAATGGCGAAAGCCGCAGGCGTGAACGTGGGCGTGGGCGGCAATATTGGCCTGCCAGCACTGATGCTGTTGGATGTGTCACGCGAGTTGTATGTACTTGAACTCTCCAGTTTCCAACTGGAAACGACCACCAGCCTTGAAGCGGTTGCGGCGACGATCCTCAACGTGACTGAAGATCATATGGATCGCTATCCGTTTGGTCTGCAGCAGTATCGCGCCGCCAAACTGCGTGTATATGAAAATGCAAAAACCTGTGTGGTGAACGCTGATGATGCGCTGACCATGCCGGTTCGTGGCGCTGATGAGCGCTGCGTCAGCTTTGGCGTCAACATGGGTGACTATCACCTGAATCGCCAGCAAGGTGAAACCTGGTTGCGCGTGAAGGGCGAGAAAGTCCTCAACGTGCGCGAAATGAAACTCACCGGCCAGCACAACTATAGCAATGCGCTGGCGGCGCTAGCTCTGGCTGACGCAGCCGGGTTACCACGGGCCAGCAGTCTGAAAGCGCTGACCACCTTTACCGGTCTGGCGCACCGTTTCCAGTTGGCGCTGGAACATAATGGCGTGCGTTGGATCAACGACTCGAAAGCGACCAACGTCGGCAGTACCGAAGCGGCGCTGAATGGCTTACACGTTGATGGCACGTTGCATTTACTGCTGGGTGGCGACGGGAAATCTGCGGATTTCACGCCGCTCAAAACCTGGCTGAAAGGCGATAACGTTCGCCTGTGGTGCTTTGGCCGTGACGGCGATGCGCTGGCGAGTCTTCGCCCTGATGTGGCCGTTCGCACCGAAACGATGGAAGAAGCGATGCGCCAGATTGCGCCGCAGTTGCAACAAGGCGATATGGTGCTGCTTTCACCGGCTTGTGCCAGCCTCGATCAGTTTAAGAATTTTGAACAGCGCGGGGATCTCTTTACCCGCCTGGCGAAGGAGCTTGGCTAATGCGTTTCTCTCTCCCTAGCCTGAGAATGCCTCGCATGCCGGGATCTGGCGTTTTTGTCTGGCTGTTTACGGCGTTAAAGGGCTGGGTGATGGGCTCCCGGCAGAAAGATACCGACAGCCTGGTCATGTACGATCGCATGCTGTTATGGCTGACACTCGGCCTAGCAGCGGTAGGTTTTATCATGGTGACGTCGGCATCAATGCCGGTTGGTCAGCGTCTGGCAAACGATCCGTTTCTGTTCGCCAAGCGTGATGGTTTGTACATCGTGCTGGCTTTCTGTCTGGGTTTGGTCACGCTGCGTTTGCCGATGGCATTCTGGCAGCGGCACAGCACTGCGATGTTGATTACCGCAATCGCCATGCTGCTGATTGTACTGGTTGTGGGGAGTTCGGTTAACGGTGCATCACGCTGGATTGCTTTTGGTCCGCTGCGTATTCAGCCTGCTGAATTTACCAAGCTGTCGCTGTTTTGCTATATCGCTAACTATCTGGTGCGTAAAGGGGACGAGGTTCGAAATAACCTGCGCGGCTTCCTAAAACCGATGGGCGTGATTTTTGTGCTGGCGATTCTTTTACTGGCGCAGCCTGACCTCGGTACGGTGGTGGTGCTGTTCGTGACCACGCTGGCGATGTTGTTCCTCGCGGGTGCGAAGCTGTGGCAATTTATCGCCATTATCGGCATGGGGATCTCAGCGGTGGTTCTGCTGATCCTCGCAGAACCTTACCGTATCCGCCGTGTGACCTCTTTCTGGAACCCGTGGGAAGATCCATTCGGCAGCGGCTATCAGTTGACACAGTCCCTGATGGCCTTCGGTCGCGGTGAAATGTGGGGGCAGGGCCTCGGTAACTCGGTGCAGAAACTGGAGTATTTACCGGAGGCACACACCGACTTCATCTTCGCCATCATCGGTGAGGAGTTGGGGTATATCGGTGTGGTACTGGCGCTTTTAATGGTATTCTTCGTCGCTTTCCGCGCCATGTCTATTGGCCGAAAAGCACTGGAGCTGGACCAGCGTTTCTCCGGTTTTCTGGCCTGTTCGATTGGTGTGTGGTTCAGTTTCCAGGCGCTGGTTAACGTTGGTGCGGCGGCGGGTATGCTGCCGACCAAAGGCCTGACACTGCCGCTTATCAGTTATGGTGGTTCCAGTCTGCTTATTATGTCGACGGCCATTATGTTCTTGTTACGAATTGATTATGAAACGCGTCTGGAAAAAGCGCAGGCGTTTACTCGAGGTGTTCGATGAGCGGTCAGGCTAAGCGGTTGATGGTGATGGCAGGTGGAACCGGCGGGCATGTATTCCCGGGGCTGGCTGTGGCTCACCATCTGATGGAACAGGGCTGGCAGGTTCGCTGGCTCGGTACCGCCGATCGAATGGAAGCAGACTTAGTACCGAAGCACGGCATCGACATCGATTTCATTCAGATTTCAGGTCTGCGTGGAAAAGGCCTCAAGGCAATGCTATTTGCGCCGATACGTATCTTCACCGCCTGGCGTCAGGCACGCGCAATTATGCAGCGTTTTCAGCCAGATGTGGTGCTGGGCATGGGCGGTTATGTGTCTGGCCCTGGTGGTCTGGCTGCCTGGTCGCTGGGTATTCCTGTGGTGCTGCATGAGCAGAACGGAATTGCCGGGCTGACCAACAAATGGCTGGCAAAAATCGCGACGACCGTCATGCAGGCATTTCCTGGCGCCTTCCCGAAAGCAGAAGTTGTGGGAAACCCGGTGCGTACCGATGTGCTGGCGCTGCCTTTGCCGGAACAGCGCCTCAGCGGGCGTGAAGGCGAAATTCGCGTGTTGGTTGTCGGTGGCTCTCAGGGCGCACGCGTTCTTAACCTCACGTTGCCGCAGGTTGCGGCGCAACTGGGCGAACGCGTAACTATCTGGCACCAGAGTGGCAAGGGTGCGCAGCAGACCGTGGAGCAGGCTTATGCTGAGGCCGGTCAGCCGCAGCACAAGGTCACCGAATTTATCGACGATATGGCTGCCGCCTATGCCTGGGCCGACGTGGTGGTTTGTCGTTCTGGCGCATTGACGGTGAGCGAAATCGCCGCCGCCGGTTTGCCCGCGATTTTCGTGCCGTTCCAGCATAAAGACCGACAGCAGTACTGGAATGCGTTGCCGTTGGAGAAAGCCGGCGCTGCGAAGATTTTTGAGCAACCGCAATTTACCGCGGATGCCGTTGCCAGCACCCTTGAAGGCTGGGACAGAAAGACATTGCTGGACATGGCTGAGCGCGCACGAGCCGCCGCTATTCCAGATGCGACCGAGCGGGTCGCTAAAGCAGTAAGCCTGGCAGCCCAGGCTTAATCATCGCAGCGCCTTTTGCGCTGCACGAATTTTTAAGTAGTCGATGGCGTTGAGAGAATGAATACACAACAACTGGCAAAACTGCGTTCCATAGTGCCCGAGATGCGTCGCGTCCGGCACATTCACTTTGTTGGCATCGGTGGTGCTGGCATGGGCGGTATTGCCGAAGTGTTGGCTAACGAAGGATATCAGATTAGCGGTTCGGATCTTGCGCCGAACCCGGTGACTCAGCAGCTGACGGCGCTGGGTGCCACGATCTATTTCAACCATCGCCCTGAAAATGTGCGCGATGCAAGCGTCGTGGTTGTGTCGAGTGCAATTTCTGCGGATAACCCGGAAATTGTTGCGGCCCACGAAGCGCGTATTCCGGTTATTCGTCGCGCCGAAATGCTGGCTGAGCTGATGCGTTTTCGCCATGGTATCGCTGTCGCTGGTACGCACGGTAAAACGACGACCACTGCGATGGTGTCGAGCATTTATGCCGAAGCGGGCCTGGATCCGACTTTCGTCAACGGCGGTCTGGTGAAAGCGGCTGGCGTACACGCACGTTTAGGCCATAGCCGTTATCTGATTGCGGAAGCCGATGAGAGTGATGCGTCATTCCTGCATTTGCAGCCGATGGTGGCGATTGTCACCAATATCGAAGCCGACCACATGGATACCTACCAGGGCGACTTTGAAAATTTAAAGCAGACGTTCATTAATTTCCTGCACAACTTGCCGTTTTATGGCCGTGCGGTGATGTGTGTTGACGATCCGGTTATTCGTGAGCTGTTGCCACGTGTGGGTCGTCAAATCACCACTTACGGATTCAGCGAAGACGCTGACGTGCGTGTTGAAGACTATAAACAAATTGGCGCTCAGGGCCACTTTACGCTGATTCGTCAGGATAAAGCGCCGCTGAACGTCACGCTGAACGCACCGGGTCGCCATAACGCGCTGAATGCAGCGGCATCGGTGGCGGTGGCGACTGAAGAAGGCATCGAAGACGAAGCCATTCAACGTGCGCTGGAAAGTTTCCAGGGAACAGGTCGTCGCTTTGATTTCCTTGGTGAATATCCACTGGAAGGCGTTAACGGTAAAAGTGGTACAGCGATGCTGGTGGATGACTACGGTCACCATCCGACCGAAGTGGACGCCACCATTAAAGCTGCACGTGCGGGCTGGCCGGACAAAAATCTGGTCATGCTGTTCCAGCCACACCGTTATACCCGTACGCGTGACCTGTACGACGATTTTGCTAACGTGCTGACGGAAGTCGATGCGCTGCTGATGCTGGAAGTCTATTCAGCGGGCGAAGCAGCGATTCCGGGTGCGGATAGCCGCTCGCTGTGCCGTACCATTCGTGGTCGCGGTAAAGTAGACCCTATTTTGGTGTCAGATCCGGCGAAAGTCGCTGAAATGCTGGCGCCTGTATTGACCGGCAATGACCTGATTTTGATTCAGGGTGCGGGAAATATCGGCAAAATCGCGCGTAACTTAGCTGAAATCAAACTCAAGCCGCAAACTCAGGAGGAAGAACGTCATGGCTGATAGAATCGCTGTCCTCCTTGGAGGCACGTCCGCTGAGCGTGACGTTTCGCTGAATTCGGGTGCGGCTGTATTGGCGGGTTTACGTGAGGCAGGCATTGACGCCCACGGCATCGATCCGCGTGATACCGATGTGACTCAGCTGAAAAAAGACGGTTTTAAGAAAGCGTTTATTGCGCTGCATGGTCGGGGTGGGGAAGATGGGACGCTTCAGGGTTTACTGGACCTGATTGGCTTGCCTTACACCGGAAGCGGCGTGATGGCATCCGCGCTTTCAATGGACAAACTGCGCAGCAAACTGCTGTGGCAGGGCGCGGGCTTGCCTGTTGCGCCATGGGTTGCGCTAACGCGTACTCAGTTCGCACAAGGCCTGTCTCAGGACGTGCAACAGCGCATTTCTGCGCTCGGTTTACCGCTAATCGTGAAGCCGAGTCGTGAAGGCTCAAGCGTTGGGATGTCCAAAGTTGACGAAAGTGCTGCACTTCATGAGGCGCTAACGCTGGCTTTTCAGCACGATGAAGAAGTTCTCATCGAAAAATGGTTAAGCGGGCCGGAATTTACGGTAGGCGTACTCGGTGAAGAAATTTTACCGTCGGTTCGCATCCAACCCGCTGGAGTCTTCTATGATTATGAGGCGAAGTATCTCTCTGACGAGACGCAGTATTTCTGCCCTGGTTGTGAAGATCCGGCGCATGAAGACGAAATGAAGGCCCTGGTACTGAAAGCATGGAACATTCTCGGCTGTTCAGGCTGGGGGCGAATTGATGTTATGCAGGATAGCGATGGTCAGTTATATCTGCTGGAGGCGAATACGTCCCCAGGGATGACCAGTCACAGCCTGGTGCCGATGGCGGCACGTCAGGCAGGCATGAGCTTCTCGCAATTGGTGGTACGTATTTTGGACCTGGCGGGTTGATATGTCGCAGGCAGCACTGAACACACGGAATCGTGAAGAAGAAGAGGATGATATCGCTTCTTCACGCAGAAATAATGGAACGCGTCTTGCAGGGATTGTGTTCCTGCTCGCGGTATTATGCACCGTGTTGATGAGCGGCTGGATGGTGCTGAGCTGGATGGAAGACGCTTCGCGCCTGCCTTTATCCAAGCTGGTTGTCACCGGGGAAAGGCACTACACGCGTAATGATGATATTCGCCAGGCGATACTGGCGCTCGGTCCGCCGGGCACGTTCATGACTCAGGACGTGAATATCATTCAAAGCCAGATTGAGCGTCTGCCCTGGATTAAGCAGGCAAGCGTTCGTAAGCAGTGGCCGGACGAATTGAAGATTCATCTGGTTGAATATGTGCCGATTGCACGGTGGAATGATCAGCATATGGTCGACAATGAGGGTAACGCATTTAGCATACCCGCAGATCGTACCAGTAAGCAGAATCTGCCTATGTTGTATGGCCCGGAAGGCAGCGAGAACGAAGTGTTGCAGAGTTATCGCGACATGGGACAGATGCTGGCGAAAGAGAAGTTTACGTTGAAAGTCGCGGCGATGACCGCACGTCGGTCCTGGCAGCTGACGTTGAATAACGACATTAAGCTGGATCTGGGACGTGGCGATACAGTGAAACGACTTGAGCGCTTTTTAGAACTTTATCCTGTTCTACAGCAGCAGGCGCAGACCGATGGCAAACGGATTAGCTACGTTGATTTGCGTTATGACTCAGGCGCGGCAGTAGGCTGGCAGCCCGCTCCCGGAGTGGATACAACTCAACAACAAAATCAGGCACAGGCAGAGCAACAATGATCAAAGCGACGGACAGAAAACTAGTAGTAGGACTGGAAATTGGTACCGCGAAGGTAGCCGCTTTGGTAGGGGAAGTTCTGCCCGACGGAATGGTGAATATCATTGGCGTGGGCAGTTGCCCATCCCGGGGTATGGATAAAGGCGGTGTGAACGACCTGGAATCCGTGGTGAAATGCGTACAGCGCGCCATCGACCAGGCGGAACTGATGGCAGATTGCCAGATTTCTTCAGTGTATCTGGCGCTTTCAGGCAAGCATATTAGCTGTCAGAATGAAATCGGGATGGTGCCGATCTCAGAAGAAGAAGTGACGCAGGAAGACGTTGAGAACGTGGTGCATACGGCTAAGTCTGTTCGCGTACGCGATGAGCACCGTGTTCTGCATGTGATCCCGCAGGAGTACGCCATTGATTACCAGGAAGGGATCAAAAACCCGGTGGGCTTGTCTGGCGTGCGTATGCAGGCAAAAGTGCACTTGATCACCTGCCACAACGATATGGCGAAGAACATTGTTAAAGCTGTGGAACGTTGTGGCCTGAAAGTTGATCAACTTATTTTCGCCGGGCTGGCGTCGAGCTACTCCGTATTGACGGAAGATGAACGTGAGCTGGGCGTCTGCGTGGTTGATGTCGGCGGTGGTACAATGGATATCGCTGTCTATACTGGCGGTGCGCTGCGTCATACCAAAGTTATTCCCTACGCAGGGAATGTGGTGACCAGCGATATCGCTTACGCTTTCGGTACGCCGCCAAGTGACGCCGAAGCGATTAAAGTTCGCCATGGCTGTGCGCTGGGCTCTGTCGTAGGAAAAGACGAAAGCGTGGAAGTCCCAAGTGTGGGCGGTCGTCCACCGCGTAGCCTGCAGCGTCAGACGCTGGCAGAGGTTATCGAGCCGCGCTATACCGAGCTGCTTAACCTGGTGAACGAAGAGATTTTGCAATTGCAGGAACAGCTGCGCCAACAGGGTGTCAAACACCACTTGGCCGCAGGAATTGTTCTGACCGGTGGTGCGGCGCAAATTGAAGGCCTGGCGGCCTGCGCCCAACGCGTGTTCCATACGCAGGTGCGCATCGGCGCGCCGCTGAACATCACCGGACTGACGGATTATGCCCAGGAGCCGTACTATTCAACGGCTGTGGGTCTGCTGCACTACGGAAAAGAGTCTCATTTGAGTGGTGAAGCAGAAGTGGAAAAACGTGTCGCAGTGAGTTCGTGGATCAAGCGAATTAATACCTGGCTGCGAAAAGAGTTTTAATTTTTTAAGAGAGCGTCGAAAATTAGCGCTCTCAGGCGACAGGCACAAAACGGAGAGAAACTATGTTTGAACCTATGGAACTGACCAACGACGCGGTGATTAAAGTCATCGGCGTCGGTGGTGGCGGTGGCAACGCCGTCGAACACATGGTGCGCGAGCGCATTGAGGGTGTTGAATTCTTCGCAGTGAACACTGACGCTCAGGCGTTACGTAAAACAGCTGTCGGCCAGACTATCCAGATTGGTAATTGTATTACCAAAGGTCTGGGTGCTGGTGCAAATCCGGAAGTGGGTCGCAACGCGGCTGACGAAGACCGTGAAGCACTGCGTGCAGCCCTGGAAGGCGCTGACATGGTGTTTATCGCTGCTGGCATGGGCGGCGGTACGGGTACGGGTGCGGCACCTGTTGTGGCTGAAGTAGCCAAAGATTTAGGTATTCTGACTGTTGCTGTCGTGACTAAGCCTTTCAACTTTGAAGGCAAGAAGCGTATGGCGTTTGCGGAGCAGGGTATCTCCGAGCTGTCCAAGCATGTGGACTCGCTTATCACCATTCCTAACGACAAGCTGCTGAAAGTGCTGGGTCGTGGCATTTCCCTGCTGGACGCCTTTGGCGCGGCGAACGATGTGCTGAAAGGCGCCGTTCAGGGTATCGCTGAACTGATCACCCGTCCGGGTCTGATGAACGTCGACTTTGCAGACGTGCGCACCGTGATGTCCGAAATGGGCTACGCGATGATGGGCTCTGGCCTGGCAAGCGGTGAAGATCGTGCAGAAGAAGCGGCTGAAATGGCTATCTCTTCTCCACTGTTGGAAGATATCGACCTGTCTGGTGCGCGCGGCGTGCTGGTTAACATCACCGCTGGCTTCGACCTGCGTCTGGATGAGTTCGAAACCGTCGGTAACACCATCCGTGCATTTGCATCGGATAACGCGACCGTGGTTATCGGTACTTCCCTGGATCCAGACATGAACGACGAGCTGCGTGTGACTGTTGTTGCTACTGGTATTGGTATGGACAAACGTCCAGAGATTACCCTGGTGACCAACAAGCAACAGCAGCAGCCAGTGATGGATCGCTACCAGCAGCACGGCATGTCGCCGTTGACGCAGGAGCAGAAACCGGCCGCTAAAGTGGTTAACGACAATACGCCGCAGACCACCAAAGAACCGGATTATTTGGATATCCCAGCATTCCTGCGTAAGCAAGCTGATTAAGAATTAGCTGGAATTTGGGCATCTGCGCTCTTTGTGCTAAACTGGCCTGCCGAATGTATAGTACACTTCGGTTGGATAAGTAATTTGGCGAGATTATACGATGATCAAACAAAGGACTCTTAAACGTATCGTTCAGGCGACTGGCGTCGGTTTGCATACCGGCAAGAAGGTCACACTGACGTTGCGCCCTGCGCCGGCAAATACCGGGGTCATCTATCGTCGCACCGACTTGAATCCACCGGTTGATTTTCCGGCAGATGCCAAATCTGTGCGTGATACAATGCTCTGTACTTGCCTTGTCAACGAGCATGACGTGCGGATTTCAACGGTTGAGCACTTAAACGCCGCCCTGGCCGGGCTGGGTATCGACAACATCATGATTGAAGTCGATGCGCCAGAAATCCCGATCATGGATGGTAGCGCTGCCCCGTTCGTTTATCTGCTGCTCGACGCAGGGATTGATGAACTGAACTGTGCGAAGAAATTTGTACGCATTAAAGAAACAGTTCGCGTTGAAGACGGCGACAAATGGGCTGAATTCAAGCCGTACAATGGTTTTACGTTGGATTTCACCATCGACTTTAACCATCCGGCGATTGACGGCAGCAACCAGCGTTACGCTATGAACTTCTCTGCGGATGCATTCATGCGTCAGATTAGTCGTGCACGTACTTTCGGTTTCATGCGTGATATCGAATATCTGCAGTCCCGTGGCCTGTGCCTGGGCGGCAGCTTCGATTGTGCCATCGTTGTTGACGATTATCGCGTATTGAACGAAGACGGTTTGCGCTTCGAAGATGAATTTGTACGCCACAAAATGCTGGATGCTATCGGTGACCTCTTCATGTGTGGTCATAATATCATCGGTGCGTTTACCGCGTATAAATCAGGGCACGCCCTGAATAATAAGCTGCTGCAAGCAGTCCTGGCTAAACAGGAAGCTTGGGAGTTCGCAACCTTCGAAGACGAAGCTGAATTGCCACTGGCGTTCAAAGCACCGTCAACGGTTCTGGCTTAAGCCTTACCGTTCTGTAAATTTCGACTGGTAACCTGGTACTCTCTCCGTCCAGGGAGCCAGTCGTTTTTTCTTTTTAGCCTCTGATAACTCTCCCTTTAGTCACTTCTTGTCATTTCGCGGCCTCAAACCCGTGCGAACGCTGTTTTCTTAAACACTTTTCCTCTCGGTTTACCGTCATTCCTGCTGCTGGCGCGAGCCATTAATGGTACTATCCTGATGTATAAACATTTTGACGGGTTGCCTGGCAATCAAGGTGAAAGGTAAGTGAGCGGAATACTGACGCGTTGGCGACAGTTTGGTAGACGATACTTCTGGCCGCATCTCCTGTTGGGGATGGTCGCGGCAGGGTTCGGCTTGCCTGCGATTGCTAATGCCGCAGAATCTGCACCCACCAAAACCGCCAGCAGCCACACTGCCGCGACGAAGGTCAACTTCACGCATTTGGCTCTGCTGGAGAGCAATCGTCGTCCAACGTTTACCGTCGATTACTGGCATCAACACGCCATTCGCACGGTCATCCGTCATCTTTCCTTCGCGATGGCGCCACAGGCGTTGCCCGCGGCGGAAGCCTCTGCTCCACTCGAAGTTCATCACCTGGCCCTGCTGGATACGCTCAGCGCTCTGCTGATGCGCGAAAGCCAGCCGCCGGTCATTGTTCGGTCAGTCGCCAGGCAAACTGAATTCCCTTCATATCACGCTTTTTCTGTCAGTGCCTGGGTAAGCCAGGTGCACGGCATTCGTGCCGGACCTCAACGCCTTAGCTGAATAAAAAAAACTTCATCTAATAACTAAGACTCCGCATCGCGGGGCGATTGAGATTCTAACTATGCTTAATTTACTCACCAAAGTTTTCGGTAGCCGTAATGACCGTACACTGCGTCGTATGCGCAAAACCGTAGTACAAATCAATGCCATGGAACCTGAGCTGGAAAAGCTCTCCGATGACGAACTGAAAGCCAAAACCGAAGAATTCCGTGCGCGTCTGGAGAAAGGCGCGACAGTAGAAAGTCTGATTCCTGAAGCGTTTGCGGTTGTACGCGAAGCAAGTAAACGTGTCTTCAACATGCGTCACTTCGACGTACAGCTGCTCGGCGGTATGGTGCTGAACGATCGTTGCATCGCGGAAATGCGTACTGGTGAAGGTAAAACCCTGACCGCAACGCTGCCTGCCTATGTCAACGCCCTGTCCGGTAAAGGCGTTCACGTGGTCACCGTCAACGACTATCTGGCACAGCGTGATGCTGAAAATAACCGCCCACTGTTCGAATTCCTCGGTATGAGCGTGGCAGTGAATATGTCTGGTATGCCTGCTCCCGCTAAGCGCGAAGCGTATGCCGCCGACATCACCTACGGCACCAACAACGAATACGGTTTTGACTACCTGCGCGATAATATGGCTTTCAGCCCGGAAGAACGCGTGCAGCGTAAACTTCACTATGCGTTGGTGGATGAGGTGGATTCAATCCTCATCGATGAAGCGCGTACCCCGCTTATCATCTCTGGTCCGGCTGAAGACAGCTCCGAGATGTATAAGCAGGTGAACAAAATTATCCCGCATCTGATCCGTCAGGAAAAAGAAGACTCCGACACCTTCCAGGGTGAAGGTCACTTCTCTGTAGACGAAAAAGCGCGCCAGGTGAACATCACCGAACGCGGTCTGGTAC
Source organism: Scandinavium sp. (assembly GCF_036271055.1). Classification (GTDB taxonomy): domain Bacteria; phylum Pseudomonadota; class Gammaproteobacteria; order Enterobacterales; family Enterobacteriaceae; genus Scandinavium. The sequence continues at coordinate 104,871 of NZ_DATBBJ010000024.1, read as the reverse complement.
TGGTTGAAGAACTGCTGGTGCGCGAAGGCATCATGGAAGAAGGCGAGTCCTTGTACTCCCCAACCAACATCATGCTGATGCATCACGTGACTGCCGCGTTGCGCGCGCACGTGCTGTTCACTCGCGACGTTGATTACATCGTAAAAGATGGCGAAGTCATCATCGTCGATGAGCACACTGGCCGTACCATGCAAGGCCGTCGCTGGTCTGATGGTCTGCACCAGGCTGTTGAAGCCAAAGAAGGTGTGGATATTCAGAACGAAAACCAGACGCTGGCTTCCATCACCTTCCAGAACTACTTCCGTCTGTATGAAAAACTGGCGGGTATGACGGGTACTGCGGATACCGAAGCGTTTGAGTTTAGCTCCATCTATAAACTTGATACCGTAGTCGTGCCAACTAACCGTCCGATGATCCGTAAAGATATGCCGGATCTGGTCTATATGACCGAAGCCGAAAAAATTCAGGCGATCATCGAAGACATCAGAGAGCGTACTGCCCAGGGCCAACCGGTACTGGTGGGCACCATCTCTATCGAGAAATCCGAAGTGGTTTCTCATGAACTGACTAAAGCAGGCATTAAGCACAACGTTCTGAACGCCAAGTTCCACGCCAGCGAAGCAGACATTGTTGCTCAGGCGGGTTATCCGTCTACCGTCACCATCGCCACCAACATGGCGGGTCGTGGTACGGACATCATGCTCGGTGGTAGCTGGCAGTCAGAAGTTGCACAGCTGGAAGCGCCGACCGAAGAGCAAATTGCTCACATCAAAGCCGACTGGCAGGTTCGTCACGATGCCGTTCTGGCAGCCGGTGGCCTGCATATCGTGGGTACTGAGCGTCACGAATCTCGTCGTATTGATAACCAGTTGCGTGGCCGTTCAGGTCGTCAGGGTGATGCCGGTTCTTCCCGCTTCTACCTGTCGATGGAAGATGCGTTGATGCGTATTTTCGCCTCGGATCGTGTCTCTGGCATGATGCGTAAACTGGGTATGAAACCAGGCGAAGCGATTGAGCATCCATGGGTCACCAAAGCGATTGCTAACGCTCAGCGTAAAGTTGAAAGCCGTAACTTTGATATTCGTAAGCAACTGCTGGAATATGATGATGTGGCTAACGATCAGCGCCGTGCGATTTACTCCCAGCGTAACGAGCTGCTCGACGTATCCGATGTAAGCGAAACCATCGCCAGCATTCGTGAAGACGTGTTTAAAGCGACCATTGATGCACACATTCCTCCGCAGTCGCTGGAAGAAATGTGGGATATCGAAGGCCTGCAAGAACGCCTGAAAAACGATTTTGATCTTGATTTGCCGATTGCTGAATGGCTTGATAAAGAGCCAGAGTTGCACGAAGAAACGCTGCGCGAGCGCATTCTGACAAGCGGCATCGAAGTTTATCAGCGCAAAGAAGAAGTGGTTGGCGTTGAGATGATGCGTCACTTCGAGAAAGGCGTCATGCTCCAGACCCTCGACTCCCTGTGGAAAGAGCATCTGGCAGCGATGGACTACCTGCGTCAGGGCATCCATCTGCGTGGCTATGCGCAGAAAGATCCTAAGCAAGAGTACAAGCGCGAATCGTTCTCTATGTTCGCCGCGATGCTGGAGTCACTGAAATATGAAGTGATCAGCACGCTGTGCAAAGTCCAGGTGCGTATGCCGGAAGAAGTTGAAGCGATGGAAGAACAACGTCGTGAAGAAGCTGAACGTCTGGCGCAGATGCAGCAGCTCAGCCATGCCTCTGATGACACGGCAGCGGCAGAATCGCTGGCGGCAGAAACCGGCGATCGCAAAGTGGGTCGTAATGATCCATGCCCTTGCGGTTCAGGTAAAAAATATAAGCAGTGCCACGGTCGTATCAGCTAAGCTCAGCTGAATACCAATATCTGCGAAACTAAGGCGCTGGTGACAGCGCCTTTTTTATGGAATGAAGACAATGAAAAAACTGCAAATTTCTACCGGGATCCTGCGCAATGCTGCGGGAGAAATTTTTATTACCCAGCGTGCTGCGGATGCGCACATGGCTAATATGTGGGAATTCCCTGGCGGAAAAATAGAAGAAGGCGAAAGCCCTGAATTAGCGCTGGCGCGAGAATTGTACGAAGAAGTGGGGATTTTGCCGGAGTCGGCGATGCTGTTTGATAAGCTGGAATACCAGTTTCCGGATCGTCACATCACGCTGTGGTTCTGGCTGGTGGACAGCTGGCAGGGCGAACCCTGGGGTAAAGAGGGGCAGCCGGGGCGCTGGGTTGCACAGAAAGATTTGTTGGCAGAAGAGTTTCCTCCTGCCAACGAACCGGTTATCGCCAAACTGATTGCTGAGGCTTAAAGCTGTTCCTCGCTCCAGTCGTCACTCTCAGAGAGGTCACCGGAGCTGGGAATGCGCTTCTCTTCATCAGCCCATTCACCTAAATCAATGAGCTGGCAGCGCTTGCAACAGAAGGGGCGAAACGGACTCTTTTCGTCCCAGATAATGCTTTTGCCACAGGTCGGGCAATTGACGGTAATAGTGTCACTCATAGTGTCTCCTTAACAACAGGCCAGTTCGAAATCCAGGCGTTCTGGCACGAGGCCATTTTCGCTGTCCAGTGGCAGGAAGCGAATGGCAAAACGGCTCTTGTGGCCGGAGATTTGGGGATAAAGCTGCTCGTTAAGTTCAAGCTGCAAGCGTAAAAGATCAGCGTCTTCACCGTTATCCTGGAAGAAGCCATTAAGGCTGGTCTGCTTACGGAACGGCGCAGAGTTGCGGATTAGATCGAGGAGCAGGGTCAGTGCCTGAATGACAGGCTCAAGGCTTTCCAGCCAATAGGTGACCTGCGTATCGCGCTGTGTTTGCGGAGCATGCAGCCACATATGCAGCGAGGGCAGATCGAAGCTACAGCAACCGCCCGGAATGCTCAGACGTTGGCGGACAAGGCCAACCAATTTGTCTTCACGCAAGAGTTGGCCCACGCGCGGGGCGGTCATAAGAATGCTGCTACTGTTTTTTAGCTGAAGGCGAAGGGCTTCAATACGGCTTTTATCAACGCCGGGCACTTCATCCCACTGTTTCAGCTTACGTTGCTGGCGTTCCAGCTCTTTCAGTAAATCTGTGCGAACTTCACCCCGTTCGAACACATCCAGTAAGTCCCCGATATTTCTAAAAAAATGCAAGGCGCTGGCATGATCCCTGACCGGCAGGTTGCAATTCAGCTGCTGAACCAGAAACTCAATGCGAAGCCAGGTACGCATCTTCTCATTCAGGGGATGTTCAAAAAGGACGTGGGTGTGCATTACAATTTTTCCTGTGAATCGGCCTGATGCGCCAGCTTCAGATAGCGGGCGTGCAGGCGGGCTACATCCAATGCAATGGCATCGGGTGCGCCGTTGTTATCAATGATGTCATCCGCCACGGCAAGACGCTGTTCGCGTGATACCTGGGCGGCAAGGATCTGTCTTGCATGTTCTTCTGACACATTATCTCTGTGCATCGTGCGCTTGAGCTGCGTTTCCTCAGAAACATCCACCACTAACACCCGATTTGCTTTCTGCCAGAGTTGATTCTCTACCAACAGCGGAACAACCCACAGGACATAAGGCGATGTAGCCTGTTGCATTTGACGCTGTGTTTCCTGCTGGATCAATGGGTGGAGAAGGGCATTGAGCCATGATTTTTCAGCCGCGTGCGTGAAAATGCGCTCTCGCAATTGACGGCGGTTCAAACCACCGTCAGGGAGGCACATGCCTGTGCCAAAGCGGTCGACAATAGCCTGCAATGCTGGCGTGCCGGGTTCCACAACCTGACGGGCGATAATATCGGCATCAATCACGTTAATTCCCAGGTCAGCAAAAGCCTGTGCGACGGTGCTTTTTCCGCTACCGATGCCACCTGTTAACGCCACTGTATACCCCATGACACCCTATCCTTTGAAGAATAACCGCTATAAATCAATTGGTTATTTTTTGAACCTACGGCAACCAACGTGTCCAACGTGAAAATCGCTGTCCACCAGGTAAATTTGTACGATTGTAGCGTAAAAAAAGTGAAAATCGCAGTCTTGCGAAGGGATGATTACTGCGTATGATAACGTCACTGGAGTTGTGCTTAGTCCATTTTTGCCTCTAACCCCAGGAATCCCTACATGCGTATCGAAGAAGATTTGAAGTTAGGCTTTAAAGACGTTCTTATCCGCCCTAAACGCTCTACCCTCAAAAGCCGTTCCGAAGTTGAACTGGAACGCGAATACACCTTTAAGCATTCTGGCAAGACCTGGTCTGGCGTACCTATCATTGCTGCGAACATGGATACCGTCGGCACTTTCGCGATGGCAAAAGCACTGGCCTCCTTTGGTATTCTGACCGCCGTTCATAAACACTATTCTGTTGAAGACTGGAAAGCTTTTACCGCGAGCGTGTCGGAAGACATCCTGAAGCATGTCATGGTTTCTACCGGGACTTCCGAAGCTGATTTCGACAAAACGAAACAGATTCTGAATCTGCATTCGTCGCTGAATTTTGTGTGTATTGATGTTGCAAACGGCTATTCCGAACACTTCGTGCAGTTCTTGTCGAAAGCACGCGAAGCCTGGCCGAGCAAAACTATCTGTGCAGGCAACGTGGTTACGGGCGAAATGTGCGAAGAGCTGATCCTCGCGGGCGCTGACATCGTTAAAGTCGGTATCGGCCCTGGCTCTGTTTGCACCACACGTGTAAAAACGGGCGTTGGTTATCCGCAGCTCTCCGCAGTGATTGAATGTGCTGATGCGGCGCACGGTCTTGGCGGTCAGATCGTCAGTGACGGTGGCTGTACGACACCGGGTGACGTAGCGAAAGCCTTTGGTGGCGGCGCTGATTTCGTGATGCTCGGCGGTATGCTGGCAGGTCACGAAGAAAGCGGGGGAACCGTAGTGGAAGAAGACGGCGAAAAATTCATGCTGTTCTACGGGATGAGTTCCGAGTCTGCAATGAACCGTCACGTCGGTGGCGTTGCCAAATACCGCGCAGCGGAAGGCAAAACGGTTAAGCTGAAATTACGTGGCCCGGTGGAAGATACCGCTCGCGATATCCTCGGTGGTCTGCGTTCTGCATGTACCTATGTGGGTGCATCACGTCTGAAAGAACTGACTAAACGTACGACCTTTATCCGCGTGCAGGAACAAGAGAACCGCGTGTTCAACAGCCTGTAATGCCGTAAAGCGCTGGCGTAGTTTCTGCGCCAGCAATTATCCTCCACTGATTGCATCCCCCAAATGAAATATCGGCAGATACATCGCCACCACCAGCGTCCCGATAATTACTCCTGTCACCAGTAACATCACGGGCTCCAGCAGTGTCGCCAGGTTATCCGCCTGCTGATGCGTTTGCTCACTGTGATAATGCGCCAGATTCCCCAACATTTTATCGAGTGAGCCAGACACTTCTCCCGTTCTGATGAGTTGCTTACACAGTGGGGTAAAGACAGTTTGCTTCTCCATTGCCTGCCAGATTGCGCTTCCCTGAGCGATGGATTCGCTTGTCTGCTGGATGACACTACGCCACCAAGGGCAACTCAGCGTCTTTTCCACGCTTTCAAGCCCCTGCAAAAAGGGGATCCCTGCGTTCTGCGTGAGCGCAAGAACGGTATAAATTTGACTGAGCATTTGCCCGCGAATCAACCCGGAAACCACTGGAAATCTTAGTAATAACCGTGGACGGATCATTTGCCAGCGTGGACTTCGTCGCAAGATAGGGCGCAGTAAAAAGGGCAGGAATGCGAGTGCAATAATCAACGGTAGCCCTTGCTGTACCGCACTGGACATAGCCATTACCGCCTGGGTCAGCATGGGAAGCGGCGTGTTAAATGTGCGGTAGATGGCGGCGAATTCCGGCAGCACGAAACCACTCATACCAATGACCACTAATAGCGCGAGCAACAAAATGATCAGCGGGTAGCGTAGCGCTTTTTTCACTTTTTGAGCCAGCTTCTGCTGCTCCTCTTGTTGACGAGCGAGGTGTGCGCAACAGTAGTCCAGCTTGCCCGTCATTTCTCCGGCCTGAATCATGGCGTGATAGAGCGGAGAAAATGCTTCCGGCCATTGTTGCATGGCGACAGAAAGCGACTGCCCTTGGGCAAGCTGCCCGGCGAGATCCTGCATCAGGGCTTGCCATTGCGCGATGGGATGTTGTTCCGCCAACAGCAGTAAACTCTCCGAAAGCGTCAAGCCCGCTTGTAACAGTGTGGCTAGCTGCTGCATAAGTTCGCTGGCATATTGCGATTGCCATTGTGATTTTCGAATCGCCTTGCGCGTTAATTCCAGCGGGTGAATGCCATCACGTTGGGCAGATTCCATCGCCACCATTTTATTTTCTGCCCACACACAGCCCTGTCGTGCCTCACCTTGTTCTGACAATCCGCGCCAATACCAGAGTTGTTTAGTCGCCATGTGGCATTCCCAATACCCGCAGCAACTCTTCAACCGTGGTTTGTCCCTGTTCCACGGCTTCGCAACCGTGTTCGAAAAGAGTCATCATGCCGGAATCACGTGACAGTCGTTCCAGTGCTTCCGGGCTGGCACCGTTGATGATGGCTTGCTTTAACGGTTGGGTAACCGTCAGGACTTCGAACAAGGCCACCCGGCCATGATAGCCACGATAGCAGCGCTCGCAGCCTTTGCTCTTCCAGCGTGGTAATGCGCGGGGCCATAACGATGGGGGGAACTCGCTGTACTGTCCTTCCGGCGTTCGGCAGTGCGGGCATAATCGCCGCACCAGCCGTTGCGCAATCACCAGCAATAGCGCGGAGGAGATCATCCAGCGTGCCACGCCCATTTGTTGCAGCCTGGTCAACGTTTCGCTGGTGGAATTGGTATGCAGCGTGGATAACACTAGATGGCCTGTCTGCGCGGCTTTGATAGCGATTTCGGCGGTTTCCGCATCGCGAATCTCCCCGACCATTACCACGTCTGGATCCTGGCGCAATAACGCTCTTAACACGTTCTGAAACGTCAGCCCCGCACGAGTATTGATTTGCGTCTGGTTGATGCCATCGAGAGGGATCTCCACCGGATCTTCGACGCTGCACAAATTGATCTCCGGTTTATTCCGTTCCTGTAGCGCGCTGTATAAAGTGACGGTTTTGCCGCTGCCGGTCGGGCCGGTGACCAGCATCAGCCCCTGCGGTTGGTTTATCGACTGACGAAATGCCTGGAGCTGCGCCTGATTCATGCCCAGCACGTTGATATCCAGCGCCTGTTTCACCTGATGCAGAAGGCGAAGGACGACTTTTTCTCCTCCTCGGCAGGGAAGTGTCGCGATGCGAAAAGAGACCGTGCGTCCGTTGATGTCGACGCTAAATTGTCCATCCTGCGGCAGTCGCCGCTCGGCGATATCCAGATTACCTAAGACTTTAAGCCGGGCGATCAGCGGCGCACTGAGCGTAGGAGAGAAATCGGGCAATGGGTGAAGCACGCCATCGACCCGCAACCGCACACGTAGCACTTCTTCCCCGGGTTCAACGTGAATATCGGAGGCTCGTTGTTGTAGCGCCTGCTGGAACGTCTGGTTCAGCAGTTCCACAACGTTGGCGTTGTCATCACGCGCGGCGGGCAGATGCGAATCTTGCGAAGTGTGCAGATGCTGATCCATCCTGGACTGATCCCAGCACTCAATATCAATGCGTTTTTGCGTAGCGAACCGCAGCGAATCCATTAATTCGGCAGGCGGTGGGCCGACCACTGCGATATTCAACACCCGCTCGTCGCTGCTGAGCAGCACCGCACGGTGCCGCTGACACAGGCTGAGAAGTTTATCGTGTTTCATCTTTTTGCCCTCAGGAAGCGTCGAAACGGAACACGTCTTCGCACGCCTGTTTCAACGCGCTATCGCTGGCGATATTGCAGGTGCGTTGCCAGCCCGTGATGCCATTGGTGTTGTCCCAGGCGGGTTTCAACGTAACGCTGAGTCCGTTAAGGCTTTCCTGGCCTGTTAGCGTCACGGTGCCCTGGACAACTTCCATTCCTGAAACATAACGGCTGGTGGTCGGGGCGGGGATACCGTTGCTGCCACCATCACAGGGCGTGATCCCGCCATGATCGAGCGCGCAGAGTTCAATCGCGGTGCGGTAGGGCATAAACGTTTGCAGCATGTCGGTGAGTGCCGCTTTGCGCAGGTAATTTTGGTAAGCCGGAATGCCGATGGCGCTCAGAATGGCAATAATGCCGATCACAACCATCAGTTCTATTAAGGTGAATCCTTGCTGTTTGTCCATGAATGGCTCCTTGTTTGACGGGAGCACTTTGGCAACTAGCGTTGGAGATTGCGAAGGGCAAAAATGAAAACGGGAAGGGTGCTTCTGAAATATTTTACGGTTTGCAGTGGGCTTGCGAAAAGCTGCGAAGGCGATCGTAAATCGCCTTCGCAGAGAACGCTTTATTTAAAGCGCATCGACAAATCGAGTGCCTGTACGTGCTTAGTTAGCGCGCCCACCGAGATATAGTCCACGCCGGTTTCAGCAAATTCACGAATGGTGTCGAACGTCACGTTGCCGGACACTTCAAGTTGCGCCTGACCGTTGGTTCTCTTCACCGCTTCGCGCATTTGGTCCGTTTCGAAGTTATCGAGCATGATGATATCAGCCCCGGCTTTCAACGCGGCCTCCAGCTCTTCCATGTTTTCCACTTCAACTTCAACCGGCACATCCGGATGCAGCCAGAAGGCTTTTTCCACCGCCTGACGTACTGAGCCAGAGGCAATAATGTGGTTTTCTTTAATCAGGAACGCATCGGATAACCCCAGGCGATGATTAGCGCCACCGCCGCACAGCACCGCGTATTTCAGTGCAGTACGCAGGCCCGGTAAGGTTTTACGGGTGTCGAGCAGTTGGGTTTTGGTGCCGTCGAGTAAATTCACATAACGACGCACCACGCTTGCCACGCCGGAAAGTGTTTGCACGAAATTCAGCGCGGTGCGCTCGCCGGTTAACAGCACGCGTGACGGGCCATTAAGTTCAAATAAAGGCTGGTTTTCGACCAGCAAGTCGCCATCGTCCACATGCCAGTTGATGCTGACATCATCTCCGGCAAGCTGAATAAACACTTCTTCGACCCAGCGCTTGCCACAAAATACGCCCGCTTCACGGGTGATCACCACTGCGTGAGAGCGCGTGTCTTCTGGTAACAGTTGAGCGGTGATGTCATTCGCGGCATTCACTTCGCCGCCTAAATCTTCACGTAGCGCATGGGCTACAGCGGCAGGGATATCGAGGTTAATTCGTTCCAGCAGCGCGTCACGACGATGCTCCGGATTGTAGCGGCGAGGCGGCATGAGAAAACTCCAAATGGTAAGGAATCATAAGTTATAAACATGCTACTCTGAACCGGATTTCAGCACCATATATTAAGGAGAGCCCGCATGCAGTTACACGGTGGCTGGCTGGAGGATGCCCGACGCGTCCCTTCGCCACATCATGATTGCCGCCCGGATGATGAAGCGCCAACGTTGCTGGTGGTGCACAATATCAGTTTGCCGCCAGGTGAGTTTGGCGGCCCGTGGATTGATGCATTATTCACAGGAACAATCGATCCTGAGGCTCATCCTTTCTTTGCTGAGATCGCACATCTGCGGGTCTCGGCCCATTGCCTGATCCGCCGCGATGGTGAAATCGTCCAGTATGTCCCGTTTGATAAACGCGCCTGGCATGCGGGTGTGTCGAGCTATCAGGGACGCGAAAAATGTAATGATTTTTCGATTGGCATTGAACTGGAAGGCACCGATACTCTGGCCTATACCGACGAACAATATCAGCAACTTGCGGCCTTGACCCAGTTACTGATGACGGCTTACCCGGCGATTGCCAGCAACATCACGGGCCACAGCGATATTGCCCCGGTGCGTAAAACTGACCCCGGCCCGGCGTTTGACTGGACACGTTTTCGGGCGCTGGTGAATCACCCGTCAGATAAGGAGATGACATGACGCTGTTTACGACGTTACTGGTGCTGATTGCCGAGCGCCTGTTCAAACTTGGCGAGCACTGGCAACTCGATCATCGACTGGAAGTATTGTTCCGTCGTATCAAAAATTATTCCTTTTCTGTGACCTTGCTGATGGCTGTTGCCGCGATGGCGATTGTGTATCTGATTCAGCGAGCATTGTTTGGTCTGTTGTTCAATGTCCCGTTGCTGGTGGTGTGGATCCTTGTTGGGCTGTTGTGCATCGGCGCGGGCAAAGTGCGTTTGCATTATCACGCTTATTTGAAAGCCGCCTCCCGTGACGATGCCCATGCGCGAGACGCGATGGCCAGCGAATTGACGCTGATCCATGGCGTGCCGCCCGGCTGTGACGAACGAGAGTTTCTGCGTGAACTGCAAAATGCGCTGTTGTGGATTAACTACCGTTTCTATCTGGCACCGCTGTTCTGGTTCGTGGTCGGTGGTCCGTTTGGGCCGGCAACGCTGATGGGCTACGCATTTCTACGCGCATGGCAAAGCTGGCTGGCGCGCTATCAAACACCGCGCGATCGCCAGCAGTCTGGTGTCGATGCGATTTTGCACGTGCTCGATTGGGTGCCGGTGCGTTTGGTCGGCGTAGTGTATGCGTTGATTGGTCACGGTGAAAAAGCGCTGCCAGCCTGGTTCGCCTCGCTCGGCGACCGTCACTCTTCGCAGTATCAGGTGTTGACGCAACTGGCGCAGTTCTCACTGGCTCGTGAACCGCACGTTGATAAAGTCGCAACACCAAAAGCGGCGGTGTCGATGGCGAAGAAAGCGTCCTACGCAGTAGTGGTGATCATGGCGCTGCTGACAATTTACGGCACATTGGTATAAATCCCCGTCATCCTTCAAGCTGTAGCGGCGTTGACTGCACTCTACTACCTCCGGTCACATAGTGTATCTATGCTCCCGGGGATAGCAGAGTTTGCCGCCTTGCTACAGTTCGAATGATTTAAGGGATTATATCGAAACGGAAGAATCCGCATGCGGGATGCCAAAATCAGGCATCCCGTTTTCATTCCAGCGAACGATTTTCAGGCGAGTGTGACGATTCGGGTCATACAGCGGGTCGCCTTCAATTTCGGTGTAATTGCGAGCGTGATACACCAGCACATCTTCGCCGTCCGGCGTTTGCGTAAAGCTGTTGTGCCCTGGCCCGTATTGCCGGTTTTCGTAACTGGTAGTGAACACCGGCTGCGGCGATTTATGCCAGTTGCTGGACTGCATCGGGTCGGCTTCGATATCGATCCACAGCAAGCCCATGCAGTAATTTTCATCGGTCGCACTGGCGGAATAGCTCACAAAGAGTTTATCGCCGTGAACCACGACCGCCGGGCCTTCGTTGACCAGAAAACCCCGGCACTCCCAGTCAAACTCTGGTTTGCTGAGCATCAGCGGCTGGCCTTTAATCGTCCACGGGTTTTCCAGCTCCGCCAGATACAGATTCGAGTTTCCGGCAATATCCGGCGCTTTTTGCGCCCATAAATACCACTGCTTTCCCTGATGTTTGAAAGTAGTGGCATCAAGTGCAAAGGTATCGAACGGCGTTTTCACCTGACCTTTTTCCTGCCACGTACCGGTCAACGGATCGGCGTCATGACAGACCAGCGCAAACATTCGGTGCTGGAACATGCCCAAAGCATCCAAATCATGCGTGTGGGTGGCGGCGAAATAGATTACCCAGGTGCCGTCGATGTTGTGCAGCTCCGGGGCCCAAATCAGCTGACTCATCGGGCCGTTGTCGGGCTTGCGCCACACCGTGACAGGCTTCGCAGTGCGTAAACCATCAATGTCAGTCGCGCGGCGGATCTCCAGTCGATCATATTCCGGCACTGAAGCCACGAAGTAATACAGGCCTGCGTGGCGCAGGATGAACGGGTCTGCGCGCTGTTCAATAAAAGGGTTCGGCCATTGGCTCATTGTGGTTTCCTTATCAGTTCAGCCTGTTGCTGATAGTCACTCAGTTCGCGGTAGTTCTGGCGACGTTTTTCCAGATCTGTCTGGATCTGCTTCATCATTTCGCGGTCCACTTTCAACAGGCGAACCACGCCTGCGGTAATCAGATAACCGACGCCAGGGATCACGCTGAACAGTAAAACAATCCCGTTAAGTGCATCCGGGCTTTGCGCTTTCGCACTCGCATCGTAACCGTACCAGGAAAGCAGGAAACCGACCATCGCACCTGCGACAGCCAGCCCCACCTTCAGGAAGAACAGGTTGCCGGAGAAGCTGATCCCGGTAATGCGTTTGCCGGTTTTCCACTCACCGTAGTCATCCACATCCGCCATCAGCGACCAGTGCAGCGGCGACGGGATCTGATGCAGGATGTTGAGCAGGAAGTAGAGCACCATAATCATCATCGTGGCTTTAGGGTCGAAGAAGTAGAACGCGCACGAGAAAATGGCCAGCGCGATGTTGGTCCAGAAGAACACTTTCAGTTTGCACCAGCGGTCGGTCAGCACTTTCGCCAGCATACTGCCGATCATCATGCCCACCACGCCGAGGCTGATAAACAGGGTGGCGAAATGGGTGCTTTGCTGCATCACCCAGGTGACGTAATACATCGTCGCCGCCATGCGAATAAAGCCGGGGCAGACGTTGCTCAGCGTCAGCAGCAGAATGCGCACCCACTGATCGTTTTTCCACACATCTTTCAGGTCACGCTTAATTTCATCGTTAGTTTGCACTGCCGGGCGGACACGTTCACGTACGGTCGCAAAACTGAACAGGAACATACACATGCCGATAAATGCCAGCACGGTCATCGCCATTTGATAGCCTTTGGCTCTGTTATCCCCGCCAAACCAGTCGGCCATTGGCAGCAACGTCAACGACAGCAGAAGTGTCGCGATGCCCACCATTACGAAACGGTAAGACTGGCACGCCACGCGTTCTTTTGGGTCGTTGGTGATCACGCTGCCAAGCGAGCAGTAAGGGATGTTGATCGCTGTATAGGTAATCGACAGCAGGAAATAGGTGACGAAGGCATAGATAACTTTGCTGCTGTAGCTCCAGTCCGGAGTGGTGAACATCAGCACGCTGAATAACGCATAAGGGAAGGCAATCCACAGCAGCCATGGGCGAAAGCGTCCGTATTTGCTGCGCGTTCTGTCCGCCAGTGCGCCCATAATCGGATCGGTGACGGCATCAATAACGCGAATCGACAGCAGTAGAACGCCGACCAGCGCAGGCGCCAGGCCAAAGATGTCGGTATAAAAGTAGTTAACAAACAACATAATGGCGCCGAAGATGATGTTGCACCCCGCGTCACCCATGCCATAGCCGATTTTTTCTCTGACCGATAATCTGTTGTTTTCCATCGACACTTCCCCGCAATGAGATATGTCACGATTATTCGCTGGCTATGTAAATAATGCGTTGCAGGAATGCGGCGATGATATGGACAAATGAGCTGCAGGGGAGAAAGTGTGAAGCAGGTAACATGCTGCTGTAGCGGTTTTCACCCGCTACAGCATGTGGATAATCAGCCTAACTCAGTGGCGGGAACCACTCGGCTACGCTTATACCCGTTCAGCGTGAAGAGATTAAGCGCGGACGGCTTTAGCCCCTCTCTGTTTAACCATGTAGCCAATTCCGAGGATAACGATCCACACCGGGATCAGATACACGGAAATCGCCATGCCCGGAGTCATCAGCATGATGACCAGCACGGCGGCAACGGTAAACAGGCAAATCCAGTTCCCCAGCGGATAGAACAGAGCAGGGAAGCGAGTGGCGACGCCCTGTTTCTGCTTCGCGCGGCGGAATTTGATGTGTGCCAGGCTAATCATCGCCCAGTTGATAACCAGGGCAGAAACCACCAGTGCCATCAACAGACCGAACGCCGATTCCGGTGCCAGGTAGTTGATCAGCACGCACAAAGCGGTGAACAGCGCAGAGACCAGAATGGTATTCACCGGCACGCCACGCTTGTCGACTTTGCTCAGCGCTTTCGGGGCGTTGCCCTGTTGTGCCAGGCCGAACAGCATACGGCTATTGCAGTAAACGCAGCTGTTGTAAACGGAGAGCGCTGCGGTCAATACCACCACGTTCAGAGCGTTTGCTACAAAAGTGTCACCCAGTTCGTGGAAAATCAGCACGAACGGGCTGGTATCTGCGGTTACGCGCGTCCACGGCAGCAGGGAGAGCAACACTGCCAGCGAGCCTACATAGAAAATCAGGATACGGTAGATAACCTGGTTGGTGGCTTTCGGGATGCTTGTCTGCGGGTCATCGGCTTCAGCGGCAGTGATGCCGACCAGCTCCAGGCCGCCAAACGAGAACATGATGATCGCCATCATCATCACCAGCCCTTGTATGCCATGAGGCAGGAACCCGCCTTGCTCCCACAAGTTGCGTACGGTTGCCTGCGGGCCGCCGTTGCCGCTGAACAGCAACCAGCCACCGAACAGGATCATCGCTACCACCGCGACGACTTTGATTATCGCAAACCAAAACTCCATCTCGCCGAACACTTTTACGTTGGTCAGGTTGATGAGGTTAATGGCGACGAAGAATACCGCAGCCGACGCCCAGGTTGGGATTTCAGGCCACCAGAACTGGATGTATTTCCCGACCGCCGTTAACTCGGCCATCGCCACCAGAACGTACAAAACCCAGTAGTTCCAGCCAGAGGCGAAACCGGCAAAGTTGCCCCAGTATTTATAGGCAAAGTGGCTGAATGACCCGGCTACCGGCTCTTCAACCACCATTTCACCTAACTGACGCATGATCAGAAAGGCCACAAAACCTGCGATCGCGTAACCGAGAATGATCCCCGGTCCAGCGGATTGAATCACGGAGGCGCTACCCAAAAACAGGCCCGTTCCGATAGCTCCACCCAGCGCAATAAGCTGAATGTGGCGGTTTTTGAGGCCGCGCTTCAGCTGTTCGCCTTGCTGTTGACCTTCCATTATGAAACCTCGTGAGTGATTGTTTTTTCTACGCTTTGGTTAAGCGCGTGTCATTATGAACTTCCATATCCTGTACATTATTTTTTACAGAGCGGAAGGGTGAAAATTGCGTGTGAGTATTCCGCTGCTTGGAGAATAGTGGTAAGTGCCGCTGAATGCACCTGCTTTGTGCAAGGGTGCTGTCGAGTTGGATAAAAAGAAACCAAATGTAAATGGGGTAAGGGTCTGAACTTGCCGTTTTCTATTCATCCGTTAGGGGAAAAGGGTGAATGATCATGCACTTTCTGAGGTGTTGAATCGGTTCAGATTGCAAAACTTTTCGTTTCTATAACGTTAAATCTGCCCCTTTAGTGGTAAACGCGACATTTGTGCAAAGTTACATTACTGAAACGTTATTTCTGTAAGGTTGTTAAAATGTGCCGGGTTTACTGATTTCAATCAAAACCTGTATGGACAGAAGGTGAATACTTTGTTACTTTAGCGTCACGAACTATGAATTGGTAAGACCAATTGACTCCGGGTAAATGGCTTAAGACAGGGAACCATGGCCTACAGCAAAATCCGCCAACCAAAATTATCTGACGTGATCGAGCAGCAGCTGGAGTTTTTGATTCTTGAGGGGACTCTGCGCCCCGGTGAAAAACTTCCACCTGAACGCGAGCTGGCAAAACAGTTCGACGTTTCCCGTCCCTCTCTGCGTGAGGCGATTCAACGTCTCGAAGCGAAGGGCTTACTGCTTCGTCGCCAGGGCGGCGGTACCTTTGTCCAAAGTAGTCTGTGGCAGAGCTTCAGCGATCCGCTGGTAGAATTGCTCTCCGATCACCCTGAATCCCAGTTTGATTTACTGGAAACCCGCCACGCGCTGGAAGGTATTGCCGCGTACTATGCTGCTTTGCGCAGCAACGAAGAAGATCGTACGCGCATCCGCGAGCTGCACAACGCGATTGAAGTCGCCCAGCAGTCTGGCGATCTCGATGCCGAATCCAACGCCGTCGTCCAGTATCAAATTGCCGTCACCGAAGCCGCTCATAATGTGGTCTTACTTCATCTGCTACGCTGCATGGAACCCATGCTGGCGCAGAACGTTCGACAGAACTTTGAATTGCTGTATGCCAGCCGGGAGATGCTCCCGTTGGTCAGCAGCCATCGCACCCGAGTTTTCGAGGCGATAATGGCTAAGGAGCCGGAGCAGGCGCGTGAAGCGTCGCATCGTCACCTGGCCTTCATTGAGGAAATCTTGCTGGACCGCAGCCGTGAGCAAAGTCGTCGTGACCGCTCACTTCGCCGCATACAGCAACGAAAGGACTAGCAGCACTATTTTTAAGCGCCAGTTTTTAGAGCGCGGCAACTAAACGCAGAACCTGTCTTATTGCGCTTTTACCTGAAAACGCAATGGGACAGGTTCCAGACAAATCAACGATTAGATAGATAAGGAATACCCCCATGTCAGACCGTTTACAAAATGACGTGGATCCGATCGAAACTCGCGACTGGCTACAGGCGATCGAATCGGTCATCCGTGAAGAAGGTGTTGAGCGTGCTCAGTATCTGATTGATCAGCTGCTTTCCGAAGCCCGCAAAGGCGGTGTGAGCGTGGCAGCTGGTGCCGGGGCAAACAATTATGTGAACACGATTGCCGTTGAAGATGAACCGGAATACCCGGGTAATCTGGATCTGGAACGCCGTATCCGTTCAGCTATCCGCTGGAACGCGATCATGACCGTTCTGCGCGCGTCCAAGAAAGACCTGGAACTGGGTGGTCACATGTCCTCCTTCCAGTCTTCTGCGACCGTTTACGAAGTGTGCTTTAACCACTTCTTCCGTGCTCGCACCGAGAAAGACGGCGGCGACCTGGTATACTTCCAGGGCCACATCTCTCCGGGCGTTTACGCACGTGCCTTCCTTGAAGGTCGTCTGACTGAAGAGCAGATGAACAACTTCCGTCAGGAAGTTCACGGTAAAGGTCTGTCCTCTTACCCGCACCCGAAACTGATGCCAGAATTCTGGCAATTCCCGACCGTTTCTATGGGGCTGGGCCCAATCGGTGCGATCTACCAGGCTAAATTCCTGAAATATCTGGAACACCGTGGCCTGAAAGATACCTCTGAGCAGACCGTTTATGCCTTCCTCGGCGACGGTGAGATGGACGAACCAGAATCCAAAGGTGCTATCACCATCGCGACCCGCGACAAACTGGATAACCTGTGCTTCATCATCAACTGTAACCTGCAGCGCCTTGATGGCCCGGTCACCGGTAACGGCAAAATCGTTAACGAACTGGAAGGCATCTTCGCGGGTGCTGGCTGGAACGTGATTAAAGTCATGTGGGGCGGTCGTTGGGATGAGCTGCTGCGTAAAGACACCAGCGGTAAGCTGATTCAGCTGATGAACGAAACCGTTGATGGCGACTACCAGACCTTCAAATCCAAAAACGGCGCCTACGTACGTGAGCACTTCTTCGGTAAATATCCTGAAACCGCTGCACTGGTTGCCGACTGGTCTGACGATCAGATCTGGGCGCTGAACCGTGGTGGTCACGATCCGAAGAAAGTCTACGCTGCACTGAAAAAAGCGCAGGACACCAAAGGTCAAGCGACCGTTATCCTGGCCCATACCATCAAAGGTTACGGCATGGGTGATACCGCTGAAGGTAAAAACATCGCTCACCAGGTGAAGAAAATGAACATGGACGGCGTTCGTTACGTCCGCGATCGTTTCAACGTGCCGGTGTCCGATGCTGATATCGAAAAACTGCCATACGTGACCTTCCCGGAAGGTTCAGAAGAACACACCTATCTGCACGCACAGCGTCAGAAACTGGGTGGCTACCTGCCGTCTCGTGTGGTGAACTTCTCCGAGAAACTGGAAATGCCAGCACTGGCAGATTTCCAGCAACTTCTGGAAGAGCAGAACAAAGAGATCTCTACCACTATCGCTTTCGTGCGTGCCCTGAACGTGATGCTGAAGAACCCGTCTATCAAAGACCGTCTGGTTCCGATCCTCGCCGATGAAGCGCGTACCTTCGGTATGGAAGGTCTGTTCCGTCAGATTGGTATCTACAGCTCCAACGGCCAGCAGTACACCCCGCAGGACCGTGAGCAGGTAGCGTATTACAAAGAAGACGAGAAAGGTCAGATCCTGCAGGAAGGTATTAACGAGCTGGGCGCAGGCGCATCCTGGCTGGCTGCTGCGACTTCTTACAGCACCAACAACCTGCCGATGATCCCGTTCTACATCTACTACTCCATGTTCGGCTTCCAGCGTATCGGCGATCTCTGCTGGCAGGCTGGCGATCAGCAGGCTCGTGGCTTCCTGGTCGGCGGGACTTCCGGTCGTACTACCCTGAACGGTGAAGGTTTGCAGCACGAAGATGGTCACAGCCATATTCAGTCTCTGACTATCCCGAACTGTATCTCTTACGATCCATCTTACGCGTACGAAGTGGCGGTCATCATGCATGACGGTCTGGTTCGCATGTACGGTGAGAAACAAGAGAACGTGTTCTATTACATCACCACGCTGAACGAAAACTACCACATGCCAGCAATGCCGGAAGGCGCCGAGGAAGGTATCCGTAAAGGTATCTACAAACTCGAAACCGTTGCCGGTAGCAAAGGTAAAGTTCAGCTGTTGGGCTCCGGTTCTATCCTGCGTCACGTTCGTGAAGCAGCGCAGATCCTGGCGAACGACTACGGCGTAGGTTCTGACGTGTACTCCGTCACTTCCTTCACTGAACTGGCCCGTGACGGTCAGGACTGTGAGCGCTGGAACATGCTGCACCCGCTGGAAACTCCACGCGTTCCTTACATCGCTCAGGTGATGAACGACGCGCCAGCTGTGGCATCAACTGACTATATGAAACTGTTTGCTGAACAGGTTCGTACTTATGTACCGGCTGATGATTACCGTGTACTGGGTACTGATGGCTTCGGTCGCTCCGACAGCCGTGAAAACCTGCGTCACCACTTCGAAGTTGATGCTTCGTATGTTGTGGTTGCAGCCCTGGGCGAACTGGCTAAACGTGGCGAAATCGACAAGAAAGTGGTGGCAGACGCTATCACCAAATTCAACATCGATGCAGATAAAGTTAACCCGCGTCTGGCGTAAGAGGTAAAAGAAGAATGGCTATCGAAATCAATGTGCCGGACATCGGGGCTGATGAAGTTGAAATCACCGAGATCCTGGTCAAAGTAGGCGACAAAGTTGAAGCAGAACAGTCGCTGATCACCGTAGAAGGCGACAAAGCCTCTATGGAAGTTCCGTCTCCACAGGCTGGCATCGTCAAAGAGATCAAAGTCTCTGTCGGTGACAAAACCGAGACCGGTAAACTGATCATGATTTTCGATTCCGCCGACGGTGCAGCAGCAGCTGCACCTGCCAAGGCAGAAGAGAAGAAAGAAGCGGCGCCTGCTGCTGCCCCGGCTGCGGCTGCGGCGAAAGACGTTAACGTACCGGATATCGGCGGCGACGAAGTTGAAGTTACCGAAATCATGGTCAAAGTCGGCGACACCGTTGCCGCTGAGCAGTCGCTGATCACCGTTGAAGGCGACAAAGCCTCAATGGAAGTGCCAGCACCGTTCGCGGGTGTGGTGAAAGAAATCAAAATCAATACGGGCGACAAAGTGTCTACCGGTTCCCTGATTATGGTCTTTGAAGTCGCGGGCGCGGCTCCTGCTGCCGCTCCGGCACAGGCTGCTGCACCAACCGCTGCCGCTGCCGCTGCACCTGCTGCGTCTGGCGCGAAAGACGTTAACGTTCCGGATATCGGCGGTGACGAAGTTGAAGTGACCGAAGTGATGGTGAAAGTGGGCGATAAAGTTGCCGCTGAGCAGTCACTGATCACCGTTGAAGGTGACAAGGCTTCAATGGAAGTCCCGGCACCGTTCGCGGGCGTGGTGAAAGAAATCAAAATCAACACGGGCGACAAAGTGTCTACCGGTTCTCTGATTATGGTCTTCGAAGTGGAAGGCGCAGCGCCTGCCGCGGCTCCGGCTGCTGCACCAGCGGCGGCGGCTCCAGCTCCGGCGAAAGCAGCACCTGCTGCGGCCCCGGCGGCAAAAGCGGAAGGCAAATCTGAGTTCGCTGAAAACGACGCTTACATTCATGCGACTCCGCTGATTCGCCGCCTGGCGCGCGAATTCGGTGTGAACCTGGCGAAAGTGAAAGGCACCGGTCGTAAAGGCCGTATCCTGCGCGAAGACGTTCAGGCTTACGTGAAAGACGCAGTGAAACGTGCGGAATCCGCTCCTACTGCTGCCACTGGCGGCGGTCTGCCTGGCATGCTGCCATGGCCGAAAGTGGACTTCAGCAAGTTTGGCGAAATCGAAGAAGTGGAAATGGGCCGTATCCAGAAAATCTCTGGCGCGAACCTGAGCCGTAACTGGGTGATGATCCCGCACGTTACCCACTTCGACAAAACCGATATCACCGATCTCGAAGCGTTCCGTAAGCAGCAGAATGACGAAGCGGCTAAGCGCAAGCTGGATGTGAAATTCACGCCTGTCGTGTTCATCATGAAAGCCGTTGCGACTGCACTTGAGCAGATGCCACGCTTCAACAGCTCCCTGTCCGAAGACGGTCAGAAGCTGACGCTGAAGAAATACATCAACGTCGGTGTAGCGGTTGATACGCCGAATGGTCTGGTTGTTCCGGTCTTCAAAGACGTGAACAAGAAGAGCATCACCGAGCTGTCTCGTGAGCTGATGGCGATTTCCAAGAAAGCGCGTGATGGCAAGCTGACCGCAGGCGAAATGCAGGGCGGTTGCTTCACTATCTCTAGCCTGGGCGGTATCGGGACAACTCACTTCGCGCCAATCGTTAATGCGCCGGAAGTAGCTATCCTCGGTGTGTCCAAGTCGGCGATGGAGCCGGTGTGGAATGGTAAAGAGTTCGTTCCGCGTCTGATGATGCCGATGTCTCTCTCCTTCGACCACCGTGTGATCGACGGCGCTGATGGTGCTCGCTTCATTACCATCATCAACAACACCCTGGCCGATATTCGTCGCCTGGTGATGTAAGCGAAAAAGCCGGCCAATCGGCCGGCTTTTTTCTGGTAATCTCATTACGTACTATGAGGTTATCGCTGCAAAAGACAATTCGTTTGCCGTTTGTTGTTTCAAAATTGTTAACAATTTTGTAAAATACGGGCGGATAGAACGTCCCGGTGGCAATGGGCGTTAAAGACCAGGGACCGCCGGAAATAAATTACAGAGGTCATGATGAGTACTGAAATCAAAACTCAGGTCGTGGTACTTGGGGCAGGCCCGGCAGGCTATTCCGCTGCCTTCCGTTGCGCTGATTTAGGTCTGGAAACCGTCATCGTCGAGCGTTACAGCACCCTCGGTGGTGTTTGTCTGAACGTCGGCTGTATCCCTTCTAAAGCGCTGCTGCACGTAGCCAAAGTTATCGAAGAAGCCAAAGCGCTGGCTGAACACGGTATCGTCTTCGGCGAGCCGAAAACCGATATCGACAAGATTCGTACCTGGAAAGAGAAAGTGATCACTCAGCTGACTGGCGGCCTCGCGGGTATGGCGAAAGGCCGTAAGGTCAAAGTGGTTAACGGTCTGGGTAAATTCACCGGGGCTAACACCCTGGAAGTGGAAGGCGAAAACGGCAAGACTGTTATCAACTTCGACAATGCGATCATCGCGGCGGGTTCCCGTCCGATCGAACTGCCGTTCATTCCGCATGAAGATCCACGCGTTTGGGATTCCACCGATGCGCTGGAACTGAAAACCGTACCAAAACGCCTGCTGGTTATGGGTGGCGGTATCATCGGTCTGGAAATGGGTACTGTTTATCACTCTCTGGGTTCAGATATCGACGTGGTTGAGATGTTCGACCAGGTGATCCCGGCGGCCGACAAAGACGTGGTGAAAGTCTTCACCAAACGCATCAGCAAGAAATTCAACCTGATGCTGGAAACCAAAGTGACTGCCGTTGAAGCGAAAGAAGACGGTATTTACGTTTCCATGGAAGGCAAAAAAGCCCCTGCTGAAGCGCAGCGTTATGACGCCGTGCTGGTAGCAATCGGCCGTGTGCCGAACGGTAAAAACCTCGACGCAGGCAAAGCTGGCGTGGAAGTGGACGACCGTGGCTTCATCCGTGTTGATAAGCAGCTGCGCACCAACGTGCCACACATCTTTGCTATCGGCGATATCGTCGGTCAGCCAATGCTGGCGCACAAAGGTGTTCACGAAGGTCACGTGGCAGCAGAAGTTATCGCGGGCATGAAGCACTATTTCGACCCGAAAGTGATCCCATCGATCGCCTACACTGAGCCAGAAGTTGCCTGGGTAGGTCTGACCGAGAAAGAAGCGAAAGAGAAAGGCATCAGCTACGAAACCGCCACCTTCCCGTGGGCTGCTTCTGGCCGTGCTATCGCTTCTGATTGCGCAGACGGTATGACCAAACTGATTTTCGACAAAGAAACTCACCGTGTTATCGGTGGTGCAATTGTCGGGACTAACGGCGGCGAGCTGTTGGGTGAAATCGGTCTGGCTATCGAAATGGGCTGTGACGCAGAAGACATCGCGCTGACCATCCACGCTCACCCGACTCTGCACGAGTCCGTGGGGCTGGCGGCAGAAGTGTTCGAAGGGAGCATCACCGACCTGCCGAACGCCAAAGCGAAGAAGAAATAAGATTTCATTCTGTAAGAAGCGGCCTTCGGGCCGCTTTTTTTATCTCTGCACAAACGCCGCCAGCACACAGCGCAGCGGTAAGTCGTTTATTTAAAAACATTTCTGCGTAAATATCTGTGCACATCTGCTCATCATTATGACAATAGTCACGCGCTAAACTGATAGCGTACAAACTATTATGAGGTGTGCCATGAAAACCCTTTTGACTACCGCAGTGCTTGCCACAACGTTGCTTTCAGGCCTGGCCTTTGCTGACGATCCGGTTATTCCGTGGGCGGATAACAGCGGCGGTACTGAAACGACCCATATTGCGGCGGTAGGCCAGAACCTGAATGGGCAACATCAGGCTGTTACCCAAACGCAGGAAGGCGTATGGGCTGCCAACTCAGGAAGCATCAAAGCAGATGAAGAAGTGCTGACAGCGGCTCACCCTTCGGTTGGGGCCCCATCGCCGACTAACTGATGAGCGAATTAAAAAGCAGAAGAGATGGAATGACTTCTGCTTTTTTGTGCTCGCATGTGAAGCGCCGTATCGCTTTTATTCTTTGAGCGATGAATCCCTCGGTTTAAATTTTTCCTTCTCGATAGTTTCCACAATAAAATCAATCAGCAGCTTAAGCGCTGAGTTTTCATGCGGCTGGCTTTTGGTAATCAAAAAAATGTCCCGGTAGAAATGATCCCCCAATGAAACAGCGGTGACGCCTGGTTCTGTCGACACGAAGGTCATATCGGGCAGAAGCGTCACGCCTAAGCCTTGCCGGACGAAATTGAGGGCGGTACTAGGATGGGAAAACTCATATTTCACCAACGGCTCAATCTTGTTTTCTGCCAGATAATCCAGAATCTGTTTTTCATAGCGCGATTTGCTGACAATGAGATCCTGCTGGTGTAAATCCTTCAGCGTAAATTTTCTGTTTTTCCGGGCGGTCGGATGATTATCTGAAACGATGAGTTTGAAGTGGTCTTTAAATAAAGGAACGCTGTGCACGCCGCTGGATTCTGTATCCACAAAACCCAAATCAAACTCTCCTGCTTTGACATCCTCATTAATTTTATGGTTATTTTCTTCATGGAGAATTAATTCTATATGGGGATAACGCTGCGCAAACAGACGCACCACGTTCGGTAGGATTCGTACCAGAATACTCGAGAAGCAGCCGAGATGCAGGGTGGCCCGTAACTCTGTTTTGTCCAATGCCGCTAAGTGATGGATCTCTTCTATTTCGTAGAGAATTTGGGTAAAGCGCTCAAGGATACTTTTCCCGACAGGCGTTAACGACAGGCCCTTACGGCGGTTGCGCGCCAGTAATATCACGCCCAGTTCGGCCTCAATGCCTGCCACCGCCTGACTGACGGCGGACTGTGACATATGTAATCGCTCACCCGCTTTGGTAAAACCGCCACATTCGACCGTCTGAACAAAAGCCATTATTTGCGTTAGTGTCATAAGTTAATCCTTATGAACTGAATAAGAATGATTAATTTTACTACTTTTAACTTTCGGCGTAAATTGTATTTATCAAATGGAAATGCCAACAGATGCCGCCGCTGACATGAGGTTCTTTATTCTCTCGCTGCCTGTTCAGGCGAAAACGACAAGGATGGACCGCTACAGATAATGCGAGGAATCATGAAAGAGAAACTTTGGACAAAGAATTTCACTGCGATAACAACGATAAGTTTTGTTATTTTCTTTGTCTTTTACATACTGCTTATTTTACTTCCTATTTATATTACCGAACAACTGCATGCTAATGCGGACCAGGCTGGGTTGTTGGTCACGACATTCTTAATTGCCGGGATAATTACCCGACCGATTGCCGGTCATTGGGTTGGAAAATATTCGAATAAAAAGATCCTGGTGATTTCATCTTTGTTCTTCGCCGCGATTACGATGCTCTATCCATTCTTTCATTCAATAACCAGCCTGTTGGCGGTTCGTATTCTGCATGGTTTTTCTTTCGGCGTGATCACGACAGTGAAGGGTACCATTTCTGCCCGGCTTATCCCCACTTCGCGCAGAGGCGAAGGCATCAGCTTTTTCTCGCTGGCGATGGGACTGGCGATGGTCGTAGGGCCTTTTATCGGGATTAACATGGCCCGTTTCCATTATTTCGGCCCGGCATTCATCTTATGCATCGTTGCTGCGGTGGTGGGAATTGCTCTGTCATTAATGATCAAAGTGAATGAGCATCATATTTCGCACCCGGCAACACATAAGAAAGAAGGCATTGCCGGGTTGTTTGATCGTAAAGCGCTGCCGTTTGCCTTTATTGCCTTTTTGATGACGTTTGCCTACTCCGGGATCTCCGCATTTTTGTCCTTATATGCCCGTGAGATTAACCTGATGTCGGCTGCCAGTAACTTCCTGTTGTGTTATGCCGCTTTCCTGATGTTCTGCCGACTGTTTACCGGCAACATTTGTGACAAGCATGGTGCTGGTTTTGTGGTTTACCCTTGCATGCTGATCTTTGTCGCCGGTCTTATTGTTCTGGGCTGGACGTCGACGAGTTTTATGATGGTGATCGCGGGCGCGCTTATCGGTATTGGCTATGGTTCCGTCACGCCGATTATCCAGACGCAAATCATTAATTCGGTGGAACATCACAAAGTCGGTGTGGCGAATTCTTTGTTCTTTAATGCCATGGATTTAGGTCTGGCCGTGGGGGCGTTAATCTTCGGTTTGATTATCGGCCATCTTGGTTATCGTGTTATCTATTATACAGGTGCGGTGCTGGTGCTTATTTCGATGCTGTATTACTTCCTGTACGTGAAAAGAAGTGCTCAGTCGGTGATTTGTCAGACTGGAATGCTTATTGAGGAGAAAGAATGAATCAGCGACTTTATCGTTTTACGGGCGTGTGGTTATTGTTGATGATGGCTTTTATTTTTTGCTCCCGTCTGCTCTTACAGTAACACCACAGAATAGCAAAGAAGCACCAACGGAAATGAGGGTGAAATATGAGCGATGACTTGTCAGGACTTTTCTTTACCTGGGTTGGTTTGATAGTTGTGATTTTATTTTTCTTTGCGCTGACCTGGTGATAAAGAGGAGTGATAAAACCACACTGGCGTCAGGCAGGGCTATAAAATAAGAAGGGTTCACAATGCGTGAACCCTTTTGTCTTTACTGTTCTATTTCCTGCCAGGGTTTTTCCGGGGCAAAAGCTTTAATGGCTTTTGCTTTCTGCGCCGAAAGTGGACCGCCGTCCATCTGCCAGACCTTATCGTTCTCATCAATCATGAAACTCATGATCCCGGTTTCACCGTATGTTACCGGCCAGGCAATTAGCGCGAAGCCCTGCTTGTCGGTATCAGGAATAATGCGGAAACGATAGCCGTGGTAGCCCGCATCGGGTTCTACTGGACTATAGGCCGGGCCTAATGGACTTGGGTCATCGCCCGGCTGAGTCGGCCAGTAAAGCCCGTCTTTTTCGCCTTCAGTGCTTAACAGCTTCTGCGCATAGACCTGGAAGCGTTGGTGATAATCATTTTGCGCATCCACGTAGGCGTGCATGGCCTGAATCGCCGACAGTTCATTGCGGCCGATTTCGCGCGTCTGGATCTCATCTTCCGCCTGCGCCATATCGAAATGCCAACCCTCAGCCGTTTTCAGCATCGGGATGGGCAACTGCCACTCTTCACGGCCTACGTTCAGATGGGCGGTGTCGCCCTGTTCAATAATCTTGTGACCGACTTTCCAGTCACGCAAAAAACGGGCGACTGCTTCCGGGTCTGCTTCTTGCTGCGGCAAATACTGCCGCCAGTTTTCGCCGAGTAAATCATTCAATGCTGTATCGTTCTGAGTAGATACAGCATCCGCGAGCGCGGTAGCCGCTTTTTCCGGCGTAGTAAAATTCTGCTGGGCGAAGGCGGGCAGGGCAAACAGCGCCAACCAGCCAGAAATCATTAATTTTTTCATGGCTTTTCCTTAGCGATGACGCAGTTCGCGATGTTGACCGGCGTGCTGCTGAACCGCTGCGCGCTGATTATTATTCAGGTGTGCCGTGTTACGGCTTTGCGTTCCACGTTGTTGTTGAGCGGACCAGGACGGCGACCGACTGTCATTGCCGCTGAACGCATTAGAACGCGCGTTTTGCACTTTTTGCTGGCGTTGCTGATGTTGCTCAGGCGTGACAGTTGAACGGTGCTGCTGGACCTGTGATTTCGCCGCTTCACGGTGCTGCTTCTGCTGCGCGGTAGGGTTCTGCACGTGCGACTTCGCATTATCCCGGCGCTGTTGCTGTTGCGCTGATGGGTTTTGCAACTTGTCTTTCGCTGCGGCCCGATTCTGCGGTGTGTCGTAACCACGATAGTTGCTGCGCTGAGTGATATTATTCAGTTGCTTCGAGGCCGCCTGACGCTGGGCATCACGGTTTCCCGCAACAGCTGTGGCTGCACCCCCCGCCGTCAGACCTGCTGCCGCACCGTTATGGGTACGCTGCTGGAACTGATTCAATGCTGCCTGACGCTGATCCGTAGTGTGTTGCGTCGCACTCAGGCCACCCGGCACGTTAGTCTGATGGAAGCGCTGCGACACGTTGTTATTCGGATACGGCACGTTATTGCGATAGGCCGGATTGTGTTGCCAGTTGGAATTATTGCCATTCAGACGCTGGTTGCCGAAATGGTTATAACGGTTCACATCGATGTTGATGTTGTTGTTTCCACCGCCGTGATAGCCGCCATCGTGGTGATCATAGTCATCATGATGGTGGTAATCATCATCCCAATCGATGCTGCTGAACAGGGCATAGGTGGTTGCTACGCCGAGGCTGTAACCAAAGCCATTCACAAAGCTGTTGGTGAACTGCTGGCCCGGCGTGGGCGGCAGATACACAGGCGGATACGACGTGCTTGGCCAGGTGCCGTACACCGTATTCGGGTTGTACGTTGGCACATACACCACGTTCGGATCGGCAGATTCAATCTTGATAACCTGGGTTGCCGGTGCTGACTCGACAACGGTCGTGTTGGTTTGTGTTGGCGTGGCAGAGGACGTCACCGGAGGCGGGGTGACTTTGGTGGTCGTCACTTTTTGCTGTGGCGACGATTTTAACGTTCCGGTTTGCTGAGCAACGGCACGCAGTTTCTGCACGGAATCCATCACGTCCTGTGGCTGCGCCAGAAACGCATTGCCCAAATCTTGTACCCACTGCGGATTTTCACCCATCAATGACAGCAGCGCAGGGAAAGCAACCAGCGATTTTACGCTTGGGTCCCACGGCTGATTGCCGACGGCCTGCACAGCAGCATCGCCCTGCATGGTTGGGTTATCCTGCGACCACTGCACGGCCTGTAACACGTTGGTTGGGTAGGTTGACGCCATCAGCACCTGCGACAGCAGGTTATCAGGGTAGAGTGCAACCGGGGCCGTTAGCTGATCGATCTGCGCCGGGGTAAAAGTGGCAGCAACGGGCTGCGCGCCAGCAGGCGTGGGTGCTGCAACCGGTGGCGTTGCAACGACAGCAGGCGCGGCGGGTTGTGCGACAGGAGCGGGAGCTGGAGGTGTTTCCGCAGCCCGGCTTTTGACATACAGCGTTCCTGCAGCGGCTAATAGCCCGGCGCTACAAATCAGCGCAAGGATGTGGGGCTTAAAAGGCAACGTCATGTGGTTCTCCTGGCACAAAAATTTGGCCTGTTACAGAGAGTATTGCCGAAAATGGCAGCGTTGCCGGGAGTATAGGGAGACTTATTTTTTGTTTTTGACTTTTGTGGGGATTTTGCTCAGTTCTTACATTTCCATAAGAATTATTCTGTCCAAAATAAATCTTTCAGCCCGCAGTTATGAGCTTTCACGATTCAGCTTATTTTTTAATGTTGCTTTTTTGTAAACGGATTAACACCCCTACTAAATCCTGCTATGCTGCCCGACGCGGTATCGGGCATGTACCCTACTAACTGCTGTCTCACAGGAGCGTGAAGAGAACGCCGGCCGCATATGACAATGAGAGCGAGGAGAACCGTCGTGCTAGAAGAATACCGTAAGCACGTAGCTGAACGTGCCGCCGAGGGGATTGTTGCAAAACCTTTAGATGCAACCCAAATGGCCGCACTCGTCGAGCTGCTGAAAGCGCCGCCTAAGGGCGAAGAAGAATTCCTGTTAGATTTGCTGATCAACCGAGTCCCACCAGGCGTAGACGAAGCTGCCTACGTGAAAGCCGGATTCCTTGCCGCCGTCGCCAAAGGCGAGACCACTTCCCCACTGGTAACCCCTGAGAAAGCTATCGAACTGCTGGGTACTATGCAGGGCGGTTACAACATTCATCCGCTGATTGACGCGCTGGACAGCGCCACGCTGGCACCGATTGCCGCGAAAGCTTTGTCTCAAACCCTGCTGATGTTCGATAACTTTTACGATGTAGAAGAAAAAGCGAAAGCAGGCAACGGCTATGCGAAGCAGGTGATGCAATCCTGGGCTGATGCCGAATGGTTCCTAAACCGTCCGCAATTGGCTGAAAAAATCACCGTTACCGTATTCAAAGTGACCGGTGAAACCAATACCGATGACCTGTCTCCGGCACCGGATGCCTGGTCTCGTCCGGATATCCCGCTGCACGCCCTGGCAATGCTGAAAAATGCCCGCGAAGGCATTGTGCCTGATCAGCCAGGTGCCGTTGGTCCGATTAAACAAATCGAAGAACTGAACAAAAAAGGTTTCCCGCTGGCCTACGTCGGTGACGTGGTCGGGACCGGCTCTTCCCGTAAATCTGCCACCAACTCGGTGCTGTGGTTTATGGGCGATGACATTCCTAACGTGCCGAATAAGCGCGGTGGCGGTCTGGTGCTGGGCGGCAAAATTGCGCCAATCTTCTTTAACACCATGGAAGATGCAGGCGCGCTGCCAATTGAAGTGGACGTGAACAACCTGAACATGGGCGACGTGATTGACGTTTACCCGTTCAAAGGTGAAGTGCGTAACCACGAAACCAACGAACTGCTGGCAAGCTTTGAGCTGAAAACCGACGTACTGATCGACGAAGTCCGTGCCGGTGGCCGTATTCCGCTGATCATCGGTCGCGGCCTGACGACTAAAGCGCGTGAAGCGATGGGCTTGCCGCACAGCGACGTGTTCCGTCACGCGAAAGATGTCGCCGAAAGCACTCGCGGTTATTCGCTGGCGCAGAAAATGGTCGGTCGCGCATGCGGCACTGCCGGTGTGCGTCCTGGCGCATATTGCGAACCGAAGATGACGTCTGTCGGTTCACAGGACACCACCGGTCCAATGACCCGTGATGAATTGAAAGATCTGGCGTGTCTGGGCTTCTCTGCGGATCTGGTGATGCAGTCCTTCTGCCACACTGCCGCGTATCCGAAGCCGGTTGACGTGACCACGCACCATACGCTGCCTGACTTCATCATGAACCGTGGCGGCGTCTCTCTGCGTCCGGGCGATGGTGTTATCCACTCGTGGCTGAACCGTATGCTGCTGCCGGATACCGTGGGCACTGGCGGTGATTCCCATACCCGTTTCCCAATCGGTATTTCCTTCCCGGCGGGATCTGGCCTGGTGGCGTTTGCTGCTGCGACAGGCGTGATGCCGCTCGATATGCCGGAATCTGTACTGGTGCGCTTCAAAGGCAAAATGCAGCCGGGCATCACTCTGCGTGACCTCGTACATGCGATCCCGCTGTATGCGATCAAACAGGGTCTGCTGACCGTTGAGAAGAAGGGTAAGAAAAACATCTTCTCTGGCCGCATTCTGGAAATTGAAGGTCTGCCGGATCTGAAAGTCGAGCAGGCATTCGAACTGACCGATGCGTCCGCCGAACGTTCTGCTGCAGGCTGTACCATCAAACTGAACCAGGCACCGATCGAAGAGTATCTGAACTCCAACATCGTGCTGTTGAAGTGGATGATTGCCGAAGGTTACGGCGACCGCCGTACGCTGGAACGTCGTATCCAGGGCATGGAAAAATGGCTGGCGGATCCGCAACTGATGGAAGCCGATGCTGATGCGGAATACGCAGCGGTGATCGACATCGATCTGGCGGATATTAAAGAGCCAATTCTGTGTGCGCCGAACGATCCGGACGATGCGCGTCTGCTGTCTGACGTGCAGGGCGAGAAAATCGACGAAGTGTTTATCGGTTCTTGCATGACCAACATCGGTCACTTCCGCGCGGCGGGTAAACTGCTCGACAACCACAAAGGCCAGTTGCCCACTCGCCTGTGGGTCGCACCGCCAACTCGTATGGACGCTGCACAGCTCACCGAAGAAGGCTACTACAGCATCTTTGGTAAGAGCGGTGCGCGTATCGAGATCCCGGGCTGTTCACTGTGTATGGGTAACCAGGCGCGTGTGGCAGATAACTCGACGGTGGTTTCCACCTCAACGCGTAACTTCCCGAACCGCTTAGGTACAGGTGCCAACGTGTTCCTGGCTTCTGCTGAACTGGCAGCTATTGCGGCGCTGATTGGTAAACTGCCAACGCCGGATGAGTATCAGACGTTCGTGGCGCAGGTCGATAAGACCGCCGTCGACACCTATCGTTATCTGAACTTCGATAAGCTTTCCCAGTACACCGAGAAAGCGGACGGCGTGATTTTCCAGACCGCGGTCTAATGTAGGCCGGGCATATCCGGCTTATAAAAGACAAAACCCCGTTTCTTATGAGGCGGGGTTTTTTATTTTCTCTTCCGACACCCGCCACGCTTTTTTTCTTTCTCTCAACTGCGATAATTACAGCATGGGTACAATGCAGCGGTGACGCGTTGCCCTTGAGAGGAAAAGACAATGGAATACGAATTTCTGCGCGACATTACCGGAGGCGTAAAAGTGCGGATGTCGATGGGCCACGAGGCCGTCGGGCACTGGTTCAACGAAGAGGTGAACGATAATTTAGCGCTACTGGACGAAGTCGAACAGGCGGCTCAGACGGTAAAAGGTACGGAGAACTCCTGGCAGCAGACGGGCCATGAATACACTGTCTGGCTGGACGGCGAAGAAGTGATGGTGCGCGCTAATCTGATGGAAATATCCGGCGATGAGATGGAAGAGGGGATGAGCTACTACGACGAGGAAAGCTTGTCGATGTGTGGTGTCGAAGACTTTCTTTTGGTCATTGCGGCGTACCGCAAATTCATCAACCAGAAATAATGGTTTAACGGTGCGGAGCATCCTTGCTCCGCCTGCGGATCACACGGCGGGCATATTCCGACCGGAGTAGATTTCGCGCATCTCTTTCCAGAGCAGGTCAGTAATGGCCTTGCGCTCTTCTTCGCTCAAATCTTCCGGTTTGGTGTGGAACATGTAATGTTTCAGGTCGAACTCTTTCAGCAGCATCTTGGTGTGAAAAATGTTTTCCTGATACACGTTCACATCCAGCATGTCATACAGCGCCTTCATGTCGTCGGACATAAAGTTCTGAATGGAGTTAATTTCGTGATCGATAAAATGCTTCATGCCGTTCACGTCACGGGTAAAGCCGCGGACGCGATAATCGATGGTCACGATATCCGACTCCAACTGGTGGATCAGATAATTTAACGCATTCAGCGGTGAAATCACCCCACAGGTGGACACTTCAATATCGGCGCGGAAGGTACACAGACCGCCTTCTGGATGGCTTTCCGGATAGGTATGCACGCAGATATGGCTTTTATCGAGATGGGCAACCACGGCTTCCGGCAGCGGGCCGGGGTGTTCAGTGGTGTCGATCAGATGCGGATCAACCGGCTCTTCGCTCACCAGAATGGTGACGCTGGCACCCTGCGGTTCGTAATCCTGACGCGCGATGTTCAGGATATTGGCGCCGATAATTGAGCAGGTTTCTGACAGAATTTCGGTCAGACGGTTGGCGTTATAGAGTTCATCGATATAGGCGATATAACCATCGCGCTCTTCTGCTGTTTTCACGCAGCAGATATCGTAAATACAAAAACTCAGGCTTTTGGTCAGGTTGTTAAAGCCATGCAGTTTAAGCTTTTTCAATTGGGTTCACCTCCTCAGATGCAGACAGTGCGTTCTGCAAGTATTGCGGTAGGGCAAAGGCCGCGGTGTGGATCGCCGGATTGTAATAACGGCAGGTCAAGCCAGCTTGATGGAACCGGGCCTGGATTATCTCGGTGGAGAGATGGCGCAGCGCCTCGTTGTCCGTCGCCCAGGCAAAGGTCATGATGCCGCCGTAATAGGTCGGGATCGCCGCCTGATAGAAACTCACATCCTTAAAGTAGTGGCTGAGTTTGCGGTGACTGTCGAGCGCTTCATCTTGTTGCAGAAAGCATACACCGTTCTGCGCAACGAAAATCCCGCCCGGGTTCAGGCAGCGTTTGCAGCCTTCATAGAACGCCGAGGTAAACAGGCTTTCGCCCGGCCCGATGGGGTCGGTGCAGTCGGAGATGATCACATCAAACGTTTGCGTCGTCTGGTTAACAAAATTGACGCCATCGTCAATGACCAGGCTGAAACGCGGATCGTCATAGCTTCCGGCATTGTGGTTGGGCAAATACTGGCGGCAGAAGGAGACCACGCCTGCATCGATTTCCACCATGGTGATGGTCTCGATATGTTTGTGACGGCTCACTTCGCGCAGCATCGCGCCATCGCCGCCGCCGATAATCAGCACGTGTTTTGCGTGACCGTGGGCCAGCAGGGGAACGTGAGTCATCATTTCGTGATAGATAAACTCATCGCGCTCGGTGGTTTGCACTACGCCGTCCAGCGCCATTACGCGCCCAAATGCGGCGTTCTCGAAGATAATCAGATCCTGATGATCGGTTTTCTCGTGATACAGCACTTTATCAACGGCAAAGTACTGACCAAACTGATCGTGCAGCGTTTCATGCCACAGTGTGGTGTCGGTCATGGCGGGATTTCTCCTTCGTTAACGCCCTTTTAAAACGGGCGCAACATAGTAGCCAACAATGACCGGTGATGCACGGTCATTATTTCAGCAGAAAGGATTACTTAACGTAGGCGAGCAGGCTCAGGGAATCACGAGCCAGTGCTTTGCACTTTTTGGAAGTCGGTATGCGAATGCCGCTGAGATCGCGGTAACTGTCTTCGCCGAGTGCCTTCATGTTAAAGGTGTCGTAGTTGCTCAGATCCCACTGATTTTGCTGGGCAAAAAAGACCAAAGCACGACGAATTTGCTGGTTCGGCAGATTTTGATAGCCACAGTCGTTTTTCAGGAACACAAATACCGCCGTCAGATCGGCCATATCTTCGGCCTCGGATTCGCTCAGTGCATAGCTGTTAGCGGAGATAGCGAGCAGCGTTCCGAGTACCACAGTTCTAAAAAACGTCTTCATTTTAGTTACCAATGCATCCACGAAATTCAACGTTAGCATACTTCTAAATGCCGCGCAGGGCTTTATTGAAGGGATTATGCTTGACCTTCCGGTAAGGGAAAGGTTTAAGCTCAAGAATTCGCCAGCATACGTAAAGGGAGTGAAGATGCAACGTCGTGAATTTATCAAATTGGCCACCGCCGTGGGTGTCGCCAGCGCATTACCGATATGGAGTCGAAGTGTACTGGCTGCCGATCGCCCCGCGTTACCGATTCCCAATTTACTCACCGCCGATTCCCGCAGCCGCATCTCACTGACGGTGCAAAGTGGCAAAACACAGTTTGGCCCGCATAACGCCACGACATGGGGCTATAACGGCAATCTGTTAGGTCCCGCGCTGCAATTGCAGCAGGGTAAAGCGGTCACTGTCGATATCCACAATCAACTGGCAGAAGAGACCACCCTTCACTGGCACGGACTGGAAATTCCCGGAGAAGTGGACGGCGGCCCGCAGGGGGTCATCAAACCCGGCGCAACACGTACCGTGACGTTTACCCCAACGCAACAGGCCGCGACTTGTTGGTTCCATCCGCATCAGCACGGCAAAACCGGGCATCAGGTGGCGATGGGGCTGGCGGGGCTGGTCCTGATTGAAGATCCCTTCCTTCATTCGCTGTTGCTGCCGAAACAGTGGGGCATCGACGATGTGCCGGTGATCATCCAGGACAAGCGTTTCAGCGTGAACGGAGAGATTGATTATCAGCTCGATATCATGACCGCTGCCGTCGGCTGGTTTGGCGATACGCTGCTCACCAACGGCGCGATTTATCCGCAGCATGCCGCGCCAAAAGGCTGGCTGCGTCTGCGTTTGCTGAACGGCTGTAATGCCCGTTCGATGACGCTGGCGACCAGCGATAACCGTCCACTGTATGTGATTGCCAGCGACGGCGGTTTGCTGTCTGAACCGGTCAAAGTCTCTGAACTGCCGATGCTGATGGGCGAACGCTTTGAGGTGCTGGTGGACACCAGCGACGGCAAACCTTTTGACCTCGTGATGCTGCCAGTGAATCAGATGGGCATGGCGATCGCGCCGTTCGATAAAGCGCATCCGGTGATGCGCATTCAGCCGCTGCCGATCCCGGCCTCTGCCAAACTGCCTGATGTGCTGGCGTCGATCCCTGCCTTGCCATCGCTCGATGGGCTGACTCAGCGCAAATTCCAGCTGTCGATGGACCCAATGCTCGACATGATGGGCATGCAGGCGTTGATGAAAAAATACGGCAAGCAGGCGATGGGCGGTATGGACCACGGACAGATGATGGGCCATGGCGACATGAAAATGGACGGCATGGATCATGGCAACATGGGCCAGATGAATCACGGTAGTAAAGGCTTTGATTTCCACAACGCCAACCGCATCAACGGCCAGGCTTTCGACATGAACAAGCCAATGTTTGCCGCCAGCCGAGGGCAGTTCGAGCGCTGGACGATTTCAGGTGAGGGCGACATGATGCTGCATCCGTTCCACATCCACGGCACGCAATTCCGCATTCTGTCGGAAAACGGTAAGCCGCCAGCGGCCCATCGTGCAGGCTGGAAAGATACGGTGAGAGTGGAAGGTGCGGTGAGCGAAGTGTTGGTGAAATTCGACCATGAAGCATCGAAAGAACATGCCTATATGGCGCATTGCCATCTGTTAGAGCATGAAGACACCGGCATGATGCTCGGATTTACGGTGTAAAAAAGCCGGGTGGCGGCTAACGCCTGACCCGGCTTACGTTTTTTGGCCCGGCAAGCATCGCGCCGCCGGGCAATTTCATCTTACTTCGCGTCGTCCGGCAAAGCGTAGGCCACAATGTAGTCGCCCATCTTCGTACCAAACGAACCGTGACCGCCTGCTGAAATGACAACGTACTGCTTGCCATTCGCTTCATAGGTCATCGGCGTTGCCTGTCCACCCGCTGGCAGACGGCCTTCCCACAGCTTGTCACCGTTGGTCATGTTGTACGCGCGCAGATAGTTATCTGCGGTTGCTGCAACAAACAGGACGTTACCGGCGGTGGAAATTGGGCCACCCAGCATCGGCATACCCAGATTGAATGGCAGTTTAAACGGCAGCGGGAACGGCAGGCTGTCCTGCGGTGTACCGATACGTTTTTTCCATGCGATCTGGTTGGTTTTCAGATCCAGAGCAGAGATATAACCCCAGCCCGGTTGTTTACACGGCAGGCCAAATGGCGACAGGAACGGATTCAGCGTCACGCCATACGGCACGCCGTACTGCGGTTGAATACCGGTTTCGGTGCCAGAACCTTTCGCATCTGTTGGTGGCTCAATCGGGTTACCCGGACCGCGTGGCATCAGACGTGACACAAACGGCAGGGCAATCGGGTTAGCAATCGCAACCTGACGATTCGGGTCAACGGAAATACCACCCCATTCGAACATCCCCAGGTTACCCGGGAACACCAGCGTGCCTTGCTCAGACGGCGGCGTGAAGATGCCCTCGTAGCGCAGTTTGTGGAACATCACGCGGCACACCAGTTGGTCAAACATGGTCGCGCCCCACATATCCGCGCCGCTCATATCTTTCTTCGGACGGAAAGTGAGGTCGGAGAACGGCTGAGTCGGGCTCAGACGATCGCCTTTTGCAGGACCTTGTGGAACCGGTTTTTCCGGTGCAGGCACGACGAGTTGACCATTACGACGGTCGAGTACGAAGATGTTGCCGGTTTTCGCAGGCGCATAAACCACTGGAACGGTTTTACCGCCGACGTTGATATCAGCAAGCGTTGGCTGTGACGGCTGGTCCATATCCCACAGATCGTGGTGAACGGTCTGGTAACTCCACGCCAGTTTACCGGTGGTGGCATTCAGCGCCACAATCGCGCTTGCGTAGCGTTCCTGCTCAGGTGTGCGGTTCCCGCCCCAGATATCCGGCGTCGTTACGCCCATCGGCAGGTAAACTATGTCCAGTTTCGCGTCATAGGCGGCAGGCGCCCAGGAGTTCGGCGAATTCAGGCTGAACTTGTGTTCATCGTTCGGGATAGCGTTCGGATCTTTCGCGCCCGGATCGAAGGCCCACAGCAGTTTGCCGGTGTTCACGTCGAAACCACGAATCACACCAGACGCTTCACGCGTGGAGAAGTTATCGGTGACGGAACCAGCAATGACGATGACTTTATCGGTCACAATCGGCGGCGACGTTGGCTCGTACATGCCTGGCGTCGTCACTGGCTGGTTGGTTTGCAGGTTCAGCACACCTTTGTTGCCAAAGCTTTCGCACAGCTTACCAGTATCGGCATTCAGCGCGAACAGACGACCGTCGTTCACTGGCAGCAAGATACGGCGCGGGCAGTCCGCAACCACATCCGCAGGCGCGCTATCGGCTTTCGCTTCGTGATAAGAGACGCCACGACAGGTCACGTGCTGGAAGAAGGTATTGGTATTGAGCTGCGGATCGAAGTGCCATTTCTCTTTACCCGTTGCCGCATCCAGAGCGAACACGCGCTGGTGTGCAGAGCAAAGATAAAGCATGTTGCCCACTTTAATTGGCGTCACTTCGTTGGTGATTTCACCTGGATCGTTCGGCTGTTTCAGGTCGCCGGTCCGGAAGACCCACGCTTCTTTTAACTGGTGAACGTTATCGGCGTTGATCTGCTTGAGTGGCGACCAGCGTTGACCTTCCTGGTTACGCCCATACGCAGGCCAGTCCTGATCGGCGACCTGAGAAATCGGTGCCGCTGGTGTCACTTCTGTGCTCAGCGTGCCATTGATTTCCTGCGGATCGTGGAAGCCCGCCCAGGTCAGAATGCCTGCGGTAATCAGCAGAACCACCACCAGTGCGGCAACTGCACCCGCCGAAGGTACGATCAGACGACGCCAGACAAATGGCAAAATCAGCCATATGCCGAAGAACACCAGAATATCGCTGCGCGGCGTCAGCGCCCAGAAGTCGAAGCCGACTTCCCAGACACCCCAAATCATGGTCGCCAGCAGCACCAGCGCATACAACCATAATGCTGAACGTTGGCCCCGCCACAGCATCACGGTGACAGCCAGCATCACCAGACCTGCGATTGGGTAATACCAGGAGCCGCCCAGTGATACGAGCCAGACTCCGCCGATTAAAAGATACAGCCCGCAAAAGGCTGCAAACAGCGCCGTCAACTTCACAAGAAGTCCGCGCTGTTGTGTTTTTGTTTCCGCCATAGAAAGCACACCTATAATTCGTTAATTTTTTAGTAGCAATTAAGTATAGGATTTAACAAGTGTGATCGGAATCACAAATTGAGCTTTCTTATCACATCCACCCGATAAAGGGTTTTACTGGTATACTGCATGGCTTGCCGATCAAGGGCGTGTACATGAGTGCATGCGGTTGATAGATTTATCTCTGAAATCAGATGGTTAGTTATATGAAACACACTGTTGAAGTGATGATCCCGGAAGCGGAGATCAAAGCACGTATCGCCGAATTAGGCCGTCAAATTACCGAACATTATCAGGACAGCGGCAGCGAAATGGTGCTGGTTGGCCTGTTGCGTGGCTCATTTATGTTCATGGCGGACCTGTGCCGTGAAGTGCACGTCTCTCACGAAGTCGATTTTATGACGGCTTCCAGCTACGGCAGCGGGATGTCGACCACCCGTGATGTGAAAATCCTCAAAGACCTGGACGAAGATATTCGCGGCAAAGACGTGCTGATCGTCGAAGACATTATCGATTCTGGTAATACGCTGTCGAAAGTACGCGAAATCCTCAGCCTGCGTGGACCGAAATCGTTGGCGATTTGTACTCTGCTCGATAAACCGACCCGTCGCGAAGTCGACGTCCCGGTTGAGTTCGTTGGCTTCTCGATCCCTGACGAATTTGTTGTCGGCTATGGCATTGATTACGCGCAGCGTTATCGCCATCTGCCGTACGTCGGGAAAGTGGTGTTGCTGGACGAGTAAAAAATAAATCGCCCGGTGGTGCTAACGCAAACCGGGTAGAAGTAGGCCGGGCAAGGCGAAACCGCCACCCGGCTTTTTTGCAGATTTATTTGTGGTTAATGTGGCGAGTATGCAGATTGGACAGCGCTTTACGGTAGCCCTGTTCCAGGCTTTCGCGGTTGGTCGAGTTGACGTCGAGATCGCGCAGCAAACCGTCGTGAATACCGTAAGCCCAGCCGTGGATGGTCACTTTCTGCCCACGTTGCCAGGCTGAACGCATAATCGTTGAGTGACCAAGGTTATACACCTGCTCCATCACGTTCAGTTCGCACAGAGTATCCATGCGACGCTCTTGCGGCATTTCGCCGAGCAATGAACTGTGCTTGTACCAGATGTCACGAATGTGCAGTAACCAGTTGTCGATCAGACCCAATTCAGGGTTCTCAACCGCCGCCTGCACGCCACCACAACCATAGTGACCACAAATGATGATGTGTTCGACTTCCAGCACATCTACCGCATACTGAACGACAGACAGGCAGTTTAAATCGGTGTGAATCACCAGGTTGGCTACGTTACGGTGAACAAAGAGTTCGCCCGGCTCCAGACCTGTCAGACGTTCAGCGGGAACGCGACTGTCGGAGCATCCAATCCATAGAAAGCGCGGTTTTTGCGCCTGTGCCAGTTTCTCAAAAAAACCGGGATCCTCTTCCACCAGCATTTTTGACCATAGTGCATTGTTGCTGATGAGTGTATCTATGTCGTTCATGGAAGTTAATGACCTGTAACCAAGTAAGTGCGTTGCGCTAATATAGGTCAACTCGGCTTTATTTAAAACCACACATCGATTGCAAGCTTTTAAAAAGAGAAAATGAATGACCATTGCACTTGAATTGAAACAGCTTAAAAAAACCTATCCAGGCGGCGTTCAGGCGCTGCGGGGAATCGACCTGACGGTCGAAGCAGGGGACTTTTATGCGCTGCTCGGGCCCAACGGTGCGGGGAAATCCACGACTATCGGGATTATCAGCTCGCTGGTGAACAAAACCTCCGGCCAGGTCAACGTCTTCGGCTACGATCTGGCGAAAGACGTGGTCAACGCTAAACGCCAGCTCGGGCTGGTGCCGCAGGAATTCAACTTCAACCCGTTTGAGACTGTACAACAAATAGTCGTCAACCAGGCCGGTTACTACGGCGTAGAACGCAAAGACGCGATTGAACGTAGCGAAAAGTACCTGAAACAGCTCGATCTGTGGGAAAAACGCAACGAACGTGCACGGATGCTGTCCGGTGGGATGAAGCGCCGTCTGATGATCGCCCGTGCGCTGATGCATGAGCCGAAACTGCTGATTCTGGATGAACCGACGGCGGGCGTGGATATCGAACTGCGCCGTTCTATGTGGGGCTTCCTGAAAGATCTTAACGATAAAGGCACCACCATCATCCTGACCACCCACTATCTCGAAGAAGCCGAAATGCTGTGCCGTAACATCGGCATCATTCAACACGGTGAGCTGGTGGAAAACACGTCGATGAAAAACCTGCTGTCGAAGCTAAAATCGGAAACCTTCATTCTCGATCTGGCGGCTAAAAGCCCGCTGCCGAAGCTGGAGGGCTATCAGTACCGTCTGGTCGACACGTCAACGCTTGAAGTGGAAGTGCTGCGTGAGCAGGGCATTAACAGCGTATTTTCTCAGCTAAGCGCGCAGGGCGTGCAAGTTTTAAGTATGCGTAACAAGGCTAACCGTCTGGAAGAGCTGTTCGTCACGCTGGTTCATAGTAAGTCAGGAGAACAGGCATGATGCAGCTGTATTGGGTAGCGCTCAAAAGTATCTGGGCCAAAGAAATTAACCGCTTTATGCGGATCTGGATCCAGACTCTGGTTCCACCGGTCATCACCATGACCCTCTATTTCATCATCTTCGGTAATCTGATCGGTTCACGGATTGGCGACATGCATGGCTTCACCTACATGCAGTTCATCGTGCCGGGTCTGATCATGATGGCGGTGATCACCAACGCCTATGCCAACGTAGCGTCGTCGTTCTTTAGCGCCAAATTCCAGCGCAATATCGAAGAACTGCTGGTGGCTCCGGTGCCGACGCACGTGGTGATCGCCGGTTATGTCGGCGGTGGCGTGGCGCGTGGGTTGTGTGTGGGCGTGCTGGTCACGGCGATTTCGCTGTTCTTCGTTCCGTTCCAGGTTCACTCGTGGTTGTTTGTCGGCCTGACGCTGCTGCTGACGGCGATTCTGTTCTCGCTGGCGGGTCTGTTGAACGCGGTGTTCGCCAAAACGTTTGACGATATCAGCCTGATCCCAACCTTCGTGCTGACACCGCTGACCTATCTCGGTGGCGTGTTCTATTCACTGACGCTGCTACCGCCATTCTGGCAGGCGCTGTCGCACCTGAACCCGATTGTGTACATGATAAGCGGCTTCCGCTTTGGCTTCCTCGGTATTAGCGACGTTCCGCTGTTCACGACCGTGGGCGTTTTAGTGGTGTTTATCATCGCGTTTTACGCGCTGTGCTGGTATCTCATCCAGCGCGGTCGTGGGCTGCGTAGCTAAGTTGGTTTTCGTGTGCCGGGCGGCACTTTGTTTGCCCGGCCTACGGAGAAAGTCTCAGTTCGGCTCTCTGAACCTTCGCTTTCGGCAAACCAAACCTTGATCGAAAGCACCCCTCCTCAACCTTCACTCCGCTAAACTACTTGCCTGCTAAGGAGTGGGCTATGTTAGGTTGGGTGATTACCTGTCATGACGATCGCGCGCAGGCGCTACTTGATCGACTGGAAAAGAAATTTGGGCCGCCGCCACAATGCCAGGCGGTGAGTTTCTGGCGTGGGCTCAGCAGCAATATGCTTAGCCGCATGATGTGCGATGCGCTGCATCAAACCGACTCCGGCGAAGGCGTTATTTTTCTGACCGACAGCGCAGGCGATGCACCGTATCGTGTCGCTGCATTAATGAGCCATAAACATTCCCATTGCGAAGTGATCTCCGGCATTAACTATCCGCTTATCGAAATGATGCTGCCAATGCGTGAAACCCTCAGCAGTGCGGCGTTTCGCGATACTATCGTTGAGCACGGTTTTCCCGATGTCAGCAGCCTGTGGCATCAGCAGCAAAAAAATCCGCCTTTCGTTCTCCTGCATGACCTGTATGCGAATTAGCCGTTGGTATTAACGCGGCTTTTGTTACACTAATGACTGACTTATCGCACCGGTTAGAGCGCATGCTGATTCGCGTTATATTTTCCTTTCTGATCTTTATCTGTGGCACGGCGTCGGCCAGTTTGCTGAGCCAGCACGGACAGCCCGCCCGCTATATGCAAACCACCGAAGATGCCATTATTTGGGCGCAGGTTGGCAACGATGTTGTTACCGTCGGGAATATCAGCGCAGGGCAAATCCTCGCGGTGGTGCTGACTGCTGCTGATTACTACGAATTCAGTTTTGGCTTTGGTACGGGCTTCATCGATAAAGGACACCTTGAGCCGGTACAAGGCAAACAACGCGTAGAAGACAGCCTCGGCGACCTGAATAAGCCCCTCAGCAATCAGAATCTCATCACCTGGCGTGATACCCCGGTTTATAACGCGCCGAATGTGGGCAGTGCGCCGTTTGGCGTGCTGGCGGAAAACCTGCGCTATCCGATCATCGCCAAACTTAAAGATCGGCTGAACCAGACCTGGTATCAGATCCGCATCGGTAACCGGCTGGCGTGGATAAGCAGCCTCGATGCGCAACAGGACAGCGGTATTCCGCTGCTGACTTACCATCATATTTTGCGCGATGAAGAAAATACCCGTTTCCGCCATACATCGACCACGACCTCGGTGCGTGCATTCAGCAACCAAATGACATGGCTGCGCGATCAGGGCTATACCACGCTGACGATGTACCAACTCGAAGGGTACATCCGCAATAAAATGAATTTGCCAGCGCGTTCGGTGGTGATTACTTTCGATGACGGACTGAAATCGGTAAACCGCTACGCGTATCCGGTATTGAAAGAGTACGGCTTCAAAGCGACGGCGTTTATCATTTCATCCCGTATTAAAGGGCATCCGCAGAAGTGGGACCCGAAATCGCTCCAGTTTATGAGCGTTTCCGAATTGAAACAGATTCAGGATGTATTCGATATCCAGTCGCATACGCATTTCCTGCATCGCGTAGACGCCGGGCGTCGGCCGATTTTATTGAGCCGCAGCTATCATAATATTCTGTTCGATTTTGAGCGTTCACGCCGCGCCCTGAGCCAGTTCAACCCGCATGTGCTGTATCTTTCGTACCCGTTTGGCGGTTACAACACCACGGCGGTGCAGGCGGCAAATGACGCCGGTTTTCATATGGCGGTGACGACGGTGAAGGGGAAGGTAAAACCGGGCGATAATCCGTTCTTACTGAAACGCTTGTACATCTTAAGAACGGATTCGTTAGAGACGATGTCGCGGCTGATCAGCAATCAGCCGCAAGGGTAGGATTACGCTACCTGCACCGGAATGGCTTTCGCAGTGCGTTTCATTTCGTTGTCACCTTCGAAGTAAGCGACATTTGGACGCCAGCTGCGAGCTTCTGCGTCAGACATGGTGACAAAGCTTGCGATAATCACGATGTCGCCGACGCTGGCGCAATGCGCTGCCGCACCGTTCACAGAAATGATTCTGGAGCCACGTTCGGCGGCAATCGCATAGGTCGAGAAGCGTTTACCGTTGGTCACATTCCAGATATCAATGGCTTCGTTTTCCAGGATACCGGCGGCGTCGAGGAAATCCTGGTCGATGGCGCAAGAGCCTTCATAATGCAGGTCCGCCTGAGTGACTTTTACGCGGTGGAGCTTGCCCTGCAGCATAGTGCGAATCATAACTTTACCTTTACCTTCACGGAGCTGTGTCGGGTGACGCTTCGCTTACCCGACCTACGTAGGCCCGGCGAGTTTTGCGCCGCCGGGCGTATTTCAAGGCAGTATTGCCCGTTTTTTAACCCCTGTCTACTGGGTTAATTCAACCGTTTTATTGTCGATAAGACGCGCCTGACCGAGCCATGCCGCCATCAGGATCACCGCGCGTGGGCTGGTTTCAGACAGCGGTAGCAGAGTGTCGGCATCGCGAATCTGAATGTCGTCGGCGCGGAAGCCTTTTTCAGTCAGTGCCTGTTCAGCCAGGGCGATCATCTCTTCCAAATCGCGTTCACCCGCCAGCAGTTTTTCGGCGATACCGTTCATCACTTTACTCAGGCCCGGCGCGATTTTACGCTGGTCGTTAGTGAGATAACCGTTGCGCGAGCTTAACGCCAGACCATCTTTGGCGCGCACCGTCGGTACGCCGACGATGTCGATGTCGTAGCCCATATCGGTCACCATTTTGCGGATCAGCGCCAACTGTTGGAAATCTTTCTCGCCAAAGCAGGCTACGTCCGGCTGTACGAGATTAAACAGCTTGCTGACAATGGTGGACACGCCACGGAAATGGCCCGGACGGCTCGCACCTTCCAGCATGGTAGAAATGCCCGGCACATCGACAAACGTTTGGGTATCCGTGCCCTGCGGATAAATATCGGACGGGGCAGGGGCGAACACAAAATCGACTTTGCGTTTGTTCAGCTTCTCGCTGTCTTCCTGCAAGGTGCGCGGATAGCGGGCCAGGTCGTCGGCGCGATCGAACTGCATCGGGTTAACGAAGATACTGACCACCACCACATCGGCGCGATCTTTGGCTTCATCAACCAGTTTCATATGCCCATCGTGCAGGTTGCCCATGGTCGGCACCAGCGCGATGCGCTTGCCTTCCTGACGCAGACGACGGATATGCTGGCGCAGCAGCGGCAGGGTTTCGATAATCAGCACAACAAACTCCTTAATGGAAACTGTGTTCTTCGCCCGGATACACCCCGGACTCGACCTCGGCAATATACTGCCGCACGGCGGCACGCATGTCGCCTGCATCGGTCAGGAAATTTTTGGCAAATTTAGGAATATGGCCGCCAGTAATGCCGAATGCGTCATGCATCACCAGAATCTGACCGTCAGTCACGTTGCCTGCACCAATGCCGATAACCGGAATGGTCAGCGCTTCGGTGATGCGTTTCGCCAATGCGACGGGCACACAT
This sequence comes from Scandinavium sp., assembly GCF_036271055.1. Lineage (GTDB taxonomy): Bacteria > Pseudomonadota > Gammaproteobacteria > Enterobacterales > Enterobacteriaceae > Scandinavium. The sequence continues at coordinate 60,095 of NZ_DATBBJ010000024.1, read as the reverse complement.
TCCAGCACCAATAACTGAATACCTGCGGCTTCCAGCGCCAGCGCATCGTCAAACAACGTTTGTGCCGCATCGCCACGGCCCTGAACTTTATAGCCGCCGAAGACGTTGACTGACTGCGGCGTGAGGCCGAGATGACCACATACTGGCACGGCGCGCTCGGCGAGCATTTTCACCGTTGGCGCAAGCCAGGCACCGCCTTCCAGTTTCACCATGTTTGCGCCCGCGCGCATCACCACGGCTGAATTCTCAAATGCCTGTTCCGGCGTGGCATAAGCCATAAAGGGCAGGTCAGCGAGCAACAGACAATTGGGCGCGCCGCGACGAACGGCGCGGGTGTGGTAAGCGATATCTTCTACGGTGACAGGCAACGTGGAGTCGTGGCCCTGAACCGTCATACCCAATGAATCACCAACCAGCATGACGTCGATCCCGGCATCGGCGAACAGTTTCGCGAAGCTGAAATCATAAGCGGTGATGGTGGCGAAGCGTTTCTTTTCCTGTTTGCATTTCTGCAGCAGGGAGATGGTGGTGGGTTTCATAGCGTTTCCTGATAACGAAAGCCGAATCTAGCGGCATTGTATCAGTCAGATGGATGTCGGCAATGGTTTTGCCGTTTACCAATGGTGCGGTTTTGAGCAGTCGAGGTTTTGCAGCAGGGTCGTCAGCGAAGTACCGTTGGGGAAGATGAGATCGGGGGCTATTTCTGCCAGCGGCCACAGCATAAAGCCGCGATTATGCATGTCGTAATGCGGCACGGTCAGACGCTCGGTGTTCAGCGTCAGATCGCCAAACAGCATGATATCGAGATCTAATGTGCGTGGACCCCAACGCTCGTCTTTGCGTACGCGACCTTGCTGGAGTTCAATGCGTTGGGTGCTATTGAGCAGTGCTTCTGGCTCAAGATCTGTATCAAGTGCCACGGCGGCATTCAGATAATCAGGTTGATCCTGCGGGCCGAGTGGGGGCGTGCGGTAAAACGACGACACGGCGGCAATCGCCGTGTGCGGGATTTCGCCGAGGGCGGCAATCGCTGCATTCACCTGATCGAGTGGTGACGCCAGATTGCTGCCAACGGCGATATAAACGCGTGTCACGCGCTGCCGCCTGAACGTGGGGCGCGTTTGCGTGGACGACGATGGCGACGACGTGCGGCTGGCTCTTCATCCAGGCCGTTGAGCATGTCTTTTTGTGCCGGTGGTGCAGCCACCTGGAATTCGCCCCACCACTGCGTCAGACGTTGCAGTTCGTGGTTGCCTTCGGCTTCCGCACGCAGTGCCAGCAAATCGTAGGCCGCACGGAATTTCGGGTGCTCCATCAGCTTCCACGCACGTTTACCCTGACGACGGGACATCCGTAACTGGAGCTGCCAAATATCGCGCACCAGTGTGGTAATACGTTTCGGGATCGCCAGAGAACGGCAGCCTTCATCCAGCACATCGTTCATTGCCAGCGCGAAGGCGTCGAAATAGGCCAGACCGCTTTCCTGGGCGATGCGCTGCGCGGTTTCCAGCAACGGATACCAGAACATCGCGGCAAACAGGAACGCCGGGTTAACGCGCATGTCGTTGTGAATGCGGTTATCGGTGTTTTTCAGCACCTGGCTGATGATGCGTTCCATCGGGCTATCACCGTTTTCGGTGAAGTAGCGGGTGATGGTCGGGAACAGCGGCTGGAACAGGCTGTATTCACGCAGCAGTTTATAGGTTTCGAAACCATAACCCGCTTGCAACAGCTTGAGGGATTCTTCAAACAAGCGCGCCGGAGGCACGTCATTGATCAGCGTCGCCAGACGCGGGATTGGCTCGGCGGTGTCCGGGCTGATACGCATATCCAGTTTGGCGGCAAAACGTACCGCGCGGAGCATACGCACCGGATCTTCACGATAGCGGGTTTCCGGATTGCCAATCAGGCGAATCACGCCATCCTGCAAATCACGCATCCCGCCAACGTAATCGCGGACGCTAAAGTCGGCCACGCTGTAATAAAGGCTGTTGATGGTGAAGTCGCGGCGCTGAGCATCTTCTTCAATTGAACCGAAGATGTTATCGCGCAGCAGCATGCCATTTTGGCCGCGCTGCGAGGTGGCGCGATCATCCGGGGAACCGTCGTGGTGACCACGGAAGGTAGCGACTTCAATGATTTCCGGGCCAAACATCACGTGAGCCAGACGGAAACGGCGACCGACCAGACGGCAGTTGCGGAACAGTTTACGCACTTGTTCCGGCGTGGCGCTGGTGGTCACGTCAAAATCTTTGGGTTTTTTGTCCAGCAGCAAATCACGCACGCCGCCGCCGACGAGATACGCTTCGTAGCCCGCCTTGTTCAGACGGTAGAGCACCTTGAGGGCATTTTCACTGATATCTTTGCGGGAAATGGCGTGCTGATCGCGTGGAACCACCGCCATTTCAGGTCTTACGTCGACGGTTTCAGTCCCGGTTTCTTCACGGGTAAGCACTTTGCGGCAAAAATTAGCGACTCGGGTAAAAATGGTGCACCTCGGTTTTCGTGTCAGTCGTCGGAGTGAGGACAAAAAAATAGCGGCTAATCATAGCTCAGCACGACGCGTTTGAGAATGCTCGATTTCGGCGACAGCCGAAAGCTTCCAGTTATCCACTGCATTTTTCAGTAGATCCTCGTGCGTCATGTCCTGCCACTCATTAACAATAGTCTGATTCAGAAACTGTAAAGCCCTGATTAATTCCGGGCGCGGGTCGCCTGTAGAGAGCGCAGGCGCATGGTTTTGCTTTGACAGTTTATTGCCATCGCGATTCAGCGCCAGCGGCAGATGAATATAGTCAGGCACTGTCCAGCCGAAATGACGGTATAACGAGATTTGTCTCACCGTTGGTTCAATTAAATCCGCGCCGCGCACAATTTCCGTGACGCCCTGAAAATGGTCATCAACCACTACAGCAAGATTGTAGGCAAATAATCCGTCGCGGCGATGAATAATAAAATCTTCCCGCGCGAGTGATTCGTTAGTCACGATTGTGCCGCTTAAACGATCGTGAAATTGCAGAACCGGTTGAGTTTGATGCAGGCGCAGCGCCGCATTTTGCGGGCCGAGAGAAAGCGTGCGGCAATGACCGTCATAAATGCCGCCGACGCTCTGAATACGCGCACGCGTGCAGGTGCAGTAATAACTTAGACCGTGTTCGCGCAGCCACGCGAGCCGTTCACGGTAGGCATCATGGCGCTGAGACTGCCACAGAACGTCGCCATCCCAATGCAGGCCATAATGTTCCAGCTGACGCAGAATGGTGTGTGCGGCACCGGGAACTTCACGGGGAGGATCGATATCTTCGATACGAACGAGCCATTTACCCTGACGGGCACGCGCCTGGAGATAACTGCCGAGTGCGGCAATCAGTGAACCAAAATGGAGTTCGCCAGAAGGGGAAGGAGCAAAGCGCCCAATATAATCAGAATTTTCCATAGACCAGAAAGAACAAGGCGGGAGAGGACTCCCGCCAGAATTGTATTATACGAAGCGTATGACTTAGCCAGCCATCTGCTTTTCGCGGATTTCCGCCAGCGTTTTGCAGTCGATGCACAGATCGGCTGTCGGACGCGCTTCCAGACGACGGATACCAATTTCGACGCCGCAGGATTCGCAGTAGCCAAAATCTTCGTCTTCGACCTTTTTCAGCGTCTTCTCGATCTTTTTGATCAGCTTACGCTCACGGTCACGGTTACGCAGTTCGAGGCTGAACTCTTCTTCCTGGGCGGCACGGTCTACCGGATCCGGGAAGTTCGCTGCTTCGTCCTGCATATGAGTCACTGTACGATCCACTTCATCCCTGAGTTGGTTACGCCACGCTTCAAGAATACGCTTGAAGTGAGACAGCTGGGCTTCGTTCATATACTCTTCACCCGGCTTCTCTTGGTATGGCTCCACCCCAGCGATGGCGAGAATACTCAGGGACGATGTTTTACGGATTTGCCCTTCTTGCATGTTGCTTCTCCTTAACACGCACTATCGATCCCCATGTGGGGGAAAAATCAGGCCGCTATAAATAGCAGAAGCTTTTCAGGATAGCAATTGTCTAAACGTTACACTTGACAACCCTGTGAGGAAAAGCGTATTTGCGCACGCGACCAGCACATTTATTATTCAGTCGTTATCTCGGGTGTTAACACCACGGGCAACGGCTCTATCAGAGTCATATTATCGGCAGAAAGTTCCGCTTTGTAAGCCAGAATTTCAACCCCCTTTTTTTGTGCCTCATTCAACAATTGCGCGTACTTCGGATCGATATGGCGCGCGGGTGAAAAACGGGTAATGGCAGAGTGAAGTACCGCAAATAGCACTACGGCACGGTCGCCTGAGGCCGCCACGCCCATCAACTCTCGCAAATGCTTCTGACCACGTTCAGTCACCGCATCGGGGAAATAACCGTATTCAAGTTCAGCTAACGTTACCGATTTCACTTCAATATAGCAGTTTCGGCGATCTTCCGCCTGTAACATGAAATCGATCCGGCTGCGTTCTGCGCCGTATTTCACTTCACTTTTCAACACGCTATAGCCGTTTAATTCAGGAATGGCTTTTGACTCGATCGCTTCTTTTACCAGCTGATTGGCTCGTAACGTGTTGACACAAATAAATGCGCCGGTTTGCGTCTGCGTGATTTCCCAGGAGTGCGGATATTTGCGCGTTGCGCTGTCCGAGGTGGAAAACCAGACGGTATCACCCGGCGTCGCACAGCCGGTCATCGCACCGGTATTGGCGCAATGCAGCGTGAATTCTTCGCCCTCAGGCGTAACGACATCGGCAAGAAAACGTTTATAGCGTTTGAGCAAACGAGCCGGTTTGAGTGGGGGCAAAAACTGCATAGGAATTCCTTGTTATTCGGTAAGCGTCCAGCGTTCAAGCGGGGTGTAACGCGTGCGTCCGCGGGAATATTCAGAACTGTATAAAGCGAATCCATCGACGGGGACTTGCCAGGAAAAGCCCGGCGCGGGGATCGGGACGGCGTGAGCGGTATTGCGCAACAGCGTAATGTGCGGATGAAAGGGCTGCGGGCTCTGGTAGCAACCGCTGCGGGCCGCCTGGGCACGAAGCAGATTCGCTAGTTGCAACAAACCGCGTGGCGGCTGGCGTGTGCCGAGCCACACCACCTGTGAACGTAGCCATTGTCCCGCGTCGTTAAGATCTAACGTAAACCCTGGCTGGCGGATTCGCCCGGCCAGTGCGGCTAACGCCCGCTGTTTTTCTGCGCTCACTTCCCCGAGAAACGCCAGCGTCAGATGCAGGTTCGCTGCCGCAATGGGACGTCCGCTGTCGGCTGGGAAATTCGCCGCCCGCCAGTGGATAATCTGCTGCTGAATAGCGTCGGGAAGCTCAAGGGCAAAAAACAGTCTTTTGGGTTCGGGCATGCCTGGTACTCGGTAATGATTTGGCGCAATGCTACAATGCCCGGCCATTTAAAGTCACCCACTGGAGCCTTTTGTGTCGTCATTGCCGGTCGCCGTTGTCCTTCCTGAACTTCTTCAGGCGTTAAATGTTGCGCCACAGGTGCTGCTGAACGCGCCCACAGGTGCCGGTAAATCCACCTGGCTGCCACTGCAAATTCTGCAGCAGGGCGGTATCGACGGAAAAATACTTCTGCTGGAACCACGCCGACTAGCGGCGCGGAATGTCGCGCAACGGTTGGCTGAACTGCTGAATGAAAAACCGGGCGACACGGTGGGCTACCGAATGCGTGCAGAAACCTGCGTCGGTAAAAACACCCGAGTAGAAGTGGTCACGGAAGGCATTCTGACGCGCATGATCCAGCGTGATCCCGAACTCAGCGGCGTCGGGTTGGTGATCCTTGATGAATTCCATGAACGCAGTTTGCAGGCCGATCTGGCGCTGGCGCTATTGCTCGACGTGCAACAAGGGCTACGCGACGATTTAAAATTACTGATTATGTCTGCAACGCTGGACAACGTTCGGCTGCAAACGCTGTTACCAGATGCGCCCGTTATTTCCTCTGAGGGACGCGCGTTTCCGGTTGAACGGCGCTATCAGGCGTTGGCCTCCCATCAACGTTTTGATGAAGCGGTTGCCGTGGCGACGGCTGAATTGTTACGCAATGAATCTGGATCGCTGCTGCTGTTTTTACCGGGCGTAGGGGAAATTCAGCGCGTGCAGGAGCAGCTCGCCGGGCGTGTGGGAAGCGATGTAGTGCTTTGCCCACTGTATGGTGCGCTTTCTCTGAGCGACCAACGGAAAGCGATTCTGCCAGCAGAAAAAGGCACGCGTAAAGTGGTGCTGGCGACCAACATCGCCGAAACCAGTCTGACCATCGAAGGCATTCGTCTGGTGGTGGATTGCGCCCAGGAGCGCGTGGCGCGATTTGACCCGCGTACCGGTCTCACGCGCTTAATCACCCAGCGCGTTAGTCAAGCCTCAATGACGCAACGCGCAGGCCGTGCGGGGCGTCTGGAGCCGGGCATCTGTTTGCATCTGCTTGGCAAAGAACAAGCCGAACGCGCCGCCGCACAAGCCGACCCTGAAATATTGCAAAGCGATTTCAGCGGATTGCTACTTGAGCTATTGCAGTGGGGCTGCCAGGATCCGGCGCAATTAAGTTGGCTGGATCAACCGCCCGCGATTAACTTAGCAGCGGCTCGGACGTTGCTCACACAACTCGGTGCTTATGACGGTAAACAACTGACGGCTAAAGGGCAGAAAATGGCGACGCTTGGCAACGATCCGCGTCTGGCTGCAATGTTGATTGCCGCGAAGACAACCGATGACGTCGCAACAGCCGCTAAACTCGCCGCGATTCTCGAAGAGCCTCCGCGCGGGGGCAATGCCGATTTAGGCATGGCCTTTTCCCGCAACCAGCCGAACTGGCAGCAGCGCGCAAAAGCGCTAATTCAACGACTTGATTCTCCTTCCGGTGCGGCTGATGCCGGAAGGATAAGCGTTTTGCTGGCGCAAGGGTTTGCCGATCGCATTGCGCGTCGTCGCGGTCAGGAAGGGCGCTATCAACTGGCAAACGGCATGGGCGCGATGCTCGACGCGGATGATGCGTTAGGACGGCATGAATGGCTGATAGCGCCTTTGCTATTACAGGGCAGTCAGTCGCCCGATGCCCGCATTTTGCAGGCGCAGGCGCTCGATATTGACGCGCTGATGGCGGAATGTCCCGAGCTGTTAAGCCAATCTGACACCATCGAATGGGATGAAAATCAGGGCACGCTGAAAGCCTGGCGGCGCAGTCGTATCGGACAGTTGACGGTGAAAGTGCAGCCGCTGGCGAAACCGTCGGAAGACGAACTGCATCAGGCGATGCTCAACGGGATCCGTGACAAAGGACTTGGCATTCTTAACTGGACGCCGGAAGCGGAACAGCTACGCTTGCGTATTCAGTGCGCTGCCCGCTGGCTGCCGGAAGAAGACTGGCCTGCCGTTGATGATGAATCGCTGCTGGCGGGGCTTGAGTCCTGGCTGTTGCCGCACATGAGCGGTGTGCACTCACTCAAAGCGCTAAAGGCGCTGAATGTCACTCAGGCATTACAGGAGCTGTTGCCGTGGTCTTTACGACAACGTCTGGTGAGTTCGTTACCCACGCATTACACTGTGCCGACCGGGAGCCGGATTGCCCTGCGTTATGATGCGGATAATCCACCGGTTTTGTCGGTGCGGATGCAGGAAATGTTCGGCGAAGCCAGCACGCCAACGATAGCCGAAGGGCGCGTGGCACTGGTGCTGGAGCTGTTATCTCCAGCGCAGCGACCGCTGCAAATTACGCGCGATCTCAGTGCATTTTGGGCGGGGACGTATCGCGAAGTGCAAAAAGAGATGAAAGGGCGTTATCCCAAACATGTCTGGCCGGATGACCCGGCGAACACGGCACCGACGCGGCGAACGAAAAAGTATTCCTAGTTTTCAGATCGCACACCCCTTTCCCTATCAGAAAGGGGCATTATTTTGAGAGATTTCTTCTTTCACTTGATTGTGAAAGAAAAGAGAATCAGGCGCTTACGCCTGAATTTAGCGGAGAAAAAGTATGGCGGGGAATGACCGCGAGCCAATTGGACGTAAAGGCAAGCCTGCACGTCCGGCTAAGCAAAAGGTTAGCCGTCGTCGTCTCGAGGACGATGAGTACGACGACGATTACGAAGATGAGGATGATGAACCCATGCCCCGCAACGGAAAAGGCAAAGGTAATGGCAAAGGCCAAAAACCTCGGCGCAAATACGGCTGGTTCTGGCTGCTGGTAAAACTCGGCATCGTATTTGCGGTGCTGATGGCGATTTACGGCGTCTATCTCGACCAAAAAATTCGCGCCCGCATCGATGGTAAAGTCTGGCAGCTGCCTGCGGCGGTTTACGGTCGCATGGTCAATCTTGAACCGGATATGCCCATCAGCAAGAACGAGATGGTGCGCCTGCTGACCGCGACACAGTACCGCCAGGTGACGGCGATGACCCGTCCGGGCGAGTTTACCGTGCAGGCGAACAGCATCGAGATGATCCGCCGTCCGTTTGATTTCCCGGACAGCAAAGAAGGCCAGGCGCGCGCGCGGCTGACCTTTGACGGCGATCGTCTGGATTCGATCACCAACATGGATAACAACCGCCAGTTCGGTTTCTTCCGTCTCGATCCACGTCTGATCACCATGATGTCGTCGCCGACGGGCGAACAACGCCTGTTCGTGCCGCGCAGTGGCTTCCCGGATCTGCTGATCGACACCCTGATCGCCACCGAAGACCGCCATTTCTACGAGCATGACGGCATCAGCTTCTACTCGATGGGCCGTGCAGTGCTGGCGAACGTTATGGCGGGGCGTACCGTGCAGGGCGCAAGTACCCTGACGCAGCAGTTGGTCAAAAACCTGTTCCTTTCCAGCGAACGCTCCTACTGGCGTAAAGCCAACGAAGCGTACATGGCGCTGATCATGGATGCTCGCTACAGCAAAGACCGTATTCTTGAGCTGTACATGAACGAGGTGTATCTCGGTCAGAGCGGCGACAACGAAATCCGTGGTTTCCCGCTGGCGAGTCTCTATTACTTTGGCCGTCCGGTGGAAGAGCTGAGCCTCGACCAGCAAGCATTGTTGGTGGGCATGGTGAAAGGGGCGTCAATCTACAATCCGTGGCGTAACCCGAAACTGGCGCTGGAGCGTCGTAATCTGGTCCTGCGTCTGCTGCAACAGCAGAAGGTTATTGATCAGGAACTGTACGACATGCTGAGTGCGCGTCCGTTGGGCGTACAGCCGCGCGGTGGTGTGATTTCCCCGCAGCCAGCGTTCATGCAGATGGTGCGTCAGGAGTTGCAGGCGAAGCTCGGCGATAAGGTGAAAGATCTTTCCGGCGTGAAAATCTTTACCACCTTTGATTCCGTGGCGCAGGATGCGGCTGAAAAAGCAGCGACCGAAGGTATTCCGGTGCTGAAGAAACAGCGCAAGCTGAGCGACCTCGAAACCGCGATGGTGATTGTTGACCGTATGACTGGTGAAGTCCGGGCGATGGTCGGTGGCGCGGAGCCGCAGTTTGCGGGCTATAACCGTGCTATGCAGGCGCGCCGTTCGATTGGCTCGCTCGCAAAACCCGCGACCTATCTGACCGCACTGAGCCAGCCGAATATCTATCGTCTGAACACCTGGATTGCCGATGCGCCAGTGACGATTCATCTGTCTAACGGTCAAACCTGGTCGCCGCAGAACGATGATAAGCGCTTCAGCGGGCAGGTCATGCTGGTGGATGCGCTGACCCGTTCGATGAACGTGCCAACGGTCAACCTCGGCATGGCGCTGGGTCTGCCAGCGGTCACTGATACCTGGCAGAAACTGGGGGCGCCGAAAGAGCAGCTCAACGCCGTTCCGGCGATGTTGTTGGGGGCGCTGAACCTGACGCCAATCGAAGTGGCGCAGGCGTTCCAGACCATTGCCAGTGGCGGTAACCGTGCCACGCTTTCAGCGCTGCGTTCCGTCATTGCCGAAGACGGCACGGTGCTCTACCAGAGCTATCCGCAGGCTGAACGCGCCGTTCCGGCACAGGCCGCGTACATGACGCTGTGGACGATGCAGCAGGTTGTGCAGCGTGGTACGGGTCGCCAGCTTGGCGCGAAATACCCGAACCTGCATCTGGCCGGTAAAACCGGGACCACCAACAACAATGTCGATACCTGGTTTGCCGGCATTGACGGACGTGAAGTGGTGATCACCTGGGTCGGCCGTGATAACAACCAGCCAACCAAGCTGTACGGCGCCAGCGGGGCGATGTCCATCTATCAACGCTATCTTTCCAACGAAACGCCGATCCCTCTGGATCTGACAGCGCCGGAAGATATCGTCAATATGAGCGTGGACGACAACGGCAACTTTATCTGTGACGGGGCGGGTATGCGGCAGTTGCCGGTGTGGACCACAGATCCGGATCAGCTGTGCCAGCAGAGCCAGGCGATGCAGCAGCAGTTGCAGCAACAGCAGCAGGATGCCAATCCGTTTGGCGGTTCGACGCAACAGCAGCCTCAGCAACCGCAGCAGCAACAGCAACAGCCAGCGAAGCAAGAGAAAAGCGATGGCGTTGCAGGCTGGATCAAAGATATGTTTGGCAGCAACTAAGCCAATTGACCCCTTCACCGCAGGGTGAAGGGGTTTTGTAGGCCGGGCAAATGCAGTACCGCCCGGCGAAAAGCCCGGTGGCGCTATGTTTACCGGGTCTACATTTTCCCCAACTGCGGTTTTTTTTAACCTCGCCATAACTCCCCATCAACCATCAGGTTATTTTTTAAACCCTCAATTCAGCCAGGGATGTATTCCGCTTGCTATGACTTCCGCGTTTCGCCTATTATTCTGCGGGCATAATAATAATTCTCGTTTACGTTATCATTCACTCAATATCATCAGAGAAAAATAATGGCGCGTCTCAACACTGCTCAGCCAACAAATACCTCGCTGCGCAAGCTCGCAGTGGTAGTAGCCACAGCGGTCGGCGGCATGTCTGCTTTTGCACAAGCGGCAACACAACCGAAAGAAGAAACCATCACCGTGACGGCAGCACCTGTCGCACAGGAAAGCGCGTGGGGTCCATCTCCGACCATCGCGGCTAAACACTCTGCCACCGCCACCAAAACCGATACGCCAATCGAAAAGACGCCACAGTCGATTTCGGTCGTGACGCGTGAAGAAATGGACATGAAGCAGCCGACCACGGTAAAAGAAGCGCTGGCCTATACGCCAGGCGTCTTTGCGACTCGCGGCAGCTCTACGACCTATGACGTCGTGTCTATTCGTGGCTTCACCACCTCTTCAACGGTCAACACCAACCAGTACCTCGACGGCATGAAACTTCAGGGCGATAACTACTCTGAAATGTCGATGGACCCGTATTTCCTGGAACGCGTGGAAGTGATGCGCGGTCCGGTTTCCGTTCTGTACGGAAAAAGTAACCCAGGCGGGATTGTCAGCATGGTCAGCAAGCGTCCGACCACTGAGCCGCTGAAAGAAGTGCAGTTCAAAATGGGCACTGACAATCTGTGGCAGACCGGTTTTGATTTCAGCGATGCGATTGATGACGATGGCGTGTGGTCTTACCGCCTGACCGGTCTCGGCAGCAGCCAGAACGCGCAGCAGGAAATGGTGAAATCCACCCGTTATGCGATTGCACCGTCCTTTAGCTGGCGTCCGGATGACAAAACCGATTTCACCTTCCTGAGCAACTTCCAGAGCGACCCGAATGCGGGTTATTACGGCTGGTTGCCGCGTGAAGGGACCGTCGTGCCGTATCATGATGCGAATGGCAATGAACATAAATTGCCAACCGATTTCAACGAAGGCGATCCAGACAATAAAATGTCTCGCCGTCAGAAGATGGTGGGCTACAGCTTCGCGCATGAATTTAATGACACCTTCACCGTGCGCCAGAACCTGCGTTACGCCGAAGTGAACACACTGTACCGTTCCGTTTATGGTAATGGTTATATTGCGCCAGGCCAGATAAGCCGTGCGTATGTGCGTTCTGATGAACAGCTGAACTCGTTCACCGTTGATAACCAGTTGCAGTCTAAATTCGCAACCGGCCCGGTGGATCACACCTTGCTGACTGGTGTCGATTACATGCGTATGCGTAATGACGTCGATGCTGACTACGGTTCTGCTGATCCGATCAGTATGCAGGATCCGCAATACAACAACCCGAACATCAACGTGACGTTCCCGTATGCAGTGCTGAACCGTCAGGAACAAACCGGCGCATATGTTCAGGACCAGGCAGAATGGGATAAGTGGGTGCTTACTGTTGGTGGTCGCTATGATTACGCAAAAACGTCTACCCTGACGCGTGCCTCAAATACCACTGCCGAAGTTAATGACCACAAGTTTACCTGGCGCGGTGGTCTGAACTATCTGTTCGACAACGGCATCTCTCCGTACTTTAGCTACAGCGAATCCTTCGAGCCTGTTTCGGGCGCGACCATGGGCGGTAAACCGTTCAATCCGTCGAACGGGAAGCAGTACGAAGGCGGTGTGAAGTACGTGCCGAAAGATATGCCTGTGGTGCTGACGGCGGCGGTTTATCAATTGACCAAAGACGGCAACCTGACGGCGGATCCGAGCGCACCGACCAGCGGCTTTAGCGTTCAGGGCGGCGAAATTCGTTCCCGTGGCCTTGAGCTTGAAGCGAAAGCGGCGGTGAATGCCAATATCAACGTCACGGCGTCCTATACCTATACCGATGCGAAATACACGCAGGATACCTGGTATGAAGGCAAACGTCCGGCAGAGATCCCTCGCAACATGGCTTCTCTGTGGGCGGATTACACCTTCCACGAAACGGCCCTCAGTGGTTTGACTATCGGCGCAGGCACTCGTTACATTGGCAACACCGTGAGCTATTACTCGGCGAACTCACCGAAAGCGTATGAGTCGTTCAACGTAGCGGGTTACATGCTGGCGGATGCGACCATCAAGTACGATTTGGCTCGTCTCGGCCTGCCAGGTTCGTCAGTTGGTGTGAACGTGAACAACCTGTTTGACCGCGAGTACGTTTCCAGCTGTTACAGCGAATATGCGTGCTACTGGGGCTCCGAGCGTCAGGTTGTGGCAACAGCCACCTTCCGTTTCTAATCTCGTCATTAGGCGCGGGTTTTCCGCGCCATTTTTAACAAGTTGGCCGTTATGCAGGACACCACAACTCAGACCGACACCACGTTCGCCCTGAACGATGTCGCTTTTCGTGTACCAGGCCGTACGCTGTTGCACCCGCTTTCGCTGACCTTTCCACCCGGCAAAGTCACTGGCCTTATCGGTCATAACGGCTCGGGAAAATCCACGCTACTGAAAATGCTCGGTCGCCATCAGCCGCCTTCTGAAGGCGATATTTTGCTGGATGGTCAACCACTCGAAAGCTGGAACAGCAAAGCCTTCGCGCGCAAAGTGGCGTATCTGCCACAGCAGTTACCGCAGGCGGAAGGGATGACAGTGCGCGAACTGGTGGCGATTGGTCGTTATCCGTGGCACGGAGCGTTAGGCCGTTTTGGCGTAGCGGATCGTGAGAAAGTGGAAGAGGCGATTGCGTTGGTCGGCCTGAAACCGCTGGCGCATCGTCTGGTGGACAGCTTGTCCGGCGGAGAGCGTCAGCGGGCGTGGATTGCGATGCTGGTGGCACAGGACAGCCGTTGTTTGCTGCTTGATGAACCGACGTCAGCACTGGATATTGCCCACCAGGTCGACGTGCTGGCGCTGGTGCATCGTCTTAGTCAGCAGCGTGGATTAACGGTTATCGCGGTATTGCATGACATCAACATGGCGGCGCGTTATTGCGATTATTTGGTCGCATTGCGCGGCGGTGAAATGATTGCTCAGGGCACACCGGAAACCCTGATGCGCAGTGAAACGCTGGAACACATTTACGGCATTCCGATGGGGATCCTGCCGCACCCGGCAGGCGCGGCCCCGGTAAGTTTTGTTTATTGATGAATGATTCTCTCCTGATTAGCCGTCGTCGTTTACTGACGGCGATGGCGCTGTCGCCTCTGTTGTGGCAGATGAAAAGTGCGCACGCAGCGACGGTAGATCCGCATCGCATTGTGGCCCTCGAATGGCTCCCGGTCGAACTGTTGCTGGCGCTGGGCGTGACGCCTTACGGCGTGGCTGATATTCCCAATTACAACCTGTGGGTCAATGAACCGGGGTTACCTGCGTCGGTGATCGATGTTGGCCTGCGTACTGAACCGAATCTCGAACTGCTGACCGAAATGAAACCGTCGTACATGGTGTGGTCGGCAGGTTATGGCCCGTCGCCGGAAAAACTGGCGCGTATCGCCCCCGGGCGCGGCTTCAATTTCAGTGATGGTAAACACCCACTCACCAACGCCCGCCAGTCCTTGACCGAAATGGGCAAATTGCTGGGTATGGAAAACCAGGCGCGCGATCACCTGAATCACTTTGATGATTTTGTGGCGCAGCATAAACCGCGTTTTGCCGCCCGTGGCAGCCGTCCGTTACTGATGGTCACGCTGCTCGATGCCCGTCATATGCTTGCTTTCGGTCCGAACTGTTTGTTCCAGCAAATTCTTGATGACTACGGGATCGTTAACGCCTGGCAGAGCGAAACTAACTTCTGGGGCAGCCAGGTTGTGGGCATTGATCGACTCGGCGAGTTTAAAGATGTGGACGTGATTTGCTTCGATCACGGCAACGAAGCCGAGATGCAAAAACTGATGGCGACGCCGCTGTGGCAGGCGATGCCATTCGTACGGCAGCAGCGTTTCCAGCGTGTGCCTGCCGTATGGTTCTACGGTGCGACGCTGTCGGTGATGAATTTCGTGCGCATTCTTGATAATGCGTTGGGAGGCAAGGCATGAGCCAGCGCATAGCGCGTTTCCCGGCGTTGCTGCTTCTGCTGTTGTTTATCGCTTCGGCGTGGCTGAGCTGGCACAACTTCAATGTGGCGTTGCCGCGTGCGCAGTGGCGCGAGGCGCTGTGGCAGCCGAACGTCGACAGTATACGCCAGATGTTATTCCACTACAGTTTGCTGCCACGAGTGGTGGTTTCGCTGCTTGTAGGTGCTGGACTTGGGCTGGTGGGCGTGCTGTTCCAGCAGGTGCTGCGAAATCCGTTGGCTGAGCCGACAACGCTTGGTGTCGCAACGGGCGCGCAACTGGGCATTACCTTTACCACTTTGTGGGCGCTGCCGGGCGCATTCACTACGCAATTTGCTGCACTGGCAGGAGCCTGCGTGGTCGGGGCTCTAGTCTTCGGCGTATCCTGGGGAAAACGGCTTTCGCCAGTGACGCTGATCCTCGCGGGGTTAGTGGTCAGCATGTACTGCGGTGCGGTCAATCAACTGCTGGTTTTGTTCCATCATGACCAGTTGCAAAGCATGTTCCTCTGGAGTTCCGGCACGCTGACGCAAACCGACTGGGGCGTCGTGCAACATCTTTGGCCACAGTTGCTCGGCGGGGTGATGTTGACGCTGCTGCTGTTACGTCCGTTAACGTTGATGGGGCTTGATGATGGCGTCGCGCGGAATTTAGGCCTGGCATTGTCACTCGCTCGCCTTGGTGCGTTGACGCTGGCGATTGTGATCAGTGCGCTGCTGGTAAACGCTGTCGGGATCATCGGTTTTATTGGCCTGTTTGCGCCACTGCTGGCGAAAATGCTCGGCGCACGGCGTTTGCTCTCCCGTTTGATGCTGGCCCCGCTGATTGGGGCGTTAATCCTCTGGCTTTCCGACCAGCTGATTTTGTGGCTGTCCCAGGTGTGGATGGAAGTCTCTACCGGTTCAGTGACCGCATTGATTGGCGCGCCGCTATTGCTGTGGCTGTTGCCACGACTGCGCAGCATCAGCGCTCCGGCAATGGACGCGGGCGATCGTGTGGCGGTAGAACGTCAGCGAGTGCTGGCGTGGTCGCTGGCGGCGCTGGGCTTACTTCTGCTCGGTATGTTGGTGGCCGTATCGCTTGGGCGTGATACGCATGGTTGGCATTGGGCCAGCGGTGATTTGCTGAATGCGTTGATGGAATGGCGTGCGCCCCGCATTCTGGCGGCGCTGGTCGCCGGGATGATGCTGGCGGTGGCGGGCTGTATTATTCAGCGTCTGACCGGCAACCCGATGGCAAGCCCGGAAGTGCTGGGTATTTCCTCCGGCGCGGCGTTTGGCGTGGTGTTGATGCTGTTCTTTGTGCCAGGCAATGCTTTCGGCTGGCTGCTGCCTGCGGGCAGTCTCGGGGCGGCGGTGACATTGATGATCATCCTGATTGCTTCCGGGCGCGGCGGGTTTTCCCCGCATCGAATGTTGTTAGCCGGGATGGCGCTCAGCACGGCATTCACCATGTTGCTGATGATGTTGCAGGCGAGCGGCGATCCACGGATGGCGCAGATCCTGACCTGGATTTCCGGTTCGACCTATAACGCCTCTTATCAGCAGGTCTGGCACACCGGGATCGTGATGATGGTGTTGCTGGCGCTGGCGCCGTTTTGCCGCCGTTGGCTAACGATTTTACCGCTCGGCGGGGATACCGCGCGTGCCGTGGGCATCGCGTTAACGCCAACACGCATTGCGCTACTGTTGCTGGCGGCCAGTCTGACTGCGGCGGCAACCATGACCATCGGTCCGTTGAGTTTCATCGGCCTGATGGCACCGCATATCGCGCGCATGATGGGCTTTCGTCGAACGATGCCGCACATGATTCTTTCTGCATTAGTGGGGGGGATTTTGTTGGTGTTCGCGGACTGGTGTGGACGGATGGTGCTGTTCCCGTACCAAATTCCGGCCGGGTTGCTGTCGACGTTTATCGGTGCGCCGTATTTTATTTATTTGTTGAGAAAACAGAGTCGGTAATAAAAGCAAAACGGCAACCGAGGGTTGCCGTTTTGCTTTTTGTTGGCCGGGTAGGGCGTTAACCGCCACCCGGCACCACGATTACAATTTGGCAAACACCTTACGCGCGGCGTCGATGGTGTTGTTGATATCCTGCTCGCTGTGCGCCACAGACATGAAGCCCGCTTCGAACGCGGACGGTGCCAGATACACGCCTTCTTCCAGCATCAGATGGAAGAACTTCTTGAAGCGTTCCACGTCGCATTTCACCACGTCCTGGTAACAGGTCACGGTTTTCGCGTCGGTGAAGAAAATGCCGAACATGCCGCCGACGTTATTTACCACCAATGGAACGCCCGTTTCGCGTGCTGCGCGCAACAGACCGTCAGCCAACTGATTGGTCAGACTGGTCAGGGTTTCATGCACGCCAGGCTGTGCCACTTCGCTCAGGCAGGCAAAACCGGCTGCCATTGCAATCGGGTTACCGGAAAGCGTACCCGCCTGATAAACCGGGCCGGTTGGGGCCAGCGCTTCCATCACGTCACGACGACCACCAAATGCACCCACTGGCATCCCGCCGCCGATGATTTTGCCAAGACAGGTCAGGTCAGGAACAACGTTGTAGTGATCCTGCGCGCCCGCCAGTGCCACACGGAAGCCGGTCATCACTTCATCGATGATAAACAGTGCGCCAAATTCATCACACAGCGCACGCAGGCCCGGAAGGAAATCCGGCTCTGGTGGAATGCAGTTCATGTTGCCTGCAACCGGCTCGACGATGATACAGGCGATATCCTGCGGGTATTGCTCGAACGCTTCACGCACCGAAGCCAGATCGTTATAGGTGCAGGTCAGGGTGTGTTTGGCGAAATCAGCCGGCACGCCCGGGGAGTTTGGCTGGCCCAGCGTCAACGCGCCAGAACCGGCTTTCACCAGCAGGCAATCGGCGTGGCCGTGATAGCAGCCTTCGAATTTGATGATTTTGTCACGCCCGGTAAAACCGCGAGCCAGACGGATGGCGCTCATGGTCGCTTCCGTACCGGAGTTCACCATGCGTACCATGTCCATGGTCGGCACCAGTTCGGTGACCAGTTCCGCCATTTTGACTTCCATCTCGGTCGGCGCGCCGAAGCTTAAGCCACGTGAAGCCGCTTCAATCACCGCATTACGGATAGCAGGGTGGTTGTGGCCCAGCACCATCGGGCCCCAGGAACCGACGTAATCGACGTAGACTTTGCCGTCCACATCGTATAAATAGGCGCCATCAGCACGTTCGATAAACAGCGGAGTGCCGCCGACGCCGGTAAAGGCGCGAACCGGCGAGTTAACACCGCCGGGGATCAATTCACGTGCCGCGCTGTACAGATTCTCAGATTTACTCATTGCGAGGTTCCTGGTTCGTAGAAAGCTTGTTAGCCGACTATTCTAAGTTATTCCCGGAAGGTTATGAAAGTTTTGCCCAATTGAAACAATGTAATAATGAAGGAACTTTAACGCGACGTACCCCCTTTTGGGTGGGTACAATGCAATCTGCGATTTTTCCTGGCAATAATGATAATGGCATGAAACCAGAAACTCCCTCTTTTGAATCACAGCAAATCGTTCGTCTGCGCCGCGGAGATGCGGTACGCCGTTTAGTTCGTAGGGATAAAACACCGTTAGCCATTCTTCTGATGGCTGCCGTTGTCGGTACGCTGGCGGGGCTGGTGGGTGTGGCTTTTGAGAAAGCCGTAAACTGGGTTCAGCACCTGCGGATCGGTTCGCTGTCCCACGTCGAGAACCATTGGTTTTTAGTCTGGCCGCTGGCCTTCATTCTCTCCGGATTGCTGGCGATGGTTGGCTATTATCTGGTGCGTCGCTTTGCGCCGGAAGCGGGCGGTTCGGGCATTCCTGAAATTGAAGGCGCGCTGGAAGAATTACGCCCGGTACGCTGGTGGCGTGTCATCCCGGTGAAATTTATCGGTGGCATGGGCACGCTGGGCGCGGGGATGGTGCTTGGTCGAGAAGGCCCGACAGTGCAGCTCGGCGGTAATATCGGGCGTATGGTGCTTGATATCTTCCGCCTGCGCACCGCAGAAGCGCGACATTCTCTTTTGGCAACCGGTGCGGCGGCGGGTCTGGCGGCGGCTTTTAACGCGCCGCTGGCGGGGATCCTCTTTATCATCGAAGAGATGCGTCCGCAGTTTCGTTACAACCTGATTTCCATCAAAGCCGTGTTTATCGGCGTGATTATGTCGAGCGTCGTGTTCCGCATCTTTAATGGCGAAACCGCGGTGATTGAGGTGGGAAAACTCGCCAATGCGCCGGTTAATACGCTGTGGCTTTATCTGGTTTTAGGGATGATCTTCGGCTGTGTCGGCCCGTTGTTTAACGCGCTGGTGCTACGTACGCAGGATATGTTCCAGCGTATTCACGGTGGCGATATCAAAAAGTGGGTATTGATTGGTGGCCTGCTGGGCGGCGTCTGTGGCTTGCTCGGGCTGATAACGCCAGAAGCCGCAGGTGGTGGCTTCAATCTGATTCCTGTCGCGGCAGCGGGTAATTATACCGTTGGTCTGCTGATGTTTATCTTTATTGCTCGCGTAATCACGACGCTGCTGTGCTTCGGTTCGGGCGCGCCAGGCGGGATTTTCGCGCCGATGCTGGCGTTGGGTACACTGTCAGGTACCGCGTTTGGTATGGCGGCCACGGCCTGGTTCCCGGCCTATCATCTGGAGCCTGGGACGTTTGCGATTGCGGGGATGGGCGCGCTGTTTGCCGCTTCAGTACGTGCGCCGCTCACCGGGATCGTGCTTGTTCTGGAAATGACCGACAATTATCAGCTCATTTTGCCAATGATTATTACCTGTCTTGGCGCAACACTATTAGCCCAGTTCCTTGGCGGAAAACCGCTCTATTCCTCGATCCTGACCCGCACGTTAGCGAAGCAGGAAGCGGAAAATGCGGCGAAAGAGAAACCGCCCGTCGGGGAGAATACTTGAACGATTTAGTCAGGTATTGGATAATGAGTAAAAGACCCGGCGAGACTTTAGGCCTAGCGAATTAACTGGAGTATGAAATGAGTGATGACGTAGCGCTGCCCCTGCAGTTTACTGATGCGGCTGCCAGCAAAGTAAAAAACCTGATTGCGGATGAAGAAAATCCGGACCTGAAACTGCGCGTCTATATCACTGGCGGTGGTTGCAGCGGATTCCAGTACGGCTTCACCTTCGACGATAAGATCAACGAAGGGGATATGACCATCGAGAAACAGGGTGTTGGCCTGGTGGTTGACCCGATGAGCCTGCAATATCTGGTGGGCGGTTCGGTGGACTACACCGAAGGTCTGGAAGGTTCACGTTTCATCGTGACCAATCCGAACGCCAAAAGCACCTGCGGGTGTGGTTCTTCGTTCAGCGTCTGAGTTATTCAGCCGTCGAAACAAAAAAGCCGTGTTATCAACAACACGGCTTTTTGCTATCTGGCATTCTCGTCTAACGCAAAAGTCGGCAACTTCAAATGCCAGCGTATTGCCGCCAGACGTATCGCAAGCGTCACCAGCATCCCGAACATAGCCGCATTTTCCAGCGAAACGTTAAACGTGTAGTGCGCCGTGGCGTGAACAATCCCCCCGAGAATACAGGCGGTGGCGTAAATCTCCGTGCGCAGGATCATCGGTATTTCACGTGCCAGCACGTCACGAATAATCCCGCCGCCCACGCCCGTGATCACGCCCATGCAGATGGCGACCAGCGGTCCGCTTCCGGCGACAAAGGCTTTGTTTACGCCTATACCGACGAACACCGCCAGACCGACGGCATCCAGTACCGGTAAAATCCATTTTGGTATCCGGCGCGGTTGGCGCACCAACAGAATAGTCAGCATGCTGGTGACCATCGCCACGACCAGATCGGTGGGGTCTTTCACCCAGAATACCGGGCCATTTGCGAGTGCCATATCGCGTATCGTGCCGCCGCCCACGGCGGTGACGACGCCAAGCACCAGCACGCCAAAAGGATCCATGCGCAGTTTCCCGGCTAACAACACGCCAGAGATGGCAAATACGGCTGTGCCCACTATATCCAGCCAATAGACAAGCATTGATGCGTTTCCCGTTAATTGACCTGCGCCATTGCGGTGCAGAGTTGTTTTGCGGCGAGGATAATACGCGGGGAGGCGCGTTCAAACCAGTCGCTGTTGACGGGAATCACCGGAATGTTGAGCTGACCATGCCAATACTGCCCAATTTTCGCCGCTTCTGCCTCGCCACCTGCGGTGATAATTAATTGTGGCTGGCGTGCAAGCACCTGCTCGCGACTCACCTGCGGCCACGGCACACGGCTGTCAGCAAAGAGATTGGTTCCCCCGCAGGCCTCAATCACTTCATTCTGGATCGAATCTTTATTACTGGTAAACAACGGGTTAGTGCCAAATTGCAAGAATACCGTTTTTTTCGGGGTATTAGCGTGCGCTCGCTTGAGCAGGTTGAAATCCTGCAGCAACGTCTGCGCCGCCTGCGTTGCCTGTTGAGGTTTTGGGCTCAAGGCCGCGAGCTGTTGCAGAGTGCTGGCGATTTGCTCGACGCTGCCCGTTTCCACCCACATTACCTTAATGCCGAGCGCACTGAGCTGATTGACTTGTCGTTCGGCGTTGCCACCTCGCCACGCCAGCACAACATCGGGCTTGAGGGCCACGATGCGTTCCAGATTCATCCCTTGCCAACTGGCAATTTCTTCAATGCCTGCGGCCTGTGGGGGATAATTAGAAAAAGCGCTTACGCCGACGGGCGTGATGCCTGCGGCGAAAGCCAGTTCGGTGTTGGCAGGGGAGAGGGTGATAACCCTCGGCGCGGCAATCAGCCACGCCGGAAGGGACAACAGCAGGGCGAAAATGCCCGATGTCAGAGACTTATGCATTCGCCAGTTTCTGGACCAGCGTTTCCACCATCAGGCTGGACTGTTTCGCCGCCACGGCAAGGAACTCGTCAAAGCTCAGATGTGACTGCTGATCGGCCACGTCAGAAATGGCGCGAACCACTACAAATGGCAGGCCGAAGTTATGGCATACGTGGGCGATGGCGGTGGCTTCCATTTCAACGGCAACGGCCTGAGGGAAGTTGTGGCGGATTTTCGCCAGACCCACGGAACCGTTGATGAACGAATCACCGCTAACGATAAGCCCGCGTACTGCGTTCAGATTAAGATGTTTGATGCAGCTTTCGGCGGCTTCAATCAGTTTTGAGTCGGCGGCGAACCCGGCCGGGCAGCCCGGAAGTTGACCATATTCATAGCCAAATGCGGTAACGTCAGCATCGTGGTAGCGTGCTTCATCCGACACCACGATATCGCCCACTTTCAACGATGACGCAAGGCCGCCTGCGGAACCGGTGTTGATGATGGCGTCGGGTTTGCAGCGCTCAATCAGCAGGGCGGCACCCATCGCGGCAGCCACTTTGCCGATCCCTGATTTCAGCAGCGCAACATCAGCGCCGTTCAACTGGCCGGTATAAATTTCGCTCCCGCCCACGGTGAGGGTCTGACGGTTCTGGATTTTGTCACGCAGCAGCGTCACTTCTTCTTCCATTGCACCAATAATGCCGATTTTCATAGATTTACTCGCGATGTGATGGGTTTAAAGGCATAGTTTATCATGGAGCTCGCATTTCCGGACCGGGAGAGGCTATGGCCGTAATTGATTTTCGCAAAAAGATAAACTGGCGTCGACGTTATCGCTCGCCGCAAAACGCCGTGACAGAGCATGAGATCCTGCGTATTTTCGAAAGCGATCGCGGGCGAATCATCAACTCTCCGGCCATTCGTCGATTGCAGCAGAAAACGCAGGTCTTTCCCCTGGAGCGTAACGCAGCGGTGCGCACGCGTCTGACGCATTCAATGGAAGTACAGCAGGTCGGGCGCTATATCGCCAAAGAAGTGTTGAGTCGCCTGAAACAGCGCAAGCTGCTTGAGGTATATGGCCTGGACGATTTAACCGGACCGTTCGAAAGCATTGTTGAAATGGCCTGCCTGATGCACGACATTGGCAACCCACCATTTGGTCATTTCGGCGAAGCGGCGATTAATGATTGGTTCCGTCAGCGCCTGTGGCCCACCGATGCGGCCAGCCAGCCTTTAAGCGAAGACCGCTGCCTTGTCAGTTCCCTGCGTTTGCGCGACGGTGAAGACACGCTGAATGAATTACGTCGCCGGGTCAGACAAGATCTTTGCCAGTTTGAAGGCAACGCCCAGGGGATTCGCCTGGTGCATACCTTGATGCGTATGAATCTCACATGGTCGCAGGTGGGGTGCATTCTTAAGTACACCCGCCCTGCGTGGTGGCGTGGCAATCCGCCAGAAAGTCACAGCTATTTAATGAAGAAACCCGGCTACTACTTTTCTGAAGAGGCCTATATTGAGCGGTTACGTAAAGAACTCGATTTAGCCCCTTACAGTCGCTATCCATTGACGTGGATTATGGAAGCCGCCGACGATATTTCTTATTGCGTGGCGGATCTGGAAGATGCAGTAGAGAAACGCATTTTTACGGTAGAGCAACTTTATCAGCACTTGCATGACGCATGGGGCGCTCATGAAAAAGGTTCCCTGTTCTCACAAGTGGTCGAAAACGCATGGGATAAATCTCGTTCTAATACCCTGAGCCGTAGCACTGAAGATCAGTTCTTTATGTATTTGCGGGTCAATACGCTGAATAAACTGGTGCCGTTCGCCGCACAGCGATTTATCGATAATCTGTCGCAGATATATGCGGGCGACTTCAATCATGCATTGCTGGAAGATGGCAGCGATTACAGCCAGCTCCTTGAGTTATATAAAAACGTCGCCATAAAACAGGTGTTCTGTCATCCGGATGTTGAGCAGTTAGAGTTGCAAGGATATCGCGTGATCAGCGGCTTGCTGGAGATCTATCAACCGCTGTTGAAATTATCCCTTGCCGATTTTAACGAGCTGGTGGAAAAAGAGCGTTTGCGGCATTTGCCGATTGAAAGTCGTCTGTTCCAGAAACTTTCTACGCGCCATCGGTTGGCCTATGTAGAAGCGGTAAATAAAATCCCGCGCGACGCCACGGAGTATCCGGTCATGGAGTACTATTATCGCTGTCGCCTGATTCAGGATTATATCAGTGGCATGACCGATCTCTATGCATGGGATGAATACCGCCGACTGATGGCCGTGGAATAACGTCGGAGTTTTGTAAAGACGGACAATAATTTTTTACTTTTTCCAGAAACTTAAATCCGGAACTTCGCGTTATAAACTGACTCTGAGTGTTACGTTCATAGCAACTTTTGCATTATCTGACATTTGAGATTACGACACATGAAAAAAACCACGTTAGCAATGAGTGCACTGGCTCTTAGTTTAAGTCTGGCCCTGTCCCCGCTGTCTGCATCGGCTGCGGAAACCGCATCTTCTGCAACTACAGCCACCGCGGCAACCACGGCCCAGCAGATGCCAAGCTTGGCACCGATGCTGGAAAAAGTGATGCCTTCTGTTGTGAGCATCAACGTGGAAGGCAGCACCACGGTGAACACACCGCGTATGGGGCGCAACTTCCAGCAGTTCTTTGGTGATAATTCACCGTTCTGCCAGGACGGTTCTCCGTTCCAGAATTCACCATTCTGCCAGGGCGGTAACGGTGGCCCAGGCGCGCCTGGCGGCAACGGCGGCAGTCAGCAGGAAAAATTCATGGCGCTGGGTTCTGGCGTCATTATTGATGCCGCGAAAGGCTATGTGGTGACTAACAACCATGTGGTTGATAACGCCAGCACCATCAAAGTCTCTCTGAGTGATGGCCGTAAGTTTGACGCGAAAGTGGTTGGCAAAGACCCGCGTTCTGACATCGCGCTTATCCAGATTCAGGATCCGAAAAACCTGACCGCCATTAAACTGGCTGATTCGGATGCACTGCGTGTCGGTGACTACACCGTGGCTATCGGTAACCCGTTTGGTCTCGGTGAAACCGTGACGTCCGGCATTGTGTCGGCGCTGGGCCGTAGCGGCCTGAACGTCGAAAACTATGAGAACTTTATTCAGACCGATGCAGCTATCAACCGTGGTAACTCCGGTGGTGCTCTGGTGAATCTGAACGGTGAACTTATCGGGATCAACACCGCGATCCTTGCACCAGACGGCGGCAACATCGGTATCGGCTTTGCTATCCCAAGTAACATGGTGAAAAGCCTGACTGAGCAGATGGTTAAATATGGTCAGGTGAAACGCGGTGAGCTGGGCATTATGGGCACCGAACTGAGCTCTGACCTGGCGAAAGCGATGAAAGTCGATGCTCAGCGTGGCGCGTTCGTAAGCCAGGTGCTGCCGAACTCTTCTGCGGCGAAAGCGGGTATCAAAGCGGGTGACGTGATCACCTCACTGAACGGCAAGCCAATCAGCAGCTTCTCTGCATTACGTGCTCAGGTCGGCACCATGCCTGTTGGCAGCAAAGTAGAGTTGGGCCTGGTCCGCGACGGCAAACCTGTGAATGTCACCATTGAACTGCAGCAGAGCAGCCAGACTCAGGTTGATTCCAGCAGCATTTTCAATGGCATTGATGGCGCAGAGATGAGCAACAAAGGCGCTGATAAAGGTGTTGTTGTGAGCAGCGTGAAAGCCGGAACTCAAGCCGCGCAAATCGGCCTGAAAAAAGGTGATGTGATTATGGGTGCTAACCAGCAGCCAGTGAAGAATATTGCTGACCTGCGTAAGATCCTCGACAGCAAACCGTCTGTTCTGGCGCTGAATATCCAGCGTGGCGACAGCACTATCTACCTGTTGATGCAGTAATTCTCCTCGCCCTTCTCCATCCGGAGGAGGGCGTTTCTCTTTTCCTCTCCTGCTTTCTGTGAACCTTCCCACAACTTCATACTTCCTCACCGCAGTTTGTGCATTTGCACAATGCACGGCATGATGCACTTCTCTATTCTGTTGTTCTGCAATGGGAGGGGTTATGGCTGGCTGGCATCTTGATACCAAAATGGCGCAGGATATCGTGGCGCGCACCATGCGCATTATTGATACCAATATCAACGTGATGGATGCGCGTGGACGGATTATTGGTAGCGGTGACCGCGAACGTATTGGTGAATTGCACGAAGGCGCGCTGCTGGTGCTTTCACAAGGTCGCGTTGTGGATATCGACGATGCTGTTGCACGACATCTGCACGGCGTGCGGCAAGGGATTAACCTGCCATTGCGTCTGGAAGGTGAAATCGTCGGTGTTATCGGCCTGACCGGTGAACCTGCATCATTGCGTAAATACGGCGAGCTGGTGTGCATGACAGCGGAAATGATGCTCGAGCAATCCCGGTTGATGCATCTGCTGGCACAGGATACCCGCCTGCGCGAAGAACTGGTAATGAACCTGATCCAGGCAGAAGAACACACGCCTGCACTGACCGAATGGGCGCAACGACTGGGCATCGATCTCAATCAGCCGCGCGTTGTGGCGGTGGTGGAAGTGGATAGCGGACAGTTGGGTGTAGACAGTGCGATGGCTGAATTACAGCAACTGCAAACCGCATTGACCGTACCGGAACGCAATAACCTGGTGGCGATTGTATCGCTGACGGAAATGGTGGTATTGAAGCCCGCACTGAATACTTTTGGTCGCTGGGACGCAGAAGATCATCGTAAGCGCGTGGAACAACTGATCGCACGCATGAAAGAGAACGGGCAGCTGCGTTTTCGTGTGGCACTCGGCAATTATTTTACCGGGCAGGGCAGCATCGCCCGTTCATACCGCACCGCGCGCACTACGATGATGGTGGGCAAACAGCGGATGCCGGAAAGCCGTAGCTATTTTTATCAGGATTTGATGCTACCGGTTCTGCTCGACAGTTTACGCGGCGGCTGGCAGGCGAATGAGTTAGCGCGCCCATTGGCAAAACTCAAAGCAATGGATAATAACGGTCTTTTACGGCGAACCTTGGCAGCCTGGTTTCGTCATAATGTGCAGGCGCTGGCGACATCTAAAGCGCTGTTTATTCATCGTAATACGCTGGAATATCGGCTGAACCGTATTTCTGAACTGACCGGATTAGATCTGGGGAATTTTGACGACAGGCTGCTGTTGTATGTGGCGTTGCAGCTGGACGAGCAGCGGTAGACGGAATTTGCCGGGCAAGCGTCTGCGCCGCCCGGCGAGAGGGACACGGCGGGGACTTATTTACCGCGAGTCAGCTTCTCAAGATCGGATTCAATTTCGGTTATCTTGTTGGCTACCACACTCTCGAGATGACGCAGGTCATCGAGGATCTTACGTTTCAGATCCACTTCGGTGCGATCGCGTTTGCACAGCTGATCCAGTTCATCGATCACATAGCGCAGGTTCGGGCTGATTTCCTGGACTTCTTTATATCCCTGACCCACACCGTCGGCGACCACGGTTTTACGCTGACGCGGATATTTAAACTTCACGCTTTTTGCGAAAAACTCGCCTTTATCCTTATGAAAATAGATTTTGAGGATATCGTTGTTGGCTTCCTGCCGGAGGCTGTAACGATCGATTTCATCAGGATTGGTAATGCCCAAACTTTTCAGATTGTCGTACATAGCGGTATCCTTGAAGTAAACTTAACCTTTGAATAATTAACGAAAAAATCTACTTTCGCCAGCGTTAGATATAAAAAAAGCGGGGTTGCCCCCGCTTTTTAAGCGACTCAGTTAGTCGATAGTACGCAGCAGTTCGTTGATGCCAACTTTACCGCGCGTTTTCGCGTCGACTTTCTTCACGATAACGGCACAGTACAGGCTGTATTTGCCATCTTTCGACGGCAGGTTGCCAGAAACGACAACAGAGCCTGCCGGAACGCGTCCATAGAACACTTCACCGGTTTCGCGATCGTAAATTTTGGTGCTCTGACCGAGGTAAACGCCCATCGAAATTACGGAGCCTTCTTCGACGATAACGCCTTCAACGACTTCGGAGCGCGCGCCGATGAAGCAGTTGTCTTCGATGATGGTCGGGTTAGCTTGAAGGGGTTCCAGAACACCGCCGATACCAACGCCACCGGACAGGTGAACGTTTTTACCGATCTGCGCACAGGAGCCAACGGTCGCCCAGGTATCCACCATGGAGCCTTCATCAACGTAGGCACCGATGTTCACATAGGACGGCATCAGTACGGTGTTACGCGCGATGTATGCACCCTGACGCACTGCCGCTGGCGGCACGACGCGGAAACCTTCTTTCTGGAAACGCGCTTCGTCATAGTCAGCGAATTTCATCGGCACTTTATCGAAGTAGCGGCTTTCCGCACCGTCGATAACCTGGTTATCGTTAATACGGAAAGAGAGCAGTACCGCTTTCTTCAGCCATTGATGCGTTACCCACTGACCATCAATCTTTTCCGCCACGCGCAACGCGCCGGAATCCAGCAGGGAAATAACCTGGTTAACCGCTTCGCGGGTAACGGTATCTACATTTGCCGGAGTGATCTCGGCGCGGCGCTCAAAAGCGGTCTCAATAACGTTCTGTAACTGCTGCATTGTTAAACTCTTTCCATTAAAAAAAACACACTACCCTTTATCGTTTGGATTGAGGGCCGCTGTCAACCGCTGTTGTACCTCTTGTTGAAGCACATTATTAAGGGCACGGCGGTCGGCTGTCGCGATTATAAATAAATCTTCTACTCGCTCGCCAATTGTCGTAATTCTCGCCCCGTGGAGCGAAATACCGAGGTCGGCGAAGACTTGCCCGACGCAGGCCAATAAGCCTGGCTGATCGAGCGCAATCAGCTCAAGGAACGATTTTCTCTCCGTATGCGTCGGCAGGAAATTGACTTCGGTATCGACGGTAAAGTGACGCAGTTTTGCCGCCTGGCGACGTGGCGTGGGTGGCTGCCACGAGCGCTGTGTGATGGCTTGCTCAAGACCCTGGCGAATGGCTTCATGACGATCACCGGAAAGTGGGCTGCCGTCGGGTTCGAGCACGATAAAGGTGTCCATCGCCATGCCGTCACGCGTCGTGAAGATCTGCGCGTCGTGAACGCTGAGATTACGCCTGTCGAGTTCGGCGCAGACGGCAGCAAACAGGTAAGGGCGGTCCGGGCTCCAGATAAAGATTTCCGTACCGCCACGCGTTGCCTGCGGGCTGAGCAGGATCAGCGGATTATTCAGATCATGTTTCAGCAGATGACGTGCGTGCCAGGCCAGTTGAATAGGTGTATGGCGCACAAAGTAATTCGCACGGCAGCGCGCCCAAATCTGATGCAACGCTTCTTCGTCGATGTTATCCATCCGCAACAGCGCCAGAGCCTGAAGCTGATGATGACGCACGCGTTCACGCATATCCGGCGTACTTTGCATTCCACGGCGAAGCTGTTTTTCGGTGGCAAAATAGAGCTCGCGCAACAGGCTCTGCTTCCAGCTGTTCCACAGCGTTTCGTTGGTCGCGCAGATATCTGCCACGGTCAGGCACACCAGATAACGCAGGCGATTCTCGGTTTGCACTTCTTCCGCAAACTGCTTGATGACTTCTGGATCCTGAATGTCACGGCGTTGGGCGGTGACTGACATCAACAGGTGATGGCGCACCAGCCAGGCCATAAGCTGCGTTTCGCGGGAATTAAACCCGTGTAGCTCAGCAAACTTCAATACGTCTTGTGCGCCCAGCACCGAATGATCGCCGCCACGGCCTTTGGCGATGTCGTGGAACAGCGCGGCGATCAGAATAAGCTCTGGATGATTGAGACGCGGCCACAGCTCGACGCACAGCGGATGGCGCGAACGCGTCTCTTCTTTGGCGAAACTTTCCAGTTTCAGCAGCACGCGAATTGTGTGTTCATCGACGGTGTAGGCGTGGAACAAGTCAAACTGCATCTGACCGACAATGTGCGACCACTGTGGCATATACGCCCACAGCACGCTATGGCGATGCATCGGCAATAACCCACGGCTGACCGCGCCCTGATGGCGCAGCATGCTCAGGAACAACTCGCGTGCTTCCGGGATATAACACAACGGTTGGCTGAGGTGGCGACGTGCATGGCGCAAATGGCGCAATGTTGTCGAATAAATGCCGGTTATGCTGCTGTTGCGCACCATGATGTGGAACATGCGCAGGATCGCCTGCGGTTCACGGATGAACAAATCGTCATTACGCAGATCGATAAGCGTGCCGCGAAGTTGAAAATCGTCGTCAATGGGGCGCGGTTTTTCGTCTTCGGTGAGCGCCAGGATCGCTTCATCAAACAACTGCAACAGCATTTGATTCAGTTCGCCCACCCGACGGGTGACGCGATAGAAATCTTTCATCATTTGTTCAACCGGCTGATTGCCTTCGCCGCTGTAGTTCAGGCGTTGAGCTACGTTCAGTTGGCGGTCGAACAGCAGGCGGTTATCGTAGCGGTTGATTTCCAGATGCAGCGCAAAACGGATGCGCCAAAGCAGATGCAGGCATTCGTTGAGTTCATTACGTTCGGCTTCGGTCAGAAAGCCGAAGCCGACCATTTCATCGAGCGATGTGGCACCGAAATGGCGACGCGCCACCCATTGCAGGGTGTGAATGTCGCGCAGGCCACCGGGGCTGCTTTTGATGTCGGGCTCAAGATTGTAGCTGGTGCCGTGATAGCGCTGGTGGCGCTCGTTTTGTTCTTCCACTTTCGCGGCGAAGAATTTCTCTGACGGCCAGAAGCCGTCACTGAAGATGTGTTTTTGCAGCTCAAGAAACAGGGCGACGTCGCCGATCAACAGCCGTGATTCAATCAAATTGGTGGCGACAGTCAGATCAGAAAGGCCTTCAAGCAGGCATTCTTCGAGGGTGCGTACGCTGTGACCGACTTCCAGTTTCAAATCCCACAGCAGTGTCAGCAGTTCGCCAATTTTCTGTGCTCGTTCATCGGGCAGCCTTTTACGGCTGAGGATCAGCAAATCAATATCAGAAAGGGGGTGCAGTTCGCTGCGACCATAGCCACCAACCGCAACCAGTGCCGCGTCTTCAACTTCACCAAAGCCGTAATGCAGCCACAGGCGCTGGAGCATTTGATCGATATATTCGGTACGGGCGGTCATCAACTGTTCGGCGGAGGTTCCGCTATCGAAGGCATCACCCAACCAACGCTGGAACGCGTCGAGGTGCGCCTTGATACTGGCGCAGTTTAGCTCTGTTTCCGCCCAACTCACCGGGTTATCCGGCTGGCCTGGCAGAACAGGTACGGCAGTGTCAGGTAAGGAATTGCTCATTGCGCCACCCATAAGAAAAAACGATTATAGATAAAATCGCCGGGAGCGATTTTAAACGTCGCTTGCGACGGCCCGAAGGGGGACGGGCAGGACGCCCGTCATATATAAAAAAACCGGCTCGCGCCGGCTTCTTGTCATTCGTTGTGCGAGATTATCGCCGGGATGGTGTCATCCTTGCGTAACGTCAGTATTTCGCAGCCGTTGTCTGTCACCACAATAGTATGCTCGTACTGCGCCGACAAGCTTCTGTCCTTCGTTTTTACCGTCCAGCCATCTTTCATCGTGCGAATGCGGTAATCACCGGAGTTGACCATTGGCTCAATGGTGAACGTCATGCCTTTCTGCAACACAACGCCGCCGTCGTCTGCATCATAATGCAGCACCTGCGGTTCTTCGTGGAACACGCGACCAATGCCGTGTCCGCAGTATTCACGCACCACAGAGAAACCTTCCGCTTCGGCAAATTTCTGGATAGCCGCGCCAAGCGTGCGCAGACGAATGCCGGGTTTTACCATCTTCAGGGCAAGGTACAGGCTTTCTTGTGTCACGCGGCACAGACGTTCGCCGAGAATGGTCGGTTTGCCGACGATGAACATTTTCGAGGTGTCACCGTGGTACTCGTCTTTAATGACGGTCACATCGATGTTGACGATATCGCCATCTTTCAGCAGTTTTCCATCATCCGGAATACCGTGACAAACCACTTCATTAATAGAGATGCACACGGATTTCGGGAAACCGTGATAGCCGAGGCAAGCCGAAACGGCATGCTGTTCGTTGACGATATAGTCGTTGCAGATGCGATCCAATTCGCCAGTGCTTACGCCCGGTTTGATATGCGATTCGATCATTTCCAGCACTTCGGCAGCCAGGCGGCCAGCGACGCGCATTTTTTCAATTTCTTCAGGTGTCTTGATTGAGATAGCCATGAATTCTGTCCATCGGGCCGATTTATCGGCAATACTAGTGTAAGTGCTGACAATGGTAACAGCCGCCGCCGCCGAGTGCCAAATTGAGAATCATTCTGACCTTTGCCTTTTGTGCCACATGCTATTTGGCTGAGGACCACGAATTGTAGTTTCTGAGTGCAATTTGTAGTTTCTGCTCTCGATTTATGGTATAAAGCGCGCCGAACTTCCATTCCGTTTGATATACACAGAAACGGTCTGGCAGCGACTAATCTCACTTTGTGTAATAACACACACGTATCGGCACATACGCCGGGGTGCCCTTCGGGGTCGGTCGTATGGGATACGTGGAGGCATAACCCCAACTTTTATATAGAGGTTTTAAAACATGGCAACTGTTTCCATGCGCGATATGCTCAAGGCCGGTGTTCACTTTGGTCACCAGACCCGTTACTGGAACCCGAAAATGAAGCCTTTCATCTTCGGCGCACGTAACAAAGTTCACATCATCAACCTTGAAAAAACTGTACCAATGTTCAACGAAGCTCTGGCTGAACTGGGCAAGATTTCTTCTCGTAAAGGTAAAATCCTTATCGTTGGTACCAAGCGCGCTGCAAGCGAAGCGGTAAAAGAAGCTGCTCTGAACTGCGATCAGTTCTTCGTGAACCATCGCTGGTTGGGCGGTATGCTGACTAACTGGAAAACCGTTCGTCAGTCTATCAAGCGTCTGAAAGACCTGGAAACTCAGTCTCAGGACGGCACCTTCGACAAGCTGACCAAGAAAGAAGCGCTGATGCGTACTCGTGAGCTGGGCAAGCTGGAAAACAGCCTCGGCGGTATCAAAGACATGGGCGGCCTGCCGGACGCACTGTTTGTTGTTGATGCTGACCACGAGCACATCGCTATCAAAGAAGCAAACAACCTGGGTATCCCAGTATTTGCTATCGTTGATACCAACTCCGATCCAGACGGCGTTGACTTCGTTATCCCTGGTAACGACGATGCAATCCGTGCAGTTAGCCTGTATCTGAATGCCGTTGCTCAGACCGTACGTGAAGGCCGTTCTCAGGATCTGGCTTCCCAGGCGGAAGAAAGCTTCGTAGAAGCTGAATAATAAGGTCTAAGCCCTTATTAGTACCGTGTATGGATAGGGGCCCTCTTAGCGGCCCCTTTTTCACTTTTAAGACCGTTTGGCTCAATGCCGGGCGGTCACAATTCCGAGGATTTTAGAATGGCTGAAATTACCGCTTCCCTGGTAAAAGAGCTGCGCGAGCGTACTGGCGCAGGCATGATGGATTGCAAAAAAGCACTGACTGAAGCCAATGGCGACATCGAGCTGGCAATCGAAAACATGCGTAAATCTGGTGCGATCAAAGCAGCTAAAAAAGCAGGCAACGTTGCTGCTGACGGCGTGATCATCACTAAGATCAACGGCAACTACGGTATCATTCTGGAAGTTAACTGCCAGACTGACTTCGTTGCTAAAGACGGTGGTTTCCAGGCTTTCGCTAACAAAGTTCTGGACGCAGCAGTCGCTGGCAAAATCACTGATATTGACGTTCTGAAAGCACAGTTCGAAGAAGAGCGTGTTGCGCTGGTTGCTAAAATCGGTGAGAACATCAACATCCGTCGTGTTGCTTCCCTGGAAGGCGACGTGCTGGGTAGCTACCTGCACGGTGCTCGCATCGGTGTTCTGGTTGCCGCTCAAGGCGCAAGCGAAGAACTGGTTAAGCAAGTTGCAATGCATGTTGCTGCAAGCAAGCCAGAATTCGTGAACCCAGAAGACGTGTCTGCAGACGTGGTAGAAAAAGAATACCAGGTACAGCTGGACATCGCCATGCAGTCTGGCAAGCCGAAAGAAATCGCAGAGAAAATGGTTGAAGGCCGCATGAAGAAATTCACTGGCGAAGTTTCTCTGACTGGCCAGCCTTTCGTTATGGACCCAAGCAAATCTGTGGGCCAGTTCCTGAAAGAGAACAACGCGACCGTGACTAACTTCATCCGCTTTGAAGTGGGCGAAGGTATCGAGAAAGTTGAGACTGACTTCGCAGCAGAAGTTGCTGCAATGTCCAAGCAGTCTTAATTATCTTAAAGGAGCCGCCTGAGGGCGGCTTCTTTTTGAGCCTCATCAAGTGAAAATCAGTCAGGTTCCTATAGGCTTGCACTGATAAGCGACTTATCTTGTCGCGAGACATTTACTCATCTCAAACGTTGACAGTCCCAGGAAAGAAATATGGCTACCAATGCAAAACCCGTCTACAAACGCATTCTGCTGAAGCTCAGTGGCGAAGCACTGCAGGGAACTGAAGGCTTCGGTATCGACGCCAGCATTCTCGACCGTATGGCGCAGGAAATTAAAGAACTGGTCGAACTGGGCATCCAGGTCGGTGTGGTGATTGGTGGTGGTAACCTTTTCCGTGGTGCGGGCCTGGCAAAAGCGGGTATGAACCGCGTTGTGGGCGACCACATGGGCATGCTGGCAACGGTCATGAACGGCCTGGCAATGCGTGATGCACTGCACCGCGCCTATGTGAATGCTCGCCTGATGTCCGCCATTCCATTGAATGGTGTGTGTGATAACTACAGCTGGGCAGAAGCGATTAGCTTACTGCGTAATAACCGCGTGGTGATCCTCTCCGCCGGTACCGGCAACCCATTCTTTACCACCGATTCCGCTGCATGTTTGCGCGGGATTGAAATCGAAGCCGATGTGGTGCTGAAAGCCACCAAAGTGGACGGCGTGTTTACCGCTGACCCGGCAAAAGATCCGACTGCGACCATGTACGAGCAGTTGTCCTACACCGAAGTGTTGGATAAAGAGCTGAAAGTCATGGATCTTGCCGCGTTCACGCTGGCTCGTGACCATAAACTGCCTATTCGTGTCTTCAACATGAACAAACCGGGCGCATTGCGTCGCGTGGTTATGGGCGAGCAAGAAGGCACATTGATTACGGAATAATTTCCGTATCCTGCAAATAAAGGTAAGATTCCGCTTCATTATTGCCTTTGTTGCAAGCCTGCCGTTTTCGGCGGCAAGAATTTTACGGACTATACTTAGCACACTCGCAAATTGGCGGGGGTGCTATATGGTCAGCCTGAGACAAGATTTCAAGGATTCGTAACGTGATTAGCGATATCAGAAAAGATGCCGAAGTACGCATGGAAAAATGCGTAGAATCATTCAAAAACCAGATCAGCAAAATCCGTACGGGTCGTGCTTCTCCGAGCCTGCTCGATGGTATTATTGTTGAATACTACGGTACTCCGACTCCGCTGCGCCAGCTGGCAAGCGTGACGGTAGAAGACTCCCGCACCCTGAAAATCAACGTGTTTGATCGCTCCCTGAGCCCAGCCGTTGAGAAAGCGATCATGGCCTCTGACCTCGGTCTGAACCCAAGTTCAGCGGGCACCGATATTCGCGTTCCACTGCCACCACTGACGGAAGAACGTCGTAAAGATCTGACCAAGATCGTACGTGGTGAAGCGGAGCAGGCGCGTGTTTCCGTGCGTAACGTGCGGCGTGATGCGAACGACAAAGTGAAAGCTTTGCTGAAAGATAAAGAAATCAGTGAAGATGATGATCGTCGTTCTCAGGACGATGTACAGAAGATGACTGATGCTGCGATCAAAAAAGTCGACGCGGCGCTGGCAGAGAAAGAAGCGGAACTGATGCAGTTCTGATTTCTGATGTTATCTGATGAACGCCGTTCAGGAAACCTCCGGGTTTTGCTGGCGGCGTTTTGCTTTTTAGCCTTTCTTCTTCGGATTTTTCATGAAGCATTTAACCGTTCTGGGCTCCACGGGCTCCATTGGCTGCAGCACGCTGGACGTGGTGCGTCACAATCGTGACCTTTTCTCCGTGACCGCGCTGGTGGCAGGGAAAAACGTCGACCGTATGGTCGAACAATGCCTGGAGTTCTCCCCGCAATATGCCGTAATGGATGATGCGCAGAGCGCGGCCGCATTGATTGTCGCGCTGCGCCAGCACGGGAGCCAGACGGAAGTTCTGAGTGGGCAGCAGGCGGCCTGCGACGTGGCTGCGATGGATGATGTTGAGCACGTCATGGCGGCGATTGTAGGGGCGGCGGGGCTGATGCCGACGCTCGCGGCGATTCGGGCCGGGAAAACCATTCTGCTGGCCAATAAAGAGTCGCTGGTGACCTGTGGACGCTTGTTCATGGAGGCGGTGAAAGAGAGCGGGGCGCGTCTGCTGCCCGTAGACAGTGAACATAACGCGATTTTTCAGAGTTTACCGGAAACAATTCAAAATCAGCTAGGTTACGCTTCCCTTGAGCAGAATGGCGTATCGTCGATTCTGCTTACCGGATCGGGTGGCCCGTTCCGCGAAACGCCTCTGCCTGAGCTGCGCGATATGACGCCAGATCAAGCTTGTCGTCATCCGAACTGGTCGATGGGACGTAAAATCTCCGTCGACTCTGCCACCATGATGAACAAAGGTCTGGAATACATAGAAGCACGTTGGCTGTTTAACGCATCGGCAAAACAGATGGAAGTCATTATCCATCCGCAGTCTGTTATCCACTCGATGGTTCGCTACCGTGATGGCAGTGTGTTGGCACAATTGGGCGAACCTGATATGCGTACGCCGATTGCCCATACAATGGCATGGCCAAACCGCGTGGAATCGGGTGTTAAACCGCTGGATTTCTATGCGCTGAGTGAGTTGTCATTTGCGGCTCCTGATTATGAGCGCTACCCATGCCTGAAATTGGCGATGGATGCCTTTGATCAAGGGCAGGCGGCGACGACAGCGTTGAACGCGGCGAACGAGGTGAGCGTTGAAGCATTTCTGACGTCGAAGATCCGCTTTACGGATATCGCCGCCGTGAACCTCGCCGTCCTGGATACCTTAAGTCTGCAAGAACCTGCTTGCGTTGATGAGGTGATGGACGTCGATGCTCGTGCCAGAAATGCGGCAAGCCAACAGGTGATGCGCCTCGCAAGCTGATGATTATCCATCCAACGGATGCGGCATCATTTGTTAGCGCTGGGCTTCAGTGTTATAGTCTGCGCCACTCGATAACGCTGTAACGACAAAGTGTTATCGAGTGAGCCGTGGATTTGCACGGCTTTTTTGCGCTAAGCGTCTGTATTCCGGTACCGCTAATTCCTTTTCATGGACTAATAACGCGTTATGTTGTCTGTTAACCAATCAATCAGCGAGAACCTGCCTGCCCACGGCTGTCATCATGTGGCTATTATTATGGATGGCAATGGTCGCTGGGCGAAGAGACAAGGCAAGATCCGTGCCTTCGGTCATAAAGCCGGGGCAAAATCGGTGCGCCGTGCCGTCTCTTTTGCTGCAAATAATGGTATTGAGGCGTTAACGCTTTACGCTTTTAGCAGTGAAAACTGGAACCGCCCCGAGCAGGAAGTCAGCGCGCTGATGGAACTGTTTGTCTGGGCGCTTGATAGTGAAGTGAAAAGCCTGCACAGACATAACGTACGCTTACGTATTATCGGTGATACCCACCGTTTTAACGCCCGTTTACAGGAGCGTATTCGCAAGGCAGAGACGTTGACCCAGGATAATACCGGGCTGACGCTAAATATTGCCGCGAATTATGGTGGCCGCTGGGACATTATCCAGGGAGTTCAGCATCTGGCTGCACAGGTTCAGGAAGGGCACCTTCGTCCTGATGAAATCACAGAGGATTTGTTGGGTCAGCAAATCTGCATGCATGAACTGGCTCCCGTAGATTTAGTAATTAGGACAGGGGGAGAGCATCGCATTAGTAACTTTTTGCTTTGGCAAATTGCCTACGCCGAACTTTACTTTACAGATGTTCTCTGGCCCGATTTCGATGAACAAGACTTTGAAGGTGCGCTGCATGCTTTTGCCAATCGAGAGCGTCGTTTCGGCGGCACCGAGCCTGGTGGCGACAAAGCCTGATGGGGGTAGCTCTTGCTGAAGTATCGCCTGATCTCTGCTTTCGTTTTAATACCCGTTGTAATAGCGGCACTGTTTCTGTTGCCGCCAGCCGGCTTTGCTATTGTCACTTTAGTGGTGTGCATGGTAGCGGCCTGGGAATGGGGACAATTCAGCGGTTTTAACACTCGTTCACAGCGAGTATGGCTGGCGGTGCTTTGCGGATTGATTCTCGCCGCAATGCTCTTTTTGCTGCCGGAATATCATCACAACGTCCATCAACCGTTGGTGGAAGGCGCCCTTTGGGCCTCGATGGGGTGGTGGATTGTGGCGCTGTTGCTGGTCCTGTTTTATCCGGGTTCTGCCGCGCTGTGGCGTCACTCTAAAACGCTGCGTCTGGTGTTTGGTCTGTTGACCATTATCCCTTTCTTCTGGGGAATGCTGGCTCTGCGTGCCTGGCATTATGATGAGAATCATTACAGCGGTGCGGTTTGGCTGCTCTATGTCATGATCCTGGTTTGGGGCGCAGATTCAGGTGCTTATATGTTTGGAAAACTGTTCGGTAAGCACAAGCTTGCGCCGAAAGTGTCTCCGGGCAAGACCTGGCAAGGCTTTATTGGTGGATTGTTCACGGCGGCTGTGATTTCATGGATTTATGGCCTGTGTGTGAACCTTGATGTTCCACCTGCAACACTGCTGATTTGCTC
Source organism: Scandinavium sp. (assembly GCF_036271055.1). Classification (GTDB taxonomy): domain Bacteria; phylum Pseudomonadota; class Gammaproteobacteria; order Enterobacterales; family Enterobacteriaceae; genus Scandinavium. The sequence goes on along the minus strand of NZ_DATBBJ010000024.1, from coordinate 21,652 downwards.
ATTGATTGCCGCTTTAGCGTCGGTTCTCGGTGATTTAACCGAAAGCATGTTCAAGCGTGAAGCAGGCATTAAGGACAGCGGGAATTTGATTCCCGGGCATGGTGGGATCCTCGACCGAATTGACAGCCTGACGGCAGCCGTTCCGGTCTTTGCTTGCCTGCTACTTTTAGTCTTCAGGACGATTTGACGGAAGGTTTTATGCTGAGCATTCTCTGGAATTTGGCTGCATTCATTGTTGCACTGGGTGTATTAATCACCGTGCATGAATTTGGTCATTTCTGGGTTGCTCGTCGCTGCGGCGTACGTGTAGAGCGCTTTTCCATTGGTTTTGGCAAAGCGCTCTGGCGTCGTGTTGACCGTCAGGGTACTGAATATGTCATCGCCCTCATCCCTCTGGGCGGTTATGTCAAAATGCTGGATGAACGCGTTGAACCGGTTGCACCGGAAATGCGTCACTACGCCTTCAACAACAAAACCGTCGGCCAGCGCGCCGCGATCATTGCGGCCGGTCCGGTTGCGAATTTTCTTTTTGCTATCTTCGCCTACTGGCTGGTGTTTATCATCGGCGTCCCTGGCGTGCGGCCCGTTGTTGGTGAAATAACGCCCAACTCGATTGCATCCGAAGCACAAATTGCACCAGGAACGGAACTTAAAGCCGTAGATGGTATCGAAACGCCTGATTGGGATGCAGTTCGTCTGGCGCTGGTGACCAAAATCGGTGATGAGCAAACGACGCTTACGGTTGCGCCTTTCGGCACGCAACAGCGTCAGGACAAAATTCTCAATTTGCGTCACTGGGCCTTCGAGCCTGACAAAGAGGATCCCGTTGCGTCACTGGGGATTCGTCCGCGTGGGGCGCAAGTCGAAACCGTGTTGGCTGAAGTGCAAATTGACTCGGCTGCACGTAAAGCAGGTTTGCAAGCTGGCGACAGGATCGTTAAAGTCGATGGTCAGCCACTCACGCAGTGGATGACATTTGTCACTCAGGTGCGCGACAATCCCGGCAAGCCATTGCGCCTCGAGATTGATAGACAGGGAAGTGCCTTGTCTTTAACGCTGATACCAGATACAAAACCCGGCAAAGGGAAAGCTGAAGGGTTTGCGGGAGTGGTTCCAAAAATTATCCCGTTGCCCGATGAATACAAGACAGTGCGCCAGTACGGGCCGTTCGCCGCCATCATTCAAGCCACGGATAAAACCTGGCAATTGATGAAGTTAACGGTTCAGATGCTGGGGAAATTGATAACCGGTGACGTAAAACTGAACAACCTCAGTGGGCCAATTTCGATTGCTCAGGGGGCTGGGATGTCAGCGGAGTTTGGGTTGATTTACTATCTGATGTTTCTTGCGCTCATCAGTGTGAATCTGGGCATTATCAACCTGTTCCCGCTTCCCGTTTTAGACGGGGGTCATCTGCTCTTTTTGGCGATTGAAAAGCTGAAGGGCGGACCGGTATCCGAGCGAGTTCAAGACTTTAGTTATCGCATTGGCTCAATATTGCTGATGCTGTTAATGGGGCTTGCACTTTTCAATGATTTCTCTCGGTTGTAGAGAGAGTGTTAGGAAGAACGCATAATAACGATGGCGATGAAAAAGTTGCTCATAGCGTCGCTGCTGTTCGGCAGCGCGACCGTATACGGGGCTGACGGATTCGTAGTGAAGGATATTCATTTCGAAGGCTTGCAGCGAGTCGCTGTTGGTGCGGCCCTCCTCAGCATGCCAGTTCGTCCTGGCGATACGGTTACTGATGATGACATCAGTAACACCATCCGTGCGTTGTTTGCCACTGGCAACTTCGAGGATGTTCGTGTTCTGCGTGATGGGGATACGTTGTTGGTGCAGGTTAAAGAGCGCCCAACGATTGCCAGCATCACTTTCTCCGGTAATAAATCGGTGAAAGATGACATGCTCAAACAGAACCTCGAAGCCTCTGGCGTACGTGTTGGCGAATCTCTCGACCGTACCACTCTCGGTGATATCGAGAAGGGACTGGAAGACTTCTATTACAGCGTCGGTAAGTACAGCGCGAGCGTAAAAGCCGTTGTCACTCCGCTGCCGCGTAACCGTGTTGACCTCAAACTGGTCTTCCAGGAAGGCGTGTCTGCCAAAATTCAACAGATCAACATCGTCGGTAACCATGCGTTCAGTACCGATGAACTGATCTCCAACTTCCAGCTGCGCGACGAAGTGCCGTGGTGGAACGTGGTCGGCGATCGTAAATACCAGAAACAGAAGCTGGCGGGTGACCTTGAAACTCTGCGTAGCTACTATCTGGATCGCGGCTATGCGCGTTTCAATATCGATTCCACGCAGGTCAGCCTGACGCCGGATAAAAAAGGTATCTACATCACCGTTAACATTACCGAAGGCGAGCAGTACAAGCTGTCGGGCGTTGAGGTGAGCGGAAACCTGGCGGGCCACTCTGCGGAGATCGAAAGCCTGACCAAAATAGAGCCAGGCGAGCTCTATAACGGCGCCAAAGTGACCAAAATGGAAGATAACATTAAGAAACTTCTCGGTCGCTACGGTTACGCTTATCCACGCGTACAGTCCCAGCCTGAAATTAACGATACTGACAAAACCGTGAAGCTTCACGTGAGCGTGGATGCGGGTAACCGTTACTACGTGCGTAAGATCCGTTTTGAAGGAAACGATACCTCCAAAGATGCCGTTCTGCGTCGCGAAATGCGTCAGATGGAAGGCGCATGGCTCGGTAGCGATCTGGTCGATTCAGGTAAAGATCGTCTGAACCGTCTTGGTTACTTTGAAACCGTTGACGTAGATACCCAACGTGTACCGGGCAGCCCGGATCAGGTTGATGTGGTCTACAAGGTTAAAGAACGTAACACCGGTAGCTTCAACTTCGGTGTGGGTTACGGCACCGAAAGTGGTATCAGTTTCCAGGTCGGTGTCCAGCAGGATAACTGGCTGGGTACAGGCTATTCTGTTGGTATCAACGGCACGAAGAACGATTATCAGACCTATTCTGAGTTCTCTGTCACTAACCCGTACTTTACGGTGGATGGTGTGAGTCTCGGCGGTCGTATCTTCTATAATGACTTTAAAGCCGATGATGCTGACCTCTCCTCGTATACCAACAAGAGCTATGGTCTTGACGGTACGCTTGGCTTCCCGGTTAACGAATACAACACGCTACGTGCGGGCTTAGGTTATGTGCATAACGACCTGTCCAACATGCAGCCGCAGGTGGCGATGAACCGTTACCTGGATTCTATCGGTCAGGGAACAAGCACGACGGGTAACGAAAACGGATTCTCTGCAGATGACTTCACCTTCAACTATGGTTGGACGTATAACAAACTTGACCGTGGGTTCTTCCCAACGGACGGTTCGCGCGTCAACCTGAACGGTAAAGTGACGATTCCGGGTTCTGATAATGAATTCTATAAAGTCACGCTGGATACCGCGTCCTACTTCCCACTGGATAACGATCATAAGTGGGTCTTGTTAGGTCGTACGCGTTGGGGTTACGGTGATGGCTTAGGCGGGAAAGAGCTTCCGTTCTATGAAAACTTCTATGCCGGTGGTTCAAGCACGGTACGTGGTTTCCAGTCGAACAACATCGGTCCTAAAGCGGTTTACTACGGTCCGAACCAGGATAACTGCGGAAGCACTGCTACTGGCGTCTGTAAGTCAGACGATGCAGTCGGTGGTAACGCCATGGCTGTTGCCAGTGCCGAGTTGATTGTTCCAACGCCGTTTATCAGCGATAAATATGCTAACTCAGTACGTACTTCTGTCTTCTGGGATGCCGGTACTGTCTGGGATACAAACTGGGAAAACACCGCGCAGATGCAAGCCGCAGGGGTGCCTGATTATGGCGACCCGGGCAATATCCGTATGTCTGCAGGTATCGCATTACAATGGATGTCGCCATTGGGGCCGTTGGTCTTCTCCTACGCCCAACCGTTTAAAAAGTACGATGGAGACAAAGCAGAACAGTTCCAGTTTAACATTGGTAAAACCTGGTAATTGTTTTGTGCAAAGGAATGCTAGTGCTGTGTAGCGATGACATCTGACGATCACTCGCGTGGTTGCATGACTTCGCAAAGAACGGTGCCTCCGGGCACTCTTAGGATGGTAAGGAGTTTTATTGTGAAAAAGTGGTTATTAGCTGCAGGTCTGGGTTTGGCAATGGCAGCATCTGCACAAGCTGCAGATACTATTGCAATTGTTAACATGGGTACTTTGTTCCAGCAGGTTGCGCAGAAAACGGGTGTTTCCGCGACTCTGGAGAACGAATTCAAAGGCCGCGCCAGCGAATTGCAGCGTCAGGAATCTGATCTGCAGAGCAAAATGCAGCGTCTGCAGCGTGATGGCTCTACCATGAAAGCTAGCGATCGCAGCAAGATGGAAAAAGACATCATGACTCAGCGCCAGGCATTCTCTCAGAAAGCTCAGGCTTTCGAGCAGGATCGTTCACGTCGTTCTAACGAAGAGCGCGGCAAGCTGGTTACTCGTATCCAGGCTGCAGTGAAGAGCGTAGCGGCTGACCAGAAAATTGATCTGGTTGTTGACGCCAATACCGTTGCTTACAACAGCAGTGACGTTAAAGACATCACCGCTGATGTGCTGAAACAGGTTAAATAAGTAATGCCTTCAATTCGACTGGCTGATTTAGCTCAGCAGTTGGATGCAGAATTACACGGTGATGGCGATCTCGTCATCACCGCTGTTGCGTCCATGCAATCGGCTAAAACAGGCCAAATTACGTTCATGGTAAATCCTAAATACCGTGAACACCTGGCCGCATGCCAGGCATCTGCTGTTGTGATGACGGCGGACGATTTGCCTTTTGCCAAAAGCGCGGCATTGGTAGTGAAGAATCCCTACCTGACCTATGCCCGTATGGCCCAAATTCTCGATTCCACGCCACAGCCGGCGCAGGATATTGCACCCAGTGCGGTGGTTGATGCCACGGCAAAACTGGGGCAGAACGTTTCAATTGGCGCGAATGCCGTTATCGAATCCGATGTCGTTCTTGGTGATAATGTGCGTATTGGCGCAGGTTGTTTCGTTGGTAAAAATACGACGATCGGTGCCGGAACTCGCCTGTGGGCGAACGTTTCCGTTTACCATGAGATTGAGATCGGTGAAAATTGCCTGATCCAGTCCAGTACGGTTATCGGTTCTGATGGTTTTGGATACGCTAACGATCGTGGTAATTGGGTGAAGATCCCTCAATTGGGTCGTGTCATTATTGGCGATCGTGTAGAGATTGGCGCCTGTACCACCATCGATCGTGGTGCACTTGATGATACCGTGATCGGCAATGGCGTTATCATTGATAACCAGTGTCAGATTGCGCATAACGTGATCATTGGTGACAATACCGCCATTGCAGGTGGCGTTATCCTCGCGGGCAGCCTGAAAATTGGCCGTTACTGCATGATTGGTGGTGCGAGTGTAATCAATGGCCATATGGAAATCTGTGACAAAGTCACCGTGACTGGAATGGGTATGGTTATGCGTCCGATCACCGAGCCTGGTGTATACTCCTCTGGCATTCCGCTACAGCCGAATAAGGCATGGCGTAAAACTGCTGCACTGGTGATGAATATTGATGGCATGAGCAAACGTCTCAAAGCACTCGAGCGTAAAGCCAGCCAACAAGACTGACGTTTCATCCTAAGCGCCAACCTTCCCGGCCTGTCTGATTTCTTATAATCTGGCAGGCCGTGTTATTATTGCATTTAAGTATATTTAGACAGGAAGAGTATTTTGACTACTGACACTCATACTCTGCACATTGAAGAGATTCTGGAACTTCTGCCACACCGCTACCCGTTTTTACTGGTTGATCGCGTGCTGGACTTTGAAGAAGGTCGTTTTCTGCGCGCAGTTAAAAACGTCACCGTGAATGAACCGTTTTTCCAGGGGCATTTTCCGGGCAAGCCCATTTTCCCAGGCGTGTTGATTCTGGAAGCCATGGCTCAGGCCACAGGCATTCTGGCATTTAAGAGCGTGGGTAAACTGGAACCGGGTGAACTCTACTACTTCGCAGGTATCGACGAAGCACGCTTCAAGCGGCCAGTTGTGCCTGGTGATCAGATGATCATGGAAGTTACCTTTGAGAAAACTCGCCGTGGCCTGACCCGCTTCAAAGGCGTGGCAATGGTTGACGGTAAAGTTGTTTGCGAAGCGACTATGATGTGCGCGCGCAGCCGGGAGGCCTAATACGTGATTGATAAAACTGCCTTTATCCATCCTACCGCCATTGTGGAAGAAGGCGCCGTTATCGGTGCTAACGCTCACATTGGTCCGTTTTGTATTGTTGGACCTAACGTCAGTATTGGCGAAGGGACCGTACTGAAGTCTCATGTTGTGGTTAATGGTCATACGACCATTGGCCGCGACAATGAAATTTATCAGTTTGCTTCCATCGGGGAAGTTAACCAGGATCTCAAATACGCTGGCGAACCGACTCGTGTGGAGATTGGCGATCGCAACCGCATCCGCGAAAGCGTCACCATTCATCGTGGCACAGTACAGGGCGGTGGATTGACGAAGGTAGGCAGCGACAACCTGATGATGATCAACGCTCACGTGGCGCATGATTGTACTGTCGGTGACCGCTGCATTCTCGCCAACAACGCAACGTTGGCGGGTCACGTATCACTGGACGACTTCGTGATTATCGGCGGTATGACGGCTGTCCATCAGTTCTGCATCATTGGTGCACACGTGATGGTCGGTGGCTGTTCTGGCGTTGCCCAGGACGTCCCTCCGTACGTTATCGCGCAGGGCAACCACGCCACCCCTTACGGTGTAAACATCGAAGGGTTGAAGCGCCGCGGTTTCAGCAGAGAAGCGCTGATTGCGATTCGCAATGCGTATAAAGTGCTCTACCGCAGCGGTAAAACGCTGGAAGAAGCTAAACCGGAAATCGCTGAACTTGCAGAGAAACATCCTGAAGTGAAAGCCTTCTATGACTTCTTCGAACGCTCTACGCGTGGTCTGATTCGTTAATGGCTGAACGTCCGCTAACGATTGCCCTGGTCGCCGGAGAAACCTCCGGCGATATTCTTGGTGCAGGTCTGATTCGTGCGCTGAAAGCACGCGTGCCGAACGCCCGATTCGTCGGTGTGGCTGGCCCACTGATGCAGGCTGAAGGCTGCGAAGCCTGGTATGAAATGGAAGAACTGGCAGTGATGGGGATTGTCGAAGTCCTCGGTCGCCTGCGTCGTTTGCTGCATATTCGTGCTGACTTAACCCGCCGTTTTACCGAACTCCAACCTGACGTTTTCGTCGGCATCGATGCCCCTGATTTCAACATTACCCTTGAAGGGAATCTGAAAAAGAAGGGTATAAAAACCATTCATTACGTCAGCCCGTCCGTTTGGGCATGGCGACAGAAACGTGTTTTCAAAATTGGCAGAGCTACCGATATGGTGCTTGCGTTTCTGCCTTTCGAAAAAGCGTTTTATGACCGATTCAATGTGCCTTGCCGCTTTATCGGCCACACCATGGCTGATGCCATGCCGCTGGATCCTGATAAAAACGCCGCCAGAGACACGCTGGGTATCGCCCATGATGTCCATTGTCTGGCGCTGTTACCGGGCAGTCGTGGTGCGGAAGTGGAAATGCTCAGTGCTGATTTCCTGAAAACAGCACAATTGCTGCGCCAGCATTATCCGGACCTGGAAGTTGTCGTGCCGCTGGTGAATAGCAAGCGTCGCGAGCAGTTTGAACGCATTAAAGCGGAAGTCACCCCGGATCTGAATGTCCATATGCTGAATGGCATGGGACGCGAAGCCATGGTTGCCAGTGATGCCGCACTGCTTGCCTCTGGCACGGCGGCGCTTGAATGCATGCTGGCAAAATGCCCGATGGTGGTAGGTTATCGCATGAAGCCGTTCACTTTCTGGCTTGCGAAGCGGTTGGTGAAAACCGACTACGTGTCGCTGCCTAATCTGTTGGCAGGCCGGGAGCTGGTCAAAGAACTGTTGCAGGATGAGTGTCAGCCAGAAATGCTTGCGCAAGCGCTGCGACCGTTACTGGCCGATGGGAAAACCAGCCACGCGATGCACGATACTTTCCGCGAACTGCATCAGCAGATCCGCTGCAATGCCGATGAGCAGGCAGCCGACGCGGTGCTGGAGCTGGCACAATGACAGACATATTTACCTATCCGCACACCCATCTGGTGGCGGGTGTTGACGAAGTGGGGCGTGGCCCGTTGGTGGGCGCAGTCGTCACGGCGGCGGTGATCCTCGATCCGGCAAACCCTATTATCGGTCTGAACGACTCCAAAAAACTGAGTGAAAAGCGCCGTCTGGCGCTGTTCGTTGAAATCAAAGAGAAGGCATTAAGCTGGAGCCTTGGACGTGCGGAGCCGCACGAAATCGACGAACTCAACATTCTGCACGCCACGATGCTGGCGATGCAACGTGCGGTGGCGGGGCTACATATTGCTCCGGAGTACGTGCTGATTGACGGCAACCGATGCCCTGCATTGCCGGTGCCATCAATGGCCGTCGTTAAAGGCGACAGCCGTGTTGCGGAAATCAGTGCGGCCTCCATTCTGGCGAAAGTGTCCCGCGATGCGGAAATGACCACGCTGGATCACGCTTTTCCCGAGTATGGCTTCGCCCAGCATAAGGGATATCCGACGGCTTTCCATCTGGAAAAGTTGGCTCTGCATGGCGCCACTGAACACCACCGCCGCAGTTTCGGGCCTGTTAAACGCGCACTGGGCATTGCCTGACTAAGTAAAGCGGGATCTGAAGATGGCTGAACCACGTTTCGTACACCTGCGGGTGCATAGCGACTACTCCATGATTGATGGGCTGGCGAAGACCGGGCCGCTGGTGAAAAAGGCGGCCGAGTTCGGCATGCCTGCACTTGCGATCACCGATTTCACCAACCTTTGCGGTCTGGTCAAGTTCTATGGCGCAGGTCACGGCGCTGGACTGAAACCAATTATCGGTGCCGATTTCCACGTCCAGAGCGATCTGTTGGCGGATGAACTAACACAACTGACCGTGCTTGCCACCAACAACGAAGGCTATCAGAACCTGACGCTGCTGATCTCGCGCGCGTATCAACGCGGATATGGCGCGCTTGGGCCGTATATCGACCGCGACTGGTTGGTTGAGCTGAAAGAAGGCCTGATTCTGCTTTCTGGCGCACGAATGGGTGATGTGGGCCGAGCCTTGCTGCGTGGCAATACGCCGCTGGTCGAGCAGTGCGTTTCCTTTTATGAAGAACATTTCCCGGATCGCTACTATCTGGAGCTAATCCGCACCGGTCGCGCCGACGAAGAAAATTACCTTCACGCGGCGGTAAAACTGGCCGAAGAACGCGGTTTACCGGTCGTAGCGACCAATGACGTACGCTTTATCGACACCGGGGATTTTGATGCCCATGAAATCCGTGTTGCAATCCACGATGGTTTTACGCTAGACGATCCGAAGCGACCACGTAACTATTCCACGCAACAATACCTGCGTACCGAAGATGAAATGTGCGAGCTGTTTGCCGACATTCCGGAAGCGTTGGCCAACACGGTAGAAATCACCAAACGCTGTAACGTTACCGTTCGTCTTGGTGAATATTTTCTGCCGCAGTTCCCTACCGGGGAAATGACCACCGAAGATTTCCTCGTGGTGAAATCGAAAGAAGGTCTTGAAGAGCGCCTGGAATTCTTGTTCCCGGAACCAGCCGAGCGCGCTGAGAAACGCAAAGAGTACGATGAGCGCCTGGATATTGAACTCCAGGTTATCAACCAGATGGGCTTCCCGGGCTACTTCCTGATCGTAATGGAATTTATCCAGTGGTCGAAGGATAACGGCGTGCCGGTTGGTCCTGGTCGTGGTTCCGGTGCTGGCTCACTGGTCGCTTATGCGCTCAAAATTACCGATCTCGATCCGCTGGAATTCGACCTGCTTTTCGAACGTTTTCTTAACCCGGAACGTGTCTCGATGCCCGACTTCGACGTTGACTTCTGTATGGAGAAACGCGACCAGGTCATTGAACACGTTGCAGAAATGTACGGACGTGATGCGGTTTCGCAGATCATCACCTTCGGTACGATGGCGGCGAAAGCGGTTATCCGCGACGTAGGGCGCGTGCTGGGCCATCCGTATGGTTTCGTCGACCGAATTTCTAAACTGGTGCCGCCCGATCCGGGCATGACACTCGCCAAAGCCTTTGAAGCTGAGCCGCAGTTGCCGGAAATCTACGAGGCTGACGAAGAAGTCAAAGCGCTGATCGACATGGCGCGTAAGCTCGAAGGCGTCACGCGTAACGCCGGTAAACACGCCGGGGGCGTAGTCATCGCGCCAACCAAAATTACTGATTTTGCGCCGTTGTACTGCGATGAATCCGGGAACCATCCGGTTACACAGTTCGATAAAAACGACGTGGAATATGCCGGGCTGGTGAAGTTCGACTTCCTCGGCCTGCGTACGCTTACGATCATCGACTGGGCGTTGAAGATGATCAACCCGCGCCGGGCGAAGCAGGGTTTAGATCCAATCGATATCGCCGCGATCCCGCTGGAAGATAAGAAAAGCTTCGACATGCTGCAACGCTCGGAAACCACTGCGGTGTTCCAGCTTGAATCCCGCGGCATGAAAGACCTGATTAAACGTCTGCAGCCGGACTGCTTCGAAGACATGATAGCCCTGGTGGCCCTGTTCCGTCCGGGGCCGTTGCAATCAGGGATGGTAGATAACTTTATCGACCGTAAACACGGCCGCGAAGAAATTTCCTATCCCGATATCCAGTGGCAGCACGAATCCCTGAAACCCGTGCTGGAACCGACCTATGGCATCATTCTGTATCAGGAACAGGTGATGCAGATTGCGCAGGTTCTGGCCGGTTACAGCCTCGGCGGTGCGGATATGCTGCGTCGTGCGATGGGGAAAAAGAACCCTGTCGAAATGGCCAAACAACGCGGTGGCTTTGAAGATGGCGCGAAATCTCGCGGCGTTGATGGCGAACTGGCGATTAAAATTTTTGACCTGGTGGAAAAATTCGCCGGGTACGGCTTTAACAAATCTCACTCCGCCGCTTATGCGCTGGTTTCCTACCAGACGCTGTGGCTGAAAGCGCACTATCCGGCCGAGTTTATGGCGGCGGTAATGACTGCTGATATGGACAATACCGAGAAAGTGGTCGGCCTGGTCGACGAATGCTGGCGCATGGGGCTGAAAATCCTGCCGCCGGATATCAACTCCGGGCTGTACCATTTCCACGTCAATGATGACGGGGAGATAGTGTACGGTATTGGCGCGATCAAAGGCGTTGGCGAAGGCCCGATTGAGGCTATCCTTGAGGCACGTAACGAAGGCGGCTATTTCCGAGAGTTGTTTGATCTCTGCGCCCGCGTAGATACCAAAAAGCTCAACAAGCGTGTGCTGGAAAAACTGATCATGTCCGGGGCGTTTGACCGCCTCGGCCCGCACCGTGCTGCGCTGGCGAATTCTCTGCCGGATGCACTGAAAGCGGCCGATCAGCACGCCAAAGCCGAAGCTATCGGTCAGGCTGATATGTTTGGCGTTCTGGCCGATGAGCCGGAACAGGTAGAACAATCCTACGCCAGCTGTCAGCCGTGGCCAGAACAAATCGTACTGGATGGGGAGCGAGAAACGTTAGGTTTGTACCTGACCGGACACCCGATCACTCAGTATTTAAAAGAAATTGAGCGCTATGTCGGCGGCCTGAGGCTTAAAGACATGCATCCGACCGATCGTGGTAAAGTGACCACAGCGGCGGGGCTCGTGATTGCATCGCGGGTAATGGTCACCAAGCGAGGCAATCGTATCGGCATCTGTACGCTGGATGACCGTTCCGGGCGGCTGGAGGTGATGTTGTTCACCGACGCGCTGGATAAATACCAGCATTTGCTGGAAAAAGACCGCATACTTATCGTCAGCGGACAGGTCAGCTTTGATGACTTCAGCGGGGGGCTTAAAATGACCGCCCGTGAAGTGATGGACATTGACGAAGCCCGGGAAAAATATGCTCGCGGGCTTGCTATCTCGCTGACGGACAGGCAAATTGATGACCAGCTTTTAAACCGTCTCCGTCAGTCTCTGGAACCCCACCGTTCGGGGACAATTCCGGTACATCTCTACTATCAGAGGGCGGATGCACGCGCGCGGCTGCGTTTTGGCGCAACCTGGCGTGTTTCTCCGAGCGATCGTTTACTCAACGATTTGCGTGGCCTCATTGGGTCGGAGCAGGTGGAACTGGAGTTTGACTAATACAGGAATACTATGAGTCTGAATTTCCTTGATTTCGAACAGCCGATTGCAGAGCTGGAAGCGAAAATCGATTCCCTGACCGCCGTAGGCCGTCAGGATGAAAAACTGGATATTAACATCGACGAAGAAGTGTATCGTCTGCGCGAGAAAAGCGTAGAACTGACGCGCAAAATCTTCGCCGATCTCGGTGCATGGCAGGTTGCTCAGTTGGCTCGCCATCCGCAGCGTCCGTATACCCTGGATTATCTGCGTCTGGCCTTCGATGAATTTGACGAACTGGCGGGCGATCGCGCTTATGCCGACGACAAAGCTATCGTGGGCGGCATCGCACGTCTGGATGGGCGTCCGGTGATGATCATTGGTCATCAGAAAGGTCGCGAAACCAAAGAGAAAATCCGTCGTAACTTCGGCATGCCGGCACCAGAAGGTTATCGCAAAGCGCTGCGCCTGATGGAAATGGCAGAACGTTTCAACATGCCTATCGTGACCTTCATCGACACCCCGGGTGCTTATCCTGGCGTGGGCGCTGAAGAACGTGGTCAGTCTGAAGCGATTGCCCGTAACCTGCGTGAAATGTCTCGCCTGAAAGTGCCGGTTATCTGTACGGTGATCGGTGAAGGCGGTTCCGGTGGTGCGCTGGCGATTGGTGTGGGCGATAAAGTGAATATGCTGCAGTACAGCACCTATTCCGTTATCTCTCCGGAAGGTTGTGCCTCCATTCTGTGGAAAAGTGCGGATAAAGCACCGCTGGCCGCAGAAGCGATGGGTATCATCGCGCCACGTCTGAAAGAGCTGAAGCTTATCGATACCGTTATCCCGGAACCACTGGGTGGCGCACACCGTAAGCCGGAAGCAATGGCGGCAAGCCTGAAAGCGCAGCTGCTGGCGGATCTGGCGGATCTCGACGTGCTAAGCACGGAAGATTTGCTCAACCGTCGCTATCAACGTTTGATGAGCTACGGCTACGCCTGATTTTTCCTCATTCGTGATAAAAAGGCCTGATTATGTCAGGCCTTTTTTGTTTTTGTGCCTGCTGATATTTCGTGATTCCGCTGTTAGGGGATATGAGATCGCCTCTTTTTTCAGCCTCGTAGACTCGTGTTACTGCCTGAATAACCAGCGCAGCAGAAAATGAACGCGAGGAAAGAGAGATGACAACGAAACGCATATGGGCAGTGGCTGCCCTGGCGGGGGCGGTGACCGGTTTATCCGGCGCACATGCCGCACTCCTGAGTAGCAGTGAACCCTACACCATTAAGCAAAGCGATCTCGATAAAAAAGAGAAGGAACTGACCAGCTTCCCTGAAATGGCGGCGGTTAAAGCCTCTATTGCCACGCTCAGCAATGATCAGGTTGAAGCCATCACCGTCGGGCGCAGTGCAAACCCGGAAAACATGAAACGCGTCGAGAAGATTGTGGCAGAGAAGGACTGGAATTATCTTTTCCCGCTGCGCGCTCCGGAATATACCTATCTTAACTTCCTGAAAGCGGTGGGAAAATTCCCGGCCCTTTGCGCCAGTTACACTGATGGGCGCGATAGCGAAGCCATTTGTCGTAAATCTTTGGCCACCATGTTTGCCCACTTTGCCCAGGAAACCGGCGGGCACGAAAGCTGGCGCGATGAGCCTGAATGGCGGCAGGCGCTGGTCTATGTGCGGGAAATGGGATGGACGGAAGGGCAGAAAGGCGGCTACAACGGGGAATGCAATCCGGATACCTGGCAGGGGCAGACATGGCCCTGCGGTAAAGATAAGGACGGTGATTTCCTGAGCTATTTTGGCCGCGGTGCGAAACAACTTTCCTATAACTACAACTACGGTCCGTTCTCTGAAGCCATGTACGGTGATGTTCGGCCGCTGCTCGATCACCCTGAACGCGTGGCAGATACCTGGATGAACCTGGCCAGTGCCATTTTCTTCTACACCTATCCTCAGCCACCGAAACCTAGCATGCTGTTCGTGATTGATGGCACCTGGAAACCCAACGAGCATGACAAAGCCAACGGTTTGGTTCCGGGGTTCGGGGTCACCATTCAGATAATCAACGGCGGCGTAGAGTGCGGTGGTGCAGATGAAAATGCGCAATCCATTAACCGTATCAATTACTACAAAGAGTTTGCGAAGTATCTGAAGGTGCCTATCCCGGCGGATGAAGTGCTGGGTTGTAAAAACATGAAGCAATTTGATGAAGGCGGGTCGGGTGCATTGCCTGTGTACTGGGAGCAGGATTGGGGCTGGAGTCCGGATACGCCAACGGGCAGTGTCTATGCGTGCCAGTTGGTAGGTTACCAGACACCGTTCAGCGCGTTTAAAGAAGGGGATTATACCCGCTGCGTTCAGCACTTCTTCAACGTGAAAATCGTGCAGGACGCAGGCGGCACAACGCCAGAACCGACACCAGAGCCTAAGCCAGAACCGACCCCCGCCGCCAACGTGGCACCTGTCGCCAGAATCGCAGGCCCAACCGGAGCGGTGACAGCGGGCAGTAAAGTGTCGTTGAGTGCTGAAGGGTCGACTGACGCCAACGGCGATGCTCTGACCTACACCTGGCAATCGCAGGATGGGCAAACGGTGGCCGGTAAAGATAAAGCGGTGATTACCTTCAATGTGCCGGAAAGCGCCAAAGACGCACAGTATGCCATCGGGCTGACGGTGAGTGACGGAGCGCTGACTAGCTCGACGAGCTATATTCTCAACGTCAAAGCGAAAGCCAGTGGTGGGGGTCAGGACGAGGTGACTTACGGCAACTGGAGTGTCACGAATAAATACAATCCGGGTGACATTGTGCGAAATAACGGCGCATTGTATCAATGCAAATCGTTCCCGGAGGGGGCATGGTGTAACGTTTCGCCATCCTATTATGAACCGGGTGCAGGCATTGCCTGGCAGGATGCGTGGAACGCGTTGTAATGTAATAACCTGTACACGCCGGTGCAGTCTCCGGCGTGTCTTTGCTATGCTTATCAGACTGAAATTGCAGGGAGAAATGCGTGAATATTATCGCCATCATGGGGCCACACGGCGTCTATCACAAAGATCAGCCAATTAAAGATCTGGAAGCCGCGCTGACTCAGCAGGGATTCAAAATTATCTGGCCGCAGAACAGTGCCGATCTCATCAAGTTTGTCGAACAGAACCCACGGATCTGCGGCGTCATTTTTGACTGGGACGAATACGGCGAGGATCTGTGCAGTGAAATAAACCAGCTCAACGAATATTTGCCGCTGTACGCGTTTATCAACACCCATTCGACGCTGGACGTCAGCATTAACGATATGCGCATGGCGCTGTGGTTCTTTGAGTACGCGCTGGGCGCGGAAGAGGACATCGCCACGCGTATAGGCCAGTACACGAAAGAATATCTCGATAACATCACCCCGCCGTTTACCCGCGCGTTGTTCAATTATGTGAAAGAGGGGAAATATACCTTCTGTACACCAGGGCATATGGCGGGAACGGCCTACCAGAAAAGCCCGGTCGGCTGCCTGTTCTACGATTTTTTTGGCGCTAATACGCTTAAAGCGGATGTGTCGATTTCGGTTACGGAATTGGGATCGTTGCTCGATCACACCGGGCCGCATCTGGAAGCGGAAGAGTATATCGCCCGCACTTTTGGCGCTGAGCAAAGTTATATGGTGACCAACGGCACGTCGACGTCAAATAAGATTGTCGGGATGTATGCCGCTCCGGCGGGCAGCACGCTGCTGATTGACCGAAACTGCCATAAGTCGCTGGCTCATCTGTTGATGATGAGTGATGTGGTGCCGCTGTGGCTGAAGCCAACGCGTAATGCGCTCGGTATTCTCGGTGGGATTCCGAAGCGTGAATTTACCCGCGACAGCATCACGCAAAAAGTGGAGGCGGCAGCTGGTGCAGAGTGGCCGGTTCACGCGGTGATCACCAATTCAACCTATGACGGGCTGTTGTACAACACAACCTGGATTAAAGAAACGCTGGATGTGCCGTCGATTCACTTTGATTCCGCGTGGGTGCCTTATACCCATTTTCACCCGATTTATCAGGGCAAAAGCGGCATGAGTGGCGACCGCGTGCCGGGCAAAGTTATCTACGAAACGCAGTCCACGCACAAAATGTTGGCGGCGCTGTCGCAGGCCTCGTTGATTCATATTAAAGGCGATTACGACGAAGACACCTTCAACGAAGCCTTTATGATGCATACCTCGACGTCACCGAGTTACCCGATTGTCGCCTCGATTGAAACCGCAGCGGCAATGTTGCGCGGGAATCCTGGCAAGCGCCTGATCAATCGTTCCGTGGAGCGTGCGCTGCATTTCCGCAAAGAGGTTCAGCGTCTGCGCGAAGAATCTGACGGTTGGTTCTTCGATATCTGGCAGCCGGAAAAAGTGGACGAAGCAGAGTGTTGGCCCGTTTCACCGGGTGAGGACTGGCACGGTTTTACTGACGCCGATGCGGATCATATGTATCTCGATCCGGTGAAAGTCACGATCCTGACGCCGGGCATGGATGAACAAGGTACTATGAGTGAAGAGGGGATCCCGGCGGCGCTGGTGGCGAAATTCCTCGACGAGCGCGGCGTGGTCGTTGAGAAAACCGGGCCGTATAATTTGCTGTTCCTGTTCAGTATCGGCATTGATAAAACTCGCGCCATGGGCCTGCTGCGTGGATTGACCGAGTTTAAGCGTTCTTATGATTTGAACCTGCGGGTCAAAAATATGCTGCCGGATCTTTACGCGGAAGATCCTGATTTCTATCGCAACATGCGTATTCAGGAATTGGCGCAGGGGATCCATAAATTAATTCGTCAGCATCAGCTTTCTCATTTGATGCTTCGGGCGTTCGACGTGTTGCCGGAAATGAAAATGACGCCACATAAGGCCTGGCAGCGTCAGATCAAAGGTGAAGTCGAAACGATCGAGATAGAGCAAGTGGTGGGGCGCGTGTCAGCGAACATGATTCTGCCGTATCCACCGGGCGTACCGCTGTTAATGCCGGGCGAAATGATCACCGAAGAGAGCCGGGCGGTACTCGACTTTCTGTTGATGCTTTGCTCCATCGGCCGCCATTACCCGGGATTTGAAACGGATATTCACGGTGCGAAGCGCGATGAGCATGGCGTGTACTGGGTACGAGTCTTAAAAGAGGCCTGACGGCTTGCGTCAAACGGCTCGTGACAGGTAACGTGCTGCGCAGACGAATAAGGAGATAACATGCTGGGTTTGAAACAGGTTCACCACATTGCCATCATCGCGAGTGACTATGCGATCAGTAAGGCGTTTTACTGCGATATTCTCGGCTTCACGCTGGAAAGCGAATTTTATCGTGAAGAGCGCGACTCCTGGAAAGGCGATCTGGCACTTAACGGACAGTACACCATTGAGCTGTTTTCTTTTCCATTCCCGCCCGCGCGTCCGTCACGTCCGGAAGCCTGCGGTCTGCGCCATCTTGCCTTTAGCGTCGATGACATTGATGCCGCTGTCGCGCATCTCGAAAGCCACGGTGTGAAGTGCGAAGCGATTCGTATCGATCCGTTCACCGACCGCCGTTTCACCTTCTTTAATGATCCGGATGGACTGCCGCTGGAGCTGTATCAGCAATAAACCATGAACCTTAATTCTGTCGCCAACGCATTACCTCTACACCGCAATATTCTGGTCGCCTTTAGCGGCGGCCTTGATTCGACGGTACTTTTGCACAAACTGGTGTGCTGGCGCGAACAGTCACCCGACGTCACGTTGCGTGCTATCCATATTCATCATGGGTTGAGCGTCAACGCCGACGCCTGGACGACGCATTGCCAGCAGGTTTGCAGCGAATGGGCTGTGCCGCTGGAGGTGGTGAAAGTGACGCTGGCAGAAAATGGGCTTGGCGTTGAGGCTCACGCACGCGAAGCGCGTTATGCCGCTTTTCGTGCATCATTGCAGCCTGGTGAGGTGTTGGTTACGGCGCAGCATCTGGACGATCAGTGCGAAACTTTTTTGCTGGCATTGAAGCGCGGCAGCGGCCCGGCAGGGTTGTCGGCGATGGCTGTAGAGTCTGAGTTCGCCGGAACAAAACTGCTGCGTCCGCTGCTGAATGACAAGCGTGACGATCTCGAACGTTGGGCTGTCGCTAATGCGCTGCGCTGGATTGAAGACGAAAGCAATCAGGACGATCGCTATGATCGCAATTTTTTACGCCTGCGCGTGCTGCCGCAACTGACCGATCGTTGGCCGCATTTCGCCGAAGCTGCGGCCCGGAGCGCGGCACTGTGCGGTGAGCAGGAACAATTGCTGGATGAGCTTCTTGCCAACGAACTGGCGGCCTTAACCGGAACGCAGGGTCAACTCGCCATTGAACCGTTATTAAAGGTGAGTGATATCCGGCGCGCAGCATTGCTCCGTCGCTGGCTGGCACAACGTCAGGCCACAATGCCTTCACGGACAATGCTTGAGCGTATCTGGCAGGAAGTGGCATTGGCGCGTGAAGATGCGAATCCGTTGCTGCAAGTAGACCCGTTCGAAATCAGGCGTTATCAACAGCAACTCTGGCTGATCCCGGCTTATGCGCGTCAAAGTGATATGCAGATTGCGTGGCCCGATACCACGCAGCCGCTGTTATTGCCAGGCTCAAGCGCACTTCATTTGGTGGCTGGTACAGAAATCCGTGCGCCAAATGAAGATGAGCGCGTAAGTGTGCGGTTCACTGCATCTGGCAATCTGCATATTGTTGGGCGCAACGGTGGGCGTAAGCTTAAAAAAATCTGGCAGGAATTGGGGGTTGCGCCCTGGCTACGTGACACCACGCCGCTGCTTTTTTATGGTGAAACGTTAATTGCAGCGGCAGGATATTTCGTGACTGTCGAAGGGCAATTCAGGGAAGGCAGTGAAGGTTTAGCGTTTGTCAGGCAAAGAAAAGGGCAGTAATGAATACTGCCCTTCTATGGATTACTCTTCGCTTACTACCACAGTACCAATTTCCGGGTGGCTAAAGCTCGCTATCTTGTCGAGTCGCAGCTCGCGGCTTTCGCCTGAGATGTCGACGACCAGATATTCGACGTTTTTGCGTGAGACTAAGTCACTGGCTTTCGCCTTCAGCACTTCGCCATCTTTCAGCTCCAGCGCCAAAACAAGATGGTGCTGGCAGGCGAGTTCGAGATTGTCATAGTCGTCACAGTTGATCGGTTGATAAGACTCATTCATTGACATAATCGCTCACCAGTAAGTTTGCCGCCGCATAGGCCGCTTTTTCCCTGACCGACTCTGAAATCGCGTCATCCGCCGCCACTTCATTCAATACTTTTAGCACACAACCCAGCGCATCCGGAACATATCCTAAGTCTCCGCTGGCTATTTCCGCATACCGCTTGCGTATTAACTCACAATACTTTTCCACATGCCCTCCTGTCAGCGTTCTGACTTAACTGTGGGATGCAAGTTTAAGCCTACGAAGATAAACTCTGTTTAGCAAGGTGACTATACCATACTCATTTAAGCAATATCAGCAGGATGAGCTGTCTTACGCTGAATTGGCGACAGCCTTTTGCGGCTGATTTCGGTACAATGGCCGCCAATTTTCAGGAGTAAAATCATGGCGCTGAAAGCGACAATTTATAAAGCAGCGGTAAACGTTGCCGATCTCGACCGCAACCAGTTCCTCGATGCCAGCCTGACGCTGGCCCGTCATCCGTCGGAAACCGAAGAGCGTATGATGCTGCGCCTGCTGGCATGGATTATGTATGCCGATGACCGTTTGCAGTTTACTCGTGGGCTGAGTGCTGACGACGAACCGGAAGTGTGGTTGTTAAACGATCATCTGGGTATCGATCTGTGGATTGAACTTGGCTTGCCTGACGAACGCCGAATCAAAAAAGCCTGTTCGCGTTCGAAGCAAGTGGCGCTGTTTACCTATAACAGCCGCGCGGCAGAAATTTGGTGGCAGCAGAATCAGGCGGCGCTTAAAGGGTTCAGTAATCTCAGTATTTGGTATTTTGATGATGCCAAATTGGCGCAGTTGACGACATTTGCCGCCCGCAATATGACGCTACAGGCGACATTGCAGGAAGGGACGGTTTGGTTATCTGATGCGCAGAACAATCTGGAAATCTTGCCGACAAGTTGGCAGCAGCCGCAATGATTGTCATCTCACGTCAGGTATCGTTGGCTGACGACGAAGTGGAAATCACCGCGATCCGTGCGCAGGGGAACGGCGGTCAGAACGTGAATAAATCCTCAACGGCTATTCACTTGCGCTTTGACATCCGGGCCTCCAGCCTGCCAGAGTATTACAAAGAGCGGCTGCTCGCGGCCAGTCACCATTTGCTCACGTCTGATGGCGTTATCATTATCAAGGCGCAGGAATATCGCAGCCAGGAAATGAATCGCGAAGCGGCTGTTGCGCGTCTGGTTTCGGTTATCCAGACGCTGACCGTTGAACAAAAACACCGCCGAGCAACGCGTCCCACCCGAGCGTCGAAAGAGCGTCGGCTGGCATCAAAATCACAAAAGTCATCGGTGAAATCGATGCGGGGCAAAGTCCGGCACTCCGGTGATTGATCGAAAGAATGAATAGCATAAGGACATTACGGTGAAGAAGGTACTGGTTACTCTCGCAGCGATAGGCATGCTTTGCGCGCTGCCGGGCTGTAATAATCGTTCAGATGAGACTCTGAAACCGGCGCAGGAAGAAGCTCTGCAACCGATGCAGCAAAGCTGGCGTGGCGTGCTGCCCTGCGCTGACTGCGAAGGCATTGAAACGTCATTGTATCTGGAAAAAGACGGCACCTGGGTGATGAACGAACGCTATCAGGGCGTTAAACGCGAACCTTCTTCGTTTGGTTCTTACGGCACCTGGGCGCGTACGGCTGAAAAATTGGTACTGACCGACAGCAACGGTGATAAGTCTTACTATCGCGCGAAAGGCGACAAGCTGGAAATGCTTGACCGTGAAGGCAATCCGATTGTTTCCACATTGAACTACACGCTTGAACCGGTGAAATCCAGCCTGCCGGTTACGCCAATGGCGATGCGCGGCATGTATATCTACATGGCAGATGCCGCAACCTTTACCGACTGCGCAACGGGCAAGCGCGTTGCGGTGGCGAATAACGCGCAGTTAGAGCGCGATTATGCCGCTGCACGAGGTACTGCGAGCAAACCCGTTCTGCTGAATGTCGAAGGGCACTTCACGTTGCAAGCCAATCCAGATACTGGCGAACAAATGAAAACGCTGGTGGCGGATAAATCGACGCATTTTGACGCACAGAAAACCTGTAAAGACTGATTTTCAGACTGGCCGTTAAAGAAAGGCTCATCCGATGATGTAATGCCGATCAGTTAAGGATCGGTTGATCGATCCAGTGGCTGTGTAAGAATCCGGAAATGCTCCCTCGTTTCCGGATTTTTTTATGCACATTGGACAGGCTCTCAATCTCGTTTCCCGATACGACTCTCTGCGTAACCC
>NZ_DATBBJ010000023.1:0-8996 GCF_036271055.1 Scandinavium sp. | reverse complement strand
CGGTGGAAAGCGGTGACAAGAAGCCCCTGCGCACTTGGTCCCGTCGTTCAACGATCTTTCCTAACATGATCGGTTTGACCATCGCTGTCCATAATGGTCGTCAGCATGTTCCGGTATTTGTTTCCGACGAAATGGTCGGTCACAAACTGGGTGAATTTGCACCGACACGTACTTATCGCGGCCACGCTGCTGATAAAAAAGCCAAGAAGAAATAAGTAGGAGGAAGAGATGGAAACTTTAGCTCAACATCGCCACGCTCGTTCTTCTGCTCAAAAGGTTCGCCTTGTTGCTGACCTTATTCGCGGTAAGAAAGTGTCGCAGGCACTGGAAATTTTGACCTTCACCAACAAGAAAGCGGCTGTTTTGGTCAAGAAAGTTCTGGAATCTGCCATTGCTAACGCTGAACACAACGATGGCGCTGACATTGACGATCTGAAAGTCGCGAAAATCTTCGTAGACGCAGGCCCAAGCATGAAGCGCATTATGCCGCGTGCAAAAGGTCGTGCAGATCGCATCCTGAAGCGCACCAGCCACATTACTGTGGTTGTGTCCGATCGCTGAGACTCTGGAGACTAGCAATGGGTCAGAAAGTACATCCTAATGGTATTCGCCTGGGTATTGTAAAACCTTGGAACTCTACTTGGTTTGCGAACACCAAAGAATTCGCTGACAACCTGGACAGCGATTTTAAAGTTCGTCAGTACCTGACTAAGGAACTGGCGAAGGCGTCTGTATCTCGTATCGTTATCGAGCGTCCAGCTAAGAGCATCCGTGTGACTATTCACACTGCTCGCCCTGGCATCGTTATCGGTAAGAAAGGCGAAGACGTAGAAAAACTGCGCAAGGTCGTAGCGGATATCGCTGGCGTTCCTGCACAGATCAATATCGCCGAAGTTCGTAAGCCTGAACTGGACGCAAAATTGGTTGCTGACAGCATTACTTCTCAGCTGGAACGTCGCGTTATGTTCCGTCGTGCTATGAAGCGTGCTGTACAGAATGCCATGCGTCTGGGCGCTAAAGGTATCAAAGTTGAAGTTAGCGGCCGTCTGGGCGGCGCCGAGATCGCACGTACCGAATGGTACCGTGAAGGTCGCGTGCCGTTGCACACACTGCGTGCTGACATCGACTACAACACCTCTGAAGCGCACACCACTTATGGTGTAATCGGCGTTAAAGTGTGGATCTTCAAAGGTGAGATCCTGGGTGGGATGGCTGCTGTTGAACAACCGGAAAAACCGGCTGCTCAACCTAAAAAGCAGCAGCGTAAAGGCCGTAAGTAAGGAGAGTCGCTGATGTTACAACCAAAGCGTACAAAATTCCGTAAAGTGCACAAAGGCCGCAACCGTGGTCTGGCTGCCGGTACGGATGTTAGCTTCGGCACTTTCGGTCTGAAAGCTGTTGGCCGTGGTCGTCTGACTGCACGTCAGATCGAAGCAGCACGTCGTGCTATGACCCGTGCAGTTAAGCGTCAAGGTAAGATCTGGATCCGTGTATTCCCGGACAAACCGATCACCGAGAAGCCACTGGAAGTTCGTATGGGTAAAGGTAAAGGTAACGTGGAGTATTGGGTTGCCTTGATTCAGCCGGGTAAAGTCCTGTATGAAATGGACGGTGTCTCGGAAGAGCTGGCCCGTGAAGCCTTCGGCCTGGCAGCAGCGAAACTGCCTATCAAAACCACCTTTGTAACTAAGACGGTGATGTAATGAAAGCAAATGAGCTGCGTGAAAAGAGCGTTGAAGAGCTGAACACCGAGCTGCTTAACCTGCTGCGCGAGCAATTCAACCTGCGTATGCAGGCTGCAAGCGGCCAGCTGCAACAGACTCACCTGCTGAAGCAGGTTCGTCGTAATGTTGCACGTGTTAAGACTTTACTGACTCAGAAGGCGGGTGCGTAATGACCGATAAAATCCGTACTCTGCAAGGTCGCGTTGTCAGCGATAAAATGGAGAAATCCATTGTTGTTGCCATCGAACGTGTTGTGAAGCACCCGATTTACGGGAAATTCATCAAACGTACGACCAAACTGCACGTACATGACGAGAACAACGAATGTGGTATCGGCGACAAGGTTGAAATCCGTGAATGCCGTCCACTGTCCAAGACTAAGTCCTGGACGTTGGTTCGCGTTGTAGAGAAAGCGGTTCTGTAATACAGTACGCATTCTCAAACGAATAAACGGCTCAGAAATGAGCCGTTTATTTTTTCTACCCTTATCTTGAGAGCGGTGTTATAATGCTGCGCCCTCGATATGGGGCTTTTTAACGGCTCTGATTTTAGAGTCTCAGTAGTAGTTGACATTAGCGGAGCACTAAAATGATCCAAGAACAGACTATGCTGACCGTCGCCGACAACTCCGGTGCACGTCGCGTAATGTGTATCAAGGTTCTGGGTGGCTCGCACCGTCGCTACGCAGGCGTCGGCGATATCATCAAGATCACCATCAAGGAAGCAATTCCGCGTGGTAAGGTGAAAAAAGGCGACGTGCTGAAAGCGGTAGTGGTGCGCACCAAGAAGGGTGTTCGTCGCCCGGACGGTTCTGTCATTCGCTTCGATGGTAATGCATGCGTTATTTTAAACAATAACAGCGAGCAGCCAATCGGCACGCGTATTTTTGGGCCGGTAACTCGTGAACTGCGTAATGAAAAGTTCATGAAAATTATCTCTCTGGCACCAGAAGTACTCTAAGGAGCGAATCATGGCAGCGAAGATCCGTCGTGATGACGAAGTTATCGTGTTAACCGGTAAAGATAAAGGTAAACGCGGTAAAGTAAAAAATGTCCTGTCTTCCGGCAAGGTCATTATTGAAGGTATCAACCTGGTTAAGAAACATCAGAAGCCGGTTCCGGCCCTGAACCAACCAGGTGGCATCGTTGAGAAAGAAGCTGCGCTTCAGATCTCTAACGTTGCAATCTTCAATGCGGCAACCGGCAAGGCTGACCGTGTAGGCTTTAGATTCGAAGACGGCAAAAAAGTCCGTTTCTTCAAATCTAACAGCGAAACTATCAAGTAATTTGGAGTAGTACGATGGCGAAACTGCATGATTACTACAAAGACGAAGTAGTTAAGAAACTCATGACTGAGTTTAACTACAATTCTGTCATGCAAGTCCCTCGGGTCGAGAAGATCACCCTGAATATGGGTGTTGGTGAAGCGATCGCTGACAAGAAACTGCTGGATAATGCAGCAGCTGACTTGACAGCAATCTCCGGTCAAAAGCCGTTGATCACCAAAGCACGCAAATCAGTTGCAGGCTTCAAAATCCGTCAGGGCTATCCGATCGGCTGTAAAGTGACTCTGCGTGGCGAACGCATGTGGGAGTTCCTTGAGCGCCTGATCTCTATTGCTGTACCACGTATTCGTGACTTCCGTGGCTTGTCCGCTAAGTCTTTCGATGGTCGTGGTAACTACAGCATGGGTGTCCGTGAGCAGATCATCTTCCCAGAAATCGACTATGACAAAGTCGACCGCGTACGTGGTTTGGATATTACCATTACCACAACTGCGAATTCTGACGAAGAAGGCCGTGCTCTGCTGGCTGCCTTTGACTTCCCGTTCCGCAAGTAAGGTAGGGCTACTTAATGGCTAAGCAATCAATGAAAGCACGCGAAGTTAAACGCGTAGCTTTAGCTGAAAAATACTTCGCGAAACGCGCTGAACTGAAAGCGATCATCTCTGATGTAAACGCTTCCGACGAAGATCGTTGGAATGCAGTTCTGAAGCTGCAGAGTCTGCCGCGTGATTCCAGCCCGTCCCGTCAGCGTAACCGCTGCCGCCAGACTGGTCGTCCACATGGTTATGTGGGCAAGTTCGGGTTGAGCCGTATCAAGCTTCGTGAAGCCGCAATGCGCGGTGAAGTACCTGGCTTGAAAAAGGCTAGCTGGTAATTGTCACCAATTGAATCACGGGAGTAAAGACAGATGAGCATGCAAGATCCGATCGCGGATATGCTGACCCGTATCCGTAACGGTCAGGCCGCGAACAAAGTTGCGGTCACCATGCCTTCCTCCAAGCTGAAAGTGGCAATTGCCAACGTGCTGAAGGAAGAAGGTTTTATTGAAGAATTTAAAGTTGAAGGCGACACCAAGCCGGAACTGGAAGTGACTCTTAAGTACTTCCAGGGTAAAGCTGTTGTAGAAAGCATTCAGCGTGTCAGCCGCCCAGGTCTGCGCATCTATAAGAAAAAAGATGAGCTGCCGAAAGTTATGGCGGGTCTGGGTATCGCAGTTGTTTCTACCTCTAAAGGTGTTATGACTGATCGTGCAGCGCGCCAAGCTGGTCTTGGTGGCGAAATTATCTGCTACGTAGCCTAATCGGAGGAAAAAATGTCTCGTGTTGCTAAAGCACCGGTCGTTGTTCCTGCCGGCGTTGATGTAAAAATCGACGGTCAGGTTATTACGATCAAAGGTAAAAACGGCGAGCTGATTCGTACTCTCAACGCTGCTGTTGAAGTTAAACAAGCTGACAATGCACTGACCTTCGGTCCACGTGATGGTTTCGTGGATGGTTGGGCACAGGCTGGTACCGCGCGTGCCCTGCTGAACTCAATGGTTGTCGGTGTTACCGAAGGCTTCACTAAGAAGCTGCAGCTGGTTGGTGTAGGTTATCGTGCAGCGATCAAAGGGGACGTAGTAAACCTGTCTTTAGGTTTCTCTCACCCCGTTGAGCATAAGCTGCCAGCAGGTATTACTGCAGAATGTCCGACTCAAACTGAAATCGTGCTGAAAGGCGCTGATAAGCAGGTGATCGGTCAGGTTGCAGCAGATCTGCGCGCCTACCGTCGTCCTGAGCCTTACAAAGGCAAGGGTGTTCGTTACGCCGACGAAGTCGTGCGTACCAAAGAGGCTAAGAAGAAGTAAGGTAACACTATGGATAAGAAATCTGCTCGTATCCGTCGTGCGACCCGCGCACGCCGCAAGCTCCAAGAGCTGGGCGCAACTCGCCTGGTGGTACATCGTACCCCGCGTCATATTTACGCACAGGTAATTGCACCGAACGGTTCTGAAGTTCTGGTAGCTGCTTCTACTGTAGAAAAAGCTATCTCTGAACAATTGAAGTACACCGGTAACAAAGACGCTGCAGCAGCTGTGGGTAAAGCTGTCGCTGAACGCGCTCTGGAAAAAGGCATCAAAGATGTTTCCTTTGACCGTTCCGGGTTCCAATATCATGGTCGTGTCCAGGCACTGGCAGATGCTGCCCGTGAAGCTGGCCTTCAGTTCTAAGGTAGAGGTGTAAGATGGCTCACATCGAAAAACAAGCTGGCGAACTGCAGGAAAAGCTGATCGCGGTTAACCGCGTATCTAAAACCGTAAAAGGTGGTCGTATTTTCTCCTTCACAGCTCTGACTGTAGTAGGCGATGGTAACGGTCGCGTTGGTTTTGGTTACGGTAAAGCGCGTGAAGTTCCAGCAGCGATCCAGAAAGCGATGGAAAAAGCCCGTCGCAATATGATTAACGTCGCGCTGAACCACGGCACCCTGCAACACCCTGTAAAAGGTGTTCACACGGGTTCTCGTGTCTTCATGCAGCCGGCTTCTGAAGGTACCGGTATTATTGCCGGTGGTGCAATGCGCGCCGTCCTGGAAGTCGCTGGAGTTCATAACGTTCTTGCTAAAGCGTATGGTTCTACTAACCCGATTAACGTGGTTCGTGCAACTATCGATGGCTTGGAAAATATGAATTCTCCAGAAATGGTCGCTGCCAAGCGTGGTAAATCCGTTGAAGAAATTCTGGGGTAATTGACCATGGCAAAGACTATTAAAATTACTCAAACCCGCAGTGCAATCGGTCGTCTGCCGAAACACAAGGCAACGCTGCTTGGCCTGGGTCTGCGTCGTATTGGCCACACCGTAGAACGCGAGGATACTCCCGCTGTTCGTGGTATGGTCAACGCGGTTTCCTACATGGTTAAAGTTGAGGAGTAAGAGATGCGTTTAAATACTCTGTCTCCGGCCGAAGGCTCTAAAAAGGCGGGTAAACGCCTGGGTCGTGGTATCGGTTCTGGTTCCGGTAAAACTGCTGGTCGTGGTCACAAAGGTCAGAACTCTCGTTCTGGCGGTGGCGTACGTCGCGGTTTCGAAGGCGGCCAGATGCCACTGTACCGTCGTCTGCCGAAGTTCGGTTTCACTTCACGTAAAGCAATGATCACAGCCGAAATTCGTCTGTCTGATCTGGCTAAAGTAGAAGGCGACGTAGTAGACCTGAACACGCTGAAAGCGGCTAACATTATCGGCATCCAGATTGAATTCGCGAAAGTGATTCTTGCTGGTGAAGTAACTCGCCCGGTAACTGTTAACGGCCTGCGCGTGTCTAAAGGCGCTCGTGCTGCTATCGAAGCTGCTGGCGGTAAAATTGAGGAATAAGTAGCAGATGGCTAAGCAACCGGGATTAGATTTTCAAAGTGCCAAAGGTGGGTTCGGTGAACTGAAACGCAGACTTCTGTTTGTGATCGGTGCGCTGATTGTGTTCCGTATTGGCTCTTTTATTCCAATCCCTGGTATCGATGCCGCTGTACTTGCCAAACTGCTTGAGCAACAGCGAGGCACCATCATTGAGATGTTTAACATGTTCTCTGGTGGTGCTCTCAGCCGTGCTTCTATCTTTGCATTGGGTATCATGCCGTACATTTCGGCATCGATCATTATCCAGCTGCTGACGGTGGTTCACCCGACGCTGGCAGAGATTAAGAAGGAAGGGGAATCTGGCCGTCGTAAGATTAGCCAATATACCCGCTACGGTACTCTGGTGCTGGCAATATTCCAGGCGACCGGTATTGCTACCGGTCTGCCGAATATGCCTGGTATGCATGGTCTGGTGATTAATCCAGGCTTTGCATTCTATTTCACCGCTGTTGTAAGTCTGGTCACAGGAACTATGTTCCTGATGTGGCTCGGCGAACAGATTACTGAACGTGGTATCGGTAACGGTATTTCGATCATTATCTTCGCTGGTATTGTTGCGGGTCTCCCGCCAGCCATCGCCCATACTATCGAGCAAGCGCGTCAAGGCGACCTGCACTTCCTCCTGTTGCTGTTGGTTGCAGTATTAGTATTTGCAGTGACTTTCTTTGTTGTATTTGTTGAACGTGGTCAACGCCGCATTGTGGTAAACTACGCGAAACGCCAGCAAGGTCGTCGTGTCTATGCTGCACAGAGCACACATTTGCCGCTGAAAGTGAATATGGCGGGGGTAATCCCGGCAATTTTCGCTTCCAGTATTATTCTGTTCCCGGCGACCATCGCGTCATGGTTCGGGGGCGGTACTGGTTGGAACTGGCTGACAACAATTTCGCTGTATTTGCAGCCTGGGCAACCGCTTTATGTGTTACTCTATGCGTCTGCAATCATCTTCTTCTGTTTCTTCTATACGGCGTTGGTTTTCAACCCGCGAGAAACAGCAGATAACCTGAAGAAGTCCGGTGCATTTGTACCAGGAATTCGTCCGGGAGAACAAACGGCGAAGTATATCGATAAAGTAATGACTCGCCTGACTCTGATTGGTGCGTTGTATATTACTTTTATCTGCCTGATCCCGGAGTTCATGCGTGATGCAATGAAAGTGCCGTTCTACTTCGGTGGGACTTCGCTACTTATTGTTGTCGTCGTGATTATGGACTTTATGGCTCAAGTGCAAACTCTAATGATGTCTAGTCAGTATGAGTCTGCATTGAAGAAGGCGAACCTGAAAGGCTACGGCCGTTAATGGTCGCCTGAGAAGTTACGGAGAGTAAAAATGAAAGTTCGTGCTTCCGTCAAGAAATTATGCCGTAACTGCAAAATCGTTAAGCGTGATGGTGTCATCCGTGTGATTTGCAGTGCGGAGCCGAAACATAAACAGCGCCAAGGCTGATTATTTCGCATATTTTTCTTGCAAAGTTGGGTTGAGCTGGCTAGATTAGCCAGCCAATCTTTTTGTATGTCTGTACGTTTCCATTTGAGTATCCTGAAAACGGGCTTTTCGGCATGGTACGTACATATTAAATAGTAGGAGTGCATAGTGGCCCGTATAGCAGGCATTAACATTCCTGATCAAAAACACGCCGTGATCGCATTAACTTCGATCTTCGGTGTCGGCAAAACTCGTTCCAAAGCCATTTTGGCTGCGGCGAGCATTGCTGAAGATGTTAAGATCAGTGAGCTGTCTGAAGAACAAATCGACACGCTGCGTGACGAAGTTGCCAAATTTGTCGTTGAAGGTGATCTGCGCCGTGAAATCAGCATGAGCATCAAGCGCCTGATGGATCTTGGTTGCTATCGCGGTTTGCGTCATCGTCGTGGTCTGCCAGTGCGCGGTCAGCGTACGAAGACCAACGCACGTACCCGTAAGGGTCCGCGCAAACCGATCAAGAAATAATCGGGGTGATTGAATAATGGCAAAGGCACCAGTTCGTGCACGTAAGCGTGTAAGAAAACAAGTCTCTGATGGCGTGGCTCATATCCATGCTTCTTTTAACAACACCATCGTTACCATCAGCGATCGCCAAGGTAATGCACTGGGTTGGGCAACAGCCGGTGGTTCCGGTTTCCGTGGTTCACGCAAATCCACTCCGTTTGCAGCTCAGGTTGCAGCAGAGCGTTGCGCTGAAGCCGTAAAAGATTACGGCATCAAGAATCTGGAAGTTATGGTCAAAGGTCCGGGTCCGGGTCGCGAATCTACTATTCGTGCTCTGAACGCCGCTGGTTTCCGCATCACTAATATTACTGATGTGACTCCGATCCCTCATAACGGTTGTCGTCCGCCGAAGAAACGTCGCGTATAACGCTGCGTTTTCCAGGTTAGTTGGAGAAAGAAAATGGCAAGATATTTGGGTCCTAAGCTCAAGCTGAGCCGTCGTGAGGGCACCGACTTATTCCTTAAGTCAGGCGTTCGCGCGATCGATACCAAGTGTAAAATTGAACAAGCTCCTGGCCAGCACGGTGCGCGTAAACCGCGTCTGTCTGACTATGGTGTGCAGTTGCGTGAAAAGCAAAAAGTTCGCCGTATCTACGGTGTGCTGGAGCGT
>NZ_DATBBJ010000022.1:0-1557 GCF_036271055.1 Scandinavium sp. | reverse complement strand
AGCCATAGCGGGTGATAGCCCCGTAAGCACAAATTGACAGGGACGAGCGGTATCCTGAGTAAGGCGGGACCGGAGAAATCCTGCCTGAATCTGCCGGCACCATCCGGTAAGGCTAAATACTCCTCAGAGACCGATAGTGAACCAGTACCGTAAGGGAAAGGTGAAAAGCACCCCGAATAGGGGAGTGAAATAGTACCTGAAACCGTACGCCTACAAGCGGTTGGAGTCCTATAGTAATATACGGATGACAGCGTGCCTTTTGCATAATGAACCTACGAGTTGCTCCTCACTGGCAAGGTTAAGTTCTTTAGTAACGGAGCCGTAGCGAAAGCGAGTCCAAATAGGGCGACTAGTCAGTGGGGGCAGACGCGAAACTTTGTGATCTATCCATGGGCAGGTTGAAGTTCCGGTAACACGGAATGGAGGACCGAACTCATTAGCGTTGAAAAGCTATGGGATGACCTGTGGATAGGGGTGAAAGGCCAATCAAACTTAGAGATAGCTCGTTCTCCCCGAAATGTTTTTAGGAACAGCGTCGCATATAGAAGTTTATTAGAGGTAGAGCTACTGATTGGGCTAGGGGGCTTCACCGCCTACCAAACCCTGACAAACTCCGAATGCTAATAAATATCTGCGGCAGTGAGGCTGCGGGCGCTAAGGTCCGTGGCCGAGAGGGAAATAACCCAGATTAGCAACTAAGGTCCCTAATACACAGTTAAGTTGATCAAACGAAGTTTGAATCCTATAACAGCCAGGATGTTGGCTTGGAAGCAGCCACTCATTTAAAGAGTGCGTAACAGCTCACTGGTCGAGGGTTCAGGCACGGAAAATAATCGGGCATCAAACTGTGAACCGAAGTTCTAAGATCGCCACTACGTGGATGATCGGTAGGGGAGCATTCTGATCTGCAGTGAAGGTGTGCGGCGACGCATGCTGGAGCGTTCAGAAACGAAAATGTAGGTATAAGTAACGATAAATAGAGTGAAAAACTCTATCGCCGTAAGTCCAAGGTTTCCTGATCAACGTTAATCGGATC
Organism: Scandinavium sp.; assembly: GCF_036271055.1. Lineage (GTDB taxonomy): Bacteria > Pseudomonadota > Gammaproteobacteria > Enterobacterales > Enterobacteriaceae > Scandinavium. The sequence goes on along the minus strand of NZ_DATBBJ010000022.1, from coordinate 521 downwards.
AGGGTTAGTCTGGTCCTTAGTCAAACCCGAAAGGGGTAGATGATGGCAAACTGGTTAATATTCCAGTACCAGCTTTAATTTCGATGGGGCGACGCGGAAGTGACCCACACACGAGGGAAACGGAATTCCCCGTTTAAGTACGTAGTTATAGCTTTTACAGGCAAATCCGTAAGAGTTGACGAAATACGAAAGTATATGAGGGCTTCGGCCTGATTGAGTGTGCTAATAGCCGCCAAGAAAAACCTCTAAGGTTAGGTTAAAGCAGCCAGTACCGCAAACCGACACAGGTGGACGAGAAGAATATTCTAAGGCGCTCGGGTGAGCCGTGGAGAAGGAACTCGGCAAATTGATGCTGTAACTTCGGGATAAAGCATGCCCACTTCGGTGGGCCTCAGCAAAATGGTTCAACCAACTGTTTAACAAAAACACAGGGCCCTGCAAAATCGTAAGATGACGTATAGAGCCTGATACCTGCCCGGTGCTGGAAGGTTAAGGAAGGATGTTCGGCGCAAGCCAAAGCT
>NZ_DATBBJ010000021.1:0-1663 GCF_036271055.1 Scandinavium sp. | reverse complement strand
TGAGCCTCTCAACTCACACCGCTCCCATCAGGCAAACGCGCCGACAGTACTTTGATGCCAGTGTACGAACAGTTTGCGCCGCTTGTTGGCAATGGACCCAATCATTTGGCCAGCCTGTATTTTCCGCCCATTATAGCGCTTGTACTTCCGCATTGCCCACGCTATCAGCGTAGCGTTGACATACTTCCACACCGAATGCATACCGGATGGCGAGTAGCGCCCATAGTAATTCAACCAACCTTGTAGGATTGGATTGATCTCTCGGGCTATATCCGCCAGCCGTATATGAGTGCGTCGGCGTATGCGAAGCTCCCTGATTTTCCGCCGCATGGCTTTGAGAGATGACGCGCTGACCTGAGGACCAAATCCCGTAAACATTTTGTGCTTCCGGTTCATTGCACCCCTTGGCCTGAAGCAGTATCCGAGGAATTCAAATTGTGTGCTCGGATATGAGCCTCTGCGTCTTCCATCCTTGCAGTAGACGATCTTGGTCTTGTCCGGATGCATCTCCAGTTGGCATTCCGCCAAACGTGCCGCAAGCGCTGCTTTTAGGGCAACGGCTTCCGCCTCCGTCCGACAGTGCACCAGCCCATCATCTGCATACCGGCACCATGGGAGGTCTGGGTACTCTCGTGTCATCCACGCATCAAATGTGTAGTGCAGGAACAGGTTAGCCAAGATGGGACTAACCACACCTCCTTGCGGAGTTCCGCGAGTTCTTCCGACCCGTGTTCCATCCTCAAGTTCCATCGGTGCCGTCAGCCATCTTTCGATATACAGCAAAGCCCATTCACACTTCACATGTTTGCGGACAGCACGCAGCAACAGTGTGTGGTCGATGTTGTCGAACAGGCCTCGGATATCAAACTCTAGCACCCAGTCGTACTTCCAGCACCGCTCGCGCGTCACCCCGATGGCATCCAGCGCCGACTTGTTGGGCCGGTAGCCATATGAGTCTGGCATGAAGACTGGTTCCACAGTTCTTTCCACGACTTGCTTGACGACCATCTGCGCCACACGATCGGCCACTGTGGGCACCCCCAAAATGCGTTGTCCGCCATTCTTTTTGGGAATAGGAACAGCACGAACCGGTGGCGGAAAGTAGCTACCTGAACTCATCCGATTCCAGATCTTGTAGAGGTTCCTCCCAAGATCTTGGGCGAACTGCTCAAGTGACTGCCCATCCACTCCGGCCGCACCCGCATTGACTTTGACCGCTTTGTAGGCGTCGTACACTAACTTCTTGTCAATGTTAAACGGCTTCGTCTTCGTTGCATCCATCGCTTCATCCTGTTTCCAGTTGCACGCTGATGCAACCACCTGACTCGATCCCTTTGCTCCAGTCCCATTATAGAACCTTCATCGCTCGTACGGATCGATCCGCCCCAGTGCTCCACATCGGTACTCTCGCCTCGTGGCTTCAACCACTTGTGCTTCTCCCTTTGCATTGAAGCGACTGGTTCCTGCAGTTCCGATTGAAAGCCTGTGTCAGCTTCACGCCCCCTTTACGCCGGTCGCCGCCTACCCAGTACTCAGGTCTCCGGCAGGCTCTTCCCAGAGGTTCCACTCACCTTTGGTTTTGACGACACCTTGATCCTAACGACGCGTCATCGGAAGGTTTGCTTTCGCTCGTCTCTCTGACACATACCTGCGCAAGTATTCC
>NZ_DATBBJ010000020.1:0-4207 GCF_036271055.1 Scandinavium sp. | reverse complement strand
CTGCCAGCAGACAAGAAAACCGTTCTGCGTAACAACGCTGGCGGTCACGCAAACCACAGCCTGTTCTGGAAAGGCCTGAAAACCGGCACCACCCTGCAGGGCGATCTGAAAGCCGCTATCGAGCGCGATTTCGGTTCCGTGGACAACTTCAAAGCTGAGTTTGAAAAAGCAGCAGCGACCCGTTTCGGTTCTGGCTGGGCATGGCTGGTACTGAAAGGTGACAAACTGGCTGTGGTTTCTACCGCGAACCAGGACTCCCCGCTGATGGGTGAAGCGATCTCTGGCGCGTCTGGTTTCCCAATTGTGGGCCTGGATGTGTGGGAACACGCTTACTACCTGAAATTCCAGAACCGTCGCCCGGACTACATCAAAGCGTTCTGGGACGTGGTGAACTGGGATGAAGCAGCTGCGCGTTTCGCTGCTAAAAAATAAGGCGATTGAGTGCCTGCGGCTGCTATTGAGCCGCCATCAAAGCCCTGCTGACTCAGCGGGGTTTTTTTATGCCTGTTCTCACGCGATAACCGTTTTATGCCTGTCGCCTTTTGCGCAGTTTACGTGCAAAAATAGCGGCAATGTGTTCCGCAAGCAGGAGAGGGAAGATGCAATATCCAGTGGAAGTGTTTACGGGCAGCGTGCGTGCGTACGAAGGCAGTCGTCCGAGCGCCATCGCAAAATTGCAAGTAGAGGGCGAGCTTGAACTCACCGAGCTGGGCCTGGTGGGCGATGAACAGGCGGAAAAGAAAATCCACGGTGGCCCTGATCGTGCGCTCTGTCATTACCCTCGCGAACATTACGCCGAATGGGCGCGCGAATTCCCCGAGCAGGCAGAATTGTTCTGTGCGCCAGCATTTGGCGAGAATCTCTCGACCGCAGGGCTGACGGAGAAAAACGTGTTTATCGGCGATATTTACCGCTGGGGGAACGCGCTGATTCAGGTGACGCAGCCGCGTTCGCCGTGCTTTAAGCTCAACTACCATTTTGGCATTAGCGATTTGTCTTCGCTGATGCAAAGCAGTGGCAAAATGGGCTGGCTGTATCGGGTGATTGTGGCAGGCAATGTGTCGACTGAGCAGCCACTGGAGCTGGTTTCCCGGCTCAGCGATATCTCAGTGTATGACGCGGCGGCGATTGCGTGGTACACGCCGTATGACGATGAGCAATATCATCGCTTGCTGTCGGCGGCGGGGTTATCCGTAAGCTGGACGCGTACGATGCAGAAGCGGCGTTTGAGTGGGCACATCGAGGATAATTCACGGCGGTTGTGGGGCAAGTAGCGTTTTTCCCTCCCCCTTTTTAGGGAGAGGGATAGAACGATGCGATTACCCGCGTTTATACAGCGGCAACCAAAGCGTTAACCGCAGTCCACCTAACGGGCTGTCGTCGGCTTTCACCCAGCCGCGATGCTGCTGAACAGCGGTTTCGACGATCGCCAGCCCAAGACCCGTACCGCCAGATTCACGGTCGCGCGCCTCGTCGGTGCGATAGAACGGACGGAAAATCTGCTCTCTGTCTTCCGGACTCACACCTGGGCCGTCATCATCCACATTGATGGTGACGCCGTCTTTATCCACCGAGAAGCTGACCGAAATTTTGCTGTTTGAATAACGCAGAGCGTTACGCACGATATTTTCAAACGCGCTTTCCAGTGCATTTGGGTTACCGTACAGCGGCCATGGGCCTGGCGGATACTCAACGGTGAATGATTTTCCGACCTGTTCCGCTTCAAACGCGGCGTTGTCCAGCACTTCGCCCCACAGCTGATTCGCCTTCACGTTCTCACTCACCAGCGCATTTTTCGCCTGATTACGCGACATCACCAGCAGATCATTGATCATGCTGTCCAGACGATGCGCTTCCATCTCGATACGTTCCAGTTCTTTGCTTTCCCCCGCGCGACGGCGCAGTAACGCCGTGCCCAGTTGCAGACGCGTTAACGGCGTGCGCAGCTCGTGGGAGATATCAGAAAGCAGGCGCTGATTGGCAGTCATCATTCTTTCGAGTGCGGTCACCATCTGATTAAAACTGGACCCGGCGGCAAGGAATTCCTGCGGCCCGGATTCCAGCTCCGGATGCTGACGCAGGTTACCCTGAGCCACTTCATCCGCAGCATTTTTCAGCTTACGAGCAGGTTTCGCGAGGCTCCACGCCAGCCATAACAGCAGCGGTGAGCTCACCAGCATGGTGACAATCAGCAACAGCAGCGGACGGTCAAACAGCAGGTTGATGAAATCGGATTGTGAGGTGCTTGCCGGACGAATCAGGTAAAGCTGGTAGTTATCTTCGCCGTCTCTGACGGAGAAGGGCCCCACCATTTCCAGTCGGCCATAGCGTTTTTTCTGCGGATGATCGGCGTTATCAGATTGACCGATAAAGTTACGAATGATCTGCATTTCGCTGCGTTCTGCGCCGATCACGCGGCCTTCGCTGGTCACCAGCAGAAGGCGTTGCCCCGGAGGTGCCCATTTATCGATGGCGCGGAAAAGCCGACGCCACCACATCAAATCGTTGGGCGGATCGTTCGCCAGCTCGGCTGCGACATGTTGCTCAATCATCAGCCCCTGGCGTTGCTCGCTGTCCAGCAGTTCCGTCATTTGACGTGAATCGAGCTTAGGCAACATCAGGACCAGCATCAGCACCAGTGCCAGGGTTAACCAGAAAATGGCAAAGATGCGAGCGGTCAAACTTCCAATCATGAAGCGGACACCATCAAATAGCCGCGGCCCCGCAAGGTTTTAAACCACGGATGACCGTCTTTCCGTTCCGGCAATTTACGGCGCAGATTGGAAATATGCATGTCGATAGCACGGTCGAATGGCGTTAAGCGTTTACCCAGCACTTCCTGGCTCAGATGTTCACGCGAGACGACCTGGCCGAGATGCTGCGCCAGCAGGTAGAGCAGGGTGAACTCGGTGCCGGTCAGTTCCAGCGTAGTGCCGTCGAAGCTCGCTTCCTGACGCCCAGGATTCAGGCTCAGAGAATCCACTTCTAAAGTCGGTGAACCGTTATCGCTGGTCTGCTGCTGTTCGCTCCAGTGAGAGCGGCGCAGAATAGCGCGAATACGCGCGACCAGTTCACGGTCGTTGAATGGTTTTGGCAGATAGTCGTCAGCGCCCAGCTCAAGGCCGAGAACGCGATCCAGTTCGCTGCCGCGTGCGGTCAACATAATGACCGGTGTCTGGTGTGTCTGTCGAAGCTCTTTAAGGGTATCAATACCGTTTTTCTTCGGCATCATTACGTCGAGCAAAAGCAGGTCGATGCTGTCATCTAAAAGCGCCAGTGCTTGTTCCCCATCATGGGCAACCTGCACATCGAAGCCTTCCATATCGAGCAGTTCCTTTAACAGGGAGGTGAGCTCCCGGTCATCATCCACTAACAGGATTTTATTCATTGATTAAATACCTCCGAGGCAGAAATTACGTCATCAAGGCTTGCTAATCCATGACTTTACGTTGTTTTACACCCCCTGACGCATGTTTGCAGCCTGAATCGTAGACTGTCTCTCGTTGAATCGCGAAACAAAAGTACTTGGGAGCAATTGATGCGCAATGTTATCGCTGCCGTCATGGCCTCAACGCTGGCGCTAAGTGCGAATAGCCAGGCTGCTGAAGTCGTCAACAGCGTTAACTGGGCTCCAGGTGATGGAGCGGCGCAGGGCAGTCATCAGGGCCATATGTTTGACGGCATAAGTTTAACCGAATATCAGCGTCAGCAGATGCGGGATCTTATGCAACAGGCTCGACGCCAACAACCGCCTGTTAATGTTAGCGAAATGGAGACAATGCATAAGCTTGTCACCGCAGATAAATTTGATGAAACCGCTGTTCGTGCTCAAGCCGAGAAAATGGCGCAAGAGCAGGTTGCCCGCCAGGTCGAAATGGCCCGGGTGCGCAACCAGATGTACCGGCTATTAACGCCGGAGCAGCAAGCGGTTTTAAATGAGAGACACCAGCAACGTTTGGACGAGTTGCGTGAGGTTGCACGGATGCAGCAGAGTACAGAATCAATGCTGTTCAGTAGTAGCAATACCCGTAGTAACCAGTAATAGACCCTGTTTTTCCTTGCCATAGACACCATCCCTGTCTTCCCCCTCATGATGAGGGGGTTTTTTTTACCTTTTTTCCGCCAACTCCCCATTGACACATTCCGCTATACTACCCGCAGAAGAGTGTGGGAGTGCTTATGAATCAAACCTATGGCCGATTGGTCA
>NZ_DATBBJ010000019.1:0-69070 GCF_036271055.1 Scandinavium sp. | reverse complement strand
GATGTGGAGAAGCGCAGTCCGGTGCAAATTATCTACGACACAGATTCGGGGATCTAAGGCCGGGTACGGCATCCGGACTGCATGGCAGAGAGAACTGGCCGGTTCTCTCTGCACGGAAGGGATAATACAAGGCCGGGTCAGCGCAAGCGCCACCCGGCATTTGTGTTTTACAGCACCAGACCCGCAAAGCTCGCCGACAGCAAACTGACCAGCGTCGCGCCATATACCAGGCGCAGGCCAAAGCGAGAAACCGCATTGCCCTGTTTTTCGTTCAGCCCTTTAATCGCGCCCGCCACAATACCGATAGAAGCAAAGTTAGCAAACGACACCAGGAACACCGACAAAATCCCCAGCCCGCGCGGCGTCATCTGGGCGGCAATTTTTTGCAGCTCAATCATCGCCACAAACTCATTCGCCACCAGTTTGGTCGCCATAATGCTGCCCGCGTGCAGCGCATCGCTCAGCGGAATACCAATCAGCCACGCCAGTGGGTAGAAGACATAGCCAAGGATCTGCTGGAAGCTCAGGCCAAACACCATCGAGAACAGGGCGTTCACGGCGCTAATCAGCGCAATAAAGCCAATCAGCATTGCCAGAATAATCATCGCCACTTTAAAACCGGCGAGAATATATTCCCCGAGCATTTCAAAGAAACTCTGCGACTCATGCATTTTCTCGAGCTTAATCTCGGCTTCGCCCTCCGGGCGGGTCGGGTTAATAACTGACAAAATAACGAAGGTGCTGAACATATTGAGGACCAGCGCCGCCACCACATATTTCGCGTCAAGCATCGTCATATAGGCGCCGACAATCGACAGCGACACTGTCGACATGGCGGTTGCCGCCATCGTGAACAGGCGACGCGAGGAGAGGTCAGACAGCACGCCTTTGTAAGCAATGAAGTTTTCTGACTGCCCGAGGATCAGCGAGCTGACGGCGTTAAATGATTCCAGCTTGCCCATGCCGTTAACTTTCGAAAGCAGCGTGCCAATCACGCGAATAAAAATCGGCAAAATACGCCAGTGCTGGAGAATACCGATCAGCGCAGAAATAAAGATGATGGGGCACAACACGCCTAAGAAAATAAACGCCAGACCTTTATCGCTCATGCCACCAAAGACAAAATTACTGCCTTCGGCGGAGAATTTCAGCAACGATTCGAACACGCCTGAAACTGATTTAATCAGCACCAGACCGCTTTCGGCGTGCAGGAAAAAGAACGCCAGCGCCATTTCAATAATAATGAGCTGGGCAATATAGCGAACACGAATGGTTTTGCGGTCAAAACTGACCAGCCAGGCAAGCGCGAGGATAACCACTAGCGCCAGCAGGAAGTGAAGTAAATTAGCCATTTTTTTTGAGTTTACAGGTAAACGGGGTGCGTATTTAGCCACAGCACAGCGGCAACGTAAACGATTACCTGTTAATAGCATTAGACTAAATTGCTTTGTCTGATAACGATATCGCCAGCAATTTTTTACAACTCGACATCATTATCCGCACATTTTACTTGTGTTTCTTTCTGTCGTAATGATAATCACTATCAATCATATTTACGAAACTTTGCATCGATTGACTGCGGTTCACACTAAGGGTTTCAGGCATGTTTGTTCCATTTCTCATTATGTTACGCGAAGGGCTGGAAGCGGCGCTGATTGTCAGCCTGATTGCCAGCTATCTGAAACGCACCCAGCGGGGCCGCTGGATTGGCGTGATGTGGATAGGCGTGTTTCTTGCCGCCGCGCTGTGCCTGGGGTTGGGGATTTTTATCAACGAAACGACCGGTGAATTCCCGCAGAAACAGCAGGAAATGTTTGAAGGCATTGTGGCGGTAGTCGCGGTGTTTATCCTGACCTGGATGGTGTTCTGGATGCGCAAAGTGTCGCGCAATGTGAAGAAGCAGCTGGAAGAAGCGGTGGATAACGCGTTACAGAAGGGCAACAACCACGGTTGGGCGTTGATCCTGATGGTCTTTTTCGCCGTGGCGCGAGAAGGGCTGGAGTCCGTGTTTTTCCTGTTGGCCGCATTCCAGCAAGATCTCGGTATCTGGCCTCCGCTCGGCGCGATGCTCGGCCTGGCGACCGCTGTGGTGCTGGGCTTTATGATTTATCTCGGTGGTATTCGTCTGAATCTCGGCGCGTTCTTCAAATGGACCAGCCTGTTTATCCTGCTGGTGGCTGCAGGTCTTGCGGCGGGGGCGATTCGCGCCTTCCACGAAGCAGGACTCTGGAATCATTTCCAGGACGTAGCCTTTGACCTGAGCAACACACTTTCAACCCACACGCTGTTTGGCACGCTGCTGGAAGGTATTTTCGGCTATCAGGAAGCGCCAAGCGTCAGCGAAGTGGCGATGTACTTTATCTATCTGATCCCGGCGCTGGTGCTGTTTGCACTGCCGCCACGTGCCTCGACGAGTCCATCTCGTACGGCATAAATCAGCGACAGCAATGATGGGTGTTTAGTTACAACATACTTATTTAAAGGGATAGTCATGACGATTAATTTCCGCCGTAGTGCGCTGCAGCTGGGCATCGCTGCGCTGTTTTCCTCTGCGTTTGCTGCGCAGGCTGCCGATGTTCCACAGGTCAAAGTCACGGTCACTGATAAACAGTGCGAGCCGATGAACATCACCGTCAGCTCGGGCAAAACACAGTTCATCATCCAGAACCACAGCCAGAAAGCGCTGGAGTGGGAAATCCTCAAAGGGGTGATGGTGGTGGAAGAGCGTGAGAATATCGCGCCGGGCTTTACCCAGAAAATGACCGCCAATCTGCAACCGGGTCAATATCAAATGACTTGCGGTCTGTTGACCAATCCGAAAGGCACGTTGATCGTTAAAGGCGAAGCGACCGCCGATGCGGCGAAAGCCGACGCGGTGTTGAGTCTCGGTGATGCGATTGCCGACTACAGAACCTATGTGATGGCGGAAACCGCAGAGTTGGTAAAAGGCACCAAAGCGTTTACCGACGCCGTAAAAGCGGGCGATGTTGAAAAAGCCAAAGCGCTGTACGCCCCAACACGCCAGCATTATGAGCGTATCGAACCGATTGCCGAGCTATTCTCTGATCTCGACGGCAGCATTGATGCCCGTGAAGACGATTACGAGAAGAAAGCCGAAGATCCCAAGTTCACCGGCTTCCACCGTCTGGAAAAAGCGCTGTTTGCCGATAACTCCACCAAAGGCATGGAAAGCTATGCCGCGAAGCTCAACAGCGACGTGCTGGAATTGCAAAAACGCATCAGCGAACTGGCGTTCCCGCCATCAAAAGTGGTGGGTGGCGCAGCCGGTCTGATTGAAGAAGTTGCGGCGAGCAAAATCAGCGGTGAAGAAGATCGTTACAGCCACACCGACCTGTGGGATTTCCAGGCTAACGTCGAGGGTGCGCAGAAAATAGTTAACCTGCTGCGTCCTCAGTTGCAGAAAGCGGATAGCGCACTGCTGGCGAAAGTGGATGCCAACTTCAAGAAAGTGGACACCATTCTCGCCAAATACAAAACCAAAGACGGCTATGAGACTTACGACAAGTTGACTGACGCTGACCGCAATGCGCTGAAAGGGCCAGTCACGACGCTGGCAGAAGACCTGGCGCAACTGCGTGGGATCCTCGGACTGGACTAAGCGTTATGGCAGAGAATAAACCGCACGACGTGACCGAACCGTCCCGTCGTCGCTTACTGAAAAATATCGGCGCGCTGGGAGGCGCGCTGGCGCTGACCGGGGGCTGCCCGGTCGCTCACGCCGCTAAACCGCAAAGTGCACCGGGGACGTTATCCCCGGATGCGCGGATGGAAACCCAACCGTTTCACGGGCCACATCAGGCGGGTGTGCTGACACCTCAGCAAGCCTCAATGATGCTGGTGGCGTTTGACGTGCTGGCGAGTGACAAGGCCGATCTCGAGCGTCTGTTTACGCTCCTGACCGATCGCATTACGTTTCTCACGACCGGTGGTCCCGCACCGGATACGCCAAACCCACGGCTGCCGCCGATGGATTCCGGTATTCTCGGGCCGTACATCGCGCCGGATAACCTGACCATCACCGTTTCCGTCGGACAGTCGCTGTTTGATGAGCGTTTTGGCCTGGCACCCCATGCGCCAAAAAAACTGCAACGGATGACGCGTTTTCCCAACGATTCACTGGATGCGGCCCTGTGCCATGGCGATCTGTTGCTGCAAATCTGCGCCAATACGCAGGACACGGTGATTCATGCATTGCGTGATCTGATCAAGCATTCGCCGGATCTGCTGAGTGTGCGCTGGAAGCGGGAAGGGTTTATCTCTGACCACGCCGCGCGCAGCAAAGGCAAAGAGACGCCAGTGAATCTGCTGGGCTTCAAAGACGGCACGGCCAACCCGGATAGCAGCGACGCGAAGTTAATGGATAACATCGTGTGGGTGACAGACGGACAGGGCGAGCCGAAATGGGCGGTCGGCGGTTCCTATCAGGCCGTACGGATCATTGCGTTCCATGTGGAGTTCTGGGATCGCACGCCGCTGAAAGAGCAGCAGACCATTTTTGGGCGCGATAAGCATTCCGGTGCACCGTTGGGTATGCAGCACGAACACGACGTGCCGGATTACGCGAAAGATCCCGAAGGCGACGTGATTGCGCTCGACAGCCATATTCGTCTGGCGAACCCGCGCACCCCGGAAACGGAATCAAGCCTGATGATGCGCCGGGGCTACAGCTATTCGCTCGGCGTGACTAACTCCGGTCAGCTCGAGATGGGGCTGTTGTTTGTCTGCTATCAGCACGACCTGGAAAAAGGGTTCCTGACGGTGCAGAAGCGGCTCAACGGCGAGGCTCTGGAAGAGTACATCAAGCCCATCGGCGGCGGGTATTTCTTCGTTTTGCCCGGTGTAAAAGAGCGTTCAGGCTACCTCGCCCAATCGCTACTTGAAGCCTGATTTTCTGTTCTGCCCGCAAGGGCAGAATAGTTACCTGCCTTATTGTTTCATCTGGTCACACTTTTCCTTTCAGGCACATCCTTTTTTTCGCAATCGGCAGGTCATTGATATAATTCTGTAATATTTCTGTCAGAGACTGGCTATGGCGGTAAAGACATTGGCTGGTTACTCGTAAGTAAAAAATATGTTGCATTTATGATAATTCCTGATGTACTTAATGCATGAGCGGTAGTTCCCGGCAGTGATGGTTCTCACTTAGGAGATCGCGAATGGTAGGGTCCTGTACTGGACATAAACGTAACCATAACCGCAGTGCCCAGCGCGGAGGCCTCACCTCCGGCAGCGATTTCTTCACCGCAAAAAACACCTCTTCTCCAGCAGCTACAGAGTCCACCGATGTGATGCGCGGTGCGCGTAGTCGCGTCATCACGTCTAATCAACCGGCAAGCAATGGCTTACAAGGAAGCCAAACCTCAGACGTTAGTGCGCATAATCGTGCCAAAACGGGCACGTGTAATGTTGACCAACAACTCAAGGTGCTATCCATGGGAAGACAAAAAGCAGTGATCAAAGCTCGTCGCGAAGCAAAACGTGTGCTGAGACGGGATTCACGCAGCCATAAACAACGTGAAGAAGAATCGGTCACCTCGCTTGTGCAGATGAGTGGCGTAGAAGCAATTGGCATGGCGGCGCGTGACAGCCGCGATCAGTCACCAATTGAAGCGCGCAATGAAGCTCAGGCGCACTACCTGAATGCAATTGAGAGTAAACAGCTGATCTTCGCCACAGGCGAGGCAGGGTGCGGAAAAACCTGGATCAGCGCGGCTAAAGCGGCAGAGGCTCTGATCCATAAGGATGTGGACAGAATAATCGTTACCCGTCCGGTTCTGCAGGCCGATGAAGATCTTGGCTTCTTACCCGGAGATATATCCGAGAAGTTCGCTCCTTATTTCCGCCCGGTGTATGACGTACTGGTCAGAAGGCTCGGAGCGTCCTTTATGCAATACTGCCTGCGCCCGGAGATTGGCAAGGTGGAGATCGCGCCGTTCGCCTATATGCGCGGACGTACTTTTGAAAATGCGGTTGTTATTCTGGACGAGGCCCAGAACGTGACCGCAGCGCAAATGAAAATGTTCCTGACGCGCCTCGGGGAAAACGTGACGGTTATTGTTAACGGCGACATCACCCAGTGTGATTTACCACGGGGTGTTCAGTCTGGCCTTAGCGATGCGCTGGCACGTTTTGAAGAGGATGATATGGTCAGTATCATTCGCTTTGGCAAAGAGGACTGCGTGCGATCCGCGCTCTGCCAGCGTACATTACACGCCTACAATTGAGTTTGGTTCTGTAGATGATTAAGCCCGCGAAAGCGGGCTTTGCTGTTTCTGGCGCGGGTATATTGCCTGATGGCGCTTCGCTTATCAGGCCTACGGTTCGCCAGGCGAAAAAAAAGCCCGTACATAAGTACGAGCTCTTCTTAAAATATGGCGGTGAGAGAGGGGTTGACTCGCTGCGCTCGCCCTTCGGGCAGCCTGTCCGCAAGCGTCCAGTCTGTCCAACGGGCTATAGCCCGTTGTCGAACCTCGGTCGAGGCTTCTCACCCCTCTCAGGGCGTGCAACAGGCGAAAAAAAAGCCCGTACGTCAGTACGAGCTCTTCTTAAAATATGGCGGTGAGAGAGGGGTTCGAACCCTCGATACGTTGCCGTATACACACTTTCCAGGCGTGCTCCTTCAGCCACTCGGACACCTCACCATATTGTATCGCTGCCTTACCTCTCGGGGGCAACGGGGCGCTACTATAGGGATTTGCATGAAAACGGTCAAGGTTAATTTCCCGTTTTCGCTACGTTTGCTCAAGCAATGAGCACTTGAGTGGCTCGAAACACGATTTAAGCCCTCGTCCTTGAGGAAGCAGCCAATCGCGATGCTTTATGCTTCGCGATAAAGCAGCTTTGCTGCGGCGCGTCGAGCCGTGGCGGGGAGCAGGCTGGCAATGGCGACATAGCCATCCGGATCCTGACAGCGGTCATGCTGTTCGGCCTGATCGATAATCGCCAGGTCCCAGTACAGGCGTTTACGTTGGTCGCCTTGGGTGGTGAGCGTGGCGGTCATTTCTCCCTCCAGCGCACGGTACTGTCGCCAGCATCCGCCCGGAACGGAAAGGATGGCGCCTTCTTCTGCGACCAGCGTGACCTCTTCCCCTTCGCGGTTAAAGGTCACTTCCAGCGTGCCGCTGAACACCATTAGCACCTGCACATCCGGGCAGCTATGTCGTCCGACCTGATGATTCTCTTTAATACGTAACCACTCGACCGAGAAACCGTGCGGATTCACAATCGGCGGCGCGCTGTTTCTGTCCTGAGAAATACCATAGCCAATCACCGGGGCGAGTTCCGCGCCGTGCCCTGGCAGAATATTATCCAGCAGCGCATCAGAAGACCATTGGCGTTGTTCCGCAGTCACGCCGCGTTGTGCCATTTCCTCGACGGAGTAATCGCGCAGGCTGGCAAGCACTTCGCTACTGAGCGCAGGCATTAAATCAGCAGCAGCAGGGGGCGGCGTGCCGTTGCTGGTATCGACCATCATGTTGTCGCGACTTAAATAAAGGCCATATTCCTGCGCGGCACGGAGAATTGACGGATGCCAGATGATGCCGCCAGTGTTGTCTCCGCCCAGCACGGTAAACACCATGCCGTTGGTTTCTTGTGGGCTAACGTTGGTGAATCCGCGAAATATCCAGGTCGGTATCGACAAAATTGCCGGCGCGCTGAATTCCGTTTCGTGTTCTCCGTTGGCGCCCCAGCGAAAACGCCAGCTGCCTTCCTGAATCAGAAAAACTTCGGCGGTGAAATGCAGGTGCAAATTGTTGGTCACGCCTTTAGGCATCGCCGCCGCGCCAATATTAAAGCCATGCTTTTCGGGAATATTGACCACTTGTTCGCTGGACTGCGTCACGCCGGGGCCAATAAAGGAATAGTTCTGTTTCAGGTGCGAGCCGGGCAATTTACAGTCAATGAAAGCCAGGTTGCAGGAAACTCTGTCCTGCGGGCGAACCAAACGGCGCTGAGCTTCTTCTTGTGTTAAGCGAATGGATTGCATGAGTGTTCTCCTTAATAACCTGATGAACCGGTGGCGGCGGGAATTTCACCGCGACTAAGTGCGACGGCTTCACGCCCCGCGCGACCCAACTGCATAACGTCGTTTGCCGGGGTGACAAAATGGAAACCCTGCGTCAGACGAGCGGCAGCCGCCTGGCCCGAAGTACAAAAAATCCCGGCGATTTTGTGGTGTTCGCGACACGCCGCCAGCACTTGTTCCACGGCGGCCAGCATTTCGGGATGTTGAGATTCAGCGCTGGCGCTGCCCGTTAAGGTCAACGAGAGATCGTTTGGCCCGATAAATACGCCGTCCAGTCCATCTGTGGCAAGAATGGCGTTCAGGTTTTTTAACCCTTCACGCGTTTCGATCATCGCCAGAGTCAGGATTTCGTCATTGGCGTAGCTCGGGTAATCTTTGCCGCCATATAGCAGCGCCCGGGCGGGGCCGTAGGAGCGATTGCCCTGCGGGGGATAGCGGCAGGCAGAGACAAACTGTTGCGCTTCCTGCGCGGTTGAAATCATGGGGCAGATAATGCCCCAGGCTCCGGCATCAAGCAGACGCATGATTTGCGTGGGATCATTGCCGCCAACGCGTGCCAGCGGTGTCGCCGGGGTGGCTGAAAGCGCCTGTAACATCGTCACTGCGCTGGCGAAATCAATCATCCCGTGCTGCATATCCACGGTGACGCAGTCGTAACCCTGATGACCGGTAATTTCTGCGCTGTAGCTGGAGGGGATCGCCAGCCAGCCGTTAACGATAGGGGTTTGCTGGCGGAAGGCCGCCTTAAGTGCGTTGTTTCTCATGTGATAATTTCCTTTAACCAGTTCCGCAAGCTGGACGCCAGCCGTTCAGGTGCTTCCAGAGGCAGAAAATGCCCACAGTCGCTGAACGTAATCTGTTGCGCACAGGCCGCCGCTTCTGCGGCTAACTGGTGGTGATGAGGAGTACAAATGGGGTCGTGTGCCCCGTTGATGATCAGCGTCGGGGCGGTGAACGTGGCCAGCGCAGCGCGCTTGTCCTGGCGAGAGATGGCGACCTCGGTCTGTTTGGCGAAAGTCTCCACGCCGGACTCTTCTGCCATCTGCACCAGCGTGCGATGCAGCACTTCCCGTTCAAGATGTGCCGGTGCCACATAACGAGGCCACATCGTGGCGGTCAGCCATGTTCCCAACCCTTGTCGACGGGCTTCCTTGACTGCCTCCCGCCGCGATGGGGCATTGTTCGGATCATCTGCCAGAGGATTCACCGACAGCAGCGCCATCCCGGCAATACGCTGTGGCGCATCGGCTAGCATCTGTAACGCCACCATTGCGCCAAGCGAAAAGCCCACTACGCAAAAGCGCGGCGGCAAGGTGCTGAGCAACTGTTGTGCAAAGGATTCTGTTGAATCGGCACCTTCCAGCGTGATGCTGATAACATGGCTGGCATTCAGCGTTTCCAGCATCGGTAGCCATAAACGCCCGTTGCACAGCGTTCCGCCCAGTAGTACCAGTGGCAGCGAGTGATTGTGGATAGCTCTCTCATTCATGATGCCGTCCACCCGCCGTCTACCAATAAAGAGGTGCCGGTGATCAGCGCCGAAGCAGGCGAAGCGAGGAACACCACCGGACCCATGATGTCTTCCAGCGTGCCTAAACGCTTGAGCTTGATATTCTCCAGCACATAGTCCCTGAATTGCGGATCTTGCAGGTTCGCATGTGACAGTTCGGTATCGATAAACGTCGGACAAAGCGTATTAACCCGAATGCCAGCACCACCCAGTTCCAGCGCCATGGTTTTACACAAGCCTTCAATCGCGAATTTAGAAGCGCAATAGACGCTGCGATTCGGCCCGCCCACATGCCCCATCTGCGAGGAAATATGGATAATCGACCCGGCAATTCCCTCGCTGTGCATTCGTCTCGCGACCTGCTGGCTGAGGAAAAAGGTGGCCCGCAGGTTGAGCGCCATAACCGCATCAAAATTGGCTTCGCTGACCTCAAGAAACGGCTGGTGACGCGCAAGCCCGGCGCTGTTCACCAGTACGTCGAATGCGGGCAGAGTCGAAAGTGTTTCCGCCACGTGAGCGGTGTCGGTGATGTCCAGCGCGACGGCATGCAGGATGAGGCCTTCCGTAGCGGCGCGGTCAGTCGCTCCCTGCAATGTCTGGACATCGCGAGCGGCGATCCACACTTCAGCTCCCGCCTGCGCCAGCGCAATCGCAGCGGCAAAGCCGATCCCACGGGAGCCACCCGTGACCAGCGCCCGCCGGTTATCAAGCCGGAACCCGGGCATACGCGGCAGGCTCATCATCAGGAAACCTTTGCCACATCGAAGGGGGCCACGCTGCCGGCATACTCCACTTCACGGTTGCCGTAACGACGCACGCGAATATTGGCCTGCTCGCCATGTCCGGCGAACCCTTCCAGTTGGCACAGGCGCGAACAGTAACTGCCGATTTCCGCTGACGCTTCGTCGGTCAGCACCTTCTGCCAGGTGCAGGTTTTCATGAATTTGCCGACCCACAGCCCACCTGTATAGCGAGCGGCTTTCTGCGTTGGTAGCGTGTGATTGGTGCCGATGACTTTATCGCCATAGGCGACGTTAGTGCGCGGCCCGAGGAACAACGCGCCGTAGTTGGTCATATTCTGCTGGAACCAGTCATCGCGGTCGGTCATGACCTGCACGTGTTCGGAAGCGATACGGTCTGCTTCGGCGAGCATCTCTTCGTAACTGTCGCAGACGATAACCTCGCCGTAATCCTGCCACGCCTGACGGGCGATGGTGGCGGTCGGCAGGATCGTCAGTAAACGTTCCACTTCGCGCAGTGTTTCACGGGCCAGTTTTTCGGAATTAGTCAGCAGAATGGCTGGCGTGGTTACGCCATGTTCGGCCTGACCTAGCAGATCCGTAGCGCAAAGTTCGCCATCGACCGTTTCATCGGCAATGACCAGCGTTTCTGTTGGCCCGGCGAACAAGTCGATGCCGACACGACCAAACAATTGACGTTTGGCTTCTGCCACAAAAGCGTTACCCGGGCCCACCAGCATGTCGACAGGCTGAAGGGTTTGCGTTCCCAGCGCCATGGCGCCAATCGCCTGAATACCGCCCAGCGCATAAATATCGGTGGCACCCGCCATAGACTGAGCCACGACAATCGCCGGGGCAGGGGCACCATGAAACGGCGGCGCGCAACTCACAATGCGGGAACAACCTGCCACTCGGGCGGTAATGATCGACATGTGTGCGGAGGCCAGCAGCGGGTATTTCCCGCCTGGCACATAACAACCCACGGCATTCACTGGAATATTTTTATGTCCAAGAATCACCCCTGGACGGGTTTCTATTTCTAAATCCTGCAAACAGGCTTTTTGCGCGGTGGCAAAATTGAACACCTGCTGCTGAGCAAACTCGATATCTTTAATATCCTGTCGGCTTAATTTGCGAAAGCATGCGTCTATTTCAGCCTGAGATAAACGATAATCCTCGCGGTCGAAATTATCGAATTTACGGGATAATTCACGCACGGCCTCATCACCACGAAGTTCAATATCGGCAAGGATATTTTCAACGGTGATGCTCACCTGTTTATTCGCCTGCTGACGTTCAGATAATGATTTACTGGTTTTTAAATAACGGACCACAATAGTCTCCTTACTGATTTCAGATAGAGCCATGCCTGCCGGGTTGACGGAACAGACAATGCTGGATAGACGTTAAGGACGGAAAATAATTATTCCCGGGCAGTGGATAATGCGGTGCCTCCGGTATTCACTTTGGGAATACGACGCTGTTGTACGCTTCGTGCGGCAAGTGGGGTGATAATTAATGAGACCACTGAAAGCGCGCCAATCACTAAATAGCCGGACGAAAGATTCACGTGCTGGAGCATCACCCCCATTAGCACCGGGCCGACAAACATGCCGCAGGAATAAATAGTCTGGAACAAACCCATTCGCGTTGATTGTTCATCTTCAACGGTATTCACCACGCTCAATGACATCAGGACCGCGAAAGCTGCACCGAACGAGAAACCAGCCATCGCCTGCCACAGATAAATGGCGTACAGATTACTGGTGAAGGGAATGGCGACGCTGGAAATTATCTGCAACACGATGGCGATAAGCGCGGTATTCACCAATCCCAAACGGTTGTAAAACACTGAGCTACACAGGGCGATGGCCAAGGCATAGAAAATCAGATGGATATTACTCAACAGCGTCAGGATCCCGGCTTTACCACCGAGTTGCTGGGCATAAATCGGCGTCAGGGTATCACGAGTGGCAAACGGCACGAGGATGATTAGCGTCGCGAGCAGGCCAATCAACCAGACCGAAGGATCCGCCAGTTGGCGTTTAGCGCTGACAATACAGGCGTTTAGCGTTGGTGCGCGCGCCGCATCGTGAACGTCTTTAATCCGCGTGGTGAGAATAAGCGCCAGTAGCGCCGACACGCTGGAGACAAAATATCCGGCGCTTTGGTTGAAAAAGTGGATCAGCGCGCCGCCCACACAGTTGCCCAGAAATACGCCAACCGGCCCTGCCAGCGCCAATAATGCGACGGCGGCGGGTGCTTCTTTGCGGTCGAAATAGCGAATAAACAGGATGTTATACAACACCCAGGTGGCGGCGGTAATGCCATCGGCGGCTTTGGCGATATACAGCGTAACCGGAGTAGGTTCGAGCCAGGCAATCGGCCAGGTGACCAGCGGCAGCAGCAGGCTGAGCTGGATAAAAATCTTCCGGCTCTTAACCACATCGGACAGGATACCAATCGGGAAGCGGACGAACAGCGTCGCCAGGCCGCTGGCGCCCATGATCAACCCAACGATTTCTGGCTGCATCCCGTCGTTGATCAACATCGGGGCCAGGAAGGCATCAATGCTGTGAATGCAGATGAAAAACAAAACGCTAATGCTGAAAAAGAGTCGGACGTCTGGTCGACGGATGAGTGCACGAAACATGGTGTTGAACCTCGTAAAATTAATGGGTTAAAACCAATCAAGTACGGCATTAACCGGTTCAATCCTGAGTTAAGGACCTCATCTCACCGGTATCACTGACGGCGTTTTTTTGTGTTGTGCATACGTATTCAACCGTTGAAGTTATGAAAAGGTTTCAAATTTGTAAAGCATAAGTTTGTAAATGTGAAAAAAATAATATTGGCTGTTGCATACGCATGCAAAGATGGTGTAAGTATAAAAAACAGGCATTTCGCAGAGGGCCAAAAAACGTCAGTCTGGCGTTACCCTCAGAGTCCGTTACACTGATGCAACAACAGCTTAGGGGGCTTAAGCGTGATGACAGAGAAGGGTAAAAAGGAACCGCGGCAATGAAACGTAAGACTTTTGGTCCGGTGACATCACAACAGGTTGCACAGATAGCGGGCGTGTCACAGTCTGCGGTCTCGAGGACGTTCACCCCGGGGGCGAGCATCTCTCCGGCGACCCGTGAAAAAGTGCTGAAAGCCGCGCGTGAATTGGGCTATCGGCCTAATGCGATTGCCCGTTCACTCAACACCGCCCGATCGCGGATTGTTGGGGTGGTGATGTCCTATTTCGATAACCAGTTTTACCCGCAGGTGCTTGAGGCGCTGGCACAGAAACTGGACGACCTGAACTATCACCTGTTGCTGTTCGTGGGCGATCGGGACGGCAACGTAGACCGGATCTTCGATCAGATCATGCAGTATCGAGTGGATGGCATTGTGTTGGCGTCGGTTTCGCTGTCGATGGAGCTGTCGCAGGAGTGTGTCGCTGCCGGGATCCCGGTAGTGCTGTTTAACCGCAGCGAAGAGAGTGGCATGGTGTCCAGCGTCAACAGTGATAACGAAGCAGCAGCCAGACAAATTGCACACTTCCTGCTGGCCGGAGCTCATCAGCGCTTCGCTTATGTGGCAGGCCTGGCTGATTCCTCGGTGAATCAGGCCCGTCAGCAGGGGTTCGTTGACACGTTGACCGGGCAGGGCATTGCGTCGGTTCGGGTGGTGCAAGGCGATTACGATGCTGCGCAAACCCGACGAGCGGCCAGCGAACTCTTTTCTTCGTCTTCGGTGCCGGATGCCATCTTCGCCGCCAACGATCACATGGCGTTAACGGTGATGGATGTCGCTCGTTATGAGTTTGGCCTGCGTATTCCGGAAGATGTGTCGGTGATTGGCTATGACGATACCGGGCCTTCGGGCTGGCCTTCTTATGCGCTGACGTCGGCCTCTCAGCCGGTGGATGCGATGGTACAGGCCACGGTGGCGCTGCTGATGAAACAAATAGACAGCGGAACGATTGAGCCCGAGCAGGTGGTGGTGCCCGGTCTGCTGGTGGTTCGCCATTCTGCCCGTCGGCCACAGGCTGGCGTGGTGGAAAAAGACGGCATCTCACTCTTCCAGCCGCAGGAGGTTGAATGAACAGGTTACCGGGTTTCAGCCCACAGTTTGATTCTATCCAGCAATTTATTCTGACCCTGACACACGTGGTCTGGGAGCAAAAAGATATTGGGCAACTGGCGGACTTTTACGCCACCCCGGTGGTATTCCAGACACCGGAAAAACAACTGACTGACCTCTCTCAGTTTGTCCGTTTGACGCTCGAAGCGATGCACAGTTTTCCTCAGCGCAAGGTGCTTACCGAAGACATTTTATGTAGCCACTCGCCACACAATGAATACTACGCGGCACAAAGAACGCTGGCCTGTATTCAACATCTTGGCGAAGGTTTTTTCGGCAAGCCGAGCGGCAATACGCTGTGGGTGCGCACGTTTGCCGATCGCATTTGTGCCGATGGGGTGGTTCGTCAGGAGTGGTTATTGCAGGACCGGGCGGCGATCATCAGCCAGATCGGACTGAGCGTGCCACAGTTTGCGCGGGAGCTGGCGCAAACACGACGGGAACTGGGCACGTCAATTCAGTCGGCAGAAGAACTGGACGCATTATGGGCCGGTGGGCCGGAAGGTGATGATGTTGACGGGCCGCTGGCAGGGCTAGTCGAGCGTTATCTGTCGATGTGGGCGGGCGGTAACAGCGGCGTGGTGCCGGGGCTTTATCATCCGGCGGCGACGCTGCATGGCCCCGGGCATGTGCTGCGTACTGGCGAGCAGGATATCGGCGCTTTCCTGTCGGGCTATCGTGCCTCTTTTGCTGATAGCGAAACGCAATTGCACCATCTGATTGTGCGCCGAGATGCGAACGAACCAGTCAGGCTTGCACTGCGCTGGTCATTACTCACCTGGCATGACGGTTTTGGTCAGTTCGGTGCTCCGACGCGTCGTCCTATTTCAATTACCGGAATAAGCCAACTGGAATTACGGGATGGCTTAATTATGCGGGAATATCTTGGCATCGATGAATTAGCTATCTGGTCACAGATATACAGTTAATAGTATGGGGAGGGACACTCCCCAATAAATAGATAAAGTTAATCGATAAAAGTTACGCTTTTATCGCGAGGCTCTGTTGTCTTAATTTTCACCCGACATTATCACCTGTCACTCGGTGAGGCGTCACTGTACCCGTTTTCTGTTTCTAAGCTGATATTTTGGCATAACAACGCTGCCCAAATATTCATTAACAGAATGCGACATAACATCAATGCAATGCAGGAGGTTATATGTCTTCAACTGAAGCAACCAATAAAGCAGCGGTAGTCGCAGAAAAAAGTAATGCAAAATCCAGCCGTGATGAGCCTGTATTACAAGTGGAACGTCGTGACTTTATCGATCTGGTTCCGGAAAAGCGCCCACGCGCTCAATCATTACGTGGATTTGATGATTGTTATACTGATATTGTCGATTATATCGTGCGCTGCACGCATAAAATCTGGGATGAGCGTGATGTCGGCTTAATTTATACCCACTACACCCACAACTGCGTTTTATATAATGCACTGGGAACCATGTATAACCGTGAACAGGTGGTACAGGATACGTTACAGCGTCTGGTTGCGTTCCCGGAACGTCGCGGTATGGCGACTCAGGTTATCTGGAATGGCGACGATATTAACGGTTTCTACACTTCGCATCTGGTGACGGGCAGCGGTCGCCATACGCAGTTCAGTCATTTGGGTAAACCGACCAATCGCACTTTCGTTACCCGCACCGTGGCAGACTGCATGATCCACGAGAACAAGATTTATCGCGAGTGGGTAGTCAGCGACAACATGGCGATGATGCGCCAGCTCGGGCTTGACACCGATGCCGTGGCCTATGGCATGGCAAAAGAGCAGTTTGATAAAGGTTTCCGCGTGACTGATATCGGTGAAAACCGCCGAATGGTAGGCCAATATCCACCGGAAATGCAGTGCGACGACTCTATCGCTCATACCGATCTCGAAGCGCAGTGCCTGCAATGGCTGCATGAAATTTATAACCGTCGGATGCTCGGCAAAATCAAAGATGTCTACGCCTCGAATGTGCAGTATCACGGCCCATTGATGAAAGAGTTGTACGGTCAGGCAGCGGTTATCCACCAGACGCTGGCACTAATTGGCATGATCCCGGACGGGGCCTGGATGCCGCAGCACGTGTGCTCCAATCCATGCGAGGAAGGCGGCACCAAAGTGGCGGTGCGATGGATCATGGAAGGGCATCACCTGGGCTACGGTGAGCTGGGCAAACCGACCGGTGAACGTCTGTTTGTGATGGGCATGTCGCATTACCACATTGTGAACGGCAAAATCGTCGATGAATGGGTGGTTTACGATCACCTGGCGCTGCTGGCACAAATCAAACTGGGCCAGATGGAGGCATAAGCAATGAGTCGGATCAGTGATAAAGACGTGCAGTTCGTCAAACGCCCACAGGGGCAAGATGTACAGGCAGACCAAACGCTTAGCACTACAGTGCAGCAGATAATCGGCGACGTTCGTGCTCGCGGCGATGCGGCGCTGCGTGATTTCTCGGCAAAATTTGATCGAACTGTACCTGATGCATTCGAAGTGTCAGAACAAGAAATAAAAGAAGCACTGGCGAGTTTTGATTCGCAAACCCGCAAGGACAGCGAGTTTGCCATCGCTCAGGTGAAACGCTTTGCGCAGGCGCAACTGGCAACGATGCAACCGCTGGATGTCGAAACGCTGCCGGGGGTTCATCTCGGGCACCGCATTATTCCCATCGAAACGGTGGGGTGTTACGTGCCAGGCGGCCGCTATCCGATCCTTTCCGCGCCGATTATGTCGATCGTCCCTGCGGTGGTGGCGGGCTGTGACAATATCATTGCCTGCTTACCGCCTGGCGCGCATTCCGCGATGATCGCGATTTGCCATCTGGCGGGCGCACACCGCATTTTCAAAGTGGGTGGCGCGCAGGCCATCGCGGCGATGGCGTGGGGTACGGATTCAGTGCCGCCAGTCGATAAAATCGTCGGGCCGGGGAACGCTTTTGTGAATGAAGCAAAACGTCAGGTGTTCGGCAAAGTGGGCATCGATGCGCTGGCGGGGCCGAGTGAAATTTATGTGGTGGCGGATGACAGCGCCGATCCGCGTATTCTGGCGGCAGATCTTCTCGCGCAGGCCGAACATGATGTTCATACCCGCGTAGGCATGGCGACCACCAGTGAGCAGATTGCGCATGAAACGTTGGCGGAAATTGAGCGCCAGTTGCTGAATTTACCGACTGCGGTGACGGCAGGAGAAGCCTGGAAACGGCAGGGTGAAATCGTCATCTGCAAAGATGAAGAGCAGCTCATTGCCTGGGCCGATCATATCGCCACGGAACACCTGCAGGTGCATACCCGTGACCCGCATGGCACAGCCAGTAAAATTCGCAATTATGGTTCGCTGTTTATCGGGCAAAACGCCAGCGTTGTCTTCTCCGATAAATGCTGTGGCACCAACCACACCTTGCCCACCATGGCGGCAGCGCGATATACCGGCGGTTTGTGGGTCGGAGCCTATGTGAAAATTTGTACCCATCAATGGATTGATGACTGTGGGATCGCAGCCATCGCCGCGCCAGCGGTGCGTCAAAGTCGTACAGAAGGGATGCAAGCCCATCGCCGCGCAGCCGAAATTCGCCTGCATCCGCAGGAAATAGACGAGATTACGTCGGGGCGTAAGGACTGAGTGGATGGCAGAAGTGCGCAGTGCCTTGTGGGGCTGCGTGTGCAAATGAATGGGTAAAAAAATGCCGACACATTGTGTCGGCTTAATGATTAGATTTTGCAGGCATCGCCGCAGTCATCATCGGCGAGAATTGTCTGGGCTTTTTTGTCCGCCTCATCAAGGCGTTCAACGTTACGCTCCTGCGCTTCTTCCAGCCCTTCAAAGACCAGATTATCGAGATCAATTTCCATACATCACCTTTGTTCATGCTCTTCATAAATGCCATATTGCTCTGAGCGAATCGCTCAAAACATACCCCTCATGGCCTCTGTCGGAATGTGTTAGAGGTTGGTGGGATATTCACACAAGGGAGGGGGAACTGTCCAACTTTAGGGGGTCAGTCCAATTTGCATACGAGCTATTCTTAAATATGGCGGTGAGAGAGGGGCTGACTCGCTGCGCTCGCCCTTCGGGCAGCCTGTCCGCAAGCGTCCAGTCTGTCCAACGGGCTAAAGCCCGTTGTCGAACCTCGGTCGAGGATTCTCACCCCTCTCTGAGCGTGCTATAGGCGAAAAAAAAGCCCGTACGTTAGTACGAGCTCTTCTTAAAATATGGCGGTGAGAGAGGGGTTCGAACCCTCGATACGTTGCCGTATACACACTTTCCAGGCGTGCTCCTTCAGCCACTCGGACACCTCACCATATTGTTGTTCCGTGTTGCTGGAACGGGCGCTAATGTAGGGAAAAGCGTAACTTGCGTCAATCAACTTTTATAAAAAACGTTGCGATCAGCCAAACTTTATCCAACCTGCTTCCACAATAGCCGCGATTCGCTTTTTTTCTCGTCATTTGGCTCGACGGCTGAAAGCCGACAAAAATTTGCTATGCTAACAACCCGATATAAAACAACATGAAATCTAAGCGCTAATGGCCCTGCATATGAAAGGCGCATTATAAAAGGAGAGCAAGATGGAGATTATTTTTTACCATCCGACGTTTGATACCCCATGGTGGATTGATGCGCTGCAAAAGCAACTGCCGAATGCCAACGTTCGCGAGTGGAAAAGCGGTGATAATCAGCACGCAGATTACGCGCTGGTGTGGCATCCACCTGTCGAAATGCTGCAAGGACGCGACCTGAAAGCGGTCTTTGCTCTGGGCGCAGGCGTCGACTCGATTCTCAGTAAGCTGAAAGCGCATCCGGAAATGTTGCCGCTGTCGATCCCTCTTTTCCGCCTTGAAGACACCGGTATGGGCCTGCAAATGCAGGAATATGCCGTGAGCCAGGTGTTGCACTGGTTCCGTCGCTTTGATGATTATCAGGCGCTCAAGCAGGAAACTCGCTGGGAGCCGCTGCCTGAATTTACCCGCGAAGAATTTACTGTTGGTATCATGGGCGCGGGCGTGCTCGGGAGCAAAGTCGCCGAGAGCCTGCTGGCGTGGGGATTCCCGGTGCGTGTCTGGAGCCGCAGCCGTAAACAGTGGCCAAACGTCACCAGCTTTGCCGGTGAAGACGAAATGGGGGAGTTTCTGCGTCAAACGCGGGTGCTGATCAACCTGCTGCCGAATACGGCGGAAACCGCTGGGATAATCAACCATTCGCTGCTTGAACAGCTTCAGGACAAGAGCTATCTGCTGAATCTGGCGCGCGGCGTGCACGTTAATGAAGACGAGCTGCTGCGAGCGATGGAAAATGGCAAAGTGAAGGGAGCGATGCTGGATGTGTTCAGCCGTGAACCGTTACCCGTGGAAAGCCCACTCTGGCGTCACCCGCGTGTTGCCATGACCCCGCACGTTGCGGCGGTAACGCGTCCACAGGAAGCCATCGCTTACATCGCCAAAACCATCACCGGGCTGGAGAAGGGCGAGGCCGTGACCGGGCAGGTCGACAGAACCCGCGGATACTGAATTCAACCCGGCCTGGCCGGGTTTTCGCTAATAAAGGCGACGCATTCCTGCTATGCTTTGGGCTTAAAAAGAGAAAGGAGAATGTGATGTATCCTGTTGACCTGCATATGCACACCGTCGCCAGCACCCACGCTTACAGCACCCTTCATGATTATATTGCCGAAGCGAAACGCAAAGGGATCACGCTGTTCGCCATTACCGATCATGGTCCGGACATGGCAGATGCGCCACACTACTGGCACTTTGTGAACATGCGTATTTGGCCGCGAATGGTCGATGGTGTGGGCATTTTGCGGGGCATCGAATCTAACATTAAAAATACCCTGGGCGAGATCGACTGCACCGGGCCGATGCTGACTGCGCTGGATTTCATCATTGCCGGTTTCCATGAACCGGTCTTCCCGCCGCAGGATAAAGCCACTCATACCGAAGCGATGATCGCCGCTATCGCAAGCGGCAACGTACATATGATCAGTCACCCGGGTAATCCGAAATTCCCAATTGATATCAAAGCGGTAGCAGAAGCCGCAGCGAAGCACGACGTTGCGCTGGAAATTAATAACTCTTCATTTATTGCATCTCGTCCGGGGAGTGAAGATAACTGTCGTGCGGTGGCTGCTGCGGTACGCGATGCCGGTGGCTGGGTGGCTTTAGGATCAGATTCGCATACCGCCTTTACGCTGGGCGACTTTGCGGAATGCCGAAAAATTCTTGATGCTGTCGATTTCCCGGAGGACCGCATTCTTAACGTTACACCGCGCCGTTTCCTGAACTTCCTCGAGTCGCGCGGTATGCCGCCGATAGCCGAATTTGCTGAACTTTAATTGTCTCAATGGAATAACTGAATGAACGAGTTTTCAATCCTTTGCCGTGTTCTGGGCTCTTTGTACTACCGTCAGCCGCAGGACCCGCTGTTGGTGCCGTTGTTCACGCTGATTCGTGAAGGCAAGCTGGCTGCGAGCTGGCCGCTGGAGCAGGATGAGTTGCT
Source organism: Scandinavium sp. (assembly GCF_036271055.1). Taxonomy (GTDB): domain Bacteria; phylum Pseudomonadota; class Gammaproteobacteria; order Enterobacterales; family Enterobacteriaceae; genus Scandinavium. Next base: position 48,158 of record NZ_DATBBJ010000019.1, on the reverse strand, counting down.
GGAGCGTCTGCAAAAGAGCTGCGATATGCAGCAGGTGGCTGCGGATTACAACGCGCTGTTCGTGGGCGATGAATGCCGCGTCTCACCTTTTCGCAGCGCATGGGTAGAAGGGGCAACAGAAGCGGAAGTGCGCAGTTTCCTTTCATCACGTGGTATGCCTTTGAGCGACACACCTGCTGACCATATCGGTACGCTGCTGCTGGCCGCTTCGTGGCTGGAAGACAATGCTGCTGAAGATGAGAGTGAAGCGGTTGATACGCTGTTCACCGACTATCTCCTGCCATGGGTGGGGACTTTCCTTGGCAAACTGGATGCTCACGCAACCACGCCGTTCTGGCGCACCACGTCGACTTTAACCCGCGAAGCCCTTTCGGCAATGTGGGATGAGATCTCGGAAGACGACGAAGAGTAAATTGTGATTTACATCACGCTGTAAATGTAACACTGCGCTTTGTGCTGCAAATATTGTGCTCGTGATCTCAAATGAAAACCGCGCATCTGCTATGATGCGCGGCATGAACATACTTCTTTCCCTCGCACTGACAACAGGCATTCTCTCCGGACTTTGGGGATGGGTGGCCGTGTCTCTTGGCTTGCTCAGTTGGGCGGGCTTTCTCGGCTGCACGGCTTACTTTGCCTGTCCGCAAGGTGGGCTGAAAGGGCTGGCTATCGCTTCTGCAACCGCAATGAGCGGCGTTATTTGGGCGTTAGTGATTATCCATGGTAGTGCACTGGCACCGCATCTTGAGATCCTCGGCTATGTCATGACCGGCGTGGTGGCATTTCTGATGTGTTTGCAGGCGAAACAACTGTTGCTCTCTTTCGTACCCGGCACCTTTATTGGCGCTTGCGCGACTTTTGCGGGGCAGGGCGACTGGAAGCTGGTGGTTCCGTCGTTGCTGGTGGGGTTGATTTTCGGTTACGCGATGAAGAACAGCGGACTATGGCTGGCAGCGTGGAGCGCCCGGCGGCAGGCAGCGGATAATACCGTGCAGCCGTAATAAAAAAGCGTAGCTTCAGAGCTACGCTTTTTTTTGCCTCGTTCCTTCTCAGGATTGCGGCGGTGAGGCCATGTCACGGTATTTAGCGAGAATAGGGTTATTCACTTCGCCAGAGCTTTGCAGATTCCACAAGCCACGATCGATACCGTCATTAATCAGATAGATTACGCCTGTTTCAATCGCCGACATCAGGCACAGCATTACCGGTTCATTGGAGGTATATCCCACTTCGCCTTCCAGCAAACGCTGGTAGTCAATAAAGCGGAACACCCCGGCCTGGACCTCATAAGATAATATGGTCTTACTGGTATTCACAGAAGAGAGCACTTCGCCGGTACTGACGTTAATCACGCGCAGGTTAACGGCAATCTGGTCAAGCTGATATTGTGTGTCGCCACCGATACCGAAATATCGCGCACCAATCCCCCCAGATTTGACGTTACTTTCATAGCCGATTATCGAGCCTTCAATAATAACGTTCGCAGAACTTAATGCCTGCAATGGCGCGCGGTTATTAGCCCCTACGTTGCCATTTTCCTGAGCGGCGCGAATAATTTTGCGCTCATTAAGCAAGTTTTGTAATCCCTGACGTTCCAGTGGAATAAACCATTTTGAGTCCTTCAATGCTGTTACCAGCATGGCTGTCGCACTTTGTGGTACGGCAGTGGAGAAGTTACTCGCAGGATACGGTTTAAACTGCCCGGTTTCGTCCTGAATGTTATAGACAGAAACATAAAGCTTGCCTTGCGGTGAAGGCAGATGCGTCAGGTCACGATAACTCTGCGCCCGCGGCATTAACGTCGGTTTTGCAGCCTCTTTCGGCGGAGCGGTCAGACAGCCACTGAGTAGGATGACCACCAGAAGTACAAATAAACGCTTCATGATTATTTTCCTGTTCGGGTCGGTGACTATTGGTCACTCGCGGCCTGTGTTACCCCGGAGACCTGAATCGTCGAGGTTTTCCCGGTACTTCTGTCCGTCACATTTAGCGTGAGCTGCCCGTTACTGTTCTGGATATCGACGATAAAGTCGTTGGTGACGAGGCGTCCGGGTTTACCGGTGGCGACGTTGCCCAATAATCCATTCAATAACTGTGACTGAATAGCCGACGTAAAGTTATCCAGAGCCGAAGGCGCTGTATAACCAAAATCGTCTCCACCCGGTGCCTTATAGGAGTTTTGTGCCTGAGCTTCATTTAGCAAAAAAGCGCCGTTATTTGGGTTTCCGCCAAAATTGGGGTTTACGAACTGGAAAACCATATTACCGGCCCAACTTGCTGGTGTAATAAATGCGAGCAAAGCGACAGTACAGGCGATACGCATGATTGCCTCCACCCTCTATGATTAAAATTCATCGTGTGCCAAATCGTCCGTTTTTAATAAAGACTGGTCGATTTGACGTTTATTAATTGCTTCCTGAGTTATTTGCAGTGCTGCGTCTACGGTCTTATCAAAATCCCGTTTTATCGGGAATAAAAACGTCTGAAACATAACATCCTGATTGACTGTAATGGTTATCCAGCTTCCCCAGCGAGCGCTGGGTCTTTCGTTTATTGATAAATTTTCCCGAGTGGTACTGGCCCATTTGTCGGTAAAGGCACGATAGAAATCGTGCCCCACAGACGAAACAGTGTGGTCGGCCACAATACCCGGTATCTCTACCTCTGCGGGACGCGTAGCCGCGTACGAAGAGGGCGCAAGCAGCAGCAGGTTTGCAGCTGCAAGCCAGCACAGGGAACGTTTCATAGTGTTTGCCTGTTTACTTAACGCCTGAGATTATCATTGGCCCAGGAGACGGCCTGAGTCCGATTTTTAACGGCTAACTTCTTGAAAAGATTATAGAGATGAGTTTTTACGGTGTTTTCGCTAATAAACAGCGAGCGGGCAATTTCCACATTGGATGCGCCAACCCGCAGTTTATTAAGGATTTCCCGTTCACGCTGCGTCAGCATGGCGCTTTCGGCATTATTGTAACGGTAGTTTCCAGAGTGAGTAATCAAATAACTGGCGAGCTTATGCGAAAAATAGCATTCACCCTGCATAATCATGCTTAATCCTTCAATTAAGCGTGATTCAGTTTCATTGCTATAAAAGACACCGTTGATATGTGGCCAGTTTTCTATGTCCTTGAAGGGGTACTCTTCTGGTGTATTCAGTAATACCAGTTTCATCCCGTTGTTTTTCCTGCCAAAATTTTCCTGCCAGTGACTAATCAGCCTTTTGTCCGCCTCCATCATATCGAAAATCATGATGCTGTCAGGCAACGTTTCTTCGATAATTCGCTGAATGTTTTGCACTTTCCCTGATATATCCAGTGTCGATTTTAAATATTGTAAAAGCGCACTGGCTTGTAAAGACGGCTTTGTGACAAGTACAAGCGTACTGCCTAAACTATGGACTTCATTTAACATGATGAAACTCCAACGTTTTATAGCAGCTATCAGTTTCCTCGTAAAAATACGAGGTTCCAGAGGTACTGATTTAGGCTGCATTGCTGTGTATACGTAAACTCGAAAACCCTAAGGAGGGTAAATTGTCAATAAAACAATATTAGGTACTTCTGAATTCAATCTAGTCATTACAAATTTTTAAGCAAGATCAAACACTGTAACAAAATGTAAAATGGAATATTAAAATGTAAATATCAAATGGTTTATTCAATTAGAAATGATGATAAAGTTGTACACGGAAATAAAAGTGCATCAACTTAATAAATCACACAAATCACTTATGTTAATGATTATTAGAAGATATATTATTAATCGTAGTGAGATGTTTGTTCGATAAATAAGACCTGTTTTTGTAAAGGTTTTATCTTAAGAAATTTTCAGTTAAATGAGATCGCGATCCTGATCCTGGCGGCTGGTTTTTAAAGGGTTTGCTAAACGTATTGATTTATAAGCTTATGCGCGCTTTTGAATATCTTCTGAAAATAAAAACAAGAATAATTGTATTTAAACACTGAGACATAGCGTAATTCTCATACTTAGGAACTATCCGAAAAATTTAAAATCAACCTTGCGGGTGACACCTTTTAATTTTGGTCAGCAACATACTGTTCATCGTAACGTCGCATTAACAAGTTCCTCGGCGTTATTTAACAGCAACTGAAGTGACCAGGATTCAAGCGGGTGGAACATGAACAAGAAAGTGTATTTTCTGTCGTTATCACTGCTGGCGATACCTGGATTAGTAGCTGCATCGGGTTATGATCTGGCAAGTCCGGAATATAACCTGGTCGCCAATGGGCTTAACTCTAATCTTGCGAATCAAACCGCTATTGTTGGACAGCAAGGTTATGGGAATGGCGCGAATGCTCAACAGGATGGTAATCATCAAATTGCTGTTGTTTCTCAACGAGGTAATAGCAACCAAGCCGATGTTTCTCAATCCGGTGGGTACAATCTGGCTTATATTGATCAGGCCGGAAGTAGTAATGATGCAGATATTAGCCAATCAGGCTATGGAAATACTGGGATTATTATCCAGCGAGGTTCGGGTAATCAAGCCAGTATTTCACAGCAGCAGTCCGTAGGTAGTAAAACAGTTATTGTGCAAAACTCATCGCAAATGGCCGTTCGTGTAATTACACGTTAATGGTCTGACGATGAACACTATCAAGCCAATGGGGGTTTTATGAATATTAAAATGTCTATGATTGCAATGGTTCTTGTTTCTGGTGCTGCATTTGCGAATGGCGGTGGTTACGGTGGTGGCGGCGGTGGTGGTGGCGGTAATCCTCCAACCATGCCACAAAACTCCAGTAATGAAACCGTCAATATTTATCAACAAGGCGCTAATAACGGGGCCAGCGTTGATCAAAGCGGATCTAAATATGGTGTTGTGAGCATTGGTCAGAACGGTTTTAATAACCTGGCAAACGCTACACAAAGCAGTGCTCCGAACAGCGATATCACTGTAAGCCAGGTTGGTTTTGGCAATACAACTAATGCTCTGCAAACCGGTGATAACTCTGCTATCAACGTTAGCCAGAATAACTCTTTCGGCTGGGGGGGCGGCAACTCTGCTACTGTCAATCAATCAGCTGACAACTCCATTGTTAACGTAAGCCAAAATGGCTCTGCAAACTGGGCGAACGTTTACCAGCATTAATCTGGTTTTCGAACTATAAAAAACAGGGCCTATGCCCTGTTTTTTTATTGGAGAATGTCATGAACAGCTTACTTCTCGCGGTAGCCTTAACCAATAGCATTGCTTTTAATGTGACGCATCAGGGGGATATGTACACCATTACGCCGCAGGTGACCGTTACCCAGCCGTGTCAGTGTCAGATCAGTATTCAGACCGTGCGCGAAGGCGCGGGCGGAACCAGCAATATTCAGCAGAGAAAGACCTTAAGTTTACCCGCCAATCAGCCGATAGATGTCTCGCGGATGCAATTAACCATCTCGCAAAACGACACGGTAAAAGTGGTGGTCACGCTGACGGATGGTCAGGCGCTGAATTTGTCAGCACAGTGGCCAACGGCTGAAAGGACATAGCGGGTTAATCATTTATTGAATTAATAGATTGGCGTTAATTCATCCATGTGATTACTTTTAAGTTAAGGGTTTACGGTGTCGTGATGTCGTTCGTGCGCTGCAGGGCAACGTACGTATTAATCAGCCTCAGGGACGATATTTCTCGGAGCTACGCGATGAAAACCTTAACTAAACAGATATGTACCGTTGTCGGCCTTACGTGTGCTCTTTATAGCGGGCTGTCAGCCGCCTCTTCAACGAATGCACAGGGCGGCGTTATCCACTTTGTGGGTTCTATTGTTGAAGACCCGTGTAATGTGACCACGCGCGCACAACAGATTTCCATGAGTTGCTACCGCGACGGAAAAATGCGCACGTCAAATGTTTCTTATCAGCAAGCGATGACAGGCAAGCCTGTCAATAACGACGCGGCAACCGTCAGCATGCGCTACATCAACGCTCAGAAAACGCTTGGCATCGTCACGGTGGATTATCGTTAACATCTTTATAGGTAAACGTTTTCTCCTGCTTTGACTAAACTTAAATCAAAGTGAATGCTCGGCAGGAGAGCTTTATGACAGCGCGAGTCCAGATACTTCAGGCCGATATCACGACCCTCGATGTCGATGTGATCGTCAACGCTGCCAATTCTTCATTAATGGGAGGAGGCGGTGTTGATGGAGCCATTCATCGCGCAGCAGGCCCAACACTGCTGGACGCTTGTAAAAAGGTACGCCAGCAACAGGGGGAATGCCCTCCGGGTCATGCGGTTATCACCGAAGCGGGAAATCTGAAAGCCAAAGCGGTGATCCATGCTGTTGGACCGGTGTGGCGTGGGGGTGAACATCACGAAGCCGCACTGCTGGAAGATGCCTATCGAAACAGCCTGCAGCTTGCAGAGGCTAATGGTTATCGTACAATCGCTTTCCCGGCCATCAGTACGGGGGTTTATGGTTACCCCAAAGCTGCTGCGGCAGAAATTGCCTTCACGACCGTCCAACATTGGCTAGCCAGTCATTCGCTTCCGGAACAGGTCACTTTCGTTTGTTTTGATGAGGACAGTGCACATCTCTATGCACGATTACAGAGCCAGCAGGGAAACTGATTCTCGCCTGCGCCAGGCGCTGGCTTCCCAGGAGGGCGGGTCTTCGACAGCCTGTGGGATCCATACGCTGGAAGACAGTCTTGAAGCGTTTGCCGCTCGTTATCATTTGGCGCAGCTTGCACAACGCACGCTGGATGTACAGTACTATATTTGGGAAGACGATGTCTCCGGACAATTGCTGTTTCAGGCACTTTTGGATGCCGCAGAACGAGGCGTGAAGGTGCGGTTATTGCTGGATGACAACAACACCAGCGGTCTGGATGAAACGCTTCAAAAACTGGATGCTCACCCGAATATAGCCGTGCGGCTGTTTAATCCTTTCTCCTTTCGAACCCTTCGCATGTTGGGGTATCTCACTGACTTCGCGCGCCTCAATCGGCGGATGCACAATAAAAGTTTCAGCGCTGACTGCGAAGCGACCATCATTGGTGGACGTAACGTAGGCGATGCCTATTTTGGTATCGGTGAAGAGCCGTTGTTCACGGACCTTGATGTGCTGGCGGTTGGGGCGGTGGTTAAAGACGTTGAGCAAGATTTTGAGCGTTACTGGCAGTGTGAATCGGTATCGACGCTAAAACATGTTTTGTCATCGGAAGACCCGTCTATTGATACGCGGTCTGTGCTTAATTTCACGGAGCAGCAGCAAATCGCCGCTGAGCGTTATCTTGAAAAACTGGCGGAAACCGAGGTTGCTCAACGGATGGCGCAAGGGAATTTACCCTTCATTTGGGCTAATACCAAAATGTTGAGTGACGATCCGCGCAAAGGCGAGGGCAAAGCCGCCCCAAGGACGCTGCTGCCGGAGCGTTTGCGCAGCGTAATGGGTACGCCGGAATCGCACATTGATATCATCTCTTCCTATTTTGTGCCAGGCCGTGCGGGCGTGGCGCAGATACTGCGGCTGGTACGCAAAGGCGTAAAAGTAGCGATCCTGACCAATTCGCTGGCGGCAAACGATGTGGCGGTCGTCCACGCGGGTTATGCGCGGTGGCGTAAAAAATTACTGCGTCATGGTGTCGAACTGTACGAGCTGAAACCCACGAATCATCCACGGCCAGGGCTGCGTGACCGCGGCCTGACCGGGAACTCGGGGTCCAGTTTGCACGCCAAAACGTTCAGCATTGATGGCAAAAAGGTGTTTATCGGCTCGTTTAATTTTGATCCGCGTTCGGCATTGCTGAACACCGAAATGGGGCTGGTCATTGACAGTGAAAGCCTGGCCCAACGGATCCACCACCGCTTCCTGCGCAGCCAACGGGATGCGGCGTGGCAATTGAAGCTAACCCGTTGGGGGAAAATTCACTGGGTCGATCGGGAAGAAGGGGGCGAGCAAGAGTTACGCAGGGAGCCGATGGCGACGTTCTGGCAGCGGATGTTAGTGCTGGTGGCGTATGTATTACCGGTGGAGTGGTTACTGTAACCGGGCTGCATGACGCAACCCGGTAGGCGAGACATTACGCAGTAGGCTGAGGTTTGCTCTGTGGCGTCTGCGGTTTGCCGGAGAACAGGAAGCGCAGCAACGGCACGCGCAAATGCAGTTCATAAAGGATGATGGCAATCCCTACCACGAACACCAGACCGGTGACAAACCCTAGCAGATTCGAATGGATAACCGGGGCAATCCACGCGCCGTATAACAGCGTCAACGGATGATGCACCAGATAGATAAACAGCGAAGCGTTAACGAAATAGGTCACGCGGCTGGATTTGAAGTTCAGCATCCGATGACCGAACGCAAACACCACATTGACCATCCACAGTCCCAGCACCATCGTAATCACATATTCTGTTTCGTACATCCAGGCGTCGCCTGAGCCGAAATGTTGGTTCAGGAGATAGGCCGCAAAGCCAAGCACTGCACCCGCCATGCACCACGGTGAAGGAGTGGTGAACAGATTCTTGAGCTGTGGATTAATAAACGCCTGCGCGCCGAGCACGAAGAACGGCAGATAAAACAGGGTTTGCATCACCACAAAGTTGAAAAGGCCATCGCTGAGTATCGGTGGGTAAACAATAAATAGCGTCCGGCGGATAATCGCGTATAACACGCCAAGGGCTAAGAACACGCCGGTCAGTTGGCTCATCGTGACATTATCGAAGAACGCGACAATCGAGGCCTGCTGGCGTTTTTTGAGCCAATGGAACAGCGCCAGGCCAAGGGTGGTCAGCACAACAAGTACCAACAAGAACCACAGGTGTGAGACCAGTTCCCATGCCAGCGTGTTGTATTTTTGGTAGACCGTCAGCGTGTGCCACGTTTCTGTTTTGCCTTCAACATGTTGAAGCATCAGGAATTGTGGTAGCGTAAGCAGCGGAATGGCTGTCAGCATCGGAATGCCGACGCGTTCCACGCGTACCGTCCACCACTTTTTCATGGGATAGCGCAAAAACAGCATGTACGAAAAATAGCCGGAAATAACGAAGAACACCTGCATCCGGAAGGAGTGGACGAAATCGTTAAACAGCGTCAGCCACCACGAAGGCTCCGCGCTGTTCACATGCCAGCTATGGCTGGAATAAATCAGCGAAATATGGAAAGGGATCCCTAACAGCATCAGCCAGGCGCGGATGGAGTCGAGAAAGTATTCGCGTTGTGTAGGTACATTATTCATAAAATCAATGAATTCTCAGACTAATCGTCTTATCGCCCTGTGCGATAAACGTTAAATTCGAGCAACCCTACACGAAGTCCGGGAACCTGTCTTTAGGAGTAGCACGCAAAGTGCAGACCGGTACGGTGTGTTGATTAACCCATAGGCCGTTGAGCCGAACAAAATGGGGATTATGTTGTCGGATTGCTTGAGTTTCCATTAAAATGGATCGGATCGATTTAAGCACACAAAGGGGGAAGTGCTTACTAATTATGAAAAATAAACCACAGATGATGAAATTGCGTTGGATAGGCGCAGCCATTACGTTGTCCCTGTGTACTTCATCTGCATGGGCGTTCAGTATTGATGATGTAGCGAAGGAAGCGAAATCTCTCGCTGGAAAGGGCTACGAGGCGCCAAAAAGTAATCTGCCCTCCGTTTTCCGCGACATGAAATACGCGGATTATCAGCAAATTCAGTTCAACCACGACAAAGCTTACTGGAGTAAGGTCAAGACGCCATTTAAGCTCGAGTTCTACCATCAGGGGATGTATTTCGATACGCCGGTCGCCATTAATGAAGTGACTGCCACCTCGGTTAAGAAAATCAAATACAGCCCGGATTACTTCAATTTTGGTAATGTCCAGCACGATAAAGACACCGTCAAGGATCTGGGCTTTGCAGGCTTTAAAGTGCTGTATCCGATCAACAGCAAAGATAAAAACGACGAAATTGTCAGCATGCTCGGAGCCAGCTATTTCCGTGTTCTCGGTCAGGGCCAGACTTACGGCCTGTCTGCGCGCGGCCTTGCTATCGATACCGCTTTGCCATCTGGCGAAGAGTTCCCGCGTTTTCGTGAGTACTGGATTGAACGTCCAAAAGCGACCGATAAACGTCTGACTATTTATGCGTTGCTGGATTCCCCACGTGCGACGGGTGCGTATCGCTTTGTGGTGATGCCAGGCCGTGACACCGTGGTTGATGTGCAGTCTAAAGTTTACCTGCGCGACAAAGTGGGCAAACTGGGCGTTGCACCGCTGACCAGCATGTTCCTGTTCGGGCCGAATCAGCCATCACCGACCACCAACTTCCGTCCTGAACTGCACGACTCTAATGGTCTGTCGATTCTGGCGGGTAACGGTGAGTGGATCTGGCGTCCGCTGAACAACCCGAAACATCTGGCTGTGAGCAGCTACGCGACGGAAAACCCAGAGGGCTTCGGTCTGCTGCAGCGTGGCCGTCAGTTCTCTCGCTTTGAAGATCTGGACGATCGTTACGACCAGCGCCCAAGTGCGTGGATCACGCCGAAAGGGGATTGGGGTAAAGGTAAAGTCGAGCTGGTAGAAATTCCAACTAACGACGAAACCAACGATAACATCGTTGCTTACTGGACGCCGGATCAGTTACCGGATGCCGGTAAAGAGATGAACTTCAAATACACCATCACCTTTAGCCGTGACGAAGACAAACTGCATGCACCGGACAGCGCGTATGTGATGCAGACTCGTCGTTCAACCGGCGATGTGAAACAGTCCAATCTTATCCGTCAACCGGATGGTACTACGGCGTTCGTCGTCGACTTTACTGGCGCGGACATGAAAAAAATGCCGCAAGATACGCCAGTTACCGCCCAAACCAGTATTGGTGACAACGGGGAAATCGTGGACAGCAATGTTCGCTACAACCCGGTAACCAAAGGCTGGCGTCTGACGATGCGTGTGAAAGTCAAAGATGTGAAGAAAACGACCGACATGCGTGCGGCCCTGGTCAATGGCGATCAGACGCTGAGCGAAACCTGGAGCTATCAGCTACCTGCCAATGAATAAGATAAACGACTATATCGATGCAATGCCGCTCTCAGATGCTGAGAAAGCGGCATTGCCGACCACTGATTTTCGTGCTCTGCATCAGGCGCTGGATACTGAACAGACCCCGATTGCGCGTGAAGATGATTCACCGCTCGGCTCGGTAAAAGCGCGTCTGGAGCAGGCGTGGCCGGATTCCCTGGCGGAAGGGCAGTTGATCAAAGACGATGAAGGGCGTACTCAGCTTGAGGCTATGCCAAAAGCGACGCGTTCTTCTATGTTCCCGGACCCGTGGCGTACCAACCCGATTGGGCGCTTCTGGGACAGAATGTTGGGCCGCGAGGTTCAGCCGCGTTATTTATCGCGTCTGACCCAGGAAGAGCGCGAGCGTGAAGACAAATGGCGTACCGTCGGGACTATTCGTCGTTACATCCTGTTGTTATTGACGCTGGCGCAAACCGTCGTGGCCACCTGGTACATGAAAACCATTCTCCCGTATCAGGGCTGGGCGCTGGTTAACCCGCTGGATATGCGTGGTCAGGATCTGTGGGTTTCCTTTATGCAGCTGCTGCCGTATATGCTGCAAACGGGCATCCTCATTCTGTTCGCCATTCTGTTCTGTTGGGTGTCCGCCGGTTTCTGGACCGCGCTGATGGGCTTCCTCCAGTTGCTGATGGGGCGTGATAAGTACAGTATTTCCGCGTCTACCGTCGGTGACGAAGCGCTGAACCCGGAACATCGCACTGCGCTCATCATGCCTATCTGTAATGAAGACGTTGACCGCGTATTCGCGGGCCTGCGTGCGACATGGGAGTCGGTGAAAGCGACCGGCAACCATAAGCACTTTGACGTTTACATTCTCAGTGATAGCTACGATCCAGACATCTGCATGCGCGAGCAAAAAGCGTGGATGGAACTGATTGCCGAAGTGCAAGGCGAAGGACAGATTTTCTACCGTCGTCGCCGTCGTCGTGTGAAGCGTAAAAGCGGCAACATCGATGACTTCTGCCGTCGTTGGGGGAATCAGTACAGCTACATGGTCGTGCTGGACGCGGACTCCGTGATGACCGGTGACTGCCTGTGCGGTCTGGTACGTCTGATGGAAGCCAATCCAAACGCCGGGATCATTCAGTCGTCTCCGAAAGCATCCGGTATGGACACGCTGTATGCACGCTGTCAGCAGTTTGCGACCCGCGTTTATGGCCCGCTGTTTACCGCTGGTCTGCACTTCTGGCAGTTAGGTGAATCCCACTATTGGGGTCACAACGCCATTATCCGCGTGAAACCGTTCATTGAGCACTGTGCGCTTGCACCGCTGCCGGGTGAAGGTTCATTTGCCGGTTCCATCCTTTCTCACGACTTTGTGGAAGCCGCGCTGATGCGTCGTGCCGGATGGGGCGTGTGGATTGCGTATGATTTGCCGGGTTCTTATGAAGAACTGCCACCGAACCTGCTGGATGAACTGAAACGTGACCGTCGTTGGTGTCACGGTAACCTGATGAACTTCCGCCTGTTCCTGGTGAAAGGCATGCACCCGGTTCACCGTGCGGTGTTCCTGACGGGCGTAATGTCTTATCTCTCAGCACCGCTCTGGTTTATGTTCCTGGCCTTGTCGACTGCGTTGCAGGTGGTTCATGCGCTCACCGAGCCGCAGTACTTCCTGCAGCCGCGCCAACTGTTCCCGGTGTGGCCGCAGTGGCGTCCGGAGCTGGCTATTGCGCTGTTCGCCTCGACCATGGTTCTGCTGTTCCTGCCGAAATTGCTCAGCATCATTCTTATCTGGTGTAAAGGCTCGAAAGAGTTTGGCGGTTTCTGCCGCGTAACGCTCTCTCTGCTGCTGGAAGTGCTGTTCTCTGTGCTGCTGGCACCGGTTCGTATGCTGTTCCACACGGTGTTCGTGGTCAGCGCGTTCCTCGGTTGGGAAGTGGTCTGGAATTCGCCGCAGCGTGATGATGATTCAACCCCTTGGGGCGAAGCCTTCATGCGTCACGGTTCGCAGTTGCTGCTTGGTCTGGTATGGGCTGCAGGAATGGCATGGCTTGATCTGCGCTTCCTGTTCTGGCTGGCACCGATTGTCTTCTCGCTGATCCTGTCGCCTATCGTGTCGGTGATTTCCAGCCGTGCGACTATCGGTCTGCGTACTAAGCGCTGGAAACTGTTCCTCATTCCGGAAGAGTATTCCCCGCCGCAGGTTCTGCAAGACACCGACAAGTACGTTGAGCTGAACCGTACGCGCTCGCTGGACGATGGCTTTATGCACGCGGTATTTAACCCGTCGTTTAATGCTCTGGCTACAGCAATGGCGACTGCGCGTCACCGCGACAGTAAAGTGCTGGAGATTGCCCGTGACCGTCACGTTGAGCAAGCGCTCAATGAAACGCCGGACAAACTCAATCGCGACCGTCGTCTGGTACTACTGAGCGACCCGGTCACTATGGCGCGCATGCACTATCGTGTCTGGTCACAGCCAGAAAGATATTCATCGTGGGTCAGCCATTACTCGGCGATCGCCTTGAATCCTCAGGCGCTGAAAGCGAAGTAATTGCGGCAAGACGAAAGCTAAAAATAAAATACCGGTCAGTTAATGTGGCCGGTATTTTTTTATCATGAGGTGTTGATGAAAAGGTATGTGCTGAAAGCGAGTGGGGTCTGTCTGATGACGCTGATGCTCAGCGGCTGCGGCAGTATCATCAGCCGAACCATTCCGGGGCAGGGACATGGTAATCAGTATTACCCCGGCGTGCAGTGGGATGTGAAAGATTCTGCCTGGCGCTATATCACCATTCTCGATCTGCCATTCTCACTGGTGTTCGACACTCTGCTGTTGCCCATCGACGCCCATCACGGCCCGTACGAGTAATCAGCGCTCATCCCACTCGTCGGCAGCCGTTTGCCCCTCTTCGGTATCCAGCGGCGGTTCGAGCTGAAATTCACCTTCATCCCATTCGTGGAGCGTATTTTCTTCAATCCACTCCTGCACCAGTTCAATTTCGTCAAAATCCCCGTCAAAGACGCTCTGCGCACCTTCTCCGCTGACCATCGGCAGACATTCACCATCGTCCCCTTCATTAGCCAGAAACTCCGCCTGCCACATAATATCCCCGTCCTGCAGAATATATTTCTGTAGATTGAGTTGCTGAACATTCAGCTCATCAGTCTCGATAGTGGGATTGCTGGCGATAAATTCTTCGCGTGCCGCATCAATAGCTTCGTCGAGTGTTGCGTACATGGTCATCTCATTCTCCCTGCGGTTTGACGTGGTTTTCAGGAAAAGAATAGACGAAGTTTGGCTTTAGCAAACACGATGACCAAAAAATCATTCAGATGGATTAATTGACCACCGGACGATCTTCATTTTGGTTATCCATTACGGGAAGTGCAGCCTGACGCGTGCGCCGCAAACTGAACGCCGTATAAACGGCATTGAACATCACCACGCCTGCCGTGACAAAAAACACCGTGCGAAAGCCGTAGCTTGCAGAAACTGATGCGCCAATCAACGGCCCGGTGACGTTGCCGATATCGCGGAACGACTGGTTATAGCTGAAGATGCGCCCGGCAATCTGGTTGGTTGAGTTATACACCAACAGCGTTTGTACGGCGGGTAGCAAGGCGCCATCGGCTGCACCGAGTAAAAAACGCAGCACACCGAGCTGCCACGGTGATTGAACGAATGCCATCGGGATTAACAACAGTACCGACACAATCAATGCCGCAATCAGGATTTTCTCTGAACCAATGCGGTCCCCTAGCTTACCCAGGCGTGGGGCGCTGAGCAGTGCCGCCACACCCGGAACAGAAGCAATCATTCCGCTGATAAACGCAATATTGCTGACGTTACCCGCCAGTTCACGTACGTAGAGGGTCAAAATAGGGGCGATTGAGCCGGTAGCCACCTGAATAATCATCGAGGTAATGAACAGACACAGCACAAATTTGGGGCTTTTCAGCGAGTAAATCACGTCTTTGGCGTGCAGCATTTCCTTTTTGGGCACCGGCTCAAACTGTTCGCGAATCAACAGAAACGTCAGCAGGAAACATAAAAACAATACGCTGGCGGTCATAAAAAAGACTGGTCGCAGGCCATAGCTATCCGCCAGTAAACCACCCGCGAGTGGGCCAAGCAATGCACCGCTAACCGCGCCTGTAGAAAGTGTGCCCAGCGCCCAGCCGCTTTTATGTCGGGGGATCTGCGTGGCGATGAGCGCATTGGCATTCGGTACAAAACCGCCGAGTAACCCCAGCAGCGCGCGCAGAACGAGAAATTGCCAGATATTCTGCGCCAGACCCATCAGCACCATGACAATCGACATGCCAAGTGCAGAGCGCAGCAGCATGATTTTACGGCCTTTGCGATCCGCAAGCCCACCCCAGAACGGTGAAGCAACCGCTGAAAACAGAAAAGTAATACTGAACACCAGGCCGGACCACATATTCAGTGCGCTGTGTCCGGTGACGCCCAGTTGTTCGACATAGAGCGGCAGGAAAGGCATGACCAGGCTGAAAGCCGCGCCGGTAAGAAAACAGCCAATCCAGGCGATGGTGAGATTCCGTTTCCAGTTTATGGGGGCATCTGAGGAGAGCATAGGGTTCCGCGTAAGGACGCAAGGTTGTTCGAAAATGAGGTAATAAGCAGGCTAATTATGCGCCTGCTAAATCATGACTGCAATCAATGCGCGCGGTTTTTCAGCGCATAAATATCTTTGTTTGTTGGAGTAAGACTAAAGAGGAGCGATGGAAGATTGTTGGCCCGGCAAGTTAACGTCGCCGGGCGCTGAGGCTTAATTCTCGTAACGTGAAGGCATGCCTTCCGGACGTGTTTTGAAGCGGCGATGTAGCCACATGTACTGTTCGGGAGCCATCAAAATACACTGCTCAATGACTTTGTTCATCCACGCGGCGGTGGTTTCGGCATCATCCAGCGGCGGGGCGCACTCAGGCTCAAGGATAATCAACTCGTAGCCTTTGCCATCCGGCTTACGACGCGGCACAAACGGCACAATGCACGCTTTCGACATGCGCGTGAGCGTATACGTCCCGGACGTGGTTGCCGCTTTTTCTACGCCAAACAGCGGCACGAACACACTCCCCTGCGGGCCGTAGTCATGATCAGGCGCATACCAAATCACGTCACCCTTTTTCAGGGAGCGGATCATTCCTTTAAGGTCTTTGCGGTCAAGCATGTCTTTATTGGAGCGCATACGCCCCCAGGTCTGCACCAGATCGATAACCGGGTTGTCATTGGGACGGTAAACGCCAATCCCCGGAGATGCATGCAGACCAAACATGCGAGCGCCAATTTCAAGCGTGAGGAAATGAATCCCGATCAGCAAAATACCTTTCTTCTCGGCTTCCAGCGCACGGATGTGCTCAACGCCGGTTGCAACGCTCCAGCGGGCCATGCGTTTGTCCGACCAGAACCAGGCCATGCCGGTTTCCATCAGCCCCATCCCGACAGATTCGAAGTTCTTGAGCACCCAGTCATGGCGTACTTTTTCATCCATATTGGGAAAGCAAAGTTCGAGGTTACGATAAGCGATTCGGGAGCGCCGTTTCATCAGGCGAAACGAAAGACGTCCAAGCGATGTGCCAATACGGTAAAGCAGCGGATAGGGAAGTTGAACAACCAGCCACAGTACGCCCACACCCAGCCAGGTTAACCAGTAACGCGGATGGAGAAGGGCTACGGAGAATTTGGGTAAATGCGTCATCTCATTCCTGTTCTTTCGAGCAATTATCTCTATTATCGCACTTTTTCAGCCCTCGCCCAAATTGCACCAGACGAAATGGCGGTTATTAGAGCAACTGTAGAAAGTGTATGTATTCCAGGTGGGGGAAATGTAGCGCAAAATGTGGGGATGTAAATTCACATCACATGCTATATGATGCGTGCCGCGAATTTTCTCATCGATAAATGCAGGAACCACACCATGCCAGTGTTGCACAACCGCATCTCGAATGAGCAGTTGAAAGCGCAAATGATGGCCGAAACCGAGCCGCGCACGACAGTCTCATTCTACAAGTACTTCACCATCTCCGATCCAAAAACGACGCGCGACGCGCTATATCAGGCGTTCTTAGGGCTCAGCGTTTTTGGCCGTGTCTATCTTGCCCATGAGGGCATTAACGCGCAAATCAGCGTACCGCAGAGCAAATTTGAGGCTTTCCGCGAGCTTCTGTATGGCTTTGACCCGGCGCTGAATAATGTGCGCCTGAATATCGCGCTGGACGATGACGGCAAATCATTCTGGGTGCTGCGCATGAAAGTGCGTGACCGTATCGTAGCGGACGGCATTGAAGACCCGACGTTTGATGCCAGCGACGTCGGTGAATACCTGAAAGCGGCAGAAGTGAATGCCATGCTCGACGATCCCGATGCCGTTTTCATCGACATGCGTAACCACTACGAATACGAAGTGGGGCATTTCGAAAACGCGCTGGAAATTCCGGCCGATACCTTCCGCGACCAGTTGCCGAAAGCCGTTGAAATGATGGAAGAGTATCGTGACAAAAAAATCGTCATGTACTGTACCGGTGGGATCCGCTGCGAAAAAGCCAGTGCTTTTATGAAGCACAAAGGCTTCAATAAGGTCTGGCACATTGAAGGCGGGATTATCGAATATGCCCGCCGTGCGCGCGAGCAGGGTCTGCCGGTGCGTTTTATCGGTAAGAATTTTGTGTTCGACGAACGCATGGGTGAGCGCATTTCCGACGATGTGATTGCGCATTGTCATCAGTGTGGCACGGCGTGTGACACTCACACCAATTGCCTTAATGACGGCTGCCATCTGCTGTTTATTCAGTGCCCGGCTTGCGCAGAAAAATACAGCGGCTGTTGCAGCGAACTGTGCAAGGAAGAGAGCGTATTGCCGGAAGAAGAGCAGCGCCGCCGCCGTGCAGGTCGTGAAAATGGCAATAAGATTTTCAATAAATCGCGCGGTCATTTGAATACCCGTTTGGGCATTCCTGACCCCGAGCAAGGTCAGTAAAAAAGGATCCAGATGAGATCGATAGCGGCGAGCAATAACCATAACACCAGCCAGAGCACAAAGTGCTCACGGACGTTGTTGACCAGATAATTATAGATACGCTGCATCATGCTCTCATCATGAAGCCCGGTTTTGTACCGGGCTTTTTTACGTCAATTATTGATTAAAACGCGCCAGACGGAATGGCGAAAGGTCAAACGCAGGTGTTTTGCCTTGCGCAAAATCGGCGGCGATTTCCCCCAATACCGAGGCGAATTTAAAACCGTGTCCGCTGAGGCCCGAAATCACCAGCGTGTTCTCATGGTCGGGCAGCGTATCGATGATGAAATCCTCGTCCGGCGAGTTGTCGTAGGTACAGGCCGCTCCGTATAAACAGCCGCCCACGCCTGGCAGGACGTTGCGCAGGAAATTGAAGGCTTCTGAACCATCGGTGGCAACCGTGCCAAACGGTTTGCGCTGTTCCGGCGAATCAATAAGCTGACCGCCGTTATGCTTGCCGATTTTCAGCTCGTTATCTTCTGCCGGGAAACCATAATACTGATCGCCGTTTGGCAGCTCACTGGTGAATGCCGGGAAATTGTTTTTGCGGCTATAACGGCCATCGGCCTGAAACCAGGCGAATACCTTACGCACAGGCTGAATCGGCAGTTCTGGCAGCAATTTTGTGGCCCAGGTTCCGGCGCTGATCAACAGGCGTTTGCCTTGATAGCTGCCCTCGGCGGTTTCAACCGTGACGCCGTCTGCGTGATGCTGCACGCCAGTGACCGGACAATTGAACAACTGCGCGCATCCGGCAGCGCGTGCAAGTTCCACCCACGCCTTCACAGCGCGCTCGCTGTGCAAAACGCCAGAGGAAGGCTCAAACAGGCCGATATAATCATCCGGGACACGTATTTCCGGCCAACGGGCCATCACCGCTTGCGCGTCCAGTTTTTCGACGTTCAGACCGAACTGCTGTGCGCTCTGTGCCACGTTTGCCAGGAACGGCGAATGAGCAGGGCCGAGATTGATGACGCCTGTTTTATCGAAGATCTCTTCCCCGCTGAGTTGCGCCAGTTCATCCCACAGCGTCTGCGCGCGCAGCACCAGCGGCACGTATTTTTCGCCTTCGCCATAAGCGTGACGAATCAGACGAGTGTCACCGTGGTGGCTACCTTCGGTGTGCGGCGGTAAATGCGCATCGGTCATGAGTACCGACAGCCCCGCGCGGGAAGCATAAAAACCAGCGGCAGCGCCGACTGAACCGCTACCGATAATAATTAAGTCGTAGTTCATGCGTCTCTCTCAGCTCTATTCTTTAATAGCAGGGTAATTAATCTGAATCTTTGTGACAAGCCAGAAATAATTAAGGCACCCAATGGGTGCCTGTTGCGTGAATTTTAGCATTAAGCGCTAATGCCTTTTATACTCGTTTTCCTGGAATTCGCCTGATTCAATTTTGGCGATGCCCGCTTCTAAAATAGAAATAAACTGGCGGGCGACATCGGTCGTTAACCATAGCGTTTGACCGATTTCTGCTTCGTGATGGCTCGATTGTGCGGGGTTCTGGTAGTGCAGGCGCAGCATCAGCGCGTCATAGCTGTCTACGGTGCTGATGTCCCATCCGATGAGAGGATGAGTCTGGATGACTTCATTATTCTTTTCCATCATAACCCCTTATTGACGTGTTAAAAGACACTGGTTCGAGGTTTAATGCGTGTTATCTGAAGCAAACTAATTATATCAACAACTATGAAAATATTCGAATTTAAAGGTGAATCGCAAGATCTTTTTCTACTTCACCCGTTTTTTTGAACAATAAAACGGCAGTTAGTTCGTTATTTTTTAAACGAATAGTGATGCAATCAGATAAAAGTTAAAAAAAACGTGATAAACAAATAAAAAAGCCGGGGCGACCCGGCAAAGATGACACAGTGATGGAGCATTTTTTAATCTAATGACCCGAATCAGGCCGGGTTAAACCAGTCATCCGCGCTTTCCCAGGTTTCCTGGAGAATTTCACTGATGCGGTCTTTATCTTCTTTGGCACCGCCCAGAACGGAAAGATTATTGCCTGTGGCATAGCGCACACTGACTTGTCCGTTATGGTCGGGAAATTGGCTGAGAATACGGCGGGAAAGCTCGCTGGTCAGCGCGTCAATTGCGCCAGCGGGCAGGACGGTTGTTTTAGCAATGGTCACTTCAATACGCATAATATGCCCCCTGTTGAATATACTGGATATTTATACAGTTACTTTGCGCAACTTACAACAGGGGGGCACTCATTTTTTTAGCGCTTAACGCTCCAGCGCACGGTTTCACCCGCCAGGAATGGGATCAGCGTGTCATCTGTTAACGCAATACTTTCGACAACCTGACTCTCTTTACGCTCCAGTTCGATAAAGCTTTCATTCACCGGCAGGCCATAAAAACGCGGGCCGTTCAGGGAGCAGAAGCCTTCGAAGTGCTGCAATGCATTCATCTCTTCAAAGACGGTGGCGTAGCTGCCGAGAGCGGTAGGGGCGTTAAAGCAACCTGCGCAACCGCAGCTGGCTTCTTTACGATGACGGGCGTGTGGTGCGGAATCGGTGCCGAGGAACGCACGCTCAAAGCCGCTGGCGACCAGTTCACGCAGTGCCTGTTGGTGGATATTACGTTTCAGGATCGGCAGACAGTACAGGTGAGGGCGCACACCGCCCACCAGCATATGGTTGCGGTTGAACATCAGATGCTGCGGTGTAATTGTCGCGGCCAGCAGTTCGTTACCGTCGCGCACATAGTCGGCGGCATCTTTCGTGGTGATGTGTTCGAACACCACTTTCAGACCCGGCAGGCGCTGGCGCATCGGTTCCATCACCGTTTCAATAAAGCGCGCTTCGCGGTCAAAAATATCAATGTCCGCATGCGTCACTTCACCGTGAACCAGCAGGGGCATGCCGAGTTTTTGCATGCGTTCCAGTACCGGCATGATGGCATCAATGCTGGTCACGCCGTGGCTGGAGTTGGTGGTGGCGTTGGCCGGATAAAGTTTAGCGGCGGTGAATACGCCTTCGTTAAAGCCGCGATCGAGTTCATTCGGGTCGAGCGTATCGGTTAAATAGCAGGTCATCAGCGGAGTGAAATCATGGCCCGCCGGGACCGCATCCATAATGCGTTGACGATAGCTCATCGCGGCATCAACGGTGGTGATTGGCGGCACCAGATTTGGCATCACAATCGCCCGGCCATACAGTTCGCTGGTATAAGGCACGACGGTTTTCAGCATATCGCCATCGCGCAGATGGATATGCCAGTCGTCGGGACGGCGGATTTTCAGTAGCGAGGATGGTGCTGTCATGGAAGGCTCCGGCTGGTTGTGAAGGCTATTTTTGCCGGGCACAAAGATTAAACGGAAACGTTTACCTTTGCACTTCTTTCCGTGATTTTGGCGAAAAAAAACGGGCGTCAATGCGCCCGTTTTCATAAAAGGCCAGATTAGTCGGTGAGAGGAATAACAATCTCGCCCGGTTTAACCTCAATGCCTTTGGCGTATTTCTTCGCGAGTGCTTCGCCTTGGGTGGCGTCTTCGCGCAGAACGTAAGCCGGTTGCTTATTGAAGTAACTGCGCAGCGACTGGTTCAGATACGGCAGCATCGTTTGCACGACGGATTGCATCTTTTCCGGCTGGACTTTGGCATCAACCACTTCCATTTCCTGTAAGAAAATCGCGCCTTTTTCTTTATTGAAGACCGGCAATGCCTTGAGCTTCAGATCGATAGTTGCTTTCTGATTGCCAAACAGCGAGCTCATGTCGAGATTCGCCACGCCAGTCAGCGTGATTTTATTCGGTTCTTCGCGTCCAATGGCGCTGGAGAGATTGGTCAACACAATGTGCGCGTCAGCGACACCCGGCAGGCCAATATCTTTGGAGAAATTATTACGCTTTTGCAGCGCCTGGTTAATTTCTTGCTCACTCACGGTGTACTGCGTTAACTGGTTACAGCCTACCAGCAGGCCGCTTACGATAAGTGCGGCGACCATCAACAACTTTTTCATGGGGTTCCTTAACATGACGCTAGTCTCTCATCCTGACACAAAGCATCATGCGCTGTCAGCCTAATGCTGACCAGCAGAATACGCCGAATTGTTACCATTATTAACATTACGCTCCGGGTTCTCCTTTTCCACGGGACCCAAGTTTAGTGGTGAACCGGCGTTATAGCTCTGGAAACAACAATATTTTTTTATCGAAAGACAATTTTGATAGAGTTTATTTATCGAAAAGCAGAAGTGCCTCAGAAAAACGTATGTCGCTGTTTTCACAAGGTGGCGACACACAGGTATAGTAAAGGTATGAGAGCCTAAAGAAGTGGTGGGGGAAGATGTTTGGCTACCGCAGTAACGTGCCGAAAGTGCGCTTAACGACAGATCGACTGGTGGTGCGACTGGTTCATGACCGGGACGCCTGGCGACTCGCAGATTATTACGCGGAAAATAAAGCGTACCTGAAACCCTGGGAACCGGTGCGCGATGACAGCCATTGCTATCCGTCAGGCTGGCAGGCGCGTTTATCGATGATCAACGAATTTCATAAGCAGGGATCGGCGTTCTACTTTGCGCTGCTTGACCCTGAAGAGAAAGAGATTATCGGCGTTGCGAATTTTTCCAACGTGGTACGCGGCTCGTTCCACGCCTGCTATCTCGGCTATTCCATTGGTGAGAAATGGCAAGGGCAGGGGCTGATGTACGAAGCGCTCACTTCCGCGATTCGCTATATGCAGCGCACCCAACACATACACCGCATTATGGCGAATTACATGCCGCACAACCCACGTAGCGGCGCGCTGCTGGCAAAACTCGGATTCGAAAAAGAAGGTTACGCCAAAGACTATTTGCTGATTGACGGGCAATGGCGGGACCACGTTCTGACTGCGCTCACGACGCGCGAATGGACTGCGGGTCGCTAAGGAGAAATCATGAAGTATCAGTTAACGGCAGATGAAGCGCGGGTGATTGGCTGCCTGTTGGAAAAACAGGTGACCACACCGGAACAATATCCCTTGTCGGTCAATGCGGTGATGCTTGCCTGCAATCAGAAAAGTAACCGCGATCCGGTGATGTCGCTCAGTGAAAGTGACGTGCAGGATGTGCTCGATCAACTGGTCAAACGCCACTATCTGCGTACCGTTAGTGGGTTCGGTAATCGCGTCACAAAATATGAACAACGCTTCTGTAACTCTGAGTTTGGTGACCTGAAATTGACCTCTGGCGAAGTGGCGCTGGTGACCAATCTTCTGCTGCGCGGAGCACAGACTCCGGGCGAACTGCGCAGTCGTGGTCAACGGATGCATGAATTTGCGGATTCCACTGAAGTTGAACGGGCGCTGGAAAATCTAGCCAGCCGCGAAGATGGGCCGTTCGTCGTACGTTTACCACGTGAGCCGGGCAAACGTGAGCAACGTTTTATGCATCTTTTTAGTGGCGATGTGGACACCGCAATCACTGCCGTGGAAGAGCGTGAGCCTGCAACGGACTCTCTTGTTGCGCGCGTTGAAGCCCTGGAAGGGGAAGTGGAAGAACTTAAACAGCGGCTCGATTCCTTACTGGCGCATCTGGGAGATTAAGCGTGACGGCGAAACTTCGAATTGGCGTAGTAGGGCTGGGTGGCATTGCACAAAAAGCATGGCTGCCAGTGCTGAGTGCAGCCAGCGACTGGACGCTCCAGGCGGCATGGTCGCCTGGGCGGGAAAAAGCGCAGCGCGTCTGCGAAACTTACCGTGTGCCGCTGGCGGATTCGCTACAGCATCTGGCGTCGCAGTGCGATGCCGTTTTTGTTCACAGCTCAACGGCGACGCATTACGCGGTGGTTAGCGAACTGCTGAACGCGGGCGTTCACGTCTGCGTCGACAAGCCGCTGGCCGATAAGCTCAGTGACGCAGTGCGTTTGATTGAACTGGCTGAAAAGAAAAAGCTGACGCTGATGGTCGGTTTTAATCGCCGTTTCGCACCGCTTTACCGCGAACTGAAAAACAATCTGAGTCATGGCGCATCGTTGCGGATGGATAAACACCGCGCGAACAGCGTCGGTCCACAGGATCTGCGCTTCACGCTGCTCGATGATTACCTGCACGTCGTAGACACCGCGCTGTGGCTGGCAGGAGGCAAAGCACAGCTCAGCGGAGGCTTATTGCAAACCACCGAACAGGGCGAGATGTTTTATGCCGAGCATCATTTCAGCCTGCCGCAGATGCAAATCACCACCAGTATGCATCGCCGGGCGGGTAGCCAGCGCGAATGGGTACAGGCCGTGACCGATGGTGCGCTGATCGACATCACTGATATGCGTGACTGGCGCGAAGAGCGTGGGAACGGTGTGTTCGAGCGTCCCGTGCCGGGCTGGCAAAGCACGCTTGAGCAACGTGGTTTCGCCGGGTGTGCGCGTCATTTTATCGAATGCGTGCAAAATCAGACTGTTCCAGAAACGGCGGGTGAACAGGCGATAGCCGCTCAGCGCATCGTTGAAAAGCTGTGGCAGGAGGCCATCAGCGAGTAAGAGGCTGTAACATCTGTCAGTAGTAATTGCCGCTAATCCCGGTAGACTATCGCCACTTTTCTAACGCCTGTTCTGCTTACAGGCGTTTTTGATCCAGGGTTGTGGAATAACACGTTAATGAACCTATTAAAATCGCTGGCGGCCGTCAGCTCAATGACCATGTTCTCTCGCGTGCTCGGCTTTGCGCGCGATGCCATTGTGGCAAGGGTTTTTGGGGCGGGAATGGCAACCGATGCCTTTTTTGTGGCATTCAAACTGCCGAATCTGCTGCGCCGCATCTTTGCTGAAGGGGCATTTTCTCAGGCGTTCGTGCCCATTCTGGCGGAATACAAAAGCAAACAGGGCGAAGACGCCACACGTGTTTTTGTCTCCTACGTTTCCGGTTTATTGACCCTGGCGCTGGCGGTGGTCACCGTCGTCGGGATGCTGGCCGCGCCGTGGGTGATCACCATCACCGCGCCGGGCTTTGCGGACACCGCCGATAAATTCGCGTTAACCAGTCAACTGCTGCGCATTACCTTCCCGTATATTCTGCTTATCTCACTGGCTTCGCTGGTGGGGGCGATTTTGAATACCTGGAACCGGTTCTCGGTTCCGGCGTTTGCACCGACGTTTCTTAACGTCAGCATGATCGGTTTTGCGCTGTTTGCCGCGCCGTATTTCAACCCGCCGGTCCTGGCGCTGGCGTGGGCCGTTACCGTAGGCGGCGTGCTGCAATTGTTCTATCAGCTGCCGCACCTGAAAAAAATCGGCATGCTGGTGCTGCCGCGCATCAATCTGAAAGATGCGGGTTCTATCCGGGTAGTGAAACAGATGGGTCCGGCTATTCTTGGCGTGTCCGTGAGCCAGATTTCGCTGATCATCAACACCATTTTCGCCTCGTTCCTGGTGTCGGGTTCTGTATCCTGGATGTATTACGCCGACCGCTTGATGGAGTTCCCGTCCGGTGTGTTGGGCGTGGCGTTAGGGACTATTCTGCTGCCGTCGCTGTCGAAAAGTTTTGCCAGCGGTAATCATGATGAATATTGCCGCCTGATGGACTGGGGCTTGCGTCTGTGTTTCCTGTTGGCTGTGCCAAGTGCGGTGGCGCTGGGGATCCTGGCGAAACCGCTAACTGTCGCGTTGTTCCAGTACGGCAAATTTACCGCGTTTGATGCGGCGATGACGCAGCGCGCGCTGGTGGCGTATTCCGTAGGGTTGGTGGGGCTGATTGTGGTGAAAGTCCTCGCGCCGGGCTTCTATTCCCGTCAGGACATCAAAACCCCGGTTAAAATTGCTATCGTGACGCTGATCCTGACTCAGGTCATGAACCTCGCGTTTATCGGCCCGCTGAAACATGCTGGTCTGTCGCTATCGATTGGTCTGGCGGCGTGCCTCAACGCCAGCCTGCTTTACTGGCAACTGCGTAAGCAAAAAATCTTTACGCCGCAGCCGGGTTGGGGCCTGTTCCTGACGCGCCTGATTGTGGCGGTGATTGTGATGGCGGCGGCGCTGTTTGGCCTGATGCATATCATGCCGGAATGGTCGCAGGGCACGATGCCGCTGCGTATTCTGCGTCTGATGGCGGTAGTGGTGGCGGGTATCGCAGCCTACTTCGCTACGTTGCTGGTGTTGGGCTTCCGCGTGAAGGAGTTTGCGCGCCGTACGGTATAAACAAAAACGGCGGTGAACCGAAGTGATTCACCGCCGTTGTTATTGAATGGTTTTTATCAGGCCGCGAGCCACGCCTGACCTTCCTCTTTCATTTTCTTCTCCAGTTCGCTCCCACGAGTCGCAAAGACACGGTTAACAGGGAATCCACTTTTTTCCAGTACGTACGCAAGCGCAGCATATTCGCGTGGGTATTTTTTGCTGACGGACTTATCAATCTCCACCAGCCCCTGCGGGAAAGTGAAACCGCCCATGTCGTAGACGCTCTGACGGTGCACAATTTTCCAGAGGCCGTCGCGTTTTTCGACCCGATCGTAGAAGCGGTTGTGGACGCTACAGCCGAGATCCAACTCGATATTTTCGCCGACGATCATGGCATTGGTTTCGACAAGGGCTTTATCACCGTTAAAGGTCACCACGGGCGCGCCAATCAGATGTTTGGTTTTCAGTGCAGAGGCGCCCATCTTTGCGGAAGCGTCGACAAATTCGCTGAAAAGCCCCTCAAACCAGGTTATCTCGATAGTGCCTTCAGGATGGAACAACGCGCGCATTGCGTCCCATTGCGCCAGGTCGCGGTGGATCCAGCCGGTCATCAGGTCAGTAATTTGTTGGCGATCGTCAAGGGTGGCGTTTTGCATAATAGGTGACTCCGGTTTACGTCATTGTTCGTGGGTGTGGCAGGAGTATTGCGTTTTTAATTGATAACATCCAATATCGAATAATGACCAATCAATCAGATTAAATGATTAAAGAGGTGTAATGGACTTACGGCAGCTGCGTTACTTTCTCGCCGTCGCAAAAGAAAAGCACTTTGGCCGCGCGGCGCAGTCTCTGAATATAGTCCAACCGGCGCTGAGTATGCAGATTCGCGCGCTGGAAGAGGAGTTGGGCGGGGCGCTGTTTCAACGAACCAGCCGACGCGTTGAATTGACGGAGGCCGGAAAAGTCTTTGAGATTCAGGCGCTGCGAACCATTGCCCAGGCCGAGTTTGCGAGACAATCAACTCAGCGGGCGTTGCGCGGTGAAACCGGCACGGTACGAATTGGTTTTGCAGGCAATGCGATTTTCAGCGGTACGTTGATGCGCGACATTCGTCGTTTTCATCTCGCAAGCCCTGATGTGGAAGTGACCATCGAGGAAATCGCCCCTCATCGGCAAGTTGAAGCCATCCGCGCCGGGCTGCTGGATATTGGATATACGCCAGATCACAGCACATTACGCAGCCCTGGAATTCATGCGCAAAGCGTTGGGGAGTGGGGCATTCTGGTCGCGCTGGCAGACGATCACCCTCTGGCAATGCATACCAAAATTACGTTGCCGATGCTGGCAGATAAACCGCTGGTGCTCTATGAAGCGCATGACGTGGATGAGCGGCTTACCGTCTTGTTGAGTCAGGCGTTGGGCGAACGACTGCATATTGCCCACCGAACCGGCAGCAGTCTGAACGTGCTGGCATTCGCGGCGGCGGGCCTTGGATTGGCGCTCGTCCCCAAGCCGCTACAACAAATCAGTATTCCGGGTCTGACCTACCGTGAACTGAACGCGCCCGAAATGACGGCGAATTTAATGCTCATCAGTCGTGCTGACGAGAACAGTGCTGCGGTGCAAGCTTGGCTTAAGGGCATTAATAGCGATAAAAGCTGAGGCAAACCACAGGTCCTGCGCCGTTAATGAAGGCAAAGCGACCTGTGGTTTTGATAGGGGGTATCAGACGGAAAACTTTTTATTCCCGCGAGCGCTGGACGAGGTTTGACCGTCTTTGCCGTAAAGCGTCGGTTCCTGATGCGGTTTGAGCACCTGCAAAGCCTGCTGGTTTCGCTCAATTTGTCCTTCGAGTAGCCAGCCATTGTGCTGATTGAGATCGCGTAAATGCTGGGTTTTCTCGGTAATAGTTTGCCAGCGTTCTGCAACGTCATCGTTAGCACAACGCTGCGCTTCTTGCTCGAGGCGGCGTTGTTTTTCCAGATAATCCAGGGTCGCCAGCAATGAGCTTTTTTCTTCGGTTATCCGTTGCAGATTGCTGCTGTTTACGCTGCCAGCGGAAAGCTGTTGCTGCTCGGCATCCATCACCTCTTTCAGCGAGTTCAGGATGACGGTCATGTGATCCAGTATTTCTGACAGACGACTCATTCTGTTATTTACTCTGCAGCCAGCTCTGGGTGTCCGAAATCAGCGAATCCGCGATTTTGCCGGTATCCATTTTCAGTTCGCCGTTGCGGATAGCCGTTTTCAGCGCTTCAACGCGTTCCATATTGACGTCGCTGGTGCGCGGTTGCATCAGGCTCGATTGTGCTTCGCTCAGCGTCACGTTAGTGCTGTTAGCGGTAGAAGATTTATCCAGACGAGATTTTTGCGCCTGGGCTTCATTAGGTTCACGCGGCTGGACGGCGTTAACGGGCTTCAGGGGCGATGTACGATCAATGCTCATAGTCCTGTCCTCATCGAGGTTTCGTGGCGTTTACTGCCTGCCATCATCACTTGTTGAATATTTATCGGCAGCCTTCACAGATTCTTTAAAAAGATTATAGGTTAATCAGAATATTCCCATCCGAATCGACCTGACCGCTCACTACCTGTCCTGAAGGCATTCTCACGCGAGCGTTTTGCGCGACCGCGGCATTGTTCAGTGCCTGGCCTTCCGCATTGGCGCTAAAGCCATCGCCGCTGGCAATCACCTGCACTTTTTGCCCGGCTTTAACGCGCCAGGATTGTCGCAGCATCGACAGTTGGACGGGCTGGCCCGGCGCCAGGTCACGCATCGAGACCGCATCCTGCGCCTGCTTTATATCAAGCATAGTTCGCGGCGGCAGCTGGTCCAGCCGCCCACGCTTTAAAATCACGCTACCAGGCTGAAGTGCCGCCCCTCTGACGATAGGTTGTGCTGCCACAACATAGTTGCCTGTCGCTTCGACAAACACCTGGATGTAACGCTTCTCCGTTCCGCACTGCGCCTGCACGGTCTGGTTTCCCCACAGTTTAGTGTTGCCCATTACGCTGAGCGCAGGCTGCTCGCACTGCGGCATCGCGCCACCGGGATTACGCAGGTTGACCATCACCGCATCGCTAAAACCGGCGAGGCGCTGAACAAAGAAATCATTGAGCTGGCGGTGTATGTCTTGCGCGATGGCCACCGGGCTCAGGAGCGCAAATGCCAACGTGAGGGTGCGATTCAGGTTTCGCATAGCTAACTCCGGTTTCTCAGGGAATAGCCGAATTTTACCTGCAAGCGAAGAACTTCAACGCAACAAATAGCGATGCATTTGGCTTTTATTCCGACGATGGCGCACCAGATTTGGGATTAATCTGAACGCTGAATGAACTATTGCCTTCGGCGGAGGAGACATGCTCGACAAACTCGACGCTGCGCTACGTTTTCAACAAGAAGCGTTGAACCTGCGCGCCCAGCGTCAGGAAATCCTGGCCTCGAACATTGCTAACGCCGATACCCCGGGGTATCAAGCGCGCGATGTGGATTTTGCCAGTGAACTGAAAAAAGTGATGGATCGCGGGCGCGCGGAAACCAGCGGTGTGTCGCTCACGCTGACCTCCGAACGCCATATTCCAGCCCAGGCGATGACGGCCCCCTCTGTTGACCTGATGTATCGGGTCCCTGATCAGCCATCAATGGACGGTAACACCGTCGATATGGACCGGGAGCGCACGCAATTCGCCGACAACAGCCTGCAATACCAGACCGGTTTGACCGTGTTGGGCGGGCAAATTAAAAGCATGATGACCGTGCTGCAGGGGAACTAATTCATGGCATTACTGAATATTTTCGACGTTGCAGGATCGGCGCTGACCGCGCAGTCCAAACGCCTCAACGTCGCCGCCAGTAACCTCGCCAACGCCGACAGCGTGACCGGGCCAGATGGTCAGCCTTATCGCGCTAAACAGGTCGTTTTTCAGGTTGATGCACCGACCGGTGCGGCAACGGGTGGGGTAAAAGTCGCCGATGTGGTGGAAAGCCAGGATCCCTTCAAGCTGGTGTATCAGCCGGGTAATCCGCTGGCGGACGCCAAGGGCTACGTGAAGATGCCAAACGTCGATGTGGTGGAAGAGATGGTCAACACCATGTCGGCTTCCCGCAGCTACCAGGCCAACGTTGAAGTACTCAATACCGTCAAGAGCATGATGCTCAAAACGCTGACCCTCGGTCAGTAACGGAGAAAACGATGTCTATTGCCGTGAATGTGAATGACCCGACCAGCAGCGCAGCGACTACCGCCACCAGCGGCAGTTTAACCACCAGCAACGCATCCGATCTGCAAAGCAGCTTCCTGACGCTGTTGGTCGCGCAGTTGAAAAACCAGGATCCGACCAACCCGATGGACAACAGCCAACTAACTTCCCAGTTGGCACAAATCAGCACCGTCAGCGGGATTGAAAAACTGAATACCACGCTTGGCTCTATTTCTGGTCAGATTGATAACAGCCAGTCACTGCAGGCGAGTTCGCTGATTGGTCATGGGGTGATGATCCCAGGTTCCGTGGTGCTTGCTGGTGCCGGTTCTGATGGCACCGCCAGCACCACGCCGTTTGGCGTTGAGTTGACACAAGCTGCCGATAAAGCGACAGCTACCGTCACCGACAGCAGCGGCAAAGTGATCCGCACGATGGATCTCGGCAGCCTCACGGCTGGCGTTCATACCTTTACCTGGGACGGGACTGCCTCCGATGGCAGCACCGTTCCGGACGGCGCTTATAACGTCTCGATTGCCGCCAGCACTAACGGCACGCAACTGGTGGCTCAGCCACTCCAGTTCGCGCTGGTGCAAGGGGTTACGAAGGGAAGCAGCGGTAATCTGCTGGATCTCGGAACGTATGGCACCACCACGCTCGACGAAGTTCGTCAGATTATTTAAGCCTTCAACCTTAGCAGGAGTTAAGACATGGCCTTTTCTCAAGCGGTCAGCGGCCTGAATGCCGCGGCCACCAATCTCGATGTAATTGGCAACAACATTGCCAACTCCGCGACCTATGGCTTCAAAGCCGGCACCGCTTCGTTCGCCGACATGTTTGCCGGTTCCAAAGTGGGTCTGGGCGTTAAAGTTGCAGGCATTACCCAGGACTTCAACGACGGCACCACCACCAGCACCGGTCGTGCGCTGGATGTCGCTATCAGCCAGAACGGTTTCTTCCGTCTGACCGACAGCAACGGTTCCGTGTACTACAGCCGTAACGGTCAGTTCAAACTGGATGAAAACCGCAACCTGGTGAACATGCAGGGTCTGCAACTGACGGGCTACCCGGCAACCGGCACGCCGCCGACTATTCAGCAGGGGGCAAACCCGGTTGGACTGAATATCCCTAATACGCTGATGCCGGCAAAAACTACTACAACGGCGTCCATGCAGGTCAACCTGAACTCGACAGATCCTGTGCCAGCAACAACAGGGTTTGATCCGACCAATCCGGACACGTACAACAAAAAAGGCACCGTCACCGTTTTTGATTCCCAAGGTAACTCCCACGATATGAACGTCTATTTCGTGAAGAGCGCGACGGCGAACACCTGGGATTTCTACACTCAAGACAGCAGCGTTGCGGGTGCGCCGTTCCAGGCTGGCACCCCAATGACCTTTAACGCTGACGGTGTGATGACCGGCGGAATAACCCAACCGATGACGACCGGCACCATTAATGGTGCCACTGCAGCGAGTTTCAGCCTGAACTTTGCCAACTCGATGCAGCAGAACACCGGGTCAAACGATATTGTCGCCACTAACCAAAATGGCTATAAGCCGGGCAACCTGGTGAGCTATCAGATCAATGATGATGGCAGCGTCGTCGGGAACTACTCCAACGAACAAACGCAGCTGATGGGACAAATCGTACTGGCTAACTTTGCCAACAACGAAGGGCTACAGTCCGAAGGCGATAACGTCTGGTCATCCACGCAGTCTTCCGGTGTCGCGCTGCTCGGCACGGCAGGCACCGGCAACTTCGGCACCCTGACCAACGGCGCGCTGGAAGCATCGAACGTCGATCTGAGTAAAGAACTGGTGAACATGATTGTCGCGCAGCGTAACTATCAGTCGAACGCGCAGACCATCAAAACCCAGGATCAGATCCTCAACACCCTGGTTAACCTGCGCTAAGCGCCTGACGGGACGGCTTCATGGATCACGCAATATATACCGCGATGGGCGCGGCCAGCCAGACGATGGAAATGCAGGCTGTCACTGCCAACAATCTCGCCAACACGTCTACGCCGGGATTTCGTGGGCAGCTAGCGGCGCTACGCGCTGTGCCCGTGAATGGGGAAACGTACCAGACACGCACACTTGTCGCCGGTTCTACGCCAGGGTCAGACATGACGCCTGGTCAGCTTGACTACACCGCCCGTCCACTAGACGTGGCGTTGCAGCAGGATGGCTGGCTGGCGGTGCAGAATCCGGATGGCACGGAAGGGTACACCCGTAACGGCAACATCCAGGTGACGCCTACGGGTCAGTTGACCATTCAGGGAAATCCGGTGCTGGGCGACGGCGGCGGTGCGGTCACGGTGCCGGAAGGGTCTGACATCACTATTGCGTCTGACGGCACGATTTCGGCGCTCAATCCGGGTGACCCGGCGAACACCATTTCACCCGTTGGCAAACTGAAACTAGTGAAGGCGGCGGATAACGAAGTGACGCGCGGTGATGACGGCATGTTCCGTCTGACGCCAGCGGCGCAGGCGACCCGTGGCGCGGTGCTGCAATCCGATCCGTCCATTCGCCTGCAGTCCGGTGTGCTGGAAGGCAGTAACGTGAAGCCGGTTACAGCGATGGTGGAGATGATTGCCAGTTCGCGACGTTTTGAAATGCAGATGAAGGTCATCAGCAGCGTTGACGACAACGCGCAGAAGGCTAACCAACTGTTATCAATGAGCTAATCTTCCGTCATCGTTCAGGCTGTAGCCAGTGCGATTTAGGGAGATACAGGAAAAAACATGATCAGTTCATTATGGATTGCCAAAACCGGCCTCGACGCCCAGCAAACCAACATGGACGTTATCGCCAACAACCTGGCGAACGTCAGTACCAACGGTTTCAAACGTCAGCGTGCTGTGTTTGAAGATTTGCTTTACCAGACCATTCGTCAGCCGGGCGCGCAATCGTCCGAACAGACCACGCTGCCATCAGGTTTGCAGATTGGTACGGGTGTACGTCCGGTTGCTACCGAGCGTATTCACACCCAGGGCAACCTGAGCCAAACCGATAACAGCAAAGACGTCGCCATCAAAGGCGAAGGTTTCTTCCAGGTGCTGTTGCCGGATGGCACATCTGCCTATACCCGCGACGGTTCGTTCCAGGTCGATCAGAACGGTCAGTTGGTTACCGCTGGCGGTTTCCAGGTGCAGCCTGCGATCACCATTCCTGCCAACACCCTGAGTGTGACTATCGGGCGTGATGGCGTGGTGAGCGTGACCCAGCAAGGGCAAACCAACCCGGTGCAGGTCGGTCAGTTGAACCTGACGACCTTTATGAATAATGCGGGCCTCGAGAGTATCGGTGAGAACCTGTACACCGAAACGCAGGCATCTGGCGCGCCGAATGACAGCACGCCTGGCCTTAATGGCGCGGGCCTGTTGTATCAGGGTTATGTTGAAACCTCCAACGTCAACGTGGCGGAAGAACTGGTCAACATGATTCAGGTGCAGCGTGCGTATGAGATCAACAGCAAGGCGGTGTCGACCACCGACCAGATGCTGCAGAAACTCACCCAGCTGTAAGACGTAACCGGTGCAGATTTCCTGCACCGGATTTTTGGATTCAGAAGATAAAAGCAATGCAAAAAACCTCAGCGTTTCGTTATCCGCTTCTTGTGGTTCTGGCTATGTCTCAGGCCGGATGCGCGTTGATCCCTTCTAAACCTTTGGTGGAAGGGGCAACAACCGCACAGCCTGTACCAGGCCCGGTGCCGGTGGTCAATGGCTCGATTTTCCAGAGCGCGCAGCCGATTAACTACGGCTATCAGCCGCTGTTTGAAGACCGTCGTCCGCGCAATATTGGCGATACGCTGACTATCCAGCTGCAAGAAAACGTCAGCGCGTCTAAGAGCTCGTCGGCGAATGCCAGCCGTGATGGCAAAACTAATTTCGGCTTCGACACCGTGCCGCGTTATCTGCAAGGCCTGTTTGGCAATGCACGCGCCGATGTGGACGCCTCTGGCGGCAACTCCTTTAACGGTAAAGGCGGGGCCAATGCCAGCAACACCTTCAGCGGAACGCTGACGGTGACCGTCGATCAGGTGCTGGCAAACGGCAACCTGCATGTCGTCGGCGAGAAACAAATCGCCATTAACCAGGGCACCGAATTCATCCGCTTCTCTGGCGTCGTGAACCCACGCACCATCAGCGGCAGCAACACCGTGCCGTCAACCCAGGTGGCTGATGCCCGCATTGAATACGTCGGTAACGGCTACATCAATGAAGCGCAGAACATGGGCTGGCTGCAGCGTTTCTTCCTTAACTTATCGCCGATGTAACGAGGTGAAGTATGTTTAAATTTTTGGTTGGCATTGCTCTGGTCCTGGTGGCGGGTTTCGCTCAGGCCGATCGCATTCGTGACCTCACCAGCGTACAGGGCGTGCGGCAGAACTCATTGATCGGCTACGGCCTGGTTGTCGGCCTTGATGGCACCGGTGACCAGACCACCCAGACACCGTTCACCACGCAAAGTCTGAACAACATGCTTTCTCAGCTCGGTATTACTGTGCCTGCGGGCACCAACATGCAGCTGAAAAACGTGGCGGCGGTGATGGTGACTGGCCAGCTTCCCGCGTTTGGCCGTCAAGGACAGACTATCGATGTGGTCGTGTCCTCAATGGGTAACGCCAAAAGCCTGCGCGGCGGTACGCTGCTGATGACGCCGTTGAAAGGCGTCGATAGCCAAATCTATGCGCTGGCGCAGGGTAACATTCTGGTTGGCGGCGCGGGCGCTTCCGCTGGTGGCAGCAGTGTGACGGTGAACCAGCTGAACGGCGGGCGTAT
The DNA here is from genome assembly GCF_036271055.1 of Scandinavium sp. Taxonomy (GTDB): domain Bacteria; phylum Pseudomonadota; class Gammaproteobacteria; order Enterobacterales; family Enterobacteriaceae; genus Scandinavium. The sequence goes on along the minus strand of NZ_DATBBJ010000019.1, from coordinate 13,046 downwards.
TACCGGTGGGGCCACTATCGAGCGTGAATTGCCGACGCAATTCGGCGCGGGCAATACCATTAACCTGCAATTGAATGAAGACGATTTCGGGATGGCGCAGCAGATTGCTGACACCATTAACAGTCGTGGTGGCTATGGTAACGCGACTGCGCTGGATGCACGTACGGTGCAAATTCGTGCGTCGAGCGGCGGCAGTAGCCAAGTCCGTATGCTGGCAGATATTCAGAATCTGGAAGTCAACGTCACACCGCAGGATGCGAAAGTGATCATCAACTCGCGTACCGGGTCGGTGGTGATGAACCGCGAAGTGACGCTGGATAACTGTGCCGTGGCGCAGGGAAATCTGTCGGTTACGGTGAACCGTTCCGCGCAGGTGAGCCAGCCGGATACGCCATTTGGCGGTGGTTCGACGGTGGTGACGCCGCAGACACAAATCGATCTGCGTCAGAGCGGCGGTGCTATTCAGAGTATTCGTTCCAGCGCCAGCCTGAATAACGTCGTCCGGGCGCTGAATGCGCTAGGTGCATCGCCGATAGAACTGATGTCGATTCTACAGTCGATGCAAACCGCAGGCTGCCTGCGCGCCAAAGTGGAAATTATCTGATGCTGGGCGACAGCAAGCTGTTGACGAGCGCGGCCTGGGACGCGCAGTCGCTAAGTGACCTGAAAATGAAAGCTGGAAAAGATCCGCAGGCGAACTTAAAGCCTGTGGCCCGGCAAGTCGAAGGCATGTTCGTGCAGATGATGCTGAAAAGTATGCGCGATGCATTGCCAAAGGACGGCATGTTCAGCAGTGACCAGACGCGCCTCTACACCAGTATGTACGATCAGCAAATTGCCCAACAGATGACGGCGGGCAAAGGACTGGGGCTGGCCGATGCGATGGTCAAACAGATGGCGGCGGCACAGGGCGGGCCAAAAGATACGCCTGCTCAGGTGCCGCTTAAATTTGACCTCGAAACCGTTACCAGCTACCAGAATTCCGCGCTGACGCAGATGGTGCGCAAGGCGATGCCGAAAGCGCCAACGGCCACGGATGCGGTCTCAGACGTGCCTGGCGACAGTAGCGACTTCCTGGCGCAGCTTTCGTTGCCCGCCAAACTCGCCAGTGAGCAAAGTGGTATTCCGCATCACCTGATCCTCGCCCAGGCGGCACTGGAATCTGGCTGGGGCCAACGACAAATCCGCCGTGAAAACGGCGAGCCGAGCTTTAACCTGTTCGGCGTGAAAGCCTCGTCTGACTGGAAAGGCAAAGTCGCGGAAATCACCACCACCGAGTTTGAAAACGGTGAAATGAAAAAAGTAAAAGCCAAGTTCCGCGTTTACGGCTCTTATCTTGAGGCGTTGTCAGATTATGTCGGTCTGTTAACCCGTAACCCGCGCTATGCCGCCGTGACCTCGGCTGCTACACCAGAGCAGGGTGCGCAGGCGCTACAAAAAGCAGGTTATGCGACAGACCCGAACTATGCCCGCAAACTGACCGGCATGATCCAACAGCTGAAATCGATGGGCGAGAAGGTCGGTAAGGCCTACGGCAACGATATCGAAAATCTGTTCTGAAACGTCTCAAGTTCGGCGCAACGTTGCCGATAATCTTGGTCAGGACTCGTGTCTAAAAGAATAAAGGAATCTCCATGTCCAGTTTAATGAATAGCGCAATGAGTGGGCTCGGTGCCGCTCAGTCGGCACTGAACACCGTCAGCAATAACATTGCTAGCTATAACGTATCCGGCTATACCCGCCAGACGACGATCCTCTCTGCGGCAAACAGCACGCTGGGTGCGGGAGGCTGGGTGGGCAATGGGGTAACGGTCACTGGTGTGCAGCGCGAGTACAACGCTTTTATCACCAATCAGCTGAATGCGGCGCAAAACCAGAGCAGCGGCCTGACGACGCGTTACCAGCAGATGTCGAAAATCGACGATGTGCTGTCTGACACCACTAACTCGATTTCAGCCACGGTACAAGATTTTTTCTCCAGCCTGCAAACGCTGGTGAGCAACGCAGAGGATCCGGCGGCACGCCAGGCTGTGTTGGGGAAATCTCAGGGGCTGGTGAATCAGTTTAAAACCACCGATCAGTATCTGCGCGACCAGGACAAGCAGGTCAATGGCGCTATCGTTTCTACCGTCTCGCAGATCAACAATTACTCGCAGCAGATTGCGACCCTCAACGATAAAATTTCCCGGATGACCGGCATCGGCGCGGGTGCATCGCCTAATAATCTGCTCGATCAACGTGACCAGCTTGTGAGTCAGTTGAACCAGTTGGTCGGTGTGGAAGTGAATATCCAGGATGGCAGCACTTATAACGTGACGATGGCCAATGGCTACAGCCTGGTACAGGGCAGCACTGCCCACCAGTTGGCGGCAGTTGAGAGCAGCGCGGATCCTTCACGCACCACGGTGGCATACGTTGACAACGTGGCGGGCAATATCGAAATTCCGGAAAAATTGCTGACCACCGGCTCACTTGGCGGTCTATTAACCTTCCGTTCTCAGGATCTCGATCAGACCCGTAACAGCCTGAATCAGATGGCGCTGGCCTTTGCTGATGCCTTTAATCAGCAAAACAGTCAGGGTATTTACATCGATGCCGATGGCAACAACGTCCAGGGCGGTAATTTCTTCACCATCGGCGATCCGTCGGTGTTAAGCAACAGCAAAAATACCGGTACGGCGAGCCTCGCCGCGACGATCACCGATAGCACGAAAGTACAGGCGACCGACTATAAGCTGAGCTTTGACGGTTCAAACTGGCAAGTCACGCGGCTGTCTGACAATACCAAAATGACACCTGTTGTCGGCGGCGACGGTAGCCTGAGTTTTGACGGTCTGAATGTGAGCGTGAGCGGTTCAGCGGGCAAAAATGACAGTTTCACGGTGAAACCCGTCTCCAATGCCATCGTTAACATGAGCGTTGCGATCACCGATGCAAGTCACATTGCGATGGGTATTGATGACAAACAGACCGGTGAGAGCGATAACCGTAACGGTCAGGCAATGCTTGATCTGCAAAACAGTAAGTTAGTGGGTGGGAATAAGACCATTAACGATGCGTACGCTTCCCTGGTCAGTGACGTGGGCAACAAAACCTCGACGCTGGAAAGCAGCAACACGACACAGGCCAACGTGGTGACGCAATTGACTAAGCAGCAGCAGTCGATCTCCGGCGTCAACCTTGACGAAGAGTATGGCAATCTTCAGCTCTATCAGCAGTATTACCTGGCCAATGCCCAAGTGATGCAAACCGCCAGCACGCTGTTCGATGCGCTGATCAATATTCGCTAAGGAGAAGTAACCGATGCGTGTTAGTACTTTAATGATGTACCAGCAGACCATGGGCGGGATCACCAACTCCCAGTCTTCATGGCTGAAATATGGTGAGCAGATGTCGACTGGCAAACGCGTAAATCGTCCATCGGATGATCCGATTGCCGCGTCACAGGCGGTTGCCTTATCTCAGGCCCAGGCCCAAACCAGCCAGTTTGCGTCTGCTCGTACGTTTGCCACCCAGCGCATTTCACAAGAAGAAAATACGTTGTCGTCGGTGACCAGTGCTATCCAGTCAGCACAAGAAAAAATCGTTTATGCCAGCAATGGCACATTGAGTGATGATGACCGTGCTTCGTTGGCAACAGATTTACAAGGGATCCGGTCCCAGTTGCTGAACCTCGCTAACAGTCAGGACGGTAATGGGCGCTATATGTTTGCCGGTTATAAAACTAGCAGCGCACCGTTTGCGACAGATGGAACTTACAGCGGCGGAACCACCAATATTGAACAGCAAGTGGATGCTTCACGCAGCATGGTTATCGGCCATACAGGTGATAAAATTTTCGACTCAATCACCAGCAATGCGGTGCAAGAACCAGATAACACTGCACCGGAAACCAACCTGTTTGCTATGCTGGATACCGCTATTGCGGCGTTGAAAACGCCGGTGGCGGGAGATGATGTAGCTCAGACAACCGCGCAAGCGGCGGTGGATAAAACCAACCGCGGTCTGCGTAACGCGCTGAACAACGTTCTGAGCGTGCGTGCGGAAGTAGGTACTCAGCTCAATGAACTGGATAAACTGGATGAGCTGGGCAATGATCGCTCACTCAGCCAGACCCAGCAGATGAGTAACCTGGTGGATGTGGACTGGAATTCGACTATCTCCAGTTACACCATGCAACAGGCTGCGCTGCAGGCTTCTTACAAAGCGTTCAGCGATATGCAAGGCATGTCACTGTTCCAGTTGAATAAATAATTCTTACCCTTTTAGAACATGTCTTGAAACTGACCATGTTCTCTGCGCCCGCGCCACTCACCCCGGCGCGGGCTTTTTTTTAGGCTTGTGGACAGGTTGCCGCTCTTACCGGACTCATCAGACGAATCAACAAAGCAACGGCTCCGGCAATGACGGCAAGAGTGACAACCGCAGACCAACCGGCCATCGCATAGAGTTGACTGCCAATGGCAGAACCGAACGCCATGCCGATAAACACCACCGTAAACAGCAACGCATTAAGGCGACCACGCGCTTGCGGTTCGAGGCTGTAAACCAGATTTTGATGCGCCACCAGACTGGATTGCAGACCTAAATCAAAGCCGATAGCGGAAAGCGCAATCAGCGCCAGCTGGGCATGGATCGGCAATAATGGCAGGAAAAACATCAGTGCGAACGAAACCGTGACCAAAGCAGCACCCAGTTGTGTCACTTTTGCGGCACCGAGTTTATCCGCCAATCCTCCGGCAAGGGGGGCGGCTAATGCTCCTGCAGCCCCCGCAATACCGTAACCACCGGCCACGGCGCTACCAAGCTGATAATGTTGCGCCAGCATCATGGCAAGGGTTGACCAGAACGCGCTGAAGGCGACAGACAGAAAACCCTGGGCCATGGCGGCACGGCGCAGCTCCGGAAAGCGCTGCCATAAATGCACCAGCGAAACCATTAGCGCCGGATAACTCAGGTTTGAATGTGCGGTAAATTTCGGAAGTACACGCCACATCACCAGACCAATCAGCGCGATACTGACCGCTGCGGCCTGATACATCACCCGCCAACCGTATGCCTCACCGACAACGCCGCTAACTGTGCGGGAAAGTAAAATCCCGAGCAATAAACCCGTCATTACCGTACCCACCGTTTTTCCCTGTTTCCCGGCAGGAGCCAGAATCGCGGCCGCCGGAACAATATCCTGAGCCATTGTCGCTGCCATCCCTATCAACAGGCTAACGGCGAGGAGCGCATGCAGTTGGCTGGTAAAGCTGCAAAGTAGCAATAACGCCGCCAGCGAGGCACTTTTCGCCAGAATCAGACGACGGCGGTCATGACGGTCACCAAGTGGTAACAAAAACAGAATACCGAGCGCGTAGCCCGTTTGAGTCAGCGTGGGAACTAAGCCCATCTGTTTAATGCTCAGGTGCAGATCATGCCCCATCAGCGGCAAAAGGGGTTGGGCGTAATAGATGGCCGCCACGCTAAAGCCTGCGCCAACAGCCAGAATCAATATCATCCATGCCGCGATGGCAGGAGAAGGAGCGGAAGTGTTGTTCATTATGTCATCCTCAACAGGGTGTGGAGCGCATTGTGAGGCGAATCACACTGGCGCGGTAGCTGGCGCAGTGGTAAAACAGCTATACGTTGAGCGTATGAATAATGCAAAAATGAAAAGAACAGAGCGTATAGACAGGCTGGAGTTGATGCGGACATTTATCCGCATCATCGAGGCGGGATCGTTATCGGCGGCGGCGGTTCAGCTTGAGACCACTCAGGCGACCGTCAGTCGACGTTTGCAATCGCTCGAATCATTGTTAGGCACAAAGCTTATTCTGCGTTCCACACATGCGATGAAACTGACGGACGATGGTGAACGCTGCTACCAGCATGCTCGTCAATGGGTGGACGGTTGGCTGGCGCTGGAAGACGATTTGCAACGGGTGGATGACAATCCGGTCGGCGTATTGCGGGTCAGAGCGCCGCATGCCTTCGGGCAACAGCAGCTTTTAACGCCGTTAGTGGATTTCTTGCAGCACTATCCGCAATTGTCGGTGGAGTGGATGCTGAACGACAAAACGGTGGATTTTCTGAGCGCCAATATTGACTGTGCCATACGCGTGGGCGCTGACGTCGATCCCGCTACTGTGTCGGTGTTGCTGGCAGAAGTGCCTCGCAGTCTGGTTATCTCGCCGGAGTTGTTGGCAAAGGTGGGTACGGTTTTACATCCGACTGATCTGGCTTCGCTGCCGTGGGTGGCGATCAGTACCTTCTATCAACACGAAATCACGCTGAGCCACCAGCAAAGCCGGGAGAGTGTGACGTTTCCCATTGTGCCGCGTCTGAGTACTGACAGCGTTTATGTCGCGCGTAATACAGCGCTGGCGGGGCTGGGTGCTGCGTTGATTTCAAGTTGGACAGTTGAAGAGGATATTGCGCAAGGCAAGCTGATTGAACTGCTTCCAGAATGGCGCGCATCGGCGCTGCCAGTGCATCTGGTTTATCCTTGGGCGCGTTATTATCCTGCGCGCTTGCGGAAATTTCTCGAGTTGATGCGTGAAGTCATGCCACAGCTTTCCGGCATGCGCTCACCGATTTTAGAATAAAAAAAACCGCCTTAACGAAGGCGGTTTTTCATGCTTTACAGCTTAGTCCACAGACTGAGGACGCGTCGGACCGGCGGTGGCGGTGTGCGTGGCGCTATGACCACCCGCAGAACCTTTACCTTCGAATCCGAACTCCGGGCGAACCCAGTCGCTGTTACGCGGTGCTTCTGGCACATAATCCGGAGCAGGCGCACGTGTCATTGGTGCAGTCGCATGCTTGTGAGCAACGATGGCTGGCTTCTCAGCCACAACGGTTTTCACTGGCTCTTCAACCACAGGAGCAACAGGCGCGGTTTCAACAACAGGTGCTGTTTCAACTACCGATGCCGTCTCAACCACTGGCTGCTCAGCGACAACAGCGTGTTCCACTTCCTCGGCAACTGCCGGGGTCGCTTCTTCTGCGGTCACTTGTGCCACAACGGCATCCGCTTGTGCAATGACCTGTGGTTCTTCGCTCACTGGCGCTGCAATCACTTCAGGGTGCGTGGTTTCGATTACCGGAGTCTGAGGTTCAGCCTGAACAGCTTGTGGCTCTACAACCACCGCCTGTTCCGCAACTGGAGTCTGTGCAACGGCTTCCTCCGGGGCAGCTTCAATCACAGGCTGAACGACTGCTTGCTCACGCGTTTCTTCAACATGGGTTTCATGCGGACGTGATACCGGGTAGGTGATCCACACTTTACCAGAAGCCATTTCAGGCGATGCGCAGGCGATAGCCATTGGCATCGGAGACTGAGCAGGGTAACGCTCGTCACGGTAACGACGACGACGCTGACCGCTCACACGAAGATGGCGTGGTGAACGACGCGAACGACGCGGCATACCTGCGGCTTCACGGTTATCGGTGTTTTCCTCTTCTGCAGGCGTGTCGATAACGGCTGGCAGATCAACTTTGGCAAGTTCAGTGTGCTTAGCAGGAGCGGCTTCAACGGACGCTGCAGCAACGGCTGCGGCTTCAGTCGCGGCGGCGATATCGGCTGCTGATTCGAAGCGAACTTTCTGCGACAGGTTGCGCTGCTTGCGACGCGGCATCACCTGAACGCGTTCTTCCTGCTCGGTTTCCTGAGCGGGTTGTTCTTCGCGAGTCTGAACTTTAACGTCTGGAGTTGCCTGACGCTTGTCATCGTTACGACGACGGTTACGTTCACGACGCGGCTGCTGCTCGTCACGGGATTTCGCTTTATCGGCGTCTTCCACGACGTTTGGCTGACGCGCTTCACGGGTTTCTGCGCTCTGCTGTGGTTTTTCACGACGGTTGCGACGGTTATCTTCGCGGCCTTCGTTATTTTCACCACGGTTATCTCGGTCTCCACGTTCGTTACGTTCACCACGATTGTCGCGGTTATCACGGCGATCGTTGCGGTCATTACGATCGCGACGGTTAGGCTGGCGTGAACGACGACGATCTTGCGGACGCTCAGGTTTATCTTCTTTCTTAACCGGTTCAGGTTCGGCAACAACCGGCGCTTCGCTGCTGAACATCGATTTCAGTGCAGAGACAAAGCGGGAAATCAGACCTGGCGCTGCAACAGTGGCTGCGCTTGGTGCAGCTTTCTGCGGAGCCGTTACTTTAGCGATTTCTTCCGTCGGTGCAGGCGGTGCATCTGGCATCACGAAAGTCGCCAGAGCAGGTTGCTCAGGACGTTTACGCTCAGCAGGTTCTTCTTCAGACGGCAGCGCCATTTCTTCTTCGTGCAGCTTCGGCAGAAGGTAGCTCAGCGTATTTGTTTCTTCGCCTTTTCGAACGCGCAGCACGGAATAGTGCGGTGTTTCCATCTGGTCGTTTGGCACAACGATGCAACGAACGCCGTCCTGACGGGTTTCGATAGCACTGATTGCCGCACGTTTTTCGTTCAGCAGGTAAGAGGCAACCTGAACCGGAACAATGGCGTGAACGGCCTGAGTGTTCTCCTTCAGCGCTTCTTCTTCAATCAAACGCAGAATGGAGAGCGCCAGCGATTCGTTATCACGAATCGTACCCGTACCGGTACAGCGTGGGCACACGTGATGGCTGGATTCACCCAGTGACGGGCTCAGACGCTGACGTGACATTTCCAGAAGGCCGAAACGAGAAATATGGCTAATCTGGATACGCGCACGATCCTGGCGCACCGCTTCGCGCAGACGGTTTTCAACCGCACGCTGGTGACGAACCGGAGTCATGTCGATGAAGTCGATAACGATCAGACCGCCGAGATCACGCAGACGCAGCTGACGAGCAATTTCGTCTGCGGCTTCAAGGTTGGTGTTGAACGCGGTTTCTTCGATGTCGCCGCCGCGAGTTGCGCGTGCGGAGTTGATATCGATGGCGGTCAGGGCTTCGGTGCTGTCGATGACGATAGAGCCGCCTGACGGCAGACGCACTTCACGCTGGAATGCAGATTCAATCTGCGATTCGATTTGATAGTGGCTGAACAGCGGGATTTCACCGGTGTAGAGCTTAATTTTGCTGCTGAAATCCGGACGACCCAGCGCAGAGATATGCTGGCGAGCCAGCTCAAGCACTTTCGGGTTATCGATAAGGATTTCGCCGATGTCCTGACGCAGATAGTCACGGAAGGCACGTACGATAACGTTGCTTTCCTGGTGGATCAGGAACGGGGCAGGGCGGCTTTCAGAGGCTTTCTGAATCGCTTCCCAGTGCTTCAGACGGAAGCTTAAATCCCACTGCAGTGCTTCGGCAGATTTGCCTACGCCTGCGGTACGCACAATCAGACCCATGCCATCAGGCAGTTGCAGGCTGGAGAGCGCTTCTTTCAGCTCGGTACGATCATCACCTTCGATACGGCGAGAAATACCACCGGCACGCGGGTTGTTTGGCATCAGTACCAGATAGCTGCCTGCCAGACTGATAAAGGTAGTCAGTGCCGCGCCTTTGTTGCCGCGTTCTTCTTTATCGATCTGAACAATGACTTCCTGGCCTTCACGAAGAACATCTTTGATGTTCGGACGGCCATGCGCATTGTAATTGGCAGGGAAATATTCGCGGGCGATTTCTTTAAGAGGAAGGAAACCATGACGCTCAGCACCGTAATCTACGAATGCGGCTTCAAGGCTAGGTTCGATACGGGTAATTTTGCCTTTGTAGATGTTCGCTTTTTTCTGTTCGTGTCCTGGGCTTTCAATATCCAGATCGTACAGACGCTGCCCATCAACAAGGGCGACACGCAACTCTTCTTGCTGAGTGGCGTTGATTAACATTCTTTTCATCGTAACTTACTCATTATTCTTACATTGACGACTAAGCTACGGGCAGAGTTTTCCTTGCCGGGGGTAAACCGATGGCCTCGTGTCTGTTCACGTCGCCAACCTCACGGTTGTCGCTCGTTTAAGAGGCGCAGAGTGTCGGTAGCCTGCGTTTCAAACGGAACCGCAGCGCAATTATTCAGGGGAACAGCCTGGGAATCATTCTCCAGGGGAGGTTCCTTCTATACTCATTCTTTTCAAGTCGCAGAGTCGTTGGCTTAACCTGCGTTACCTGTCATCTACTTCTGGAGTAGTGCCTGGCGAACCCAGACCTGCCACTTTTTCGGCGGCTTGAAATATAGAGTATCAACCGGTAAGGACTGCAACCCGCAGCCCGCTAACTGTCTGAAAGATAAATACGTCTTACGCCATTGCTGCATAAAAGATCGTTCAGACAAAATGGGTCATTCCGATAACAACTTGTACACACAAAGTTCGACACGGAAAACTGCATCATTATTCCCTGCTAACCTTGTTATAGCAAGATGACTTTTACCATTTATCACCCGGTTACTCACAGTTTTTTCACTTTCCCGAACCGATTGTTCTAATAACCAGCAATTCGTTGAGTGAGCGTAAAAATGAGTAGCCTGGCGAAGTTAATATAAGCACAGAAAAAGGAGTGGCGCGAATGCCTGTGCCTCTTTAGAATCGCCCCCCATGAAAACTGAGACACCGACCGTGAAAATGGTTGCCATTGCCGAAGATGAAGCAGGGCAACGAATAGACAACTTTTTACGCACCCAGCTTAAAGGTGTGCCGAAAAGTATGATTTACCGCATCCTGCGTAAAGGCGAAGTCCGCGTGAATAAAAAACGCGTCAAGCCGGAGTACAAGCTGGAAGCTGGGGATGAAATTCGTATTCCGCCAGTGCGTGTCGCTGAGCGCGAAGAAGACGCAGTTTCCCCTCATTTGCAGAAAGTGGCGGCGCTGAGCGACGTTATTCTGTATGAAGATGACCATATCCTGGTGCTGAATAAACCGTCTGGTACGGCTGTGCATGGCGGCAGTGGGCTGAGTTTTGGCGTTATCGAAGGCTTGCGTGCGCTTCGTCCAGAGGCTCGTTTCCTGGAGTTGGTGCATCGCCTTGATCGCGATACATCCGGCGTTTTGCTGGTAGCGAAAAAGCGTTCAGCGCTGCGGTCCCTGCACGAACAGCTGCGTGAAAAAGGGATGCAGAAAGATTATTTAGCGCTGGTGCGCGGGCAGTGGCAGTCACACACTAAAGTGGTGCAGGCTCCGTTGCTGAAAAACATTCTGCAAAGTGGCGAACGTATTGTCCGTGTGAGCCAGGAAGGGAAACCTTCTGAGACGCGCTTCAAAGTTGAAGAACGTTTTACCCACGCCACGCTGGTACGCTGTAGCCCGGTAACAGGACGCACGCACCAGATTCGCGTTCATACGCTGCATGCGGGCCATCCTATCGCGTTTGATGACCGCTATGGCGATCGTGAATTTGATAAGCAGCTTGCGGGAACCGGTCTGAACCGTTTATTCCTGCATGCCGCTGCGCTCAAATTTACCCATCCCGGCACGGGCGAAACGTTGCGTATCGAAGCGCCGATGGATAATCAGTTGAAGCGTTGCCTGCAGATATTACGCAGCCAGAAGTAGCATACAGAATGCTCGAAAACGCCCCTTCTGGGGCGTTTTGCGTTTCAGCGTAATAGCGGATTGAACTGCTCGTGTCGCAGCATTTTGCACAGGGCAATGAGCGGCAGACCCACCAGCGTATTCGGATCTCGTCCTTCCAGACGCTCAAACAGTGTTATCCCCAAGCCTTCGCTTTTGAAGCTACCTGCGCAGTTAAGCGGTAGCTCTTTTTGCACGTAATGGCTGATTTCTGCATCGGTAAGATGACGGAAGTGTACATCGAAAGGCTCGCACTCGGTCTGTAAGTGACCCTTGGCGCTGTTGTACACGGCAATACCGGTATAAAACGTCACGACATGTCCGCTCGCTTCACGCAATTGCAGGCGAGCATTTTCTTCTGTATGCGGTTTACCGGTAATTTTCCCGCCCAGGACACAAACTTGATCAGAACCGATAATCAGATGCTGAGGGAAGCGTTCAGCCAACGCCTTCGCTTTTGCCTGAGCCAGTCTCATGACCAACTGGCGTGGCGATTCACCGGGCAGAGCGAGTTCATCGACCTCAGGTGCTGCGCATTCAAAGGGGATTTGAAGCTTATTGAGCAGCTCACGGCGATAGGGTGAAGTGGAAGCGAGAACAAGTTGTGGCATAATTTTTTTAATAGACTCTGGTGATTCGGATTGCGACATTTTAAACTACACGCCGCAATGTGTGCGAATAATTGGCAAAAGGCTCCTGCGGGTGCCTTTTTCTTTGACTCTATGACGTTACAAAGTTAATATGCGCGCCCTATGCAAAAGGTAAAATTACCCCTGACTCTCGATCTGCTTCGTACGGCTCAAAAACGCCTTGACTATCACGGTGTGTATACACCTGTCCAGGTAGAGCGCGTCGCCGATTCTGTAGTCAGTGTAGACAGTGATGTGGAATGCGATATGCGTTTTGCTATCGATGAACAACGCCTCGCGGTTTTAACCGGTGATGCGAAGGTCTCGGTAACACTCGCATGTCAGCGTTGCGGGAAGCCGTTTGCTCATCAGGTCTACACACAGTATTGTTTTAGCCCGATCGTCAAAGACGAGCAGGCTGAAGCACTCCCGGAAGCGTATGAGCCGGTTCAGATTAACGAATTTGGCGAAATCGATCTTCTGGCTTTGGTTGAAGATGAAATCATCCTCTCCTTGCCAGTGGTTCCGGTGCATGATTCTGAACACTGTGAAGTGTCCGAGGCGGACATGGTCTTTGGCAAACTGCCTTCCGAGGCGGAGAAACCAAATCCATTTGCCGTATTAGCCAGTTTAAAGCGTAAGTAATTGAGGAGTAAGGTCCATGGCCGTACAACAGAATAAACCAACCCGTTCCAAACGTGGCATGCGTCGTTCCCATGACGCGCTGACCACAGCAGCAGTATCCGTAGACAAAGTTTCTGGCGAAACTCATCTGCGTCACCACATCACCGCCGACGGTTACTACCGCGGCCGCAAGGTTATCGTTAAGTAATCTGACGATACCTTGAGACGTCTAACCCTTGCGTTAGATGCCATGGGTGGGGACTTCGGTCCTTCCGTGACAGTGCCTGCAGCATTGCAGGCACTGGACTCTAATTCCGAACTAAAT
>NZ_DATBBJ010000018.1:0-1537 GCF_036271055.1 Scandinavium sp. | reverse complement strand
GATGCATGGGTTGATTGGGAGGATATTCGGCCGACGGAGGAATTTATGCAGGCCATCTATGGGGCAATCGAAGCCGCCGACACTTTCATCTTTGTGCTCACGCCGGACTCGGTCGCTTCAGTTCCGTGCAGTCATGAGATTGCGCACGCGGCCGCGCATAACAAACGAATGGTGCCCATAGTCGCACGGGACGTGAAGGCCGATACGGTGCCCGAGCCGCTGGCGAAACTAAACTGGATTTTCTTCCGGGACAGTGATGATTTTGAAAAGGCGACTGACACACTCATCAGCGCGCTCGACACCGATCTCAAGTGGGTCCACGAGCACACGCGTCTGCTCACCCGAGCAATTGAGTGGAACGCAAACGGCAAGAACAACAGCTTTGTTTTGCGCGGTGATGATCTGCGGTCGGCTGAGCAGTGGCTCGCGGAGGCCGGCGCCCAAAAAGAACGCCAGCCCACAGCGCTCCAAACCGAATACATCATTGCCAGCCGCAAAGCCGCAGCGCGACGCCAGCGGATCACGCTTGGGTCCGTAACCTTTGGGTTCGTGGTCGCTATCGTGCTGGCGGTCGTGGCGTTCTTCGCGGAAGCGAAAGCAAAAGATCAAACAAAGGTTGCCGTTGCTGCGAAGAAGAGGACCAGCGAAATCGCCAGCCGGGGAAGTGTTTCGCTTGCTCGGTACTCAAAAGAAGGCGGAAAAAACGCTCAAGCGTTGGCCCAGCTTGGGCAGGCGTTGCAGCTGAATCCGGAAAATCGCGAAGCCTCTGGCCTAGCGGCCGCTATGCTGACACAGCTGAGCTGGCATGTCCTAAGTGGTGCAATGCGGCATAAAGACATAGTTTTCTTAGCACAGTTCAGTCCCAATGGCCGACGCGTGGTCACCGCCTCATGGGATAAGACGGCGCGGCTGTGGGATGCGGCCAGCGGCAAACCAATTGGCGAACCCATGAAGCATGAAGGCATGGTTTTTTCGGCGCAGTTCAGCGCCGATAGCCAGCGGGTTGTAACCGCCTCATGGGATAAGACGGCGCGCCTGTGGGATGCCGCTAGCGGCAAACCAATTGGCGAACCTATGAAGCATGAAGGCATAGTTTTTTCGGGGCAGTTCAGCCCCGATGGCCAGCGGGTGGTAAGCGCCTCAGGGGATAAGATGGCGCGTCTGTGGGATGCCGCTAGCGGCAAACCAATTGGCGAACCCATGAAGCATGAAGGCATGGTTTTTTCGGCGAAGTTCAGTCCCAGTGGTCAACAGATACTAACCGCCTCAGCGGACAAGACGGCGCGTCTCTGGGATGCCGCCAGCGAGAAACCAATTGGTCAGCCGATGAAGCACGAAGATGTGGTTAACTCAGCGCGGTTCAGCCCCGATGGCCAGCGAGTGGTAACTGCCTCATGGGACAAGACCGCGCGCCTGTGGGATGCCGTTAGCGGCAAAACAATTAGCCAGCCCATGACGCACGAAGACGTGGTTAATTCAGCGCAGTTCAGTCCCGATGGTCAACGAGTAGTGACCGCCTCAGAGGACAAGACCGCGC
>NZ_DATBBJ010000017.1:0-2258 GCF_036271055.1 Scandinavium sp. | reverse complement strand
TCCCATTGTCACCGCCATTGTAGCACGTGTGTAGCCCAGCCCGTAAGGGCCATGAGGACTTGACGTCATCCCCACCTTCCTCGCGGCTTATCACCGGCAGTCTCCTTAGAGTGCTCAACTAAATGGTAGCAACTAAGGACGGGGGTTGCGCTCGTTGCGGGACTTAACCCAACATCTCACGACACGAGCTGACGACAGCCATGCAGCACCTGTCTCCGGTCCAGCCGAACTGAAGAACTCCGTCTCTGGAGTCCGCGACCGGGATGTCAAGGGCTGGTAAGGTTCTGCGCGTTGCGTCGAATTAAACCACATGCTCCACCGCTTGTGCGGGCCCCCGTCAATTCCTTTGAGTTTTAATCTTGCGACCGTACTCCCCAGGCGGAATGCTTAAAGCGTTAGCTGCGCCACTAGTGAGTAAACCCACTAACGGCTGGCATTCATCGTTTACGGCGTGGACTACCAGGGTATCTAATCCTGTTTGCTCCCCACGCTTTCGTGCCTCAGCGTCAGTATCGGGCCAGTGAGCCGCCTTCGCCACTGGTGTTCTTGCGAATATCTACGAATTTCACCTCTACACTCGCAGTTCCACTCACCTCTCCCGAACTCAAGATCCTCAGTATCAAAGGCAGTTCTGGAGTTGAGCTCCAGGATTTCACCCCTGACTTAAAGACCCGCCTACGCACCCTTTACGCCCAGTGATTCCGAGCAACGCTAGCCCCCTTCGTATTACCGCGGCTGCTGGCACGAAGTTAGCCGGGGCTTATTCTTGCGGTACCGTCATTATCTTCCCGCACAAAAGAGCTTTACAACCCTAGGGCCTTCATCACTCACGCGGCATGGCTGGATCAGGCTTGCGCCCATTGTCCAATATTCCCCACTGCTGCCTCCCGTAGGAGTTTGGGCCGTGTCTCAGTCCCAATGTGGCTGATCATCCTCTCAGACCAGCTACTGATCGTCGCCTTGGTGAGCCATTACCTCACCAACTAGCTAATCAGACGCGGGCCGATCTTTCGGCGATAAATCTTTCCCCGTAAGGGCTTATCCGGTATTAGCACAAGTTTCCCTGTGTTGTTCCGAACCAAAAGGTATGTTCCCACGCGTTACTCACCCGTCTGCCGCTGACGTATTGCTACGCCCGCTCGACTTGCATGTGTTAAGCCTGCCGCCAGCGTTCGCTCTGAGCCAGGATCAAACTCTCAAGTTGGACTTGAAACTTCAAACCGGCTGATCACAACGTTTGACGAGGTCCCACCATTTTTTGGTCAGCCGAAGCCAACAAGCTGTCTGCGATTCACATCGCGGACAACGATGGTGTAACCTTTAAACGTGTACCGCCGAAGTCTTTCGTCCAGTCCCGAAAGATGAAAACCGAAGCTTTCAACTATCCGAGGCTCGCAAGGACTCCGCCGTCCACGTTTCTCTTTCTTCATCTTCACTTGTCAAACAGCCCGGGATCCGAAGAACCCATCTCCCAATCGTGGGAGTTCTTCCCATTTCTGGGAAATTTGAAGAACTCACTCGACGACAAATAACAACCGATTACTGTCGGCTGTTGATTCACTCATCGTAGTGAGGAGCTTCAGAGGCGCGGAAGGTCGCCGTGGCCAAGGGCCAAAGCACGGCCGCGCTCAGTGGCCGGGTTATAGTCCCCACCGATCGAAGTTGTCAACGGAAGGAGCCTGCTTCGAACCGCTTTTAAGCCATGAAGGCCTCACGATGTTTGAGAGCCATCAGAAGAACGGGAACCAAAGCTTGCTTACGCAGGCTGCCGCATTTGGGTTCGCTGGCAAATGAATTACAGCAACTGCGCCCGCTGCGAACATCAATAGCAACGCGAACGCGGTAATCCGTTCCACATCATCGGCAGCGTCGCGTAGGCGCCCCTGTCGGAAACTCAATCTTGCTGGCAACTGATATCGAATTGGGCGATGCTCCTGCCCTATGCGAGAGGTGGTAGCCTAATCTGGTTGGCGTTGGTCGGAGCGTTCCGGTCGCGGGCCTCGCTTGAGGCTGAAAACACGATTCGGCGTCATCAGCTTAACGTGTTGCGGCGGCAATCGCCGAAACGGCCGACGTTCGGGATGCTGGACCGTCTGATATTCGCAGGCTTGTATCGTTTGGCTCCGAAGGTGCTGGGCGCCTTGGCGATCGTGAAGCCGGAGACCGTGATTAAATGGCACCGCGCCGGGTTCAGATCGTACTGGCGGTGGAAGTCGCGGCGCCGTGGTGGCCGACCAGCTCTAGCGCCTGAGATACGC
>NZ_DATBBJ010000016.1:0-45169 GCF_036271055.1 Scandinavium sp. | reverse complement strand
GTTTTATCTTTCTGCTTCATTGCTCGTACACCTCGACGAGCATTATAAACCAAAAGCAGACTAAGCGACAGACAGGCGGTCTTACTTGGTCTGAGCTAGATATTCGCGCAGCTTGAAGACTGGAAAGACCCAGCGCTGCCCTTGTTTGAGTCCGCCCACTGTCGCTTGATTGTGTTTCAACCAGTGCTCTGCGCAGTTTAAGAATTTGAGTGCTCCTGCAAAGTCGAGCGGGTCCTGTGGCTTGGGCGCGGCGCGAGCAGCTGCACGCTCTGGCTTGGTTTTCAAGCCCAGCAGCGCGTTGACTACTTTGGCTCTGCTGCGTAAGTCGTCTTGCGCGAGATCATTCAATTCTTTGATGGCGCGCGGTCGCTCAAATAGTGTGTCAAGCGACACGCTTGGCGGGTCAGTCACAGCCCCGTTCAAGTCGCGCCACTCGCTTAATAACGAGTCAATTTGTATCGGGACTTCCCACGCCAGATTCCAGCGGCCCGCTTGAACGAAGCCCTGGTGCAACTGAATTATTCTGGTCAGTCTATCGAGAATGTCGATTGCGCGTGCGACGCGCTCGCTTGAATAGGCCATAGCGGATTGCTGCCTTGTAGCCTCCCAGACTGCCGTAGCTGAGCAAACAGTCTCTAAGATTTGCGGTGACGCCTGCAGCGTTTGCTAGTACCAAACGACCTGACGAGTTGTCAAGGGACAAAGCACAAACTGTCAAAAAAATTAAATCGAGCCGAGTTTCGCGCGCAGTTTGCGCTGGCTTTGCGCTGCTGGCTTCAACCACGCTTAGGGCCGGGGGGACCGTTTTCTCCTCAGCGAATTAACCAGCAGTCATGACGCAGCGCGCTGGCGCTGACTCGGCTCGAATACTCACTGACTATTTGACTTGCGCATAAAAATAATCATTGTTGCCATCAATCGTCAGCGTGCCGCAGCTCGTGCCAGTCGAGACTGCCAGCGCGACGCCAAACATGGTTGGCAACGGGTGCACTGTCCAGTCATAGCTTTGCATGGCTGGCGCGAGCGTCGAATTCGGCATAAAGCCGCACCAGCGCAGACAGCCATTCATATAACCGGCCGAGCACGAAGTCGTTGAGCCATTGGTCGGCAGGGTCGTCGAGTCAAAGACCATCAAATAGCGTGGCGTCGACGCAGTTGCCCAGTTAACTGAGACTGTGAACAACGTCAATCCATTGTACCGATGCGCGCCTTCTGCTGTAGCAGAGCCGATCACTGGCACACTATTCTGCGCGAGCGCGCGACTGGCAGTGACTACGACGACGAGCACCAGCGCCAGCAGAGCCAGTCTTTTCATTTTTTGCCCTTCTCATTCGACTTACTATTGGACTGCTGCGCAGCAGTTAGCTGGTCGCGCAGTTGCGCCAGTTGCTTTTGCAGCTCGACGATGGTCGCCGCAGCAGCCTGGCGTTCAGCTTTGCAGCCAACTTCTTGCAGCTGGCTCTCGATAGATGGCGTCGCCACTGGCGTCGATTGTTGTTGCGCATAGACGCCAGTCGCGACAGCCAAGATTAGTATGATTATTAGTTTTCTCATGGCGCCCCTGTCGAAAAACAGTGATAAGTCACGTTTATGGTCCCTGTGCAGGCAGCACCAGTGGAAGGTTGGACGCAAACAAACTGGATCGAACTAGTGCTCTGATTTGCAACGTACCACAGCGCCGCCTGGCCGGCGCCATTGACGTTGCACATAACGTTGTTGGAAAAGGCATGTGAAAACGTCAGAGTAACCGGCGTCGTGACGCCGCCGATATACCCCCAACCGTCGCAACCATTCAGCGCTCCTGAAGAAGCGGTCGGGACGCCACCCGTACACCCGATATGACCGCTATTCTGGAAATTAAATCCGGTTGGATTAACCGAGCCTTGTACGGTCGGAGAATAAGAACTTCCGGCAGTCAGGCCGCTATTACCGTAGAAAGCTACTGTATTACCAGACGTTACAATAATACTGGCAGTAGCCGCCGTCGCTGTCCAAGCACCATTCCAATATGCCCCGTCTACCATATCGATATTACCGCCATTCGCGGTTAGCGCGCCGACTGGAGAAGTCTTTGAGCCGAAATATACGGCACTGTTCGTCGTATCAGTTAGTGTGATACTGCCACCCCACGAAGTATTACCCGATCCGTCAGTTACTAGAGGACTACCGTTTGCTCCGGCCGTAGCCGGCAGAACCAAATCGCCTCCGGGAGTGACATCCGGGACGCGAATGGCCTCGTAGCCGCTGGTCTTGCCATACAGTACGAGCCGGCCGGAAGTCGTCGCCCCGTTAACGCTGATCTGCAACCCACCGCTGTTAATACTAACTTCGTTATCATAAGCATTAGTCTGGATATTAAACGGCGTAAGAGTGTTGAACATATTTTTGATAACAATTTGGGCGAGTGCGCCACTGGCCCCGATGGTTTCTTGTAGAGCCCAATGACGGATGCCCGAGGCATTGGAAAGAAACACCGAGTCTTGTGTATTAGTCGAGTCCCGAAGGTCGAGTATGCCAGAGCTGTCGCTTATCGTTCCGGTGACGTTAAGAATAGCCCCGGTGAAAGCCGGATTGTTTATCGCAGCGTAGTTGTTCTGCCCGCCAACTACGTTGGTTTGCACTGCAAATGGCCCTGCTTGACCAGAGACTTTGGCGACTGTGATCACCCCAGTACTATTTATAGTCGCGTCGCCAGACATCGTCGCAGGTGCATAAGCGCTGGCAGATGTTGCGATTAATAGTTGCCCAGCAGTGGGCGCAGTAGTATTGCCAGTGCCGCCATTACTGATCGCGAGTGGCGTCGCCGCAGTCGCCAGCGTACCAAACGCAGCGCCATTCGTCTTAGTGCAAGTAATTGCTCCAGTCGACGACAATAGACAGTCGCCAGACATAGTGACCGGCGGGACACTGGTAGCTGACGCTGCGACGCGAAATTGCCCAGCGCTCGGCGCAGTGCTCGTGCCCTCGCCGCCGTTCGCCACAGAGAGTGGAATGCTGGCAGTCGCCAGCGCGCTGAAACTGGTCCCGCCCGTCTTGGTTACTGCGATGCTGTAAGAGTTAGCTCCAGCTCGCGTCAAAGTCGCATCGCCGGAAAGCGTCTCAGCTTCAGCTGTATTGACTGCTGAGAAACCACCAAACTGCGGCGGCGAGCCGCTTGGATAGCTGTTCCCTCCTGCGGGCGGCGACGCGCAAGTCGCTGCGCCAGCCGCGGAAATCGTCTGCACGAATTGACCGCCCGTGCAGCCGCCACCCGACAACGCGAGATTTAAGTTGCCAGTCGCAGACGCCAGTCCGCTGCCCACGTTGAGCGCATAGAGCGCGCCCGGACTGACATTGTTGAGTTTGGTCACAGTGATCACGCCAGCACTGGTCAGCGTCGCGTCGCCGCTCATCGTCACTGGCGTAAACGCCGTGGCAGAACTGGCGACCTCAAGTTGGCCGATGCTCGGCGCAGTCGTCGAACCACTTCCGCCGTTGGCAATCGAGACTGGCGTCGCCAGCGCGATAGTCCCGCCACTCGTCGTGATAGTCCCGCCCGTCAAGCCAGTGCCAGCAACGATGCTGGTCAGCCCGCCGCTCAGCGCCACGCCATTGATTTTGTAAGTCGCGCCAGTTGGCAGATTGATGCCAGTCGAGTCGAGCGTACCAACCAGCGTCGGGCCGAAGCTGACGCCAGCAGTCAAACTGGCATTCTGAAAGAAGTTGAAACCATTAGTGGTCAGCCGCAAAATCTCAGCTGACGTGGCGTCAGCGATAAACGCTGAGCCATTGTAATGCGCGCCGCCAGATAGATCCGCTGCGCCAGCAACAGTCGACTCGACTGCACCCCACGGTTGCGTCGACGAGCCAAGATACATGACCGGCAAAAACGAGCCGCCATTGAGCGTCAGCGTGGGGCCACTGCTCGCAGTCGTCAGCACTGGCATATTGATCGGGGCGTAGTTGTTCTGCCCACCGGCTGGATTGGTTGCCGGTGCGCCAGCGCTCGGCGTCGCGCAAGTCGCTATGCCAGCGCCAGTGATGCTCGACACGAAATTGCCAGGCGTACAGCCGCCACCAGTGATATTAAGATTCAGATTGCCGGTGCTCGAAACCAAGCCAGTACCCACGTTGAGCGTCGCCAGCGCGCCGAACGCTGTCCCGCTAGTCTTGCTCACTGTCACGACGCCAGCGTTAGTGACGCTCGCGTCACCCGACAGAGTTTGTGGCGCGTAGCTGGTCGCTGACTGCGCGATTGGCAGCTGTCCAGCGCTCGGCGCTGTGCTCGTCCCATTGCCGCCATTGGCGACACTCACTGGCACTGTCGCTGTCGCCAGCGCAGTAAACGCAGTGCCATTGGTTTTGCTGCACGTAATCGCACCAGCGCTGGTTATCGTGCAATCGCCAGAGAGCGTGACTGGTGCAAACGCGCTGGCTGATTGCGCGACGTCGAGCTGCCCCGCTGTCGGCGCTGTGCTCGCGCCGCGCCCACCATTCGCGATGCTCAACGGCAAACTGGCTGTTGCCAGCGCAGTAAACGCACTGCCATTCGTCTTGAGGACAGTCACGACGCCAGTGCTCGTGACGCTCGCGTCACCCGACAGAGTTTGTGGCGCGTAGCTGGTCGCTGACTGCGCGATTGGCAGCTGTCCAGCGCTCGGCGCTGTGCTCGTGCCATTGCCTCCATTGGCGACACTCACTGGCACTGTCGCTGTCGCCAGCGTCGTAAACGCAGTGCCATTGGTCTTGCTGCACGTAATCACACCAGCGCTGGTTATGCTGCAATCGCCAGAGAGCGTGACTGGCGCAAACGCGCTGGCTGACTGCGCGACCTCGAGCTGCCCCGCTGTCGGCGCTGTGCTCGCGCCGCGCCCGCCATTCGCAATGCTCAACGGAATGCTGGCTGTTGCGAGTGCAGTAAACGCAGAGCCATTGGTCTTGCTGACTGCAATCGCGTATGAATTCGAGCCAGCACGGCTCAGCGTCGCGTCGCCCGAGAGCGTTTCAGCTTCAGACGTATTCAGCGCCGAGAAGCCAGCCAGCTGTGGCGGCGAACCGCCGGGAAAGCCAGTCCCACCACCCGGCGTCGCGCAAGTCGCAGCGCCACTGGCGTTGATCGCTTGCACGAACTGACCAGCAGTGCAGCCGCCACCCGACAGCGCGAGATTCAGATTGCCGAGACTGGCAGCCAGTCCGCTACCGACATTTAATGGAAACAATGCACCAGGCGTGACGCCATTCACGCTGCCGACTATCAGCGCGCCAGCGCTGCTCAGCGTGGCGTCGCCAGAGAGCGTGACTGGCTGAATCAGAGTCGACGACTGCGCGACAGCGATTTGTCCAGCGCTCGGCGCCAGCGTATTGCCAAGCCCGCCATTAGCTATCGCGACTGGCGTCGCCAGCCCGATGACGCCACTCGTGGTAATAGTCCCGCCAGTCAAGCCAGTGCTCGTCGTGATGCTGGTCACGCTGCCGCCACCAGCGCCACTACCGCCGCTACCACCTGGTGGGCCAACTGTCTGCGCTCGCACTGGCAGTGCTCGCACGAGCAGCAGCGCGATCACGCTCGCGACTAACAGTCTCGCTTTCATCTGACTCAATCCCCGCCCCTCTATGCACTCGCGACGACTATCGTCGGCTGCTTGGCGACTGTCGCTGTCGCCCCACCGTTAACGATGGCAACTTGCGCGCAGATATTCGCAGCGCTCGATAACGTGAAAGTCTTCGCTGTCGACGCTCCGGCTACTGCTTGCAGTGCGAACGACGCGCCAGACTGCGGCGCGACGCCAGTCGACGCTTGGCCGAAGTTGCTCGTGCAATTCAGCGCCAGTGTATCAGTCAGCCAGCTGTCTGAGCTGGCTCGAGGTCCGCTCGGCGTTTGCGTCGAGGTGAACAACGACAGCACGATATCGTTGGCGTGAGTCGTCGTCACGGTCGGCGTCGCTTGTGACGTCGACGCTGCGTTGTTTTGCACTGCTGCGACGTCGAACGCCGGACCAGCTGTCGCAGAGTCTTGATTGAAGAACACGCCGATAATCGTCTGCTGATTGCCGCCGCCATTCGTCCAATTATACGTCGCAGCTGCGTCGCCGCTCGCTGGTCGCGTGCTCACTCGACTCGACACGCCATTGACGGCAATGCTCGACGCGCGGTCTGTCCAGCCACTCGGACTGGTAATGGCGACCGGACCATTATTGAACGCGAGCGCGATCATCAAGTCGTGATCCGCGACGTCGCTCAGCAATTTGACGCTCGTCGCGCCATTGAGGTTATAGACCACGCCGCGCGACATCATGCGTCCCGCGCCAGTCGACGCAGACGACGCGCAGAACGCGACCTGTGCTGCCAGCATGTTATCGCTCATATTCGACGTCGCACTCGGCGTTGCACTCGCGACGCCTTTCTTGCAGCAGAATGAGAGCGCCGCCGTGCTGCCAGAAAAGTGCGAATCATTGCCGAGATAAGTCCCGTAGTTCTGCGGCGTGACGATTGGCCCCGTAGTGCGATTGAAGAAAAAACACAGAATCCGCTCCCACGGATCCGCACCAGCATTCGGCGTGATGCTGGGCGACGTGATCGTCGTCGTCGACGGCGTGAACGCTGTCGCGCCAGTATCGTAGATCACTGACGCGCCAGACGGCTCGAAGAGTGGAAACGCTGCGATGTTGGCGAAGCTGTCGCTGCTGGTGCAAGTGTACGAGCTTGGCTCACTACTGCCCGCTGTCTTGTAGAATACTGCGAGCGTCGAGCCAGTACCGCTCGTGCTGTGTCCTTGCACTGCTTGCGTGAAGCCGCTCGGCCCCGTTATCGTCGCTGTCCCGTCGCTCGTCACGCAGATGACGAGCATATCGCCAGTCTGCAATGCTGCTGGTTTGGCGACTGTCCCGCTTTGTGCTCCACCGGCCCACGCGGTCGGTGCTCGTAATTCGACTGCCATGTTATTTTCTAGCGCGTGCCCACCAGTGTTATTTTCACGCCAGCGAGCGCTGCGTCTGCTGCACTCGGCGCAGTAATTTTCAGCAAGTCGCTCGCGTTAAACGTGGTCGCGCTGAAACTGACGAATGTGCCAGAAGCGCTGGCTGCAAACTGAACCGTCCCAATGCTGGTGCCGTTCTTGGTCACTGTGCAGCTGACTGTTCCACTTGACGCAGTATCAGCTTGCGCGTAACTGCCGGTCATGCTGGCTGGAAAGTTTACGGTGCGTGGAAATATATACTCACCGATAATCTGGCTATTGGTATACGTCCCCGACAAATAGACGCCAACGTCATACGGTCCGCTGCCACTCAGCGCTGCAATCGCTGCTGTGACATAAGCTGTTGTCGCCACTTGCGTCGTGTTTGTGCCAGCTGTCGCAGTCGGCGCAGCTGGCGTGCCAGTAAAAGTGGGCGACGCGAGCAGCGCCCCGCCAGCTCCAGTGACGTCGCCACTGGTCAGCGTGACAGCGCCAGTGCGGGTATTGAACGAGCTAACACCACCGCTGCCAGCTGTGTTCAGCAGCAACGCATTGGTCCCGTCGAAATAAAGCCACGCCATCGTGCTCGCGCTGACGTTGACGGTCGTCCCACTGGTATAGCCAACTGTCGCAGTCTGGCCGCAGTGATTGTCGACGATGTAACTTTTCTTGTTGATTGGCAGACGAATGGTCACAGTGGCGCTCGGCGTGCCCGTCAGCAGCAAGCGCAGATTGAGCCACTGCGCTGACGTCAGCGTGAATGTCCCACCAGCGCTGACGTCGAGACTCGTCGTGCCTGCCACTGCCTGGTCTAAGCCATCGAGCGACTGGTTGACCGTGACGTCTTTCTGGCTCTGGCTCGCGAGCAGATGGCCTAGACTGAGATTCGGGGTCCCGCTCATAACTCTTTCCTATACTGTCGCGCTGGCTGCGAAGCCGCGCCCGACCAGGCTGCTGATTTGATAGATGCGCACGCTGACTGCGCTCTGCGCTGAGCCAAAGTCTGTCGTCTGCTGCGCTGCTGTGTAGCTGACAGTCGTCGTCGTCGCGCTGAGCGTGCGCTTGACCACGCCACTGCCATCAACGATATCGACGCTATAGCTCTCGCTGGTTTCAGCTAGCGGGACTTCGACGACGCCATCCTGCCACGAATTATCGCCGCCGCTGCGGGTGCGACGAATCCAGTTGACCGCCAGATTCGCGCTGCCGTCGCGAGTCCCAGTGATATGCCCAACAGCGTATGGTTTGAGTCGATTGCCCTGCTCAGCAAATGCAGTCGGACCAGCAGTCGGCACAGTGTCGCCAAACGTCGCGCCTTCATATTGGCGCAGTAAGCCAATCGCGCCTGTATCTTCAGTAATCGAAACCACCAGACTCGCGTCGAGCAGCACGAATAACTCTCCAACTGCGTGCGTTGCGAGCCAAGGGTCAGTGCCACGACGAGCGCGCGTCATCCCGCCGCCAAGTGTATACGTCCCGTCAGTATTCGCGACGACAGTCGAGAATTGCACCAGCTCGCCGCCAAGCAGCGCCAGATTCGCGCCGTTCAGCACAGCCAGCTCGTTCGATGCACTGACGAGCTGGTCAGCTCCAGTGATCATGCTGACTGTCACGCTCGAAGTCGTGTCCCACGTCGCCCACGCGCTCGGCACTGGCAAGACGGTCGTCGCGAAGCCAATCGCAGCTGACGACTCGATGCTGTCGAATGGCTCGAATGACGCGCCGCCATCAATCGAGCGCAGCACCCATTCGCCGTTCCACGCGCGATCCGGCAGCGTCGGCCCGCCGACCATGTAAAAGCCAGCGCTGCGCGCGTCGTTGTCGTTGAGCGCTGGCGTGTCGAACAGCTCCAGCATACTCGGTGAGATTGGCTGCGTGTCGACTGATGTCAGAATGCCGCTATCGCCATAGTCGCCACGCCCAGTCGCGTTGATGCCAATCACATTCGGCGTATAAATGCGTGGCTCGTCTGCCAGCGCTTGCACTTGAATCAGCCCG
This sequence comes from Scandinavium sp., assembly GCF_036271055.1. Taxonomy (GTDB): domain Bacteria; phylum Pseudomonadota; class Gammaproteobacteria; order Enterobacterales; family Enterobacteriaceae; genus Scandinavium. Next base: position 36,237 of record NZ_DATBBJ010000016.1, on the reverse strand, counting down.
TTGGCTCCGATATCTGTCTGCGTCACGCGCATCGGGTAGTTGACGCCGTCTTTGTTCACTTCGATGACGTCGCTCGGGTCGAGCGCGAGATACTGACGCGAGAGACTGAATTTGTAATTCTGGCGACTGTACCAGTCGCTAACCAGCGTCGTGTCAGCAATCGCTTTGGCTTCAGCTGGCAGAAAGACCACTGGCAAGTCGACTGGGCGCTTGGTTCTGCTCGGCGTTGGCAGCACGATGCCGTTACTGGCGATCCGGCGACTCAGCTGCAAGCCGCGGTCATACGACAACCCTTCATCGATGTAGCTGACTTCAACCAGCAGCGGTAAGTCTTCGGGCGGCGCGTCGCCAATTTCGAGTGGGTCAGGGCGCTCGCTGGTCGACTCATACGCGCCCATCTGATCTTTGGTCACAGTGACGCTTGGCGCAGCGCCACGCTTGATAAATTTCAGCTTGCCATCTGACTCAACTGCGTCAAAGAAATAGCCGTCTTGCAGTGGCGTCAGACACGCAGTTGCATCAGTCGGGCGGGCAATCGCATAGCCGCGCACTTGGTCAGTGAGCTGCGAGACGTCAAGCTCAGAGCTGTCATAGCCAGCGCGCTCGCAGACGTCTGAGACGACTGCGCCAAGCGTGGTATAGCTTGGATCGACGCGCGCCAGATCGAGTCGCGCGAAGCCATCTTGCATGATGCTAGAGCCGCCAGTCAGCGTGACATACAGCCAGCCGTTGCCCTCGTCGTACTGCACGCCATCCCCACTCATGCCGCTCAGCGCGATATACGACGCATACGTCACGTCTTGCACCAGCTCCCAGCCAACTGTGTCGACGATGATCGCGCCGAGTCCTCGTGGAAACGCGACTTGACCAGACGTCTCGCCTTGTTGCCAAGTGCCATTACTTCCGACCAAGCCCCAGAACACGCCGTTATGACCAAAATCATTTTCTGCGCCAGTTACGCTGTGAGTGGCGATGTCCCACTTGACCAGTGTCTTGCCATCGACTGACAGCAGCAGCGCGTTTTGATCAGGCAAAAACATGCACGCCATGCCATTGCCGGGCGGGTGAATTTGCGGCGCTTGCGTGAATGCTGACGTGACGTCCCACGAGCCCACTTCGACTAGCGTCTGACCAAGCGGCTGTGAACTGCCGCTGCCAACTGGTGCGAGCGTGAAAGTGTACTGATAGATCATCGCTGGCCCAGTCGCGCTGCTGCCATCGTCGAGCTGCGCGAAATACCAGACGTTGTATGACGCATCCATATCAGCCATGCCGCGCCCTGGCATCGGCGTCGACGCGACGACTACTGCCAGCGTCGATTCGTCGATCACGTTGACGAATGGGTTAGAATCCGCAGCGCCGAGACCCGGATCAGACGTGATGATGAAGCCATAACGATTGCGCGCAAAGCCGGGAAGCCAGACCGGATGCGCACTGGTAGTCGCAGCTTTTATCTGCAACGTGTTCTGGTCAACTCGATAATAAATCGCGCGATATGCGCTGCCGGGTATAGAATCAACTATGTAACTATTTACATAAACGTCGCCGTTGGTTCCCAGTGAGTACATACCCTGCCCGTCCATATTCGTGTCGACGGGAATAAGCGGGTTATTGGCGACGATAGTCCCCGTCAGTCCGTCCACTTTGGCTAAGCCAAATGTTGGCGGCGACGAATTCGCGACTGACCAGTAGACATGGCGCGCAGCGTCGAGCATATCCGCGACGAAGCCTTTGCGCCGTGGCATGTTCTGCACGACGAGCGCGCTTTGTGGCGCTGGCGTACCAGCTGGCACGACGACTTCAGCCTCGATTTGTGGAATATGATTGGCGAAATCCGTCAGCGTCATATTGCGAATCAGCACGATGGCAAGCCCGCGAAAGCCCGGTACATTCTCGACGCCACGCGATTCTTGCATCGCGGCTGGCGGCATCTGATTCTCGTCGCCGTGATAGATATGCAGCGTCCCGCCGCGCAGATGATAAATGTAACTGCCACGCGCGAAGTTAACCAAGAGCTTCTTGTCTGCCCACAGTCGTCGAATGCCACTAATCGGCCCCGCGCATATCCCGACAGCAAAGCTGCCAGTGTAGGTCGTCGTGTCGACCTCCATGCCAGTGCCGAAGCCAGCAGAGCCAGTCGTCGTCGTCGTATGCGCGAGAATCCCGCCGCTCCAAATCAACTCGCCGGTCAGTCGCATCGTCCCGTACGCATTCGTGATCGGCTTGCCATAGCTGGCAGCTTGCACGCTGGTATCGAGCACGCTTGGCTGGCGCGTATGTGGATCAGACATCCACAGCGCGTCAATAAATTTACCCGCGATAGCTCCGACCACCGCGCCGGCTTGCATTCCAACTGGGCCGCCAGCGCTGCCAATGGCAGCACCGCCAAGCGTGAGAACGATTTGCGCCATTCGGTTAGATCACGCGCAGCAGAATCAAAATCAGCAGTATTACCAGCACCACTCCAATACCGCTTACTGGATAATAACCCCACTGCGCGCTGTACGGCCAAGTCGGCAACGCACCGAGCAGCAGCAAGACGAGCAAAATCACGACGATTAGATTCATAATGGCTCATTGCTCCGTGATCATGCGAAAGCGAAAGATTGCACGCATCTTGCGGCGCAGCGCGCGATCAATATGCTGCTCGACGACAGCGCGTGCTCGCGCCGCAGCGTGAATCAAACGATCATTGCCCTCAGCATCGCGCGCCAAAATACCGACATGGCAACTGTGATTGCCATCGTCTGCGACCAGTACTACGTCGCCATGCTGCGCGTCGTCGAACGTTACCCGCGCCAGATGTTCAGTCAGCTCAGCTTGCACTGACTGCTGTGATGGAAAGCGCGGGTAAGCAGTAAAGTCGTAGTGAGCAGCGCTCAGTTGCAGCTCGTTCGACAGATAGATGACCAGCCCGACGCAATCCAAGCCGCGCCCTGGTACGCGCCCTTGATGACGAAACGGCGTGCCGAGACAGCTGCGCGCCAGCTGTACGATCTGCTCACGAGTCGCAGCCATCACGTCACCGCGAGTTGGGATACGCGAGTGCTGCGTCTTGACCAGGGACGAATGGCTCGCCGCGAAAATTGACGACATTGTTGTATTTGGCGACGCACGTCTGCACGCGCTTGTCACAACCCGGCGTGATGGTAAACGTGTCACCCAGCGCGATTGGGTGTGGCATCGGCAGCACGAGCTTCAGCAGATTCGTGCCGTCCCACGACTTGACATCCATCGTCAGCCCGTTATTCGCTCCGCTGGTCCACTTGATCAGGCCAAAATCGAAATAACCCGGCGTTGTCACTGCCAGCGTGATCGAGTTGCCAGCTTTCTCTGGCGTGACATTGGCGACAGTGATCAACTCGCCAGCATAGACAGCCCCGCGAATTCCATGCGTCGTGTTATTGTAGAGCGTCCCTGAAATCTCGACTGCATCTCCGAGATGAAAGACGTGCGGCGCGGTGAGAAAGCCATCGGCCGAGTCGCGAATGAAATGCGGCTTTTCGAGCGAGATGGTCGTCGCAGTGTAGCTCATGACGCTTGGCCCCGCGCCACTGATGCCACTGCTTTGCAAGCTCCATTGGTCAATCACGCCAGCGACCGCGCCAGTCTGCGTCAGTGGCCTCAAGTCGACCTTACAGCGCGCATCGCCCAGATCAGCGCGACAACCGGGCTGGAAAGTCTCGCCAATCACGTTATGCAGCTTGGCTGTCATGCCGCGCAGCTCAGCTTGATAAGTGTTCTGTTTGCGCGTGACTGTGCCAATCGTGCCTTGGCGCAGCAGCACTGCCCCATCGCTGGGCGACGCCCAGTTGACCAGCGAGATGACGACAGTCGCGCTGTCATACAGATGCGCTTGCAAATCAGCGTCAGTGATCGCCGCTGAATCGAACACGCCTTTCGCGTCGAGCGTGTCGAGTTTCATCCCGTCAGCAGTGCGAATCGCTGTGGCTTGATAAGACGCTCCTGGCTGGTATGTGATCGCACCGACAGTCAACGGCTGATCGTGCTCGGTGAACGCAAATTGCTGACCGTCGCGCCGCGTGATCAACCAGAGCGTGGTAGTAGTCGTCAGCTCACTGCTGAGATGGCTGGCAAGCGCGCTTGGCACAGTCTTCATGCGATGCGCACCTCAACCAGCGGGATTTTGCGTACAATCGACGCGAATTCGAGCGTGGCGAAATCAGTTATCTCGACGTCGAGCTGGTCAGTATCGAAACGCACTGGCACGTCAAAATCGAAGTCAGCTGACGTCAGCGCTGCGCTCGACGTGACGATGCCAGTCGTATAGTCAATCGCGCTTGGCACAGTCGGCGTCGTGCCAACGTAACAGACCACTGTCGCTGAGACTGGCTTGGCAATCGTGCGCAGATAAGTCTGCGCGCCCGAGCTGTAACTTTTCGCCAGCTGATAATGATTACTGCCGAGACTCAGCAACGGCTGCGCTCGCGCTTGAAAGTCTTTCCAGTCTTTGTAGCGAAACCCTCGAGCGCGACCAGCCCGCGCATAAAAGAACGCGATCACTGCATCCATATCTGCTTTGGTCTTGATGCCGGTCGAGATGTCATATTGCGCTCGCGCAGCTGCCCAGTTTTGATTGCGCGCTTCGTAACCGCTCGACAAGATCAGCACGTCAGTCGAGAATCTTGGTCCGCCAGTCGCGCCAAACGAAATTGACGGCGGGAATTGGATTTCGTCAAACGCGCTTGCCATTGTTGCTTATGCTCTTGAAGCCGAAGCCGCCATCTTCTCGCGCGGTCTTCTCAGAGTGACAGCGATGACAGAGTGGCTGAAGATTGCTGGTCTGATGCGTGCCGCCAGCAGCCAATGGCTTGATATGGTCGACGTCAGTCGCAGCGACAGTCAGTCCAAGCGCGCTGCATCGACGACACAGCGGCTCGCGCGACAGCAGCCAGAGTCGCAAGCGTCGCCAGTGCTGATCGTAACCGCGCGCTCGCGAGTTGGGGCGCAGCTCGAAATTGACGCGATGCGCTGCACAATAGCGCCCAGTCAGCACGACGGCTGAGCAGCTTGGACGAGCGCAGGGCTTGGCAGTACGCTGTGGCATTTGCTCAGCTACGGCGCGCAGCTGCCATCGCAGCGCGATTGGCGTCAGCTGCGATATGGCTGTGCGCTGCGCGAAACGAATTCGCGTCGGGCGTCGAAATCATGAAATTCTGCGTGATCGACATTCCGCGCCGCCCCACTTGATTAGCTGGAATGATTTGTTCGCCACGATGCGCCAGAATCGGCACGACATCACGCGGACCCCAGACCATTCCGCCCTCAGCGAAACTCTCTGCTACTCCAGCTGTCGCTGCGCCACTAGCAGCGCCGCCACCACCGCCACCGAACAAGCTGCCAAGCCAGCCGAGTAGACCACTGCCGCCGCCCGCATAGCTCGAACCAGCGAACGCTGATGACGGCATATTCGTTTGCTGCGAAGCTGTCTGAATGTCTGACGACGAAGTTGAACCGCCACCGAATAAGCCGCCAAACAAGCCGCCACTGCCACCCGTGCCAGCACTGCCGCCCTGTCCAGTCCCGTTGACAGCGTTCTCCAGCGCAGCCTTGATTTTGTCAAAGACCAGGAGTTTCAACAGGTCGTGCTCAATCTGATCGATCATGGTCTTGAAGTCATCGATCACCTGCTGCTTGAACGACTTCGACGCATTCTTGCCGTTTTCAAACGCGCCGACGACGTCTTCGCCAAATTTCGACGTCGCGTCGATCATTGACGAGAACGCTTGGTCATTCTCTGACGCCTGTTTCTTCATCTGGTCGAGCTGATCTTTGGTGCGCGACGCATCAGCTGCCATTTCCAGATATTTCTGGCCCCACTCACGGGTCAGTGGAATGCCGAGCTCAGCCAGCTTGTTCTGAATCTCGAATTGCGCCGCCAAGTCTTTGCCAGCGCGCGTGCTCTCACTGTAAGCGCCTACCAGCTGTTTCTGTTGATCGACTTGTCGTTGCAGCGTGTTGTAATCACTTTCAGTCGTGGTCAGCTTCGTCAGCTGGTCGAGCGCTTGGTACTCTTCGCGAATCTTGTCAGCGTTGGCGCTGTGCGTGTCGATTGCCAGACGACGAATCTCAACTTCCGCCCTGATCGCTGTCGTCGCAGCTTGCGTCGCCGCGACGCCGTGCAGCGCCGCATCAGCCAGCTGTTGCTGGTCAGCAATCTGATTGCCGAGATCAGCCATCGCAGTATTGGTCGCGACGGCAGTTTGTTGCTCAGCGAGTCTGCGCGTCAACGTGTCGACTGCTTGACCCATCGCGCTCTGGCGGCTGACGGCTTCGCCAGTTTTCTCGTTATAGAGCGTGAAAAGGTTAGTGGCGATTTGGTTCTCGGTGTTGGCTGCTTTGGTCGCGACGCTGCCCTGCGTTACTGCAACTGCCAAGCGCTGCTGCGCGTCAATCTCGTTGGTCAGCTTCAGCTTTAACTTTTCAAAACGATCAGCTGTCGTGATCGCGTTGCCACCAGCGACGTTGAGTGAGTCGCTGTAAGTCTTGGTTCCCTTGTTGGCTTTGTCGACGGTGGCGGTATGTTCGCCCAAATGCGCCAGCTGCTTGTCGATTGACGCCGTTAATTCGTCTAATGCTCCAGTTGCACTGTGCGCCCCGGCTGCGCCAGCCGCTGCACTGGTCGCAACGGTGTGTCCCACCCCTGACATTGCCACCAGGTAATTGTGGATTTTGGTCGAGCCGACCTCCATCCCATCGACGACTCGTGAAATTGTGCTGTAAAGCTGCCCGAAGCCCGATTCTTTTAGTTCAATCAGAAATTGAGTCAGCTCGATGATGGCTTTCGCCAGCTCCAGCGTTACCCGAGCGAATTCGAGAAACCAGCGCTGAATGTCGTAATCTTTCGCGTGTTCTTTGATCCAGTCAGCGAAATCTTTCAAGACTGGCAAGAGCGCTTGGCCGACTTGGTTCTCGATTGCCAGAAACGCAAGTCTTAAATCCTCTTCTGCTTTGGCCCACTCTTTGGCTTTGGCGATCCCGCTGGCATCGATTTCCAGCCCTAGCGCGCGGATATAATCGCCAGCTTCTTTGAGATTCTTGGCGTCGAACGCTTTGCTGAGCGCTTCCCAGTTGGCAACTATTTCTGGTCCCTGTCGGCCAAGTAACGCCGTCGCAGCCGCTGCGCGATTACTGCCCTCGATATATTCGCCAAGCGTCTTTAATACGCGGTCGCCAATGACTGTCATCGGCAGCAAGCCGCCAGTTACAGTGTCGTGAATCGCGATGCCAAACGCTTTGAATTCTGCTGGCTTGGTCACGATGCGACGAGTGATCGCATCGAGAAAGCCGTCGAGCTGTTGCAGCGACACGCCCTGCTCGCGAGCGCTCGCTGCCAAATCGGACGCTGCTTGCGCCGTTAGACCCGTCTTGGATGACAGCTCGTCAATGCTGTGCGCCCATTCCAGCGTCGCGTTGGTCGCTTCTCTGAAGAAACTGATTACTTCGCGCACAGCCAGAAATTCTGCGACTGCGTGCGACGTGTCGACGATAGTGTCGCGCAAGTCGGTAATCGACGACTTGGCCTCGTTCATCGAGGTCTTGAATTCTGCGATATTCGCGCTGAGGTTGACGACTAGATCAGCAATCGTCGCCATAGCTACGACCCTGCTGGCTTCGAGCGCTGCGCCAGCGCGTGCAGACCCTCATACAAGTCGTGCTCGCGCTTGGCTTGCAGCTCGTGCTGTTGTGCTGGCGTCATCTCACTTTCATCCACTCTGTCATAGCGCGCGATGAAATCTTTCGGCTGCGTCGGTTCTTTGGCGAAGCCGCTGTAATTCGCCACCGTCGACGCGACAATCGCGGCGTGCGCTGCGTCGCGCTCAGCGCCAAACGGCTCTAATGCGTAGTACAGCTGCCACTCGACGAATTCGCGGCTGTCCATGCGCCGCATCAATTCAGCGCGCGTCATGCCCAGCGCGAGCGCTAGTCTGAAGCTGAAACGCCGTTGGAAATTGGCGCGGAGTTTTTTTTCATGTCGTTGGCTTCGTCGCTGGTCATCGCATTGAGTATGCGCGCAGCGTCGAACAGCCGATTCACTGCAACAGCTGATTTGGTCGACAGCGCAGCGATATCGTCGGCGCTGAACAAGCGCTTGCCATGCGCGTCGACTGCGCACCACGCGACCAGCGACGCGCGAATGTTCAACGTCTCGCCACGCTTCTGCTGCTCGTTCAGCATGGTTTCGTATTGCTCGCGCTCTAGGGCAGTCATCACGCGCACAGCGATCACCCCGCCCCACTCTGGCACTGAGACATCGATGCGCTGGATATCGTCAGCAGTGATCGCCAGCTCGCGCGTCAAGTATGTCCCGTTACTATGTGTCGACACTTGGTCCCCTCCTAGTTATGCGGCGGCCACAACAACCCCACCAGTACGAAGACCAGCAACAAATAACTCGTCAGTCCGATGAGAACATCCACAAGCATTCTGCTGCTGGCTCTCCGCGACTGGTTTAAGGGCCAGTGGATTCAGTGATCGGCCCGCTGAGCTGCAAGACCATTTTCATGGTCATGTCGGTGTTGGGAGCAGCCGCAGTTTCCCACGACTTGACGTAAGCTGCAAACGAGAAAGTCGTTGAGCCAACGTCGGGCCAGACGATTTGCCAGTTGCGCAGCGTGCGTGACGCAAAGTCAGCGCGTACTGCGCTCTGCGTCACGTCAGCAGGGTCCCAAACGACTTCAAAGTCGAGCGTGCCCGGCTTCAGCAGCCCCATCACAAACGTCTCATAGCCGCCAAGCGTGTCGAGCGTGGTCGTGTCGATTTGGGTGCTGTCAGTCTTGGGTCCGCCTAGCGTCTTGACGCTCGGGACTACGGTAAACGCTTCGGTGGGCGCTGCGCCGTCGCCGTGCATCAGCGCTGAGCCCAACCCTGCGTACTTCTGTGCTGGCGTCGTCGTGCGTGGCGCTGCGCCTGCTGCTCCTGGCACTGCTGCTGCCATTTGTTTCCCTCCCTACTAGAGCTGATACCAAACGATAAAGTCGCGACTCGCTTGAAACGTGCGCGTGTCTTTCTCGTAAGCGTCGCGGTCGTCTTCGAAGACGATGCCGCAGATGTTGACCACGCCACTGTCAGTGCTGACTGCGCCGCGATAACCATCAAGACACAGCCGCACTGCGTCAGTTACTTGCTTGACTTCGAGATAACTGTTGGCCCACGCATTGATTTGAAAGCGCGGATGGGCCAAGCCAACCGGCTCGCCCAAGCTCTGCACTGGCGGCGAGTCGACCACGATATAGCTAATCGCTGGATACTCAGTGAATTCTGGCATCAGCACCGGCCAAATCCCGCCATTAATCGTCGCTTGCACGCCCGCATCTTCATTCAACAGCTTGAAAATCGCTGACTCGATCATGTCGCTGCCGTACCCAGTTCAGTGCGGCAATTCTCAGTCGCCGTGTCGATCACTTGTTGCGCTGCTGCGCCACTGGCTGCATCGGCTGCGGGGCGCATGAACGGGTACGCGGGGGCGTGGCGCGTGCCGAATTCCAGAAAGCGACCGTAGAACGCTTCTGGCGTGATCCCACAGCGAGCGCGCATGACGTCGCCGCGCCGTCCAGTCGAGACGCGAATGTTGTCGCGCAACTCGCCGGGATAATGTGGACCCTGCCCTGCCACAGCCAGCACTGGCGCGTCTTTGCGCGCTTCGTCTTGAATCTTGGAGATGCCAGCGTACAAACTGCGGCGCACGACGCGCTCCATCATTTTCTCTGGCAGCTCGACCAGATAGTCTGTAAGCTGTTCGCCGCCCGTCAATTCAATCGTCACGCTCATAACGCTGCATTCCTGTCAGCTGGCAACTTGACTGTGCCAATCACGAGCAGCTGATGGCGCATCTCGACGTCACTCAAATACTTGATGTCATATTGCTGCTGGTACTCGTCGAGTATGCGCATTGACTCGTCGAGCCCTGGCTGCCAGCGAATCGTGATTTCAGTGATCAGCGCTGCGTTGTACTGGTCAGCTGCGAATGCTTCCCGCCCGACTCTTGGATCAATCTTCGCCCAGCACGAGAGCACGTCTGTCCACTCTTCGACGAAGCCGCCCATCTCGTCTTGCTCGCGCGAGAACGACTGAAACGTGATGCGACGGCGCAGCTCGCCGGGATTCAGTACTTCGATGCCGGTACTCATGCTGCGTACAGCACCTTTTGCGAATACAGCAGCCGTTCAAGCCCGATTGGAATTTCGATGGCGTCGACGCGCGGACCAGCCAACACGGGGCCGCGCACTTCGTAGAGCTGCGTGACCATCATCTTGAGCGCGTGCAGAATGGTCGTCGGCACTGCTGCGCGAATCGCGTTTTCGTCTGGCGTCACGTTATCCGGCAGCGTCAGCGCCAGCGTATAGCCAGCTTGATACTGCACAGTGACGGCATTCATCACTGGGCCGCTAACTGAGATAAGCACTGGCGGCCATGCTTCATTTGGCATCGGTGCAATGCGCGCTGGCTCGCTCAGCTTGTCGACGACATAAACCGCGGGGTCGAGCGTTTGCTCGACGCCAAACTGATCGATGTACTTGATGAAGTCGACTTGCTGAAGCCGTGGCCGTGGCAAGATCATGGCTTGGCCGCTGAAATACACTTCCGTCGAGAATGTCTGGGTGTAGCCTGGCGCAGTGATACCGAGATTCAGCGCGGTATAGCCGGGAAAATAATCGAGCACCAGCTGATAAGTCTGCGGCACGAGCGCGCGATGACAGAAATTCTCAGCATCGAACAGCGCAGCCCAATACGCACTCGTGATGTAGTCGTCATCGAATGATGCATCGACTCGCAGATGCGTCTTTAGATCCGCGAGCGAAACCAGCATCACATTCGAGCGCGTCACTGTGACTAGCGCCATTGCTTCAGCTCACTGCTAGCGCACTGGCGGCTTGCCACTACGATAATGCGACGCTTGCATCGCGTTCTCGTGGTCGTCGTCGTCGAGCTTGGCGGTTTCCATGCGCTCTGTTTTCTTGACTGGCTCGACGCGCTCAGCGACTTTGCTATCGAGCAACGGCTGCGCGTCGGCTTCTGGCACGTCGAGAATCGTACCCGGCTCTGCTGTGCCAAGTGTCGGGTGCGCCATGATGGTATTGATGCGAATTTTCATAGTTGGCCCTCTTCAGAGCGCGTTCGGCACGCAGAGCGCGATCAGCGTCGACGCGCTGAAATTGGTCGCAGACAGCTGCTTGATTTGATTCGCATTGCTGGCGAATGACTCGAAGTCGACGCCAGCTTTGGCTGCGACCAGCGCCCCGCCAGCAGTCGGCGCGCCGATGATCACTGCAATCTGGTCGCCTTGCGCGACGCCAGTCGCAGTGCAAGTGCCGGCGCCGTTACTGCCAACAAACGCAACTGGGTAAAATAATTTGAGCGGCGTGCGCATGACTTTAGCCCTCGTTACGGCGAGACAAACGTCGCGTGCTGCGAGACTGACGTCGCGTCGGTGCTTGGCAGCTTGTCAGCGTTGTAGAGAATCGCGATCACGCAGTTGATCACTGCATTGGCGGTGCCGCGATTGATGGTCGGGCGCACAAAGCGCGTCATCGGCCGAAAGATGTCCAGCACCAGCAGCTTGTTACTGTCAGCATCAGCCATCGCGAGCGTCTGCGCATTAGTCGTAAACGGGTTGAAAGTCGTGTTGTCGTTCGAGCCTTTGGCTTGCAGAGTAGTCACTTGCGTGGCAGTCAGCGCGCCGACTGACGCGACAAACATCACGCCATCATACGCAGTCATGTCGATGCTGGTACCGTCAACCGCAGTCGAGCCAGCAGTTTGCGCGTTCATGACTGACGCGACTTGACAATTTTTGCCGAGATTTTGCATGTCACTTTTGCTCCAGCAGTTATGCTAACTGCACTCGCACAAACGCCTCTTCGAGCACCGGCATCCCATCCAGCTCTTGTCTCATGATGAAACCTTCCTGGTTGCTGGCTGCGTACAGCTCAACCAGGCGCTGCATGGTCATGTCGAGCGCGTCAGCAATCCAGTAACGGCTAAAATCACCGAGTATGCCGACATACTGGCCGGTCGTGAATGTATTGGGCGCAAACTCACTCTCGTTGACCGGCATACCTAGCAGCATGTCAGGGTCACCGAGCTGGATACCGTCACGCCAGAGATATTGGCCGACTGAGTCTTTGAGCAGACTCACTTGCGCGATCACGTCACGATGCATGATCCACTGTGCGCTGGCGCGATACGGTGCTTTGAGTGAGTATTTCACTTTGCGCAAGTTGTCAGCTGAGATGGCAGTCGTAGTATTGCCGGTGCTGACGTCACGCGCAGTCGAGATGCCTTGCGAGCTGGCGACGAAGACCCCGAGCGGCTGTTGCCCGCCGTTGCCGAGCAGAAACGCTTTCTCTTCAGTCACGCCGAATTTGTAAGCGAAGCGATCAGCAATCAAACCGCTGATGTCGAGCGCACTGGCGCGCAGCAGTTTCTTGCTGACTCTGATTTGTTTCGCGAGTGGATGCGGCGCGAATACGCGCTTGCCAAAATCCATCGCGGTGTCGGCTGAGCCGGTCGCCAGCTCGCTGGTCCAGTCAGCATCAGCCGGATTGTCCTCGAGCGTCGGGACGCCGAGATCCTGTGCTTTGACGACGACGACTTTGGTCGCATACTTGCGCATCACAACGTTGTCGTCGATTTTGCGAATCAATGTCGCTTGGAATTGTTCGGGTGGGACGGTGAAACCGCCAGCCGGATCAGAGCCCATCATCAAGTCGCGCCGTTCGACCAGCGAGCGCTCTTCTGGCGTCAGCTCGCGCGGCCCCAGTGCGAATGCCCGCCACCAGGCGTCGTTGGCGCGCTGCATCTCAGAGCCATAAGTCGCGAATGCAGTCTCGATGGCCGACAGACGACGGCGCTGCTCTTTGGTCGCCAGTCCGTGTTCGACCAGTCGCCCCGCTTGAAAGCGGCTGCGATAGACGTCGCGAATCCACAGCCCGCGAAAGTCGCGGACCATCTCGACAGCATCACTGCGAGCGCGCTCGACTGCTTCGCCGGGACGCGAGCGCGCTGCTTCTGCCGCTGCTGCTTCGCGATCCAACTCGCGCAGCTCCAGCTGGCGATCAATGCGCTTCTTTAAGTCACGCGCATCGTTGATATAGCGCAGATAATTGGCGTCTTCTTCAGACGTCAGATTGCGCTTTTCCTTTTCAGCTCGCTGATTTAAATCTTGCGCCTGCCCGATCAGATTCAAGCGCTGCTCGTTCAGCTCGATAAGCTCCACTGTGCTCGACCCTCCCGTGTGAATCCGGGCCGGGAGCAGTTGAAGTTATGAGCGAATAAAAAAAGGCCGACTCTGACAAAGCTTCCGGCCCGAAAAGAGTTGAAACCCTTTTCGAGTACCGACAGCTCTAGAGCCGACCTGAGAAAGCCAGCTGGCAGCTATCGCAGCAGCCGGATTTGGTCACGCTTCAGAAAGCGTCCGCGAGAATCTGGCCGCGCCTACAGACAGCGCTGATTTTTTGTTGGTGCGCTGGTCCGAGAGAGTTAAGCGGATTTCCTGAGTGCTGTCAATCGTCGTCCGCGCCGTGCTCGTCGTCGAATGGCAGTCGAGCGTTTGGCGTCGGCGTCGCAGTTGGCGTCAGCGTCGCTGAAGCTGACGGCTCGTCAAGCTCCAGCAACAAGCGCGAGCCAGCGGCGGGGCCGATGACCAGCGTATGCGAGTGATAGCCAATGCCAGTGCTATCGCCGCAGCCATTAAGCCACAGCAACAGCAGATAAAACGACGCACGGCGCATGGCAAGCTCGCTTATAGCATAAGTGACGATTAAGCGCATGGACCAGCGCAGCAACTCGCGCGCTCAGCCCCAAGCGTTTTGGTTTTGATTTATTGCTTCTGTTTGATATTTGATTGCAGCTGGAGCTTAGAGAATGGCGCGACGACTACATTATTATTGTGGGTATTGTGGCAAGACCTGCGGGCCGCCGTCGCCTGGCAACAGCTGCATTCACTGTCAGCGAGTGTTTCATCGCGATTGTCGCGAGCACCACATGCTCGATTTGCTCGAACAGCGCGCCAAAGAAGAGCGCATCGCGCTGGAGCTGCTGGCACAGCAAAAAAAACTCAAACAGCAGCTCCAGCTGCCAAAGCGCAAACGCAAACACAAGGGCTGAAAGGAGAGCGACTGGATGAAGAAACTGCATCTCGAAACGCGCATGAGCGTAGCAGAAATCAAGCGCATCGCGTTGGAGCTGGAACCGGCTTTGCGCGACTGGCTGTCAGACGTGCTGCTCAGCCAAGACATCGACCCGCGCGACGCTGTCCGCGTTATGAGCTACTTGCTGCGTTTCCCCATTGCATTGGACACGAAAACCCATGACGAGTTACACGGACGACGACGAGCGCACCGCGCGCATTGAGAATCTTATGGCAGACACACATTACAAAAAATCGTTGGCTGAATGGGAACCTTGGAAAGCGATGGCAATCGTCGCTGGCGCGAGTGCGACTTTCACACTGGCACTGGTCGCGCTCTGCACTTTCATTCTGGCGCATCTCAAATGAGTGCGCTATTTGGCTGGTTGGGCTGGCTGGCCGCGCTGCTGCTGTCAGTGATGGTGCTGGCTGAGAACGCGACGATCCAACGTCAGCAGCGCCAGCTGCACAGTGCGCAAGTGACAGTCGCGTCGCTGCAACTGCTGCTCGCGCAGAGGTGCCAGTGACGCTTATGAAGCTCGCAATCAAATGCTTGATCGCGCTCGCGTTCGCTGCTTCATTTTGGACAGTCCCGTTCGCCAGCGCTTATGACATGACCAACTGGCAATTCTGGCTCTGGATGACGCCGTTTATAATCGGACTGACGCTGACTGGCTGGCTCAGCGTCAGTCGCGAGCGCTGTTGTCTCTGCCAGCACCAATGCGCGCAAGCGTGCCAGTGTCGCAAGTGCCCGTATTGTCGTCGCTTGTTCCACGCTCCTGACTGTCTGGAATCTCATATCTGGGCCAGGCAATTAGACTTATCGAGCTGTCGGGAGTAAGACCTGCTTTGCATAATCCAAAGCGCTTTGGTTATAATGCGCTGGTCAGCTATCTAGACTGACCAAGGAGAAAAGTGAAAGTGCGAGCTAAACGAGTGACAAAATTTGGCTTCGAGTGTCCAGTCTGTAACGCGATTCATGCGCATGATGAAAAGCTGGAAACGTCAGATGCGTGGCGAGTCAATGAAGTAAGCGATGGAGCTGACGACTTGCATTATACTCTCGAAGAGCCACAGACAGCACAAGTCTATCTGTACGACAAAGACAACGACAATGATTGCATTGGCGAAGACGAGCCAACTTATCAGGAAGTCTGGCGCTGCGGCGAGTGCGAGACTGACTATCTCGACAAAGACGAAGCCAAAGCGTGCTGTCGCAGCTGACAAACTGTAAATCGTCTCTCAAAAACACGCTCTCTGGTCACAGCAGAGAGCGTTTTTTTTGGCTCGCAGAGCCAATCTGAGCGCGTTTCAGCAGTAAAGACGCATGACCATGCGTCTTTTCAGCCAGAATCGATCCTAGAGCGTCTGCCGAGCACTGGCGCATATAGCGCGTCTCAACCGCAAATAAGTTACAAACGCACCACTTTCCGTGTTGCATATCCAAAGCGCTTTGGTTATATTGATGACAGTCAGCAATTACCTGACAGGAGATTTGGATGGCGAAATTTAAGAAAAGTTACAACAAGCTGATGCGTTGCCGATGCTGTCAGAAGCTCACGCACAGCGAGCTTTGCGAAGCGAAAGACTTCGATGGCGGCACTTGTGAAGTCTGCTTCGAGTCGGCAGGAGTCGAGAATGAGCATCTCGACGGCGGACACGACGAGAAGCGCGCCGACTGTCCAGTCTGTCTCGGAGTCAACTGTCTGCACTTACTCAAACAGAAAGCAAACCACTGGGAAAACGGAAAGATGAAAAGCAAGAAAAGCAAGAAAAGCAGCAAGTCGACCAAGCGTGAAACCATGCTTGCACAGCTCACGAAGCGCGCTGAGCGCTCTGGCATCGTCGAGCCAGTCGTCAAAGATTTCGTCGCTGGCGAGTTGAACAAAACGATCAGTGCAGCAGCCAAGCGTGGCAAGAAACTGGTCAAGCAGCTCGACGACGCGCACCAGCAGCGCGACCAGAAGCCGGTCAAGTCGACCAAGCGCAGCAGCAAGAAACAGACTGCGCCAGTCGTCGAGCGCACTGGCAAAGATCGCTTGCTGTTCGCTCGCACTGGCAAGTCTGGCGTCGTGTACGCTGGCAGTCGTGAGAACGATCCGGATGCGTACAACGCTGCTGGCGAGATGCTGTGTGCAACTTGTAGCAATGTCGTGACTGCTGCGTCTGCGATCCGGAAACACGAGCGTCAGTGCTCGAAGTGCTACACCGCGCTGCGCAAAGCACGACGCGCAGCGTAGCGCACGCGAAAGCTCTAGCAGCTCGAACCTGCTGGAGCTTTCAACTTTTCAACAACCAAACCACAAAGCGAGGAAAACAAAAATGAACCATCACATTATCCGACGACTATTATCGACGCTGCTCACAGTCGCATTTCTTAGCGCGACGAGCTGCGCGACGTTGATCCACGGTACACATGAGACAGTTCCGATTACAACTGACCCGCCTGGAGCAAGCGTAGCGGTTGGCGGCGAGACGTACATCACGCCGACTGAAGTCAGCTTGTCTCGCGACCGCGAATATCAAGTAGTTGCGACCAAGCCCGGCTATCACCAGCAGACTGCGCAGCTCCATTCGTCGCTCTCAGCTGTGTCTTTTCTCAACTGTTTCGCTTGGCTCTGGTGGGCAGTCGATCTGGTCGACGGCGCAGCGTACAAGCTGGAACCCGAAGCAGTCTCACTCCAACTGACGCCTGAGACACCTGCTGAGAAACTCGCTGAGCGTGCAACGCCTGCAACTCGCACTGCATCAGCTTATGACGCGCCGGAGAAGGATTTCTAGCAAGTTAAGAGCACGTAAAAGCTCCAGCAGCGCAAATCTGCTGGAGCTTTTCGCGTATCAACAATCCGAACAGGAGAACACGAGTATGACACACATGAGAACACGAGACGAGAACAAGCTAACTCGCCGGAAAGAACTAACTTACGCTGAGCTGGTCATAGGCAACTGGCTGCCAGAAAGCAGCGGCAGTACTGGCTGGCTCGGCAGTGGCGCCTGCGACGGTCGCTTTCGAAAACTTCGAAAACTCCGGTCGGTCGGAATTTTCGTCGGCGCGTTTGTCGTCTTGGGCTATGTCTTCAGGTTCTTGCTGTCGCTGGATTCCGGTCCAAACGACTCGTTGTATGCGCTGGCGATAGCGTTCTGCTTCGAATCAGCCAGGCGCTTTACGCGCTATTTCAACCAGCAACTAGCATTCAAACAGGAGTCGAACTAACCATGAAAACTACCACGATTACCGAAATCATTCACGAGCACCAACTGGCGACCAGTGCGCCAATGCGCAGTCAGATTGACGCTGCGCTGGAAATCATCAGATCCGAGTTTCCTATTGAATACATGCTGGTCAGCAAAGTCGAGTACGACGCCAGAACCGACCGTTACGTTGGCTGGTTCTACTCGAACGAGAATCGCTCAGACAAGCTGAAGCTGACGCCAGCAGTCGCGCAGTTTTTAGCTGCGAATAAGATGGCTCTTCATCAGCCATACTTGAAGATGGCCGATGGCGCAGTGACAGACGTCTTACTGCTTAGTATGCGGTTCTAGAAACGAGCTGGCGACTGCGTGACGCGAAATGGCTCTTCACAAAAATGGAGAGCCATTTTTTTGTGCTGCGGTCAGGCGCCTCGCTTTGTTAGCTTGAGAAAGCAAACGCTTTGGTTATAATCGAGCTGCGAGAAAACTTAAACGTTCGACAGGAGATGACATGACCACAGCGCAATATCTGGCGAGACTGCCAAGCGTGAGACGCAGCGATATCGCAGCGCTTGGCGGTCAGTGGCTCGATGCTTACGCTTGCTTCGAGTTTCCAGACCACTCGTGCGGCTGTTTTACAGACATCGTGCGCAGCGCGTCGCTGCGCGACAGCACTGGTCAGCCAGTGCTGCACTTCGTCGAGCTGCTGCTGGATTTACCACAATGAAAGAACGCACAGAGCAGAGCATGAGCAGACACGACAACGACGCTGGCACGCACGACACGCGACTTGGTCGCGCCAGCCGCTACGTTCGATTATTGCACGCCAGAAGCCGGTTCGAGCGCACCCACCACGGCCATAACGTGATACAAGAAAGTCGCACGACGCTACACTGCGTCAACTGCCAAGCATGGCTCGCGGAGGAATCTTTCGATGACGCTTAATGAGAAACAAGTATTGCGCCAGCTCGTCGCGCAGCTGGCTGCACTGAAGACTGAGCCACAACACAGTCAGCTGCTCAACGAAGCGCGCAAGCTGCTGCGCAGTAAAGCCATACCAAACGCGGCTGAGATGGGGCGTCGCGGCGGCTCTGTCAGAAGCTCGACGAAAACTGCGACAGTGCGTGCGAACGGGCAAAAGGGTGGGCGGCCGCGCCAGCGCGCTACAGCAGCAGCTCCGACTGTTGACCAAGCTAACGAGGACAGGACCAAATGAACAAAGTACCGAGACTAACAGACTTCATGATGACAGCAGGATATCTCGCGCGCTCTGACGGCCCCGGCTGGGTTTGGCGACGCGACGACCCCGCGAGTAACAGCCGGTGCGAAATTGAATGTGATGACGTCGACGCTCGCGAATATCTGCGCAATCCCGCACCGCATGAGTTTGCTGCGCTTGGCACATGGGACAAGCGCGACTTGCAGATTTGGCATCCATCGCGCATCTGCCGTAACGCGACAGTCATTTTGAAAGCAGCTCTCACGCTCGCTCAAGCGCTGGAAGCAGCAGAGCAGTTGCCGCTGCCACCCCCACCACCCGAGCGTGGCTTTTGGTATTATGACAACGGGCAGCTGGAGCACGACGATTCTGAATATGTATTCGACGCCGCAGTACTGAAACGATTCAGCAAAAACTGGTAGCTATTCGACTTCGGCCAAGAGCAGCTGACGTACTCGCGCGCTGGCTGCTCTTTGCCAGCCCCTCACTGCCAGTCGCTCGCGGCCATACTCGATAATCGAACGCACTTCGACTTCAGTCTGCTCGTAAGCTGGGTAAGTCACAGCTGAGACGTCGCCATTGTTGATATCGAGCCGCAGCAGCGTGCGCACCAGCATCCCGCTCTCGTCAGTTGACCAGTCGTCTTGCAGCGTGCGAAACGCAAACGAGCACTGCGAGATATCGCCACGCTCGATAGCGGTCGCCAGCGTGCGAGCTTCGTCAGTGTGCGGCAAGTCGACTTCAAACAGCAGCCCATTGTCGTCGCGCGAAACTTGCAGCGTGCCAGCTCTGGTGCGGCCAAAAATGCGCGACGGGTCGTGGTTCAGCGTAAAGCGAATGTCTGGTTGTTTAGCCAGCGACTCGTCGAACGCTTGCGGGTCGATCTGCTCGTAAAATTGTTCGAAGCCAAGCGGCAACGAGCGCGTCAGAAAGCGCGCAGCGTAACCGCCGAGACGTGGCGCTGCGACCAGCTTAGCAGTCGACGAGTCGTTGGCAGCGCTGCTGCTGTCGCGCGCCTCGAGCAGACGAATAGACGAGCCAATAATACGGTGCTCCAGCTGATTCATAGCAAAACGCGCCTCCTGCGCTCGGTCGTTTCCAGCCATACGATCATATAGATCAGTCGCTTCTAATCGCTCCTCGAGCAGCCTCCGGCCAACTGAAGCACTCAATTACGCTGCGCTGCGCCATTCACATGCAATCCAGCGCCAGTGTCCAGACTTTTCCAGCGCGCCATCTCGCTGGCGACCAGCTGCGCTGCACGCTGCGTCTGCCAGCGTTGCAGCAAGCTCTCGATATCGTTTCCGGCGTCGAGATAGTCGCGCAGCTCGCGACGCGACTGCGCGATATGCTCGACTGACGCTTCGGCAAAGCGCTTGTAAAAGCGATCCAGCTCGCGTTGCAGCTCGTCGACTTTCTTGCAGCGCGCAGTTATGTCACGCACGCTGCGCAGCTCTTTGGCGATCACGCGATTGACGCGCTCCTCAACCAACTCGCGATAAGCTTGATACAACGAGCGACTGGCAGCAGCTTCTTGCTCTGTCTGCTCTTCTGCTGGCGTGTCTGGCTGCGGCTGCGCTGGAGCTTTCGCGCCTGGCTTGACTGCGGGCGGCGGCGCTCCGACTGGCTGCACATTAAGCGGCTCGACAAACGTGTCCAGCTCCGGCTCTGGATTGAAACCCTCGCGCTCTCGCACTTCATTGCGGTTGAGCCAGCCAGAGAGAATCGCAGCGTTATAAGCTTGATAGCGCTGGAGCACGTCAGCAACCATCAGTTTCTCAGCGCGAAATTGAAAGAAATAATTGCTGCGCATCTTGGCTGACATCAAGTCGCGCGCCAGCGCCTGCTCCCAGCGTTCAAACCACGGCGCGAGGCAATACGTGACGAATTCCAAGCTGAGCTGCTCGATATTCGAGAACGTCGCGCGATCCAAGTCGCCAATCATGTGCGGCGGGACGCCAAAGATCCGCGCAATATCCGTGACCTGGTATTTTCGCAGACTCAAAAATTCAGCGTCGTGATTCGTTATCCCGACTGTTTTGACCTCGAGCCCTTGTTCAAGCACGCGCGGCCGCCAAGCGTTGGGCAAGCCAGCGCCGCCCTCGATCCAACTCTGCTGCAGCCGTTTGCGCGCTTCGTCGTCGAGCACTTGTGGCGTGGTCAGTACCAGCGGCGGGGTCGCATCGTTGCTGAAGAAGCGCGCTTGAAACTCTTCGCCAGACTGCGCCAGCCCCACGCTCTCGCGCATCAGCGCGATTGGCGACAGACCATTGACGCCATCACGACTGAACGCTTTCAAATGGAAAATCTCGTCAGCTGCATACTGCTTATATGCGCCAGTTTGCGGCCGGAACTCATACCAGATTTCGTTGTTGTACCAATACGGGCGCACGCGCTCTGGATTCAGCGGCGTCAGCTGGATAATCACGCCATCGCCGCGTCGCTCGATCAGTGCGTAAGCGTTGCCGTTCAGCAAGCAGTTGGCAGTCATCATCTCGCGAAACTCGAAGCTCGTTTGCCACGCATTCGGCGAGTCGTGCAGCAAGCCATAGAGCGGCTGCGCATACGCGCGTTCTTTGCCGAGACGCTTGTCGAGCTGACGATACAGCGCCAGCTCAGTCATCGCGACGCCACTGGCGATTACTGCGACAGCGCGATAGACGGCAGCGATACGCAGTGCTGAGTCTGGCGTGACCCATGTACCCGACGCTGTCTGCGTGCCACGGCTCAGCAGCTCGACGAGATACGGGTCCCCGCTTTGTGGCGACATACGCTTTTCGACTGGCGCAGCGCTTTGAACTGCTGCGGGTCGACGCATCATGCTGACGATGCCCATCCCCCTCCCTCTCGCTTTTCGGTTAGCCGGTCAAATCAGTCATCACTGACAAGCCAAGAATCACTGCACCAGGCGTCAGAAAGCCAGCCGGATGCCACGCCAGCCATGAGCCATAAGTCAGCAGGCCAAGTGCAGCGATATCTAGCAGCAGCAGAATCACGTCACCTTTAAACGTCCGCGATCCTCGCACTGTCATAAGCGAAATATGCCTCGCTGTAAATAGATCGACGGCTGCTGCGGTTGATTGCGCACAGCGCGAGCGAACGCGATCAGCGCTGCGACGATGCCGTCGATGCGCTCAGTCGAGCGTTCTTTGTCAGGCATATAGTTGTCGTTGTGATCGCGTTTGACTGAGACGTTGGCCGCATTCCAGCGCAAGACTGGATTCGCGCCGTGATTGAGTTTCTTGGCGCGCAGCGCAGCTTCAAATTCTTTGGCTGGCTCGCTCATGGTCGCAGTACCTTGGCGCGTTTCGATCATCTTCAGCCCAGCTGCCGTCAAGTGATTGGCTGACGCAGTGGCATTCCACGGATCAAACCCAATATCTTGCAGGCCACGAAACATGCGGCTGTCTTCGATGATTTGCTTTTCAATCGTGTCGTAGTCGACAACGTTGCCGGGCGTAGCGATTATCGCACCGCTACGAATCCAGACTGAGTAGGGCACGCGATCACGCTGCTCGCGTGGCCGGACGTTTTCTTCTGGTACGAAATAGCGCACCAGCAGTACCCAGTTTGAATCAGTCGTACTCGGTGGAAAGACCAGCGCCCACGCAGTCAAATCGATTTTCGTCGACAAATCCAGCCCGCCATAGCAGACGCGCGTGCGCAGCGCTTCGAGCTGTGGCAATGTCTTTGGACAAGCGTCCCAATCGCTCATCGAGAGCCAGCGCACTGCTTGTTCTGTCCATTGGCAGAAGTTGAGGCGGCGGACGATGTTTTCTTTGCTTGCCATCTCGACGGCTTCAGCGACTTGCTCACGCAGATAATCGCGCGGCAGTATCGTGTCTAAGCCCGGATTGGCTTTGAGCCAAGTGCGCTCGTCGCGCCAGTCGTCGCATTGGCCGCACTCGTCGTTGGGCGACGTGCGCCCCGCAGCTGCGCAGCGCTCGCATGGATCGAGCGTCGAGATATAAGCAAACCAGGCATCGTTCTGGATGATGTCGGCAAGAATCTGTTTCGAGAGCAGATGATGCTGGTAACAGACAGTATTGCGGTCATATCCGCTATTGGTTATCTCGATTACCATCGCTTGACGTCGCGCTTTCGTGCCAGCTCTCATTTTATCCACGACAATCGCGCTGGGGTGCTCGTGCAGCTCGTCGATAATCGCCATGTGTACTCGTTTGCCGTCCAGTCCGCGCTTCTCAGAGCTGATCGGACGAAAGAGCGAGCGCGTCACTGGCACAGCCATCGAGCCCACTGAGAACGCGATCCGGCCCGCGATTTCTGGCGACGCTTCAGCCATGTTCACTGCGTCGCGAAACGCGATGCCCGCTTGATCGCGCGTCACTGCGGCAGCGAAGATTTGCGCGCCTGGTTCTTTGTCTGCAATCAGACCGTACAGCCCCAAGCCAGCTGCCAGTGGCGTCTTGCCGTTGCCCTTGCCCACTTCGATATACGCAGTGCGAAAGCGGCGCGTGCCGTCGCGGCGTCGCCAGCCAAACAGCGAGCCAATGATGAAGCGCTGGAACGGCGCCAGCTCGAAGCGCTTGCCAGCGAATTTCCCCTCTGAATGGCGCAGAAACGCAAAGAATTTGAACACTCGCACTGCTGCGGCTGGGTCATAAAACAGACCGCGCGCTGCGCCAGTGTTTAGATCGCGCAGATGGCGCGCGCAGGCTGCGCGGACCAGCTGACCGGCAAGAATTTCACCGTGGCAGACGCGCTCAGCGTAATCTGTCGCAGCGTCGAGCTTTTCGCTGCTGGCAAGCGCAGCACCCATCAAGATTTGCCGGTTTCAGCCAGTAATTTTTTTAGTTCTGCGTGCTTCACTGGCTTGAGCGGGCGCAGCTCCAGACCGTATTCGTTTGGCTCAGTCGGAATCGTGATATCACTGCGTCGCTTCAGTGGCGTGTCGAAACAGCTCCAGTTGACGAAGTGCTGCGGGCGCCCGAAGCGTCGATAAGTACGCACGATGCCAGGCCAGCTGCGTTCGAGCGAGCGCGACATTTCCAGTCGGCCATCACCCTGATAAAGCACGTCAGTATTACCGCCTTTTACCGTCATCGTGCGCATTTTGTCAACGCAAAACACGTTGATCAGCAGCGTGCACCAGCCGCTTGCCAGCACTTGCAAACAAATATCAGTGTCTTCGTTGTAACGATTGCGCCAGCGCTGCGGCATACTGTTGAGCGCGAGCGTGCACGAATACACTTGGCAGTTGACCTGATACGGTTTGACGCTGTTCATGTCAGGCAGGTTGAATTCGTAATTCAACCCGCTAATCGCAACGTTCTCATAGCGGTCAGTGAAGTCTTCAGCGACAGCCAGCGCGTTGGCTGCGTTGCAGCGAATGCGCGTGCGCTTGTAACGTCGCTTGAAACTGGCAATGTTGTCGTCGAGCTGCCAGTGACGCAGTGCGCCACTGGCTTTGGCGTGCTCCAGAATCCAGTTACGCGCTGGAATGACTGAGCCAAGATCGCGAAACGGCAGCTCTATGACATGCTCAGCGCCAAAGCGCTCGACGTACTGGTCGCGCTCTTGTGGCTCGACCACCAGCTTGAACGGGACGTCATCGTTGAGCAGATAGCGCGCAGTCAGCCCAGAATCGTACCGGCCCTTGGACGGGATATAAATCGGATAACGCGGCAGAATACGTTCGGCCATAGCTAAGAGCTTTTATCGGAGCGAGCGTTCAGTTGGTACACGTACAGCCGTTGGTGCAGATATTGTTGGAGAGCACCGCGCCATAATTATGCGTCGTACAATCCGGGCCGCCGAAGAATTGCATCCCCGCTCCCTGAAGGTCGTTGCCCGAAACGGTTAAGCCATTGTACTGACCGGGAGCTGGCGTACCACCGGAGGCGAAGCGGCCGGGGTCCAGAAAGACACTGCCGTGGCAAAATCCATTTACCGCCTTCTGGCTCCTCGAATATCCGGTACCTTGACCATTGGCGTTGACCAGCCGGAACACATTGTTCAGTATCTGCTGATTGGCGTTGCCGCCAGCGGGCATGGGTCCGCCATCCTCCGACCCATAGTTGGAATCCTCAAAGCGGTTGCGCTGCACCGAGGTCGCCCCGTTGGTCTGATTTAACTGCACGCCATAGTATCCATTGTTCTGAAATAAATTGTCATCGATTACTACGTTCGACGCGCCGCTCGTACCGACTGCATACGTGCCGAAAAAGTTACGGAATATATTATGCGTAATCGTCGTGGTGGCGCTGCCTTTGCCAGTATAGATGCTTATCCCTAAATTATATTCACGGGCCGGGTCGTACCACGGCGCGCCAGGCTGCTCGATACCGCTTAGAGTGCAGCCATCGATCTTGAACCCGGTGGCCGTAACTTTGAAGATCTGATCCGTGGCGGTCGAAAAATGCGGCTCGATAAGAGTGGCTCCGTCCGCGCACTGGATCGTCGCGTTCGAGGGTGGCGTCACTGGCGAGAAAACCAGGCCCGTGTAGTTAGCCGGGAACACCAGACTTTGGCCGTTGGTCTTGGCCTGAGCCAGCGCCGCTGCAATCGCGGCTGAATCGTCTGAGCCCACGAACCAGCCCGCGCCGTCGCTCTGGTTGAAGCCAATGCCGGACGATCCGCACAGCGCGCTCTTGCTCACCGTGATCTGCGACGATGAATTATACTGCGCCACCACGCCCTCGCACGCGACGCCATTATAACAACCGTAGCCAGCCCAGGTCCCGCCGCACGCTGCGGCGGTCGCCGTTCCGTTCCATTGAATGATGGAAATTCGCTTGCCCACCATCGCAGGCGTGAACTTCCCGGCGTTGCTGGTCAGCATCCACGAATTGCTGCTGACCGTGCCATCGTCGCCCGAAACCACATCGCCTTTGGCGCAGCCCGCGCCCTGGCCAGCGTTGCAGCCCTGATAGGTTCCAGTGAGAATATTGAGACCGACCGGCGAGGGAGGCGTTGCCGTCGCACTCGGGACTGGCGTAGCTGTGCCGGTCGGGACTGGCGTGGGAGTTGAACTGCCGCTGCTATTACACTTGATGATTACCCCAGCGCCACGAGCGAGCGGCGTCCAGCGGTTGTTTTCCGCCGGATTACCGCAGCGCACTTTGGTCGTCCCATTGACTGGCAGATTAACTTCGCTGTCTGCAAGATCACAGCCTACCTTAACGCTCTGCCCCGGATTAAGATTCTCGCTACTGCCGTTGCCACCGACCTGCTCGACGCACTGAACCATAGTACTCTCCGGCGCGGTGAGGTTTTCGACCGTGCCGACCGGAGTCGGCGTAGCAGTTGGCGTAGCAGTCGGCGACGGTGGTTGCGGCGTCGCTGTGGCAGTAGCAGTCGGCGTCGCTGTCGCACTGGCAGTGATGGTTGGCGCTGGCGTCGACGTCTGAGTTGGCGACGCGGGGCCGAGCTCAACTGTGCAGCCGTTGCAATTCTTGACGTGAATCCAATAGTCGGCTGCAAATGCAGTCGTCGCCAGACACATAACTGCACTGAGTATGATCACGAGTCGTCGGTGGTGCATGGTTTCCCCTCCCTAGTAAGTAAAGCAGAACACGTCGCCATAGCTCATGTCAGTTCATCAATTCCGCGCGCTCAGCCGCGAGCAGCGCCTCGAGCATTTCGTCGAAACTCGCCTCGAACTCAGAGTGCCATCGTCGAGCGCGACCAGCTCCAGCGCAGCCATCGTTTACCCTTCTTGCCCTGGCTCACGAAACATGAACAGGCCGCACTGATTGCACGTCACGCCACCGGCCGCATTCGCAGTAAAAGTCGCATGGGAGCAAGCTTTCTGCGCGTCTGCCAGTGCTTGATCGCGCTTGACTGCTTGGTCTTCAAAGCGCACGGCGCGAATATCGCGTTTCTCGCCACTCGGCCACCAGAAGCGATTCTTTACTGTCTCGTCAGTCTCGCCAAGCGGCAGGCCCAAGAGCTTGCCACAGCGCTCGCGGTCTTCACGATTGCGAAAGTGCAGCGTGATCACGCGCAGCTCTTGTTGCTCGTAACTCGGCATCCCGACCCATTCTTTGGCGTCGTCGCGTCCGTGGATTTCATCGCGCGTGCGGGTCGCAAACGTCAAATTCGCCAGCATCATCTCGTCGAAACCAGTGCCCAGTAGTCCCTCGAGCGCGACGTCTTTGACTTCACGCAGCAGATTGGTCAGCGCGCGGTCGTCGACAATCGCCAGATTGCGCGTAGTATTGTCGCCAGTCAGCACTTTCAGCGCGCGGGGTTCGAGCGAGTCGAGGTCGAGCCGGATCACTGGCACTGTGAGCCAGCCAAGTTTGCGCACCGCCTCGACGACGCCGTGACCAGCCAGCACAGTATTGTCTCGTGCACAGACGATATTGCGGTAATATCCGTGCTCTTTGATGCTTTGTATCAGGTGTTCGAGCTGGTCAGCGGGGTGTTTGAGAAAGTTGCGCGGATGCGGCTTCAGTTTCGCCAGCTCGACAGTCTCGACGCGCAGATATTTGCGCTCTGGCAGCGGCATTGAATCGTTGAGCAGCGGCTGCGGCCAAGCTTGCAGCTTGTCCAGCTCTTGTGGATTGAAGCCAACTAAGTCGAGGTCGAGCGACGTCTGCGACAGCTCAGCAATTAGATCCGAGAGACTGGCGAAATCCCACTCGCCAGCGTGAGTATTCATCGCGAGATTCAGCGCTTTCTCAGCTTTGTCGTCGAGGTCAACAACTGAACATGGCACAGTCGCGTCGCCACGCGCGAGCAAGATTTTGAAGCGCTGATGGCCGCTGACCAGATTGCCACTGCGACGATTGAACACCAGCGGCTCGACTAAGCCGAAAGTGTCCAGCCCTTTCAGCAAGCGCTGATAAGCTGCGTCGCTCTCGCGCAGCTCTTTGCGTGGATTGTATTGTGCAGCGTGAATCTCGCTGACTGCGATTTGCTGAATATCCATCAATTCATCAAGTCAGGGTCGAAGTCATCTGGCAGTGGTTCAGCAGCGTCTTGCTCGAACAGCTCTGCGAACAAGTCGAGTTGCTTCGGACTGGCGACTTTGACTTTGGCTGCTGACGCTGGCGTCATGCCGAATTCCAGCTCGCACTGGTGCATCAGCTTGGCAGCCATCGACTTGACGTTGAACGCGGGATTCATGTACGCCCCGCCGCCATTTTTTGTCACGAGCACCAGCCCCGTCTTGCTGCACAGCTCGCGCGCAGTCTCGTAATCGTCATGCGCGATGCACCAGCGACGCAGACACGGCAAACTGAGCGTCGTCAACAGTCCCGCGTGAATCAATTCGCGTCCCATGTGTCGCCATGCTTGTGCAGCGCGTTGATTCAGCTCAACTGGCGCAGCTGGCAAGCGCGTGACGAGTCGCGCATCCGGCTCGCGTGAGTTTAACGGCCGTCTGCCTGGATTGCCCTGCGCGAGTTTGACAGCAGTCGGCTTCGGTCTTGGTCCTGGCATCGCTTGTAAGTCACAATTCGGTCCCTTTTCACTTTATAGCAGGTTGAACGGTGAAAGACCCCCACCCCTATCTAACTTGCGACTGCGCGTCCGTGACCACGAAGCGGTCACGGAGCTTGAGCATACGAGGGATTGCATCCGCTCTCCCCCCTCTTACGGTGACACTCTATTTGCCAGCGCTGCGGCAATACGACGATACTCGACGGACGCCGCTTCACCACGCGAGCACGGCAGTCGTACTGCTAACGGGCAGCACGCAGCGTAATACAGATTGCCAATGTTCACTCCACGCCTCGCTGGTCCGCGCTGTCGAAACGGATGGATGACTGCGCCACAAGCCACGCATGGCATCTCAAACGCCAGTGCTTGACGCTTCACAGCAGACGGGATGTCTGATTTTATTTCAATCCGATAGCGTGGATTCTGACTACCGCCACCTTCTCGAACATAGCGTTGAATGATGATGTAGGGATGGATCACACTAAAGAATTGATAGTCAACCAGACTCATCGTAAACGAGGGTGGACGCCGAGCCACACTCCGATAGCCACACACGCCAATAGCCCCACTACGATCAGAATATCCTCTCGCCACGACCGTCGTCTCACTAGCGTTCACCTCTTAGCTTTGGAATAACTCAAGCTGCTGCAGCGCTGCTGCAATACGACGATACTCGACGGACGCCGCTTCGCTACGCGCAGTCTATATAGGCGACGGGTCGCCAATGGGCGCAATGACTCCTGCTACAGCTTCACCAGCGATCACCTGAACGTCGAGCAGCGTCGTGATGTTCTTCGTGCCTGCGCCCAAGTCGGCATCGGCTGTCGCAGTTATCTGAGCCTGCCCTATCGGGCCAACTGCCTGCACCACACAAACACCACCGTTGGGGTAACCAGCGGGTGGCCCGGCGACGACGCTCACCGTTAGTATGGTTTCATCAGATGAATTCCATACTACTGCATCATCGACCGTCGCTGGATTGCCAGCGGCATCCGTATATTGCACGCCTACTTCAATCTGCATTGCACTGGGAAGTGTGTAAGCCATTTTATCTCCTTGCGCTCTAACGCTGAACCCGTTGAGCCGTGTTGTAACTATTGAGATGATTGCGGGTGGCTGTTCCAGCGAGAGGCTGATCGAGCCGTTGATCGCTATCGTTCCGCTAATGTCTATCTGGCCGTTAATTTGATTGGCCGCCCTTGCTCTCACCATTGTGTTCGTCAGGCATGATCTATTTATTGCATGTGCGCTTGGTTCTCTATTGCACTACTTAACGTGTCGACACTTTCAATACGAAGACTGACTATGCGAAAACGGCCATATTGACCACCAGACTTGATTGGTCGCCAGCGCCCAATACCAAAGCGACCAGCTTGCTCCAGTGCTTCTTCGAAGATGGCAACGCCGCGCTTGGATTGGTTCAGCACTATCTCGTCGAAGACCATAAACTCGACAGTGCCTTTCCACGCTGGAAACTTCGGGAATTTCTTTGGCACGCCGCGCCCACCCGGACGACCGCGCGGATCAACTGAAATCCACTCACCCTCAATTTCTTTACCTTGCATCCCGATAAGCACGTTTGAATCAACCATGACGCCAGTGCGAAACGCATCGAGATAAGTTTTTTTGCCGCGCCCCGGAATGGTTTCGCCAGTGCTCTTGACCGACTCCAACAACACGCGATGAAAGATCATGCCAGGTATGATCACGTTGCCAACTCGCGCGAGCGTCTTGTCTGGCAGCTCGACGATGCCTGAGTCATCAGTGTGACAGCGCAGCCGCCAGCATCGATTCTCGTACTGACTCATTGACTCGTTGCTTTCGCGTGGAAAATTCAAGTCAACCTGCTGCGACTGCGAATAAGTGACGATGCTTTCCAGCTCTGCAAAAACTTTGGTCGCCATTGTTGTTGTCCCTCCGGTTGGTTAGATGCTGAGACGATGCGTTGTGTTGCTTAGCGTCGCGAGGCCATGAGCAGAGCCGCGAAGCGGCGACGTGCGCTGCCGGGCGTCGCGCTGCCATGCGAGGCGTGGCGAGGCCGTGCGCGGAGTAGCCGCGCGGCCAAGCGAAACTTTTCTTTCGAGACGTTGCGTTGAGTTGTGATGCTTCGCGCCGCGAAACTATGCTGTGCGAGGAGTAGCGATGAGAAGCGTCGCTGAGCGAAAACTTTCTTTCGAGACGTTGAGTTGAGTTGAGTAGCCGTGCTTTGCTGAGCACCGCCAGGCAGCGCGCTGCCGAGCAGAGCGTCACGGTGCGCGGCGAAGCTTTTCTTTTCGTTGAGACGTTGCGTTGAGTTGCTTCGCGGGGCTTCGAGCAGACTCACCTTGCGAGGCGGGGCGCGGTGTAGCGCCGCGGGGCGTTGCGCCGCGAAACTTTTCTTGCGAGACGTTGCGTTGCGTTGATGCGCAGGGCGCTGCGCTGCGACAATGCGCGCTGCCGGGAGCTGCGCCGCGTGGCTCAGCGCCGCTTTGCGTCGCGATGACGCGCGGGGAAACGTTGCGTTGAGTTGCGGCAAGTAGACCAGCGAAGCAGTGCGTCGCTTTGCGCTGCTTAGCGCCGACGAGCGTAGAGTGGCGAAGCGATGCATCGCGCCTAGTTTCTTAACCCGCTTTGCGCTGGAATAGCTGCAAAACTTTTAGCGGGTTCAGTTTGAAATCATTGACGATAGGCGGCGTAAAACTGCGCTTGCGATAAAGCGATTCGAGCGCGTTCATCATTTCGTGCTTGACCACGCTTTTCGTTTTGAGCGCAGCCTTTTCAGCAGTGGCGTTAAT
The DNA here is from genome assembly GCF_036271055.1 of Scandinavium sp. Classification (GTDB taxonomy): domain Bacteria; phylum Pseudomonadota; class Gammaproteobacteria; order Enterobacterales; family Enterobacteriaceae; genus Scandinavium. The sequence goes on along the minus strand of NZ_DATBBJ010000016.1, from coordinate 5,492 downwards.
GATCGCTTCCCAATCGCGCTGCAAGCGACGACGCTGGCGCGTCAGCGACTCTTCACGACGCGACGTGCAGTCGACTGCGCCGTCACCGTCGACGCGCAGCACGCCCTGTTTGTGCTCGATTCTGGTATAGACGTGACGTTGCCAGAGCTGGCGACGCGCAGTGCGCAAGTACGGACGCATCTGCTCGACGTCTTGAAAGCCAGTCAAGTCGAGCAGCTGGCGATAAGTGATCAGCTCAGTGATGCTGGCGCGCTCTAAACGCTCGATAATCTCTTGTGTCTCGGTACTTAACTCGAATGACGGTCGTTTGGCGATCACTCATTGATCCTCCAGTGGAATTGTTGGTTTTAAGTTTGGTTATCAGCTCGTCCCACTCGCGATGAAAGTCTTCGCCCCATTCCAACACAGTGCGCCGCTCTGTCGTCATCAGCCGTCGGGTACTGCGACAGCGATATACCAGACGTCGAGTGACTGCGCGTCGCGCGTCAAGCGCTGCGCTTCAATCTGCGCCTCTGACTCGCTGGCAAACTCACGCACGACGCCATCAAGTGTGAACCAGCTGGTTGTCGACGGGGCATCGGGCGGGACTTGATGCACTCGAATTCTGTATTTCATGGCTCACGACTTCCAGCGCCGTTGCTGCTGCTGGTGCGGCTCGAAGCGCTTGCGCTTGTGCGCACTGACTTTTGTCACACTCGCAGCACTGTTCTGTACGTTGACTGTGAGATTGGCGTCCGGCCAGCCAATCGGTAAATCATTACCAGCAGGAATCGGCATGCCACAGGTATAAGCGCGAGCCGTCAGAATGTGTGAGCCATTTGGGACGCGCGAAGTAGTGTTCCAGGTCCACGGACCCTGACCGGGAACGCATGTGACAAAGCCCATGTCACTGTCGAGACACGCATAAAAGCATTGCCCTGGCGTGTTGGGCCAGACAATCTTGACAGTGACGTTACCTGAGACAGTCTGATTTTGCGCTGGCGCTGTAAAGCGAAACGGCGGCTGCCACGGCTTGCTCTGCATGTAGCCATGCACGCGATCAATGTAGGGCAGCGCGCTGCTGTCGTACCAGTTGCCTGAATACCACGAGCCCATGCAACCATCTGACATTTGCTGCGCAGTGCCATTCGGGTAAGTCGGATAGCCGGGCTCTGGTTTTGAGTCAGCGTAATACTTGATATGGCCTTCCATGCACGCGCGCCAGTACGCGCCGCGAAAGTCGAAAGCGAAAGGCGTGCTTTCGTATGCCATCGGGCAGGCATTGTAATTCGTGCATTTTATTTGAATCGCAGAATAACTAGTGTAGCAATAGCCACTTGGCTGCCACGCATCGAAGCCATTGCCACCAGTGCATTGTGAGTGCTCAAATTCGTCGTCACCTTTTACTGCTTGATTCCATCCACTTTCAGCCCACCCTTGAGCGCGTAGCTGAGTGACATCCATGCCCCATTTGCACGCTGCCCATTGGATAATCTCGTCGGTCGTGCCTTTGAAATTGCCATCGACCCGAAAGAAATCTGAAGCAGGTGGCCCATTGAATTGCAGTGGCTTGCTATAAAATGGGGCCAGCTCTGTCGCTGTGGGCACAGTGAGATTGTAGAGTCTGTTCTGCGGGCGAATCTCTGGTCGCGCACTGACTTTGGCTGCGCAACTTTCGCCACTTGGTAACGTTGCATGAGGCGGCAGTAGTTCCTGCGCGTTGGCAGCAACACTGACCAGCAGAAAACTGAGAATCATAGCGACAGTTGTCATAAGAGCCTCCCCTGCTCTAATCGACTGAGCGAATCCCGCGTTTGAGTCGGGCCAAAATCTCCTGAAAGCGCTCGAGGTTTCGCTCGCGCTCTGCTGCGCTTTGCTGGTACTCGACCTTTGGCCGACGCTCGCGCTCGACGCTCAGTCGTTGCTCGCGAATGGCTGACGCTTCGCGATATAGCTCTGCGCATGAGGGTCGAGCCATGCCAGCTTGGATGCGCTCACGAATGGCTTGCAGAGTTTCTTCAGCGTCGAGCTGCGCCAGCTCTTCATGCCAAGCTTTGAAGATCAGCGGGTCAATGTACTGGTCTTGCCAGAGCGCTTTGATGCGCATCAAAATTTGCGTAGTAGCTTTTATATCCATCCGGAATCTCCGGCTGCTTGCTTGGCCGCGCGCTCTTTAGTTTCCAATTCGCTCAAGAGTTTCATGCCGTCGCGTATGCCAGGCGCGAAAGTGTATTGCTCCGGAATTTTATAGTTGGCAAACAGATTGTCACTCGACGTTGCTGGCACTTGGCGTCGATTGGCTGGATTGCCAAAGCGCTCGAAGTTGCCAATGCGCATCCGCCACGCTGCTTCCCAGTTGCAATAACGCGATTGGTGCGCTTGGCAGTAGTCGCGCCACGCTGCGAATTCGCGTTCAGCGTCGACGCCGTGGCGCTCTGCGTATTCAACCATGCTGGCTGTCAGCTGTAGATCCGCCGGCCAAGTCTGCGCTTTGGCTGCTGGCTGGCGTCTGACACTTGGCTGAAGCCGTTCGTGCACCAGTGATGGATCAGATTCTTTGACGGTTTTCTTTCTGATGGATCGATCTATAGAAGCAGCGTCACGAGTGGCACATGGCTGCGTGTCGCGAGTGGCACATGGCGGCGGAACGGGCAGTGACACATTGTCACATGGCGCAGACAGAGTATCGCTGTTGTACAACACGCGATAACTGTTACGCAGAAAGCGCCCACATAGCTCGCGATTGCGCTGACGCTTGATCATGCCTCTGGCTTCGAGTCGCTGGAGGACGCGAATCACTGTGCGCCGTGACATCTCGTACTGCTTGGCCAACGTGCTTTGTGACGGCCAGCAGTCGCCGTCTGGATTGGCGCAGTTGCACAGCGCCAACAAAATCGATTTGGCGTGAGTGGTGCCAGCTGTCTGCTCTAGTCCCCAGTTATATGCTGCAAAGCTCATGATGGCGCTCAGTGCATCAACTGCTCGCGTTCAACTGCGTCGAGCTGCGCCAGCATCTCGTCGAAGCTCGCTTCAAACTCAGAGCGCGAGATGCCCCAGGCTTCGCCAATATGGGCGAAGCGATCAGCAATTTCGCTCTTGCTGTGGCCGCACATGCTGAGACTCGCGCCAAAGAATGCGCCTTGCAGAAAGCGCAGTCGCTCCTGTCGCGTCACGCAGTCAATCATCTGGTCTGTTACCTCCCCAACCAGTTGCTATGCTTAATGTCACATGGTCTTCGAGACGTTGCGTTGCATTGCCGAGCGGGGCACAGACGTGAGCCGCAGAGCGATGACTAGCGCAGAGCCGCGCAGCGGTGAACAGCGCAGCGATGAGCTGACATGGTTCAAAGCCATTCGTCCGGATCGTCATCGTCGTGCTCTTGGTCGCCGCGTGGCAGCGATAGATCGATTCCCCCACGGACGGGTCGCAGCAGTGCGCTTGACTGCTGGGAGTTACGAGCAGCAATCTTCGCTGCCGCTGCGACCCTCCTCCCCTGACTAAGCGACACGCGGCGGCGCGTCGCCGAATCGTCGTGTTTACGTTCAGCCAACATCTGCTCGTATAGCTCCATCAAGAAACCCATTTGACGGAGGACATTCCCCACCAGAAAAGAAACACGGCTTGCTGCCGGGGGATGACAGCAAGCCGCTCGGCGCGTCTCAGCCAGACCGAACTATGACTGACGTCGAAGCGTAGATCGCAACTCCACGCTGACGCTTGACCTGGGAAATCAAGCGCGACTGCACGTCTGAGCCAAGCTCGCGCAACGCTGACCAAAAGCGCTGGTGCAGCTCGAAGTATGCTAACCGTGGTAGCATACTGGTAGCACCAACGTAGCTAACTATAGCAGTTTTGAGTGCCGACGCTGTTTTGTTCGGGCGCGAATTAACTAATGAATACGCACGTTTACGTTGTTTCGTGTTGATTCGCGCCTGAACAGGAAGTGGCTCTTGAGAACTTAAAATTCTCTGAAGCGCAAGCTTCGTGCGGGTTCGACTCCCGCTCCCGGCAGCCAAAAAACGTAATGAAATCAAGCACAATTTCATCTTGTCACGCCATGATCAGTGCGCTCAGCGACGCTCCAAATCATGCTTTGGTAGCATACTGGTAGCACCAAGCTGTCCTTGGGAGCAAGCGAAATCCTCTAGATGCTGATTTTGGCGCAGCAGCGCTGCTGCGTCGCGCTTGTGCACTTCGTCGAGCTGGTCAGCGAAATCGTCAATATCGTCGCGATTCGGCTGCTGGTACTTCTGGTGCTGAGTCACTGACTTATGGCCGATCAGCTGCATCGCGACTTTCTCATTCGTATGGCGCACGCGCGTGGAATTGCTCGACGCGCTGCGTCGAAAGTCGTGAATGTAAGAACCAGCCAGCCCGACTGACGCCACGACTTTGCGCCAGAGTGGATATGGAAACCAGCGTATGCGCGTGCCGTCGTCCCGACAGAATATCCACGCAATCTTGATCTCGCGCTCGTGCTCGATGCGCGTGACGAAAGCGCGTTGCTCGCGCAGCGTCTCTGTCAGCCAGCTGTCGGGGCGCAGCGGCCAGAAGCGTGGATCATTGGTCTTGCAGCTCGCTGCGTCGAGCCACAGTCGAGCGTTGTAAACGTCAATATCCGGCCACTGACGCGACAGCAGCTCTTCGAGACGCCAGCCAGTGATGTAATAGCAGACAACCAGTCGACGCAGATACTCTGGCAGCGCCACTAGCACGCGCTCTAAGTCAGCGCGACTGTAGCTTTGCTGACGCGCATTGTTCAGCTGGATTCGCTCGAAGTGCGGCAGCGGCACGCCAGAGAGCACCATCGCAAAGCGCAGCGCAGCCAGCTCCAGCTTGACTGTCGCCAGCGAATACTTGCGCTTGGTCTTAGGCGAGACTTGGCTGAGTCGCAGCGTGCGATAACTCCTGAGCCTGGCACCAAACTGCGACGCGCGCAGTCCGCGAAAGAACGGTTCCAAATGGTTGTAACGTATGTCGAGCATGCGAATGCTGCGCCGGTCGTTGTTGCGATAGAAGTCGCGCAGCCGGTCATACATCTCTTCAAACTTCGGATCATAGCCCGCTGACCCTTGCGCCATGCGCGCTTGATGCTCGCCGATCAGCTTTTCCAGAATCTTTTCTGCAGCTGGCTTGTTGAGTTTGCCAGTCGCTCGCGTGACGCGCTTACGCTTCAGCTGGTACGTCGCATAGTACTGCCCCTGTTTCTTCTTCTGATAGACACAGCCAATCGAGCCATGCGTGCGTCCCATCAGCGTCGCTCCTTTTGTGGCCGTCCACCCCTCTTGCCATTCTCACGCACTGCGCGCAGCTTGGCTGCTGAGCGCGACTTACCACCGACACGGCCGCCAATGCGACCAGCCAGAGCTTTAGTTTTATCTTTCTGCTTCATTGCTCGTACACCTCGACGAGCATTATAAACCAAAAGCAGACTAAGCGACAGACAGGCGGTCTTACTTGGTCTGAGCTAGATATTCGCGCAGCTTGAAGACTGGAAAGACCCAGCGCTGCCC
>NZ_DATBBJ010000015.1:0-4570 GCF_036271055.1 Scandinavium sp. | reverse complement strand
GGCAACGCCCATGCCGTTTGACTGTGCGGTCAGACGGGTAGCAATCTGCATGCCTGCGGCATCGTCAGCGGCGGAGTTGATACGTTTGCCGGTACCCAGACGCTCCATAGAGGTAGAGAGCAGGCTGTTAGCCTGGTTCAGAGCGTTGGTAGAAGACATGGAAGCTGCGTTAGTGAAAAGGGAAAGTGCCATGATGTTTATCTCCGTTCGGTACCGGCGTATCCGGTATCCCTGTTATGTACTGAGATAAAACGGCACAGCGTGGGTGAAAATTAAATTTAAAAAAGAATAAAAAATAAAACATAATAAAATCAATTAGTTATTTGACGTTCAATGAACATGAAGAGATGCTGAAAAGTGAACGCATGCATGAATGTCGATAACTCTGTTCCAGCCTTCTGGCCTTATTCTTATCTGAAGGATATCTCTTGTTGACGTATTGATTTTATGTGCCAAGCACATCCTTTGATGTTGAAGATATCATTCCGCCGCTTTCCGACAGCATGGAAAATAAAGTTCCTGTAGCAGGATCGTTATAAAAAATTTTGGCGATATCGTTTATTGGTGTACTTTATAATAAAATATTGCATTTAAAAAGGAACTTCACTGTGAAAACAGGGTTTATAGTAGAGGGTATTACGTACGCAAATTTTTTTTCCAGAATTGTCTCTTCACTTGAGAGCCATGACCAGGAGAATACTCAATTTTTTGTTCGTGACAATGCAACAATGGTGTTAATACAAAATAAGTTGCCAGAAATTCGAACAACAATTTTACCATGTTACTCGGTGCCTGAATCGTATCTTTTTGAACAGGAGAAACCGATTCTATATTCTAAAATGATTAAAGGCATTGAGGATAGTTTTGAATTTGTGATCGGAGGAGTGCCTTTTTCTTTATGTTGGGAAATATATCTTTCAACATTTATTTTCATGCACGACTTTTTGCAGAAGAATAATATCGACAAAGTAATAATGTGCAGTGGTTGTGGTATATATTCAAAAGCAGTTGCGCTAGCATGTCAATTACATAAAATACAAACTCGATTCATCGAACTATCTAATTTACCAGAGAAAATATTTATTGATAGTGAGGGAACTAACGCAAATGCAATGATCGCCAGAGTTCCCGAATTTCTTGATGTATTTCCCACTGTAGATGAACAGCAACATCAAATTTGGATGGAGTCCTGGTTTTCTTTTAAGTCAAGACCCTTGCCTCAATCATTGAAAAATCCACTTCAACCTTTGATTGAAAAATGTTCTACGCAAAGAGTCTTGAATCGGAAAAAAACTTATATTTTCGTTCCACTTCAAGTATCAAATGATGCTCAGTTATGGTTATACGGAAAGCATAGGAATATTGATACCATCAAATATGCACTAAAAATAGGAATGGAAAGTGGCGAGCATGTTGTTGTGAAAATTCATCCCGCAGAGACTTCAGTGCAACAAATTAAAGAAATCATCGATCTTAAACGTAAATTCAATTTCGTTCTTACAATGGAAAATTCAGGGGGATTGGTTAAAAATGCATCTCAAATTATTACAGTAAACTCAACAGTGGGATTGGAAGCAATGCTTTTCAAGAAAAAAGTAACTTTTCTGGGTTCTAGTATTTATAAGAGCTTTGATTATGAGATGCTAAAAAAATATATTCACCATTATCTCTTTTCCGGCATTGATTTTTTTTCTGAGGGACATATTGAAAGAGATGTGGCTTACGCCTTTATGCTACGTTAGTAGTTGAGCGAATATGGCTATTGCACTTTAGAACTCAATAGCCATGTTACAATGGGGTTTGAAAGTAAAAATGTTAAATTAATGCAAGTGCATATAATACTTTTTCTTCATCGTTAATAGTAATATCAACATCTTCACCAAGAGACTGGAGGCTTATATAGAGAGAGGAAATAATGTCATCGGTCAATTCATTTCCCGTTTCAGCCCAGATCGCGAACAACATTTTTAACTGGAAGAATTGTTGAGTCAGGCGTAAAAATTTTTCACCGTAGCAAACATCGTTTTTACCGGGAAATATGTCGGTATATAGTTTATATATCAGTATATTACGATAGATAAGTGCTAAGTTATTGGCTGTTTTAAATACATTCCACTGGGTCTGGAGTGAGCTTGCACGATCAACTAACTGCGCATCATTCATTATTTTCAGCTCACCTATTTTTAACGCAACCGCCATTTTCTCCATCGGTGGCAAGTTAAAACTCATCCGTTTTGCTCCGAGCGACTTCAATGCCATTGTCTGTACGGTGCCGATCTGCGGTAGAGCCACATATTGCTGAGCAAGTACGCCTTGCTCTGCCAATAAACAGAGCTCTTGTGCCATCGTGACCAGCAAAGCGGGGTCATTTGCCTTCGCACCCTGATATTGCTGGACTCTGCTAAGCAGTATGCCAATAGCAAACAAAGAGAGTTCTACAGTTAACGCCGGGTGCATCGCCAGATTGAGGCACTCTTGGTTTAACGTTTCCAGCCAGATATCGGGCTGAGCGTCAGCAATCTCGTCATTTTTCCCAGCATGTAAGACGAAGGCATCCGGATTAAGCAGCATTTGCCTTGCTGCACTTTCGCAAGTGACATCCAAAGAATCGCGCTGTTGATTATTGAACTTAATGCTAGTCAGTGGGTTTGCATCGTCTGAACTCAGGCAGTGAGGACAGGCACAATCTGCGTTTTCAGCCAGATAGCGAACAACGAATTCGGGTTGATAATGTTCCATATTTTTAATCCTTTAATTTATGACTCAGCATCTTTAGGCTGGACTCTTTTGAAAAATAAATGGGTACAGTCGGTACGCTCAATATCTTCTTGTATTCGACTCTGCTGTAGGAACGCGTAACTTGGGTAACAGCCAAGCCAGCAAGATTGCTGCATCATTACCGGCCAGCTCGTCGTGAGCGATACCTGTTGTGCAATGGCTTCGCGATAAACGGTGAGCAATGTCTCGACGAAGCTGCCATTTACTGCATAGGCACAGCCGTAATTTGCTTTGAAAACACGCGCTACACCTTTAAGGGATTTTAGCGGGGCAATATTCTGGTAATCCGCACCCAGAAGTAGCACTTGCCAGTCGATATTTGGCAACTGTTGCAGCAACTGGTTGAGATTGTTGACCGCAGATTCCTTATGTACATAACTGAGCCCCGCATCAAGGAGCAATACGTTTTGCCATTTTTCCTCGCAAGCTTGTTCGAGTATTTGGCAATGCGTTTCCAGTTCAGCCTGCTCAACTGAAGGGTGGGATGATTTCTCTACCGGCATTAGCTGTTGTTCTGTAATGCCGAGTTTATATAGAGTCCTTACGGCTGCATCCAGCGAGGAATGATCACCGGGCTCATACATCACCGCAATACGAGAAAAAGTCTCCCATCCTACGCGCGTGCTGGTAGGCAAGGTGCTCAGACGGCGATAATGGCTAAGCAGGTTTTTATCTTGTACAAAGTCCTCAAGCGTCAGACTTGTTGGCTCTGATGAACCCAGAATGAAATCTTTGTCGTAGGTATTGGCGTTGTGCGAAACACACAGAATAGCCTTCTCGGATTCGAGTTGAAGCACAGGCACGGTGAAACCTTTCAGGAAGCCTTCTTCTTCAGCCAGTGATGCATTGTCATCATAACGGTGGTTTCGCAAAAAGTTACGGTGATAACCGAAGGTGCCATTTAAGGCATGGTTTTTGCCAAAAGCTCGAGAACGATAGATTTTATCGAGATGGCTGTACCAAATATAAATTTGGTCACAGCCGGAGAAAATAGAATTGTTCTCCTGCATTGCGGCAACCTGCCAACTGATTTTATCAGCCGGATAGTAGTCATCATCATCGAAACAGAGAATGTATTTTCCTGTCGCGAGATGGTTGAGCAGATTGCGCTTTTCACCCAAGATCAGTTTTTTGTCGCTGTGAATGTAGCGCACGTTGTGCTGCGTACGATCGACCAGCATGTCGATAAGATCTTCACTACTCTCAGGGGAATCATCTACGATGATCAGTTCACGCTTATCGGCGGGATAATCCTGATATTGGTAGATATAAAGCAGGTAGGGCAAAAACTCACGGCGATTCCACGTCGGGCAAATTACGCTGACAAACGGTAATGCCTGTGTTTTCCCTGTCTGTTGACGTTGCAACAATGAATGAATAAGAGTGCCATTGGAGGGAGTGACTTTTTTCGTATTCCTGGACATTATTTTATTCTGCCTGATTCAATGAAACGTCGAGGTGGGGTTTTCCATACCACCTACCCGGTGTATAACGACGCCTGATAATTGAATAATGCAATTATTATGCCAACAAAAAAACACATGAAATCATGTGTATATTATGATGCTGGAAGGCTCTCTTCCCATTCTGAAGGAAGGAAAAGGACAGATGTAAAAACACCGCCATGCAGCGGTGTTTTTTTACTCGGAGCGGGTAAAGATTAACCCAGCAGGGACATGACCATGCCAGACATGCTGTTGGACTGCTTCAGCATGGACATAGAAGTCTGTGCCAGCATCTGGTTACGGCTCATGCTTGACGCTTCGGTTGCGAAGTCAGCATCGGTGATGTT
>NZ_DATBBJ010000014.1:0-27555 GCF_036271055.1 Scandinavium sp. | reverse complement strand
GGCAACGCCCATGCCGTTTGACTGTGCGGTCAGACGGGTAGCAATCTGCATGCCTGCGGCATCGTCAGCGGCGGAGTTGATACGTTTGCCGGTACCCAGACGCTCCATAGAGGTAGAGAGCAGGCTGTTAGCCTGGTTCAGTGCGTTGGTAGAAGACATGGAAGCTGCGTTAGTGAAAAGGGAAAGTGCCATGATGTTTATCTCCGTTCGGTACCGGCGTATCCGGTATCCCTGTTATGTACTGAGATAAAACGGCACAGGGTGAGTGGAAATTAAATTTAAAAAAGAATAAAAATTAAAAAACAATAAAATCAGTGAGATAAAAACAAAAAAACACCGCCAGCAGGCGGTGTTCGGGAACGATTTTGAAAAGGATTTCGCTATGCCAGCGTGCCGACCACGCTGAGTTCGCTCTCTTCGGGGATCTCGTTGTAAGAGAGAATATGCAAACCGGATGAGAAAAGACGACCGTAGCGAGAGAGCAACGGGCGTAGCTGTGGCGTGACCAACAGTACCGGTGAAAAACCTTTCGCTTTCATCTGTTCTTCAATCACCGGCATGTTGTTCTGCAACTGCGTCAGAATATTCGGATCAACCGGGAAACTGTCCAGCGCCACTTTTCCTGCCTGCTGCGCCTGATTCAGGGCAGACAACAGAATATTTTCCAGCTGGTTTTCCATCGTGAAGACCGGCAGCTTTTTCTTTTCGCCGTTAATGGTGTTCACAATGGCGCGACGCAGTGAATAGCGCACATCAGAGGTCAGCAGCAGCGGGTCTTTCGTCACCGTTGAGCTTTCAATCAAGGTGGTGGCAATCGTCACGATATCTTTCAGTGAGACATTTTCCAGCAACAGCTGGCGATACACTCGCAGCAACTGGCTATGGTTCAGCGTGCTGCCCAGGTCTTCTGCCAGTTTTGGTGCCAAAGCGGCAAGACGGCCATGAAGATGGGTGATGTCGTCATAGTTGAACAAATCGGGCAGGTTTTCGCGTGCGATACGGTTGATGTGTGTGGCAACCACGCTCGCACAGTCGACAACCTGGTAACCCATATTTAACGCTTCTGCGCGCTGGTTGTGGTCAATCCAGACAATCGACATCCCGTAAGCCGGGTCGACATCCAGCACACCATCAATATCACCGTAGGTTTCTGTGCCGGGAATTGCCATCAGTTTATCGGCATGGACTTCGCCCATCGCGCGGCGAATGCCGTTGATGTGGATAGCATATTGCGCGGGTTTGAGGCGGAAGTTTTCTCGAATGCGGATTTCGGGCAATAGCACGCCGCAGTTTTCTGATACCACCTGACGCACACCGCGGACACGCTGGGAAAGCTGATTCCCCTGCGCGGCATCCACTAAAGCGACCAGTTTATAGCCCAGATTGAGGCCAATCGGTTCCACCATCGGGATGTTATCCCAATTGATGTCCGGCAGCTTATCGTTGCTAAGCGCATCGCTTATCGCACCAAAATCTTCCTCTTTGGTGACCGTGGGCTTAACCACTTTCCCCTGACGCCATGCCACAAAGCACAGCATGGCGCTGAAGCTGAGGAAGGCGATATGCGGCATATTTGGCACAATCGCCAGCATGAAGAGGATAAAGGAGGCGGTGTAAAGAACGGACGGCTTCGCCAGCAGCTGGGTTTTAATCTCATGGCTGACATCGTTGCCGTCGCTGACGCGAGTAACGATGATAGCGGCTGCGGTTGAGAGCAGCAGAGAAGGGATTTGCGCGACCAGGCCATCACCGATGGTCAGCAGAACATAAGTTTGAAATGCGTGGGAAGCATCCAGGCCATGCCTAAAGATCCCGATACAGATCCCGCCAATGACGTTGATGACCAGCACCATGATCCCGGCAACGGCATCACCACGGACAAATTTAGATGCACCATCCATTGCTCCGTAGAAATCCGCTTCGTTGGCGACATCTTTACGGCGCTGACGCGCCTGCTGTTGGTTTATCAGGCCAGCATTCAGGTCGGCATCGATAGCCATCTGCTTGCCCGGCAAGGCATCAAGTGTAAAGCGCGCCGACACTTCGGAGATACGTTCCGCACCCTTGGTGACCACCACGAAGTTGATGATCATCAGAATGACGAACACCACGAAGCCGACGACAAAGTCGCCGCCGATAACGACCTGCCCAAAGGCTTCAATGACCTTACCGGCTGCACCTTCGCCTTCGTGACCATTCAACAGGACAACACGCGTCGAGGCGACGTTGAGCGAGAGTCGCATCAAGGTGGTGATAAGCAGTACCGTCGGGAACACCGCAAAATCCAGCGGGCGCTGGATGTTAATCGACACCAACAGAACCAGCACAGCCAGCACGATGTTGAAGGTGAACAATATGTCCAGTATGACGGGCGAAAGCGGCAGCATAACCATTGCCAGCACGCTTAAAAGCAAAATCGGAACGCCAATGCGTCCCTGCTTCAGTATGGCAAGTTTCTGCTGAAAATTACTGGTTGCCATGTTCGTCTAAGACCTCTTTAGGGAGATTGATGTGCCTGTTGAGGCGGGGTTTAGCGTCATTCTTGCCGGTACGCCACGACTTCAGCTGCATCACATAAGTCAGAACGTGGGCAATGGCGCGGAAAAGCTGCGCCGGAATTTCCTGGTTAACGCGGGTGGTGTGATACACGGCGCGAGCCAGCGGCGGAAATTCCACCACTTCGACGTTGTGCGACTTCGCGACTTCACGGATATACAGGGCGATGTCATCGACACCTTTTGCCACGATGTAGGGCGCTTTGGCTTTATTCAGATCGTATTTCAGCGCTACGGCATAGTGGGTTGGGTTAGTGATGACGACATCGGCTTCAGGGACTTTACGACTGATTTGACCCATCGCCATCTGGCGCTGCAATTGACGAATGCGCCCTTTAATCTGTGGGTTACCGTCGTTGTTCTTGTGTTCTTCCTTCACTTCCTGCTTGGTCATGCGCATTTTTTTGGTGAACATGAAGGTGCTGAGAGGCACGTCGATCAGCGCAAAGATGACAATGACCGTGATGAAGCTAACCAGAATGCCGTGGAAAATAGAGAACCCCTCTTGCACGGCCTGGCGAAGCCACAGGCGTTGCAGGAAGAGCAGGTCATCCATCGAGTCATGAATCGCGGTGTACAGCACTGCCAGAATAATCCCGCATTTCAGCAGCATTTTCCCGAGCTCGACCAGATGGTTACTGTCGAACAGGCGTTTTATTCCACTCAACGGGCTGATTTTTTTGAAGTCAGGTTTGAGTTTTTCGATGCTGAACATAAAGCCGCCAGGCACCAGGCTTGCGATAATGCAGGCCGCTGGGATCGGGGTAAGAGAGACCAAAATTCGCAAGATGATATGGACCTGAGTCAGCATAAACTGATTCATTGCGCCTGGGTCATCGAGCTTCCCTGCCATCATACCGACGGCGGTAAAGGACTCTCCAATCAGGGTCTTATACCAGGGGAAGAACGCGGTGAGAGTGAACAGCGATGTCAAAAGACCCGCCGCCATGGTCAGATCTTTTGATCGGGGGATATCGCCTTTTTCACGAGCCTTTCGCAGTTTACTTGCGGTAGGTTTTTCACTCTTATCGCCGGAACTGGAGCCAGACATCAGTTATTCCTCACTGAATCAAGCATCGACAGAATTTCAGTGGTCAGATTGAGATAGTGACCGGGAATATTGCTGATCATCATCGACACACAGAGCAGGCCAAACAGCATGCTTATCGGGAAGCCGAGGGAAAATAAGTTCAGCGATGGGGAAATACGGTTAAGCAGGCCGAAACCGCCTTGCACGATCATCATCACGAAGGTGGTCGGCAGGGCAATCAACGTCGCACCGGAGATAATCCAGCCAAAACTTTCCACCAACAGCTTGAGCGTTGGGCGGTTAATCGCCTGACCAATAGGCCAGTAAGTGAAACCTTTATAAAGCACCGTCACCAGCAGCAAATGTCCGTCCATGATAAAAAACAGCAGCGTGGCGAAAACGGTAATGATTTGCGAAATAACCGTGGAGTTCACGCCATTCACCGGGTCATTCATGGTCGCCATGCCCAACCCCATATTCATCGCCAGAATTTGTCCGGCAGTTTGCAGCGTGACAAAAACCAGGCGCAGGATCAGACCAAACAACATGCCCCACAGCAGTTGCTCACCCACAAGCAGAACGGTACGCATCGACAATAATTCTGTCATGACCACATGCTCTGGCAGCATGGGCGTGATGACGATAGATAGCGTCAGGGCAAGCCCTGCTTTTGCGCGACGGGAAAAGGCTTTGTTGTCGAGTATGGGGGCGAAACTGAGCAGCGCCATAATGCGGAAAAAGGGCAGCATCAGGGCTAACAGTGGCATGTAGAGAGTCTGTAACTGAATACCCACGGTTAACTCACAAGCGTTGCGGCCTGATGGAAGATATTAATGGTAAAATCCACCAGTTGAGTAAGTATCCACTTACCACCAAAGACAAGTACACCAAGGGATACAACAAGGCGAGGCAGAAAACTTAACGTCTGCTCGTTGATTTGTGTTACCGCCTGGAAAATACTGACACACAACCCGACCATCAGGCTTGGCACAATCACCACCGCCGAAACGATCAGAATAAGTCGTACTGCCCCGGCCACAATATCGCCTGCAATATCCATGTTCATCATGGCTACAGTCCTCTGACGCTGGCAGTTAACGTGCCGACAATCAGCGTCCAGCCGTCACACAGCACGAACAACATCAATTTGAACGGCAGCGAAACGATCAGTGGCGAGAGCATCATCATCCCCATCGCCATCAGAATACTGGCGACAATCAGGTCAATGACCAGGAAAGGAATGTAGATCATAAAGCCAATCTGAAAGGCGGTTTTCAGCTCGCTCAGAAGATAGGCCGGTGTAATGACCGTTAAATCTTGCTCCTTGGCATCCCCTTTCGTCCCCGCGATATCCATCATCTGCGCCATCGCCTTGTTATTGGTCTGGGAGAGCATGAATTTTTTCATCGGTACGGCGGCGGTCGCCAGCGCTTGTGGCAGGGTCATTTCATCATGCTGAAACGGGATGACCGCTTCCGCATAGATTTTGTTCCAGACGGGGTGCATCACCAGCAACGTTAATGCCAGCGCGATACCGGTTAAAATCTTGTTTGGCGGGCTTTGTTGTAACCCTAGCGCCTGACGCAGGATCGCCAACACAATGATAAACCGTGTGAAGCAGGTCATCATCAATACCATGATTGGCAGCAGACCCAGCAGGGTCATCATGATTAAGATTTCAATCTTAACGCTGTAATCCTGGCCGCCGGCATTGGCCGTCGAGCTAAACAAAGTAATATCGCCGTTGGCGGCAAGCGCCCACGGCGAAAACAGCAGCCCGATGGCCAGAAGCGTGGCCAGGCTACTGCGGGAGAGCACGCGTTTCATCGGGCTAGCTCACCGAGATCTTTGGTATTGAATTCAAGAATACGCAGGCCGTATTTGTCATTGAGCATGACCACTTCTGCTTTACCAAACAAAATACCGTTCACTTTGATATCCAGCGGTTCACCGGCCAGTTTGTCCAGTTCAACCACCGAATCGTTGTTCAGGGTCATTAGGTCAGCCAACGAAATATTGACAGAAGCCACTTCCAGCGTCAGCACCACAGGGATGCGGCTGAACAGCGACATCTTCTGCATTTCGCTCATGCCAGGGGTAGAAGGGGAATCAGATTGGATATCCAGGCGGATGTTCCCTTCCACTGTATCCTCTTGCTCAAGTTCATTGAGATTAAGATCGCCCAAATCCAGGCTCTGACTCAATTCTTGTTGCAAATCACTCATATTGTTTCTCAACCGTACTGCCAGCTATTTCGTTAAGGAAAAGTTTCCCGCGATCTTCAGCGATCTCCGCTTCGAAGATTTGTTCCTTGCCAATAAACACGGGAACTGGCTCATTAATAAAGATAGGGATGATATCCCCTGCTTTTAAATCAGAGAGTTGTGCCACCGTTAAATTCAGGTTAGCCAACCGGGCATTCAGCTTTAATGGAAGGCAATGAAACATGCTTTCTATTTGTGCCGGTGTAGGTGACTCAGGGCCACTTTCTCCGTTTTCGACAGCATTGACGCGAAGCCGGGCCAGATAGTGATCGACATGCTTCTCATCAAATAGCACGGTAAATGTGCCATGTTCGTAGCCGGCTAAAGTGTAGGTAATACACCAGGCCCACTTTGTCATTACTGCGGAGTTATCGACTTTGATATCCAGCGCGCAACCGAAGCTATCTTCATCGACTAATAGGCTGGTCAGTTCCTTGCCTACTTTTACTCTTAACCGTTCCTCAGTTTTGGTGACTTTTTCGTCCTCAATCGCCACAGGAACCGGATTACTATCATCACGCAAGCCATAATAATCATAGAGAATATTCAATAATAAAGAGCGATCGATACTGATCGCAATATAACCAAATTGGGTGGAAAATATTTGTGAGTTTTTATAACTTTTATCAATACTAAAACTCATATTTTTTAAAGAAACGTTAACGCGCAATTTTTTAAGAAAGTAGAGACTCAGCTGCGAATCTGTAATGTCAAAACGATCGTTAATAATTTTCGGTAACTTGTGCCATGGGCGACCCAGTTTTTGTGCATCCAGGGTTGTCACTTCTGGCAGTGAATCGCTGTGATAAATCCTGACTGTCTGAGATGCTGGGTTCATGGCTCTATTCGCAATGGTATGAAACGGGTAAAAGGTGAAGCAATGGAATAAAATCTTCCGTTTACGATTGTACAAGGAGGAAAACTAATAAAATGACGATGTTAGTTTATATCTGCTGCACTGCCTGGTATGGATAAGCCAGTCAGTCCTTGTGTCTATTTAGCAGGGGAAGATTAAACCGCTTTTCTGTGTCGGTGGCAAGGTCGCTTCCGTTATTATTGCATTATTTAAAAAAGTAATTTTTGGTTAATGTTTTTTGCTAACTTAATGTTTTTAAAGGATTAATGTTTTAATATTTCTAAAAAATTAAGATGAATCCGAAGGGGAAGGTATAGTTCCCCTAAGAATGTCATCTTGATGCGTTACTACGCTTCCTTGCTTAGTTTTAATAGCGCATTTGATTGAGTGAAATGTATTTGCTGGTGTGCGCTTTTTTGCCTGACCAGAGAATTTATTTTGACGTATTACCAATAAATTGGTGAGCTAATATGAATTTTTTTTCTGAGCACCAGGTCAGCAAAGAAAGCGGGTTTGTTGCCAGTTCAACACAAAGTAAGAACGTGTTTTCTTTAGCCCGACGCGTTGCGAAATATAATGTTGCGGTATTGATTACTGGCGAGACTGGCACCGGTAAAGAGTGTGTTGCGAAATACATTCATGAAAGTGCTGGCAATCCTGATGCACCCTATGTCGGTGTCAACTGTGCTGCAATTCCTGAGAGTATGCTGGAAGCGATTTTATTCGGCTACGAAAAAGGGGCTTTTACCGGGGCCGTCACCAGCGTACCCGGTAAATTTGAACAGGCAAATGGCGGAACATTGCTGCTGGATGAAATTGGCGATATGCCTTTGTCTCTCCAGGCCAAACTGTTGCGTGTTTTGCAGGAGCAAGAAGTTGAGCGCCTGGGAAGCCAAAAGCGTATTCCGCTGGATATCCGCATTATTTCCTCGACCAATAAAGATTTGCAGACAGAAATTGCAGAAGGCCGTTTCCGTCAGGATCTTTTTTACCGTATCGCGGTCGTGCCAATCAACATCACCCCACTGCGTGAACGTAAAAAAGACATCATCCCACTGGCTTCTCGCTTCATTGCGAAATATGAAGACTTTCACGCCGGGGATGTGCAACTCAGCGACGAAACCTGGCAATCACTGCTGGCTTACGACTGGCCGGGCAATGTCCGTGAGCTGGAAAATGTTATCCAGCGAGGGCTGATTTTAAGTAATGGTCAGGAAGTGACGGTGAATGATTTTGGTCTTTCACCGGTCAACCGTGAAGACGCTTTGGTCGCTAAGATCGATGCCTCTCAGGTTGAATACAGTGACCAGAAAAACACCGCCGAAATTAAGAATGTGAAGCTCCATGGCCGGATGGCGGAGTATCAATACATTATTGATCTTCTTAAGAGAAACAACGGCAATAAATCCAGAACCGCAGAGTTCCTGGGGATTACCCCCCGAGCCCTGCGTTATCGTTTGGCGTCAATGCGGGAAGAAGGGATCGATATTGTCGCTTTTAGTTAGGAATTTAAGGAAGAACTCATGGATAAGATTAGCGCAATCGGTGTTAACACCCAGCAGCAGCAGCTGATGCTCAAACAGATGTCTCAGACTGCAATGCAGGCGGGTGCCAGTACGCTGGATATGCCTGTAATGGCAGCAGACGCCGGGTTTGCCACCCAGAGCACGCAGAATACCTCCTTTGGCAATGTATTGACTCAGGCTCTGGACAATGTGAATGCCCTGCAAAGTAGCGCGAGCGCGAAGCAGCAGGCCATCGATATGGGCCAGAGCGACGATTTGGCCGGCGCGATGATTGAATCCCAGAAAGCCAGTGTGTCATTTAGCGCTTTGATGCAGGTTCGCAACAAGTTGAACTCAGCTCTTGACGAAGTGATGAACACCCCTCTCTAAGGTCCCCAGAACGTGTTAAATAAGTTAAAAGAGCTGTTCGCTTCACTTCCCATACCTGAAGGGCTGAAAAATCCCCGCTGGCTGATGATGGCCGGCGGTGGTGTGCTTGTTCTTGGTATTGTTTTTTCGATCTGGAATAGCGATCGCGGCTACGTGGCGCTCTATGGTCAGCAGGAAAATATTCCTGTTGCTCAGGTCGTAGAAATCCTCGGTGCTGAAAGTATTCCGTACCGAATTAACCCTGATAACGGTCAGATTCTGGTTGCCGAAAATCGGCTGCCTGCTGCGCGTATGGCGCTGGCTGCCAAAGGGATAACGGCCATTAAGCCTGATGGTTACAACCTGATGGACAAAGAAGAGATGCTCGGCAGCAGCCAGTTCATCCAAAACGTGCGCTATAAGCGCAGTATGGAAGGCGAGCTGGCGCAGAGCATCATGTCGTTGGACCCCGTTGAGGCCGCTCGTGTGCACCTCGGGATCACCGAAGGCAGTTCCTTTGTCATGAATAACAAACCCGACAGCAGTGCGTCGGTGATGCTCACCCTGCGTTATGGTGCACGCCTGACGGATGAACAGGTGGGCGCGATTGTTCAATTGGTTGCGGGCAGCATTCCTGGCATGTCAGGCAATAGCGTCCGGGTTGTTGATCAGGCGGGTAATTTGCTGTCTGAAAACTACCAGAACGGTGGCGAGAATTTGGTTAACGTTCGCCGTGGAACGGAAGCCGCTGAACACGTGAAACAGGAAACCACGAAAAACGTTTCCAGCCTGTTGATTCCGTTAGTGGGTCAGGGCAATTTCCGTATCAGCGTGACGCCGAAAATGGATCTCAGCAGCGTTGAGGAGACCCAGGAGCAGTACGGCAAAGATCCGCACGTCAGCGATGAGAATATCTCGAAAGAAAATACCACTAACGAACTGGCGCTCGGTGTGCCGGGCTCGTTAAGCAACCGTCCTATTCCAACGCCTGCCGCAAACGCGCAAGCGCCTGGGGCTGCGGCAAATCCGAATGCGGCGCAGAAATCGAATCCAAGTTCACTCTCAAGCCGCAGCCAGGAACAGCGTAAATACGCCTACGACCGTAATATTCGTCACATTCGTCATCCTGGCTATCAGCTGGAAAAACTGCAGGTGGCGGTGGCATTGAACAAACTGGCACCGGGCCTGAAAAATATGCCTGCCGGGCAGCTCGAATCCATCACCCGAATGGTGGAAGAAGCGGCAGGGATTGATAAATCCCGGGGTGACTCCCTGACACTGGATACGCTGGTCTTTGTTCAGCCGCCTGACTATACGCCGCCACCATTGAAATGGTGGGAGGATCCGTCGATTCAGCGTTGGGCTGAAATGGGTGGCATCGGTTTACTGGCCCTATTAACGCTGCTGTTTGGTGTGCGTCCGTTGATGAAGCGTGCAACGGCCAGACGCCAGGAATTGTTGGCTGCCAGCAATGCTGGGTTGAACGCGCCAGGTATAGAGAACGCCGCCGTTGGCGAACAGCCAGATAAAGAATCGCCGCTGTCGCTGACCCACAGTTTCCAGTCTGATGTGACCTTGCCACCGCAAGGATCGGGTCTGGAAGATAAAGTGGAATACTTGCAAATGATTGCTGAGAGCGAGACCGAACGTGTCGCTGAAGTCTTAAAACAATGGGTGAACAGTAATGAGCGAAGTAACGGCCAGAAGTAACAACAAAGGCGGCGGACGCAGTCGTCTCGATCAGGCTGCGATCCTCTTACTGAGTATCGGCGAAGATGCGGCCGCCAAGGTCATGCAGAAAATGAGCCGGGAAGAAGTCGTCCTGTTGAGCGAAACGATGGCGCGTCTGCATGACGTCAAATTGACTCATGCACGCAGCGCACTGAATACCTTCTTTGAAGAGTATTCCGAGCAGAGTGGCATTAACGGTGCGTCCCGTAGCTACCTGAAAAGTATTCTGGAGAAAGCGCTGGGCACAGAAATCGCCCGTAGCGTTATCAAAGGCATCTACGGCGATGAAATTCGTCACCGAATGGCGCGTTTGCAGTGGGTTGATACCCCGCAGCTTGCCGCGCTGATTGCCCAGGAGCATTTGCAGTTACAGGCCGTGTTCCTCGCCTTCCTGCCGCCTGATGTGGCAGCAAGCGTTCTGAGCGTGTTGCCGGAAGAGCGTCGTGACGAGATTGTTTACCGCATTGCGCGTCTGGATGACGTCAACCCGGACGTTATCGATGAGCTGGAACGCCTGGTTGAACGTGGCGTGGCGGTACTGTCAGAGCATGGCTCTAAAGTTGTCGGCATCAAACATGCGGCCAACATCGTCAACCGTATCGCCAGCGACCAGCAGGCTCTGTTGGATCAGTTGCGTGAGCGCGATTCGGATGTGGTCGAGCAGATCACTGACGAAATGTACGAGTTCTTCATCCTTAGCCGTCAGTCGCAGCAAACCATTCAGCGCTTGCTGGAAGAAGTGCCAATGGATCAGTGGGCGATCGCGCTGAAAGGCACCGAACCTGTACTGCGTGAAGTGATTTACAGCGCCATGCCGAAACGTCAGGTGACGCTGCTGGAAAGCACCACTTCTCGTCTGGGGCCGATACCGGTAAGCCGTATCGAACAGGTGCGTAAAGATATTATGGGCCTGGTGCGTCAGCTTGCGGAAGAGGGTGATATTCAGGTTCAGCTCTTCGCGGAAGCGACGGTGGAGTAACCGATGTTTAAGAAGAGTAGCGTGCCTCTTGATAGCCTCACTCAGCGCCGTAAAGCGGTGGTGAAACCGAGGTTATATAAATTTCCCCCGCTTAAAAAAAGCTGGCAGAAGAATGTGACCGAACAGTTCGCTGCCGAAGAACCGACGTTTAGCGCTGAAGAATATGAGCACCAGCTTACTCAGGGCTTCAACGATGGGATGAATCGTGGCTTCGCCCAGGGAATGGAAGAAGGTAAGGAAGAAGGTTACCAGGAAGGCGCCCGTCTGGGCTTTGACGACGGCATCCGTAAAGGGTTGGTGGAAGGCAAAGTTCAGGCTCGTCAGCAATTTCAGGAAGCCGCTCAGCCGATTGATGCCCTTATGGATCAACTGGAAACCTTTATGTCGGAACTGGAAGTTCGTCGCCGGGAAGAGTTGTTGCAGTTGGTGGAGAAAGTCACGCGGCAGGTGATTCGCTGCGAGCTGACGCTGCACCCAACGCAATTACTGACGCTGGTCGATGAAGCGCTCAGCAGCTTGCCACAGCAGCCTGAACAGGTGCGTGTGTTGCTCAACAGTGATGAATTTCGCCGTATCAGCGACGCCGAACCCGAAAAAACCCAGCAGTGGGGACTTGCCGCCGATCCTGATCTCGAACCCGGTGAATGCCGGGTGATAACCGAATCGGCAGAGATGGATGTCGGTTGTGAGCACCGTCTCGACCAATGTCTGACGGCGCTGAAAGATAATCTGCTACCGGAAACGCCGAATGAGTGATATCGATTTTGAGCAGGTCTTTCGCGATATAGAAAACATTCCGTTGGCGCGCGTGGCCGGACGACTGGTCCGCGCGAACGGGATCCTGCTGGAAGCCGTGGGTTGCCGACTGGCTGTTGGTCAGATGTGCCGTATTGAATCTGACGACCATCAACTGATTGATGCGCAAGTTGTCGGCTTTGATCGTGATGTTTGCTATCTGATGCCGTTCAAGCAGTGCGCCGGTATGATCAGCGGCGCGCGTGTTTTTCCTGCGGAAAAGCAGGAAGAAGTGATGATTGGTGATAAGTGGCTCGGGCGTGTGATCAACGGGGTTGCTGAACCCATTGATGACAAAGGTAAACTCGTCGGTGATACGCCACTTTTGTATCAGGCACCGAAGGTCCATCCGCTCAAACGCCAGCCGGTGAAAACACCGCTGGATGTCGGCGTGCGTGCGATTAATGGCATGCTGACCATCGGTAAAGGGCAGCGTGTGGGTCTGATGGCCGGTAGCGGCGTGGGCAAAAGCGTTCTGCTCGGCATGATCACCCGCTTCACTCAGGCAGAGGTCGTGGTGGTTGGCCTGATTGGCGAACGTGGTCGTGAAGTAAAAGAATTTATTGAAGAGGCGCTTCAGGAAGAAGGGCTGAAAAAATCGGTGATTGTCGCGGCTCCCGCTGACGAATCGCCGTTGATGCGTATTAAAGCAACGGAACTGTGCCACAGCATTGCCAGCCATTTCCGTGATAAAGGCAAAGATGTTTTGCTGCTGGTCGATTCTCTGACTCGCTACGCCATGGCACAAAGGGAAATCGCGCTGTCGTTGGGTGAACCCCCGGCAACCAAAGGTTATCCCCCTTCGGCGTTTGGCATGATCCCTCGTCTGGTTGAAAGCGCCGGTAACAGCGAAAGTCTGGGGTCGATGACCGCGATTTATACCGTGCTGGCGGAAGGCGACGATCAGCAGGATCCGATTGTCGATTGCGCCCGTGCGGTGCTCGACGGTCACATTGTCCTTTCGCGACATCTGGCAGAGTCGGGGCATTATCCTGCCATTGATATTGGGCAGTCGATCAGCCGTTGTATGAGCCAGGTGACCACACCAGAGCATCGCCAGACTGCTATTGTCATCAAACAGTTGTACGCCGAGTACCAGAACATTAAGCCCCTGATCCCGTTGGGCGGTTATGTTCCAGGTGCCGATCCGTTAGCCGATAAAGCAGTGAAACTTGCGCCCGCCGTGGCCAATTTCCTGCAACAAAAAGTCCATGATGCTTCACTCCTCGATAAAACCCTCGTCGATTTAAAAACTCTCGCGCAGGCGGGCTAAGGAAAGCAATGAGCAGGATGATCACTACGCTGGAGCAGCTAAAACGTCTTCGTCATCAATCCGTCGATGACCTGACCAGCAAATTGACGCATCAGCAACAGGTCAGTAACCGTTGTGATCGTAACATTGACGCGCTTAACTCCCTCGCGGGAAGCGTGACCAGTGAGCGATTGCTGGATGCAACGATGATGACCAACCATTCGGCGTACAAAAACAATATTCAGCGCATTGTGAACTGGCAAAAACAGCAGCAGGCGCTGGCCGATGCCGAAGCCCGACAGCTAAAAGCCAAACTGTTAGTGGAAGCAAAGCGTGAAAAAAGCGTGGAGTTGCTGTTGGATATGCGTCGTGATGATTTACGCAAAGAGCAGGAACGCAGCGAGCAGAAACAAACCGATGCTGCATCAGCACAGGCCTGGCTGCGTCAGCATCAGGGGCGTTAATACGCTTTCTAATCGGTAAGTTTTGCTGGCAGGTGAACCCGGACTCCTGCGTGAGTGCGGGTTAAGACTTTTGATACAACCAGTTAGCCGGCTCAGTCACATTGAGCAGATTTTGCAGAATGTCATTTTGCATGGTGAGTAACATGCCATTGGCGTCATTCGCCTTTTTACAGCTAGCGGCGACGTTTTCCAGCTCTTGCCACAGTTGACGTACCTGGGTTTGCCAGCTTTCTGGCAGACGGTCAAACAAGGTCTTCAACCCTTTCGCGCCCGCTGGGATCCCCAGCACTTTCAGCAAACCATGACGCTTTTTACCGCTCTCGGAGAGCTGCTGATACAGGGCGATTATCTCCTGATTAATCCCTTCCAACGCCACAACATCGCGCAGAATGATCCCTTCTCGTTGCGCTTCAAGGCGCTCGCTCAGGAGAAGGTATTGATTGCGATCGACAACCATATCCTGAATTAACGTCTTAACGTGTTGCCCGGCATTACTCATTGCTTTTATCCCTGGTAGTACTTCTGCATCGCGGCAGTCAGTTCATCAACGTTGATGCTGATTTGCCCTTTGCTGATGGCTTCTTTCATTTCTGCAACCTTGTCCATATCAATTTCTGGCAGTGCAGACAGGTGTGCCTGTGCATCGCCAAGTACTGGATCGATTGCGGCGGGTTGCTGTGATTTTGCCGCAGCCACAGCTGGCGTCGCGTCTTTATTTTTCGCCGTTTGTTTAGTGTCAATGGCGGAGACCGTATTGTATTGAGTCGCAGTGACTTTCATGATTAACCCCATTCCCGGATATTGTTGGAGGCGCAGATTATTGTTTTATTTGTGTCGTAATCTCTTACCTTCCCATAAAGCGGCGCATCGGGCGGAAAACTTAACGATCAAAATAAAATAATTATTTGCTGATGGTCACGGTGCCAAAATCGGTGACCCGGGCGTTAACCTGCTGACCGCTACTCTCATTCTTCACTTTGATAATTTCGCCGCGACGGCCTTTCTTCATGGCTGTGCCGGTTGTCTGCGCGGTCACGCCGTCTTGCGAGGCTATCATCACGATACGTTGCCCGCGTTCCACCATAATCGGTGCTTCCAGCATGCCTGGCGTTATCGGCGTCATTTCACGTAAACGTCGTTTGACCGTCATGCCAAGCACATCGTCGGCTCGCCAGAGAATGTCACTGCGCGTGCCCGTCACGTTGTACTTCTTCATCGTAATGTCGTCTTCGGTCAACACATGCCCACGCTCGAGGGCACCTCTCGCCATCACGATAGGCATGGTGATATCCGGTTTGACGGCGACGCTGCTGGTCCAGCCTGGCGTATCCGTACAACGAAGATCGATGCGCAGACGACTGAGATTGATGCGGCTATTGTCGG
This sequence comes from Scandinavium sp., assembly GCF_036271055.1. Lineage (GTDB taxonomy): Bacteria > Pseudomonadota > Gammaproteobacteria > Enterobacterales > Enterobacteriaceae > Scandinavium. Next base: position 12,372 of record NZ_DATBBJ010000014.1, on the reverse strand, counting down.
GAGTCGCTACGGCTAACGGTTTTGCACAGGCAGAAAGCTGCGTTGCTTCCGCAGGCACAAAAATGTTCAGTTTGGCGGTGTACTTCGGCCAGCCACGTTTTTTGGCTTCGCGCTGAATGACGGTCGTCGCCTGTTTTTGCGCCGCCGCATAAATCTGTTTACGTGCCGTTGTCGGTGTCACGACAGCGCTCGCACAAAAGCTAAAACCGGCTAATAGCGCAATCGCGGTAATGAGGAAAGGCTGTTTCCCGCCAGTGAAGGCGGATTTTTCAAATTTCATATTTATCATGGCTTTATAAAGTTGGCACGCTAGTTGCATTAATATATGCAGCCGGGATGGCATTGCCAGTGAAATCACCATGAGGATGTGAATTGTGAGTATTAGTTTTGACAAAGCATTAGGTGTTCATCCACACGCTGTAGCAGTCAGGCTTAACCGGGCAGAACTGATTTCAGCGAACCTTGCAAACGTCGATACCCCAAATTTCCAGGCCAAAGATATTGATTTTGCCGGGGAGATGCAACGGTCACAGCACTATTTCACCAACGCATCAACACCGGAATTGAAATATCGCGTGCCTTTTCAACCTTCTGAAGACGGTAACACCGTTTCATTAGATGTTGAGCAGTCAGAGTTCGCTCGTAACTCACAAGATTTTCAGGCGAGCCTGGCGTTTTTAAACATGAAGTTTGTTGGCCTTAAACAGGCCATCGAAGGCAAGTAACAAGGAAAGGAATTCGTATGGCTTTTTCTGATATCTACCGTGTTTCCGGCTCTGCAATGTCGGCTCAGACGGTCCGTCTGAATACGGTAGCCAGTAATCTCGCGAATGCGGAAACGCCAGCCGAGTCGGAAGCGGAAGTCTACAAAGCTCGTCGTCCGGTGTTTGCAGCCGTTTATCAGAATGATCAATTGATGAACGACCGAACGCTGACAGGCGCACGCGTTCAGGTACTGGATGTGGTGCAGACCGGTCAGTCAGTGAAGCGGTTTGAACCGAATCACCCGATGGCTGACGACAACGGTTTTGTCTACTACCCGGACGTGAATGTCGTGGAAGAAATGGCAGACATGATGTCGGCTTCACGCAGTTTTGAGACCAATGTCGACGTCCTGAACAATGTGAAAAGTATGCAGCAAAGCCTGCTGCGATTAGGAGAAGCGTAGACATGAATGTCAATAGCACGTCCAGCAACCAGACCACCAACGGAACCAGCGACAACACCGTGGTGAGCAACGATACATCAAGCAGCATGGACACCATGTTTATGCAGTTGCTGGTAGCGCAAATCCAGAACCAGGATCCTCTGAATCCTACGGACGGCACTGAGTATGTGAACCAGCTGGCACAGCTGACGCAGGTGCAGTCCATGGAAAGCATGTCTCAGATGATGACCAACAACATGGTGATGATGGACAACATGCAGACGCTGTCCACGTCGAACCTGGTGGATCAGCAAGTGATGGTGCAAACCACCTCGCTCGAAAGCGATGGCGCAACGACCGTTGATGGGCGTTTAACCCTCGACCACGCGTCGAATGTGGTCAACGTCATCCTGAAAGATGAGGCGGGCGCTGAGTACAAAGTTGAATTGGGTAACCAGGATATGGGTTCGGTAGATTTCTCCATCGACCCGGAAGCCCTTGGCATGCCAGCAGGAAAATACACCGTTGCCGTGGTCACTGACTCCAGTGACAGCAACACTGCCGTTGAGCTTGGCGGCAAGGTCAATAATGTTCGTATTCCGTTGGATGGCAGCACAACTGTGCTGAACATCACCGGTATCGGCGAAGTGGCCTATAACAACATTTCGCAAATTGGCGAGACCACTGCCTGAGGATCAGGCAGCAAGAAAAATTAATGAGACTAAGAGGGAAATAATATGAGTTCTAACATTGCTATTAGCGGCCTGAACGCGATTAACGAACAGCTGGATGCTATCTCTAACAACATTGCTAACTCCGGCACAGTAGGCTTTAAGTCAGGACGTGCGGAATTTGCCTCTATGTACGCAGAAGGTCAACCACTGGGTGTGGGCGTGACTGGCGTGACAGAAAGTATCAATAAAGGCGGAAGCATTTTTTCCTCAGGAAACTCGCTCGACCTGGCCATCAACGGCAGCGGTTTCTTCGTGATGCGTGACAGCAGCGGTTCAACGGCTTATACCCGTGCGGGCTATATGCAAGCGGACAGCGACGGTTTCCTGGTCAACAACCAGGGTATGCGTTTACAGGGCTATCCGGTCGATGCTAACGGCGAGCTGCAGGTGGGTACAGTGGGTGACCTGAAAGTTGCTTCCGGTTCGATTCCAGCGCAGGCCACGACTTCACTGGATTTCTCCGCTAACCTGGACGCAAATGCCGATATCCCGGCAACAGCGACCTTTGACCCATCGGATAACACTTCTTATAACAACACCTATGCGACGCAGGTTCATGACTCCCTGGGCCGTGAACACACGCTGAACCAGTATTACGTCAAAACCGGCGAAAACAGCTGGGACACCTACTACTACATGGATGGCGCACCGATTGCCAGCCCAAGCCCACAGGCGATGACCTTTGATAATCAAGGCATCCTGACCTCTCCAACCGATCCGGTTGCGCTGAGCGTGGCGATTCCTGGTGCGGCGAATCTGGATATTGGCGTGAACTATAACGGCACGACGCAGTTCGGCAGTGACTTCTCGGTCAGTTCGAACAACAGCGACGGCTACAGCTCTGGTGAGCGTACCGGGCAGATGATCGATGAAGACGGTTCTGTCTACGCGACCTTCTCCAACGGTGAGCGCATGTTGCAGGGGCAGGTGATCCTGGCCAACTTCCCGAATCCAAACGGTCTGCAATCGACCGACGGCACGACCTGGGTACAGACTCAGGCCTCTGGCGCACCGATTTCTGGCGCACCGGGCACCGGGCTGAACGGCGCATTGACTGCTGGCGCGCTGGAGTCTTCAAACGTTGACCTCACGTCTGAGCTGGTCAACCTGATGACGGCGCAGCGTAACTACCAGGCTAACACCAAAGTGATTAGCACCGATGACAAGATGATGACGGCTCTGTTCCAGGCGGTCTAATGGATAAGCTCATCTATACCGCCGTCAGTGGTGCGGCGCGTAACTTGTCACAGCAGCGCATTCATGCGAACAACCTGGCGAACGTAAATACCGAAGGGTTTCGTCAGGATCTTGAGCGTGCTCAGTCTGAACAGGTGAATGGCGAAGGCTATGCCTCCCGTTTTCTGGTTGAACCGCAAAACGGTGGCGTCGATATGACGCCAGGCGCGGTGCGTGAAACCGGACGCAATCTGGACGTGGCGATCAAAGGCAATGGCCTGATCGCCCTGAGTGATGGCAACCGTGAGGTTTACACCCGCAATGGTGGAATGCAGGTCGGCCCTGATGGCGATCTGCTGATCAATGGTCTGCCGGTGGAAGGCGACAACGGCCCAATCATTTTGCCGACCTTTACCTCATTGAGCATTGGCGATGACGGGATCATCACCATCATTCCTGATGATGGTGATGTGACTCAGGCTATTGATGTCGACCGTATAAAGTTGGTCGACATTGCTCCGAACACGTTGAGTAAAAATGAAAACGGGTTTTTGGTGACGCAGGCCGCAACGAACCCACGTAGCGAAGAGGTTGAAGTGGCATCTGGTCATATTGAAACCTCCAACGTTTCACCGATTGGCGAAATGGTTGCCAGTATCGCCCTGAACCGACAGTTCGAAGCCCAAATCAAGATGATGAAAGCGGCCGAAGATATGGCCACTGCAGGCAACAGATTGCTGCGCGGCTCGTAAGAGCCGCTACACAAGAACAAGGAGTCACAATGAATTCAGCATTATGGGTCAGTAAAACTGGTCTGGCGGCGGAAGACGCCAAAATGACGGCGATTTCCAACAACCTGGCAAACGTCAACACCACTGGCTTTAAGCGCGACCGCGTGATGTTCGCCGATCTGTTCTATCAGACCGATCGTGCGCCAGGTGGCTTGCTCGATCAGCAGAACACGTCGCCTACCGGGATCCAGTACGGTACGGGTGTGAAAATTGTTGGCACCCAGAAAGAGTTCTCTGAAGGCAATATCCAGAATACCGGGCAGAGCATGGATGTCGCGATTACCGGGCAGGGTTTTTTCCAGGTAGAAACCGCTGACGGCGACACGGCTTATACCCGTGCAGGTAATCTGCAAACCAATTCCGATGGCATTGTCACCAACGCACAAGGTTTGCCACTGATCCCAGAAATCCAGCTGCCAGAGAACGTGAAAGATGTGCAGATTGGTAAAGATGGCACGGTGACTGCGACCGTCGCAGGTGAAGCTGAACCGGTCGAGTTGGGCCAAATCACGCTGGTGAACTTCGTCAATCCGGCCGGTCTGGACGCTGTAGGTGGCAACCTGTATCGGGAAACGGCCGCCAGCGGTGAAGCTGTTGAAGGCGTACCGGGTGAAGAAGCTTTTGGTCAGCTGGAGCAGGGTTCGCTTGAAGGCTCAAACGTCCAGGTCGTTGAAGAGATGGTGGATATGATCACCGTTCAGCGCGCTTATGAAATGAACGCCAAAATGGTTTCTGCCGCTGATGACATGCTGAAGTTTGTCACACAGCAGATGTAATGACCGCGGTGAAACAGTGAAAGAGATATGAAAAAGCAGTTATTAATTGGTCTACTGGCGCTGCTGCTGACGGGGTGTGAAAGCCCCCGACTGCTGGTGCAGAAAGACGATGCGGCCTTCGCGCCGCCAGAAGACTTTGTTGCCCCCCCAACGCAGGTTTCCGGGGGCGGTGTCTATAACACCGGCTACAACTGGACATTGGTGCAGGATCGCCGCGCGTATCGTGTGGGCGACATCCTGACCGTGATTCTCGATGAATCCACCCAGTCCAGCAAACAGGCCAATACCAAGTTCGGTAAGAAGAACGACGTAACGATCGGCATTCCGACCGTGATGGGCAAAACCCTGGATAAAGCTTCCGGCTCCGTCAGCGGCGATCGTAATTTCAACGGCAGCGCCGTTTCTCAGCAGCAAAACAGCCTGCGTGGCGCGATTACCGTTGCGGTCTATAAAGTGCTGCCAAACGGTGTATTGGCGATTCGCGGCGAAAAATGGCTGACCCTCAATCAGGGTGATGAGTACTTACGCGTAACAGGCCTGGTGCGTGCAGAAGATGTTGAACGCGATAACTCGGTGTCATCACAGCGTATCGCCAATGCGCGTATCTCCTACTCCGGTCGTGGTGCGCTCAGCGATGCGAACTCGGCAGGTTGGCTGACGCGCTTCTTCAACCATCCACTGTTCCCAATCTAATGGAGAAGATAATGCGTAAGACTCTTATTTTCTTCCTGGCGCTGTGGAGCGTGAATGCGTTTTCCGCACGCCTGGGCAACCTGGTGGATGTTCAGGGTGTGCGTGGCAACCAGCTTGTGGGCTACAGCCTCGTGGTAGGTCTGGACGGTACTGGCGATAAAAACCAGGTGAAATTCACCAGCCAGTCGGTCACCAATATGCTGCGTCAGTTCGGGGTACAACTTCCCGCGAAGATCGATCCTAAGGTCAAAAACGTCGCGTCGGTGGCGGTGAGTGCCACCTTGCCGCCGGGCTATGCACGTGGACAGTCAATTGATGTAACCGTGTCCTCAATGGGCGATGCCAAAAGCCTGCGAGGCGGCACATTGCTGATGACGCAATTACATGCCGCTGACGGTGAAGTTTATGCCCTCGCACAAGGTAATGTCGTGGTGGGCGGGATCAAAGCGCAAGGTAACAGCGGTTCCAGCGTGACGGTGAATACGCCGACGGTAGGACTGGTGCCGAACGGTGCGTCAATTGAACGCGAAATCGTCAGCGATTTCCAACAGAACGCCCGCGTGATGCTGAACCTGAAGCGTCCTAGTTTTAAAACTGCGAACAACATTGCGCTCGCACTGAACAATTCATTTGGCTCAGGTACCGCGATGGCAGAAAGCTCAACCAACGTTTCCGTGCGTGCGCCAATGAGTCCGGGCGAGCGTGTTGCGTTTATGTCTCAGCTTGAAGACGTGCAGATTAATGCCGGTAAACAGCCGCCACGCGTGGTGTTTAACGCCCGTACCGGCACGGTTGTTATTGGTGATGGCGTGGTTGTTCATGCCGCCGCCGTGTCACACGGCAATCTGACAGTTTCTGTTACCGAATCATCCAATGTCTCGCAGCCAGGCGCATTCAGCCAGGGCCGTACCGCCGTTACGCCGCAAACTGACATCAGCGTGAATCAGGGGAAAGGTCATATGGTGGCCCTTCGCACGGGGACGAGTTTGCGTGCCATTGTGAACACGTTGAACAGTCTCGGCGCGTCACCCGACGACACGATGGCCATCCTTCAAGCCTTGCATGAAGCAGGTGCTTTGGATGCCGATCTCGTGGTTATTTAAGGAGAAGTCATGGTCGACGCCGTTCGTCTTAATCAGGCCGTCATCCCCGGTGATATCACCGGGGCTGTGAAGCCACAAAATCTTGAACAAGCGGCAGAGCAGTTTGAAGCGCTGTTTATGCGCTCAATGCTCAAAGAGATGCGCAAGTCGTCTGACGCACTGTTTGCGGATAACCCGTTCCAGAGCAAACAGCAAAAAATGATGCGTGATTTCTACGATGACAAGCTCGCATTACACCTGGCGACGACCCATACCAGCGGTATTGCACAGATGATTATGGCGCAATTAGGGCCAACACAACAAAACACGGTTAAGAACCAGAAGGATATGGTCGCTCTTATGCAACATCCGGAAGAGTTAAAAACCCCCGTCATGCCAAAATCGCACGGCGGCAAGGAGTAATAACCCATGAACATTATCAATATCGCCTATAGCGGACTTCAGGCATCGCAGATTGGCATGGGCGTGACGTCGATGAACGTCGCCAACATGTTGACGCCTGGGTACACCCGTCAGAGCGCCACGCAGAGCTCCGTTGGGCCTTTAGGCGAAGCGGGAATGTCAGCAGGATCTGGCGTTCGCGTGGACAGCATTCGTCGTGTTTCCGACCAGTATCTGGTCAATCAGATTTGGCAATCAAATACCAAAGCCGAGTATTACGGCATGACCGATCAGTACACCAGTGCGCTGGAAAAAGTCGTGGGTACTGATTCCACCAGTCTGGGAACGGGGTTTGATGATTTCTTCTCGGCGCTGAGTTCACTTACCACACAGCCTGAAAGTGAAGCTAACCGCCAGCAGTTACTGAATCAGGGCAACGCCCTGGCAACTCGCTTTAACAGCATGGACGCCTTTATCGGTTCGCAAAAAGAGCAGATTCACTCTCAGCGTGATGCGCTGGTTATCAAAGTGAACACGCTGTCCGAGCAGATCGCGGATTACAACAAAAAGATCACTGAATCCGAAGCGTCCGGCGGGAACTCAAACACACTGCGCGATCAGCGTGATGATCTCGTGAAAGAGTTGAGTGGCGTGATTGACGTTAACGTCACGGAAGATGCGAACAGCAATTATACCGTCGCCCTGAAAGGCGGCCAGCCGCTGGTCAGCGGACGCACTGCGGGTACGCTGTCGACGGATTATGACACTGAAGGTAATTCGTCCCTGAATCTGAGTTTCTCGAAGAGTGATTTCCCGCTTTCTCCGTCCGTGGGTGGAGAAATGGGTGCGCTGTACGATTACGAAACCGGTACGTTGCAGGACATGCGTGACAGCATTCGCGGCATGGCAGAATCTTTTGCTACCCAGTTTAACGATCAGTTGGCACAGGGTTACGATCTCAACGGCGACCCAGGTCAGCCGATGTTTATTTATGATCCGACCAGCCCTAAAGGCATTCTGCAGGTAACCGATCTTCAACCCGATCAAATTGCACTTTCCGGCCAGCCTGACGAACCCGGCAACGGCGATAACCTGCAATCACTGATTGAGATTAAAAATAAGAAAGTGGATATCCCCGGGATGGGGAACATGAGCCTGAACGAAGGCGCGGCCGCTATTGTTTCGAATATTGGTATCGCCAGTAAGCAAACCAAAGCCGAGTTGTCCGCAGCACAAGCCGTGAGCGACCAGGCGCAGGTGCAGCGCGATAACGTCAGCGCGGTCAATCAGGATGAAGAAGCGATTAACCTGCAAACTTATATGCAGGCGTATCAGGCGAATATGAAAGTCATTTCAACGGGCAACCAGGTCTTCTCCGATCTGCTTGGCCTGTTCTAAGCAGGGAAGGGAAGAACATTATGCGTATCAGTAGCCGTTACCACTCGCAGGCCATGCTTGCCCAGATGAACACCAATAACGAGCGTTTGAGCAAGCTGATGGAACAGATGTCGACGCAAAAACGCGTGAACGTTCCATCGGATGATCCCGTAGCAGCCACGCGCCTGGTGCAGTTGAATCGTGAGCAATCAGCGATTAGCCAATATCAGGAAAATATTAGCCGCTTAAGCGGCACATTGTCGGTTCAGGAATCGCACATCAAGGCGATGAGCGACAACCTACTGGCGATCAACGATAAGCTGCTTTCTGCCAACAACAGCACCTACAGCCAGGAAGATATGTCCGGTTATGGCGTCGAGCTGGGATCGATGCTTGATTCCCTGGTTGATAGCCTGAATGCGCAAAATGAAAACGGCAGCTACCTTTTCTCTGGCACTAAAACTGACACTAAGCCAATTGTGCTTGATGAAGCGACAGGAAAATATATTTATCAGGGCAATGACAGCACACGTTCCACCACTGTTGCCAATAGCGTTACTGTCCAGGAAAATACCAACATCGCTTCTGCGTTTTCCTCGAGTGGCAACGATCTCGATATGCTCAATCAGCTCAAAGATTTGAGCGAAAAAATGCAGGATCCGAACGCTGACTTCAACGACTATCAGCCGCAAATAAAGCAGGTTCTGGAGCTCGAATCGGACAGCCGCGATAAGGTTTCGGCTATGTTCACCGACTTAGGTGGCCGTCAGAACCAGCTTACGCTGCTGGATAACGCGCACACCGATGTCAGCCTTGCCAACGATCAGGTTGTGCATGATTTGTCTGACACCGACTGGGCGGCGACCAGCATGAACATGCAGCTGTATGTGAACTCCGTTCAGATAAGCAACAAGGCTTATAGCATGGTCAGCCAACTTTCACTCTTCGATACAATGTAATAAATGAAATGGTAACTCAGGTATCTTCTAAAACCACCGCTGCCGGAACCGCTTCGGCAGCGATTGGGCAACGTCCTGTTGGGGCGCCGGACACTATCCAGCGCCCTGCCGTTGCGAATGTGGCGCCCACGGCACGTAATCGTACGCCTGCTTTTCCGGAAGCCGCGATCCTCTCGCGCCAGCCGCTGCGTTACAACGTCCAGCTCAATCAGCAATTAACGGCATTTCAGCAGGCTGATAGCTACCTTTCGCAAACGGAATCAAAGCTGATGCATTTGCGTCATGCTTCGGCGAAAGGGGGAGATACCCGGCAGATAACCTCCGATTTACAAAAGCATCTGAACGCTCGCAGCCAGCTTTCTGGGGGGACGGTCGATCGCCAGTTCAGCCTACGCCTGCAACAGAGCAGCAAAGTGAATTTCAGCCTGCCTGGGTTCGACAAGCTGGTTGATAACCCGCAGGGCGAAACGTTGATTTTTTCTCTGGGTGGAGATAAGCGTGAATTAGCGGCTGTGACTTTGCCGCAGCAGGAACATCCCACTCAGGTGCTGCGCCAAATGAATCTCGGCTTAGGACGACTCGGGATCCATGCCCAATTAGGCAATGATGGGCAAACCAGTTTCAGTGTTGATGAACAGCGTTGGGGACGCGTCAGCGAATACCTGAGTGTGCGTGGTGAGGGGCAAAGTTTCCCGGCTGACTCCTTCACGCTTCTGACACCGAAAGCGGAAGCCTCGCAGGAAGATGTTCTGCAGCAGGCCACGAGCGGGCAAAAACGCCTCGCGCCGCAAACCATGAATAATGTCATGGATAATATCGTGAAACAGCGAGGCCGCCTGCATCAGCACCAAGGGCGTGCTGCTAATCGCATTGACGATCTCGCGCCGCCTCTTTCGGCTCAGCAGGCGCAGACCACGTCACAAGCGGTAGGTAACCTGCTTGCCAAAAGTACCGAAAGTTATGCCAGCTTCTCTAAGGCTTTGTCTGCTCAGGGCAATGTACGCCTGGCGACAGTAAAGAATTTACTCGGTTAGCGTCACTTCCTGTCTCGGTCAAAGGGGTAAGACCACCCCTTCCTGACCAATCATTAACATACCGCGCTTGCTTTTATTCGCCTGAAACCACAAATCTGTGTGAGCAAGTGTCTCAACAAATTCATACGCCATGGTTTTTTTCGCGGCAACCGACGCAATAACCGGGCTGTATTTATAGTTGTAGAGCGCGTTGGCTTTCTTCACCTCGACCAGATTCCCTTTCAGTAAAAAGTCCTGATTTTCTGGCTGCTTAAATGTGGTCAGAATGCAGTCATCGACCACCTGTAAATCAACATTGTAAACTTCCTTTTGATGGGACATCAGATCGACAAAACCGATCTTTATGGAGGTCTGGAATTTGTCTGTTAACAGCGGTGATGTTGGTGACATGCGCCAGCAAAATACTCCGGCGAGCACCACCACCAATCCCAGGGCCAGCCCTAAGTGCAGCTTATTTTTTACAGGTTGCCATTTCATTGAGAGTACCGATTGTTTGTTCAATAATTGTCTGATTAAGCGCCACATTATCGCTGTGCCAGTGATAGAAATAGATCATCATAACCTTCTGATCGCATGCATTTTTCAGCACAAAGGTGTAATTCAGTGTTTGCTGAACGTAATGATAATAAACGGTCATATTGACATTACGGGCCTTCAGTTCTGAATTGAGGCGGGAATAGGTATCCCTCAATCGGCTGAACAGATACATGTCCGTTTTATCCGGACTGACCTCGCTGTTATTTTTCACTTCATAGATAGAGATGTGATCAAACAATTTGTCTTCGCGAGAGGTGAGCGTCATCTGCGGATGGTGCTTTGACGTCAAAGAGTAAGTGACCACTCCCACGATTAAGCTCATCAACAAAGCGATAAAGACAGCCAACATGGCATGCGAGATTTTTCGCGGCGCTGAAGGCTGAGGTTGCTGTGGAAATTCGGTTCTCTCGAGGGAGTAGAGAGGAATTTCCACAGGAACCACACTGTCGCGCTCCGCTTCGCTCTCACCGCCGATCGACACAGCCATGGTGTCTTTTTCGGCTGAAAGCATTGATATTTCATCTGCGTTATCAGCGGCTTCGCTTGTGGATTCTGCCTCTTTTCTTTCAACCTGTGTGCAGTATTCGGCTTCCAGGATGTAGCCTTTTTTCGGTAGCGTCTTGATGATCCTTTGCTGCTTGCCATCATCTTCCAGAGCGGTACGCAATGCGTGAATGGCATTCGGCAAACTATTGCTACCAATGACACGACGTTCCCAGACCAGTGCAGTCAGTTCTTCACGTGACATGATGCGTCCGGCATTTTCAAGCAGGACTTCGAGAAGTTTGATTTGATACTCGCCGAGGCGCTTCTTTTCTCCACTGAGTAAATGGATAAGGGAGCCTGTCGGCGAGTCTACAAGCCAATTGTTAATTGAAGAAACGTAGTTTTGCATAATGTTCTAATGAGCGAGAGATCAATAAGTGGGGGCACAAGTAGACCAATGACATTAATCCATTGTTAACAGCAATCCAGTGAAAATGGCCCAGGAATAATTCTGCATAGCTAAAGGTAATGTTTCGTTGCGGAACTACTTTTAGCAGGGTGTTAATCCAATTTCAATATATTAAATTGATTTTTTTAAAAACTTTCCGGGTATTAATTAAGATATTTCTTATGAGATTAATGGCTTAATAAATGACATATGATTATGAAAATTAAAGAGTTATGTTATTTTTTGCAAGCATCCTCTTAAAGCGATTTTTCAGCTACTGAATTTATTAAAAAATTTATTTAAAAATCGAAATTTGCCACTTTTGCGTGATGAATAACCTTGTCTCAATTCCCTTCTATATAGAGAGAAATGGCTCCTGGTTAATACTTAAAAAGGAGTAGGTGAAAAAAATTCAAATAAAAATTTAACTTCCTGCTCCCCTGTGCCGTTTTATCTCTGTACATAACAGGGATACCGGATACGCCGGTACCGAACGGAGATAAACATCATGGCACTTTCCCTTTTCACTAACGCAGCTTCCATGTCTTCTACCAACGCTCTGAACCAGGCTAACAGCCTGCTCTCCACTTCTATGGAGCGTCTGGGTACCGGCAAACGTATCAACTCCGCCGCTGACGATGCCGCAGGCATGCAGATTGCTACCCGTCTGACCGCACAGTCAAACGGCATGGGCGTTGCCCAGCGTAACATCTCTGACGCGACTTCTCTG
>NZ_DATBBJ010000012.1:0-1567 GCF_036271055.1 Scandinavium sp. | reverse complement strand
GCGGCGGGGCGATTGACGAATACTTATTTCGGGACAGGTGCCACGACGCTGGGCGCAGCAGGTGGTGGGCAGAGCGTTACGCTCGTTACTGGAAATCTTCCGGCCTATACGCCAACTGGCTTTAATGGGGCATCTGCTGTCACTGCCTCGACACACACATTAGGATATGCCGCTCTCGACGCTAGTGCGCAGGGCGGCGGTGCTGTTCCTGCTGGCTTCTCCCTAGGTACCTGGACTGGTACTGCAGCTGCACAAATCTTTACGGGAAATGCGCAGGGCGGCTCAAGCACGCCATTCTCACAGGTGCAGCCGACCATGCTCGCAACAGTGTATCTTAAACTATAGGTTGTTGTATGTATAACGGCAACATCTCCACTGCATCGAACCGGGCGGACTGGCAGGAGACAATCGCGTTGGCCGATCAGGACACAGGAGAACCGATCGATCTTTCGCTGGCCCGAATCACGATGACGGTGCGCCCGCTTCGGTGCAGTCCCGGCTATTTCACCGATTACTTTTATGGCCCCATGCTTCCCGTTGATGCGTTGCTAACCGGCTCGACCGACACCGGCGAAATCACAGTGGTGGATACCGGCACCTTTCAGTGGTTGTTTCCATTCACCCGCATGGCCTCGCTTTGTCAGGGTGAATACCAGATCGGCGTTCGCGTCAGCCAGGGCGGCAGCACCATGCAATTGATCATCGGCACCGTGACCGTGCTCGAAGGCATCGACAATCAATGATCAGGGTCAAGGTTCTCCCGCAGTTCCCCAATCCGGTAATTGGCGGAGCCGGGATTGATGTCAAAAAGCATAACGGCAACTGGACGATCGCGCTCGATTATTCGGAGTTCGGCTTGAACTCACCCTACGTGCCACAGCCAAGCCATCGCGTCGTAATCTTCACCCAATCGTCGGATAATTATTTCACTGTACCGACTTCGGTATTGGCAGCGGACCCGCATCTTAGCAATGTAGTGCTGCTGATGGGCTTCGAGGGTGTCAATGGTTCTACCGGCGCTCCGGGTCTGACGGATGAAAGCCCGGCAGCACACGGCACCGGCACTCTTATCAACCCCAGTCTCGGCAATATCAGCACCAGCCAATTCAAATTTGGAACTTCGTCACTTTTTATCAATGGCACAGGTGGGCCTTCTGGTCTGACGTTTCCAGATAGCAATGATTGGAATTTTGGCGGTGGCCTCTTCACGATTGAGATGTGGGTCAGACTATCTACCATTTCGGGATCGCAGGTTTTTGCTTCGCAATGGGGAACATCCGGGCAATTTGGCTGGCAATTCGGGATGACCGGAGGCTCCAGTTTGAGTTGGTATGTTTCGACGGATGGCACCACCATCTTGACGGATATCAACGGCACATGGGCGCCAGTCGCCGATACCTGGTATTATGTCGCGGTGGATTATGACGGGACCAAATACCGGGTCTATGTCAATGGCGTGATGACCGGATCATCTGCAACTCCTCGCACGATCTTCAATTCGAATCTCAATCTTGCGATCGGTTCGTTTTTCAATGGTGTTAATCTGATGAACGGATTTGTCGATGAG
>NZ_DATBBJ010000011.1:0-1876 GCF_036271055.1 Scandinavium sp. | reverse complement strand
GTTCACCACCATGGTGGCATCAGGAACAATATCGGTGCCGTAGTCGACAAGGCCATCCAGATTATAGCTTTGGCGCATATATCGGAAGAAGTTTTCCTGCGACCATCGCGCAAACATGGCCGGACCCAACCGCGCCGCTGAGGATTTGTAATCAGTGGAAAGCACTGCAGTTTGATGACCACTCTCGGTCAGCTTGCGGACTTCGCGCACCCACAGTCGGTCGCCGAGCCAGGTCCCCCGCTCGGCAAGGCGTATCGTGGTCAATTCTCCTGACGACAAGCGTACAGGGAAAAACTCTTCTTGCGGCCAATCCTCGCCGGGATATTTGCGGTAGGTCAGGCATGCAATGCGGCGGTCCCTCATCTTGACGAAGAAGTTGGGGCTGTAACCTTCGCGATCAAAGACCACAGTAAAACGATGAAGCAGCGGATCAGCCTCAAGCTGGTCGGCGCCGGGTTGGTTCGGCACATCATTTTCAAGGCGCGGGACGATGTCGCATTCCAGCACCTGCAGCATGCCTGGGTCGACGGCCTGGCTCACCACAAAAAATGGCTTGCCGTCCATGGCGTTGACCCAATAATCAGCCGTCGCACTCAGACACAGGCGCTCGCGCGCGATGTAGTGCTTGGGTAATTGTCTGGTGCTGCCGTAGTAAACGCGAACATGGCCATCAATATAAAGAACAGCTGCCTCTTCTGGGGCCTCCGCCATCCACCCTTTGCAAAGCTCGGAGCTCCATGAAAAGGCCTGGTTCTGGTCAGCCAGGGTTTTGACTTTTATCCGCAAGGTCCGCGCTTCCGGAGCGCGGTCGAGGCCCAGTAATTTCCCCCATTCCCCTGGCGCGCAATAGCGCAGCGCTTCAATCGATTTGAGCCGGGCAAGCGCCATGAAAGCCAGAAGCAGAAAGATCGTTTTAAGACCATAAAAGCCCGCCGGCAGTTGAAAGTATTTGCCGGCATGACGTAAAAGTCCGCAGGCTAAAAGCGCCGGCAGCGCCAGCAAGACACCGCCTTTGGAAACATCAAGAGCAGGGTCAAAACGAGGCGCAGCCTCATCAAGCCCGCCGAGGCTCGCCGCTAGCCGTTCGATCGTCGCGGTCGCACCTCGCCCCATCGGGGCCGCACAATCCGCTTCAGCGCGCTCGCTTTTGGTGCTCGCGACTAAAGGCGATCCAGCGGGCTCTTTTTTTTAGCGGGCATGCGTATCCGCCCCGCCCGGATGGCTTTTTGCAGAGTATTGAGCTTCAACCCAAGCTTCTTGGCAACCTCCGCTTCACTGGCACCTGCCGCGAGAAGCTCCTCAATCTGCGCCACCACGCTGTCAACCAGCACCGCCGCACCGCGTGCCACGCGCGGTGCATAAAATCCCTTCGTTCCCTTCTCCCGATACAGCTTCACCGATCGCTTCACGCTGATGGATGTCACGCCAAAAGCCCGGATGATATCGCTTTGCTTGGCATAACCGCTTGCGCAGAACTGACTGGTGATCATCCGAAAGGTTGCGACATCTTTCTCACCATGGGTAAACACTGGCATGTGCCCGTTGAAATACGTTATCTGGCCATCCCTCCTCTCAAACGCCAGTTCGTCCGTAATGTGGGTCACACCACTCGGGAACATCGGAAGCTGAAGCTGGGGCATGGGTCGATCTCTCGCCACAGGGGGACAAAAAGGCCAAACACCCCCTCACACCGGGATCATTTCAGAATCGCGCCCGCTTCGCCCCAGCGTCCGTTTTCTATCCCCGCTCTTCTTTCGGAACGCATTGAAAGACCGGGCTATTCGCCAATTCCACCCCGCCAATCACGCACATGCGAGATCAGGAGGTCTGAATTTAGCCTAAATTTTTACCGGAGGGCTCAACCCGATGCGCAAGG
>NZ_DATBBJ010000010.1:0-3049 GCF_036271055.1 Scandinavium sp. | reverse complement strand
TTTCCTTTCTTATTCTTTTCAATACGCTGTTTAAACAGTGGGTCATGCAGTAATGCTGCAATAGCATTGTCCTGAATTTGGCCTTTCGTATGCTGATACCGGCTCATCATTTCTCCAGATTGTGTGTAAAAACAGCAGGAGTGTAGACCTGCCTTTCTGTAAAATCAACATCCCTTCGTTTCGCTGCGCACGCCTTGTTCAAGCGTCTCCAGGATCGAGCAGTAGATGCTGCTGTGCGCTGTACCGCAGCAGGCATCGTTAAGTCTCTGCAAAGATCTCTGCATCGTCTGCAATTCTTCAATACGTGCCTGAACTTCACTTAGCCGAGCCTGAACAATACTTTTAGATTCCTGGCAGGTGTGGTGCTCGGGATCAATGCGGATCGACAGCAACTCTCGGATAGAATCCAGGGTAAAACCCAACTGTCGTGCATGTCGAATGAATCTCAGCCTCTGCAGGTCCTTTTCCGTATAGAGCCGGAAACCTCCTTCCGTGCGCACTTCATGATCCATCATCTGCTGCTTTTCGTAATAACGAATGGTATCGGGTGTGACATCAGCAAGTTTAGCGATCTGACCAATACGATACATTACTCATTCTCCTTTATTTTTGTCGCCAGACTCTGAGCATATTCACCATGAAGAAAATCGGTGCTTAACCCTGCCTGACGTAATTTGAGTTCAAGCAGCGTGAGACGACGACTGAGCGCTTCATATTCTGGTTCGTCCTGACGGACCGTTTTTAACAGGTCAGCAAGATCCACCGCTTCCTTACGTTGCTGGAGCTCGGAGGGAAGACAGCCGGCATTTTTAAGAAGGCGATAACCTGCCCGGAGTTCAGTGGGAACATGGAGGTCGTCGTCCAGGGTCAAGGGTTCACCCGAACCTGGCAGGTCGTCGAACTCTCCCTGACGCTGGGCATCAAGAATATGGCGTTCTGCCCACTGATCGAGTAACCACATTACGTGTGCTCCAGAGGATGAACAAGAATTGACAGGAGTATTGTAGAGAATATGAGGGCACACCGGATATAAAAAAACCCGCCGAAGCGGGTTTCTTTACGTTACTGCAGATTACTCTGCAGCAGCTTCTGCTTTCGACTCAGAACGATCAACCAGCTCGATGTAAGCCATCGGAGCGTTGTCGCCTGCACGGAAGCCACACTTCAGAATACGAGTGTAACCACCGGCACGGCTCGCGAAACGCGGGCCCAGTTCGTTAAACAGTTTTGCCACGATCTCGTTATCACGAGTACGGGCGAATGCCAGACGACGATTAGCAACGCTGTCAGTCTTGGCAAGAGTAATCAGCGGCTCAACTACGCGACGCAGCTCTTTCGCTTTAGGCAGGGTCGTCTTGATGATCTCATGACGAACCAGTGAACCTGCCATGTTGCGGAACATAGCCTGGCGATGGCTGCTGTTGCGGTTCAGTTGACGACCACTCTTACGATGGCGCATGACCTTATCCTTCTCAGTAAAACCTTAACCTGTGATCCGGTTACTCGTCAGCAATGCTTGCCGGTGGCCAATTTTCCAGGCGCATGCCCAGAGAAAGACCACGTGAAGCCAGCACGTCTTTAATCTCAGTAAGAGATTTTTTACCCAGGTTCGGCGTTTTCAGCAACTCAACCTCGGTACGCTGTACCAGATCACCGATATAGTGGATAGCTTCTGCCTTGAGGCAGTTAGCAGAGCGGACAGTCAATTCCAGATCGTCAACAGGGCGCAGCAGGATCGGATCGAATTCTGGTTTCTCTTCTTTCACTTCCGGCTGACGTACATCACGTAAGTCAACGAAAGCTTCCAGTTGTTCTGCCAGGATGGTTGCCGCACGACGAATCGCCTCTTCAGGATCGATTGTACCGTTGGTTTCCATTTCGATGACCAGCTTGTCCAGGTCGGTGCGCTGTTCTACACGCGCTGCTTCAACATTGTAGGCAATACGCTCTACAGGGCTGTAGCAGGCGTCGACCAGCAGACGTCCGATTGGGCGCTCATCTTCTTCCGAATGAATTCGGGCAGAAGCCGGCACATAACCACGACCGCGCTGAACTTTGATACGCATATTGATTGATGCGTTCTCATCGGTCAGGTGGCAGATCACATGCTGCGGCTTGACGATTTCGACATCACCGTCGTGGGTGATATCGGCTGCGGTCACAGGGCCAATGCCAGATTTATTCAGAGTAAGAATAACTTCATCTTTCCCCTGAACTCTCACCGCCAGCCCTTTCAGGTTGAGCAGGATTTCAAGGATATCTTCCTGAACGCCTTCTTTGGTGCTGTACTCATGAAGTACACCATCAATCTCAACCTCGGTCACCGCGCAACCCGGCATCGATGAGAGCAGAATACGGCGCAGTGCGTTACCCAAAGTATGGCCGAAGCCACGTTCTAAAGGCTCAAGGGTCACCTTGGCGTGCGTCGAACTCACTTGCTCGATATCGACCAGGCGCGGTTTTAGAAACTCTGTCACAGAACCCTGCATTGTGTCCTCTCTTTGGTACTAAGCTTTACTTGGAGTAAAGCTCGACGATCAGGTGTTCGTTAATGTCCGCAGACAGATCAGAACGCTCAGGCTGACGCTTGAACGTACCTTCCATCTTGCCAGCATCAACTTCCAGCCAGGTTGGCTTTTCACGCTGCTCAGCCAGCTCAAGAGCGGCTTTCACGCGAGATTGCTGCTTCGCTTTCTCACGAACGCTGACAACGTCATTCGCTTTAACCTGATAAGAAGCGATGTTAACAACACGACCGTTTACCATGATAGCTTTGTGGCTAACCAGCTGACGTGATTCAGCACGAGTAGCGCCGAAGCCCATACGGTATACAACGTTGTCCAGACGACCTTCCAGCAGAGCCAACAGGTTTTCACCAGTGTTGCCTTTCAGACGTGCTGCTTCTTTGTAGTAGTTACGGAACTGACGCTCCAGCACACCGTAGATACGGCGAACTTTTTGCTTTTCACGCAACTGCACACCATAGTCAGACAGACGCGGTTTACGCGCACCGTGCTGGCCAGGAGCTTGTTCAATTTTACACTTGGTA
>NZ_DATBBJ010000009.1:0-3024 GCF_036271055.1 Scandinavium sp. | reverse complement strand
GAGGAAGGACGACGCATGACCCGTAACGTCTTTGAGCAGACGGGTGAGAAGAAGGAGGAGAAGCACACCCTCACTCATGACGCCATGAAGGGTATCTTTGAAGATGCTCAGCGTATCGGCTCGTTGAAGAGTGCGGTAGAGGCGTACGCGCTCAAGCATGGTATTGAGAACATCGACGTTCTCTTCCCGGAAGTTCGTACTGTCACCGACACGCCGGAGTTCGATAGTCGACGCGTTGAGTGGGTCAAGGGCGTTCTCAGTGGTACAAGGAAGTCTCCATTCACTCGCATCAAGTCGTTGGTTGCTGATCTGACCTTCGAGGAAGCTCGCGCAAAGGGTTACATCAAGGGCAATCTGAAGAAGGAAGAGTTCATCAGTGCGTCTAAGCGTATCACTACGCCGACCACGATTTACAAGAAGCAGAAGCTGGATCGTGATGATATTCTCGACATCACGGACTTCAATGTCGTGACCTGGCTTCAAGCTGAGATGCGTCTCATGCTGGACGAGGAGCTCGCTCGCGCTGTTCTCATCGGTGATGGTCGCGATGTTTCCGATGAGGATCATATTCTGGATCCGGTTGGTGCTCCGCAGGGTGCGGGTATTCGTTCTATCCTGAACGACGATGATCTATATGCGGCAACGATCAATGTCAATCTCGGTGACGCCAACTCGAGCCCAACCGAGCTGTCAGATGCGATTGTCAGTGCTATGCGGTTCTACAAGGGTTCTGGGTCGCCAGTATTCTACACGACACTGCCAGTTATCACGACTATGCTGCTTGTTCGTGACTCACTGGGTCGTCGTATTTACACCACGGTGTCTGATGTCGCTGCCGAGATGGGCGTTTCGGGTATCGTTGCCTGTCAGGTTCTGGAAGATGAGCCAGATCTTCTTGGCATCGTTGTGAATTTGACGGATTACACGATCGGTACGGACGCCGGTGGAGAGGTCAACTTCTTCGACTTCTTCGACATCGATTACAACCAATACAAGTATCTGCTGGAGACTCGTTGCTCTGGCGCCCTTACGAAGATTCGCTCTGCTCTGGTTCTCAAGTCAGTTGCTGGTACGTCTCAGCTTGTTACGCCGACGGCGCCGGACTTTGATGGTACTACCATCACTGTTCCCACTGTTGCTGGTGTGACGTACAAGCGTCAAGATAACGACAACACGGTTACTACTGGTTCTCCAATTGCGTTGGCGTCTGGCGAGACACTCACGATCTATGCTGTTCCAACGTCGGCGGGTTCATATTTCGCCAACAACGTCGAAGACGAGTGGACTTTCACTAACGAGAACTAGCACAAAGGTGGGTTCTCGATGGCAAGGTTCTTTGGTAACGTTGGATATGGTGAAACAGTAGAAGCTACACCTGGCGTGTGGGTTGATGAAATTGTTGAGTATTCATATTATGGCGACGTTCTCCGCAATTCGAGAGAACTTCGCGAAGGGCAATATCTCAATGATGATCTCAGCGTTCAGAATTCG
This sequence comes from Scandinavium sp., assembly GCF_036271055.1. GTDB lineage: Bacteria > Pseudomonadota > Gammaproteobacteria > Enterobacterales > Enterobacteriaceae > Scandinavium. The sequence continues at coordinate 1,533 of NZ_DATBBJ010000009.1, read as the reverse complement.
ATCAGTATTGTGGCTGATCAATATGCCAATGAACATTTCTTTGCCATTCGTTATGTGGAATGGGCGGGGACTTTATGGACGGTTGACAGTGTCGAAGTCCTAATTCCCCGCCTGCTGCTGCGACTAGGGAAGGTGTATAATGGCCCCACGCCTGCAGCTCCATGATATTCTCAAAGCGTTTACTGACAATGTATATTTTCAGCCTCCAGAGAACATAACATTGCAATATCCTTGTATTATCTATCAGCGTGACTATGCAGAAACAATGTTTGCTGATGATATTCCATACAATCATACTCTGAGGTATGTAGTTACGGTAATTGATCGAGATCCTGATAGCGATATCCCAGGTAAAGTAGCGTCAATGCCGATGTGTTTGTTTAATCGGTTCTTTACGGCTGATAATCTGAACCATGACGTTTATAGAGTGTACTTCTAAAGGGAAAGGAAACAAATGTCAGTGTCAGCTCCTCTGACATGGGACCAAGTAGGTGAACGCTTCTACGAGACTGGTGTAGATCATGGTGTTCTCTATCTTCCTGATGATACTGGTGTTTATAGCACTGGTGTTGCTTGGAATGGTCTCACAACTGTTACGGAGTCTCCTTCTGGTGCTGCTGCAAACCCGCAGTACGCCGACAATATTAAGTATCTAAACTTGATTGCTGCCGAGGAGTTTGGCGGAACGATCGATGCGTTCACTTATCCGGATGAATTTGCTCAGTGTGACGGTACGGCGATTCCTTCAGACGGTGTTACTGTTGGGCAGCAGTCTCGTAAGTTGTTTGGGTTGAGCTTTCGGACTGTTATCGGCAATGATGTCGAAGGTACTGATTATGGCTACAAGCTCCATTTGATTTATGGTGCACAAGCTGCGCCATCGGATAGAGCTTACGCCACGATCAATGATCAGCCAGCAGCGATTGCTTTCAGTTGGACTATTACAACCAGCCCAGTTCCTACTACTGGCTATAAGCCAACCTCTCTGATTACAATCGATTCGACAAAGGTCGATGCAGCTGCTTTGACAAGTCTCGAAGATCTGTTGTATGGAACTGCAACGAAGGGCGCTGCGCTTCCTTCTCCTGATGAGGTTATTGCATTGTTCCCGCCGCTACCGTTTGCGGCTGATCAAGAGCAACAGAAGCCTGCTGATTCTTCATCTGAGTAGGGGCTGCTATGAGAAGGAGATCAGAGAATGCTCACTATTGTAGTTCCCGGGGTCGAGATGTTCGATGAGCAGAGTCAAGAGTTCACCACTCGAGATGATGTAACTCTGGAGCTAGAGCATTCTTTGGTCTCACTGTCAAAATGGGAGTCAATCTATGAGAAGCCTTTCTTGGGTAATTCTGAGAAGACAGTTGATGAAGTTCTTGGCTACATCAAGCTCATGGTATTGACTCCTGAAGTTCCAGAGGAAATTTTCCAGAAACTCTCTGAAGCAAATGTAAAAGCGATCAACGATTACATCGATGCAAAGATGACTGCCACCTGGTTTCATGATGTGCGAGGTCCTTCGAAGAGTAGAGAGAT
>NZ_DATBBJ010000008.1:0-3013 GCF_036271055.1 Scandinavium sp. | reverse complement strand
GGAGCAAGCAACATCAAGCTGGCAGAAGCAACAGCCAGAGCCGCGGCACCGGCAAGACTTCCTGTCATTGCATACATACCAGCAGCTAGAATGGTCAAAGCTAGAGCAAGACTGATTATACCCTTTGCCAAAGTTCCGACCGATTGCCCACCAAGACTCTCAATAGAGCTGGCAATACCTTTCAGAGCAATGGAAATCAACAAGAGACCTGCTGCTGTAACCACCATATTTGAAGGCATGAGCTGCATAGCGCCAGCGATGATGACAAGAGCGGCAGCAATCGAGGCCATACCCTTGGCAATCTGTACCCAAGACAACTTGCCGAAGCTGGCAACCGCACTCGCCAATATTTTAAGCCCTGTGGCAACGACAACTAGACCTGCGCCAATTTGAATCATCCCAGATGGGAAGAGCTTCGAAGCCAGGCCAATACCGCCTAGGGCAACAGCAACAGAAGCCATACCCTTGCCCAACGCCTCCCAACTCATGCCACCAAACTGCTTGATAGCCAGAGCCAGAATATTCAGAGCTATGGCAATGGCAGTAATACCAATACCAGCACTGATCAGTCCTGTGGTACTCTTGGATAGTGGGCCAGCAGCTATAGATATACCCACAAGAAGCAATCCAACTGCCGTAAGGCCCTTAGCAAGTTGCTCCCAACTCATACCACTGAGCTTCTTTACCGCTATGGCAAGAATATCAACAGCAGTAGCCAATAGAATCATAGACCCGGCAATAAGTGGGATCTTGACGAACCCTTGCATTGGAATCTTGTTTATGATAGCCATGGCACCGACAAGTTCACCCATAGCAAAGGCCACACCAGCTATAGCTTTATTGAGCTTAGCCGACGGAATCGTAGACATTGCGACAATTGAAGCGGTAAGAAGTGCAACAGCTGCGGCAATCTCGAGCAACGTAGCGGCCTTGATCGACTGCTGCATATTCTTGAGCGCACCGGTCAAGCCATCAAACATCCCAGTGATGCTCGACATAATCCCGCCACCGGCTTTTTCACCAAGTCCACTGAAGAACTTCTTGAACACCAAATACATACCGCCAAGAAGGCCTGTTTGGACAACCGATAGCAATCCTTGCCAGTTGATGTTCTGGAGAGCCGTACCGATCTGAGTGCCAAGATTCCCAATCTCGTCAACAATAGCTTTGAATCCTGGCTTCAACTTGGTTGCTATGTCGCCAACACCTTGCCAGAAATTGTCCCAAGCAGTCTTTGCTCCATCGAGAACTTTCTGCAAAGGCGATAAAGCTCCGGCCATTCCGCCTACTACTGCGGAAAATCCTCCGGAGGATTTTGATCCAAATCCACTGAAAAGACTTCCAATAGCAGAGGCCATTCTCTCGATAAATTTGATCGGCTGGACAAGCACGCTTCCAAGCCCGACAAAGAAATCATGAAGTCTATTACCCGACTTGAGAGCTTTGTCAACTGAGACTAGAAAGTCGCCAATGTTTCCGGTAAGGTTCAGGAAACCTCCACCACCCTTGCCAACTGCAGCAAAGAGCGTAGAAAAGACGGTAAATACACCACTAAGAAGCTGCTTACCAATATCAAGAATCGCAAATAATCCGGCAAACGTACGCTTCAAATTATCGATAGTCTGTGCACTAGGCATAAGTGACTTCATGAAGTTGTCAAATGCCTTGGTCATACTGACAAGCTGGGCGGCAGTCGTAGGTGGGAAGATCTCTCGGAAAGCAGCCTTGATAGGCGCCATTACTGCCCCAAGATCTTTCCAAGCCTGCTTAAGCGCATCGATCATAATAGTTCGACCGCCAAGCTTGGCCCAACCCTCGAGAAGCCGATTCAAATCATAGATAGGCTTTGTCAGAGCATTCTCAGCAACAGTGTGAATCTTGCTGAATAGAGTAGTTGCTCCGTTGATATCGCCAAATATAGTTTTGAAGATAGCTGACCATGCCGTAGCAACTTCCTCTTTCAAGGCTTGCTGCAACTGAGTCATCGTCTTGATGTTGGTCGCAGCTCCTGAAGCTACTTTGGCCAATCGCTCAATATCCTTGATCTGAGCAGCCGTGTAACCTTCCGCTTTCAACTGAGCGGTGGTCATATCTCCTGTAAAGCCCTTGAGCGTCGTTGTCAGGACTTTACTGGTGAGCCAACCGCTGTGCAACGACTGTCTGAACGAGTTACCTGAGTTTGTCCACTGATCAAAGGTCTCGCCTACCTTGGCGTTCTTAATGGTGTGCATAGCGACGCCTGTGTCATACAGGGCCTTCTGGAATACCTTACCACCCATACCAGCATTGACTACCGAGTTCCAGTCCTGAAGCTTGACTGTTCCGGAAGCAATAGCCTGTGAAAGCTGGTACATTGCCGACGAAGCTTGATCCGCATTGGATCCAGACAACGCGGCCAGGTTGGCAATACCCTTGATCGATGCGGTTGACGTCTTGAGGTCAACACCGGCAGCCGTGAAGGTACCGATGTTCTTGGCCATCTCAGAGAAATTGTAGATCGTCTTATTCGCGTAAGTATTCAGCTCGGCCAATGCGCTATTGACCTGAGCCAAACCCTTCTTGCCAGTAAGACCAGTGTTTGCCAGAATCGTTTGAACAGCATTGATCTGAGTCTCATAGTTGTGAAACCCAGCCACAATTGGGTCAATAGTCAGCGATTTGGCAAACTTCAGCCCGGCATCCACCACTTTGTTAGTGATGTTATTGAGCACCGAGATAGCGATGACACCGAGCGCGGAAAACTTACTCTTAATGAAATCAAGAGCTTTGGCTATAGGATTGAGGTCGACCTTTGAAGCAGAGGCACTAACTTGATCTAGAGCATCGCCAGCTTTGGGAAAACTCAATGCCGACTTCAACTTGTTCAAAGCATTGATAGCTGCATTGACACCAGTTTCAAACTTGCTGGATTCGAAACTCATCGATACAACTTTGTCATCAACACTTGCCATTAGACTTTGGTCACCTCCTTCCACGCTTCGGCCGCTATTCTGTCAAATATAGGTCTTATCGC
>NZ_DATBBJ010000007.1:0-44894 GCF_036271055.1 Scandinavium sp. | reverse complement strand
GCGGCCGCCAACATCTTGCAGGGTAACGAATGATGCTTTACCCATGATGCGACGAGTCATCATACGGCCCGCAACGGCAACTTCGATGCCCAACTCTTCCAGCTCTTCGTTCTCTTTCGCGTCGAAGTCAGCGTGCAGTTGGTCAGAGGTATGATCGCGACGGAAGTCATTTGGGAAAGCGATACCCTGCTCGCGCAGGCCAGCCAGCTTTTCGCGGCGAGCTTTCAGTTCATTATTTAGATCGACCGCTTCGGTGCCCTGTGCTTGTTGTTCAGACATGTTGGTTCCTCATAACCCTGCTTTCAAACTTGCTTCGATAAATTTGTCCAGATCGCCATCCAGTACCGCTTGCGTGTTACGGGTTTCAACCCCAGTACGCAAGTCTTTGATACGGGAGTCGTCCAGCACGTAAGAACGAATCTGGCTGCCCCAACCAATATCCGATTTGTTGTCTTCCAGCGACTGCTTCTCAGCGTTTTTCTTCTGCATTTCCAGCTCGTACAACTTCGCTTTCATCTGCTTCATCGCCTGATCTTTGTTCTTATGCTGCGAACGGTCGTTCTGGCACTGAGTGACGGTGTTGGTTGGAAGGTGGGTAATACGCACCGCAGATTCTGTACGGTTAACGTGCTGACCACCGGCACCGGAGGCGCGGTATACGTCGATACGCAGGTCTGCCGGGTTGATTTCGATATCAATATCGTCATCCACTTCCGGGTAGACAAAGGCGGAGCTGAAAGAGGTATGACGGCGGCCGCCGGAGTCAAATGGACTCTTACGCACCAGGCGATGTACGCCTGTTTCAGTACGCAACCAACCAAAGGCATATTCGCCCTGAATACGAATGGTGACCGATTTGATACCCGCCACTTCGCCTTCAGACTCTTCGATGATTTCTGTTTTGAAACCGCGAGCTTCAGCCCAGCGCAGATACATACGCATCAGCATGCTGGCCCAATCCTGGGCTTCGGTGCCGCCAGAACCTGCCTGAATGTCGATGTAGCAATCGGCACTGTCGTATTCGCCGGAGAACATGCGACGGAATTCCAGCTGTGCCAGTTTCTCGTCAAGCACGTCAAGTTCGGCGACGGCTTCGTTGAAGGTCTCTTCGTCATCGGCTTCAATCGCCAATTCCAGCAGACCGGAAACATCTTCCAGGCCTTGAGACATCTGGTTGAGCGTATCAACAATGGCTTCCAGTGCAGAACGCTCTTTGCCCAACGCCTGTGCGCGCTCGGGTTCGTTCCAGACATTCGGCTGTTCCAGCTCGGCGTTTACTTCTTCGAGACGCTCTTTCTTAGCATCATAGTCAAAGGTACCCCCTAAGAACGTCGGAGCGCTCCGTGAGGTCCTGAATGCGATTTTTTACCGGATTAATTTCAAACATGATCGATTATCTTTTTCTGGGCTTGTAAAAATGCGGTGATAAGAGCGGGATTTTAACGGATCTCCGCTCTTTTTTATAGGAAATCCTGACGCTAAATTGGCCAGATATTATCGATAATCAGTTGCAGGCTGCGATTGCCACGAAACTCGTTGATATCGAGCTTATAAGCCAGCTCAACTTCACGCACGCCATTGTCTGGCCAGCAGGCGGTATCAACGTTGAACGCAATACCGTCAAGCAGCGGGCCACCGCCAACCGGTTCAACCATCACTTTCAGATGACGCTCGCCCACCAGCCGCTGTTGCAGCAGACGAAAACGTCCATCAAACAATGGCTCCGGGAACATCTGCCCCCAAGGGCCCGCATCACGCAGCATCTGTGCAATTTCCATCGTCATTTCCGCAGCCGTTAACGGACCATCGGAAACCACTTCGCCTTGCAACAAGGCGGGATCGAGCCATTCGGTGACGAGTTCACCGAAACGCTGCTGAAAGAGATCGAACTGCGCTTCTTCCAGCGACAGGCCAGCAGCCATCGCATGGCCGCCGAACTTGATCATCATCTTCGGATAAAGCGTATCCAGACGCTCCAGCGCATCGCGCATGTGCAGCCCCTGAATCGAACGCCCGGAGCCTTTCAGCGTGCCGTCACCCGCCGGAGCAAACGCAATCACTGGGCGGTGAAAGCGCTCTTTGATACGCGAAGCCAGAATACCGACCACGCCCTGATGCCATTCCGGATGGTACATCGCCAGACCGCCGGGCAGCGTTTCGCTGCTGCGCTCCAATTTTTCGCACAGCGTCAGCGCTTCCGCCTGCATGCCCTGCTCAATTTCTTTGCGCGTCTGATTTAGCGCATCCAGTTCATTGGCCAGCTGTCGCGCTTCGCCAATGTTATCGCTGAGCAACAGCGCCACCCCAACGGACATATCATCCAGTCGACCTGCGGCATTCAGGCGTGGGCCAAGCGCGAAGCCGAGATCGCTGGCCGCCAGTTTTTGCGCATCGCGATTCGAAACTTCCAGCAGTGCTTTAATGCCCGGACGGCATTTTCCAGCGCGGATACGGCTTAGCCCTTGCCACGTCAGAATACGGTTGTTGGCATCCAGCGGCACAACGTCAGCCACGGTTCCCAGCGCCACGAGATCTAACAGTTCGGCGAGATTGGGCGCAGCTATGCCCTGCGATTCGAACCAACCCTGGTCGCGTAAATGGGTACGCAACGCCAGCATCAGATAAAACGCGACACCCACGCCCGCCAGCGATTTCGATGGGAATTCACAATCGCGCAAGTTCGGATTGATGATAGCTTCGGCCGCAGGCAGCGTATCGCCCGGCAAGTGGTGATCGGTAACCACCACAGGAATGCCCAATGCATGCGCACGATCGACGCCAGAGTGAGAAGAAATCCCGTTATCGACGGTCATAATCAACTGCGCACCGCGTGCATGCGCCTGATCGACCACTTCCGGGCTCAGCCCGTAACCATCTTCAAAACGGTTTGGCACCAGATAGGTGACGTTACTGCAACCAAGCTGGCGCAGGCTCAGCACGCTGAGTGCCGTACTGGTCGCGCCATCGGCGTCAAAATCCCCTACGACGACAATCCGCAGCCCTTCGCGAAACGCGTTATAAAGGATCTCAACAGCCTTCTCTACGCCAGAAAGTTGCTGCCACGGCAGCATACCCTTCACGCTACGTTCGAGATCGACAGCGCTTCGTACCCCACGGCTGGCATACAGTCGCTGGAGCAGTGGCGGCAAATCTGGGGGCAGCTGCGCCGAGTTGTCCACTTCCCGGCGACGGAGTTGTATCTGCTGTTTCACGCCGATTATTTACCGCTGGTTTGTTTTTGGTGTTCATCGAGGAAGGCTTTCATCTCCTGTGGAGCCTGATAGCCCGGCACCACATAACCGTCATTCAGTACCACGGCCGGAGTACCGTTCACGCCAAACTGCACGCCTAACGCGTAGTGGTTGGCGATATTGATGTCACAGCTTGCCGCCTGCACGCCTTTACCGTTCATGGCATCGTCGAACGCTTTATTACGATCTTTCGCACACCAGATGGATTTCATATCCTGCTCAGCCGGGCTCTGCACACCCTGACGCGGGAAAGCCAGGTAACGCACGGTGATCCCCAGCGCATTATAGTCTTTCATCTCTTCATGCAGCTTGTGGCAATAGCCGCAGGTGATGTCGGTAAAGACGGTAATCACATGTTTTTCCTGCGCGGCTTTATAGACAATCATCTCTTTTTGCAACGCATTCAGCTTGCCCATCAGCAACTGATTGGTCACGTTCACAGGGTGCGCGCCGCTCACGTCATACATCGGTCCCTGAATAATATGTTTACCGTCTTCGGTTACATACAATACGCCGCTGTTGGTCAGTACGGTTTTCATGCCCGCAACCGGTGCCGTCTGGATATCCGAGCTCTGCACACCCAATTTTACCAGCGACTGCTGAATGGCGGCGTCGTCAGCCTGGGCCGGGCCGCAAAAAGCAGCCGCCAGCAGAGAGAACATCACTAAACCTTTTTTCATAACTTTTCCTGTGTCTTTCGTATTCAGATCACGCCCGAGGGTGATGCTGTTGATGAAGTTGCCGCAGCCGCTCCGTGGCGACATGCGTGTAAATCTGCGTGGTTGAAAGGTCACTGTGGCCTAACAGCATTTGCACCACGCGCAAATCTGCACCGTGATTGAGCAAATGCGTGGCGAAAGCATGGCGCAACACGTGCGGTGACAGTTTCGCGCTATCGATACCGGCTAATACCGCATAGTGTTTGATGCGGTGCCAGAACGTCTGACGCGTCATCTGCTGCGCGCGCTGGCTGGGAAACATCACGTCAATGGACACTCCGTTTAGCAGCCACGGACGGCCATGTTCGAGGTAATTCTCCAGCCAGTACACTGCTTCCTCACCGAGCGGCACCAATCGTTCTTTATTGCCTTTCCCGATAACCCGCACCACACCCTGTCGCAGGCTGATATCACTCATCGTCAGCCCCACGAGCTCAGTCACGCGAAGGCCGGTGGCATAAAGCAGTTCCAGCATCGCTTTATCCCGCAGTTCCAATGGGTTATCCACCAACGGGGCCTGTAGCAGACGATCGACCTGCGATTCGCTTAAATCCTTGGGCAAACGCTGGGGAAGCTTCGGTGACGCCAGCTGTGAACTGGGGTCGTCCGGGCGCACTTTTTCCCGATACAGATGCTGGAAGAAGCGGCGCATCGCGCTCAACAAGCGTGCCGAACTGGTGGCTTTGTAACCCCCTTCAACACGCTCGGCCAGCAAAAGTTGCAGGTCGGAGTATTGCACCGTTTCACTGCTCAAGTTGTGCTTATGAAGCCATTCAACCATCATCGTTAAATCGCGACGATAGGCGCTGAGGGTATTCTCAGCGAGGTTTTTCTCCAGCCAAAGCGCATCGAGAAAATGTTCGATTTGTGCGAGATCCTTTTCCATATGTGCCTCCCGGAGCGGCTGTCTGGCTCATTATGCCTTAAGGCAATACCTTTCTGATACACTAGCGCAAAGTCATAGCAAGCACTGAGAGTTTTCGCGATGAAAATTGGCCTATTTTACGGTTCCAGTACCTGTTACACCGAAATGGCGGCGGAGAAAATCCGCGACATTATCGGCGCAGAGCTGGTGACGTTGCATAATCTGAAAGATGATTCCCCCACGCTGATGGAGCAGTACGACGTACTGATCCTCGGTATTCCGACCTGGGATTTTGGTGAAATCCAGGAAGACTGGGAAGCGATTTGGGAACAGCTGGATAACCTGAGGCTGGACGGCAAAATCGTGGCGCTGTACGGCATGGGCGATCAATTAGGATACGGCGAGTGGTTCCTGGATGCACTCGGCATGCTGCATGAACAACTCGCGCGCAAAGCCGTGAAGTTCATCGGCTACTGGCCAACAGAAGGTTATGAGTTCACCAGCCCAAAACCTGTCATTGCAGACGGCCAATTGTTTGTCGGCCTTGCGCTGGATGAAACTAATCAGTACGACCTGAGCGACGAGCGCCTACAGACCTGGTGCGAACAGATCCTCGGCGAAATGGCCGAACAGTTCTCCTGATATTGACGTTATTGTTGCGCTGGCTGTTGTAAAATCGTCCGGCGCAAATCCCGCCACTCCCCTGTATCCATGCTGTCTGCGGCTAACCACAGATGCGTTTTCTTACGCCCGTCAATGCGACGTAAACGCAGCATCATGCCGCTCTTAAGCACCCAGGGTGTGCCGAGCACATCCCACTCCTGATTTTGCCAACGCAAACGGGAGTCCATCAGCAGTTTTATCTCACCCTGGCTTGCGTTAATGCGTCGCTGACTGCGCACACAGTCAAAAACCACCAGCGACAGAAGCAACAACCATAACGGGGTATAGCTCAGCGGCCAGGGCATCAGCAGAATAAAAGCTGCAACCAGTCCGTGGAGCAATAAAGAGACCCACTGCGAGCGCCATGAGACGCGTAAATCAGATTGCCACAGGACCACGTTCCCGATTCCGTGTTTGAATAAGTTGCACCATCCGTTGCATTTCCGCATCTGCTGGCTTGCCATGGTTCATCAGCCAGTTAAACAGATCCGGGTCGTCGCACTCCAGAAGACGAATAAACAGCGCTTTATCGCTGTCGCTCAGCGTGTCGTACTCATACTCAAAAAACGGCATGATGGAAATATCGAGCTCGCGCATTCCCCGACGGCATGCCCAATGAATACGGGCTTTATTGGTAATGTCCATGTTGTCCTTCCTGAATATCGATACAAGTAGTTTAACGCGTTTTATTCACTTACTTTACAGCAATATCGTTTATTGCGGCGCTGTTTCAGATAAATACCACATAGAGTGCAAGGAATTACATTATTTTCCGTGCCACCTCGTAAAACAGAATAATGGCACAAATGGTCTTCGGAAAGCGCTTGCAATGCGCAATAGCTCTTTTACCATTAGTCATTAACGTTGCGTTAAGCTATTCAGGACATGACTATGGCTTTTACTCCTTTTCCTCCACGTCAGCCTTCATCCTCTGCGCGTCTTCCGCTCACGCTGATGACCCTCGACGATTGGGCGCTGGCAACTGCTACCGGTAACGAAGCCGAAAGTTATTTGCAGGGCCAGGTCACTGCGGATGTCGCGCAAATGACAGAACAGCAGCATTTGTTGGTGGCGCATTGCGATGCCAAAGGCAAGATGTGGAGCAATCTGCGTTTGTTCCGCGAACCAGAAGGTTTTGCCTGGATTGAGCGTCGCAATGTGCGTGACGCGCAGCTCACCGAACTGAAAAAATATGCCGTCTTCGCGAAGGTGACAATTACGCCAGACGATACCCGTGTGCTGCTAGGCATTGCTGGTTTCCAGGCTCGCGCCGCGCTGGCGAATGTCTTCACGACATTGCCTGACAACAACAATCAGGCCGTTCGCGATGGTGATAGCTCCCTGCTGTGGTTTGAATACCCGGCAGAGCGTTTCCTGCTGGTTGTCAGTGAAGAAACAGCCCAACGCGTCACCGAAGCGCTGAGCGGTGAAGCCGCTCTGAACAACAGCCAACAATGGCTGGCGCTCAACATCGAAGCTGGCCTGCCGGTTATCGACACCGTAAACAGTGCGCAGTTTATCCCGCAAGCGACAAACCTTCAGGCCCTCGGCGGCATCAGCTTTAAAAAAGGCTGTTACACCGGTCAGGAGATGGTGGCGCGTGCGAAATTCCGCGGAGCAAACAAGCGTGCGCTGTGGTCTCTGGTGGGCAGCGCTAGCCGTGTGCCAGAAGCGGGTGAAGATCTTGAGATGCAGATGGGTGAAAACTGGCGTCGTACCGGCACTGTGCTGGCTGCGGTACAGTTGGATGACGGTAGCGTGCGGGTTCAGGTGGTCATGAACAATGATATGGAACCTGACAGCCTCTTCCGTGTGCGTGAGGATTCCGGCTCGCTGCGCATTGAACCACTGCCCTATTCACTCGAAGAAGCCTGACAGGCTGTTGCCGGAAAATTATCACGCCGGCAATAGCAATTTTATACAAAACAGAAGCGGAGGGGTGACATGAAACTGAATATCAAAGAACACACTCACTTCCACCGCGTCGATGCCCTCGGCGGCATCGACATGCTGCAGGCAAGATATTACAAACAGCGCTTTGCACGCCATGTACATGACACTTTCTGTATTGGCGTTATCGATCAGGGCGCACAACGCTTTTATCGTTCGGGTGCAGAACATGTCGCGCCACGTGGCGATATCATCATTGTTAACGCCGATGACGTGCATACCGGCAGTTCCGAACTGGAGCATGGCTGGGCGTACCGCGCGATTTATCCGCACCCGGATATGCTGAATGACATTCTTCGTCAGATGCCGGACGGAAAAGATTTCGTTCCGTGGTTCCCGGATGCGGTTATCCACGATCCTGGGCTTTCAGAGCAGCTACTACTGACTTTCAGCATGCTCGATAAAGAAGGCAATAATCTGCTAAAAGAAACCCTCCTGCTCTCTTCTTTAACCCTGCTCAGCGTTCGTTACAGCCGCACCCGTAAAGCCCCGCTTGAGTTACCAGCGGCGACTCAACGCATTTTGCGAGCGAAAGATTTCATCGACAGTTGCCCGGAAGAAGATCACACCCTGACACGGCTGGCAGAACTCGCGGGTCTCAGCCACTGGCATTTTCTCAGGCAATTCAAAGTCGTTACGGGCATGACCCCGCACGCTTATCTGGTTCAGGCCCGGTTGCGCAAAGCCCGTACGCTGCTACGCCAGGGCTTAACAATCCTCGATACCTCCATCATCTGTGGCTTCACCGATCAAAGCCATTTCCACCGCCATTTCAAAAATTCGATTGGCCTGACCCCGGGCGAATTCATTAAAGCCTGACCCCTTTCAGGCAGAGCAATAACATTCAATACACCCTCTTCCTGCTTCTATAGCGTTAACGGCATGTCCGTAAAGCCAGTTGACGTATTCCATGAGAAAAGCCATCGCTGAGTCCAGTTCATATACTGAACTGCAAAGTTCGCCACGTTCCTCGTTCATGCGCGGCGCCGTAGAAATGCTCCCACTCTGTGTGTCTGTGATCCCATGGGGGATCCTCGCCGGTTCGATGGCGATTCAGGCGGGACTGTCGTTCTGGCAGAGCATTGGTATGTCCGCCATTATCTTCGCGGGTGCAGCTCAACTGGTGACCCTTGGCCTGACCATGACCGGTGCCAGTGTGTTAACGATTATTGTGTCGGTGTTTTTCATTACCTCTCAGCACTTTATTTATGGCCTGACGCTACGAGAATTTGTCTCCTGCCTGAAAACAAAATTACGCTTGCCGATTGGTTTTTTATTGACCGATGAATTATTCGCCTTAAGCGAAACAAAAGATAAACGAACCGAACTGACACCGGGTTATATGATTGGCGCGGGGCTGACCTTTTATTTATCGTGGAATATATTCAGCTTTATGGGAATTGTGATGGCGTCGTCTGTCCCTAACCTTGATAAATACCACCTGGATTATTCGATCGTCGCAACGTTTATTACGATTGTGGTGCCGATGATTAAAAAAATCAGCACCCTGGCGGGCGTCGTTATCTCACTGGTGTTGTCGATGCTGCTAAGCTACTACCAGTTCGAAGGCGCGATTGTGCTGGCTGGCCTGTGCGGTATGTTCTGCTCGGTCGTCATCTCGACTCTTATCAAGGAGCAATAAATGAGCTGGTTACTTATTCTAACCCTCGCGGCCATTGTATTTTTCAATCGCTATGTGTTCCTTGAGCCGAACGTTCCGCTGAAAATCCCTGGCGTCATTAATAAAGCGTTAAAATATTCTGCCCCTTGTTTACTGACTGCAATTTGCGGCCCGATTATTTTGATGGATCATGGTGTGGTACGGGAATTCCCACTCAACCCTTACTTTCTGGGAGCCATATTCAGCGTCATTATTGCGTTGTTAATCCGTAATATTGTCAGCGCTGTATTATTAAGCCTGGCTGTGTTTTATCTCATTAACCATTTTCTACAGTAAGTCAGAACAGGAGCGATTATGCGTCGTCCAGTAAAAGGATATCACCAGTCAACGGAAATAAGGCGCTCATATGAAATATTGCCTTTTCAAGGGGTGTGGACGTGGCTGACAGGAAAAGAGTTACCTGAGCGCAAACCGCTTTGGCAAAGTAATTCTACCGAAATGGTGTTGTGGGCGCTGAGTTGGGTCGCGATCGGGGTTGTGCTAATCACGCTTTCAGTGGTGTTCATCGAAAGTATTATTCTGCAAATCGTCTGCTGGCTGGTTGGCGCTCTCTTCTCGGCCTCAGGTGCTCGTTATATTGTGGCGACCATTATTCATCATGGTGTACACGGCCATTTGTATAAATCGCAGAAAGTGAACAAAGCACTGTGTGAAATATTGTCGACATTATTTATCGTTCAACCTTACGAGTCCTATCGTCAGTTCCATGTCTACGAACACCATGGCCGCGAATTTTCCACGCTTGAAGATAAAGATTTGGCGGCGATTTATCAGCTTGGGTTTACGCCAGGCAAAACCAAATCTGCGCTGTATATGCGGCTGCTTCTGACCCTGCTCAGCCCAAAATTCCATTTGGTATTTTTCTATGGCCGCCTGAAATCCAATCTGATCGGCGTGCCTTTTTATCGCTTAATGATGACTCTGGTGTGGTTTGCGGTGCTAGCTGGCTTGAGCTATTTCATCGGTATTACAGGCACTCTCTTCATTCTGGTGATGCCCTTTGTCGTGATTTACCAAATGGCTTCGTTGATGCATCTGCTGACCGAACACGTATGGCTGGTGCGCAAAGAAGGCGAATCGGTGCGCGACAGCCATATCAATAACTGTCTGGCGCGTTTCTGTGGTTCGAAATGCCCGCCAAATTTCAGTGTTAAACACTGGGGTCACTGGAGCAAATGGACTGCGATGCATCTGTTTGTTCATCTGCCGTGTCGGATGTTGTTTGTGCAGGGTTCACTGGTGTGCCACGACTGGCATCATCGTTACGGCAGCGTGCGCCAGTGGTACGACTATGCCCGCCTGCGTGAACTGCACGCGCAGAAACTTTCAGCGGAAGACCGCTACGACTATATCGATATCTGGGGTGTTCACAACGCGCTGGATTATGTGCTGAGTTCACTGAGCGAAGAGCAAGAAGTGGAAATTGAGCATCTGGAGTACCGACTGAATTAACCCGTTACCCTCTGTCTGAAGTGATATTGCAAGCATTAATGCCCTCGGCCTTTCGGCAGTTGGCATTAACCCCTGGTGTTGTTAATGGTCATTGACCGCCTGATCGTTCTTCCGTATACGGCTGACGATCAGGTTTTTTTTCACCTGTTATCTGGCTTAAAGCTTCCCAACGTAGAGATATATGGCCAGAAAATGGCACACACTCCCGCCGAGTACAAAACCGTGCCAGATAGCATGGTTGTACGGAATCCGCTTGCAGACATAGAAAATAACGCCGAGCGAATAGACCACTCCGCCCGCAGCCAGAAGCGTAACGCCTCCCGCTGAAAGCTTCATCGCAAGCTGATACACCACGATCAACGACAGCCACCCCATCGTCAGATAGGTCACCAGCGACAACACTTTAAAGCGGTGCGCAATCGTCAGTTTGAACAAGATCCCGAGCAGCGCCAGGCTCCAGATAACAATCATTAATCCGCGCGCCAGCGTTGAATCCAGCCCTACCAGCAAAAATGGTGTGTAGGTTCCGGCAATCAATAAATAGATAGCACAGTGGTCTAATTTTTTGAGCCACAGTTTGGCTCGTTGATGGGGTACGGCGTGATAAAGCGTGGAAGCCAGAAACAGCAGGATCATGCTGCCGCCATACAGGCTGTAACTGGTGATCGCCGTTGCGCTGGCGTGAGTATCAACCGCCTGAACCAGCAGCAATACCAGTCCGACAATCCCGAACACCAGCCCTATCCCGTGACTGATGCTGTTGGCAATTTCTTCTGCCAGTGAATAACCGTGCGTAATTAATGGTTTGCTAACCATACTGAACTCCGGAAGGATAAAATACGTTAACGCATCACTAGCCTAACTGAGAATGATTCCAGTGAACACCTGTTAGCTAAAATAAAAACAGCCGACTTTACAAGTCATTTAAAATCATATTGTTAAACTGTCATTTCGCCGCACAGATGTTTCCTAAAATCAAACACACTGGAATTCAATCACATAAAACTGCTGCTGGTCCGGGTAGATTTCTGCGATGACCGATTTCAGTTCTGCTAGCGTCATGTTTTCCTGCTGCGCATGCTGCTGCGTCAGGCTGTCGAGCGTGACTTGTGAAGTGGCCGTCACGCGAATTGTGCAGAAATAGCCGTCATCCTCAAAACGCCCTACACGCAGGACATCGCCCGTTTTGAAGTGTGATTCGCTGGCATCCCGGATGGTTATGGTTTTACGCCCAGCCAGAATGTCTTCCTGAAAGCGTTGAAAAAAAGTGATGTCGTTCGGGGCCATGTTATGATTCCTGTATTGAATTTGCCGGATGAGTGCCTGCCAACGTGAGTCTTTTCTCCCACGCCGCCATCGCCAGTCTCAACAATCTTGAGATGATGGTCTACCAGTATGTCATTAAAAATCGTGACAAAGTCATGTATATGACCATCCGCGAACTGGCGGATTCTGCAGGCGTGTCCACGACTACGGTACTGCGCTTTTGCCGCAAGCTGAACTGCGAAGGTTACTCTGAGTTCCGCGTGCGCTTTAAGCTGTATCTGGAACAAGATGAACCGCAGCAAAGTAATACCTCCGCCAGTGAAATTATCAGTTTTTTCAAAAGCGTCAATAATGATGAATTTGATAAACTGATTGATGATGCCGTTGATATTATTTTAGCTTCGGAGCGAATTATATTTGTCGGTGCGGGCACATCAGGCGCATTAGCCAAATATGGTGCACGCTTTTTCTCTAACGTGGGGAAATTCAGCAACCATATTGATGATCCTTATTTTCCGGTCACCAATGATATGGCAAAAAATGCTCTGGCTATTGTCCTTTCGGTTTCAGGCGAGACAGAAGAGATCCTGCGTTTCGCCGGGCAGTTCAGCCTGCACCGCTGCAAGGTACTGTCGATCACCAGCCATGAGCATTCCCGGTTGGCTAAACTGGCCGATTTTAACCTCTCCTGGCATATATCCCCCATTCGCATTGGCGGCGTTTACGATATTACGACACAAATCCCCGTTATTTATATCCTCGAAACATTGGGCCGTAAACTGGCGAAAAAACTGACATAAAAAAACGCCCTGTTTTTTAGATGTAACAAATTACCTGAGCGTGAGTTTGTTATATCGTGACAATTATTTCCCCTTTGTTAGACTCATTCTCAATCAGCATTATCAGGGGAATGTGAAAGATGAAAAAATTAACCTTACCAAAAGATTTTATGTGGGGCGGCGCGGTTGCGGCGCATCAGGTTGAAGGCGGCTGGAACAAAGGCGGCAAAGGCCCAAGCATTTGTGATGTGCTGACCGGCGGGGCACACGGCGTTCCACGTGAAATCACTACTCAGGTTGAACCTGGCAAATACTATCCAAACCACGAAGCCGTTGAGTTCTACAGCCATTACAAAGAAGACATTAAGCTGTTTGCTGAAATGGGCTTCAAATGTTTCCGAACTTCCATCGCCTGGACGCGAATCTTCCCGAAAGGCGACGAAACACAGCCGAACGAAGAAGGGCTGAAATTCTACGACGATATGTTTGATGAGTTACTCAAATACAACATTGAGCCGGTGATCACCCTCTCTCACTTTGAAATGCCGCTGCATTTAGTGCAGGAATACGGCGGCTGGACCAACCGTAAAGTCGTTGATTTCTTTGTGCGTTTCGCCGAAGTCGTTTTCGAGCGCTACAAACATAAAGTCAAATACTGGATGACCTTCAACGAGATCAACAACCAGCGTAACTGGCGTGCGCCGCTGTTCGGCTACTGCTGTTCAGGTGTGGTGTACACCGAACACGATAACCCGGAAGAAGTGATGTATCAGGTGCTGCATCATCAGTTCGTGGCAAGCGCGCTGGCTGTGAAAGCCGCACGTCGCATTAACGCGCAGATGCAGGTTGGCTGCATGCTGGCGATGGTGCCACTGTATCCGTTCTCCTGTAAGCCAGAAGATATGATGTTCGCTCAGGAAGCGATGCGTGAACGCTATGTCTTTACCGATGTGCAGATGCGTGGCTACTACCCGACTTATGTACTCAACGAGTGGGAACGTCGCGGATTTACCATCAACATGGAAGAAAGTGATGCAGAGATCCTGCGTGAAGGCACCTGCGCTTACCTCGGCTTAAGCTACTACATGACCAACGCCGTGAAAGCAGAAGGCGGCAGTGGCGATGCGATTTCCGGCTTCGAAGGCAGCGTGCCGAATCCGCACGTGAAAGCATCCGATTGGGGCTGGCAGATTGATCCGGTTGGCCTGCGCTACGCGCTGTGCGAGCTGTACGAGCGTTATCAGAAGCCTCTGTTTATCGTGGAAAACGGCTTCGGTGCGTACGACAAAGTCGAAGAAGATGGCAGCATTAACGACGACTATCGCATTGATTATCTACGTGCACACGTCGAAGAAATGATGAAAGCCGTCACCCACGATGGTGTGGCGTTGATGGGTTACACCCCGTGGGGCTGTATCGATTGCGTATCCTTCACCACCGGTCAGTACAGTAAGCGTTACGGTTTTATCTATGTGAACAAGCATGACGACGGCACGGGCGACATGTCCCGTTCACGCAAGAAGAGCTTCAACTGGTACAAAGCAGTGATTGCCAGCAACGGCGAGAATCTGTAACCACGAATTGCCCGGTGGCGGCTTGCGCCTTACCGGGCCTACAAAACCCTACTGCTTTATCCGTAGGCGCGGTAAGCGTAGCGCCACCGCGCATCTCAGTGACTTACCGCCCGCCCGACAACTCCATAAAACTCCCGGTGACATACGACGCTTTGTCACTCAGCAGCCAGACAATCGCCTGCGCGACTTCTTCCGGTTGCCCACCGCGCTGCATCGGCAACATCGATTTCACGCGATCGACGCGTCCCGGTTCGCCGCCAGAGGCATGCATTTCGGTGTAGATAAGACCCGGTCGAACGCAGTTCACACGAATGCCCTGCGCCGCGACTTCCAGCGCCAGACCCGTCGTCAACGTATCCACTGCGCCTTTTGAGGCCGCATAGTCGACATATTCGAAAGGTGCGCCCAGCCGCGACGCCGCCGACGAAACGTTAACAATCGCCCCGCCTTTGCCACCATGGCGGTGTGCCATTCGTTTGACCGCTTCACGACAACAAAGGAAATAACCGGTGACGTTGGTCGCCAGGACGTGGTTGATTCGCTCGGCGGTGAGATTTTCAATGGTGCTTTGCTGGAACAAAATTCCGGCGTTATTGACCAGCGCGGTCAAGGGTTCGCCTTCGCGGTCCAGCGCTTCAAACATTGCCATGACCTGCGCTTCATCGCTGATATCCGCGCGCACCGCAAAAGCCTTTCCGTCATTCTCAATGATCTCATTCACGACCTGCGTAGCGGCCTGGATGTTGTGATGGTAATTCACTGCGACAGTGTAGCCTTCCTGTGCCAGTTGCAGCGCCGTCGCTCTGCCAATTCCCCGGCTCCCACCGGTTACCAATGCCATAGCCATTCTGTTCTCCCAAAAAGTAAGGGCGCCGAAGCGCCCTCAAAAGATAGTGTCGTTACCCGATTACTGGTACTCGCTCATTGGCACGCAGGAACAGAACAGGTTGCGGTCGCCGTAGACATCGTCCAGACGTTTCACCGTCGGCCAGTACTTGTTCGCCATGCCTGCCGGGAACACAGCCACTTCGCGGCTATAACCGTGGTTCCACTCAGCCACCAACTCGTTCTGCGTGTGCGGCGCATTCACCAGCGGGTTATCTTCCAGCGGCCATTCGCCTTGCTGTACGCGATTGATTTCATTGCGGATAGCCAGCATCGCGTCGATAAAGCGGTCGAGTTCGACTTTGCTTTCCGATTCGGTCGGCTCCACCATCAATGTGCCCGCGACCGGGAAGGACATCGTCGGGGCGTGGAAACCGTAGTCGATCAGACGCTTAGCGATATCCAGCTCGCTGATGCCAGTTTCTTCTTTCAGCGGACGAATATCGAGAATACATTCGTGCGCCACGCGACCATCGCGCCCGGTATACAGCACCGGATAAGCATCCTGCAAACGGGTGGCAATGTAATTGGCGTTCAGAATCGCCACCTGGCTCGCCTGTTTCAGCCCTTGCGCGCCCATCATGCGGATGTACATCCAGCTGATTGGCAGAATCGAGGCGCTGCCGAACGGTGCAGCTGAAACTGCGCCCTGACGGGTGAGCATCCCTTCGATTTGCACCACGCTGTGACCCGGTACAAACGGGGCCAGATGCGCTTTCACGCCAATCGGTCCCATACCTGGGCCGCCACCGCCGTGCGGAATGCAGAAGGTTTTGTGCAAGTTGAGGTGCGACACGTCCGCGCCGATAAAGCCTGGCGAAGTAATGCCGACTTGCGCGTTCATATTCGCGCCATCGAGGTAAACCTGACCGCCAAACTGGTGCACGATTTCGCACACTTCGCGGATGGTTTCTTCATACACACCGTGGGTAGACGGATACGTCACCATGATGCAGGAAAGGTTCGCACCTGTTTGCTCGGCTTTCGCACGCAAATCAGCAAGATCGATGTTGCCTTGCTTGTCACACGCCACAACGACAACCTGCATTCCCGCCATCTGCGCAGAAGCCGGGTTGGTGCCGTGCGCTGAGCTTGGGATCAGGCAAATATCGCGATGCCCTTCGTTGCGGCTTTCGTGATAGTGACGGATCGCCAGCAGACCTGCGTATTCGCCCTGTGCGCCAGAGTTTGGCTGCATACACAGCGCGTCGTATCCGGTCAGTTTCACCAGCCAGTCAGACAACTGGTTAATCATCTGATGATAACCTTCTGCCTGATCCGCCGGGCAGAACGGGTGCAGTTCGCTGAATTCCGGCCAGGTAATTGGGATCATTTCGGCGGCGGCATTGAGCTTCATGGTGCACGATCCCAATGGGATCATCGCCTGATTCAGCGCCAAATCTTTACGCTCCAGCGAGTGCATGTAGCGCATCATCTCGGTTTCGCTGTGATAGCGATTGAACACCGGATGAGTCAGAATTTCGTCTTCACGCAGCATTGCCGATGGAATAGAACGGCTGTCGTGCGCCACTTCTTTATCCAGGCCGTCGATAGTCAGGCCATGATTGTCGCCAACGATAACGCCTAACAGTGCCAGCACATCTTCACGCGAAGTGGTTTCATCCAGTGTGATGCCCACTGCGTTGTGGATGTCACTGCGCAAGTTGATTTCTGCCGCTTCGGCACGCGCCAGTACGGCGGCTTTGTCAGCCACTTCCACACACAGGGTGTCGAAGAAGTGTTCGTGACGCAGCTTCAGGCCTTTCTGTTGCAGGCCCGTTGCCAGAATATCGGTCAGGCGATGGATACGCCCGGCGATACGTTTCAGGCCAGCCGGACCGTGGAATACGGCATAAAGGCTCGCGATGTTCGCCAACAGCACCTGGGAAGTACAGATGTTGGAGTTCGCTTTCTCGCGGCGGATATGCTGCTCGCGGGTCTGCATCGCCATGCGCAGCGCGGTATTACCGGCAGCGTCTTTCGACACACCAATAATACGGCCCGGCATGGAGCGTTTGAATTCGTCTTTTGCGGCGAAGAAGGCCGCATGTGGGCCGCCGTAGCCCATTGGCACGCCGAAGCGTTGAGCAGAGCCGAACACAATATCCGCGCCCTGTTTGCCCGGTGCGGTCAACAACACCAGCGCCATGAAATCAGCGGCGACGCTGACAATCACTTTGCGCGTTTTCAGTTCATCAATCAGTTTGCTGTAGTCATGCACTTCACCCGTGGTGCCAACCTGCTGCAACAGCACGCCGAACACGTCCTGATGGTCTAACGCTTTTTCAGCGTCATCGACAATTACTTCAAAACCAAAGGTTTCCGCACGCGTGCGCACCACGTCCAGCGTCTGCGGGTGAATGTCAGCCGCTACGAAGAAGCGATTCGCATTTTTCAGTTTGCTTACGCGTTTTGCCATCGCCATCGCTTCGGCGGCGGCAGTTGCTTCGTCCAGCAGTGAAGCAGAGGCGATATCCAGACCGGTCAAATCCAGGGTGATCGTCTGGTAGTTCAGCAGTGCTTCCAGTCGGCCCTGCGACACTTCCGGCTGGTACGGCGTATAAGCGGTGTACCAACCCGGATTTTCCAGCATGTTGCGCAGGATAACCGGCGGCAGTTGCACAGCGGTGTAGCCCATGCCGATGTAAGACTTAAAGCGCTTGTTGCGGCTGGCAATGGTTTTCAGTTCTGCCAGCGCGGCGAATTCGGTGGTCGCGTCACCTACCTGCGGCGGGGTCGCGAGCTGAATGTCCTGCGGCACAATCTGGCCGGTCAGCGCGTCTAACGACTCTGCGCCAACGGTGTTCAGCATCTCCTGCTGCTGTGCCGCATCCGGGCCGATATGGCGTTCAATGAAAGCGCCGCGATGTTCAAGCTGGCTTAAGGTCTGTGTCATGAGCGAGGGTTCCTGATACGTGCAGTAAATCGTGATGATCTCGAACGGGATTGCCCGGTGGCGCTAGCGCTGACCGGGCCTACGCTTTTACTCGTCTTCTAACAGGGCTTCGTATGCTGTCGCATCCAGAAGCGCCGCGACTTCTGCTTCGTCGCTGGCTTTGATTTTGAAGATCCAGCCGCCAGTGTAGGGCTCACTGTTGACCTGCTCCGGGGAGTCGCTCAGTTCATCGTTGACGGCAACGATTTCACCGCTGATAGGCGCGTAAATATCAGAAGCCGCTTTTACGGATTCCGCGACGGCACAGTCATCGCCTGCGGCAACGATTTTTCCCACTTCCGGCAAGTCGACAAACACCATATCGCCCAGCAGTTCCTGCGCGTGTTCGGTGATCCCAACGGTGTAAGAGCCATCGGCTTCTTTACGCAGCCATTCGTGTTCTTTGCTGTATTTCAGTTCTGCAGGTACATTGCTCATTCACATTACTCCTGAAAAAATAATCGATTACACGACGGCTTTGCCAGCGCGTACAAAAACAGGTTTGGTCACTTTGACCGGCATTTCACGGTTACGAATTTGCACCACAGCGGTTTCGCCAATCCCTGCCGGAACGCGCGCCAGCGCAATGCTGTAGCCGAGAGTTGGCGAGAACGTGCCGCTGGTGATAATGCCTTCGTGCTGATTGCCTTGGGCATCGGAGAAGCGCACAGGCAGTTCGACGCGCAGTACGCCTTTCTCGGTCATCACCAGCCCGACGAGTTGTTCGGTGCCATGCTGACGCTGAGATTCAAGCGCTTCGCGGCCGATGAAATCACGGTCTGCCGGTTCCCAGGCGATGGTCCAGCCCATGTTAGCCGCCAGAGGTGAAACGCCTTCGTCCATCTCCTGACCGTACAAATTCATGCCCGCTTCCAGACGCAGCGTGTCACGCGCGCCGAGACCGCAAGGTTTAACCCCGGTTTCAACCAGTGCATGCCAGAAATCTGCGGCTTTTTCATTTGGCAGCGCAATTTCATAGCCTGCTTCACCGGTATAGCCGGTGGTGGCAACAAACAAATCACCTGCCTGCACCCCGAAGAACGGCTTCATACCTTCCACCGCTTTGCGCTGCTCGTCGTTGAGCAAGCTGGCGGCTTTGGCCTGTGCATCCGGCCCTTGCACCGCAATCAGCGACAGATCGTCACGCACGGTGATTTCGATGCCGTACGGTTCAGCGTGCTCACTTACCCAGGCCAGGTCTTTTTCACGAGTGGCGGAGTTTACGACGAGGCGGAAATAGTCTTCGGTGAGGAAGTAGACAATCAGGTCATCAATGACCCCGGCGGAGGCATTGAGCATGCCGGTGTAGAGCGCTTTGCCGGGTTTGGTCAGTTTGGCGACGTCGTTTGCCAGCAGATAGCGCAGGAATTCGCGAGTGCGGCTGCCGTGCAGATCGACAATGGTCATGTGCGAAACATCGAACATTCCGGCACTGGTGCGTACCGCATGATGCTCATCAATCTGCGAGCCGTAATGCAGCGGCATCATCCAACCGTGGAAGTCCACCATACGTGCGCCACACAGCGTGTGTTGTTCATACAAAGGCGTCTGTTGAGCCATCTTGTCCTCGTTGAGTCAGCGGGGCAACCAGGTGCTTTGAAGTCATTTATACGACCACAAAGCCCAGCGTCGACACCGCTCCGGGCACCGACGCAAACGTTCTCTTTTGCCTGACGTTACCACCGAAAACCGCGGTAAACCATAAGGCAAAGCGAACCATCAGATTAGCTTATGACCAAAATGAGCCAAAAACTCTACAGAACGATCGACTGCCTTTCTGCGACTAATGCCACATAAAATTAACATTCATGATCAACATTTGGTGGAAGATGATATTTCGTGCGGGAAATTGGGCGGATTTTTCGTAGGGGATTTTTTGCAGCATTAATAAAACTAATGCGACAAAGTGAGTGAAATTAGATTATTTCAAATGAGGGATAATCACCCGGCGCGCTGGCCGGGTCGAAAAGTGTGATCGCGTTAACGCAACCAGTCTGGCAGATCGTTGAGTCCCATCGCCTGACGAATTAACTGAGGTTTTACCCCGGGTAGGGTATCTGCCAGTTTCAGGCCAATATCACGCAGCAGTTTCTTCGCCGGATTAACACCCGCGAATAACTCACGGAAGCCCTGCATACCCGCCAGCATCAGCGCGGCGCTGTGTTTACGGCTGCGTTCATAGCGACGCAGATAGAAGTGCTGCCCGAAATCTTTGCCCTGCGCATGCAGACGGCGAATTTCGTCGATGAGCTCTGCGGCATCCATAAAACCGAGGTTGACGCCTTGTCCGGCTAACGGGTGAATGGTGTGGGCGGCGTCGCCCACTAACGCCAGCCGATGCGCAGCAAACTGACGTGCGTAGCGCCCGGTCAAGGGGAACACCTGACGCTCGCTTTCCACTTTGCACAGGCCCAGGCGATTATCAAACGCGATGTTCAACGCCTGATTAAATGCTGCTTCATCGGCCTGCTGCATCTTCGCGGCTTCTTCCGGCGATAATGACCAGACGATGGAACACAGATGCGGGTCACTTAGCGGCAGAAACGCCAGAATGCCATCGCCATGAAACGCCTGACGCGCCACGGCCTGATGCGGTTCGTAAGTGCGAATGGTTGCCACCAACGCGTGATGACGATAATCCCACGACGTCAGCGGAATATCTGCTTTACCACGCAGCCATGAATGTGCGCCATCGGCCCCGATTACTAACCGCGCGGTCAGCATATTGCCGTCTTTAAGCGTGAGAAACGCTTCGTTTTCGCCCCACGCCACCTGCGCCAGTTCGGCGGGAGCCATCAGTGTGACGTCTTTACAGCGCTGCGCTTTTCGCCACAACGTATGGTGAATCACACCATTTTCAATAATATGCCCTAGATGGCTGTAGCCGAGGCTCGCATCGTCAAACGCGATACGGCCAAAACTGTCCTGATCCCACACTTCCATGCCGTGATAGCGGCTGGCGCGTTCGGCGACAATGTCATTCCATACATCGAGCTTCGACAGCAGTTTTTCGCTGGCGGCGTTGATGGCAGAGACACGCAGTTGCGGCGCGGAATCAGCCTCAATCGCCTGCGGCTGATGTTGTTCGATGACCGCGACGCGCAGTCCGCTGCCCTGTAGGCCACAAGCGACCGCGAGGCCAACCATTCCTCCACCGACGATAGCGATATCAACACTTTGCATTGTGAAACTCCTTATCTCGCTACCTGACCCAGGGTACGCTGCGCCAGCGCATCGCGCGCCGGAGTGAATAATTCCATCGCCATCAGCCCGACATTTCGCCCGGCCACCAGCGGTGCCCAGCGATTGGCGAACAGATGAACCAGACCGTCGGTCACGCCGATGGTTGCACTTTTATCGTCGGTTCGACGCTGTTGATATTGGCTTAACAGCGCGTAATCACCGGGATCGTTCGCCTGCGCCAGCATTTCTGCCAGTGACATGACGTCACGCAGACCTAAATTAAAGCCCTGCCCGGCAATCGGATGCAGGGTTTGCGCCGCGTTTCCGACCAGCGCCATGCGGTGCGATATCGCTCGATTTGCGGTAGTTAAGGAAAGCGGATAAACGTTGCGGCTGCCGCTTTGGGTGATGCGTCCAAGCCGCCAGCCAAAGGCTTGCTGGAGTTCGTTGCAGAAGCGTTCATCAGACCAACTCAGCACCTCATCACGGTTTTCAAGCTGATGACACCACACCAGCGAACAACGTCCGTCAGACATCGGTAACATCGCCAGCGGGCCGTGTTCGGTGAAGCGCTCAAATGCGCGCCCGTCATGCGGCACGGCGGTGCTCACATTGGCGATAATCGCTAACTGCTCGTAAGGCTGCTGCTGCCAGGCAATGCCACACTGTTCGCCGAGCGCAGAACGGGAACCGTCAGCGGCGACCAGCATTTTGCCGGTAAGCACATTGCCATTATCGAGAGTGACCTCGACGCTTTGCTGGCTGCGCGTAAAACTGTCGACTCGCGCCGGACAATGCAACGTCACGCCTGGCGCTTTGCGCAACAATTCAAACAGACGTTGGCCCACGTCATGCAATTCCACCACCTGACCCAACGCGGGAAGATGATAATCGTCGGCTTCCAGGGTGACGAAACCCGCATGCCCGCGATCGCTGACGTGAACGGTACGAATTGCCGTCGCGCAGTCGCGGATCGCTTGCCAAATGCCGACTCGCACCAATTGCTGACAAGTGCCGGCGGCTAACGCGATGGCTCGCGCATCAAAACCGGGATGCTGTTGTGAATCGGGCGCGACGGCTTCAATCAGATGTACGGGGACTTTGCCCGCGCTGAGATGCGAAATCGCCAGCGCCAGCGTCGCGCCAGTCATGCCGCCACCGACAATAATCACGCTCATTGTGCGTGTGCCGCCATCAGCGCCTCGATATCATCCGCGCGTTTAACGACGCTGGCGGTGAGATTTTCATTGCCGTTTTCGGTGATCACAATGTCATCTTCGATACGAATGCCGATGCCGCGATACTGCTCTGGCACGTCGGCGTCGGGTGCGATATACAGCCCCGGTTCAACGGTGAGCACCATGCCCGGTTCAAGTTCACGGGAACGATCCGGGCCATACTCACCCACATCGTGAACATCCATGCCCAGCCAGTGGCTGAGGCCATGCATGAAGAATTTTCGGTGCGCGTTGTCGGTGATCAACTGATCGATTTCACCATTGAGGATCCCGAGTTCGGCTAATCCGGTCACCATCACACGCACCACTTCGCCAGTCACTTCCTGCATCGTCGTGCCTGGGCGATAAAGTTTGAGCGCCGTTTCCAGTGATTCGAGCACGATGTCGTAAATTTCACGCTGTGCAGGGGTGAATTTGCCGTTCACCGGGAACGTGCGAGTGATGTCGCCTGCGTAACCGAGATATTCACAGCCCGCGTCGATCAGCACTAAATCACCGTCGCGCAGTGCAGATTCGTTTTCGGTGTAATGCAGAATGCAGCCGTTATCGCCGCCGCCCACAATGGTATTGTAGGAAGGATAACGCGCGCCATGACGGGTAAATTCATGATGAATTTCCCCTTCGAGCTGATATTCAAACATCCCCGGACGGCATTTTTCCATCGCCCGAGTGTGTGCCAGTGCGGAGATTTCCCCGGCCCGGCGCATGACGGCAATTTCTTCTGCTGATTTAAACAGACGCATTTCATGCACCAGCGGTCGCCAGTCAACGAGTGCCGCCGGGGCTTTCAGATTCTGGCGAGAGCCTTTGCGCAGTTTTTCCAGCGCGTTGAAGACGATGGTGTCGGCATACGCGTATTCACCCTGCGCGTGATACACCGCATCCAGACCGTTCAGCAGTTGATATAGCTGTTCGTCAATTTCAGTGAATGCCAGCGCACGATCGACGCCAAGTTTCGCCGGAGCGGCCTCTTGCCCAAGACGGCGACCAAACCAGATTTCAGCCGTCAGGTCGCGCACACGATTAAACAGCACGCTGTGGTTATGGGTGTCATCACTTTTAATCAGCACCAGTACGGCTTCCGGCTCGTGGAAGCCGGTGAAGTAGCTAAAATCGCTGCTTTGACGATATGGATATTCCGTGTCGGCGCTGCGAATGGCTTCCGGTGCGGCAAAAATCAACGCCGCGCTGCCTGCTGGCATCTGCGCCAGCAGTTTCTGCCGACGCTGAAGATACTCCTGCTGAGTCATGACACCCTCCTGAGCATGCTGATGATTAATGTAATGTCGGTTTGCGAACTTCGGGTGCGGTCGGCTGTTGATGCGTGAAGGTGTCGTGGCACAGCAATGAGGCTACGCGCACATACTCGATAATCTCTTCGAGCGACATCTCAAGCTCTTCCTGATCTTCGTCTTCATCATAACCAAGCTGAGCGATGTTTCGCAGATCGTCGATGGCTTCGCCGGTTTCGCCTTTTACTTTCTCAAGTTTAGGCTGCGTGACGCCCAGGCCCAGCAGGAAATGGTTTACCCATCCCGCCAACGCATCGGCACGCTCAAAGACGCTCACTTCATCGCCATCTGGCATGTAGAGCTGGAACTGGAAGCCTTCATCTTCCAGTGCGTCACTGGTGACCGCATGGATTTTTCGCAGGATCTCAGCCAACTCATGACCAAAGGCCATGCCTTCGTTGGTCAGGTCATGGACCAACGGCAGCCAACTGCTGTCTTTGTTGCCGCCACACAGCATGCCGCTAATCAAACCATGCATCTCGGCAGGTGTTAAGCCCACGCCCTGTTGGTTAAGTAACTGGTTCACATCGTTGTAACCAGGCATTTCGTTCTGTATAGACATGCGCATTCGTCGTCGTTGGAGGGAAGTTTCATGTTATGCTACCACTTTGGACCCTGGTGAACCAGAATTGGGCTTGTATGTTCACAGTGGGGTAGCTATAGTGTCGCCCCTTCGCGGGCCCCGATGCGGGCTGTGGAGGTTGCGCAGTCAATTAGCAGGAAGGTGGCATGTCTGCAGAACCCGTCGATATCCAAATTTTTGGCCGTTCACTACGTGTGAATTGCCCGCCTGAACAAAGGGATGCCCTTAATCAGGCTGCGGACGATCTGAATCAGCGGTTGCAAGATCTGAAAGAACGCACTAGAGTCACAAATACTGAACAGCTTGTGTTTATCGCCGCCCTGAATATCAGCTACGAGCTGACGCAGGAAAGAGCGAAAACGCGTGATTACGCTGCCAGTATGGAAACCCGAATTCGGATGCTCCAACAGACCATTGAACAGGCACTTCTCGATCAAGGTCGCACAACCGAAAAAACGGCTCCAAACTTTGAATAACACTTCATGGTTTACTATGGTAGAGTGACCCTGAAGACAAAATTTCTCTGAGATGTTCGCAAGCGGGCCAGTCCCCTGAGCCGATATTTCATACCACAAGAATGTGGCGCTCCACGGTTGGTGAGCATGCTCGGTTCGTCCGAGAAGCCTTAAGACTGTGACGACATATTCACCTTGAACCAAGGGTTCAAGGGTTACAGCCTGCGGCGGCATCTCGGAGATTCCCTACCCTCTTCTTACTACCATGACACTCGTCTCAAACACCTTCTCAGCCAGACAACACATTCGCCAAACTATTCGGCAGCATCGTCGCGCCCTTACACCCGAACAACAGCTGTATTTTGCCGACCAGGCCGCGAATCGAATGATGGCGTACACGCCGGTCATGATGGCCCATACCGTGGCACTGTTTCTCTCGTTCGACGGCGAACTCGATACGCGCCCGCTCATCGAACAACTGTGGCGCAGCGGTAAGAAAGTCTATCTGCCTGTTTTGCATCCTTTCAGCCCAGGTAATCTGCTGTTCCTTCATTACCATCCGCGCTCTGAACTGGTGGTTAACTGTCTGAAAATTCAGGAGCCGAAACTGGATGTGCGTGACGTTTTGCCACTCAATAAGCTGGATGTGCTGATTACACCGTTAGTTGCCTTTGACACACAAGGACAACGGCTCGGCATGGGTGGAGGCTTTTACGACAGGACGCTGCAAAACTGGCAGCGCTATGGCTTGCAGCCGGTCGGCTATGCGCATGATTGTCAGCAGGTGGATACATTGCCGGTTGAGAAGTGGGATATTCCGCTGCCTGCGGTGGTGACGCCTTCGAAAGTGTGGCAATGGTGAGTTTGTCGCCCGGTGGCGCACCGCCACCGGACACAATCCTGTAGGCCGGATCCACCCGGCGCGACAATCAGTACAGCAGACGAGCGCGGATGGTTCCCGGAATCGCCTTCATGCTTTGCAGCGCTTTTTCCGCCACATCTTCTTCCGCTTCAATATCAATAACCACATAGCCCATCTGCGGCGTGGTTTGCAGATACTGCGCGGCGATATTCACGCCCTGCTCAGCAAAAATCTGGTTAATCGCCGTCAGTACACCCGGGCGGTTTTCGTGGATATGCAGCAAACGACGCCCACCGTGTAGCGGCAGCGACACTTCCGGGAAGTTAACCGCTGACAGCGTTGAACCGTTGTCAGAGTATTTAGCCAGCTTACCCGCCACTTCCAGACCGATGTTTTCCTGCGCTTCCTGCGTGGAGCCACCAATGTGCGGCGTCAGGATAACGTTATCGAATTCACACAGTGGTGAGGTGAACGGATCGCTGTTGGTCGCCGGTTCCGTTGGGAACACGTCGACAGCCGCCCCGGCCAGATGCTTACGCGCCAGCGCATCGCACAACGCAGGAATATCGACCACCGTGCCACGTGCGGCGTTGATAAGCAGAGAGCCTGGCTTCATCAGCGCAATCTCTTCGGCACCCATCATATTTTTAGTCGATGCATTTTCCGGCACATGCAGACTCACCACGTCACTCATGTTCAGCAGATCAGAAAGATGCTGAACCTGTGTGGCGTTGCCGAGCGGCAGTTTGTTTTCGATATCGTAGAAGAAGACATGCATCCCCAACGATTCCGCGAGGATCCCAAGTTGCGTGCCGATGTGGCCGTAACCGATGATCCCTAATTTTTTGCCACGCGCTTCAAAGCTGCCCGACGCAAGTTTGTTCCAGATCCCACGGTGTGCTTTGGCGTTCGCTTCAGGAATACCACGCAGCAGCAGCAGCAGTTCACCAATCACCAGCTCAGCCACCGAACGCGTGTTAGAGAACGGGGCGTTAAACACAGGCACGCCACGTTTTGCCGCCGCGTTCAAATCGACCTGGTTGGTGCCGATACAGAAGCAACCGATCGCCACCAGTTTTTCTGCTGCCTGGATAATTTCTTCAGTCAATTGAGTACGGGAGCGCAGGCCGATGAAATGGGCATCACGGATCGACTCTTTCAGTTGCTCGGCGTCGAGCGCGCCTTTGTGAAATTCAATGTTGGTGTAGCCTGCCGCACGAAGATTATCGAGTGCTTTTTGATGCACGCCTTCCACCAGCAGAAACTTAATTTTGTCTTTTTCCAGTGATACCTTAGCCATTTCCCCGCCCTGTCTGTCTTGTATCGATGTTGTGGTGAACGAACGTCCACCCCAGCAACATATCAAAAAAAACTATTGCGGCAATATGAACGTTTGCGTCGGCATGCTGAAGGAATGTCATTCAGAGGAAAAAGGCAGCATAAAATGCTGGATGCAGGAAGAGTGGCAGGGTGTTAATCAGAAGTAGTCAATAAATGTGACACAAGTCACCGAATTTGGCCTGGTGAAAATTTTTACGGGAGCCAGAGCGGCTCCCGTCAGATCATTTGGTGATGGTTTTCACGCCATCAGCAGTACCAATCAGCGCCACATCCGCGCCACGGTTGGCGAACAGGCCGACGGTAACAACACCAGGAAGTGCATTGATCGCATTTTCCAGTGCGATGGCATCGAGGATCTCAAGACCGTGCACATCCAGAATCACGTTGCCGTTATCGGTCACGACATTTTGACGGTATTCCGGACGACCACCGAGTTTAACCAGTTCACGCGCCACTGCGCTGCGCGCCATTGGGATAACCTCAACCGGCAGCGGGAATTTACCCAGAATCGCGACTTGCTTGGACGCATCGGCGATACAGATAAACTTATCCGCAACCGAGGCAATGATTTTCTCACGCGTCAGCGCCGCGCCGCCGCCTTTGATCATCTGCATATGATCGTTAATCTCATCGGCACCATCAACGTAGACACCCAGGCTGTCCACTTCGTTGAGATCAAAAACGTGAATACCGAGGCTTTTCAGTTTTTCGGTAGAAGCGTCCGAGCTGGAAACCGCCCCTTCAATCTGACCTTTCATGGTCCCCAGCGCGTCGATAAAGTGCGCAGCGGTAGACCCGGTACCCACACCGACAATCGTGCCCGGTTGTACATATTGAAGTGCTGCCCAGCCAACTGCTTTTTTCAGTTCATCCTGCGTCATGATTTTTGCCTGTGATGTGATGGGATGCCGCGCATTATAGACCATTCACCATCGAAATGTCCTTGCAGAGGCTGACCCGAGCGCGCCAATTTCATTCTGTATCAAAGGTAAATTTATGTCATAGTGCGAGGAATAAACGATGAGGAGTCAGTCAGAGCAATGAAACGTCCGGACTACAGAACACTACAGGCATTGGATGCGGTTATTCGGGAACGCGGGTTTGAGCGCGCCGCACAAAAGCTGTGTATTACCCAGTCCGCCGTCTCTCAGCGAATCAAACAGCTGGAAAATATGTTCGGGCAGCCCTTGCTGGTGCGAACCGTTCCTCCTCGTCCGACCGAGCAAGGCCAGAAACTGTTGGCGCTGCTGCGTCAGGTTGAGCTGTTAGAAGAAGAGTGGCTGGGCGATGAGCAAACCGGCTCCACGCCGTTGCTGCTGTCACTGGCGGTCAACGCCGACAGTCTGGCAACCTGGCTGCTGCCCGCGCTTTCTACTGTGCTTTCTGATTCCCCGATTCGCCTGAACATTCAGGTTGAAGATGAAACCCGCACCCAGGAACGTCTGCGTCGCGGTGAAGTGGTCGGGGCGGTGAGTATTCAGCCACAGGCGTTGCCGAGCTGTCTGGTCGATCAACTCGGCGCGCTCGACTATCTGTTCGTCGCCTCAAAGTCATTTGCGCAACGTTACTTCCCCAACGGCGTAACGCGTTCGGCGCTGCTGAAAGCGCCAGTGGTGGCGTTTGACCATCTGGACGATATGCACCAGGCGTTTTTACAACAGCACTTCGATTTACCACCGGGCAGCGTGCCGTGTCATATCGTTAACTCATCAGAAGCCTTCGTGCAGTTAGCGCGTCAAGGCACCACCTGCTGTATGATCCCGCACCTGCAAATTGAACGTGAACTGGACAGCGGTGAGCTGATTGATCTGACGCCGGGTCTGTTCCAGCGCCGAATGCTGTTCTGGCACCGTTTTGCGCCAGAAAGCCGCATGATGCGCCGCGTCACCGATGCGCTGCTCGAATATGGGCACAAGGTTCTTCGTCAGGTTTGATCAAAAACGCCGGGTTTCCCCGGCGTTTTCATTTATAGAACGCGTAACTGAATTATTCCGCTTTCTTCTGTGGCTCAGCCTGTTGCTGTGTCGGCTCCAGTTGGAACACTACATCGACCTGGTCTTCAAACTGAATTGTCGGCTGCTCGTAGGTTTCCTGCGCGGAAGGCGCAGCGGCAGCATCCGCTTTCATCATACGAACCATTGGGCTCGGCTGATAGTTAGACACGTGATAACGCACGCTGTAGACCGGCCCCAGCTTGGCATTAAAGCCTGAAGCCAATTCCTGAGCCTGATGTACGGCGTCATCAATCGCCGCTTTACGGGCTTTATCTTTGAAAGATTCCGGTTGCGCAACGCCCAGGGAAACGGAACGAATTTCGTTCAGACCCGCTTTGAGCGCGCCATCTAACAATGAGTTCAGTTTATCCAACTGACGCAAAGTCACCTCAACGGTACGCACCGCGCGGTAACCTTTCAGAATGCTTTTGCCGTTCTGATAGTCGTAGTCTGGTTGGGTACGAAGATTGGCAGAACTGATGTCTTTTTTAGCGACGCCGTTTTGCTCAAGGAACGAGAGATATTGGGCCACGCGATCGTCGGCCTGCTTTTTCGCTGATGCGGCATCTTTCGCCGCCACATTGACTTCAATCGCCAGGGTTGCGATATCCGGCGCTGCATCAACGCTTGCCGTCCCGGAGGTCACAATGTGCGGCCCATCTGGCAATTCATTTGCCTGTACCGACATCGCACCGAATCCCACTAATGCCGCCAGGGCCATCACTTTAAACTTCATTGTCTTTTCTCCTTGTTACCTGGTCACCCGAAACAGGGCGCATGCCTGCAAGCTTAGCGTCTGAGGGCTAAATGTCCATCAGACAAGACCTAGTTGAATAAGGCCTGAAGATGGGCAATGCCGTCCTTTGCCAGTTGGAAGGCGATGAACCACATGACCAGGCCAACCAGCGTGTTGATAATTCGCTGCGCCCGCGCTGTGCGCAAACGCGGAGCCAGCCAGGCGGCTAAAAGCGCCAGACCAAAGAACCACAGGAACGAGGCGCTGACAGTCCCCAGCGCGAACCAGCGTTTTGGCTCTGCGCCCAACTGACCGCCCAGGCTTCCCAGCACCACAAAAGTATCCAGATACACATGGGGATTAAGCCAGGTCACCGCGAGCATCGTGACGATAAGCTTCCAGCGCCCCTGCTTCATCACTTCCGCGCTCGCCAGCTCAAGGTTGCTGCTCATCGCTGTTTTCAACGCGCCAAAACCATACCACAACAGAAACGCCACGCCGCCCCAGGTGACCAGTGCCATCAGCCACGGTGACTGCATCAACAGTGCGCTCCCGCCAAAAATCCCGGCACAAATCAACACTAAGTCACTGAGTGCGCAAAGAAAGGCAATCATGATGTGGTACTGACGGCGAATGCCCTGATTCATCACAAAAGCGTTCTGCGGCCCAAGTGGCAGGATCATGGCCGCGCCAAGGACAAGCCCCTGAAAATAATAAGATAACACGATATTTTTGCCTGTGAATGTTCGTCAATGGCGAGACTATACCGCGCACTTATCATTAGCGGAAATGGATAATTTTAATCGCTTATTAGCAGTATTAATAATGCCTATATATTGTGCTAAGACAGCTGCTCACTCAGACATTCAGATATACTGGCTACACAACTCGCTGCATTATTGCTCAAGGAAAGAACTTGAAATTCAAAGCATTTCCGCTTTACGGCATTACCCTTGCCCTCCTCTCGCTAGCTCCTTTCGTTCAGGCCGAAACCGTTTTGCGCTATACCGATCATGAGCCGCTAGGCAACATGCGCACTAAAGTCATCAATGATGTGTTCTTTAAGGCAATTGAACAGGAATCCCACGGGCACTTGCGCATTGAGCCGCACTGGAACGGTGAGCTGTCTGTCAGCTATGACGCGTTGAAAACCGTGAGCGAAGGTAAAATTGCCGATATGGGCATGGTGGTGCCAGAATACACCGCAGATCAGCTGCCACTGCACCAAATCTTTAAAAGCTTCCCATTGGGGCCTGATAACGGCGATAAGCAGGTAAAATTCTTCCATAAAACGTTCAGCCAGCTGCCACAGTTTTCCGCCGAGCTTGCGGCGAACAATCTGGTGAATCTGCAATTCTTTGTTGGCTATCCGGCGGCCTTCTTTTCCACCGACCCTAATCTTAAATTCGACCATCTGAACAACACCACCTGGCGCACCGCCAGCTTTTGGCATCAGGCCTATCTGGAAAATGCAGGCGCGAAAGTGGTCAAAATGCCCTGGAATGAACAGATAACCGATGCCCTGGCTAGCGGTAAGCTGAATGGACTGCTGGTTAATCTCGACAGCGGCGATGACATTAACGCCTGGAAAGCCGCGAAAGAAATTCGCGTATCGCAACGGTTATGGATGGGTCACGTTTATCTGTTAGCCATGAATAAACAGCGGTGGGAAAGTTTGTCTGCGGAAGATAAAGCGGCTATCCAACGCGCAGCCGTTCGCACAGAGAAAATCCTCGGCATTATGCTCGATAGCAGTTTGAAAAATATGTCTGAAGCGATGAGACAACATGGGGCGCATGTCAGCACGCTCACAGATGAAGAACTGAGTACCTGGCAGCACACCAGCCGCTATCAGCAAGTTCAGGCAGATTGGGTGGCCAAACAGGAAGCGAAAGGCGTAGAGAATGCCGGAACGACATTAAAAGCAGTCAGCGCCCTTCTCGAACAGGCGCAATAAACAATAAAGCCCGCGTTATTGCGGGCTTTCAACATTACAGCTATGGCTACGCCGCCTCTTGCTCTTGTTCCTTCACGCGTTTGAAATTCACATCCATCTGCGGGAACGGGAAGCTGATGCCGTTGGCATCGAAATCACGTTTTATGCGTTCAAGCACGTCCCAGTAAACGTTTTGCAAATCGCCGCTTTTACTCCAGGTCCGCACCACAAAATGCATCGCCGATGGCGCCAGTTCATTAAGACGCACGGTAATATCGCGATCTTTGAGGATACGCTCATCAGATTCGACGATATTGGTCAGCAGCTGTTTGACCTTATCGATGTCAGAATCATAAGCCACGCCAATGATGAATTCGTTACGGCGAACCGGTTCGCGGGAAAAGTTGATGATGTTCCCGGCAATGATTTTACCGTTCGGGATAACCACGATTTTGCCGTCGATAGTACGCATGGTGGTGGAGAAAATCTGCACGTTGAGCACGGTTCCTGCGACACCGCCGAGATCAACATATTCACCCGCGCGGAACGGACGGAAC
This sequence comes from Scandinavium sp., assembly GCF_036271055.1. Classification (GTDB taxonomy): domain Bacteria; phylum Pseudomonadota; class Gammaproteobacteria; order Enterobacterales; family Enterobacteriaceae; genus Scandinavium. The sequence continues at coordinate 12,697 of NZ_DATBBJ010000007.1, read as the reverse complement.
ATCACCAGCAGTACACCAGCGGCCAGGTTGGACAGCGAACCCTGCAACGCCAGACCCACAGCCAAACCGGCTGCACCCAACACGGCAATAACCGAAGCGGTTTGCACCCCGACACGCCCCAGTGCAGCAATCAGCGTAAAGGCAATAATCGCGTAGCGCAGCATCGCTGACAGAAAATCCGCCACGGTGGCATCAATCTGGCGTGCACGCATGACACGGTTTACTGCGTTGGACACCAGCCGGGCAACAATCATCCCGACGATGATAATGGCGATGGCCGCGACGATATTCACCGCATAGCTCAGCAGCAACGCCTGATTACGTACCAGCCACGAACCGGCACTGTTGATGCTGCCAACAACATTCAAATCTTCCATCTGATCATCCTTATAACAACCCAAACGGGGAGTAAAAATCGACAAACCTGTAAAAAGGCAGTTCGTTAAGGGTAAGCAAGAATCGTCCGCAATGCCAAGCAGATCACAAAATTATACAAAATCATCCTGTTGAAAAGGCAATAAAAAAGCCCGCTAATTAGCGGGCTTAGGGCAGAAATACGGCTTCAAAAATTACAGAACGTCAACCGCGTTCAGTTCTTTGAATGCCTGCTCCAGACGAGTGATCATAGAGGTCTGAGCAGCGCGCAGCCATACGCGTGGATCGTAGTATTTCTTGTTCGGCTGGTCGTCGCCTTTCGGGTTACCCAGTTGGCCTTGCAGGTAAGCTTCGTTAGCTTTGTAGTAGCCAAGGATGCCGTCCCAGGTTGCCCATTGGGTATCGGTATCGATGTTCATTTTGATAACACCGTAGCTTACGGAGTCTTTGATTTCCTGAGCAGAAGAACCGGAACCGCCGTGGAAGACGAAGTTCAGGCTGTTGTGCGGCAGGTTGTGTTTCTTGGACACGTATTCCTGAGAATCACGCAGGATAGTAGGAGTCAGAACCACGTTGCCTGGCTTGTACACACCGTGCACGTTACCGAAGGAAGCCGCGATGGTGAAACGTGGGCTGATTGCGTTCAGTTTGGTGTACGCGTAATCAACGTCTTCTGGCTGAGTGTACAGCGCAGATGCGTCCATATGGCTGTTATCAACGCCATCTTCTTCGCCACCGGTACAACCCAGTTCGATTTCCAGCGTCATGTTCATTTTGGCCATACGCGCCAGGTACTTAGAGCAGATCTCGATGTTCTCTTCCAGAGACTCTTCAGACAGGTCAATCATGTGAGAAGAGAACAGTGGTTTGCCGGTTGCAGCAAAGTGTTTTTCACCCGCGTCCAGCAGACCGTCGATCCACGGCAGCAGTTTCTTCGCGCAGTGGTCAGTGTGCAGGATAACTGGAACACCGTAGTGCTCAGCCATCTGGTGAACGTGGTGTGCGCCAGAGATAGCGCCCAGGATTGCTGCGCCCTGAGGAACGTCAGTTTTCACGCCTTTACCCGCGATGAAGGCTGCGCCACCGTTAGAGAACTGAACGATAACTGGAGCTTTTGCTTTTGCAGCAGTTTCCAGTACGGCGTTGATGGAGTCAGTACCTACACAGTTTACCGCTGGCAGTGCAAAGTTGTTTTCTTTAGCTACCTGGAACACTTTCTGAACGTCGTCGCCAGTGATGACGCCCGGTTTTACGAAATCAAAAATTTTAGACATGTTATGGTCCTGTATCTTCGGCCGAGAAAAAGAGGTGCGTGCCTTAAAGCCCGCTGAAAATAGGGCAGGTTTCCCTGCCCTTGAATGGCTTACTTCTTAGCGCGCTCTTCGAGCATCGCTACTGCTGGCAGAACTTTGCCTTCCACGAATTCGAGGAATGCGCCACCGCCAGTGGAGATGTAGGAGATCTTGTCAGAAATACCGAACAGATCGATTGCAGCCAGGGTGTCGCCGCCGCCTGCGATGGAGAACGCGTCGCTGTCTGCGATAGCGTTAGCCACGATTTCAGTACCTTTACGGAAGTTCGGGAATTCGAATACGCCAACTGGACCGTTCCACAGAATGGTTTTCGCGTTTTTCAGGATATCAGCCAGTTTCTGTGCAGACACGTCGCCCAGATCCAGAATCTGCTCTTCATCTTTGATGTCGTTAACCGATTTCAGGGTCGCAGCCGCAGTTTCAGAGAACTCAGTCGCTACGCGAACGTCAGTCGGAACTGGGATGTCGCAAGTGGTCAGCAGACGTTTTGCTTCTTCAACCAGGTCTGCTTCGTACAGGGATTTGCCCACGTTGTGGCCCTGAGCGGCAACGAAGGTGTTGGCGATGCCACCACCAACGATCAGCTGGTCAGCAATTTTGGACAGAGAGTCCAGAACAGTCAGTTTGGTAGACACTTTAGAACCACCAACGATAGCCACCATTGGGCGAGCAGGGTTACCCAGCGCTTTACCCAGTGCGTCAAGCTCAGCCGCCAGCAGAGGACCCGCACACGCCACATCAGCAAATTTGCCGATACCGTGAGTGGAAGCCTGCGCGCGGTGTGCAGTACCGAATGCGTCCATCACAAAGATGTCACACAGTGCGGCATATTTTTTAGACAGTGCTTCGTCGTCTTTTTTCTCGCCTTTGTTAAAGCGAACGTTTTCCAGAACCACCAGTTCACCGGCAGCCACTTCAACGCCGTCCAGGTAATCTTTAACCAGACGTACCGGACCAGACAGTTTTTCTTTCAGGTAGTTAACTACCGGAAGCAGAGAGAATTCTTCGTTGTACTCGCCTTCGGTCGGACGACCCAGGTGAGATGTAACCATCACTTTCGCGCCCTGTTTCAGAGCCAGTTCGATAGTGGGCAGAGAAGCACGAATACGCGCATCGCTGGTCACTTTTCCGTCTTTAACCGGAACGTTCAGATCGGCACGAATGAAAACGCGTTTACCCGCCAGATCCAGATCGGTCATTTTAATTACAGACATGGTGAATCCTCTCATTGATTCTAAAGTTTTGCAGACGCGAAAGCGTCTTACCTGAAACCTGTAATGGCCATCGCTAACGTGGTGTCGAGCATGCGGTTAGCGAAACCCCATTCATTATCACACCAGACCAGGGTTTTGATCAGATGTGCGCCACTGACCCGCGTCTGAGTGCCATCAACAATAGCACTGTGCGGATCGTGGTTAAAATCTATTGAGACCAACGGTAATTCCGTATAGTCAACTATACCATGAAATGCTCCCTGTGCCGCTTTTTGCAGCAACAGGTTGACTTCACTGGCTTTAACCGGACGCTTAACAGTCACGCTGAGATCGATTGCCGTGACGTTAATCGTCGGCACGCGTACAGCAATGGCTTCAAAACGGTCATTAAACTGCGGAAAAATTCGGGTAATGCCTGCCGCCAGTTTCGTATCAACGGGGATTATCGACTGACTTGCGGCACGAGTACGGCGTAAGTCCGGATGATACGCATCAATAACCTGCTGATCATGCATCGCCGAATGGATGGTCGTGACAGTACCCGATTCAATTCCCCAGGCGTCGTCTAACAGTTTAATGACAGGGATAATACAGTTGGTGGTGCAGGATGCATTGGAGACAATGCGGTGTTCGCGTTGCAATTCATGATGATTGACGCCGTAGACTACCGTTGCGTCAAGATCGTTGCTGCCAGGATGTGAAAAGAGCACTTTCTTTGCGCCTGCGGCCAAATGTGCTTCGCCGTCGGCTCGCGTTCCATAAACGCCGGTGCAATCGAGAACCACATCAACACCCAACTCACGCCATGGCAGCGCTTCAAGCGATGGCTCATGGAGTAAACGAATGGTGTCATCACCGACGAACAACTGCTCCTGCTCCTGGCGAACATCCCAGGCAAAACGACCGTGGCTGGTGTCATATTTCAGCAAATGCGCGATGCCCGCAGCCTCTGCCAGTTCATTGATTGCCACCACGGTGATTTCCGCACGACGCCCGGATTCATATAAAGCACGAACCACGTTACGCCCAATGCGACCGAAGCCATTAATCGCTATACGTACGGTCATAGATCTCCTGCAAGGCTATCCCTGAGTTATGTGACTGAAAGCGTAATCCAGCCTCATCAGGAAGGGAATCCTTGCTGTCGCAAACTGCGACTGATTGATTAATTGTCGAACATTTAGTCGACTGAAACGCTTCAGCTAGAGTAATCGAAACGCGGAATAAAAGGAATGATTGTCCAGACAGAGAAGCTCGTTATCTGACGTACATCACATTTTTATTGGAATAATTTATGTCGTTGTAACGTCCTTGTGGAATAGCAGACACAAAAAAGCCGGGCAGAGCTTGCGCTTACCCGGCTTATGGTGATGTGCATTTTTTAGGCCCGGCAAGCGAAGTGCAGCCAGGCAAAAAAGGCGATTACAGCAGCGCTTTCGCTTTTGCGACCACGTTCTCAACGGTGAAACCGAACTCTTCAAACAGCAGTTCAGCTGGAGCAGATTCACCGAATGTGGTCATACCGACGATAGCGCCGTTCAGACCTACGTATTTGAACCAGTAGTCAGCGATACCCGCTTCAACGGCTACACGTGCAGAAACAGCTTTCGGCAGGACGGATTCACGGTAAGCGGCATCCTGCTTGTCGAATGCGTCAGTGGACGGCATGGAAACCACGCGCGCCTTCACGCCTTCGGCAGACAGTTTGTCCCACGCCGCCACAGCCAGTTCAACTTCAGAACCGGTAGCGATGAAGATCAGTTCTGGCTGGCCCGCGCAGTCTTTCAGCACGTAACCACCGCGAGCGATGTTTGCGAGCTGAGTCTCAGTACGATCCTGTTGCGCCAGGTTCTGACGAGAGAGGATCAGCGCGGTTGGGCCGTCGTGACGCTCAACGCCGTATTTCCACGCGACTGCGGATTCAACCTGATCACATGGACGCCATGTGGACATGTTCGGGGTCACACGCAGGGAAGCCACCTGCTCTACCGGCTGGTGAGTCGGGCCATCTTCGCCCAGACCGATGGAGTCATGGGTGTAGACCATTACCTGACGCTGTTTCATCAGCGCAGCCATACGTACAGCGTTACGTGCGTATTCGACGAACATCAGGAAGGTAGAGGTGTACGGCAGGAAACCGCCGTGCAGGGAGATCCCGTTGGCAATTGCGGTCATACCGAATTCACGCACACCGTAATGGATGTAGTTCCCGGCGGTATCTTCGTTGATCGCTTTAGAACCAGACCAGATAGTCAGGTTAGATGGCGCCAGGTCAGCAGAGCCGCCGAGGAATTCTGGCAGCCAAGGACCGAACGCTTCAATCGCATTCTGAGACGCTTTACGGCTAGCAATTTTAGACGGGTTCGCCTGCAGTTTCGCGATGAATTCGTTCGCTTTCGCGTCGAAATCAGCTGGCATCTCACCTTTCATACGACGGGTGAATTCAGCCGCTTCCTGTGGGAAGGCCTTAGCGTAGGCCGCAAACTTCTCGTTCCAGCTCGCTTCTTTCACCTGGCCCGCTTCTTTTGCATCCCACTGCGCGTAGATGTCAGACGGGATTTCGAATGCCGGGTGTTTCCAGCCCAGTGCTTCACGGGTCAGTGCGATTTCTGCGTCGCCCAGTGGAGCGCCGTGGGAATCGTGCGTACCGGCTTTGTTCGGGGAACCGAAACCGATGATGGTTTTGCACATCAGCAGGGACGGTTTGTCGGTGACTGCACGCGCTTCTTCTACTGCACGTTTGATGGAGTCAGCATCGTGACCATCAACGCCACGCACAACGTGCCAGCCGTAGGCTTCGAAACGTTTAGCAGTATCGTCAGTGAACCAGCCTTCAACGTGACCATCGATAGAGATGCCGTTGTCGTCATAGAACGCAACCAGTTTGCCCAGTTTCAGGGTACCTGCGAGGGAACACACTTCGTGAGAAATGCCTTCCATCATGCAGCCGTCGCCCATGAACGCATAGGTGAAGTGGTCTACGATGTCATGACCTGGACGGTTGAACTGTGCGGCCAGCGTTTTTTCAGCAATAGCCATACCGACTGCGTTCGCAATACCCTGACCCAGCGGGCCAGTGGTGGTTTCTACACCAGCGGTGTAGCCCACTTCCGGGTGACCCGGAGTTTTGGAATGCAGTTGACGGAAGTTTTTCAGCTCTTCGATTGGCAGATCGTAACCGGTGAGATGCAGCAAGCTATAGATCAGCATGGAGCCGTGACCATTGGACAGCACGAAGCGGTCACGATCGGCCCATGACGGGTTCTGTGGGTTGTGGTTCAGGAAATCACGCCACAGGACTTCGGCAATGTCAGCCATACCCATAGGGGCACCCGGGTGGCCGGATTTGGCTTTCTGTACTGCGTCCATGCTCAGCGCACGAATAGCATTAGCAAGCTCTTTACGTGAGGACATTTTGACTCCAGATCGGACTGTAGAAGGCAATGCCAAAACGGCTTGACGACCGCGCGTTTTAGGCTACGCCGGAAAAAAGTGGTAACAATGTAACCCAAGCCGCAAAACATGTACATGGAGCATCCGCGCGGTGCCTGGGAAATCTCTGGATTGTGCTCGCAGGTTGCGCAATCTCCTCGCGGCGTTGCCGTTATTTTCTTTATACTTGGCTAAATTCCGTTCCGTTGAATAACGGAATATTTCAGACAATGACCACCCATAATTACGGAAAATTAATGATGAAACTGCACTCTTTGGTAGTGGCCTTTGGGATAACGAGCGTTCTGACCGGTTGTCAGAACATGGATTCAAACGGACTGATGAGTTCAGGCGCTGAAGTCTTTCAGGCTTACTCTCTGAGCGACGAACAGGTGAAAACCTTGAGCGATCAGTCCTGTAAAGAGATGGACAGCAAAGCGACTATCGCGCCCGCCAGCAGTGATTACGCTAAACGTCTGACGAAGATTGCCACTGCGCTTGGCGATAACATCAACGGCCAGCCGGTGAACTACAAGGTTTACGTCACCAAAGACGTTAACGCCTTCGCGATGGCTAACGGCTGCATCCGCGTTTACAGCGGGTTGATGGACATGATGAACGACAATGAAGTTGAAGCGGTGATTGGTCACGAAATGGGCCACGTTGCGTTAGGTCACGTGAAGAAAGGCATGCAGGTGGCGTTGAGCACCAATGCGGTGCGCGTTGCGGCGGCTTCTGCGGGTGGCATGATTGGCAGCCTGTCGCAGTCACAGCTGGGCGATTTGGGTGAAAAACTGGTCAACGCGCAATTCTCGCAGCGTCAGGAATCCGAAGCGGATGACTACTCTTATGATTTGCTGCGCAAACGCGGGATCAATCCATCGGGTCTGGCTACCAGTTTTGAGAAGCTGGCGAAACTCGAAGCGGGCCGTCAAAGTACCATGCTTGACGATCACCCTGCATCCGAAGAGCGTGCCCAGCATGTTCGCGATCGCATGAAAGCAGACGGTATTAAATAAATCCTGACGCCGACGATAAAACAACGGGCGTTATTGGCGAAGCCAGTTTGGACACGGACAGCGCGCAGCCACCGGAGCGTACACGTAGTACGTGAGGATGACGAGCACTGCCCGGGTTCAAAATGGCGAGTAAAATAGCCCGTTAAGGTTACTCGCCTTTTTTCGTTGCCTGGATATAGAGCATCTCCAGTGCCAGCGTCGCTGCGGCCAGCGCAGTGATCTCTGACTGATCATAAGCCGGAGCCACTTCCACCACGTCCATTCCGACGATGTTCAGATCTTTCAGGCCACGAACCAATTTGATCGCGCGATCGGAGGTTAAACCACCGATAACCGGCGTACCCGTGCCAGGCGCAAACGCAGGATCCAGGCAGTCGATATCAAAGGTCAGGTAAACAGGCATATCACCGACGATCTGTTTCACCTGCGCCAGAATGTCATCCACGCCGCGATCGTTCACCTGTGCGGCATCCAGCACGGTGAAGCCGTTATCTTTGTCGAACTCGGTACGAATACCAATCTGTACAGAGTGATTAGGATCGATCAGACCTTCTTTCGGCGCGGTGAAGAACATAGTACCGTGGTCAAATTCGCAGCCGTTCGCGTAAGTGTCGGTATGCGCATCGAAATGCACCAGCGCCATTTTACCGAAGTGTTTTGCGTGCGCGCGCAGCAGTGGCAGAGTGACGAAGTGGTCACCGCCGAAGGAGAGCATGCGCTTACCCGCAGCCAGCAGCTTCTCGGCATGGGCTTGCAGTTTCTCACTCATTTCACGGGCATCGCCAAACGCATAAACCAGATCGCCACAGTCCACGACGTTCAGGCGCTCGCGCATGTCGAAGTTCCATGGGAAGCGGTTGTGTTCCCACGCAAGGTTGGTCGATACCTGACGGATTGCCGCCGGGCCATGACGACCACCCGCACGACCAGAAGTCGCCATATCGAATGGCACGCCGGTAATAACCCAGTCTGCATCGCTATCGTAAGGCTGGAAATTCATCGGCAAACGCAGAAAACCAAAAGCGTTAGAGACCAGAGAGTTGTCGTACTGATGACCTAAAGTGCTCATGGATATGACCTCATTTACAGTCGTGTAATGGAAAAAAATAAAAAAAAATCCCCTCCGCGTCGTTAGGCCCGACGAGGAAGGGATTTATTCATGTACAGCTTATTAAGGCGATTATCGCCAAAATTTTGACCGGGTCAAGCGCCCTGTTTATTCATCTTCCAGGTAAGTGTAACCGTACAGACCGGCTTCAAACTCTTCGAGGAACTGCTGTTGCAGCGCATCGTCAAGATCGGTCTGTTTCACCTGGTCGCGGAACTGGGTCAGCAGTTTTTTCGGATCAAGCTGCACGTATTCCAGCATATCTGCCACGGTGTCGCCTTCGTCGGAAAGTTCCACTTCTACGCTGCCGTCAGGGAAGACAAACACGTCCACCGCTTCGGTATCACCGAACAGGTTGTGCATGTTGCCCAAAATTTCCTGATACGCGCCGACCATAAAGAAGCCCAGCATCGGCGGGTTCTCAGGATCGTATTCCGGCATTGGCATGGTGGTGGCGATCCCGTCACCGTCGACGTAATGATCGATAGCACCGTCGGAATCACAGGTGATATCCAACAGAACGGCACGACGTTCCGGCGCATGGTTCAGCCCTTCCAGCGGCATGACCGGGAATAGCTGATCGATGCCCCACGCATCCGGCATCGACTGGAACAGCGAGAAGTTGACGTAAATCTTGTCCGCCATCCGCTCCTGCAATTCATCAATAATCGGACGGTGCGCGCGGTTGCTCGGGTCAAGCTGCTTCTGCACTTCGTGACACATGCTCAGATAAAGCTGTTCCGCCCATGCGCGCTCTTGCAGATTAAAGGTGCCAGAAGAGTAGCCGGTGTGAATATCATGCAGATCCATCTGGCTGTCGTGCAACCATTCACGCAGCGAGCGGCGACCGCCCGGTTCGCGCATTTCCTGCCAGGTTTCCCACATGCTTTGTAACGCGCGAGAAGCATCTTCGGGAGGCGCAACCGGCGTGGTGTACTCGTTACGCTCAACGCCGATGATGTTCGACACCAGCACCGTATGGTGCGCGGTAACCGCACGACCAGACTCGGTGATCACCGTTGGATGCGGTAAGCCGTTTTCTTCGCAAGCGTCGCCAATCGCCCAGATGATGTTATTGGCGTATTCATTCAGGCCGTAGTTGACGGAACAGTCAGACTGCGAGCGCGTACCTTCATAGTCCACGCCCAAACCGCCGCCCACGTCAAAGCACTGAATGTTGACGCCAAGTTTGTGCAATTCAACGTAAAAACGCGCCGATTCACGCACGCCAGTGGCGATATCGCGAATGTTTGCCATCTGCGAGCCCAGATGGAAGTGCAGAAGCTGAATGCTGTCCAGACGACCGCGCTCGCGCAGGATTTCGACCAGCTGCAGAACCTGAGTGGCCGCCAGACCGAATTTGGATTTCTCGCCGCCGGAAGACTGCCATTTGCCAGAGCCCTGAGAGGCCAGGCGAGCGCGTACTCCAAGGCGCGGCACCACGTTCAGCCGCTCGGCTTCTTCCAGTACGATGGCGACTTCGGACATCTTCTCGATAACCAGATAGACCTTGTGGCCCATCTTCTCGCCAATCAATGCCAGACGAATGTATTCACGGTCTTTATAACCGTTGCAGACGATAACACTGCGGGTCATTCCGGCGTGCGCCAGCACGGCCATCAGCTCGGCTTTAGAACCGGCTTCCAGGCCCAGCGGTTCGCCAGAATGGATAAGGGATTCAATGACGCGGCGATGCTGGTTTACCTTAATCGGGTAAACGAGGAAATAGTCGCCCTTGTAGCCGTAGGATTCACGCGCACGCTTAAAAGCGGCGTTAATCGAACGCAGTCGATGTTGCAGGATCTGCGGGAAGCAGAACAATGCAGGCAGTCGCTGTCCTTGCGCTTCACGAGCTTTCACCAGTTTGGCGAGATCCACCTGTGCATCTGGCACATCCGGATCCGGGCAAACGCTGATATGACCCAGCTCGTTCACGTCGTAGTAGTTGTTGCCCCACCAGGCAATGTTGTAAGTACGAAGCATCTTGCTGGCTTCCTGAGAGCTCATTGCCACCTCCTGCATGGAACGTAGTACACCCTGCTCGCCGGCTGACGAAAGGGAAGATAAAGACATGTCGTCAGACATAGCGAACCTCAAATGTTGTCGAAAGTGTAAAACAGTTGACTACTATCGCAATGTTATAAAGCGATAACAACCCATAAACAGCCGTCTGATTCAGCAGAGTATGCTGAACGTCAGCCTGCGCGACCGGTTTCTTGTTCATATCATTGTAAAACATCGACCCGGGGTTTGTAGGACCACGGAGAAACCACGAGAAAACCCCTTACGAACAGGAGCGCCCAAGTCCTGGTATTACAGTGCCTTGCCGGCCCTGGAATCCTGAGATGTGCCCAAATGGGAATAACTTCGGCTGGTATTTATCGAAGAGAAAGGTGTTGTGGGATTTAAATGCACGCCTGAACGGCATGACTGAGTCTGCAAAAAACGATGGTTCATTATGTCGTATCACCTCCACGCCAACCCTTCGGGGCCAGCGACAAGCCAAAGCCAAACTATTCCGTGTAAAAAACACTGCTTAACCCGGCTGGAAGTGGCGACACGAAGGAACATCATCGTGCGCTGATTGAGTGAGCCGCGCGCGGCGTTTTATACCGACAACGGGGGTAAAATGCAAAATAAAAATGCGCACTCTTCCACCACTGTCAGGAAAAATTGCCAGACCCTTTCGCGGGCAGTTAGGACGTATCTCAAAAAAAACTGGAAATGGGGTGAATACCTGACCTAAAATAGCCGTCCAGATGTTAATCCATCTATACTGATTAACACCCAGACTGTTGGTGTGTTTACCCACAGCCTTTGGTCGAAACGACTATCAAAGTCTTAATCATCAACAGTTTGAGCTAACCTAATTCTTCCAGGTGAAATAAAACATGGCAAAACACCTCTTTACGTCCGAGTCCGTATCTGAAGGGCATCCAGACAAAATTGCTGACCAAATCTCTGATGCAGTGCTTGATGCGATCCTCGAGCAGGATCCAAAGGCGCGTGTCGCGTGTGAAACTTACGTCAAAACCGGGATGGTTTTGGTCGGCGGTGAAATCACGACCAGCGCGTGGGTGGATATCGAAGAGATCACCCGCAACACGGTTCGCGAAATTGGCTATGTGCATTCTGATATGGGCTTTGATGCCAATTCCTGTGCGGTACTGAGCGCCATCGGCAAACAGTCACCTGACATCAACCAGGGCGTTGACCGTGCCGATCCGCTGGAACAGGGTGCGGGTGACCAGGGTCTGATGTTTGGTTATGCGACCAACGAAACCGACGTGCTGATGCCAGCGCCAATCACCTACGCCCACCGTCTGGTGCAGCGTCAGGCTGAAGTGCGTAAAAATGGCGCGCTGCCGTGGCTGCGCCCGGACGCAAAAAGCCAGGTCACTTTCCAGTATGACGACGGCAAAATTGTCGGTATCGACGCAGTCGTGCTGTCCACTCAGCATTCAGAAGACGTTGATCAGAAAACCCTGCAAGAAGCGGTGATGGAAGAAATCATCAAGCCAGTTCTGCCTGTCGAATGGCTGAACAGTGCGACCAAATTCTTCATCAACCCAACAGGCCGTTTTGTTATCGGCGGCCCAATGGGCGACTGCGGTCTGACCGGGCGTAAAATTATCGTTGATACCTACGGCGGCATGGCACGTCACGGCGGCGGCGCGTTCTCCGGTAAAGACCCATCGAAAGTTGACCGTTCTGCGGCATACGCTGCGCGTTATGTGGCGAAAAACATTGTCGCTGCGGGTCTGGCAGACCGTTGTGAAATCCAGGTTTCTTACGCGATTGGCGTAGCAGAGCCGACGTCCATCATGGTTGAAACCTTCGGTACTGAAAAAGTGCCGACCGAGCAACTGACCCTGCTGGTGCGCGAGTTCTTCGACCTGCGCCCGTATGGCCTGATTCAAATGCTGGATCTGCTGCACCCAATCTACAAAGAAACCGCCGCTTACGGCCACTTTGGTCGCGAACATTTCCCATGGGAAAAAACCGACAAAGCCGCCCTGCTGCGTGACGCTGCCGGTCTGTAATTAACAACTGATAGCGTTCTTAAAGGCCAGCCTCGTGCTGGCCTTTAGCATTTCTGCTCCCGGAATTTTGCCCGCCCGCGCTTCGCTTTTGTAAGCTACATTTCTTTAACGCCCTGCACGCGTGAGATATCGCCGCCACCCGGCAAACGACTCCTACTGAAACCGCTTACACCACGCAACAAAAGCACTTCTT
>NZ_DATBBJ010000006.1:0-112882 GCF_036271055.1 Scandinavium sp. | reverse complement strand
ACTTTGTACTGCAGCGCGCTGCGGCGAATCAGCTTGGAGTCTTCAATCGCCTGACGACCTGCGGTGGTGTTGATGATGTAGGTGTACTCGCCATTCTTGATACGGTCCTGAATGTGCGGACGACCTTCATGCACCTTGTTGACCAGACGCGGGTTGATACCGGCTTCACCCAGTACGATAGCCGTACCGTGGGTGGCATCCAGTTCAAAGCCCTGTTTCAGCAGTTTCGCTGCCAGGTCTACTACACGTTCTTTATCCCCTTCACGCACGGAGAGCAGCGCGCGACCCTGCTTTCTCATGGTTGAGCTGCTGCCCAGCTGCGCTTTAGCGAAGGCTTCTGCGAAGGTACGACCCACACCCATAACTTCACCGGTGGAGCGCATTTCTGGCCCTAACAGCGGGTCAACGCCCGGGAATTTGTTGAACGGCAGCACCACCTCTTTCACCGAGTAGTACGGCGGGATGATTTCTTTGGTGTGACCTTGCTGCGCCAGGGTCTGACCGACCATCACGCGCGCCGCCACTTTCGCCAATGGCAGGCCGGTGGCTTTCGAGACGAACGGCACAGTACGCGCCGCACGCGGGTTGACTTCAATCAGGTACACTTCGTTGTCTTTCACCGCGAACTGGACGTTCATCAGACCGCGCACCTGCAACTCAAAGGCCAGTTTCTGCACCTGTTGGCGCATCACATCCTGAATTTCCTGGCTCAGCGTGTAGGCTGGCAGAGAACATGCGGAGTCGCCGGAGTGAACGCCTGCCTGCTCGATGTGTTCCATGATACCGCCAATCAGCACGCTTTCGCCGTCGCAGATGGCGTCTACGTCCACTTCTACCGCATCATCGAGGAAACGGTCCAGCAGCACTGGCGCGTCGTTAGAGACGCTGACAGCGGTCTGGAAGTAGCGACGTAGGTCGGCTTCGTCGTAAACGATTTCCATCGCACGGCCACCGAGAACATAAGACGGACGCACCACCAGTGGGTAGCCAATCTCTTTCGCTTTTTCTACCGCCATTTCAATCGCGGTGACGGTGGCGTTCGCAGGCTGTTTCAGCTTCAGACGGTCAACCGCCTGCTGGAAACGCTCACGGTCTTCCGCACGGTCGATAGCGTCCGGGCTGGTGCCGATAACCGGAACGCCAGCGGCTTCCAGCGCACGCGCCAGTTTCAGCGGCGTCTGACCACCGTATTGCACGATAACACCCTTCGGTTTCTCGATGCGCACGATTTCCAGCACGTCTTCGAACGTCACCGGCTCAAAGTACAGGCGGTCGGAGGTGTCGTAATCAGTTGATACGGTTTCCGGGTTACAGTTAACCATGATGGTCTCGTAACCGTCTTCACGCAGCGCCAGTGAGGCGTGAACGCAGCAGTAGTCGAATTCGATACCCTGACCGATACGGTTCGGGCCGCCGCCGAGGACCATGATTTTATCGCGGTCGGAAGACGGGTTCGCTTCGCATTCGTCTTCATAGGTGGAGTACATGTACGCGGTGTCGGTGGAGAACTCTGCGGCGCAGGTGTCCACACGCTTGTAGACCGGATGCAGGTTGTACTGCTCACGCAATTTACGGATTTCAGACTCGCGCACGCCTGCTAGTTTAGCCAGACGCGTATCGGCGAAGCCTTTACGCTTGAGCATACGCAGGAAGTCAGCGTCGAGACCGGTGATGCCGATATCAGCCACTTGCTCTTCCAGACGGACCAGCTCTTCAATCTGCACCAGGAACCAGCGGTCGATATTGGTCAGATTGAATACGCCGTCTACAGACAGCCCGGCGCGGAATGCGTCGGCGATGTACCAGATACGCTCAGCGCCTGCATCTTTCAATTCACGGCGGATTTTGGTCAGTGCTTCCGGGTCATCAAGACTCACTTTCGGGTCGAAGCCCGTCGCGCCCACTTCCAGGCCACGCAACGCTTTTTGCAAAGATTCCTGCTGTGTGCGACCAATCGCCATCACTTCGCCGACGGATTTCATCTGCGTGGTTAAACGGTCATTCGCGCCAACAAATTTTTCGAAGTTAAAGCGTGGGATTTTGGTGACAACGTAGTCGATTGACGGCTCAAAGGAAGCAGGAGTGCGGCCTCCAGTAATGTCGTTCATCAGTTCGTCGAGGGTATAACCCACCGCCAGTTTCGCCGCCACTTTTGCAATCGGGAAGCCGGTCGCTTTTGACGCCAGCGCGGAAGAACGGGACACGCGCGGGTTCATTTCGATAACAATCAGACGACCGTTTTTCGGGTTCACCGAGAACTGGACGTTCGAGCCACCGGTTTCCACGCCGATTTCACGCAGTACCGCCATCGAGGCGTTACGCATGATTTGGTATTCTTTATCAGTCAGCGTCTGCGCAGGCGCTACGGTGATGGAGTCACCGGTATGAATGCCCATTGCGTCGAAGTTTTCGATAGAGCAGACGATGATGCAGTTGTCGTTTTTATCACGCACAACTTCCATCTCGTACTCTTTCCAGCCAATCAGCGACTCGTCAATCAGCAGCTCTTTGGTCGGAGAAAGATCCAGACCGCGTTCGCAAATCTCTTCGAACTCTTCACGGTTGTATGCGATACCGCCGCCAGTGCCACCCATGGTGAACGATGGACGAATGATGCACGGATAACCGACGTCAGCGGCAACTGCCAGCGCTTCTTCCATCGTGTGGGCAATGCCGGAGCGCGCAGTGTCGAGGCCGATTTTCTTCATCGCCACGTCGAAACGGCGGCGGTCTTCGGCTTTATCAATCGCATCGGCTGTCGCGCCAATCATGGTCACGCCGAACTCTGCCAGCACACCCTGACGTTCCAGTTCCAGCGCACAGTTCAGCGCGGTCTGGCCGCCCATGGTTGGCAGTACTGCGTCCGGGCGCTCTTTTTCGATAATTTTGCGTACCACTTCCCAGTGAATCGGCTCGATGTAAGTCGCATCGGCCATTTCCGGGTCGGTCATAATCGTTGCCGGGTTGGAGTTCACCAGAATGACGCGGTAGCCCTCTTCACGCAGCGCTTTACACGCCTGGGCACCGGAGTAGTCGAACTCACAGGCCTGACCGATAACAATCGGGCCAGCGCCAAGGATCAGGATGCTTTTTATGTCTGTACGTTTTGGCATGGTTTTCTCAGCTCCTGATTATTTAGCGGTCTTACGGTATTGCTCGATAAGTTCGATGAAATGATCGAACAGCGGCGCGGCATCGTGCGGGCCTGGGCTCGCTTCAGGGTGGCCCTGGAAGCTGAACGCGGGCTTGTCGGTGCGATGAATGCCCTGCAAGGTGCCATCGAACAGCGACTTGTGGGTCACGCGCAGCGTGGCAGGCATTGTGGCTTCATCTACTGCAAAACCGTGGTTCTGCGCGGTGATCATCACCTTATCGTTGTCGATATCTTTTACCGGATGGTTGCCGCCGTGGTGGCCGAACTTCATCTTGATGGTTTTGGCTCCGCTCGCCAACGCCAGCAGCTGATGACCGAGGCAGATACCGAACACAGGAATCTCGGTTTCGAGGAATTTCTCAATCGCGGTAATGGCGTAATCACACGGAGCCGGGTCGCCCGGGCCGTTGGAGAGGAAAATGCCGTCCGGATTCATTTTCAGCACCTCTTCTGCCGATGTCTGCGCTGGCACCACTGTCAGGCGGCAACCGCGATCCACCAGCATGCGCAGGATGTTGCGCTTCGCGCCGTAGTCGTATGCCACGACGTGGAACGGTAATTCTTCTTCTTTCTTCGCTTCCGGCAGCTCACCCGCCAGTGTCCAGCTTCCCTGAGTCCAGCTATAGCTTTCTGCGGTGGTCACTTCTTTCGCCAGATCCATGCCGTTCAGGCCCGGGAAGGCTTGTGCTTTTTCCAGCGCCAGCGTCGCATCCAGGTTATCACCGGTAATGATGCAGCCGTTTTGAGCGCCTTTTTCGCGCAGCAGGCGGGTCAGTTTGCGGGTATCGATATCGGCAATCGCCACGATGTTGTGACGTTTCAGGTAAGAAGAGAGGTCTTCGGTGTTGCGGTAGTTGCTGGCAATCAGTGGCAGGTCGCGAATGATGAGGCCTTGAGCGTGTACCTGGGAAGATTCTTCATCAGCGGCATTGGTGCCGACATTACCGATATGGGGATAAGTGAGAGTGACGATTTGGCGAGAATAGGAAGGATCAGTGAGGATTTCTTGATAACCGGTCATTGAAGTATTGAAAACGACTTCCCCAACCGCCGTGCCCGTTGCCCCTATGGCCCGACCGTAAAACTGGGTTCCGTCTTCCAGAACCAAAAGCGCTGACTTAATCAAAACATCCTCCAGGGAATATTCACTCAGTTTATTTGCATATTAATTCACTCAACATGACGAATCAATGCAAATCTGCTGCTCGCGAAATTCGTGCAAACGGCGGCATTCTGGAGATTATCGCAGGGAAAGTCAACGCAAAGGAGGGTATTTTTTATGTAATTTAGCGCCACTGGAACATAGTACGCTGTAAAGCAGGCAAAAAGATCAGCTAATGACCCCTAAGAGAACGCTTGCGCACCAGGATAAGTGTTAAACAGTATGGGCGCTCGTGCAAAAGTGGACCAAATGGTCAAAATTTACATTTACTCAACGTAAAAACAGGAGATCACATTTAATTTAAAGCGTTATTACATAAAATAGTGATGAAAGCGATAAAATTTAAGGGCAATAAAATATTGCCCTTTGCAATCAATATATTGAGATTGCCACAACCACATCACGATGGGGTAAACCTGTCATAATTTGTTGAGATCAAGCACATCACGCATATCAAAAAGACCGTTAGGCTTACCATTTAGCCACAACGCCGAACGAACAGCCCCATTGGCGAAGGTCATGCGGCTTGAGGCTTTATGCGTAATCTCTACGCGTTCACCTATATCGGCGAACATCGCTGTGTGTTCGCCGACGATATCGCCAGCACGTACAGTCGCAAAACCGATAGTCCCCGGCACGCGTTCACCGGTATAACCTTCACGACTATAGACCGCACACTCTTTCAAATCTTTGTCCATGGCATGCGCAATCGCTTCGCCCATTGCCAGCGCGGTGCCTGATGGCGCATCGACTTTATGGCGATGATGCGCTTCGATAATTTCAATATCGGTATAGTCGCCCATGACTTTCGCCGCCTTTTCCAGCAGCTTGAGCATCACGTTTACGCCGACACTAAAGTTAGCCGCAAAGACGATACCGATACTTTCAGCCGCTTCACGAATGGCTTGTTTGCCTGCCTCATCAAAACCGGTAGTGCCGATAACCATCCCTTTGCCGTGCTCGCGGCAAAAAGCCAGATGATGCAGGGTCCCTTCCGGACGGGTGAAATCGATAAAGACATCGAAATCATCCTTGATGGCATCGAGGCTACTTTTCACCGTCACGCCAGTCACACCAACGCCTGCGAGTTCACCCGCATCAGCCCCGAGCAAAGAAGAACCTTCACGCTCCAGTGCTGCGCCCAACTTGACGCCCGCTAACTGCGTCGCCGCCTGAATCAGTTGCCGTCCCATACGGCCGCCCGCGCCAGCAATGGCGACGCGGATGTGTCCATCATGCATATCTATTCTCTTCGTTAATACAATGTAAATCGTTTTCAGAGTAACCAGCGGCTGAACACACTGCCACTCAAAAACGTCGATAATTAGAATTTAACGTGAAACCGCAGCCAATATCAGTAAAAAGCATAGCGGTTAGTGAAAGCCGCAGGATTCGCGAACCACCAGGGCAGGCGGCAGAATCACCCGCTTTGGCGGCTCGACATTGCCCTGAATGCGGCTGAATAACAATTCTCCCGCCTTGCGCCCTATTTCTTTCGCTGCCACCGATACCGTTGTTAGCGCAGGCTGGACCAGAGCGGCTTCGGTAATATCATCGAAACCCACCAGCGCAAAATCCCGGCCCGGCTCTCGGCCTGCTTTCCGTAGCGCCTGCATCACACCCAACGCCACGATATCCTGGTAACAAACCGCCGCAGTGATTTCTGGATAACGGCCCAAGAGTGCCTCCGCGACCCGAGCGCCATCACTTTGACTCGCCTGAGAAGTGACAATCCATTCCGGCCGCGGCGTGACACCGTTTTCCAGAAGTTTACTGGTAAATCCTCCCATACGCTGTGAACGGGTGCCGGAGTTCTGGCTCCCACCAATAAACGCAATATTGCGGTGCCCCAGTTTCAGTAGATGCGCCGTCGCCATTTGCGTGCCGAGGAAATTGTCGGTACCGACAAAATCGAAATCCGGATCGTCAAGCGGGCGAACAACCATAATCGCCGGAATATTGCGGCGTTTCAGGCCATCAAAAAAGGCCTGCGGAGTGCCACGAGCAGCACACAACACCATGCCACACGCGCTGTTACGCATCAGAGAATCAACAAACTTCTGCTGGCGCGCTTCCGACTCTTCGCTGTTGGCAAGAAACAGCAGCATCTCATGTCGCTCCATTTCATGGCTCAGACCTGCCGTCATTTCGCCATAAAACGGGTTAGTGATGTCATGCAGCAGTAATCCAACCTGATTGCTGCTGCCGTTGCGTAAATTGGCGGCGGTTTGGTTGTACACGTAGCCTGATTCATCCAGCGCTTTAAGCACTCGCTCCCGCGTGGCCTGCGAGATACGGCCTTTATTACACAGCACCATTGATACCGTTGCAGTCGATACGCCTGCTTTCTCAGCGACCTGTGCCAGCGTGATTGTGGTCATGATCCCTCCTTCGTCCCCACCAGATTAATCGAATAACCCAAATTTTGCATTATCCCTTGTGAGGTGCCTCACAGCCTGCAGGTTCAAATTCATCTCATTGTGGATTTTGGGGGATTAATCGCATTAACCACTCTTTTCACTTTCGGTTAATCGATTAATCTTTAAGGACGCATTCAGGGAGAAAATGATGAAACCAACAACCTACGATAAATGCCCGGAAGTCCCCATCAATGGATTTGATCACGAGGCCTGGCAAGGCTGGCAAGCCATTCTGACAGCACTTCACGCCCGACCAGACCATGAACACAAGACCGTTTTAGTGGTGGATTGCTATCCGGGGGTAAGACTGTCAGAACTGGAGAAACAGTTCATTCAGCTTAATGCCGTGATAAGCCTTAACGCTGAAACGGCTCGTCAGGATGAACAGGCGCTCCATACACTTTTAGCCCGTAACTTAACCGATGATCGGGTGTTCGGCGTCATGTCTTGCCATCAGTTGCCGGAGTTTTTTGACCCATTGCGACTGGAAGCATTACGCCAGCAGATAGCAAAAGTGCAAAGCGGTCTGGTCATCGTGTATGGCCCCGGTGCGTCACTGGTTCATCAGGGCGATGTGCTGGTTTACGCTGATCTGCCGCGCTGGGAGATCCAGCAACGCATGCGCAGCGGTGAGCTGGGTAACTGGGGCGTCGAAAACCAGGATGAAGATATTCTGCGGCGCTACAAACGCGCCTTTTTCATCGAGTGGCGCGTGTTCGACAGACACAAAACACCGTTGCTCAAACGTGCTGATTTTTTGCTCGATACCACCGTGGCGAATTCTCCAGTCATGGTCAGCGGCAATGCGCTGCGCGCAGGTCTGGAACAAACCGTGCAGCGTCCTTTCCGCGTGGTGCCGTTTTTCGATCCCGGCGTGTGGGGCGGCCAATGGATGAAAAACCAGTTCGATCTCGATCCCTCGAAACCTAACTACGCCTGGTGTTTTGACTGCGTGCCCGAGGAAAACAGCCTGTTGCTACGGTTTGGCGACGTGCGGATCGAGATCCCTTCTCTGGATGCGGTGCTGCTTCATCCCCGAGAACTGCTCGGAGAAAAAGTGCACGCACGCTTTGGGGCTGAATTCCCTATTCGCTTTGATTTCCTCGATACCATCGGCGGGCAAAACCTCAGTTTCCAGGTACACCCGTTGACCGAATATATCCAGCAGCAGTTCGGCATGCACTACACCCAGGATGAGAGTTATTACATTCTGGAGGCGGAGCCAAATGCGATGGTGTATCTCGGCACCAAAACAGGGATTGACCCGGCAGCGATGATCGACGATCTGCATCAGGCCGCCAGAGGCGAGAAAGCGTTCGATGATGCCCGCTTCGTCAATCAGATCCCCGCCCGTAAACACGATCACTTCTTGATCCCGGCGGGCACGGTTCATTGCTCTGGTTCAGGCACGATGGTACTGGAGATCAGCGCCACACCGTACATTTTCACCTTCAAACTTTGGGACTGGGGCCGTCTCGGAATGGATGGGCTACCCCGTCCGGTGCATCTGGCGCACGGCGAACAAGTCATTGACTGGCAACGCGACACGCAGTGGGTGCATGACCATCTGGTCAATCGCGTCGAGCCTGTGGAAGAAGGTGATGGCTGGCGCGAAGAGCGTACCGGGTTGCATGAAAGAGAGTTTATCGAAACGCGCCGGCACTGGTTCACTGCCCCAGTAACGCACTACACCAACGGCAGCGTTAACGTGCTGAACCTTGTCGAAGGCGCAGAAGCCCTGGTTGAAAGTCCGACCGGTGCCTTTGAGCCCTTTATCGTGCACTACGCCGAAACCTTTATCGTCCCGGCAGCTGTGGGTGAGTACCGAATTTCGCCCTGGGGAGAAGGACTCGGGCAACAGTTGGCGACCGTCAAAGCCTGGGTCAGGGGATAAAAATGATCAACGTGATTATCGCTTCACACGGGCCACTGGCAAGCGCCTTACTGGAAAGTGCCCGCATGGTATACGGCGAGTTGCCGCATGTTTATTGCGTCACTCTCGATAACGATTCCGGAATAGAAGGATTCAGAGATGATTTTAACCGCACGTTAGCGCAGGCAGGTGAAGGTGCCGACGGCGTACTGGTGCTGTGCGACATGCAAAGCGGCACACCGTGGAACGTCGCCTGTGAGCATGCTTTTTCACCAAACACCGTGCCCTCTGTGGCAGTCCTGGCGGGAATGAATTTCCCGATGCTGCTGCAAACCGACGATATCCACGCCCTGCAAGACGTTCACGTCGCCGCAGTACAACTGCTGGAACTGACACACTCGACGCTGGTTATCGCAGCCCCGGCATCGCTAACGCAACCTGATGATTTTTGAAGGAGTCCGCAATGAGTCTTTCCTTTGTTCGTATCGACGACCGCGTCATTCATGGGCAGCTCATCACGCGCTGGGCCAAAGAGCTGCCCTGTGACGGTATCATTGCCATTGATGATGCCGTCGCGGCCGACCCGCTGCTCTCCTCTGTGATGAAAGGAGCGGTATCCGACACCAAAGTCTGGCTGTTTGATACGGCCACCGCCATTGAAAAATTGCCGAAAGTTATCGCCAGCGAAAAGCGTTATTTCGTGATTGGTAAATCGCCCGTCACCTTGCAACGCATTGAGCAGGCGGGAGTCAGCCTGAAAAACAGTAACGGCAAAATCAACGTCGGTCCGATGAGCGCCCGCGCCAACACCACCACCATCGGCCCCAATCAATCGGTAAATGCCGATGAGATTGCCGCCTTTGAGTGGCTCACTGCCTTGGGTCATCTGGTTGAATTCCGCCTGGTACCAGATGCCAGCTGCTACAGCTGGCAGGACGCCCGGCAAAAGCTGAAATAAGGAGCCGAAAATGATTTTCGAAGCCACACTGATTGGTTTGCTCTGCTACCTCGGCGCGCTCAGCAGCCCCTGGTTGTTCGGGCTGACGGGCGGCTGGTACCTGATCACTCGCCCGCTGGTCTCAGGTATGTTAGTTGGCCTGATCCTGGGCGATGTGAAAACCGGGATTATGATCGGCGTCGCGGTTCAGGCGGTATACATCGCGATGGTGACGCCGGGCGGTTCGATGCCCGCTGATTTAAACTTTGTTGCCTATCCAGCCATTGCACTGGGGATCCTTTCGGGAAAAGGCCCTGAAGTGGCGGTTGCGCTGGCGGCTACCATCGGCATCGCAGGCACAATCTTGTTCAACACCATGATGGTATTGAACTCGTTCTGGAACCACCGAGCCGACATCGCACTGGAACGTGGCGATGAACGTGGGATCTACCTCAACAGCGCCATCTGGCCGCAAGCAACCAACTTTGTACTGCGTTTTGTGCCGACCTTTATTGCCGTGTACTTCGGCGCGCAATACATCAGCGGTTTTATGGACAGCCTGCCAAAAATAGTGATTGCCACCATGGGCGTGCTGGGCGGCATTTTACCCGCGGTCGGTATCGCTATCCTGCTGAAACAAATCATTAAAAACTACACCATGCTGATTTACTTCCTGGTCGGCTTTATCTGTATCGTTTTCCTGAAGCTGAACATGGTGGCGCTGGTGATCGTCGGGGCGCTGTTGGCGCTGATTCATTACAACTACAAGCCGGAAGCGCCGCAGCCTGCAGCGGCAAAAGCGGCTACAGACGATGAGGATGAATTCTGATGGAAGAACGTAAGCTAACCCGGGCCGACCTGCGCCGCTGCTGGCGCGCGTGGATGATGCACAATTTATCGTCGATGAGCTTCGAACGTCTGGAATCCTTCGGCTTCTGTCTGAGTATGCTGCCAGTAGCGCGAAAGCTTTATCCGGACGCGGCTCAGCGTACCGAAATGCTGCGTCGACACGCTTCGTTCTACAATACCGAACCGCAAATCGGCGCGATTGTTAACGGGATGGCGCTTGGTCTGGAAGAGAAAAAAGCCAACGGCGAACCGATTGACGGGGAAACGATCAACACCCTCAAAGTGGGCTTAATGGGGCCGATCGCCGGCATCGGTGATTCAATGATCCCCGGAATGCTGATCCCGATTCTGCTTAGCATCGGCATGGCGCTGGCAGCGGGCGGTAATATTCTGGGCCCGTTGTTTTACACCGTGGCATGGCTGGCGATCATTTTACCCGGCTCTTGGTTCCTGTTTCTGAAAGGCTACCAGATGGGATCTGGCTCGGTGGAAATGCTGGTCAGCAGCAAATCCACGCGCCTGCGTGAAGCCTTGTCGTTGCTCGGCGTATTCGTGATGGGCGGCGTCGCGGCGAGCTATGTCAAACTGGGCACCGGGCTGGAATTCATCACCAAAGATGGCGTCAACATCCACGTGCAACAGATGCTCGACGGTATTTTCCCGCAGCTGCTGCCGCTGATCGTGGTGCTCGGTACCTGGTATTTGATGGCCAAACGCGGCGTGTCGCCCGTAAAAGCAATGATTTTGCTGCTGGTACTGGCGGCGGCAGGTGTAGCGACTGGGCTGTTTGCTTAAGACTTTTGCCCGGCGGCACTGCGTTTGCACAGGCCTACAACGCGTATTTTGTAGGCCCGCTAAGCGCAGCGCCACCCGGCAATAATCATGGATGGAAATTTCGCCACAACGCGCTTGTTTTATCCGGTCGAGAGATAAACTGAAAGCGTGCTGGATCGTCAATAAACTGCTGATAAATTGGCGCTTCGGTAATACCAAACTCCCGATACTGACGTGGTGTCACCGCCTGTAATCGCCCCGGCGAATAGCAAGCATTATGCTGCCAGATAACCTGGTTATCCTGCAAAATTGGATACCATGCCAATCCCTTATGCGCCCGCACAGCGTCATATTCAAACCCATACTCCCTGTCACACCACGCCCCGAACGTCAGCGCCTGATCCGGATCGGCTGAAATCGTTGCATGCCCCCAGCCTGGCGGCACCAACACTTTCTCACCCGGTCCCGCAATAACCGCAAAGCAACGACCCGGATCGTCAGCAACAAACTCCTGCATATAAATGATCGCCTTACCCTGCCAGATCTCATACAGTTCCGGCGGCGACCAGCCGCTGTGCTGGCTAATGCGGTGAATATGTCCCTGACTGCGGATGGGCTCATCGCCCAGGCTGCCTGCCGCGTAGGTTACGACGCCAAACAGTAGCATGCGCTTTTTCAATCCATCTCTGTCCTGCAAACGCGCCACGTCCATCGCTATCGCGTAGACCTCTTCCGGCCCCTCGCAGTTCGGATCGCGAAGTGAGGCGCGGATCTGATCGAGCCGCCGTATTTCCGGCATCGGGCCAATCACGTCTTCGCCGTAGGTAAAACCCAGCGGCTGACGGTGCGCAGTCATTTGCAGTCCGTATGGCAAAACGGTGTCAGCCATTTTGCACCTCTTTCGCCATCAGTTTTACTGTCTCCGGTGTGACTTTCAGGGCAAAACCGTTCGCTAACGCAGCATAGTCATGTCCGGCCTGGCTGGGCCACACCGCCAACGCCGAAAGCACGGCATCTCCCGTATTGATCAACCGATGCGCCGTGAAACCGGGAATAATATGGATTGATCCCGGTAGGACGCGTTCGAGACGAGTTTGCCCCTGCTCATCCTGCAACAGTAGCAACCCTTCACCACGCAGGCCAAAATAGACTTCACCCTGCTCGCGGCGGGCATGAAAATGACCACGCGTCATGAAGTATTCATCGCCTACACGACCAGGATTAAGATGGGTAACACCGACGTATAGCTCGCCCTCACCAGAAGGTGAATCGAACATTTCGACGGAATACACAGTCTGCGAAGGATCGTGCTGACGCCAGCTCTCTTGATCAGCAAAAACGCCTGCAAGATCGCCAAGAGATGTTGTTTTACAGATAAGTGGCGCACCACAAAGCACGCCACTCGCCCAGTCCACGTTAAGTGGGGGGTGAAAGGTTGGTTTCATGTTTCTCTCCGGCCCGAGGAGAACAACATAAAGAGTGTAGCAGTTTAATCGATTAACCTTTGTGACATGCCGCGCCTTTACAGAACATCAGACCTTCTCAACCACTAAGGCGCTAATGCAATCACTTCCGCCACCCAGCGACGAAAACCGTCGACATCCAGATCTAACGCGACCTGAACATTGGCAGGACGTTCAAAACGATTTTCGATATCGACAACCGTTGTGCCCGCCGTCCATTCTCCTTGCGTTTCTACCGCCACAAAACAGGGCTTGAGGGTAAACAACTCGGGACGCACCAGCCAGGCGATGGCGCAAAGATCATGCATCCGCAAGCCGCGGCTCATACTGCCGCTGCGGTAATGGCTGAACAACGAGTGCAGCATTTTCCCGGTTTTATTGATACCGGGCAGTTTCTCCAGATATTCGGGGGTCAGCAGCGCCTGATTGGTAACGTCGAGGCCGCACATCACAATTTCAATGCCGCTCTGGAATACACGCTCGGCGGCTTCTGGGTCGATAGCAATATTGAATTCTGCATTCGGTGTGAAGTTACCGCGTCCGGCAGAACCGCCCATGATCACCAGTCGACGGATGTTGAATTTGCATTCAGGATACTGCGTCAACAACAGCGCGATATTGGTGAGCGGACCAATCGCCACCAGCGTCATCGGTTCAGGCGCACTCATCAACGCATCACGAATCGCGATAAACGCTGGTTTCGCCAGCGGCTGGCGCTGATGATCGACAAAATCATAGCCTTCCATACCCGATTCACCATGAACGTAGGCGGCATCGCGTAATGGACGCAGGAGCGGCATAGCAGCACCTTGTGCGACAGGCACATCGGCCTGCCAGAAATGCAGTAACTGCAATGCGTTACGGGTCGTTTTCTCAACCGAGACATTCCCGGCAACAGTGGTGATCAGTTGAAGATTGAGTTCAGGGGCGAACAGCGCTGCCGCGATGGCGGCCGCATCATCAATGCCGGGATCGGTGTCGAGAATGAAATGAACGGTTTCCATAAGTGATTCTCCTCTCTACGCTTATTAGCCATTTTGCTGTTGATTAGCTTACTATGTAGCGCATCACTGTGAACGAATTTAGCCGGGAAATGTAATGAAAGTCGTGCAGGCCAGTATTTCAGAATCTGTCACCCGACATCTTGCCGGGCGCTTGGTCGTCCTGAAGACGTGGGCGAGTGATGCCTGTTTCTGGCGAGTGAAACGCAATGATTCATCCCGCAGGTTGAATCATTGTCGGTGAGAAAGAAGCAGAACTTATTCAGAATAGAAGGAACCCGCAGAGAAATGACTCAAAAACCAGGTCACTGCCAGTAGGTCCGCGCTGCCGCCGGGGCTTAAATTACGCAGGATCAATTCATCATCAAGGGCCTGCATCGCTTCGATACCGCCCTCAACCAACACGCCCCCTTCCCATAATATTTTTTGCGCCTGCTGCTGAACATAATAAAGCCCCTCCAGGCCGCCACGTGACACCAGGTTGGTATCGTCATTCCAGGCCATCAGATGCAGCAACGTTTGCAGTAAGGCAAGATGGGTATCGTTCTGCTCCTGTACAACCCGGTTAAACACCGGTAAAGCCTGCGTTCTTACAGTACGAAAACCGCTTTCCGCTTCACCCCGCGCTCCCGACAAGCCAAAGCACTGAAAGTGGATTTCACTCTTTGTCAGTTTCCCCGCGTTCTTCGTGGAAAGCTCGCGCGCCACAATATGCCGACTCAGGCGCGCAACCTGGTCGCAGATGCGGTTTTGCTCCAGGGGTTCGCCCCGGGCAAGAAGTCGTCCAATCGCAGTACTGAGCAAACCAAAAGCAAAAATCGCCCCGCGATGGGTATTCACTCCGTTGCTCGCCTGCAGCATATCGTTCTCGCAGGCCATACCCAGCGGGCGCAGCATCACCAGCACATTTTCTGGAGCCATCGCCGCCGTGTTATTCCCCATGATGAAGAATTTTTCCATCCACGGGGCAATGGCGGCGGTGCTGCGTTCAAATGCCGCCAGATCCATATCCCGGTGCGCCCCCGAATTACGAATATCAACCAGACCGGGTTTAGGCGTTAGCCGCACTTCCGTCAGCAGCGCTCTCGCCACCAGCCCTGTAAGATCATCAGCCGCCAGCGATGAGTACGCTGGCGTACGCCGTTCAGTCACAACGCTCACGCTCATAGCATTCAATCCTTCGTGCAATTTCATCCAATAACAGGTCGAGGGTATGGTGTTTACCCCGAGCACAGAAATGGGCATCCTGCTGGCATATCAGACAGAGCCGGGCAGGAAACCCCAGTTCGCGGCGTGATAGCGACTTGCCGTCGCTATCAATGATGTCGATATCCCAAAGCCGCCCTAGCGGGTGGTTCATCTCCAGTTTCGACATCTCTTGTTTCAGGGCGATTGCCGGGGCGCAGACGACTGCCATCCATTCCGGGCCGCTGCGTTCGTCCACATGCTTCTCCCAGACGATGGTCCATTCCCGCTGTTCGCAAAGGGCAAGAATGTCAGCAATGGCGTAATCGGCAACGCGTCGCCAGACTTTCGAGTTTTTAACCGTCCCCGGAGCCACCAGCGTGAAGGAAATTAACGGCAGCGAGTAGCAGTTCAACGCCTGACGCTGCCTGGCTGCACGTTTATCGCGCGCCTGTAGCATCTCCTCCAGCGTCACGCTCTGGCCCTGGGACAGCAGGTCTGTGCCCTTCATCAGCCTTTGACCTGGCGGATAACATCAATCACCGAACCGTCGCGATAACGCACAACCGCCACAACACGATCAGTAAACGCAATCGGCTGAGGTTTGCCCGTGAGCTGCTCGGCACGCTGTTGCAGTTGTTCGATGGTCATAAGCGCCACACCTGCCGCACGCAAGTTATCAATCAGATCCTGACGCGCCGGATTCACCGCGATACCGTGATCGGTAACCAGCACATCCACGCTCGCCCCCGGCGTGACGGTAGTCAGGACTTTTTCCACCACACAAGGGATGCGTCCGCGTACCAGCGGTGCGGTGATAATGGTCAAGTCTGCCCCTGCCGCCGTATCGCTATGGCCACCCGATGCACCACGCAGCACGCCGTTCGAGCCCGTCATCACGTTGACGTTGAAATTGAGGTCAATTTCCAGCGCGCTGAGCATCACCACATTCAGGCGTTCACATGCCGCACCTTTAGAACCAGGATTGGCGTATTGATTGGTCGATATTTCGATGTGATGTGGATTCTCCGCCAGCGAGCGCGCGGCATCGCCATCAAAAGATTGCGTATCCAGCAGCGCTTTGATGAGTCCCTTTTCATGAAGATCCACCATGGTGCCGGTGATCCCCCCCAGACCAAAGCTGGCGGTGATATTCTGGCGGCGCATTTTGTCTTCCAGAAAGCGCGTGACCGCTAAAGAGGCTCCGCCCGTTCCGGTTTGCAGTGAGAAGCCCTCAACAAAATAACCAGAATGTTCAATCACATTAGCCGCCTGTCGGGCGATCAGCAGTTCGCGTGGATTACTGGACAGGCGGATCGCCCCGGCGGTGATCTTTTCCGGATCGCCCACTTCATCAACCTGAACGATAAAATCCACCTGATCCTGCGCGATGCTGGCAGGATAATTCGGGAATCCCACCCACTCTTCGGTCAGTAACACCACGCATTTGGCGTGCTGCGCATCCACCTGCGCATAACCCAAAGATCCACAGCGTGACTTGCCGCTAAAACCGTTGGCATTACCAAATTCATCGCAGCACGGCACGCCGAGGAAAGCGACGTCGATATTCAGCTCACCGCTCTGGATCAGTTTTACGCGGCCACCGTGAGAGTGGATCTGTACAGGGTTTTCCATTAACCCTGCGGAGATCTCTTCCCCGAGTTTGCCTCGCAGACCGGAGGTATAAATCTGCCGTACCACACCGTTTTTAATGTGTTCTATAAGCGGCCAGTGAGCGTCAATTAAGGAGCTGGAGGCGAGCGTCAGATCGCGAAATCCCATTTCAGCCAGCTTGGCCATCACCATATTGACCACTTTGTCACCGCCACGAAACGCATGGTGAAAAGATATCGTCATGCCATTTTTCAGCCCGGAGCGACGAATGGCCTCTTCAAGCGAGTCACAAATTTTGCGCTGACGTTTTTCCGTTTCGCAGGCAAGCCACGGGCTATTTACCGTTACCCCTTTGTAGGGCTGTAATCCTTCCGGTACGACATAGTGCTGGTTGAGCATGGTTATAGTCTCTTTCATGGTTTCTTCCTTAATCACGAATACCGGAAGCCGACAGCGCCACCACTTTGCGTGCGTGGTCGATAATCGGGCCGTCAATCATTTTGCCGTTGAGTGATACGACGCCCAGACCGCGAGACTCCGCCTCTTCTGCGGCGGCAATCACTTCGTACGCATGTTCAACCTCTTTACGCGTTGGCGAATAGGCCTGATGCAATAGTTCAATCTGACGAGGATTCACTAAAGATTTGCCGTTGAAGCCCAGTCCTTTCGCCAACTGCACTTCTTTGAGGAAGCCTTCTTCATTATTAATGTCGGACCAGACAACGTCATAAGCGGCAATACCCGCGACACGCGCTGCATGCAGTACCGCACAGCGAGCGTAAAAGAGTTCGGTGCCGTCACCCCGGCAGGTGCCCATATCCATGACATAATCAAATGCCGCCAGCGCAATCGCCACCATGCGCGGGCTGGAGGAGGCGATATCGACGGCATTAACCACGCCTTTCGCCGATTCAATCGCCGCCATCAGCTTTGTGCTTCCCACTTCGCGCCCGCATTCACTTTCGATACGTTCGACCTGTTCTTCCAGCGCCAGTACATCCTCTTTGCTATCGGTTTTCGGCAGGCGCACGATATCCACGCCGCCGCGCACTACCGCCTCAAGATCGGCCAGGCCAAATGGGGTGTTCAGGGGATTAATGCGCACCACTTTTTCCACATCCTGATAAAAAGGATGTTGCAGTGCGTGATGCACCAAAAGGCGGGCGGTGTCTTTTTCGCGTAACGCTACGGCATCTTCTAAGTCGAACATCACCGCATCCGCACCGTAGACAAAAGAGGTGCTCAACATGGCCGCATTTGCGCCAGGGATAAACAGCATACTGCGACGTGGCCTCATAACGCGCTCCATTCCATTTCCGTTTGTTCTGCGGCACGCAGCGCTGCCGCCTGCACCCTGGCGCGCAAAATACACTCCAACGCCCCTTTGTCATCGACGCTGACCTGCGCACGTTCAACGCCCAACCGGGCCAACGTTTCGCGCACCACTTGCTCAATCGCCGCGCCAAACTGCTGTTTCACCAGACTCTCCAGCTCCAGTCGGATCCCCGGTTCACTGGATGGTCCAATCCTGACCATCACATCACTGGACTCCAGCGTCCCTGCCAGGGAATCTTTAATGATTTCCATAAGTTATATTCCTTGTTAACGGTAATACGTTATGCGGTTTCAGTGTGTTCTGCGGCATGTTGCTGAAGAAACACCAGCGTGCCTTTCGGCACCAGCGCGCTTATCGCCGCCCAGTTACGTTCGGCATACAGTTTTCTGACGCGAGAGGCAGAAATGGCCATGCCGTTCTTTTCCATACGCGCCAGTTCAACGACCTCAACCGCGGGGCCGCTGCGACTCGGATCGTGCAGAATCTCGTGCATCCGCTGGTTATAGGCGCAGGTCAAAGAACAGTACGGTTCACTTCCGACAAAACGATGGGTGATGCCCAGTGCGGGAGCCAGGTGTTCACGGAAAAGTTGCAGATCAATCTGGCAATGGCAGTCGTCAACCACGCCTTTTTCTTTGAGGAAGTAGCCCGGAAAGGTCGCTCGCGAGATCATATAAGCGGAGCCAGAATGCAGCGTGACATTCCTGATATCGGCAATCCCTTTTTCAATCAGCGTCCAACGGTCGGGATAGGAGAAAAATGAGGCATCTTCTTTCACCACGAACAGATGTAACCAGTCGCAGGACGCCGCCGCTTGCTCCACCAGATAGCGATGCCCAAGCGTAAACGGATTGGCGTTCATGACAATCGCGCCAATCGTTTTTCCCGGCTGACGGTAAAGCGCCAACTGGCGACAAAAACGCGCCAACCGTTCACTACTGTTTTCCATGAGCACCGCCATTTCGCCGGCCTGCGCAATGGGCCAGAACCCCGCACCAGAAAAAAGCTGTCGATTTTCCGGTTTGGTAAACAGGAAGAGTTCGCTGCGGTTTAATTCGTAGGCCAGCGTCAGCAGTTCGGTCAGCAGTTTCAGGCTAAGCCCCTCTCCCTGTA
This sequence comes from Scandinavium sp., assembly GCF_036271055.1. GTDB lineage: Bacteria > Pseudomonadota > Gammaproteobacteria > Enterobacterales > Enterobacteriaceae > Scandinavium. Next base: position 94,001 of record NZ_DATBBJ010000006.1, on the reverse strand, counting down.
ATGCCGGAGAGACGGCGATGCATTTCAGAACGTTGCCCGCCAGTGCGCCGCAGCCGACGATTTCACCTTGCCATTGCGCGCAGACCGCGATTTCACAGTCAACTTCCAGAGAAAGCCCGGCGTTCTCCAGGAAAGTGGCTATCCGCTCGTGATGCAATCGGTTCTTCTGCAGATAAATACGCTTAAATATCAGATTCACTTTATTCTGTATCCGTAAGCAAATAACGCCACATATTTCGCCAGCATTTAGCTCACTCATCTGGAATAGAAATCACACTTTCCCTTCTGCGTTTATGTCCTTTATGGTTTTTATGTTTTTAATTACCCCGAGTTAATAAAAATAATTAAATTAATTAAAAACACGGCTATTCAGTGAAGATAGTCACATCTTGCGGTTAATTGAATTCATTACTATGCGCGGGTCTTGTCACCCATCAATATACAGGAAGATGTTTATGACCAACATGACCCAGGCTTCGGCCACGGATAAAAAGGGGGCTAGCGATTTACTCAGATTCAAAATCTTTGGGATGTCGCTTCCGCTTTACGCTTTCGCGTTAATTACTTTACTACTTTCCCATTATTATAATGCCTTACCTGATGACATGGTCGGCGGCTTTGCCATCATGTTTATTATCGGCGCCATCTTTGGTGAAATTGGTAAACACCTGCCAATCTTCAATAAATATATTGGCGGAGCCCCGGTGATGATATTTCTTGCTGCGGCTTATTTTGTCTATGCCGGCATATTTACGCAGAAAGAAATTGATGCCATCAGTAACGTGATGGATAAGAGTAACTTTCTTAACCTGTTTATCGCAGTACTGATTACAGGGGCAATCCTGTCGGTCAACCGTAAATTACTGTTGAAATCACTGCTGGGCTATATTCCAACGATCCTCGCGGGGATTGTCGGCGCTTCCCTTTTCGGGATCGCCATTGGTTTTTGCTTCGGTATCCCGGTTGATCGCATCATGATGCTGTACGTGCTGCCGATTATGGGCGGCGGTAACGGCGCGGGTGCCGTACCTCTTTCTGAAATCTATCACTCGGTGACCGGGCGTTCTCGCGAAGAGTACTACTCAACGGCTATTGCTATTCTGACCATCGCGAATATCTTCGCCATTATTTTCGCCGCTCTCCTCGATATACTCGGCAAAAAATACACGGCGCTGAGCGGTGAAGGGGAGCTGGTCCGTAAAGCATCCTTCAAAACCGAAGATGATGAAAAAGCAGGCCAGATTACCCATCGTGAAACCGCGGTTGGCCTGGTGCTGTCCACCACGTGTTTCCTGCTGGCCTATGTTGTCGCCAAGAAAATTCTGCCAAGCATCGGCGGTGTCTCCATTCACTATTTTGCCTGGATGGTACTGATTGTCGCTGCGCTGAATGCTTCGGGCCTTTGCTCGCCAGAAATTAAAGCCGGGGCGAAACGTCTTTCTGATTTCTTCTCTAAACAGCTTCTGTGGGTGCTGATGGTCGGGGTGGGCGTTTGCTACACCGACCTGCAAGAAATCATTGATGCCCTGACTTTTGCTAACGTCCTTATCGCCGCCGTCATCGTGGTCGGTGCCGTAGTAGGCGCAGCCATCGGGGGCTGGCTGATTGGCTTCTACCCTATTGAATCATCGATTACCGCCGGTCTGTGTATGGCCAACCGTGGCGGTTCCGGCGATCTGGAAGTCCTGTCCGCCTGTAACCGTATGAGCCTCATTTCGTATGCACAAATCTCCTCTCGTCTGGGCGGCGGTATTGTGCTGGTTATCGCCAGCATCGTGTTCAGCATGATGGTGTAAAAAAACGCACGGCGGTGACGTTGCCGCAAACGACAGGGTGAAAAGCAGAGACCAGAGCCGGCAGCGGCCGAGGGAATTCCACTCTACTCCTTAGCCGGATTCACCGGGAAGCTTGTCGTCAAGTCATCGCCGTGCCTCTCATTATGGAAAATGATTCATGACTGATGCTGTGTTATTGGGTGAAGGTCTTACCCTGATGTTTTTAGGGATGGGGTTTGTACTGATCTTCCTGTTCCTGCTGATTTTTGCCATTCGCGGCATGTCTGCCGCCATTACCCGCTTCTTTCCCGAGCCACTCCCTGACGCTCCGCACACCGTGATTGCGGTGGACGATTTTACCCGCTTAAAACCGGTGATTGCGGCTGCGATTCACCATCACCGTCTTAACGCCTGATTCCCGGAGGGATCCATGACTATTGCTATTACCGACGTCGTCCTGCGTGACGCCCACCAGTCTCTGTTCGCCACACGCCTGCGTCTTGACGATATGCTGCCGATTGCCGCTGCTCTGGATGACGCTGGCTACTGGTCGCTGGAGTGCTGGGGTGGTGCGACCTTTGACGCCTGTATCCGTTTTCTCGGTGAAGATCCGTGGCTGCGCCTGCGTGAGCTAAAAAAAGCGATGCCAAAAACTCCGCTGCAGATGCTACTGCGCGGTCAAAACCTGCTGGGCTATCGTCATTATGCCGATGACGTGGTGGAACGTTTCGTCGAACGGGCGGTGAAAAACGGCATGGACGTGTTCCGCGTCTTTGATGCCATGAACGACCCGCGCAATATGAAAGCGGCGCTACAGGCGGTACGCAGTCATGGCGCCCACGCGCAGGGCACGCTCTCCTACACGACCAGTCCGGTACACAACCTGCAGACCTGGCTGGATTTAACCGAGCAGTTGCTGGAGATCGGCGTCGACTCGATTGCCATCAAGGATATGTCGGGCATTTTGACACCGCTGGCAGCTTATGAACTGGTCAGCGAAATCAAAAAACGCTACGACGTCCGCCTGCACCTGCACGCTCATGCCACCACCGGGATGGCGGAAATGTCGCTGCTGAAAGCCATCGAAGCGGGCATAGACGGCGTGGATACCGCAATTTCCTCCATGAGCGCCACCTATGGCCACCCCGCCACCGAAGCGCTGGTGGCGACCCTTGCCGGAACGGCGCATGACACAGGGCTGGATATCAACAAGCTGGAGAATATCGCTGCCTACTTCCGCGACATACGCAAAAAATACCACGCCTTTGAAGGACAGCTGAAAGGCTATGACAGCCGCATTTTGGTGGCCCAAGTCCCGGGTGGGATGCTGACCAATCTCGAAAGCCAGCTGAAACAGCAAAACGCGGCAGATAAGCTCGACCTGGTGCTGACGGAAATCCCTCGTGTGCGCGAAGACCTGGGCTTTATTCCACTGGTCACCCCGACCTCACAGATTGTCGGCACCCAGGCGGTGCTCAACGTCCTGACTGGCGAGCGGTATAAAACCATCGCGAAAGAGACGGCGGGCATTCTGAAAGGCGAATACGGACATTCACCCGCTCCCGTCAACGCGGCGCTGCAAGCACGCGTGCTGGAAGGCGCGGCCCCGGTAACCTGTCGTCCTGCGGACTTACTCAAACCGGAGCTGGCGCAACTGGAAGCAGAAATTCGCCAGCAAGCGCAGGAAAAAGGCATCACGCTTGCCGACAATGCCATTGACGATGTGCTGACCGTGGCGCTGTTCCCGCAAATCGGCCTGAAGTTCCTGGAAAATCGCCACAATCCGGCGGCCTTTGAGCCAGCTCCACAGGTAGAAGAGGTGAAAGCGGCGGCCCCAACGAAAGCCGCCACCTCCGGTGTCTACACCGTGGAAGTGGAAGGCAAGGCATTTGTGGTGAAGGTCAGCGACGGTGGCGATATCAGCCAGGTTTCATCGGCCTCAGCCGCGCCAGTTGCCACCTCTGCTCCGGCAGGCTCAGGTACTCCAGTGGCTGCGCCACTGGCGGGCAATATCTGGAAAGTCATTGTCGCAGAAGGCCAGCGCGTTGCCGAAGGCGATGTGCTGCTGATTCTGGAAGCCATGAAGATGGAAACCGAAATCCGCGCCGCCCAGGCCGGAATCGTAAACGGCATCGCGGTGAAAGCCGGGGATGCGGTGGCGGTCGGTGATTCCCTGATGACGCTGGCGTAAGGAACAGAAGATATGGAAAGTCTGAACGCCCTGCTCCAGGGCATGGGGCTGATGCACCTCAGCGTGGGACAGGCCATCATGCTTGTGGTCAGCTTGCTGCTGCTGTGGCTGGCAATCGCAAAGAAGTTCGAGCCGTTACTGCTGCTGCCGATTGGTTTCGGCGGCCTGCTATCCAACATCCCGGAAGCAGGGATGGCGCTCAGCGCGCTGGAGAGTTTGCTCGCCCATCACGATGTCGGGCAACTGAGTATCATTGCAGCAAAGTTGAACTGCACGCCGGATGTCCACGCGATTAAAGAAGCGCTGGCGCTGGCGTTACCGTCGGTCCAGAACCAAATGGAAACGCTGGCGGTAGACATGGGCTACACGCCGGGCGTACTGGCGTTGTTTTATAAGGTAGCGATTGGTTCCGGCGTCGCGCCGCTGGTCATCTTTATGGGCGTCGGTGCAATGACTGACTTTGGCCCGTTGCTGGCCAACCCGCGCACCCTGCTGCTCGGCGCGGCGGCGCAGTTTGGCATCTTCGCCACTGTGCTGGGGGCGCTGACGCTGAACTACTTCGGCTTCATTCACTTCACCCTGCCACAGGCTGCGGCGATAGGCATTATCGGCGGCGCAGATGGCCCTACGGCGATTTACCTCTCCAGCAAACTGGCACCGGAACTGCTGGGGGCTATAGCGGTGGCAGCGTACTCCTACATGGCGCTGGTGCCGCTGATCCAGCCGCCGATTATGAAGGCGTTGACCACCGAGAAAGAACGCAAAATTCGTATGGTGCAGCTGCGAACAGTCAGCAAACGGGAAAAAATCCTCTTCCCGGTAGTGCTGCTCTTGCTGGTCGCGCTCTTGTTACCAGACGCAGCGCCGCTGCTGGGGATGTTCTGCTTTGGCAACCTGATGCGGGAGAGCGGCGTAGTGGAGCGTTTGAGCGACACGGTACAGAACGGGCTTATCAATATTGTGACGATATTCCTCGGGCTATCGGTAGGGGCCAAACTGGTGGCTGATAAGTTTTTACAGCCACAAACGCTGGGTATTCTGCTGCTGGGCGTGATTGCCTTTGGTATCGGCACTGCTGCCGGCGTGCTGATGGCGAAACTGATGAACAAATTCAGCCGTAACCCGATAAACCCGCTGATTGGGTCAGCCGGAGTGTCGGCGGTGCCAATGGCGGCTCGCGTCTCCAACAAAGTCGGGCTGGAATCAGACACCCAGAACTTCCTGCTGATGCATGCCATGGGGCCGAATGTGGCTGGAGTGATTGGCTCGGCGATCGCCGCAGGCGTCATGCTGAAGTACGTGCTGACAATGTAATAACCAATGGGATACGTGAGGCGTATCCCATTTTGTCTGAATTTTTTCTGAAAAACGAATAATGAAGAACTGGCTCAGGACCCGGATTCACTGGATACCTGAAAATCCGCCCTTTAAATATCTCATGTCGATATGTGTATCCGAAAAATAGCACAGTGGTTTTCCCAGCGGTCCTTTCAGAATCGCATTTTTTTGTTGATTCTTTTTACATCAGCAATCGTCATGCTCGCGATGTCCTGGTATATCACTGATATCACCAAAGAGCGGTTACACTATCAAGTCGGTCAACGGGCACTGATCCAGGCAATGCAAATCTCGGCGATGCCGGAGCTGGTAAAGGCCGTCGAGGATAACGATATCGCCCGGGTTAAAGCCTTGATCGACCCCATGCGTTCCTTCTCTGATGCCACCTACATTACCGTTGGTGATGAAAATGGGCGGCGCTTGTATCACGTTAATCCCAAAGAGATTGGCAAGTATATGGAAGGCGGCGATAGCGATGAGGCGCTGCTGAAAGCCGAAAGTTATGTTTCCGTACGCAAAGGTTCGCTCGGTTCATCGCTGCGCGGAAAGTCGCCCATTCAGGACAGTACCGGTAAAGTCATCGGCATCGTGTCCGTCGGTTACACCATTCAGCAACTGGAAAACTGGCTTAACCTGCAAATTAGCTCGCTCATGCTGCCGATGACGATTTTGTTGCTGGTGCTTCTCTTCTGCGCGCGGCGTTTTTCGTTGCACATCAAAAAGCAGATGCTCAATCTGGAGCCACAGCAACTCTCGCAACTGCTGATCCAACAAAGCGTATTGTTCGAGTCGGTTTTTGAGGGTCTTATCGCCATTGACTCCCAATACCGCATCACCGCCATAAACCAAACGGCACGCCGAATGCTGAATCTTAGCCAGCCGGAGGCGGAACTGATTGGTAATGCCATTGCCTATGTCGTCTCGCCGGAGGCATTTTTCTATGATATGACGCAGAAAAATAAAAAAGATGAAATCGTTACATTCAATGAAACGAAGGTGATCGCCAGCCGTATGGCGGTGATCCTGAATAATCAGCCGCAGGGATGGGTGATAAGTTTCCGTAGCAAAGACGATATTAATACCCTGAGCCTACAGCTAAGCCAGGTGCAGCAATATGCCGATAACCTGCGCGCCGTCCAGCATGAGCATCGCAACCTGATATCAACCATTGCGGGGCTCTTATTTTTAAAGCGTTACGACAACGCGCTGGCGCTGATTCAGCAGCAGTCAGAAAGCCATCAGAAGGTGCTGGATTTTATTGCGCACAACTTTAAAGATCATCATATGGCCGGGCTACTGATTGGCAAATATTATAGGGCGAAAGAATTAGGCCTTGAGCTGATATTTGATCCGGGTTGTTATGTTGAACATCTGCCCTCCTCACTCTCCCACAATGAATGGATCTCTATTGTCGGTAACTTACTCGATAACGCTTATAGTGCAGCGCTGCTCAGTCCGCCCTGTTCGCGGCAGATTGAGTGCCTGATTAACAGTGAAGGCGAAGAAGTTATTATCGAGATCGCCGATCAAGGATGCGGCATTGATAAAAAGATCCGTCAGCATATTTTTGAGCGCGGTGTGACGAGTCAGGACAGCGGCGATCACGGTATTGGTTTATGGCTGGTGCGTAGTTACATCGAGCAAGCCAATGGCAACATTATTATTGATAGCAATATCCCCCGTGGAACAATTTTTACCCTCTACATCCCTTTTACCAGAGAAAAAAATAATGGATAGCATTTCGACCCTCATTATTGAAGATGAACCCATGCTGGCGGAAATTCTGGTGGATACGTTTAAGCAAACACATCAATTTCATGTCATCGGAATTGCTGACAAAGTAGAAAGCGCAAAAAAACAGATCCGTCTTTATCAACCTGAACTTATTTTACTGGATAATTTTCTGCCCGATGGTAAAGGTATTGATTTGATTCGCCATACAGTCAATATGCAATATAACGGGCGGATTATTTTTATTACCGCCGATAATCACATGGACACCATCAGCGAAGCGCTACGCATGGGCGTGTTTGATTACCTCATTAAACCGGTTCATTACCAGCGGCTGCAGCATACGCTGGATCGCTTCGCCCGCTATCGTAGTTCGCTGCGCTCCAGCGAACAAGCAAACCAGACGCACGTTGATGCGTTATTTAATATTCAGGCGAAAGAGCATCTCAATGAACCCACTCATGGGCTGCGCGGAATTGATGAGAACACCCTCAGCCGCGTACTCCAGATATTTGCCGATGTGCAGATCATTCATACCGCCGACTCGCTGGCGCGGATCCTCGGGAGTAGCAAGACAACGGCACGGCGCTATCTCGAACAATGCGTGAAAAACGACCAACTGGAAGCAGAAATCAGCTATGGGAAAGTGGGCCGACCAGAGCGTATTTATCGCCGAAAATAGCGTCTAAGATCGGGCTCAAGAAAGACAGGCAGTCACATGATTTCTCTATAAAAAATGCCAGACATGGAGCCTGGCATTTTTTCATATTGAGCGGGTGAAAAACTTATTCCACTTCGCGAATGTCGAGTCGTAACTCTTTGGGCACTTCGAAAACAATGTTCTCTTCACGGCCTTCGAGCGAGATGGCATCGCCCCCGCCGAGTTCCTGCAAGCGGGAAATCACGTTCTGCACCAGAATGTCTGGTGCGGATGCGCCCGCGGTTACGCCAACGCAGCTTGCGGTTGTCACCCACTCTTCCTGGATATCCGTTGAATCGTCAATCAGGAATGCCGCTTTGCCCATGCGCTGAGCCAGCTCCGCCAGACGGTTGGAGTTGGAGGAGTTTTTCGATCCGACAACCAGCACCACATCTGCACGCTGAGCCAAATCACGCACCGCTTCCTGGCGGTTGGTGGTGGCATAGCAGATGTCGTCTTTGCGCGGACCGACGATTTTCGGGAAGCGTTGACGTAATGCATCGATAACGTCTGAGGTATCATCCACCGAGAGCGTGGTCTGGGTCATAAACGACAAACGCGTTTCGTTTTTGACGTTGAGTTTCCAGACATCCTCCGGCGATTCGACCAAATACATGCCCCCTTCCGGATTGCTGTACTGGCCCATGGTGCCTTCGACTTCCGGATGACCGGCATGACCAATCAAAATCGACTCTTCACCACGACGGCTGGCGCGCGCCACTTCCATATGCACTTTGGTCACCAGCGGACAGGTCGCGTCGAATACCGTCAGGTCACGGCTTTTGGCTTCGTTGCGTACGGCCTGAGACACACCGTGCGCGGAGAAAATCAGGATCGTGCCATCAGGCACTTCGCTGATTTGCTCGATGAAAATCGCACCGCGCTGGCGCAGGCTGTCGACCACGTAGCGGTTATGCACCACTTCATGGCGAACGTAAATCGGCGCACCGAAAATTTCCAGTGCGTTTTCAACAATGCTGATAGCGCGGTCTACACCTGCGCAAAAACCACGCGGGTTAGCCAACAGGATCTGCATGTTATGCCTCCAGTGCCGGGTCTATCTCCAGCACTTCAATATCAAAATGAACGGTACGCCCCGCCAGCGGGTGGTTGAAATCGACGGTAATCGAATCGCCGTTGATCTCACGAATAACCCCTGGCATTTCGCTGCCATCCATTGCAGTAAAGAGCATGATCGCGCCAATTTCTGGCTCGCCTGCATCCATAAACTCACGACGCGAAAAATACTGGATAAGATCGGGCGTTGGCACACCAAACGCCGCATCCGGCTCCAGCGAGAATACGGTTTTATCACCTTCCTTCAAGCCTAGCAGATGTTGCTCCAGCCCTTCAGACAGCGACGCGTCGCCCAGACGGAACAGCGCAGGTTTGCCATTGTTGCGAGTCGATTCAGCGGTGGAGCCGTCGTCGAGTTTCAGCGTAAAGTGCACCAGCACCGCGCTATTGCTCTGTACAGATTTTGACATGCAGATTTGCCTGTAATATTGCCCGGTGACGCTAGCGCTTACCGGGCCTACTAATGGGTTTACGCCTGTTTTTTCGCTGCAGAGGAAGGCAGGAAGCCTTCCAGTACGATAACCGCCGCGCCAATACAAATCGCGGAATCCGCGAGATTGAAGGTCGCAAAGTGCCAGTTGCCGACATAGAAATCGATCATGTCGACAACGAAACCGTGCCACAACCGGTCAAACAGGTTGCCCAGCGCGCCGCCAATAATCAGCGCATAGGCGATGTTGTTCAGCTTCTGCGTGGCTTTTGAGCGGTACATCAGCACCGCCAAAATCACACTGATACCGATGGCGATACCGGCAAAGAACCAGCGTTGCCAACCACCGCTGTCGGCGAGGAAGCTAAATGCCGCGCCGTAGTTGCGCGCATAGTGCAGGTTCAGCGATGGGAACAGCGACACAGTATCCCCCAGCGCGAAATGCTGGAGGATCAGGTATTTGCTGCCGAGATCGATAATCAGCACCACCACAACCAGCCACAGCCAACGCAGGCCGCTTTTACAAATTGATTGGCTCATCAGGCAAACTTACGTTTTTCGCCAGCACCGGCGATGTTGCTGACACAGCGGCCGCAGATATCTGCGTGTTCCGCCACCTGACCGACATCTTTGGTGTAATGCCAGCAACGCGGGCACTTATCACCTTCGGCTTTCTGCAACGCGACTTTCAGGCCTTTGAGCAGTTCGCTCTGTTGGGCCTCTGCGGTTGCCGCTGCATAATCCTCAACGGACGCCCCTGAGGTCAACAGGACAAATCGCAATTCATCGCCCAGTGCCGTCAGTTTTGCCGCAAGCTCAGGTTCTGCGTACAGCGTGACCGCCGCTTCCAGAGAGCCACCGACTTTCTTATCCGCACGCGCCTGCTCAATGACTTTGTTCACTTCGCCGCGCACTTTCAGCAGTGCTTCCCAGAAGCCATCGTTCATCGCTTCGGTTTCTGCCAGGCCAAACAGGCCGGTGTACCACTCACCAGTGAAGACGTATTTCTCGCGATCCCCTGGCAGGTAACCCCAGATTTCGTCGGCAGTGAAGGACATGATTGGTGCCATCCAGCGAACCAGTGCTTCTGCGATGTGATACAGCGCGGTCTGGCAGCTACGACGGGCAACGCTGTCGGCTTTCGCGGTGTACTGACGGTCTTTGATGATATCGAGATAGAACGAGCCCATTTCGATGGAGCAGAAACGCATCAGGCGCTGCACCACTTCGTGGAAATCGTAAGACTCATACGCTTTCAGAATGTCTTCCTGTGCAGCCTGCGCACAGCCAACGGCCCAGCGATCCAGAACGACCATCTCTTCCGGTTTCACCATGTCTTTCACCGGATCGAAACCGTTAAGGTTCGCCAGCAGGAAGCGCGCGGTGTTACGGATACGACGATAGCTGTCGGCGGCGCGTTTGAGGATCTCGTCGGAGACCGCCATTTCGCCAGTGTAATCGGTGGAAGCCACCCACAGACGCAGGATATCTGCGCCCAGCTTGTTCATCACGTCCTGCGGCGATACGGTGTTGCCGATCGATTTGGACATTTTGCGGCCCTGACCATCGACAGTGAAGCCGTGAGTCAGTACCTGGCGATAAGGCGCTTTGCCTTTCATCGCCGTGGAGATCATCAGGGAAGACATGAACCAGCCGCGATGCTGGTCAGAACCTTCCAGATACATATCTGCTGCGTGACCGGTGAATTCCGGACGCACATCTACAACAGAAGAGTGCGTTGAACCGGAATCGAACCAGACATCGAGGGTGTCAGGCACTTTCTCGTAGGTGTCAGCGTCATCGCCCATGATGTCGCGCGGGTCAAGATCCCACCACGCCTGGATACCGTCTTGCTCAACGCGTTTGGCGACTTCTTCCATCAGCTCAAGCGTGCGTGGATGCAGCTCCTGCGTGTCTTTGTGTACGAACAGTGACATCGGCACGCCCCACGTACGCTGACGGGAGATACACCAGTCAGGACGGTTCGCGACCATGGATTCAATACGCGCCTGACCCCAATCCGGGATCCACTGCACGCCTTTGATCTCTTTCAGCGACTGCTCACGCAGGCCTTTCTGATCCATGCTGATGAACCACTGTGGCGTTGCGCGGAAGATGATTGGCGTTTTGTGACGCCAGCAGCACGGATAGCTGTGAACCAGTTTCTCAACGTGCAGCAATGCGCCGCTTTCGCGCAGCATGTTGACGATAACGTCGTTGGCTTTGAAGACGTTCACACCGTCAAGCGTCGGATAAGTGCCCGGTACATATGCGCCGTCCGGACCCACCGGATTAGCGATTTCCAGGCCGTATTTCTGGCTGATGGTGTAGTCGTCCGGGCCGTGACCACCTGCGGTATGCACTGCACCCGTACCCGCGTCCAGCGTAACGTGTTCGCCAAGAATCGCCGGCACGTCGAAATCGAGGAACGGGTGCTTGAAGCGCATCAGTTCCAGCTCGTCACCTTTCACTGTGCCGAGCACGGTGTAATCGATGATGTTGGCGCGTTTCAGTACGCTTTCGATCAGATCTTTTGCGAGGATCAGCGCCTGGCCTTCTACCTGCACCAGTGCATATTCGAACTCAGCAGAAAGGGAGATCGCACGGTTGGCTGGCAGCGTCCACGGCGTGGTGGTCCAGATAACCAGCGACACCGGGCCATTTACAGTAGATACGCCAAATTTGGCTTTCACCGCATCCTGATCGACAGCATGGAATGCCACATCGATGGACGGGGAAGTCTTGTCGTAATATTCCACTTCCGCTTCTGCCAGCGCAGAACGGCAGTCAACGCACCAGTGCACAGGCTTCGCGCCTTTATGCAGGTGGCCGTTACCGATGATTTTACCCAGCGCACGAATGATGTTCGCTTCGGTGTTGAAATCCATGGTCAGGTACGGACGAGACCAGTCGCCGAGCACGCCCAGACGGATAAAGTCTTCGCGCTGCCCGTTCACCTGCGTGGCGGCGTATTCGCGACATTTCGCGCGGAATTCCGCCGCGGTGAATTTCTCACCCGGCTTGCCAAATTCCTGCTCAACTTTCAGCTCAATCGGCAGACCGTGGCAGTCCCAACCCGGTACATACGGCGAGTCAAAGCCCGTGAGACCTTTGGACTTCACGATAATGTCTTTCAGAATCTTGTTAACAGAGTGACCGATATGAATGCTGCCATTCGCATAAGGAGGGCCATCATGCAGAATGAACGTCTTCTTGCCTTTTTTCGCTGCACGGATGACGCCGTAAAGGTCATCATCGGTCCAACGGGCCAGCATTCCCGGTTCGCGTTTGGCGAGGTCGCCACGCATCGGGAACCCTGTTTCCGGCAAATTCAGGGTTGATTTATAGTCACTCATCAGATTCTCGTTTCCGTATTTTTACGTTGGCATTACGCCGGGTTTGATAGCCCGAACAACTCGCGAGCCGTTAATTCATCACGCGCGATTTGCGCTTTTAATTCGTCCAGCGAAGCGAATCGCTGTTCGTTGCGTATTTTTTTACGCAGTATGACATCGATATGGCGACCATATAGGTCCATTACAACGTCTAACAGATGGACTTCCAGTTGCTGACGCACGCCAGCCACCGTTGGACGGGTGCCGATATTGGCGACACCTGGCAACAGTTTGTCGCCAAGCCCCGCCACTTCTACCGCATACACCCCTTTCACCGGGGAAACCTGACGACGCAGCGGCAGATTTGCCGTTGGGAAGCCAATGGTGCGCCCGAGTTCATCACCGTGAACCACGCGCCCCGAAATACTGAAAGGATGCCCCAGCAGCGTGTTTGCCAGCTCAAGGTCATCTTCCGCCAGCGCCTGGCGCACCGCCGTGCTGCTGATGCGCAAACCGCCTTCACAAAACGTTTGCGTGCTGGTGACGTCAAAACCAAATTCGGCACCGGCCTTCTGTAATAACAAGAAATCCCCTTCGCGACCAGCGCCGAAGCGGAAATCATCACCGACCGCCAGATATTGTACGCCAAGGCGTTTCACCAGCAGATTGCTGATGAACTCCTGCGCCGTCAGAGCGGCGAAACGGCGGTCGAAACGGACACACAGCACGTAGTCCACGCCGCTTTCGGCCAGATAACGCACCTTATCGCGCAAACGTGTCAGACGTGCTGGCGCTTTGTCCGTCGCGAAAAGTTCCAGCGGTTGTGGTTCGAAAATCATGACCACAACGGGCAGGCCACGCTCGCGTCCTTCCGCACGCAAACGCTGTAACAATGCCTGATGCCCACGGTGCACACCGTCGAAATTGCCAATGGTCAACACGCACCCGTGTGGTGCCTGACCTGCATTATGTATGCCGCGTATCAGCTTCATGTCTGGCTCAAAACAGTGAAAATCGTGAAAGTATACCTTGTAGAGCAGGCAACGTTAACCGCCGATTGCACCTGGTAACCGAAAGATGCAACGATTTCATCCACCTCGACGGAAACACTGACCAAATCTCGCCGCACTGGCGATTTTTATCGCAGAAAGGCTGTATTCGGTGGGCACAAGCTGGTAGAATCCTGCGCCATCACTACGTAACCAAGCGTTGTCACACTACGGCGCTTATTTGCACAAATCCATTGACAAAAGAAGGCTAAGAGGGCATATTCCTCGGCCTTTGAATTGTCTATATAGATCATATTTGGGAGTTGGACCTTGGCTAATATCAAATCAGCTAAGAAGCGTGCCGTTCAGTCTGAAAAGGCCCGCAAGCACAACGCTAGCCGTCGTTCTATGATGCGTACTTTCATCAAGAAAGTATACGCAGCTGTAGAAGCAGGCGACAAAGCTGCTGCACAGAAAGCATTTAATGAAATGCAACCAATCGTGGACCGTCAGGCTGCTAAAGGTCTGATCCACAAAAACAAAGCTGCGCGTCATAAAGCCAACCTGGCTGCGCAGATCAGCAAACTGGCTTAATCGCCACTTCGCTGTTCTTTGTTAAGAAAAACCCGCCTCGGCGGGTTTTTTTATATCTGCGTTTTAGCGCGGTAAGGTAAAGAGCGAGGAATAATCGCGATTACAGATACGCTGCACTGCCGGATGCTGGATCATGCGCTCGGCAAAGATGGCGTGATACTCCTCCATCACATTTTCCACCCGCCCGATTTCCACAATATTGTCATCAGCATACAAATCGTGAGCATACAGCGTCGGTGCGACAAAAATCGCGTTATGCGCAGCCCCGAAGGCTTTCATCAGCGCCGCATCATCAAATTCACCCAGCACTTCCACTTTCAGCCCTTGGGTGTTAATCCAGTTCAGCAGCTTGCGCCCCAGCATCGAACGACGGCCGGGGATCAGCAGACGACGCTCCTCAAGACAAGCCGGGAACGGCTTCTCCGGCAACGGATTCATGCTCCAGAAGCTGACGCTGCATTCACCAATTTTCACCGAGAACAGCCCTTCCTGCTGAGTCGAGTCAATCGGGCAGTCGGAAATGATCATGTCGAGCTTGTGCTGGCTGAGCTGCTCCAGCAGCATTTCATGCGTCGATTCAAAACAGCGAAGATGGATTTGTTCATCCTCGACGACAGCCGCATCCAGCACGCCACTGACCAGGCGTTTAGACAGTGCATCCGCTACACCCACATCAAACAGCAGGTTCGACTCTTTGCGGTAGTTGATGATGTCGAGCATCTCCTGACTTAGGGTAAACATTTTATCCGCGTAACGAAAAACCAGTTCGCCCAGTTCGCTCGGCTCCAGCCCCCTGCCCTTACGTTTGAAGAGTTTGCCCTGCAACCGCTCTTCCAGCGCTTTGATCTGTCCGGTAATCGTCTGCGGCGTGAGATACAGTGCTTCCGCCGCGCCCACGACTGACCCTTCTTTATAAACGTGCCAGAAGTAGTACAAATGGTTGTAGTTAATGTGCGACATGTTTTTCGCTCCCTGATGAATGTCAAAAGAGAGCCGCCAGGGCTCTCTTTGTCGTATTAAACTGACGCCACCGACGTGCGCATTTTCAGTAAGGTATAGCCGACGACGGCCGACAGCACCGAACCAATCAAGATCCCCAACTTCGCCCAGTTGATCAACGCCGGGTCGACGTCACCAAAGGCCAGTGAAGCGATGAATATCGACATGGTAAAGCCGATACCGCACAGCACGCCGACCGCCATAATCTGCCGGAAACTGGTTCCGGCTGGCAGCGTGGCCCACTTCATTTTCATAGCCACCCAGCAGAACAGGCTAATGCCCAATGGTTTGCCGATGAACAAGCCCGCCATGATGCCCAGCGGCAGCAATGAAGTCAGCCCTTCCAGCGTGACGCCTTGTAAGGAAACACCGGCATTAGCAAACGCGAACAGCGGCAGAATAAGATACGCGACCCACGGATGCAGCACGTGCTCAAGTTGTCCTGCCGGTGATTTGCCCTTTTCCTCTTTCAACGGAATGAAGAAGCCGACAATCACACCCGCAAGCGTTGCATGCACACCCGACTTCAACACCGCGGTCCACAGAATAACCCCAACCAGAATGTAAATACCGGTTCGGCGCACGCCTGTCAGATTCAGAATAGCAAGCGTGGCGATCGCCGCCGCCGCAACGCCCAAAGATAACAATGACAAATCGCTGGTGTAGAACAGCGCGATAATCACGATAGCGCCCAGGTCATCGATAATCGCCAGCGCCATCAGGAAGATTTTCAGCGAAGCCGGGATACGGCTACCGAGCAAGGCAAGCACACCGAGTGCAAACGCAATGTCCGTTGCCGCAGGGATCGCCCAACCTTCACGGGTAATCGGATCCTGGAAGTTAAACGCCAGATAGACCAGCGCCGGAACCACCATGCCACCCAATGCGGCAATGATCGGGAAGATTGCCTGCTGACGGCTGGCGAGGGAACCGACTATCAGCTCACGCTTCACTTCAAGGCCAATCAACAGGAAGAACACCGCCATCAACGCATCGTTGATCCACAGCAGCATGTTCTTGTTAATTTCCAGCGCACCCACGCGGAGCTGCACAGGCGTCTCAAGGAAAGAGTGGTACAGGCCGCTGGTTGATCCCATGTTCGCCAATAGCATCGCCAGCGCAGCGGCGACGATCAAAATGATACCTCCAGAAGCATCATTGGTGAAAAAACGCTTTAGATGTTTCACTTTTACTCTCTCTATTCGGGGAATACTTCGATAAAACCATATTAGACAACACAACAACTCGATAAAAGCAGATTATTTATGATTTATAAATCGAAAATAACGAGCAATAAAAAACCCCGGCAGGGATCTTGCCGGGGAAATGTTACATGACATCAAACTGACTATGAACGAGTCACTTTTTAGGCATTAATATGCACCCAAATCGGTCCATACGGCATATGGACCGCAGTTCTTATCTGGCTGTTCGCCCGTTGAGTACCAGTTCACTTTATAGTTATGTCCATTCCAGCTTACCGTTTCGAAATTGCCCCAGGCGGCACCATAAATGGCCGAAGCACTCCATAATGGATAAGGTGTTTTGCCCGCAGGGACATCAGGAACCGGATCCGGCGTTGGTGTTGGTTCTGGATCTGGCGTTGGGATCGGATCATCAGTTGGCGTGGTCAGTGCAGGCACCACGTTCACCACAAAACGCTGCTGTGAGGAAGGTTCGTTGTGGGTATCCCGGACAAACAGCGTGAACTGAAGTTCGGTTTTTTGCGTCACCGTTGGCACAGAGAATTCAATCACGGCCACACTTTTATCCGCCACTGAAATCGCGGCCGGTACACCCCAACTGAAGCTCAGCTTATCGCCATCTTCATCAGAAGAGCCTTCACCCGACAACTGCACGCGAGAGCCTCCCACCACCAGTAGCTCAACCGCAGCTTTTGGCGCATGGTTAACGACTGGCTGAACAGGAACGTCGCTGCCGTCATCTTTTTCTGCATCGCTCACGTTAATGCCTTCGAAGTAGAAAGGTTTCATCTCTACTTTCTGCGTTTGCAGTTCATAGCCCAACCCTTCTCGCGCCGCATTCACCAGCACGCCGTTATCCTGATCGATAGTCCAGGTAAAGAGCCCACCGAGATTGTGCTTCGCTGCATATTCTCCTTTCGCTTTGACCGAACGCGGCGTATCCAGCGACATAAACAACTGACTTTGTGGATTGAAAAGATAATCAGCATTGGCAATCTTATCGGTATAGACATTGAAACCGTTGCGGCCTTTCTGGTTTTCCAGATCCAGATAGTTGTAAATGGTGTCGTACCATTCGGTGCAGCCCGACTCGAAGGAACCCGTCGTGGTGCCTTGTCCCGCATCATAAGACCCTTTCAGCGGAGAGAAGCTACTGATAACGGCATTACGCGCATTACGGGTGTAACCTGCATAACCGATATTAATGCGATCAGATGGGAAACCTTCGGCGAGCAAATAATCGACAACAGCTTCAATGCTCCAGCCACCTGCGGTCAACGGAGACAGATTGGTATGGTGAGTAAGGGTTTCAGCCCACGGTGTACCAAAGAAGTCGTAGGTCATTACGTTAATGCCATACAAACCGGCATCTAACAGAGCTTTTACGTTGGAATAGCCCAGCGTTTCCACTACCGCAGAGCTGGCGATAGAGATCTTCACGTCGCTGCGTCCAGCAGCCGTCAACTGACTTTTCAGCTCCTTGATTAACAAGGCATAGTTAGCGCCGTCTTCCGGACCATGTGGATTGCCGTTGCCTTCGCCGTTCGGGTATTCCCAGTCAATATCCACTTCGCTGAACATCGGGAATTGTTTGAACAACTTCACCACGCCGCCCGCAAAGGTTTTACGAGCGGAGTCTGTTTTGGCCATTTCGTGGAAAGCATTACTCATCGTCCAGCCGCCGATACTCATGGACAGCGCCAGCGTATGGCCTTGCTGTTTTGCTTTCGCCTGCAGGTCACGTAAACCCCCCAGCATACCGTGGGTGTTCTGCTGTGTAACGGTCATTGGGTCGACATCCCAGCCACTCGTGCTTTGGTTGCAGTTCACATAGGATTGAAAATCGCCCCAAGGATCAAGGAAGGTCGGCTCATTGGTTTTTTTACCGGTCAGATTGGCTGCATTTTCAATGGTGTTTTGCTTCTCACCTTTATCACCGACAATGCCGATGAAGCCGAAAATGATCTTATCGTATGCGGTAGGATCAACGTTTGCTAAATCATAGCCACGCCCACGATCGGCCTGGGTATCCGTACCCTGAAGACGCCCGTCGTACTGTGACCAGTCGGTGTAGTAACCGAAGACTTTAGGTTTGGTCGTGGCTGCTTTGTATTTGTTATAAACCGGTTTCGCAACACGGGCAGATGTATAACTGTAGTTCTGCACTTCGCTGGCTGGTTTAAAGCCATCGGCCGCATTACTGGTTTCGGTAAGGCTATCGCCCTTAATTAATTTACTGGTTGCCATTGTGAATTCCTTAGAATGTATGAAATACGTAGCGGTGTGCTACGTCATTTATTTCATACGCAATTCTGCAAATACTCAAAACACGAAATATCACGTTCTCTTTATTGACAGACAAAAAAAAATCACTCGAGAAATCACCCCATCATGACATATCAATGTAAATCACACTTAAGTGGATCATTAGCCATATTTAATTCACACCCTATTTTGCGAGAAAGAATGAAATTTCACTATCATGTTTACTCTTTCATCATCGCTCACATTGAAAATAACCAGATGGGTTCCTAACATCATTCAAACAATTTAACCTCACCCCAACTGACAGGTGCCAAATGAAGCGCTATCTTCTTAATCACAACTGTATCTTTAACGAGGAAAGACATGAAATCAGAAATACGGACAGCGCTATAATTATAAAAATGACCGCCATGCGAGCTCGTTGTTTAAGTTTTATTATTGAGAATTCAACCGGTGGAATTATTGATAAACAAACGCTGACTCAAGGATTATGGGGAGATCGCGGACAATTCATTAGCGATGCCAATCTTACCCAACTTTTATATCTCATCAGAAAGGATCTGAGAACGTTAGGCATTAATGATTTTTTTATGACGATCCCCCGAGTGGGTATTCGAATCAACAGCAGTATACCCATTGAAACGCTGCCGGAAGAAAAAATACAGCGGCGATTTAAAATTTGGAAAACGGTTGTAGTGATAGGTTTTATTCTTTCTCTCATTTCACTGTATGCCGTTTTGGATGTGATTGAGTTTTCCCCCAATAATTAACGTTCACTGAGGATGTAATAATGAACCCAGTACTGGATGGTATTCTTGAGAAAGAAGGCGGGTATACGGATAATCCCGCAGATAAAGGCGGCCCAACAAACTGGGGTATCACGGAAGCAACCGCTCGAACACATGGTTATCAGGGTGAGATGCGAAACCTGACCCGCGATGAGGCTTACGCAATCCTCGAAGAAAGTTACTGGACAGCGCCGGGATTTGATCAAATAGCCCAGCTCTCCTTGCCTATCGCTTTCGAGCTGTGCGATGCCGGGGTCAATGTTGGCCCGGGCTGGCCTTCTCGCTGGCTGCAACGCTGGTTAAATGCCTTTAATCTTCACGGCGGGAAATATGAAGATCTCAGGATTGACGGAAAGATTGGCGGTAAAACCCTTATTGCACTGCGCAGTTTCTTGGCATGGAGAGGTAAAGAAGGCGAACAGGTTTTGATGAGAGCGCTCAACTGTTCCCAGGGTGAATACTATCTGGAGATCACCGAAAGCCGTGAAAAAAATGAAGAATTCATTTATGGCTGGATAAAAAACAGAGTGATCATAGATTAAAAAAAAAGCCTCTCAAATTGAGAGGCTTTTTTTCATTTGCCGTCTATTTTTATGCTGGAAAGTACGTTTTTAACTTTATCACCAATCAATCGAATTATCGGTGTCGCAAAGACCCCACCTACTCCCGCCGCCAACATAACCAAGTTAAAGCTCAGCTCTTTTTCAATCGCCATAATGCTAAGAATAAAACCGGAAAAGCAAGAGATCACTATTTGCGCAAGACATTCCATAACATTGCGATGAACCTCGGTATTTTTTGTGCCTTTTTTCATCAAGAAGCTGACAAATCCACCCCAACCACCAATAGCCAGGACAGTAATAAGAATTTCCAGTTCAAGAAGAACGACACGGGAAGAAGAAACATTTACTAAAGTCACGATAACCACCTCATTTAATAATTAACAATGCAAGCTGTCTTGCGATAGATAAACATTAACTGAAGCAGGTGGCGCTCGCTAATAATGAAAAGTGACGTTTTCAGTGAGGCATCACTCCTCGAACACATTATCTTCATGAGACGCACAAAAGGTTATCACTTGCGAAATGATGCAACAGTTTGTAGCATTGAAACCAATAACGAAAGGTCCTTTTCTAGCTTATTTTTCCTCGACCATACTGCGTGCAGTGCTAGCGGCCTGATGTTAATTTCATCGGGTAGAGACATCACGGAAATGGCATATTTACGGTGTGACTTGAAATAATTGGCTAACGGTAATGGAATGACTGCTATCATCGATGAATGCTCAACCATACTCAATAACCCGGTCAAGGTCTCGCTACGATAACCGATGAGCCGACGCCCCGAATAAGGCCCCGTCGACATAATTATTTGTTTTTCATCAAAGATCACCGAGTTAAAGACATCGTTGCGAATCACTGCATGATGGAATGAATAAAAACTATGCAAGGTTATTTTAGATAATGATGATAATGGATTGCGTTGACCGCATACCACACAAAAATTCTTAAAGCGCTCAATCACCATCATATTAAAATCACGATCGCGCGGAGGCTCAAAGGTCAAAATTAAATCCGCAGCACCCGTAACTAACATCTCACGGCTGGCAATAGCCTCCCGGCTCCAATTGGTACGGTGATGAACCAGATAGTGCTCAAAAATCTCAAAATCAATAATCTGAGATAAAAAATATTGCTCCGTAATATCGTTACCACAGATCACGATTTCCTTATGCATTTTTTCCCATTCCACCGTATGGAATGTTGTATCCACCAGATTGAGCACCTGAACAAAAGTGTGGTGAATTTCTCGTGCCCGTGCAGTAGGCGCCAACCCATCCTTGGTACGAACAAAAAGGGCTTCGTTATAAGTGTGTTGCAAGCGCTGTAGTGCTAATGATACAGCGGCGGGAGTAACATTGAGACGCTTTGATGCTTTCGTCGCATTCCCTGCACTTATCACCGCATCCAGTACTCTGATTAAATTTAAATCAAACCCCCTGGTTGCGGGCGATGTTTCCATGCGTGCGGGCCTCTCCGGAACGGGTTCATTTGGCCCAAACTATACCTTCAATGAATCATTTCAGAAATAAAAACATATTATTTAGCCCCACTAAATTAATCACTGAGGAATCATTAATTAACATTAACCCTCATTCCCTTTCGAAGAATCATCATCGAATAGTGATTAGCCACAATAAGATATAATTTATAAACAAATAGTCAAAAAAAAGCCGAAATGAATAAACATTTCGGCTTGTTATTTCATTGTTACTACTTAGCGAGTCAAATCATCGAAGAATTTCTTCACGCCGTCGAAAAAGTTTTTGGAGCGTGGGCTGTTTTTCTCACCCGCCGGGCCGCCAAAACTTTCCTGCAGATCTTTCAGTAGCTGTTTCTGCTTATCGTTCAGGCTAACCGGCGTTTCCACGACTACGCGACATAACAGGTCACCCTGCGCACCACCGCGAACGGATTTAACGCCTTTACCGCGCATGCGGAATAGCTTACCTGTCTGGGTTTCACCAGGCACTTTCAGGTTCACACGACCATCAAGCGTAGGGACTTCGATTTCACCACCAAGAGCGGCCATCGCAAAGTTGATCGGCACCTCGCAGTAAAGGTTGTTGCCTTCGCGTTCGAAGATCGGGTGCTGTTTCACCTGCACCTGAACGTACAGATCGCCTGCCGGTGCGCCATGCTCACCCGCTTCACCTTCGCCTGTCAGGCGAATGCGGTCACCGGTATCAACGCCCGCCGGGATTTTGACCGACAGGGTTTTGTTTTTCTCAACGCGACCATGACCGTGACAGGTGTTGCACGGATCTTTAATCAGCGTGCCGCGACCCTGGCAGTGTGGACAGGTCTGCTGCACAGCAAAGAAGCCCTGACGCATCTGCACCTGGCCTTGACCATGACAGGTCGGACAGGTCTGTGGTTTTGAGCCAGATTTCGCGCCGCTACCATGGCAAACCTCACACTCTTCAAGTGTAGGGATGCGGATCTCTTTGGTCACGCCACGAACGGCTTCTTCCAGCGTCAGATCCATGTTGTAACGCAGATCCGCGCCGCGAGATGCACGCTGACGACCACGACCGCCGCCGAAGATGTCACCGAACACGTCGCCAAAGATATCGCCGAAATCAGCGCCGCCGCCACCAAAGCCGCCGCCGCCGTATCCACCGCCACCGCCTTGTTCAAACGCTGCGTGACCGTACTGATCATATGCCGCGCGCTTCTGCGCATCGGTCAGGATCTCGTAGGCTTCTTTGATCTCTTTAAATTTGGCTTCGGCTTCTTTATCACCCTGATTACGGTCCGGGTGGAATTTCATTGCCAGGCGTTTGTAAGCCTTTTTGATTTCACGCTCTTCCGCTGTTTTGGAAACGCCTAAAACCTCGTAATAGTCTCTCTTCGCCATTTCTGTTTATCTGCCCTTAACATGCGAGCACGGGCGTGGAGTAAACTCCGACGCCCGTGCCAGTTAATTACCCTACATCAGGGCGATTATTTTTTATCTTTAACTTCTTCGAACTCAGCGTCGACAACGTCGTCATCTTTCGCGTTGTTCTCGGAAGCATCAGCAGAACCGGCCTGCTGCTGTGCATGCTGCTGCTGAGCAATTTCCATCAGCTTCTCAGAAGCCTGAGCCAGCGCCTGCATTTTCGCTTCGATATCCGCTTTGTCTTCGCCTTTCAGAGAAGATTCCAGCGCGGTCAGTGCAGCTTCGATAGCGGTTTTATCATCCGCTGGCAGCTGCTCGCCGGCTTCTTCAACCTGCTTACGGGTGCTATGCAGCAGGTGATCGCCCTGGTTACGGGTCTGAACCAGTTCTTCGAACTTACGGTCAGATTCGGCGTTAGCTTCGGCTTCGCGCACCATTTTCTGGATTTCTTCTTCGTTCAGACCAGAAGACGCCTTGATGGTGATTTTCTGCTCTTTACCGCTGTTTTTGTCTTTCGCGGAAACGTGCAGGATACCATCCGCATCGATATCGAAGGTCACTTCGATCTGCGGTATGCCGCGCTGTGCCGGGCTGATACCATCCAGGTTGAACTGACCCAGAGATTTGTTATCAGACGCACGCTTACGTTCACCCTGGATGACATGGATAGTCACCGCAGATTGGTTGTCCTCTGCAGTAGAGAACACCTGGCTGTGCTTGGTCGGGATGGTGGTGTTTTTGTTGATGAGCGCCGTCATCACACCGCCCATGGTTTCGATACCGAGCGACAGCGGGGTTACGTCCAGTAGCAGAACGTCTTTCACTTCACCGGTCAGGACGCCGCCCTGAACCGCTGCGCCTACAGCAACAGCTTCATCCGGGTTAACGTCTTTACGCGGCTCTTTACCGAAGAACTCAGCCACTTTCTTCTGAACCATTGGCATACGAGTCTGACCGCCAACCAGCAGAACGTCCTGGATATCGGAAACAGACAGGCCTGCATCCTGCAAAGCAACTTTCAGTGGTTCGATAGAACGGTTCACCAGGTCTTCCACCAGGCTTTCCAGTTTCGCGCGAGTCACTTTGATGTTCATGTGTTTTGGACCGGTCGCGTCTGCAGTGATGTACGGCAGGTTAACGTCGGTCTGCTGTGCAGAAGACAGCTCAATTTTTGCTTTTTCAGCGGCTTCTTTCAGACGCTGCATTGCCAGCGGGTCATTACGCAGGTCAATGCCCTGATCTTTCTTAAACTCTTCAACGAGGTAGTTGATCAGTCGGCTGTCGAAGTCTTCACCACCGAGGTGAGTGTCACCGTTGGTTGCCAGAACTTCGAAGGTTTTTTCGCCATCAACTTCGTCGATTTCGATAATAGAGATATCGAAAGTACCGCCGCCGAGGTCATAAACCGCGATAGTGCGGTTGCCGACTTCTTTATCAAGACCGTAAGCCAGTGCAGCAGCAGTTGGTTCGTTGATGATACGTTTGACTTCCAGACCTGCAATACGGCCAGCATCTTTCGTTGCCTGACGCTGCGCATCGTTGAAGTAAGCCGGTACGGTGATAACCGCTTCAGTCACTGGTTCGCCCAGATAATCTTCAGCCGTTTTCTTCATTTTCTTCAGCACTTCAGCAGAAATCTGCGGTGGTGCCGTTTTGGTGCCTTTTACGTCAAGCCAGGCATCGCCGTTATCAGCAGCAACGATTTTGTACGGCATGATGGCTTCATCACGCTGCACTTCTTCGTCCTGGAAGCGACGGCCGATCAGGCGTTTGATCGCAAACAAGGTGTTTTGCGGGTTTGTCACTGCCTGACGTTTAGCCGGCTGACCAACCAGAGTTTCACCGTCCTGGGTATAAGCAATAATAGAAGGCGTGGTACGGTCGCCCTCGGCGTTTTCCAGTACACGCGGGGTATTGCCATCCATAATCGCTACACAAGAGTTGGTAGTACCCAAGTCGATACCAATAATTTTACCCATCTAAACGTCTCCACTAAAAAATCGATCAACATGTGCTTATGAACCTGTAATAAGGGCGAAACGTGCCGTTTCAAGCGCCTTAATGTTTTTTTTCCAGGCTCATCACTGCGGTTGCTTACAAGATGGGGTCGTAACATCGGGCATCAAGGGGGAGACATAAAAAAATTTTTAATTTCACCCTGCTCAGATCATAGACTGAGGAGTCAGCTCTGATATTATGCCGCGCCCTGCCGTCAGAGGATTGGCGTGGGGCTTTTACTTTTTTCCCCTTTATAAATGAATTTTCGAGGAAATATGGGCAACACTAAGTTGGCTAATCCAGCACCACTGGGCTTGATGGGCTTCGGCATGACCACGATTCTGCTGAACCTGACGAACAGCGGTCTGTTCCCGTTTGATACCGCCATTTTGGCGATGGGTATTTTTTACGGTGGTCTGGCACAGATCTTTGCAGGTTTGCTGGAGTTTAAGAAAGGCAATACCTTCGGTCTGGTCGCATTCACCTCTTACGGCTCTTTCTGGCTGACACTGGTCGCCATTCTGATCATGCCGAAAATGGGTCTTGCTGAACCGTCTAATCCGCACTTCCTGGGTATGTACTTGGGTCTGTGGGGCGTGTTCACGCTGTTCATGTTCTTCGGTACGCTGAACGGCCCACGCATGCAGCAGTTCGTGTTCCTGAGCCTGACCGTTCTGTTTGCCCTGCTGGCTATCGGCCATTTGGCGGACAACGAAGGCATCGTACACATTGCGGGCTGGGTTGGCCTGGTGTGTGGCGCGAGCGCAATTTACCTGGCTATGGGTGAAGTGCTGAACGAAAAATTAGGCCGCACCGTGCTGCCAATTGGCGAAAAACACTAAGTTCATCGCTGTAATACAATGAAGCCGGGCATTGCCCGGCTTTCTTATTTGCTCGCCCGCGATCCGACGTCAGAGTAAAACCGGCTGCACTACCGACAATCTGGAGTGCAAGAAACTCAGGTGCTCGCACGCGACGGCTTGAGCCTTCTCGGCATCCCCGGAGATTATCGCGTCCAGCAATTCCTGATGATGCCTGTCAGTCTCATCCCAATTCTGTTTATTCCGTCGAATGGTGTCCGCTGCATCCAGCACCGAATCTTGCAGCACAGTATAAAAGCCGTTCATGACACTCAGGATCGCCATGTTATGCGCCGCTTCAATAATACCCAGATGAAACGCTGCATCAGCCTCAGCAGCTTCCTGTAACGTCCCCTCTGTATAGGCATAGTTTAGCGTCTGATAGAGCGCACGCAGTCGCTCGTGCTCTTGAGGCGTGCTGCGCTTAGCGGCGTAGAATGCAGCAGCGCCCTCAATGAGACGGCGAAATTCCAGGATGTCAAAACGCACCTGCGGGTTAGATGCCATCAAATTGATCAATGGCGATAAAATAGGTTCATCAAAAACATCAGCAACCCGCAAACTGCCGCCTGAATCCGCGGTCAGCAACCCTTCCGCCTGCAGTTTAGACAGCGCTTCACGGATCGGTGGACGCGAAACCTGCAGCAGATCCTCCAGATCGCGTTGCACAGGCAACCAATCCCCCGGCTTTATTCGGCCATTGACGATGGCATCCTTGATAGCGTCATACACCAACATCGCGAGAGTAGTGCTTCGCTGCCGGTTATTACGCTGGATGGGAAGAAATATCGGGCCTGACATAGATCTGTTCCTGTGTTGGCTTCATTAACGACCTGAACGGGCTTTGCTGCCGCCCTACTCGCGATGTTACCGGTTTCGTCGATCGGGTGATGATAACACCTCTGTCCGGGGAGGCAGGAAGCAAAAATCAGATGACTGAAATACTGCCGCCTCAGGGACAACTGGCAAGAAACTGGAACAGTGGGTACAGAATTATCGCACCCGCCAGACCAAACAGCATGATTGATATCATCATTACATGGTTTTGGGTAAAGCGTGGGCGCTGAACGAAATCGATCGTTTTTTGTTGCAGTATTTTACGGTTAAACATTTTAGGTGCTCTGGCGAATGACATATTAATAAAAGAAGGTGTACGTGGTCAGCAATAAATAAAGAATGCCAATATTGAAAACAGTCAGCGTTAAAAGAAGAATAAGCGTTAGATATTTCATTAAAAATACCCGTTCTTCATGATGAAAGACGGGTGAGTCTCGCGTGCTGGAATAACACCCACAGTGCCCCGAAAAAAACGCCGATCAGAGAAAATAGTAAAATAATAACTAATGGCCCTGGCCCATCTTTTTTCAGCGGCAGCGTTGCTATCTGTTGAAAATTAACGACCGGAAAAGTGCGTTGCTGTAGCGTAATCTGTTTCAACATCGACAACCTGTATTCCTGATTACGCAAGTCAGCATTCAACTCTTCAATGTCCCCAAGCGCTTTCTCTATCTGAAGTTTTTGGCTCAATCCTTTCGCCCCTAACATCACAGGAAAGTCAGGATCATCCTTAATGAGTTGCCCAGTGCTGTACACCGGATGAGAGATCCCGGCGGCAGTTGCTATCTGAAGGGCATATTCTAGCCTGCGTATTTTGGTCTGACGCAGAGCGATAAGACTCTGGCGTTTGAGTGCAATAACCGCAGTCTGACGCTGAATTTCAAGCGCCAGCGCATTACGAATATTTCCCACCGCCTGTCGGGCAACGTTTTGCATAATGTACTGGGTGTAGCTTGCCAGAAATCGCTGTGCCTGCTCGGCGGTGCGCCCGGTAAAGCTCAGCTCCCAATCGGTAAAAGGCACCGCGCCAGACTTTTTATCCGTCTGGAGATTAACCGCCTTAATCCCCTCCGTCAGAGCCTTTATTGCACGGCGAGATGCCTCTGGCGTGTTTTGCGGCAATTCCACCAGGGCAACGGGCGAAACGTGAATAAACGCGTTTTGCACGTCACCGGACAGGAACTTTTCAATGTATAAATTGAACAGTTGCGCGCTGTTGATCGGGGTCTCTATCCCCAGCACTTCCAGTGGCAAAAGCGCTTGCTGAAGAGGGTGAAGCTGAGTCGGCTCGGCTAAACTGATAATCGCATGACTGGTCCATTTTTGCGGAAACAGGAATGAAGCAATCGCCCCCAACATCGCAAAAATGATGGCAAAATAAAATAGGCATTTTTTTGCTTTTAATAGCGTATCCACTAACAGCAGAAGATCTATCTCCTCTTTATTTGCATAACCCGGCCGACCCTTTTCATCTGTAAAAAGTGGCATCGATGCATTCATTTCTTGTGGTGACATAAGTGTCTTTACCTGATTTATTTCGTCGAGATTATAGAAAGCGTTTTGCCGACCCATTACCGGTTGCAATCAATATAGAACAGTCCTTATTTCCATTATTTCTTGTTACGTTAAAAACAAAATGTGTTCGCGTTCTGCCGCATCAATTCACGCTTGCGTAATACATCACTGACACCGCCAGTTAATTACACGTCACCTTGTTGAAAGGATCTATGATGTGGATCATTTTTTTGTTATAACGTGGTATACCATAATATACCAAAGGTTGATGCATGACGTTTTCCGATCCTGTGCAACGTCGGCATCCATGGTCAGAGCAAACGAGGTCAGTATGAAAATAATGAAAACCATGCAGCGGTTCCCCGGCGGCATGATGGTGATCCCTTTATTGTTGGCCGCAGTGCTCAACACGGTCTTCCCACATGCACTGCACATCGGGGGCTTCACAGAACAGTTATTTGTATCGGGATCGTCACCGCTGATCGCACTCTATCTGCTGTGCGCCGCAGCGGGTATCAATGTCCGCAAAGTGGGGCGTCCTCTGGAAAAAGGGCTCGTCCTGTTCGTTGCAAAAGTGCTTTCCGGCATTGTTATCGGGTTTTTAGTGGCGCACTTCTATGGCATTAAAGGTCTGCTGGGCATATCGCCACTGGCGATCATCCCGGCAATGACGGCGATCAACGGCGGCTTATATGGCGGGCTTGCCGGGGAGTTTGGCGATGTAACGGATATCGGTGCATTGGCTCCCGTGCTATTGGGCTGTAGCCCGTTCTTCACGCTGATTGCGCTTGGGGCATCCGGAATAATTAGCGTCCCTTACATGGCCCTGTTAGCCGTGATCTTCCCCATGATCGTCGGATTTGTTCTCGGTAATCTGGATGATGACTGGAAGGAAATGCTGACCAAAGGCCAACATTTTCTGGTTCCCTTCTTCGCGTGGTCTTTGGGGATGCACCTCAACCTGCACGAACTCGTGTTCGCCGGATTACAGGGCATCGGGCTCGGTCTGTTTACGCTGATTGTCACCGGTGGTCTGGGTTATCTCGGCTACAAAATCTTCTTCAAAGAGACCAAGCCGGCAGTCGGTATTGCGGTCGGCACGACCGCGGGTCTGTCCGTCGCATTCCCTGCTGTCATCGCGGAAATTGCCCCGAATTTCGCCCCTCAGGCAGCCGTTGCGGCGGCTCAAATTTCTTCTGCGGTTATCGTCACCGCCATTCTTTGCCCACTGCTGGTTTCCATACTGGCGAAGCGAACCGCTTAACAATAATTCTTTCTATTAATCATTGCTTTAATCGAGGTTCAAAATGTCACAGATAAAGATTCTGGCATTAAAAATCATGCCCTGCGATAGCGTCGCAACGGTGCTGGAAGACGTCCATCACGGCGACGTCATTACCGTGAAAGATAAATCAGGCAATACGGAAACCGTCACTGCGCTTGCCGATATTCCCTTTGGTCACAAGATTGCCGTCGCGACATTAGCGGTCGACGCAGAGGTGCTGAAGTACGGCGAAAGTCTGGGTATTGCCACCCAAACTATCGCGATTGGCGACTACGTCCACACGCATAATCTCGCCAGTCAGTATGGTCGCGGCGATCTCAATCACGATACTAAAGTGACACACGCCCGCACTTCCCGTTATCAGGAGACAGCAAAATGAACAATGACTATCAATGGTTTGGCTATCGCCGCGAAAACGGTCAGGTTGGCTCACGTAATATTGTCGCGATTATTCCTGCGACCGTTTGTGTCACCGAAATTGCTCAGGCGATTGTCTACAACACCCAGATGTCGAAAGCGTTATTGCATCATTGCGGCTGCTGCCAGCTGATGCCGGATTTAAGCCTGGTGACGGAAACGTTGGGCCGCCTCGGATCGCATCCCAATGTCGGCGCGGCGTTGGTGATTAGCCTCGGCTGCGAAGGATCTAACGCCGATGAAATCGTGGCGCAAATCGCCGCCACCGGTCGCCCGGTGGAAAAAATTGTGATGCAGGAACTGGGCGGTACCAGCCGTGCGATTCAACACGGCATCGATTTAGTGCAGAAAATGGCCATTGCGATTTCTGCGCAGCAACGAAGTGAAGCGGGGCTCGAAGACCTGATCATGGGCATCAAATGTGGATCCTCTGATACGACTTCTGGGCTCTCTTCCAATATGGTCATCGGCCAGATGTCAGACGCTATCGTCGATGCCTGCGGTACCGTGCTGTTTGGCGAAACCACCGAATTCATGGGGGGCGAACACCTGCTCGCCCGTCGCGGTCGGACTCCAGCAGTCGGTCAGCGCATTTATGAGATTGTCGATGCCATGGAGAAACGCGCGATGGCGGTTGGCGTGGACATGCGTAACGGGCAGCCAACGCCGGGTAACATCGCTGGCGGCTTATCCACCATCGAGGAGAAGTCTCTCGGGGCGATTAACAAATCCGGATCGCGCACCATTGAGGGCGTGCTGGACTATACCGATAAAGTGCCGGGCAAAGGGCTGTGGATCAAAGACTCTCCCGGCTTTGAGCCTGAAATTCTGACCGGTATTGCTGCCGCAGGTGCCCAGGGAATTGTCTTTTCGACCGGGCGTGGTGCACCTCAGGGATTCCCGATTGTGCCGGTGTTGAAAATTTGCGGTAACCCGCGCACTTACCAGAACCTTTCCCACGATATGGATATCGACGCCGGGCAAATTATCCTCGGCAATAAATCGATTGAGCAGGTAGCGGAAGAAACCATGAGCGCATTGATGCGCGTCCTTTCTGGAGAGCTCACCAAATCTGAAGCGATCAACTACAACCGCACGATGGATATTCACACCTACGGGCCGAAAATCTAACGCCGCTGACGGTTAATGTGTGGGCTATCCGCACATTAACCGTTCGGCATAACGCTATCTATTCAATCACTGACACAGCGCGCCAGCGCATTTGTCTGCCGCTGTAAGCACAGATTTTTTATTGGTCTAAAGCAAATAAAAGGCTGTAATCACAATGGAAAAAACAGCAGTTATCTCAGAAAAAAAGACCCACTGGCATCGAATTTGTGAAGAACTCCTGCGAGAAGCCGGAATAAGAATTAATGGTCCTGCCCCGTACGATATTCAGGTCAAAAACGATCAATTCTATAAGCGGGTTCTGCAACAAGGCTCTCTGGGTTTGGGCGAAAGCTATATGGACGGTTGGTGGACCTGTAAGCGTCTCGATGAGTTTATCGCCATGATCGTCAGCGCAGATGTAGAGTCTTGTCTAAAAGGGAGCGTAAAAGATTTATTGCGCGTCGCCAGTGCCAGAATGATCAATCCGCAGTCGAGAAAGCGGGCATGGATCGTCGGTAAAGAACATTACGATCTGGGCAATGACCTGTTTGCGGCCATGCTGGATCCCTGGATGCAATATTCCTGCGGCTACTGGAAAGACGCGACCGATCTCCAGACCGCTCAGCAAAATAAACTGCAGCTGATATGTGAGAAACTCCAGTTGAAAAGAGGCATGACGCTGCTGGATATCGGCTGCGGCTGGGGTGGTTTAGCCGCATATGCAGCAGAACATTATGGTGTGAAGGTGACCGGCGTGACCATTTCAGCTGAGCAGCAGAAATTGGCTCAGGCGCGCTGCTCTGGCCTGGATGTAGAGATACTGCTTCAGGATTATCGGGATCTGAATCAACAGTTTGATCGAATCGTCTCGGTAGGAATGTTTGAGCATGTTGGGCCCAAAAACTATCCCACCTATTTTAGCGTCGTGAACCAAAACCTTAAACAAAAGGGACTATTTCTGCTACACAGTATCGGTTCGAACAAAACGGATGACAATGTAGATCCCTGGATTAACAAATATATATTCCCGAACGGTTGTCTGCCTTCCGTCATGCAAATCGCTGCCGCCAGTGAACCTTATTTTGTAGTAGAGGACTGGCATAATTTTGGCACCGACTACGATAAAACATTAATGGCGTGGGACGAGCGCTTCCAGCATGCCTGGCCGAAGCTCGGCGATCATTATTCGGAACGTTTTAAAAGAATGTTTACTTACTATCTGAATGCCTGCGCTGGGGCTTTTCGCGCTCGTAACATTCAGCTTTGGCAAGTCGTGTTCACACGTGGGGTTGAAGGCGGTATACGCGTTCCTCGCTAGTATTATCTGCCGGAAAACATAAACAGAGGCCTCCAGAAAGGCCTCTCCGTAGGGCGATTAGCTTGCCGTCAACGACGCTTTTTCTGGCCCGATGTCATTCTGCCGTAGCCAAAAACCTAATCCCAATCCCACCAGCGAAAGCGCCAGTACGTACCATGCAGGGGCCATCGGCGAGATATTCATGAGTAATGTCACTGCAATTGGCGTCAACCCGCCAAAGATGGCGTAAGAAACATTGTAGGAAAACGAGATCCCGGTGAAACGCACTTCTGCCGGAAACGATCTGACCATTACGTACGGCACAGCACCCACCACGCCCACACACAATCCTACCAGCCCATAAAGTAAGAAAAGATGCAGAGAAGACGCGCCCGCGAGGTGATAGAACGCCCAGCTAGAAGCCGCCAGCAACAAACTGCCGATAATGAAAGTACGGCTGGCCCCGAACTTATCCGCCGCCAGCCCCGCCAAGAGACAGCCCACGCACAGCATAATAGTGGCAATACTGTTGGCCTGGAGCGTCAGCGCTGGGGCGAAACCGTAATGCTTTTGCAGCCATACAGGCGACATCAAAATCACGACCACAATTCCCGCCGATAAGAGCCAGGTCAGCAGCATCGACATCACCACCGCTTTCTGATGCTTCATCACCACAGATTTAACCGGAAGTTCCTGTGCCAACTGCTTACGCTGCTGCATTTCAAGGAATATCGGTGTCTCCTGCAACCAACGGCGCAAATACATTGCCACCAGGCCAAACGCACCGCCCAGCAGGAACGGAATGCGCCAGCCGCCGTCGTGAATGGCCAGCGGCGTCATACTGGTATTGATGAGCGTAGCCACCACCGACCCGAGCAAAATCCCCACCGTCAGGCCCGCCGTTAGCGTGCCGCAGGCAATCCCAATGCGCTGCGCCGGGACATGTTCTGCAACGAATACCCAGGCCCCCGGCACCTCACCGCCAATCGCTGCGCCCTGAAGCACGCGCATCAAAAGCAACAACAGTGGCGCGGCGATTCCCACCGAGGCATACGTCGGCAGCAACCCAATAAGCAGCGTTGGCACCGCCATCAACAAAATGCTCAGCGTGAACATTTTCTTACGCCCCACCAGATCGCCGAAATGCGCCATGATGATGCCGCCCAATGGGCGCGCCAAATAACCTGCGGCAAAAATACCGAAGGTCTGTACCTGACGCAGCCATTCAGGAATGTTGGCCGGAAAAAAGAGTTCACCGACGACTGCGGCAAAGAAGACAAAGATGATGAAATCGTAAAACTCCAGCGCGCCGCCGAGGGCTGCCAGTGTCAGTGTTTTATAATCCTGTCGGTTCAGAGGACTTGCGTGTGATGACATAGCGGGCCATTTGTTTTGATAGATTTACAGATAACGTAAAGAAAAAATTACTATACCGTAAACCTGGAATCAATCGATGGCCCGCAAAGCTTATCTTACAAAAGCGTTATCTTCAGGAGATTGTTTCACGTCGCGCGCTTTTCGGGCGAAATGCTGCTACTACCTGCGGATTGGTTTCCACATACGGCCCCTCAAGCAACTGTACACAATAAGGTACACTTGCAAAGATCCCATGCACTAACACCTTCCCGGCCTCATCTTTCACCCCTTCCAGGGTTTCCTGAATAGATTTTGGTTGCCCCGGCAGATTGAGAATTAACGCCTGTTTGCGAATAACGCCCACCTGGCGCGAAAGGATCGCAGTCGGTACAAAGTGCAGGCTTATCTGACGCATCTGCTCGCCAAAGCCCGGCATTTCACGATCGGCAATCGCCAGTGTTGCGTCTGGCGTCACATCCCGACGCGCGGGACCCGTACCGCCTGTGGTCAGCACCAAATGGCAGCTCATTTCATCCACCAGCTCGCACAGCGTCTGCTCGATAATGACTTGCTCATCAGGGATCAGACGGGTTTGCAATTCAAAGGGAGTGGTTAAAGCCTGGGCCAGCCACGCTTCAAGCGCGGGAATGCCTTCGTCCTGGTAGACGCCACTGGAGGCACGATCGGAGATGGAAACAAGGCCAATGCGAAGAGTGTTCATATCTATTCCGTTAAAAAATGCGGTTAAATGGAATGATACACGCAGGAGGGAAACAGAGACAAATAACGCGAGGAAGCTGTGACCGGAAGCCCGGTCACAGCCTGAATGATTACAGCAGGTCGCCGATCATTTTTTCCAGTTTTTCCTGGTCGATAGCAAACTTACGGATACCATCCGCCAGTTTATCTACTGCCATTGGATCCTGGTTGTGCTGCCACAGGAACTGGGATTCAGAGATACGCTCTGGACGCGCTTTCACATCACCCGTGTAAACCAGTTTGCGTTCGACAGCGCCGTCAGCTTCTGCCAGTTCTTTCAGCAGAGGTGGAGCGATGGTCAGGCGGTCACAGCCAGCCAGTTCCAGAATTTCGCCCACGTTACGGAAGCTTGCACCCATCACGACTGTTTCGTAGCCGTGTTGTTTGTAGTAGCTGTAGATTTCAGACACAGACACAACGCCTGGATCTTCTGCCGGTGCATACTCTTTCTTGTCGGTGTTGGATTTGTACCAGTCGAGGATACGGCCAACAAACGGCGAAATCAGGAACACGCCCGCTTCTGCACAAGCACGCGCCTGCGCGAAGGAGAACAGCAGCGTCAGGTTACAGTTGATGCCTTCTTTTTCAAGCTGCTCAGCGGCACGAATACCCTGCCAGGTAGACGCCAGTTTGATCAGGATACGGTCATTGCTGATGCCTGCATCGTTGTACAGCTTGATCAGGTGTTTCGCTTTAGCGATAGAGGCTTCGGTGTCGTAGGACAGACGCGCATCAACTTCGGTGGAGATACGACCCGGGATCAGTTTCAGGATCTCCAGACCGATGTTTACCGCCAGTTTGTCGGTCGCATCAACAATCTGCTGCTCGCGGTTGCTGCTCTGGCTTTTCGCCCAGGCAATCGCTTCGTCAATCAGCTTGCGGTATTCCGGGATCTGAGCAGCGCCCAGGATCAGAGAAGGGTTGGTTGTCGCATCCTGAGGCTGATACAGCTTCATTGCCGCGATGTCTCCGGTGTCAGCCACTACGGTTGTGTACTGACGCAGGGAGGTCAATTTATCCGTCATGATATGTTTCTCTTTAAACAGCTGTTAGGGGGATGTAACCAGTCTGCTTTCGATAATATCACGCCCGGTTGTCAGCGCAACCGCAGACGGCTCAAGAGCGCAGAGTATGATAAACTCATCCTATTCCTCACCTGCCTGATAATGGATTGTCTGCAAAATGGCAGTGCTTAACGTGGTCTCCGGCATCGATATAAGGACGTCAAATGCCTGAATTTTTATCA
This sequence comes from Scandinavium sp., assembly GCF_036271055.1. Taxonomy (GTDB): domain Bacteria; phylum Pseudomonadota; class Gammaproteobacteria; order Enterobacterales; family Enterobacteriaceae; genus Scandinavium. Next base: position 58,460 of record NZ_DATBBJ010000006.1, on the reverse strand, counting down.
TTTATTAATGAAATACTCTGGGGCTCGGTAATGATTTACCTGCTGCTCGGCACCGGAGTGTGGTTCACCTGGCGAACGGGATATATCCAGTTTCGCTATCTTCGCCATTTCGGTAAAAGTCTTAAAAGTAGCCTTAGCTCACAGCCTGATGGGTTAACGTCTTTTCAGGCGCTCTGCACCAGTCTGGCGGCGCGAGTGGGCAGCGGGAACCTCGCTGGTGTGGCGATTGCGATTACCGCAGGCGGTCCCGGCGCGGTGTTCTGGATGTGGGTGTCCGCGATAATTGGCATGGCGAGCAGTTTCGCCGAATGCTCTCTGGCGCAGCTCTACAAAGAACGAGATGCCGAAGGACAGTTCCGCGGCGGCCCGGCATGGTATATGTCTCGCGGCTTGGGCATGCGCTGGATGGGCGTGATGTTTTCGGTTTTCCTGTTGTTGGCGTATGGCCTGATTTTCAACACGGTACAGGCCAATTCCGTCGCTAACGCCATGCACTACGCGTTTCATCTGCCAGAGTTCGTGACCGGCCTGGTATTGATGGTTTTCACACTAATAGCGATCATGCGCGGCCTGCGCGGTGTCGCGAAAATGATGCAGTGGCTGGTGCCGATTATGGCACTGCTGTGGGTGGCGACCAGTATTTTCATCAGCCTGTGGCATCTCAATCAAATCCCACACATATTCGAAACCATTATCCGTAGCGCATTTGGTTGGCAAGAAGCTGCCGCGGGTGCGGTGGGTTACACCATCAGTCAGGCCCTCACCAGTGGTATTCAGCGAGGTATGTTTTCCAACGAAGCCGGTATGGGTTCTACACCCAATGCCGCAGCGGCCGCCGCCTCATGGCCGCCACATCCTGCCGCGCAGGGGATTGTCCAGATGATTGGCGTATTGGTGGATACCCTGGTTATCTGTACCGCTACGGCAATCGTGCTACTGCTCGCCGGGCATGACACTACGCTAACGTCGTTCAATGGAGTTCAACTGGTACAAAAAGCGATGTCATCGCTCGCCGGGAGTTGGGGCGCGGGGTTTGTTGCAGGTATCGTCCTGCTGTTTTCCTTCAGTTCGATTGTCGCTAACTACATCTACGCGGAAAATAACCTGATTTACCTGAAGAAGAACACGCCGCGAAACGTCTGGCTGCTGCGCGTGATAACGTTGCTGATGGTGATGTGCGGTACTCTCTTGAGCCTGCCCGTAGTCTGGCAGTTGGCCGATATTATTATGGCACTGATGGCGATCACTAACCTGACGGCTATTCTGCTGCTTTCCCCAGTGGTGCGGATTATCGCCAGCGATTATTTACGCCAAAGGAAACTCGGTATTAAACCGGTGTTCGATCTGGCGCGCTATCCCGACATCGAGCAGCAATTATCCGAGGGAAGTTGGGATGATGTGCCGCGCCAATAGCAGCTATCGATCCCTTCGCGGTCGTTTTTTGCTAAAGTCACGGAAAAATGCCCGCAAGGACTGATTATGCTGATTCTGATTTCACCTGCTAAAACGCTCGATTACCAAAGCGAGCTGCCAACCACGCGCTATACCCATCCTGAGCTGCTGGATTACTCCCAGCAGTTGATTACCGTCGCACGTAAGCTTTCCGCGCCGCAGATTGGCAAGCTGATGAGCATCAGCGACAAACTGGCCGATCTCAACGCCACTCGTTTTCACGACTGGCACCCGGATTTCACACCGCAAAACGCGCGTCCGGCGATCCTCGCGTTTAAAGGCGACGTCTACACGGGCTTACAGGCAGAAGAGTTCAGCGAAGCAGATTTTGATTTCGCCCAGCAGCATTTGCGCATGCTCTCCGGTCTTTACGGTGTATTGCGCCCGCTGGATTTAATGCAGCCGTATCGTCTGGAAATGGGCATTCGCCTCGAAAACGCCAAAGGCAAAGATCTCTACCATTTCTGGGGTGACGTTATCACCCATAAGCTCAATGACGCGTTGAAAGCCCAGGGCGACGACATTGTTATCAACCTGGCCTCGGACGAATATTTCCGCTCGGTGAAGCCAAAAGCGCTGAACGGGACGATCATCAAGCCAGTGTTCCTGGATGAGAAAAACGGCAAGTTTAAAGTCATTAGTTTCTACGCCAAAAAAGCGCGGGGGCTGATGAGTCGGTACATCATCGCGAACCGCCTGACGACTCCAGAGCAGTTGAAAGAGTTTGATAGCGAAGGGTATTTCTTTGATGAAGCGGCGTCGGTTAACGGCGAATTAGTCTTTAAGCGTCACGAGCAGAAATAACATTTCCCCCTCACCTTGCCTGCGTGGGGGGAAACGAATCAGTGATGATGACCATGATCGTCATGGTTGTTGTGATGATCATCGTGGTGATCATGATGATCGTCGCGATGGTCATAGTGTGGCTCGTAGCGTGCACGCCAGTGATTGTTGTAGCGCTCATAGTGATGACCCCACCAGTCATGGTCACGCCAGTTGCCACCATCCCAATAGTTGCCACGATTATCCTGATCACCAATCTGCAGTTTAACCGCCGGAACCAGCGTGATTTCAGAGGCGTGTACCGCCGCAGGAGCCACCAGCATCATAGAAAGCGCCAGGAAAACAGATTTCATTTTAGACATAGTTACTCCAATCTCATCATTGCCCGTTATGGGTCGATGGAATGAGAGTACGCCCCCGGAAGCCGAGTTGTTATTCTCCGCAATCCTAATCTCTAAGTGCCCGCATTTATTGGGAATTCGTCCTTAATTCCTGCTGATTCTCTCCTTTTTCTCTCCATATTTCAGACATAAAAAAAGCCGGATATGAGCAATGCCCATCCGGCTCTTTGTAGAAGAGAAAGTTAAGTTATGCCTTTGCCATCATCAGCTTACGTAACTCGGCAAAATCGGCTGGTAGATGTGCCGACAGCAGCGGCAGATCTGCACGATCAGCCAGCTCTTTTGGCAGAGACAGCTGGGTCTCAAGAATCGCCTCTACGCTTTCCTTGAATTTTGCCGGGTGCGCGGTGCCGAGGAACAGGCCGTACTCGCCCGGATTCAGCTGGTCGCGCAACGCGCGATAAGCTACTGCCGCATGAGGTTCAGAGGTATAGCCGATTTCCTGCAACTCACGCATAGTCGCTTTGGTGGTGTCATCATCCACCGCCGCGTAACCCAGTTCGTTAAGACGCCATACTTTGCGGCGGAACAGTTCTTCCACGCGCGGCCAGTTATTCGGCTGACTGACGTCCATAGCGTTAGAAAGCGTGGCCTGCGTCGATTTCGGTTTCCAGCTGCCTTCCTGCAAGAAGCGCGGTACGGTGTCGTTGGCATTGGTCGCGGCGATAAAACGCTTCACCGGCAGGCCGAGCGATTTCGCCAGCAGGCCCGCCGTTAAATCACCAAAATTGCCGCTTGGCACAGAAATCACCAGCTGATTACGCGCGTCCTGTGGCAGTTGCGCCACCGCTTCGAAGTAGTAGCAAATCTGCGCCAGAAGGCGGCTGATGTTGATAGAGTTCGCGGAGTTCAGCCCTAACGCCATTTTCAGCTCTTCGTCATCAAACGCCTGTTTCACCAGCGCCTGACAAGCATCAAAGTCACCGTCGATAGCCACGGTTTCAATGTTGCCGCCGAGGGTACAGAACAGTTTTTCCTGCAACGGGCTGATTTTGCCATTCGGATAAAGGATCACCACACGCACATTCTTCAAACCGTAAAACGCGTGCGCAACCGCCGCACCGGTATCACCAGAAGTCGCGGTCAAAATGGTGACGGGCTTTTCACCGCTGATAAGCGTCAGCATTTGCGCCATGAAACGGCCGCCGAAATCTTTAAACGCCAGCGTTGGGCCGTGGAACAACTCCAGGCAACCCACGTCATCCAGCACAGGTTTAACGGGAGCCGGGAAAGCAAACGCTGCACGAACGCGTGATTCCAGTTCCTGCGGGGCAATTTCATCGCCGATAAACGCCGACAAAATTTTGGCGCTACGGGTCACGAAATCCATTTTCAGCAGTTCGTCGATTTCGGTCAGGCTGAATTCCGGCAGGTCGTGCGGAAAGAACAGCCCCTGATTTTTACCCAAACCTTGCGTGATGGCCTGCGCGAAGCTGACCTGTTCATTATGATCTTTTAAGTTATACAGTTTCATCGGTTATCCCACTACGCGAGCGCCCGCCGTATCCAGCCGGCAAATATGAACGAAGCCTTCCTGATTTTGCAGATAGTGTTTACTGAGCCAGTCTGCGACTCGTTGTGCAGTTTCCGGGTTATCGCACAGAGCGAACATGGTCGGGCCAGAACCCGAAATGCCACTCGCCAGCGCACCGATTTCGGCGACAGCCTGACGCGCTTCGCCAAACCCTGGCAGCAGCTTGGTGCGATACGGTTCCGCAATCACATCTTTCATCAGCTTTGCCGCAAGCTCGGGCTGGCGGCTATAGCAGGCATGAATAAAACCGGCCAAATGGCGACCGTGCGCAATGCAATCCTGACGGCGATACTGCGCCGGTAAGATAGCGCGCGCTTCAGCGGTCGACACTTTAATGCCCGGATACGCCAGCACCCACAGCCACTCATCAAAGGCCGGAATTTGCTGACTGATAATGCCGTTTTCTTCCAGCATCAACTGGATGCCGCCGAGGAAACACGGCGCGACGTTATCGTAATGCACGCTTCCCGAGATGCGCCCTTCCAGTTCGCCCATCAATGACAGCATTTTGCTGTCATTCAACGGTTTGCCACAGTATTCATTCATCGCCACTAAAGCGGCAACCACCGAGCAGGCGCTTGAGCCAAGCCCGGAACCAATGGGCATGTTCTTTTCGAGGGTCATCGCGACGGGCACCGTTTTGCCAATTTCCTGGCAGAAGCGTTCCCAGCACTGGTAAACAATGTTTTCGCGCGGCTCAGTCGGCAGCTTGCTGGCGAAATGGCCGACGTTTTTCAGGCTGAACACGTCAGCCGCGACCACTTCCACGTTATCGCCCAGCAGCGTGCCGTCTACCGGCGCAACGGCCGCGCCGAGCACATCAAACCCAACGCTCATATTGGCGCTGGACGCCGGGGCATAGACCTTAACCATCTTAAACTCCTAACTTCCAGGACAGGGTGCGCAGCAGGTCGGCAAACACGCCTGCAGCGGTCACATCGTTGCCCGCGCCGTAACCGCGAAGGACCAGCGGTAGCGGCTGATAATAGTGGCTGTAGAAAGCCAGCGCGTTCTCGCCGTTTTTCACTTTGAACAACGGATCGTTGCCATCAACTTCGGCAATTTTCACGCGACACACACCGTCATCTTCAATATTACCGACGTAACGCAGCACTTTGCCTTCGTCACGGGCTTTGGCAACACGCGCGGCAAACTCGTCGTCGAGCTGCGGCAGGCGCGCCATGAAACTTTCGATATCGCCGCTGTCGTCAAAGTGATTCGGCAGAACGGATTCCACCACGATATCGCTCAGTTCCAGATGACGACCCGTTTCACGGGCGAGGATCAAGAGCTTACGCGCTACGTCCATACCAGAAAGATCGTCACGCGGATCTGGCTCGGTATACCCCATTTCACGCGCCATGCCGGTCGCCTGCGACAGACTCATGCCCTCGTCCAGCTTGCCGAAAATAAACGATAGGGATCCCGAAAGAATGCCGGAGAATTTCTGCAACTCATCACCTGCGTTCAACAGGTTTTGCAGGTTCTCGATGACCGGTAAACCCGCACCGACGTTGGTGTCGTACAGGAATTTACGACGCGAACCTGCTGCCGCCTGACGTAGCTCGTGATAGTAGTTCATCGACGAAGTGTTCGCTTTTTTATTCGGCGTCACCACATGGAAGCCTTCACGCAGGAAATCGGCGTACTGATCTGCTACCGCCTGATTGGAGGTACAGTCGACGATCACCGGGTTCAGCAGGTGATACTCTTTCGCCAGACGGATCAAGCGGCCCAGGTTGAACGGCTCTTTAGCTTCTGCCAGTTCGCTTTTCCAGTCTTCCAGGCTGAGTCCATGGACGTTGGTCAGCAAGGCGCGTGAGTTCGCCACGCCGCACACACGCAGGTCGATATGCTTATTCTTGAGCCAGGTTTGCTGACGCTTAAGCTGTTCCAGTAGCGCCCCGCCGACACCGCCGACGCCAATCACAAAGACCTCAATCACCTGGTCGGTATTGAACAACATCTGATGGGTGACGCGTACGCCAGTGGTGGCGTCATCATTGCTCACCACAACAGAAATAGAACGTTCAGATGAGCCCTGAGCAATCGCCACGATGTTGATGTTGGCGCGGGCAAGTGCTGCAAAGAATTTCGCCGAGATGCCACGCAGCGTGCGCATACCATCGCCGACGACGGAGATGATCGCCAGGCGCTCCATGATCGACAGCGGTTCCAGCAACCCTTCTTTCAATTCGAGGTAAAACTCATCTTCCATCGCCCTTTTCGCACGCGCACTGTCGCTTTGCGGCACGCAGAAACTGATGCTGTATTCGGAAGAAGATTGGGTAATTAGCACCACCGAAATTCCGGCGCGAGACATGGTGGCGAACACACGCGCCGCCATGCCGACCATGCCTTTCATCCCCGGTCCGGAGACGTTAAACATCGCCATATTGTTCAGATTGGAGATGCCCTTCACCGCCAGACCGTCTTCGTTGTGGCTGGCGCCAATTAAGGTGCCCGGTGCTTGCGGATTACCGGTGTTTTTGATCAGGCATGGGATCTGGAACTGCGCGATAGGTGCGATGGTGCGCGGGTGCAGCACTTTCGCGCCGAAATAGGAAAGCTCCATCGCTTCCTGATAGGACATCGATTTTAACAGGCGCGCATCCGGCACCTGGCGCGGATCACAGGTATAAACCCCATCGACGTCGGTCCAGATTTCACAGCAGTCAGCACGCAGACACGCAGCCAGCACGGCGGCGGAATAGTCGGAACCGTTACGCCCCAGCACCACAAGCTCGCCTCTGTCGTTACCGGCCGTAAAGCCCGCCATCAACACCATGTGGTCTGATGGAATCTGGCTCGCGGCAATCCGACGGGTGGACTCCGCAATATCAACGGTAGATTCGAGGTAATGGCCGACGGCCAGCAGCTTCTCAACGGGATCGATAACGCTGACTTTATGGCTCCGAGCTTCAAGCAAGCCAGCCATGATCGCAATCGACAACTTCTCGCCGCGACAAATCAGGCTCGCGTTAACCCCGTCCGGACATTGTCCGAGCAGGCTGACACCATGCAGAACATGCTTAATCTGCGCAAATTCTTGTTCAACAAAGGCTTTAAGTTGGGTGTGAGGAAAACCAGGCTGAAGCTCGGCCAGTCCCTGAAGCAGCTCTGTGAAAATACGTTCGGCATCGGCGATATTCGGGAGTGCATCCTGACCGCCGATGGTTTTCTCAATCATCGCGACCAGATGGTTGGTGATTTTAGCCGGGGCAGAGAGCACAGTGGCTACCTGCCCCTGCCTGGCATTGCTTTCCAGAATATCGGCAACCCGCAGAAAACGTTCTGCATTTGCCACTGATGTACCGCCGAACTTCAAGACTCGCATGGTTGTTACCTCGTTACCTTTGGTCGAAAAAAAAGCCCGCACTGTTCAGGTGCGGGCTTTTTTCTTTTTTCCTGTACGCGTCAGCCCGCACCGATACCTGTGGTAATGGTGGTGGTAATAATTGTTGTCATGCGGCTGATGCGAATCATGGATGTTGTGTGCTCTGTCATTTTAATTGTCTGTCGTCTGTCTCTATTGGTTAAAGTATTCGCCTTGTTAAGTCAACGAATTTTTACTTTTACCGCTAATTGTCACACCATTAGGCTCCCCCGTTTTCCGGGAGATCGCCACCGCGCATTACCTGGTGATAACACTTATTACAGAGTATTCACCCACAACCAAAATCAATAGCAGCAGGTTAGTCGGCAATATTTTTTTCGATATCATGCAGTAATCGGTGCAACATTGCAGTGTCACGCTGGCCAAGAACCCCGATTCGTTGTTGCAACCAGTCAGCCAATTTCACGTCATCCGCCACCTGTAACCTGGCAAGTAACGCCATTATCCTGGCGCGTAATGCCTGAAGCTGATTTTCGTTATTTTCAGGGTTCAAAACCGCAGGCGTTTGCATCAGGGCCGAGAGCTGATAACAAAACACCATCACGGCCTGGCCGAGATTCAGCGATGGATAGTCCGCCACCATAGGAACACCCGTGAGAATGTCAGCAAGTGCCAGCTCATCATTGGTCAGTCCGGAGTCTTCACGACCAAACACCAGCGCGGCATGGCCCATCCACTGCGATTTTTCCTGGAGGATTGGCACCAGTTCCTGGGGCGTCGCATAGTAATGGAAGCGAGCACGACTGCGGGCAGTGGTCGCAACGGTAAAATCAACATCGTGCAATGCGTCAGCAAGTGTCGGGAATGTTTTGATATTTTCAAGTATGTCACCGGAGCCATGTGCGACCCACTGCGCCGCGGATTCCCGATGCGCCTGGCTGTCGACAATTCGCATTTCTGTGAACCCCATGGTCTTCATTGCCCGGGCCGCAGCACCGATATTTTCAGCTCTGGCTGGTGAAACCAGCACGATTGATAAGCGCATGTTTCCTTCTCTTTTTTACTCTGCAACCGCCGCAATGTGACGTTCATCATCATATTGCGCGTCGCGAATTTACTTAATTGCAACAAAAAACGCTGAAATGCCGTTTCATAACACATCAATAAGACTAAACTATCACCCAAGAATCATCCTGGAGCATATGTTAACAGAATCGACATATCTCACTGTTATAGTAAGATATTCTAAATAAACCTGGCCTTCATCTTTTGGATTCATTCTGCTTATCAGTTCATTCAGGCAATCACTTGAGATGTTTAAAGATTGTGACAAACGCTAGCATTTAGATGCAGGGATTTCACAAGACTGTTAACGTGCTACAATTGAACTTGATATATGTCAACGAAGCGTAGTTTTATTGGGTGTCAGCCGTCTCTGAGCCTGTTATGTTGCTGTTAAAATGGTTAGGATGACAGCCGTTTTTGACACTGTCGGGTCCAGAGGGAAAGTACCCACGACCAAGCTAATGATGTTGTTGACGTTGATGGAAAGTGCATCAAGAACGCAATTACGTACTTTAGTCATGTTATGCCTGTCATGTTAATTTTCGACATGCAGCAGGCGGGTCAGGGACTTTTGTACTTCCTGTTTCGATTTTAGTTGGCAATTTAGGTAGCAAACATGCAGACCCCGCACATTCTTATCGTTGAAGACGAGTTGGTAACACGCAACACGTTAAAAAGTATTTTCGAAGCTGAAGGTTACGATGTGTTCGAAGCCACCGATGGCGCGGAAATGCATCAGATCCTGTCTGAAAATGATGTCAATCTGGTCATCATGGATATCAACCTGCCGGGCAAAAATGGCCTGCTGCTGGCCCGTGAGCTGCGTGAGCAAGCTAACGTCGCCCTGATGTTCCTGACCGGCCGTGATAACGAAGTGGATAAAATTCTTGGCCTGGAAATCGGCGCCGACGATTATATCACTAAGCCATTCAACCCACGTGAACTGACTATCCGTGCGCGTAACTTGCTTTCCCGTACCATGAATCTGGGTACAGTAAGCGACGAACGTCGTAGCGTGGAAAGCTACAAGTTCAACGGTTGGGAGCTGGACATCAACAGCCGTTCACTGGTTAGCCCTAACGGCGAACAGTACAAGCTGCCGCGCAGTGAATTCCGCGCGATGCTGCACTTCTGCGAAAACCCGGGCAAGATCCAATCCCGTGCAGAACTGCTGAAGAAAATGACGGGCCGTGAGCTCAAACCACACGACCGTACGGTTGACGTGACTATCCGTCGCATCCGTAAACACTTTGAATCTACGCCGGACACGCCGGAAATCATCGCCACTATCCACGGCGAAGGTTACCGTTTCTGCGGCGAACTGCAGGACTAATCGTTCCATTGCAGTCATGAAAAACGGCGCATCCGCGCCGTTTTTTTTCGCCTGTCCGTTATCAGTTCTTCCACGGCATGATAGGCACGGCGCTAATCGCATTCTTCGGCGAGCCATCGACCACTTTGTCAGAATAGGTCAGGTACACCAGCGCGTTACGTTTGTCATCGTAGAAACGCACCACCTGCAATTTCTTGAACACCAGAGAAGTCCGTTTCTGGAACACGACTTCCCCTTCCGTTTTGCCTTTTTTGATCTTATCGCTAATCTCGATCGGCCCAACTTGCTGGCATGAAATCGCCGCATCGGAGGTATCTTCCGCCAGCCCCAGCCCGCCTTTAATTCCGCCGGTTTTCGCACGACTGATGTAACACGTCACGTTCTTCACATCGGGATCATCAAAGGCTTCCACGACAATCTTATGGTCCGGGCCAATCATTTTGAAAACGGTGTCAACAGAACCGATTTGTTCTGCATGCGCTGCGCTGCCTGCCAGGGTCAGCAAAAGCGCTGCAATTAACTTGTTGTATTTCATATTGTTACCATTCTTGAAAATGACGTTAAGCGATTATTCAATAACAAAGGAGAAACTGTTTATAGATCACAGCTTTACAAAAATCATACCTGTTTTGAATGTTTTATCGCACTTTAGAGCAAAAAAAACACTGAATGCTAAAACATCAAAAAGTGCTATTATCCGCTACCCTAGTTACAGGCACCTGCGAAAGGATGAGGACATTATATGGATCAGGCTGGGATAATTCGCGATCTTCTTAGCTGGCTTGAAGGGCATCTTGATCAACCTTTATCACTGGATAACGTGGCGGCAAAAGCGGGTTATTCCAAGTGGCATTTGCAAAGGATGTTCAAGGACGTCACCGGTCACGCTATTGGTGCCTATATTCGTGCTCGTCGCCTGTCTAAGTCTGCTGTAGCACTGCGCCTGACTGCGCGCCCAATTCTGGATATTGCCCTGCAATACCGTTTTGATTCTCAGCAAACCTTTACCCGTGCATTCAAAAAGCAGTTTAACCTGACGCCCGCGCTTTATCGTCGCTCGCCGGATTGGAGTTCATTCGGTATGCGCCCACCGCTGCGTCTGGGTGAATTCACGATGCCAAAATACGAATTCATCACCATGCCAGAGACACAACTGGTCGGTGTCACGCAGAGCTACACCTGTAAACTGGAAGAAATTTCTGAGTTCCGTCAGCAGATGCGTGGTCAATTCTGGCGTGACTTCCTCGGCAATTCGCCGTCGATTCCACCGATGCTTTATGGCCTGCATGAACCACGTCCAAGCCTCGAACGCGACGATGAGCAGGAAGTGCTGTACACCACGGCCCTGACGCCAGAAATGGCTAACGGTCATCTGCAGGATGCGCACCCGGTGAAACTCGAAGGCGGCGAATACGTGATGTTCAGCTATGAAGGGCTGGGAAGCGGGCTGCAAGAGTTTGTGCTGACCGTATACGGCACCTGCATGCCTATGCTGAGCCTGACCCGTCGTAAGGGCCAGGACATCGAACGTTTCTTCCCGCAGAAAGATGCGATAAATCAGGAACCGCCAATTCAGTTGCGCTGCGAGTACCTGATTCCTATTCGTCGCTAGCGCTGCAGTTCATCTAACGCAGGGGCGTCCAGATGTGTGACGTCGCCTGCGGTTTCAACAATCCAGCCAGGCGCCAGCCACGGGCTTTGTTGGTAATCCACTCGCGAAATTGAGCAGTTACGTAAACGCAGACGCCGTTCGGCATAAGCGGGCAATCCAAGAATTGTGCTCACCAGACACCCTAACGCCATGCCGTGACTGACCAGCAGCGGGCGGCTGCCCTCCGGCAATTCCAGACAATCCTTCAGCGCCGCGTTCATACGGTCACCCAATTCTTGCATCGACTCGCCTTCCGGAATGCGTCCGTCTTCTGTCCCGTTCACCAGCGTACGCCGCCAGCCTTCTTCCTCTTCAGTCAGCGAATCGATCAGACGGCGTTCAAGCACGCCCATATCGAGCTCACGCAATCGCGGATCATACGTCACGCTGCAACCGCAGGCTTGGGCGATGATGTCAGCCGTGCGGCGCGTGCGCCCCAGGTCACTGGCAATAATATGCGTGATGCCGAGCGCTTTAACACGCGCCCCCACTTGCCAGGCCTGCTGCTCACCTTTTTCGGTAAGCGGACTGTCGGACTGACCCTGAATACGTCGCTCGGCGTTCCACTGCGTTTCACCGTGGCGAACAAGGTATACCTGTAACATGCTTTTTTTCCGTTATACTGCGATGATAATTTTTTTCGTAAGTGTACTGATTATGCACAAGGTTGTCTCAGCTACCACCAATCCCGCCAAAATTAAGGCGATTCTGCAGGCTTTTGAAGAGATCTTCGGCGAAGGATCCTGCCATATTGACGCCGTTTCCGTCGAGAGTGGCGTACCGGAACAGCCCTTTGGAAATGAGGAAACGCGCGCTGGCGCACGGAATCGGGTCCAGAATGTCCGTCTTGTCAGACCAGATGCCGACTTTTGGGTGGCCATTGAAGCCGGAATTGATGAGGGCAGCACATTCAGTTGGGTGGTGATTGAAACGCGTGAACAGCGCGGTGAAGCTCGCTCGGCAACGCTGCCGCTTCCGGCAGTGATCCTCGAACGCGTACGCGCAGGTGATGCGCTCGGCCCGGTGATGTCGCACTACACAGGCATTGATGAAATTGGGCGTAAAGAAGGCGCAATCGGCGTGTTCACTGCGGGAAAACTCACCCGCAGCAGTGTTTATCATCAGGCCGTGATCTTAGCCCTAAGTCCTTTCCACAACGCGATTTATCGGTGAGTTTCTGGCAGCGTCTGCTCCAGCCACTGGCGCAGTTCAGCAGGCGCTGATTTCAGACTGTTTGACCCACGGGTGATCGTCGCAATGCCCGCACCCAGCTCGCTTTTCAGCTCGCGCTGGCTCATTTCGCCCCGCAACAACTCTTCGATAATCCGCACTCGTGTGCCAAGCGCTTCGCGCTCGTCCGGGGTCATCATCAGATTCAAAAGCGGCAGATGCAAATCAGAGGCAAAAGCCTGACGCATTAGCTCGACAAAGCGTAGCCACTCCTGGTGACGCTGTTCCGCATTTGCGGCTGAGTAAGGGGATTGTTGAGTCATATTACGTCACCGTGTTATGGGCGGACGGCACAAGGCCATCCGCCGAATGTACTCTTTAGCGAGTACAAGCATAACATACTCTCAGCGGATCAGTAACGCTGCTTCCATTCTTCGTCGGTGAGGATCTGCGTCTTATCGCCCATGAAATAGCGGTAATAGGCGTCGTATGCCAGCACGTTCTTCACATAACCGCGCGTTTCAGAAAACGGTATGCTTTCAACAAACGCCGCGGCATCGATTTTCCCTGCGCTATTGCCCTGCCAGGTTTTTACCCGACCCGGACCGGCGTTATACGCAGCCGAAGCATAAATGCGGTTATTACCGAACTGCTGATAGACATATTGCAAGTAACTGGTGCCGATGTTGATGTTCGTTTCCGGATCAAGCAGCTGACTGGCGCTGTTATAGCCTGGAATAGAGAACATCTTCACCGTGTGCGTCGCGGTGCCCGGCATGATTTGCATCAGCCCTGTGGCCCCAACGGGTGAGCGCACCTTCGGATTCCAGGCACTTTCCTGACGAGCAATCGCCATGGCGTAACTTTTGCTGATACCTTTGTCGCTGGTGTAGCGCACGAACAGATCTTTATAGGCCAGCGGGAAACGCTCTTCGAGATTATTCCAGAGTTTACCGGAAATCGTGGCCTGCACGCTGAGATCCCACCAGTCCTGATCGAACGCATATTTCGCCAGTTGGGCTTGCTCGTTGCGGGTACGACTACTGACCAGATTGGCCCACTCGTTACGCGCGCTATTATCAAAATTCCAGTACATCAGTTCACGAACGCGGGCCATTTCCGGGCCGTTAACCAGTAAAGGCGCAACGGTGCCCTCCGGCTTCTCAACGCGAATAGAATAATCTTCACCCAGGCGCTGTGCGGCAACCATTGGGTAAAAACCGCGTTCTTGCATCAGTGAATGCAGGATATCTTTCGCTTCCTGGTCACGCCCACGCTCCATCAGCAGATCGGCCTGCCAATAGCGCCACTCATCTTTGTCTTTCGCGTCCATCGGCAATCGCGCAAGCCAGGTATTCAACCCATGGCGATCGCCATTGCCAATCGCCATACGTACACGGCGTTCCACCAGCGAGGTTGAGTTCGAACGCATGATCGCATCATCACGCCAGCTCGCCTGTTCATCCGTCACATCAGAGCCCATCAGACGCCAGGCAACGGTATCGCGAAGCTCCTGCGTTTGCTCTTCATTGAGTTTTTGCGCCTGCACCAGCTGCGGGATCAGTAAACGGGCATTTTCTACGTCCTGACGCGCCACACTGCTGAACGCAACGGCCGCCATCTGGCGAGTGAAATCCGTCGCGCCGGTCGTTTGTGCGAAGCTCAGCACGCTGTTCGGATTGTTCGCAAGGCTTACCACCGCTGCAGAAATGGTTTCATAATCTGACGGCATCTGGCTCGCAAGCGCCGTCACCAGGCGAGTATTCCCGGCCTGCATTGCCAGGCGAATACGTTCGAGATACGCCAGCGGATCCTGAGTGCCGGACGCACGCCATGCGCTGAACAATTTGTCACAGGCATTCGGGCGATTTTTACCTGTCAGCCAGAGATCCTTCGCACCAGCCCACGCGTCCTGAGTCTGACCCACGCTGTATTTCGCATAGTAATAATTACATTGCGCTTCGACGGTAGCCGGTTTATCCGGGCTGAATGCCAGCAGGCCACGCCAGTCTTCGCGGCGAGCCAGTTCGTTCACAAAGCGGTTTTTCAGCGTACGCGCGGGGGGCAGCGTCGGATTGGCCTGCACGAATTGTGTAACGCTGATCGCGGGTTCATTCATCAGGTCATCGGTGAGCTGACGATATTCGAGGTAGGGATAGAGTGGGTAGTCTTTCAGCGTCGGCATCAGTTGGTCAACAACATCCATCTGACGGTTATCCCACGCCTGTTTAATCTGGGCATAGCGACTGCGTTGTTCATCCAGTGAATCGGCGTGCACCGCACTGCTGACCGTCAGCAGGCAAACGCCAGCAGCCAAAAGGCGCCACGTCATGGGTTTAGCATTTTCCACATGCGCTCCTTAAAAAATTGTGCCAATGCAGCATCATGCCGCGTAAAAAAGCCGTGTCCGGTAAATATCTTTCTATCCCGATGGTTAGCGGCCACAGCCTCTCTTCATGCTAACCAGACAACCGGAATTACGCCACGTTGCGGACACTTTTTTACCTTTATTGCTATCACGATCGCCTGGCTGTGATTAGCGAGTGAAAAAGGCTACACTTCGCCTTTGACTCCTTTTCATCAAAATAAAAGAGGCGAAGTCCAACGTGGCTCAATTCGTTTATACCATGCATCGCGTCGGGAAAGTGGTTCCGCCGAAGCGTCATATTCTGAAAAACATCTCTCTGAGCTTCTTCCCTGGCGCAAAAATCGGTGTTCTCGGCCTGAATGGCTCAGGTAAATCCACCCTATTGCGCATCATGGCCGGTATTGATACCGACATCGAAGGGGAAGCACGCCCGCAGCCAGGCACCAAAATTGGTTACCTGCCGCAGGAGCCGCAGCTGAATCCGGAACACACCGTCCGTGAATCCGTCGAAGAAGCCGTTGCCGAAGTGGTTAACGCGCTGAAAGGCCTCGACGAAGTGTATGCGCTGTATGCCGAACCGGATGCCGACTTCGACAAACTGGCGGCCCAGCAGGGTAAATACGAAGAGATTATCCAGGCGCACGATGGTCACAACCTGAACGTGCAACTGGAACGCGCTGCCGATGCACTGCGTCTGCCGGAGTGGGATGCGAAAATCGCAACCCTGTCCGGGGGTGAACGCCGCCGCGTAGCACTCTGCCGTCTGCTGTTAGAAAAACCAGACATGCTGTTGCTCGACGAACCAACGAACCACCTGGATGCGGAATCCGTAGCCTGGCTGGAACGCTTCCTGCACGACTTCGAAGGGACCGTTGTGGCGATTACCCACGACCGTTACTTCCTCGATAACGTCGCAGGTTGGATCCTCGAACTGGACCGCGGCGAAGGTATTCCGTGGGAAGGTAACTATTCCTCCTGGCTTGAGCAAAAAGATCAGCGTCTGGCGCAGGAAGCTTCTCAGGAAGCCGCTCGTCGTAAATCGATTGAGAAAGAGCTGGAGTGGGTACGTCAGGGCGCGAAAGGCCGTCAGTCTAAGGGCAAAGCCCGTCTGGCACGCTTTGAAGAACTTAACAGCACCGACTACCAGAAGCGTAACGAAACCAACGAACTGTTTATTCCACCTGGACCACGTCTGGGCGATAAAGTCGTTGAAGTCAGCAATCTGAGCAAAGCTTACGGCGACCGTGTGCTTATCGACAACCTCTCCTTCGCAGTACCGAAGGGCGCAATTGTCGGGATTATCGGTCCGAACGGCGCAGGTAAATCCACGCTGTTCCGCATGATGTCCGGTCAGGAGCAGCCAAACGGCGGCACCATTGAACTCGGCGAAACAGTGAAACTGGCCTCTGTGGATCAGTTCCGTGATGCCATGGATAACAGCAAAACCGTGTGGGAAGAAGTTTCCGGCGGGCTGGATATCATGAAGGTCGGCAACACCGAAATGCCTAGCCGTGCTTACGTGGGCCGCTTCAACTTCAAAGGCACTGACCAGGGCAAACGCGTAGGCGAACTGTCCGGTGGTGAACGTGGTCGTCTGCATCTGGCGAAACTGCTACAGGTTGGCGGCAACATGCTGCTGCTCGATGAACCGACGAACGACCTGGATATCGAAACCCTGCGCGCGCTGGAAAACGCCCTGCTGGAGTTCCCAGGCTGCGCGATGGTTATCTCGCACGACCGTTGGTTCCTTGACCGTATCGCCACTCACATTCTGGATTACCAGGATGAAGGCAAAGTGGAATTCTTCGAAGGTAACTTTACCGAGTACGAAGAATACAAGAAACGCACCCTCGGCGCCGACGCGCTGGAGCCGAAGCGTATCAAGTACAAACGCATCACCAAGTAACAAAAAGCCCGGCAGTGTGCCGGGCCTGAAAGCGTTAAAGCCGGGTTCGCCCGGTTTTTTATTTAACCCTGTTCACCCATCATCTGCTTCACCAGCTCAACGCAGCGCAGGAAACGGGCGTCGTAATCCGATTCTTCGACGTGAACATACTCAATGTTGTTCTCTTTGAGCATATCCACCAGCATGGTCTGGAACTCTTTTCGGTCGACAGAACTGCCAAGACTGCGCAAACCATCTGCCACCCATGGGGTGTTATTTTCCAGCACGATGACCAAATCAAAACGGTATTCGTCGATCAACGCCTGTACAAACGGGTGTTCGCGGCCTTCATACTTCTTACAGAACGCCTGAGTGGTGACAAAATCCGTATCGATAAACGCCACTTTATTGGCATATTTTACCGCAAAATCAATGTACTGCGCGTGACCCAATGCGATTTTGTCATAGTCGGAATACTGCAACGCCATTTCGTCGCCGCCGAGATGGGAGAAGACGTAATCCCGCCCATATTCCCAGGCACTGGTAGTGTTGAAGATGTTGGCGAGTTTGTTCACCATCGTCGATTTGCCGCTGGATTCACCGCCGAGGATAGCTACCGTGCGCACGAAGAACGGTTTTACTTCCGTGGGGATGTATTCCCAGTAGCGCGACGGGTTCTCACGAATTTGCCCGCCGCTGATGTTCATAAACGTACGCTGCGGATCGATAAGCACGGTTTCGGTGCCAAGATGCTCGCGGAACTGCGGCGCATCGGCCTCTTCGGACGTGTAAATGGTGTTCGGCTCAATGCCCTTCTCTTCCATGAACGCCTTGATGCCGTTGCTCCAGACATCCCAGCCGTGCGGATACGGCTCCATGCCCTCTTCGTTAAAGGCATGAATGCGAATGTTTTTTTGGTATTTGAAGGTTTGCAACAGCCAGCGCAGGCGGTCCGAAACGGTTGGCTGTTGTGACATGGCACTGTCTTCAAATAGCGCCCGATCGCGCGTGTCATCGTAGCCCATAATGATGTGCAGCTCGTCCACCTGGCTGCCTGCGCGCTGGATCAGATAAATATGCCCGGTGTGCAGCGGGTAGAATTTACCGAACACCACACCCACATTTTTCTGGCGACGTGGAAACTCCAGCCCCAGAAAACGGTGCAGCGCTTCGAGCTTCTGCGCGCTTGGGCTTTTGATTTTGGCGTTCAATAACTGGCTGAGGTAGCCCTTGGTCATCCCGCTGGCGTCCGCCACCTGCTGCAACGTGCAGCCCTTCTGACGAATCGCGGTTTTAATGTAATCGAATGATGACAAAGGAGCCTCCTGCAAAAAAATATTCCCGGAATAGCCGGGCCAATAGACGAAATCCCCTATGGATTTCTGGTGGCAGGAAGGCGGCAAGTGAACGAATCCCGATGAGCTTAGTTCACTAAGTGATTCGGGTGAGAGAGTGCCGCCAACGCACCTGCCGCCAGAAAGACGACGGGGATTTGATTATAATTCGTCAAAGACATTTAGCGCATCCGAAAGCTTCTTCACGCCAAACACCTTCATTCCTTCGGGAAGTTTTTTTGGCACGTTGGCGGCAGGGACGATAGCCCGTTTAAAACCGTGCTTGGCGGCTTCAGAGATACGTTCCTGGCCGCTCGGCACCGGGCGAATCTCACCGGAAAGCCCCACTTCGCCAAACACCACCATATCCTGCGGTAACGGTCTGTCGCGCAGGCTGGAGACCATAGCCAGCAGCAGCGCCAGGTCGGCGCTGGTTTCGGTGACCTTCACGCCGCCGACCACGTTAACAAACACGTCCTGATCGAACATTTGCAAGCCGCCGTGACGATGCAAAACCGCCAGCAGAATCGACAGACGGTTTTGCTCAAGCCCAACCGCCACGCGCCGCGGATTGCCCATCATCGACTGATCGACCAGCGCCTGGATTTCCACCAGCAACGGACGCGTGCCTTCCCAGACCACCATCACCGAACTACCGGACGTCACTTCATCGCCACGACTCAGGAAAATGGCTGACGGGTTGCTGACTTCGCGCAAACCCTGCTCGGTCATGGCGAACACGCCGAGTTCGTTCACCGCGCCAAAACGGTTTTTATGGCTGCGCAGCGTGCGGAAGCGGGAATCCGCATCGCCATCCAACAGTACGGAACAGTCGATACAGTGCTCCAGCACTTTTGGGCCAGCCAGCGATCCGTCTTTGGTGACGTGACCGACCATGATGATTGCGACGCCGCGCGTTTTAGCAAAGCGCGTCAGATAGGCCGCGCTCTCGCGCACCTGCGCCACGCTACCGGGCGACGACTGGACATCCGCCATGTGCATCACCTGGATAGAGTCGATAACCATCAGCTTCGGCTGCTCTTCTTCCGCAATCTGGCAAATCTGCTCGATGCTGGTTTCAGAGAGCATATTCAGATTGTTTGCGGGCAGGCCGAGACGATGTGCGCGCATTGCCACTTGCTGTAAAGACTCTTCGCCAGTGACGTACAGGGTTTTCATCTGCTCGCTGAGTTTGCACAACACTTGCAGCAACAGCGTGGATTTCCCTGCACCCGGGTTACCACCAATCAGGATGGCGCTCCCCGGCACCACACCGCCGCCAAGTACGCGGTCAAATTCTTTAAAACCGGAGGAAAAGCGCGGCAATTCTTCCAGGCTAATCTCAGAAAGTTTCTGAACTTTTGAGCCGCCAGCGCCGCCAGCATAACCGGTCAGACGTTCATTGCGCGCCACGGTTGGCGAAGCGGCAATGCGCATTTCGGTAATGGTGTTCCAGGCATGACAGGCGCTGCACTGTCCCTGCCATCGCGGGTAATCCGCGCCACACTCGTTACAGACAAACGCGCGTTTGGGTGCTTTCGCCACAATAACCTCTTACTTTTGATTCAGGCTGCCGGAGAGAATGCAGAACACGCCCATCAGGTCAGCGTGACGGATGGTAATTTCCGTCTGCTCGTTAACTTTCGGTTTGGCATGATACGCAATGCCCAGCCCCGCCGCTTTGATCATCGGCAGATCGTTCGCACCGTCGCCAATCGCAACGGTCTGCGCCGCAGGAATTTCATAGGTTTCCGCCAGACGTTTCAGGGTGTTGGCTTTAAATTTAGCATCGACGATATCGCCGATAACTTCCCCTGTCAGCACACCGTCGCGGATTTCAAGTTCGTTAGCTACAGCCGCCGTAAGATGCAGTTTGTCACGCAGATAATCGGCAAAGAACGTAAACCCGCCGGAGGCAATCGCCACTTTCCAGCCTAAGGTTTCCAGTTTCAACACCAGTTGAGTCAGACCCGGCATCAACGGCAGCGTGTCACGCACCTGACGCAGAATATTCGCATCAGCGCCTTTAAGCGTGGCGACGCGTTGACGCAGGCTGGCGGTGAAGTCAAGCTCACCGCGCATCGCGCGCTCGGTCACCTCAGAAACCATCTCACCCGTTCCGGCGAGTTTGGCAATTTCATCGATGCATTCGATTTGAATCGCCGTCGAGTCCATGTCCATCACCAGCAGCCCTGGCGTGCGCAGGTGCGGAATTTTGCCCAGCGGCGCGACATCCAGCCCATCGTCGTGCGCCAGACGCGTCGCACGTGGCGTCAGTGACCCCGCGAGGCGAATAACCTGATAATCTTCCACACACCACGCGGCAACAATTACCATCGCTGCACCCAGCTTGTGCTGATAATCGGTCAGGCGTTGCTTATCGAGGCGACGGCCATACAGCAGCCAGCCGCTGCGTCCGGCGTGGTAATCCAGCGGCATGACCTCATCGCCGCTTAGGGAAAGCGGCAGCCCAGGCCATAAGGAGACATCGTCGGGCAGGTCGCACCAGGTCAGACTGTTCGGCATTACAGCTCCAGTAATCGAGATTTGGGCAGGAAAATAACGCATGAGGCTACCCTGTATCCAGCGCTTCTGGCAACATTAAGCTGCAAATTTTCAAAGGTGGAATATGGTTCGCGCAAAACTGAAATTTCGGCTGCATCGTGCCGTGATCGTTCTTATCTGTCTCGCCCTGCTGGTTGCCTTGATGCAAGGGGCTTCGTGGTTCAGTCAAAGCCACCAGCGGCAGCGTAATCCGCAGATGGAAGAACTGGCCCGCATACTCGCTCATCAGGTCACGCTGAACCTTGCCCCATTTATGCGTTCAGAAACGCCTGATGAAAAGAAAATCAAACAGTTGCTGACACAACTGACCACCAACAGTCGACTGCTGGACGCAAGTGTTTACGACGAGCAAGGCGATCTTATTACCGCTGCCGGTGAAAGCGTTGATGTACGTGACCGGCTGGCGCTGGATGGCAAAAAAGCCGGGGGATATTTTAATAAGCAGATCGTTGAACCCATTCAGGGGCGAAATGAACCGCTGGGATATCTGCGCCTGACACTCGACACCCATACGCTGGCGACAGAAGCTAAGCAAGTGGATAACACCACCAACATTCTGCGTCTTATGTTACTGCTTTCATTGGCTATCGGGATGGTATTAACCCGTACCCTGTTGCAGGGGAAACGCACGCGTTGGCAGCAATCGCCGTTCTTGCTGACCGCCAGCAAATCCGTGCCGGAAGAGGATGAAGGCGAAACGAAAGATAAGTGATAAATTAGATGAATCATTAAAGAAAGGAAATCTGCTATGTCGACGCTGCGTCTGCTTATCTCTGATTCATACGACCCCTGGTTCAATCTGGCGGTGGAAGAGTGCATTTTCCGCCAGATGCCTGCCACTCAACGGGTGCTGTTTTTGTGGCGCAATGCCGATACGGTGGTCATAGGACGGGCGCAGAACCCGTGGAAAGAGTGCAACACGCGGCGCATGGAAGAAGACAATGTGCGCCTCGCCCGCCGTAGCAGCGGCGGCGGTGCGGTTTTCCATGACCTCGGCAACACCTGTTTTACCTTTATGGCAGGCAAGCCCGAATACGATAAAACCATCTCTACTGACATTGTACTCACCGCGCTGAACTCACTCGGCGTGACGGCAGAAGCGTCCGGACGTAACGATCTGGTGGTGAAAACGCCAGAAGGCGATCGCAAAGTGTCAGGATCCGCTTATCGTGAAACGATGGATCGCGGCTTTCATCACGGCACGCTGCTGCTGAATGCCGATCTGAGCCGCCTGGCAAATTATCTGAATCCGGACAAGAAAAAGCTGCAGGCAAAAGGTATTACTTCGGTGCGCGGTCGTGTCGCGAATCTGACAGAATTGCTGCCTGACATCACCCACGAAAAAATCTGCGAAGCCGTCACCGAAGCCTTTTTCACCCATTACGGCGAACGCGTTGAAGCGGAAGTGATTTCCCCGGACAAAACGCCAGACCTGCCGAATTTCGCGGAAACCTTTGCTCGCCAGAGCAGTTGGGAATGGAACTTCGGACAAGCCCCGGCTTTCTCACATTTGCTTGATGAGCGCTTTACCTGGGGCGGCGTCGAGTTGCATTTCGACGTCGAGAAAGGTCATATCACGCGCACGCAAGTGTTCACCGATAGCCTGAACCCTGCCCCGCTCGAAGCGCTGGCGGCGCGTTTACAGGGCTGTGTGTATCGCGCAGACGTACTGCAGCAGGCATGTGAAGCGTTGATAGTAGACTTCCCGCAGCAGGAAACGGAACTGCGAGAGCTATCAGCGTGGATTGCGCAGGCGGTGCGTTGATCAGGCGAGCCGGGCAATCACCGGCTCTATCGTGACGAGTTGCGCCTGCATTTCGCGGGCTATTGCGCGAAACGCCGCGCTGATGCGCATGTCTGAAGCTATCAGTTGCCAGAATTGATGGGCTTGCTCATAAGCAAATAGCCAGGCTTCACGGCTAACCAGTGGCTCAACTTTCAGCGCAACACTTTCTTCACGCATCGCCCCCGCACTCGTCGGCGAAAAGGCCATCGGCAGCATGTCGTAGACAGGCGTCAACGCCAGCGGTGCGTCCGACAGATAGAAAGATAAATTGCCTGCATGCATATCGCTGTTGGCAATAAGACGGCCAAACGCCCACACTTTTTCTACTTTCTGCACCGTTTCGTGAGTCACCTGCTTTTGCTTCTCAAGTACGGTAAGCGCCTGCGGCCATGAGCCGGCTGCGCCAAACTCACTCTGCACCACTTCCAGGGAAACTAACGCCTTTCTCCCAGCGATGCCGCGACAGTCGAAGCGCTTTGACTCCAGGAAAACCTGCCCGCTTTCTGCTTGTAGCACCTGCGCCTGACTGGAGGCAATTCCGGCCCGTCTTAAAACCGCCAGCGCAACGGATTCCGCTATCAGTAAATCGCCCCACCGCTGAGTCACAACACCGGGCTGTGGCGCCGTGAACTTCACCAGCAGGTGTTCCGCCTTTCCGGCGGTTTCGGCCAGACAAGTAAATTTGGGCTGCTCACCACCAGCGGACGACCCAACAATCTCGCCCGCCAGCGCATTTCGCGCTAACCCGGCGTACGCTTTGAGTTTATCGGCTTCTGTAATCGGTTCGGGCGCGGCATTTTGCAGCCACTGCTGATAGCCCGACGCCCCTATTATCCACCCGCCCTGATTCTCGCCGCTGAACAGGGAAAGGGCATAAATAATAACGTCTTCCTGCCACAAACGAATATCGTCGGGAAGCGCCAACTGAGCCGCTAATCGTCTTCCCCATGCTCGACCCAGAAACCCCTGAGGCCGCAGATCGTTCAGATACCAGGGCAGGCCGTCAAACCACTGCCATTCGCCATTATTGAGCGCAACCAAACAGCTACCGCGTGGCCAACAGGGATACAACACGCCAAATTTCCACGCTTTTCCATCGTCATCAACTTGCCACAACGGGAACTCACTGATGCCGCGCACAGGACGTAGCAGCGCATAACGCGTCGCGCGCGCTTTGCCAAACTGAACAATTTGCGCCTCAGTCTTCACCAGACGTGAAAACGTCGCCTGACTGATGTTCAGGTGCTGTCGAAGTTCAGGTGCCGGACGTGGCCCTTTCAGCAGAAGATCGGTTAATGCGCTCATCAATGAATAGATTCGTGAATAGATACTTGAATACTTTTATAGCGCTATTTTGTTGGATATTAAAGAGAAGAATAACGTTTTGGCGGGATAGATGAATAGATACTTTGAAGGTGGTCAGGCGACCAGCGTCGCCTGACGTTAACAACACTTACTCTTTGTCGCCCAGCAGAACGGATTCCAGCGCGATTTTGATCATGTCGTTGAAGGTGGTCTGACGTTCAGCGGCAGAAGTCTGCTCGTGAGTACGGATATGGTCAGACACGGTGCAGATGGTCAGCGCTTTCGCACCAAACTCAGCGGCAACACCGTAGATACCCGCCGCTTCCATTTCCACGCCCAGGATGCCGTACTTTTCCATGACGTCGAACATTTCGCCGCCGTCCGGAGAGTAGAACAGGTCAGCAGAGAAGATGTTACCGACGCGCGCATCAACACCCAGCGCTTTTGCTGCATCAACCGCGTTACGCACCATGCCGAAGTCAGCAATCGCTGCGAAATCGTGATCTTTGAAACGCATACGGTTCACTTTGGAATCGGTGCAAGCACCCATGCCGATAACCACATCGCGCAGTTTTACGTCCATGCGCACTGCGCCGCAGGAACCCACACGGATGATTTTCTTCACGCCAAAATCGGTGATCAGCTCTTTGGTGTAGATGGAGCTGGACGGGATACCCATGCCGTGGCCCATCACAGAAATTTTACGGCCTTTATAAATACCGGTAAAACCCAACATGCCGCGCACGTTGTTCACTTCGCGAACGTCTTCGAGGAAAGTCTCTGCAATATGCTTTGCACGCAGCGGATCGCCTGGCATCAGTACGACGTCAGCGAAATCACCCATTTCTGCGTTAATGTGTGGAGTAGCCATCAAGATATCCTTTTTATGTTTATGCTTCGGGTCATGAACCCAGTCTACTTAACCGTAGGCCCGGCAAGCTTCACGCCGCCGGGCAATCCCATCACAACATGTTTTTGCCGTAGTCCATCGCCGACGTACCGAAGTACGATGCCAGCGTCTGGCCGATATCCGCGAAGGTTTCGCGATGGCCAAGCGATCCTGCTTTCACTTTCGGGCCGTACACCAGTACCGGAATGTGTTCACGGGTATGGTCTGTTCCGGTCCAGGTTGGGTCGCAACCGTGGTCAGCGGTGAGAATGATGATGTCATCTTCGCCCAGCAGCGCCAGCAGTTCCGGCAGACGACGGTCGAACAGTTCCAGTCCGGCAGCATAACCGGCGACATCGCGACGGTGACCCCAGGAGGAGTCGAAATCAACAAAGTTGGTGAAGACAATGGTGTTGTCACCCGCTTCTTTCATCTCTTTGACGGTCGCGTCGAACAGCGCATCCAGACCGGTGGCTTTCACTTTTTTCGTGATGCCGCAGTTGGCGTAGATGTCTGCGATTTTACCGACGGAAACCACGTGACCATTTTTCTCTTCAACCAGTTTCTGCAACACGGTTGGCGCTGGCGGTTCAACGGCCAGATCGTGACGGTTGCCGGTGCGTTCGAAGTTACCGGCTTTATCACCCACGAATGGACGCGCAATCACGCGACCAATGTTGTAGCCGCCTTCGGTCAGCTCTTCGCGTGCGATTTCGCACAGCTCATACAGCTTATCGAGGCCATAGGTTTCTTCGTGGCAGGCAATCTGGAACACGGAATCAGCAGAGGTGTAGAAAATCGGCTTGCCGGTTTTCATGTGCTCTTCGCCCAGTTCATCCAGAATCACAGTACCGGATGAGTGGCAGTTACCGAGATAACCCGGCAAATTGGCGCGCTTCACCAGCTTGTCGAGCAGCTCTTGTGGGAAACTGTTGTTGTGTTCCGGGAAGTAGCCCCAGGCGAACAGGACAGGCACACCAGCGATTTCCCAGTGGCCTGACGGGGTATCTTTGCCGGAAGAAAGTTCGTGAGCCCAGGCGTAAGCGCCCGTGACTTCTGCATTGCCGTCCATACCTGCGGCGACTTTGCCGGTCGAACCTTCGTGAGCTTTCACCAGACCCAGACGGGTCAGGTTCGGTAAAGTCAGCGGGCCTTTACGGCCTTTGTCTGCTTCACCCTTTGCGCAGGCCTCTGCGATATGGCCCATGGTATCGGCACCGACATCGCCGAAACGCTCTGCGTCTTCAGTGGCGCCGATACCAAAGGAGTCCAGCACCATAATAAATGCACGTTTCATATTTTCTCCGTACGTTTTGCGCTGCAAAAAAGCGATCAGATCAGTATACCGCTATTGTGTGATGCGACGATAGACCGTTGGTGTTTCTTTCGGTGCGTTATCGTCCAGTTTAATTGCCGCTTTCACCGCTTTAGCGGCTTCCTGCCAGCTGGCTTCGTCTTTGGCGTGGATCACCGCCAGCGGACGCTGACCGTCAACGCTGTCACCCAGACGAGTCATATCGGTAAAGCCGACGCTGTAATCCAGCGCGTCGGAAGCCTGGCGACGACCGCCGCCCATGGCGACAACCGCCATGCCCAGCGCACGGGTGTCCATCGCGGAAACAAAGCCCTCGGTATCGGCGTACACCGCTTTGCTCAGCATCGCGGTCGGCAGGTATTTCGCGTAATTTTCGACGAAATCGGTCGGGCCTTTCTGTGCTGCCACCATGCGACCAAAGATTTCCGCCGCTTTACCGTTATCCAGTACCGCCTGCAATTTCGCACGCGCTTCACTTTCGTCTTTCGCCAGACGCCCGGAAATCAGCATTTCCACGCACAGCGCCATGGTCACATCGAGCAGACGCGGATTACGGTATTCACCCGTCAGGAACTGCACGGCTTCGCGAACTTCAACCGCATTACCGGCGCTGGATGCCAGCACCTGGTTCATGTCGGTCAGCAGTGCGGTGGTGCGCACGCCAGCACCGTTGGAGACGCCAACGATCGCTTCGGCTAACGCAGCAGAAAGCTCATAGGTCGGCATGAATGCGCCGCTGCCTACTTTCACGTCCATCACCAGAGCATCCAGCCCTTCGGCCAGTTTTTTCGCCAGAATGGAGGCGGTGATTAACGGAATAGAATCGACCGTCGCGGTAATGTCGCGGGTCGCGTAAAAACGTTTGTCCGCAGGCGCCAGGGAGCTGGTCTGCCCTATGATCGCCACGCCAACATCTTTAATAATTTCGCGGAAGCGGTTGTCGTCCGGGAAGATATCAAAGCCCGGGATCGCTTCCAGTTTGTCGAGCGTACCGCCCGTATGACCCAGGCCACGCCCGGAGATCATTGGAATGTAGCCGCCACACGCCGCGACCATCGGACCGAGCATCAGTGACGTTACGTCGCCCACGCCGCCAGTGGAATGCTTGTCCACAATCGGGCCGTTTAAATTCAGGCTCTTCCAGTCAAGCACGGTTCCGGAATCCCGCATCGCCATGGTCAGCGAAACACGCTCCGGCATCGACATGTCGTGGAAGAAAATGGTCATTGCCAGAGCGGCAATCTGCCCTTCCGACACGGTGTTATCACGAATGCCATTGATGAAGAAACGGATCTCTTCGTCACTCAATGCGTGACCATCGCGTTTTTTACGAATAATTTCTTGTGCGAGAAACACGGTAACCCCCCAGGGGAAAAATGGAGAAGTCCATCAGTAGGCCGGATAAGGCGTAGCCGTCATCCGGCATGTTAACAATTTGCCGGGTGGCGCTACGCTAACCCGGCCTACGTCTAGTGCCATCAGGCAAAAGACAAATTAATAACTACTTCCGCTCTTGCCATCACCATGACCCAGCGCTTTCAACAGGCTGGCGAGCAGGCTGGAAGCACCAAAGCGATAGTGGCGAGCATCGGCCCAATCAGCACCGAACAGACCGTCAGCAATCGCCAGGAAGGCCTGTGCATCTTCAGCAGTACGCACGCCACCAGCCGGTTTGAAACCAACGGTTTTTTCCACGCCCATATCACGGATGACTTCCATCATGATGCGCGCGCTTTCTGGCGTGGCGTTTACTGGCACTTTACCGGTTGAGGTTTTGATGAAGTCCGCGCCTGCTTTGATAGAAATTTCAGAGGCTTTACGAATCAGCGCTTCTTCTTTCAGCTCGCCGGTTTCGATGATCACTTTCAGCAGTACGTTTGCCGCAGCACACGCGTCTTTACAGGCTTTCACCAGATCGAAACCAATCTGCTCGTTACCGGCGATCAGCGCGCGATACGGGAATACAACGTCAACTTCATCTGCGCCGTAAGCGATAGCCGCACGAGTTTCTGCCAGCGCGATGTCGATATCGTCGTTACCGTGCGGGAAGTTAGTGACGGTGGCGATACGCACGTCCGGCGTACCCTGCGCATTCAAAGTTTTACGCGCAATCGGGATAAAGCGCGGATAAATGCAGATAGCCGCGGTATTGCCCACCGGGGTTTTCGCCTGATGGCACAGGGCGATCACTTTCGCGTCGGTGTCATCATCGTTCAGGGTGGTCAGGTCCAT
Source organism: Scandinavium sp. (assembly GCF_036271055.1). Classification (GTDB taxonomy): domain Bacteria; phylum Pseudomonadota; class Gammaproteobacteria; order Enterobacterales; family Enterobacteriaceae; genus Scandinavium. Next base: position 30,055 of record NZ_DATBBJ010000006.1, on the reverse strand, counting down.
CAGTTTTAACGCGCGCAGGCTGCTTGCTGTTAAATCGGTCATGTTATCTCCGGTGTTTAATTTTACCTTGCGGGTCTGTGACTATTTTAACACCGACCCAGCGTTTCACTTCGATCCTCATCACAGTTAATGAAACACATATGCAAATTTGCATCACTGCAATGAGAGGTTAATCACTCTTTTAAGCGCTAACGGGGGAATGTGGATCAAAAGCCCCGCCGTTGCATTTCTCTACAATGCCCTCATCGCCCACGCGTCTGAGGAACTTCTATGTCTGAATCTTTCGAGCAACGTTGCCAGAATATTGTGACAAGCAAAACGTTAAGCCCTGAGCAAAAACGCCACTTCCTGGCGCTCGAAGCGGAAAACGCGTTGCCCTATCCGGCACTGTCAACGGATGCCCAAGCGGCACTGGAAGACGGCGTAATTTGCGACATGTTTGAAGGCCATGCGCCCTTCAAACCGCGTTACGTTTTGCCCGATTACGCGCGCTTTTTGGCGAACGGCTCACAATGGCTGGAGCTGGAAGGCGCGACAGATCTGGATGACGCACTTTCGCTGCTGACCATTCTCTATCACCACGTGCCTTCCGTGACCTCAATGCCGGTTTACCTGGGGCATCTGGATAAAATCCTATCGCCTTATGTTAGAATTCTAACACAAGACGAAATCGATATTCGACTAAAACGTTTCTGGCGCTATCTCGATAGAACCCTGCCTGACGCCTTTACGCATGTGAACATTGGCCCGGAAGACACGCCAATCACCCGCGCTATTTTACGTGCTGATGCTGAATTAAAGCAGGTCGCACCGAATCTGACGTTTATCTACGATCCGCAGATCACCCCAGATTCGTTGTTGCTGGAAGTCAGCAAAAATATCTGTGAGTGCAGCAAACCGCACATCGCCAACGGCCCGGTGAATGATAAAATTTTCACAAAAGGCAAATATGGCGTGGTGAGTTGTTACAACTCGCTGCCGCTGGCGGGCGGTGGCAGCACACTGGTACGCCTGAATCTGAAAGAAATTGCGCTGCGCAGTGAATCGCCAGATGATTTCCTCAGCCGTGTGTTGCCGCATTATTGCGAACAACAAATCGACATCATTGATGCCCGCAGCGCTTTCCTCTATCAGCAATCCCACTTCTTTGAGAATAGCTTCCTGGTGGCCGAAGGGTTGATTGACCCGCAGCGCTTTGCCCCGATGTTCGGGATTTACGCCCTCGCAGAAGCGGTAAATGTACTGTGTGAAAAAGCGGGCAGCGCGGCGCGTTATGGTCAGGATGAGGAAGCGAACAAGCTCGGCTGGCGTATCAGTGAACAGCTGGCGGAATTCGTCGAAAACACGCCGGTTAAATACGGCTGGAACCAGCGTGCGTTGCTGCATGCGCAATCAGGCATCAGCTCCGACAGCGGCACCACTCCTGGCGCGCGCATTCCTTATGGCAGCGAGCCAGACCCTGTGAGCCATCTGCTGACCGTCGCCCCGCATCACGCGTACTATCACGCCGGGATCAGCGACATTCTTACGCTCGACGAAACCATCAAGCGCAACCCGCAGGCGGTGATGCAGCTCTGTCTTGGCGCGTTTAACGCCGGAATGCGTGAGTTTTCGGCTAACGTCAGCGGCAACGATCTGGTTCGCGTCACCGGCTACATGGTGCGATTGTCCGACCTGGAGAAATTCCGCGAGGAAGGTTCACGCACTAACACCACCTGGCTTGGCGAAGAAGCCGCTCGCAACACCCGCATTCTGGAACGTCAGCCAAGAGTCGTCAGCCATGAACAGCAGATGCGCTTTAGTCAGTAACATTATCCCGTTCTCCTGCGTCGACGGCCCCGGCAGCCGTCTGACGCTGTTTTTACAGGGCTGTAATTTGCGCTGTAAAAACTGCCATAACCCGTGGACGATGGGCCGCTGCAACGACTGCGGAGAGTGCGTCGCACCCTGCCCCCATGGCGCGCTGTCCGTTCTGAATGGGCGCGTCGTCTGGCAGGAAGCGAACTGTGAGCAATGCGATACCTGCCTGAAAAATTGCCCTCAACAGGCCACACCGATGGCACGTAAGTTGTCAGTAGATGACGTAATGAAACAGATAACCCGTTCAGCGCCCTTTATCGAAGGGATAACGGTCAGCGGGGGTGAAGCAACGACTCAACTGCCGTTTATTTGCGAGCTGTTTTCGCAACTAAAAGCCACTCCCGCGCTCGCCCATCTCACTTGTCTGGTCGACAGCAACGGTGAATTGGGGATCAACGGTTGGGAAAAATTACAGCCTGTCTGCGACGGCGTGATGGTGGATTTAAAGGCGTGGGATACGACTGTGCATCTGGCGCTAACCGGACGCGGTAATGAACGCATTAAAAAGAGTATTCAGTGGCTTGCAGAAAATAAGATGCTGGCAGAGCTACGCCTGCTGGTTATCCCGGAACAAACGGATTATTCAGACCACATTGGAGCGTTGAGCGAATTTATTCATTCGTTGGGAGAAATCCCGCTGAGGCTGAACGCCTTCCATGCTCACGGCGTGTATGGCGAAGCACGGCAATGGCGCAGCGCCTGTGCGCAGGACGTTGAGCCGCTGGCACAGGCGCTGAATGACCGGGGAATAACAAACATTATTCTCCCGGCGCTCTACTTATAACGAGAGGAATACCCCGGCGATGGTGGCGCTCATCAGATTCGAGAGTGTACCCGCCGCGACGGCTTTCAGGCCAAGCTGAGCGATATCATGGCGACGATTCGGCGCCATGCTGCCGAGACCACCAATCAGAATGGCGATCGACGACAGGTTGGCAAAGCCACACAGCGCGAAGGAGATAATCGCTTTGGTGTGGTCAGAAATCACCTGCAGACCCGCCGCCGCGACAACCGCATCGTCCTTCAGGTATTCGCCGAAGTTAATGTAGGCCACGAATTCATTGACGATAATCTTTTGTCCGATAAACGAACCGGCCACGGTCGCTTCGCCCCACGGCACACCGATTACCCATGCCAGCGGCGCAAACACCCAGCCGAGGATCAGCTGCATCGACAGCTGCGGATAATCAAACCAGCCGCCAATCCCGGAGAGAATACCGTTCAGCAACGCGATTAATGCCACGAAAGCCAGCAGCATTGCGCCGACGTTCAACGCCAGTTGCATCCCGGAAGCCGCACCTGATGCCGCAGCATCCAGCACATTTGACGGACGATCAACATCCGGCATTTGCGCTTCCAGATCCGGCGAATCGTTTGGCGTTTCGGTTTCCGGCAGCATGATTTTGGCAAACAGCAGGCCGCCAGGTGCCGCCATGAAGGAGGCGGCAATCAGGTATTCCAGCGGCACGCCCATTTGCGCGTAACCTGCCAGAACAGAACCCGCCACCGACGCCAGGCCGCCACACATCACCGCGAACAGCTCAGAGCGGGTCATGGTCGCGATATACGGACGCACGACCAATGGCGCTTCGGTTTGCCCAACGAAAATATTAGCCGTCGCCGACAGCGATTCCGTACGGGACGTTTTCAGCAGCGCACGCATGCCGCCGCCGAGAATGCGAATTACAAACTGCATAATGCCGAGGTAATAAAGCACGGCAATCAGCGAGGAGAAGAAGACAATGACCGGCAGCACGCGCAGCGCAAAGACAAAACCGCCGCCGCCAAAGACTTCGAACATTTTGTCGGAGACCAGACCACCAAACAGGAAGCCGATACCTTCGTTACCGTAAGCGATAACGTTAGCCACGCCTTCGGACATCGCCAACAGCACTTTACGTCCGACAGGGACATAAAGGATCAACGCACCGATGCCGACCTGAATCATCCACGCGCCAAGTACGGTACGCAGGTTGATAGCACGACGGTTGCTGGAGAGCAGTACGGCAATGGCGAGCAGCACCACCATGCCAATCAGTCCCATGAGGATTTGCATACAGAGTCCCTGTGTATTGAACGTAAAAGGTTTAAAAGATAAAAATCTCAATCGAGGGGGCCGATTATAACGATCCGTGATTATCCTGCTTGCCCGCAGTCACACATTTTTGGCAAGAATATGAGAAGAAAGATTAATAATGAGATCTACATCACTTAAATGATGGCTAATTATAATGTAGCGAATAGTTTTTTAGTGTTATCAGCCAGCGTATTGGCAATTTCAGCAGGAGATTCGGAACGTAGTTCGCAGAGGGATTCAAAAACGCGCGCAGCCTGTTCAGGGCGATTGGGCTGCCCCTGATAACCATTCAGCGGCATATCTGGCGCATCAGTTTCCAAAAGTAGCGAATTAAGAGGCAAGCGCGCCATCACGTCACGTGTTTTGCTTGCACGCGGGTAAGTGATCGTCCCACCGACGCCAATCTTATAACCCAACTGGATGAATCTCTCCGCCTGTTGCAGACTCCCGGAGAAACCATGAACCACGCCGGTTCGCGGCAAATTATGCCGTTTGAGATGCATCGCCAGTTTGTCGTGGGTTCGACGTGAATGGAGGATCACCGGCAGGTCGTAGCGTTTTGCGAGAATGAGCTGTTCATCCAGCAGCGCCTGCTGTCGGTCGAATTGCGGATCGTCGCGATAAAGATCGAGGCCAATTTCCCCCACCGCCACCAGCTTCTCCGGCTTACGCGCCAGCAGAGCGGCAAGCTGTGCCAGGCTTTCATCGGTATGCTTTTCAATCACAATCGGATGCAGTCCCAGCGCGGCATACAACGGGGCATGGTTCGCCGCGAGCGTTAACACGTCTGCAAATCGGGATGCATCAATGGCCGGGATGATGATTTGCGTGACGCCCGCCTGAGCGGCAAGCGTCAGGCTATGTTCAACGTCATCCACGAACGGTGGAAAATCGAAATGACAATGGGTGTCGGTAAAACGAAAACTCACGCCAGGCCCTCGTTATCGAAATTCACGTCGTTAGCCTGCGGCACATCGACGAGCGTTGCGTTATTAGGATCGTTAGCAACGGCGGCAGGCGGCACCACGAGCGGCGCAGGCGTTGCCACTCGTGGGCGAAAGCGGTGCAGCGGCGGCTGATCGGCCAGCATTTTACCCATGGTCGCAAGGAAGTAGCGCCCGCATTGACGGCCCATATTGTAGTCTTCCATCAACGCAGGAAGGCGGCTACCGAGCGCCATACTTTTCAGCGGCTTAGGCGGGAAAATTTCAAGGATCCGCACGTTGCCCGGCGGTTTATCGATGAATTGCTGAATCGCGTGGTAAGTCTTCTCATGATGCTGAACCAGATTCACAAACGGTTGCAGGCTGCTTTCGCCAAGCCAGCGCTCCATGCGCTTGAACCATTGCGGGGTGTAGTACATCTGCGACGGAACAGTGCGGATCACGACGATCGTTTTACCGCCGCGCTTCACCGCTTCCTGAACCGGGATCGCATCACTGACACCACCATCCAACCAGTTGATACCGTCCAGCGTCACACCGGGGCGATAAAAACCCGGGATAGCGCTGGACGCACGGATTTGGTCCATCCAGGTTTCACGCGTCGGAGAGAAATAACCGGGAGAGTAATCATCTGCTCTGGAAGCGCACATATAGAACGCTTTGCCCCCGTCGAACTGGCGCGCAGCCACATCCATCGCCAGCGGCATTTTGCTCGCCGTCGCTTCGACCAGCCAATCGAGATCGATAAGATTTCCGCCGCGCACGAAGCGCATCGGATCAAAAAATTCGCGAGAAGTGGTGTAGCGCGTGATGACTTTTCGCGCGTAGCCTGGCTGATTGCACACATACGCGGAAAGGTTTTGCGCCCCGGCTGAGGTGCCTAAGAAGAGATCAAACGGATTGAAGCGCGCGCGCATAAATTCGTCCAGAACTCCGGCCGTGAAGATGCCGCGCTGTCCACCGCCTTCACACACCAGCGCGAGCTGGCCTGGTCGAAAGGGTTTTACCGAAAGCGGCGCAATATTGCCAAGCGTTACCGGAATTCGCTGTCCCACACTGCTTTCCCGTTTTTTGATTATTTTATGACATCACCATAACGCAGATAAGGATTCTCTTAAACTGATAAAGCCAGTCCGAAGACTGGCTTTTGTTACGAAAATTTAACGTCACTAAGACCGCTAAGGACGTCGGCGTCCCATGAACAGACTGACCAGGAACAGAATAATACCGACGATAAAGACAATTTTTGCTGCGCCCGCTGCCGTACCGGCCAAACCACCAAAACCAAGAGCGGCGGCAATTAACGCGATTACCAGAAAGATTATGCCCCAACGAAACATACGATTCTCCTTACCATAGTGAATGTCGTCCGCTTTGATGAACGCTCAGGCACTCAAAACGACAGACTCGTCTCCCCGGCCATCGCCGGGGAAGAATGTCTTAGAACAGATTTATTTAACTTTGAGGTCGTTTTTCACACTTTTTACGCCATCAACTGCTTTGGCGATGCTTTCAGCGCGGTCACTCTGCGCTGATGAATCAACCGTGCCGGAAAGCTGCACCACGCCATCGGTGGTTTCCACTTTCACTTTGCGCGACGGAACAATGTCGTCCGCCAGCAGTTTGGCTTTTATTTCACTGGTGGTCGCGGTGTCGCCCGCATAACCCTGCACGCCGTCTGACTTGCCGTCACGCACATGGAGCTTATCGCTGACCGAAGACACGCCTTCGACGCCTTTGGCGACGCTGACCGCTTGCTCAGCCTGAGACTGGCTTTCAACGAAGCCGCTCAGAGTGACCACTTTGTCATCGGTTTTTACCGAGATATCGGTGCTCTTGATTGAATCATGATCGACCAGCGCCGCTTTCACTTTTGCCGTGATGCTGCTGTCATCCATAAAGTTGCCGACTTTGTTCATGGAGCTGTCGACTTTCTGTCCGGCGCTGTCAGCCGCGGATTGTGTTTTATCCATGGTGGTTTCTGCCAATGCAGAACCGCTCATTACTGCGGTACCCAGCATCACTGCCAGCAGCGTTTTGGACATCTTTTGGCTTGTCATCATTGCGATTCCTGTAGTTTGCTCAGAATTTGAGCTCAGGCGATCTTCATGATCGCATTGCTGTAGAGGTGAACATCACCACAATTAACAGTTATTAATATCGGGATGGACAATCAGAGCAGGTTAACAAGCCTGTGAAGATGTATTTCACAGCCGATTAATCCAGCACGTTTGTCATCGCTTTGTTAAATATAGCCAACAATTTTCAACTCGCGCGGCCAAACGGCTAAAAAGTAGCCTTTCGACGTGCGAATGGGCTCAATTAAGAACTTTCTGCAAGGGAATCAACAGGGAGGGAAAATGACAGAGCACGGCGTGGGCCGTGCTCTGGAGGGGATTAGTGCTCGCGGGTTTTGCGGAACTGAACGTCAGGATAACGTTCCTGCGTCAGGTTGAGGTTAACCATCGTCGGAGCGATGTAGGTGAGGTTGTCACCGCCATCCAGCGCCAGTTGCACTTCGTTCTTACGCTTGAAATCTTCGAACTTCTTCACGTCAGTGCTTTCGACCCAACGGGCTGTGGCGACGTTCACCGATTCGTAAATCGCTTCAACGTTGTACTCACTCTTCAGACGCGCAACGACCACGTCGAACTGCAGCACACCGACCGCGCCCACGATCAGGTCGTTGTTGGCAATCGGACGGAACACCTGCACCGCGCCCTCTTCGGAAAGCTGAACCAGCCCTTTCAGCAGCTGTTTCTGCTTCAACGGATCGCGCAGACGAATACGACGGAACAGCTCAGGGGCAAAGTTCGGAATGCCGGTGAACTTCATCATTTCACCCTGGGTGAAGGTATCACCAATCTGAATCGTGCCGTGGTTATGCAGACCGATGATGTCGCCCGGATAAGCTTCTTCAACGTGGGAACGGTCGCCTGCCATGAAGGTCAGCGCGTCAGAAATCACCACATCTTTACCGGTACGCACCTGGCGCAGCTTCATGCCTTTTTCATATTTACCGGATACCACACGCATGAATGCCACGCGGTCACGGTGTTTCGGGTCCATGTTGGCCTGAATTTTAAAGACGAAGCCGGAGAACTTCTCTTCTTTCGCTTCCACTTCACGGGTATCGGATTTACGTGGCATCGGCGCAGGCGCCCATTCCACCAGACCGTCGAGCATATGGTCTACGCCGAAGTTGCCGAGTGCGGTCCCGAAGAACACCGGGGTGATTTCACCGGCAAGGAAAAGTTCCTGATCAAATTCGTGCGAAGCGCCCTGCACCAGTTCCAGTTCGTCACGTAATTGTGCTGCCAGCTCTTCGCCAACCGCTGTATCGAGTTCCGGGTTGTTCAACCCTTTCACGATACGCACGTCCTGAATGGTGTGGCCTTTACCCGTCTGGTACAGATAGGTTTCATCTTTATAAAGATGGTAAACCCCTTTGAACAGCTTGCCGCAACCGATGGGCCAGGTGATTGGCGCACAAGCAATTTTCAGCTCACGCTCCACTTCATCCAGCACTTCCATTGGATCGCGGATGTCACGGTCAAGTTTGTTCATGAACGTCAGGATCGGCGTATCACGCAGACGGGTTACTTCCATCAGTTTGCGCGTCCGGTCCTCGACACCTTTCGCGGCATCGATAACCATCAGACAGCAGTCAACCGCAGTCAGTGTGCGATAGGTATCTTCCGAGAAGTCTTCGTGACCCGGGGTGTCCAGCAGGTTCACCAGACAATCGTGATACGGGAATTGCATGACAGAAGTGGTGATCGAAATCCCACGCTGTTTTTCCATCTCCATCCAGTCAGATTTCGCATGCTGGCTGGAGCCACGGCCTTTTACGGTCCCGGCGGTCTGGATGGCCTGTCCGAACAACAACACTTTTTCAGTGATAGTGGTTTTACCGGCATCCGGGTGAGAGATGATGGCAAAAGTGCGGCGTTTCGCCACCTCTTGCAGATAAGGAGACAACGTCATAGTCAATTCTTCTTAAGTAAACGCGGCCATTCGCCACGCATGTTGAATTCGAAAAATGCGGCTATTTTACCCGTAAGGCGGGTACTGACAATCAATGTTTACACAGGAGTTGCTCCAGCTCAGCAAGTGATGTCACAGTCCAGGTCGGTTTGAGATCCGCAGGCAGCGTTTGCTGATGTGCGTTCAACCAGCAGGTTGAGAGTCCGGCGTTCACACCGCCGCGAATATCTGACTCGGCGGTATCGCCCACCATCAGCACCCGTGAACGGTCGGGATTGCCCGCCAGTTCCAGCGCATAATCAAAAATTCTCGCATCCGGTTTTGCCACACCCACTTCTTCGGAAATAATCAATAAATCAAAGTGTTCACGCAGGCCTGTGCGCTCAAGACGGATTTGTTGCAACGAGGTAAATCCGTTGGTGATGATGCCCATTTTTACCTTCCCTTTCAGGGAATTAAGCAGTGACACCGCCCCCGGCAACGGCGCGCAAATCTCCGCCATCGCATTCATAAACGCATCATTGAGGTCGCCCGCATTCACGTTAAGACGTGAAGCCCAGCCCTCAAACCGCTGATGCTGCAATTGAAGCGAGCTGATAGCGCCGTTTTGATAATCGACCCACAGCGGCTTGTTAACGGCCTGATAGTCCTGGAAATCTTCAGCGGTGAAGGTCACGCTATAATCAAGAAACATCCGCTGTAAGCCGCTGAATGAATCGAAAGTAAATAACGTTTCATCGGCATCAAAGAAAATCCAGTCCCACATCTTCATCGTAAACCCTTGTCTTACATACTGATTGGCAGTGCCATAATGAGAGCGTCTTCACGCCCATCGGCAGTCGGATAGTAATTGCGGCGAATCGTCGCCTCGTTGAAGCCCATGCTTTCATACAGGGCAATGGCGGCAGCGTTCGAGGCTCGCACTTCCAGCCATAACGTGACTACGCCGCGTTTTTCAACTTCGTCGATAACCTGTTCGAGCAATTCGCGCCCGAGCCCTTTGCGCTGGTACGCCGGATCGACGGCAATATTAAACAGCGTGGCTTCATCGAGCACTATTTGGGTGATGGCAAAAGCAGCCATTTCACCGTCAACCGCCAGTTGCAGGTTGAGGTAGCGTTCGCCTTGATTGCTGGCAAGCGTCTGCTCGCTCCACGGGAAAGCATGCGCGCGCTGTTCAATCTGTAACGCGCGCGGTAAATCAGTCTGGCTTAGGGAAGAAATCGTGTTCATGAGCGCAAATTTGTCGCCAGAGTTCAGCGCGGGCCACCGCACTGGACTGCAATTGTTCGAATGTCGGGCTGGCGACCTGAGCACCTTCCAGCGTCACCGACTCACCGTCGCCAAGACGCCAGCTGTTGCAGCGCCCCCCTTCCGGCAGCATTGCCACACGATCTGGCGTGAGCTGCAACACCTGGTCCGGCGTGACGGCTAGCGCGCGCAGAATATCGTTCATCAGCGGGTCGGTCAGCGGCGGCAGCGTTTCGGCCACCATCACCAGACGAATATGTTGAGGCAGCGAGATAGCGATTTCGCCCTGCAAAACCGAGGGGCGACGCAAAGACCACTGGGTTATGCCCAGTTGCTGTAGTTGCCAGTCTCGTCGGGATGTCATCGCGGGTTTCTCCTGTCTGTCAGGCGCGGAAATATAGCAAATTCGACGAACTTGCGCCAATAAAGCGAGGAGGCAGTCTCGTGGTATAGCCTAAATAATTCGAGTTGCGGCAAGGCGCAGCCAACGCAGATGTAACTTGAAGTATGACGGCTATAAATGTGTATAATCCTGCGGTCGTTAATTGAGGAATACTCTTTATGTCTGCTTTATCTCCGGCAAGTGAAGTCTTGCTGCGCCACAGTGATGATTTCGAACAAAGCCGCATTCTGTTTGCCGGTGATCTGCAGGATGACCTGCCCGCACGTCTGGAGACCGCGTTTAGCCGCGCTCATACCCAACAATATCACCACTGGCAGGTGCTGAGCCGCCAGATGGGCGAAAACGTGCGCTTTAGCCTGACGGCAGAAGCCGCTGACGTTGCGGATTGCGACACGCTGATTTACTACTGGCCGAAAAACAAACCGGAAGCGCTGTATCAGTTGACCAACATTTTGTCGCTGATGCCGGTTGGCATTGATATTTTTGTGGTTGGTGAAAACCGTAGCGGCGTGCGTAGCGCCGAGCAGATGCTGGCAGAATTCGCCCCACTGAACAAAGTGGACAGCGCGCGTCGCTGTGGTCTGTATCATGGTCGTCTTGAAACACAGCCAGCGTTCAACGCCGAAAGCGCTTGGGGCGAATATAAACTGAATGACCTGACAATCAAAACGCTGCCGGGCGTGTTCAGCCGCGATGGTCTGGATGTCGGCAGTCAGTTGCTGGTTAACACCCTGACGCCGCACACCAAAGGCAAAGTTTTGGACGTCGGCTGTGGCGCTGGCGTGTTGGCCGCCGTACTGGCGAGCCATTCGCCGAAAGTACGCCTGACGCTTTGCGATGTCAGCGCTCCGGCAATCGAAGCCAGCCGCGCAACGCTTGCGGCTAATGGTCTGGAAGGTGAAGTCTTCGCCAGTAACGTCTTCTCAGACGTGACAGGACGCTTTGATATGATCATTTCCAACCCGCCATTCCATGACGGACTGCAAACCAGCCTCGAGGCAGCACAGCAGCTGATCCGTGGCGCTGTTCGTCATCTGGGTACTGGCGGTGAACTGCGCATTGTGGCAAACGCCTTCCTGCCGTATCCGAAAGTGCTGGACGAAATCTTCGGCTTCCACGAAGTACTTGCCCAGACGGGACGCTTTAAAGTTTACCGTACCGTCATGACGCGTCAGGCAAAAAAATAGTCGCTTTGCTTCGCCCGCAGGCTCTGATCTGCGGGCGTCCTTCCTGCCTCTTCTCCAACCTGTCGATAAAGCGCGCACTTTTACAGCGATCGGAAAAGTCCGGTGCAATTAACTGTTGACGAAAATCGGAAAACCACTAGAATGCGCCTCCGTAGTAACGATTCTTTTTAAGAGTCGATGGTATGCGACGGTGGCGGAATTGGTAGACGCGCTAGCTTCAGGTGTTAGTGTCCTAACGGACGTGGGGGTTCAAGTCCCCCCCCTCGCACCATATACTACGTAGATATTGCTCACACTGGGCGACGGTGGCGGAATTGGTAGACGCGCTAGCTTCAGGTGTTAGTGTCTTAACGGACGTGGGGGTTCAAGTCCCCCCCCTCGCACCAAAGAGGGCAATATCAAGATAAGATTTCTGTGCGAAGGTGGCGGAATTGGTAGACGCGCTAGCTTCAGGTGTTAGTGTCCTTAGGATGTGGGGGTTCGAGTCCCCCCCCTCGCACCAGCTTTCTTATCTCTCTCTGTTCTTCTCTCCTTGTTTTCAGCTTTATCCCATCAGCTTTACATTCATCATCACCAGTATCATTCCACCTATCAAGGCAAATGCCGATGGCAGCAGCACGAAATGACGTAGCTGACGGTGCCAAATCATGATGCAGGAAAGCAGCAACCCCAGAACGATCAAACCTCGCCAGGTCTCCGCTGATAAACCCACAAAACCCAACACGCCCAACAGTACTCCAGAAATCAGCACTCCCCACCCACTGCCCAACGCCCGTTGCAACATGATTTTCACTCTCAAATCGATAATGATAACCAATATCATATGATAATTTTTATCATTTGCAAGATAATGCCAGAGGCCGTTGCGCTCTTTACTTTCACGCGAGTGACAGTGTTGCAGGAAGGTGATAAATTGTGCGGATTAAATCAATAGATTAGTGTTCCTGATATATTCTCGCGATTCGTTCCCGCGCGAATTTGTCATTCCTGATGGCTAGCCCTTCTGCAATCACACAATAAATAATGATTTCCTGACATGACATCACAATCCTGGCGTTCATTACGCATAAAAAAATATCAATTTTCGTTACGCCTTTTTTTGTTCCTTAATTTAACCTCATCGCTATTTTCGATGCTGAGCCCGGTGTATCACGTTTCGGCGATCACCCTCCCGCTGCTGCTTATCACCTTTAGCAGTGCAGTTTTGTTAGCGGGTCACTGGGCCTGGGCTGAGAAGAAAATCAATATTCCAGCCATCTCCATTGTGTTTGGTTGCCTGTGGGCCTGGCATATCGCCATAAAATTGCCATTAATGCATCAGGCTAATTTTAACTATCTGGTGATTGCCTTATTAAGCGTGCTGTTTGTCGGGGCAATTGCTTTTTCTAATAATATCATTGCTTTTACCTTTCATTCTTTGCCAGTGCTGATCACTTGTTTGGTGCTGAGCGAGGGCGACCAGTGGGTGCGGATGGTGTATTGCTTTGCTCTCCCCGTGGCGGGAATTTCCATTCAGAGTGTGATTCAGCGGCGCAATGACAACTTTGCTCAAGGGCTAATGTACAAGCTGCTGGAAGAGCGCCAGACGCTGACTGACCTGAGCATGCTTGACCCGCTCACCGGACTCTACAATCGCCGTGGCCTGCAAAACCGCCTTGAAACACTGCTGTCACTGGATGCCAGCGGACACTTTGTCTTGCTGCTGGATATCGATTATTTCAAAGCCTACAACGATCACTATGGCCATATGATGGGCGACCAGGCATTGATTCAGGTCTCAGCGGCTATCCGCAACGCCGTGCGTTCGAGAGACATTGTGACCCGTTACGGTGGCGAAGAGTTTATGGTCTTGCTGACCTCCACCACGCCAGAAACGGCATTACAGACGGCAGAGCGTATTCGGCAAAAAGTGTACGACTTGAAAATTCCGCATATGTTTAATCAGAGTGTTGCCACCAATGTCACGGTTAGCATCGGGCTTGCGCCATTAATCGGGGAAGATGTTGAAGGCGCGTTGGCTCAGGCCGACAAGGCGCTGTATGAAGCCAAACATTTAGGACGGAACAATATTCTCACCAGTGAAGCGCTCGCCAGCGTATGAAATTCGCAATGAAAGGGCTAAAAGCGTAAAAAGAGTTGCGATTGCTTTTCTCTATAGCTAGGATTGGCAATCATTATCATTTAGATTTGTATCCCGGCAACTTCATGGCTTATCGCGCTGCACCGATTATCGAAGGTCTTATCTGGCGAACCCCGCTCTTTGAGCATAAATCGGGGCTTGCGGATACGTTGCGGGATAAAATTACAGAGCACCGTCCGCATCTGCTGGATTTCATTCGTCTTAACGAACCGCATCCACACCATGCCATGACGCTCGCAGAGTGGAGCCGCAGCAGCGACTTCACAACCCTGCTGGCACGCTATGCCGATCATATCTATCGCAATAATCCAGCTCAGACTCGCGAAAACAAACCGCTGTTGTCCCTTTGGGCACAATGGTATATCGGCCTGCAAGTGCCATCGCTCATGCTGGCATTGCTGACAGAAGAGCGGGCGCTGAGCCTTTCTCCTCGTCATTTTCACGTTGAGTTCCACGAGACCGGTCGTGCGGCCAATTTCTGGGTCGATGTACAAGAAGACCCTGACCTGACACGGAAATCCTCGCGATTAAGAATGGAACATCTGGTCACGGAAACGCTGATGCCAGTAGTGAGCGCACTTGAAACGACCGGCGAGATCAACGGCAAGCTCATCTGGAGCAACACCGGGTATCTCATTAATTGGTATCTGGGCGAGATGAAGACGCTACTGGGCGATGAGCAGGTAAATGAACTTCGCCAGCATCTGTTTTTTGCCAAACAATTCTCTGACGGGCGGGATAACCCGCTGTGGCGTACCGTTGTCATGCGCGACGGTTTATTAGTACGTCGCACCTGCTGCCAGCGCTATCGCCTGCCGGATGTACAGCAGTGCGGTGACTGTACGCTTAAATAACCTTCTCCCCTGAATATAAAAAGACCCGGTAGCGTGATGCTAACGGGTCTTTTTCGCTTTAGAACCAAGACGATTTACGCCGCTTGTTCAGCTTCTTCCGCTGCACGCTGCGCTTCTTCGGCTTCCTGTGCCAGCAGTTGCTTCTCGTACACTTTGAAGAACGGGTAGTAAATGATGGCGGAAACACAGGCCAGCAACACCACCAGAATCACAGCACGGAAATCCCAACCTAACGCCCAGGCAGCACCGATCGGTGCAGGAGCGGTCCATGGCACTACGGAAATCACACGGCCAATCAAATCGAGTTTCATGGCACCCCAGGCAATCGTGGCATTAACCATCGGTGCCAGCAGGAACGGAATGAAGAACACCGGGTTCATCACGATTGGCGTACCAAAAATCACCGGTTCGTTGATGTTAAAGATACTCGGCACCACGCCCAGACGACCAATCGAGCGCAAGTGTGCGGAGCGGCTGCGCAGATAACAGAACACCAGCCCCATGGTTGCACCCGACCCCCCGATAACGATGAAGAAGGTCCAGAAAGCTTCCATGAAGATGTGTGGCAGTGGAGCACTCTGCGCCAGTGCAGTCTGGTTCAGACCCAGGTTCGTGAGCCAGAACATTTGCAGCATGCCGGAGACAATCGCCGCGCCGTGAATACCTGCGAACCACAGCAGATGGCCAATCAGAACCGCCAGCAGAATGGCAGGCAGGGAATCCGCTGCTGAAACCAGGGGTTTAAAGACCGACATGATCGCCTGCGGGATCAGCATGTCGAACTGGCTCTGAATGAACAGACTCAGCGGATAAAGCGTGAGTACCACAACCAGAACCGGGATCAGCAGATCAAAGGAGTTTTTGATCATCGGCGGGACTTGATCGGGTAAGCGAATACCGATGTTGCGCACCTTCAGGAAACGCATCATTTCGACGCAATACACAGCGACCAGAATAGCCGTGAAGATCCCGGTGCCGCCTAAACTGTGCACCGGTAACGTGCCGTCAGTTTTAGGTGCGGCAACCAGTAAGAACGCCATGATAGAGAGCATCGAGCCCATAAACGGGTCAAGCTGTGCACTTTTCTCATAATGCCTACCGAGGTTGTAGGCAATGGCCGCACAGATATAAATGGACATGACGCCCATGGTCATATCAAAAGGCGTCAGGATGCGGCCTTCAAAATGCTTCGCCATATCCAGCCACGCGCGAGCAAAGCCCCAGGTGGTATCGGGTGAGAATGGTGGGTAAGCGAACACCAACAGGAACGAGCCGACAATCATGAATGGCATCGCAGAGATGAAGCCATCACGGATCGCCATCACGTGACGCTGGGACGAGATACGCCCGGCGACAGGACTAATATAGTTTTCTACAAATCGAAATATCAAATTGAACGCAGCATGGTTAGCAGACATAGCAGCTCTCCTGACGGGCTATAGACGTAAGCACAGCAACGGTTAGTGTGCCGCGATGTGCAATCTCGAACTGTGAGTTCACTACCACGCCGGGGGGTTGGCCCGATGTACAGCAGATAAAGTTACATTTCATACACGGCTCTTATTTTTTTGCGATACAGAGGAAGTTACGCATTCAGTATTAATCGCCCGCACGCACTTCTGCAACCGGTTACTGTAACCGGTTGCAGCGAATGTGAAGGGGATCGAGAAATCCATGAAATGACGGGATGACTCATACTTTTATTTACAGCATGATTTGCTTGTGACAGATTGATTTCGTTTATATCAGGAGAAAACTATGAGTTTGCAAACCGTGCGGCAATTTTTCGCTGACCGCGCCCCCGATATTGAAATTATAGAACTAAATCAGAGTACTGCGACTGTGGCTCTCGCCGCTGCGGCACACAATGTTGAGCCGGGTCAGATAGCCAAAACGCTGTCACTGAAAGTAAAAGATCAAGTAATTCTGGTAGTGGCGAAAGGCGATGCGCGTCTTGATAACAAAAAACTGAAATCTGCATTTGGCGCGAAAGCCCGAATGCTGAGCTGTGATGAAGTGGTCACATGGACCGGACATCCCGTTGGTGGGGTATGTCCCTTTGGGCTTGAAAACCCACTGACCGTCTACTGCGATGTGTCATTGAAAGCCTTTCAGGAAGTCTTACCCGCCGCTGGTGCGACTCACAGCGCGGTCCGTATTTCCCCTGAACGTTTGGCTGAGCTCACCGACGCCACCTGGATTGATGTCTGTCTTTGAGCCCACGAGCATCACCAGCACGCATTCCCCGATTGCAACGGCAGATTACACAGGATATCTGCCGCACAAAGCAATCCACAATCGCTCCTGACGCCCAGCTTGCTCATGGTATTAAATTTATGCGTGCGAATGGTTTTGGGGTTCCGCGCCATCTGTACTGCTATCTCCGATATCGAAAAACCATTCCTTATATAATGAAGGATCGTGCGTTCTGTCAGGCTCAAACTCACGTATCCAGAACTGCAGTTGAGCGTCTGATAAGGCTTATCCAGAAATTCCCTTTGTTTCATTACGGTTCTAAGTTGAAGTGCGAGTTTTTCAACAGAAGACGTTTTACACAAAACCGCATGTACCGGAACAGGTAACAAGTAATGAATTAATTTCGCCTGCCCTTCATTTTCAGCAAGCAGGATCCGAGCGGCATCTGGCTGCATACAATTCAGATGGGAAAGAAAATGAATGCTCTGCTGGCGTGAACAACGGGCGCCGGAAACGGAATAAATCACAATGTCATAACGACGATGTTCGCGCTGAGAAAACCATTCGCAGCTGTCTTTAAATGTCTGTAAGCGATACGACGCACCGGCACAGCAAGACAGAATCTCGCATAGCCCGACGGTTGTCATTACACAGTTTTCAACGACAGCGACGTGTCCACTTGCGACGTATTTTTCCATTGTTTCGGCTCTCCCTCTACGGGAAGGAGATTTAACTCCTTCATGCCAACATCGCTATTGAGCCAGGCATACAACTCTGCGTTGCCACGTAACGTCAGGCGGCGCATAGCGCTGTTTTTCTGCGCACTTATCGTTTTATTGCTTTTCCTCAGCAACATGGCTATCTGGTTCACACCCCAACCTTTGGCAAAAAGGCGTAATACCTGGCGTTCTGAGAGGGATAATCCTGATTTTATGGGCGCAAGTGTATGAGCCTGATGGGCATCAAAGGTCGTCAGGGAGGCGCTGATTCGGTTCGTCTGACTACTCTGCTCACGAATAGCAGTGATGATATGTGAAACAGGTTCTGCATATGAAAGCAGAGTACTTTCCGGACGTAATAAATATTCAACGGCCAGTGGATAGTTATTGTGGCTCAACATAAATATCCAACGAGAATCTTTATAATTAGCCATCAATGAATAATATTTTTCACACAACTCTTTTGCCTGCAATCCCTCACCGGAAAGATCGACAACAATCAAATTCGTTCTGCATAACTGCATTATTGTAAGTTCGTCAATATCCTGATGATAGCTTACCTCATATTCTGGGAAATTATCTTTTATCAGGGTCGACAGGCCTTTCAGGATGATGGGTACATCACTGATTATAACGCCATAGTTTAAACATGCCGCGAGCATAACTTCTCCATTTCATGCGACAGAATCATTCAGTTAAATAATGAACGCACTTTAGACATTCGCTATATGAATCACTCTGAATGTTATCCCTTTCATTTTAAAAAATCAGTGCGTCACGTCTAAAATATACAAATGATTGATAACGGACTCAATAATATTCTTACGTAAACTTAATAAAAATAAACATTATAATGAAACACACCTAGCGTTAAACTGTTAGCAAATATAACGAAATGAATTTATTCTATATGTTAATCCTCTTTCATTTTTTCCCTGAATACTTTTGGGGGCATTCCGGTATAACGTCGGAAGAATCGGGAAAAATAGGTTGCATCACTAAACCCTAAGTAATCAGAGAGTTGTACAATCGACATGCGGGTGTACTGCAGGCTACGCTTTGCCTCCAGCATGAGTCGTTGATGTAACATATTCAATGCACTGCAATTATGAAATTCTTTGCACAAATAATTGAGATGGGTCACTGACACCCCGACAGACTGTGCGTATTCGGACATTTTTAGATGTTCGCGATAATGACTTTCAATGCGCCTCACAAATTTTTGCATGACGCTACGCCGACGCTCTGTCCTGTCTTCTACAGCTACCACGCCCTGGCACTGACGATTAATCCACACCAGTAATGCACTGAGCATGGCGTGAAGCATTAACTCACGCGCATCATTCTCCCGCTGATACTCATCAAGCAATGTGGAAAAAAGTGTACGGATGTGTGAGCGGGAGTGTTTAACGCTAATGCAACGGGGTTGATTCAACACGGCTATCTGGCGGTCAAACTGGTTTTCAAAACGGCTCAATAACGGTAAAGCCAAAGAAAGAACATAGCCTTGGGTGCCAGGTGAAAATCGGAACCCGTGTACGCACAAGGACGGCACCACCTGGATACAGGCCTCTTTTATCACCCTTCTCTCACCTTCAATTTCAATCTCAGCCTGCCCTTTGTGCAAATACAATAGCTGCACCAGTTCCGCATGCTGATGCACGCGGATATGCCATTCATAGAGGCTGCTGCGCTGATGGATAGACTCACAATGCAGAAGTTCAGGCGTGGGCCAGCCAAACTGTTCGCCGTACAGCTTAAATACCGGGATGGTGCTGTGATGCGCCATAAACTCTCCTGTCATCGCCTGAACTTAACGAACCCTTTCGTAAGGCAAACCAACGTAGTTTTCTGCAATCGTCGTGAGCCCGGCTCTTGATCCTAAATAGTAACGACGATCGGCCTCCTGCATTTTCAGATCGAACGGACTTTTATCTTTAAAATCATGTAATAAATGGGTCATAAACCAACTGAATCGCTCCCCCTTCCACACCCGATTCAGCGCAAAGGATGAATAACTCGCCAGCAAATCCTCGCGCCCATGATGATAAAACTGACAGAGAACGCGCCATAAATAGTTCACGTCCGAGGCCGCCAGATTGAGTCCTTTTGCCCCCGTTGGCGGAACGATATGAGCGGCATCGCCGACCAAAAAAAGTCGGCCAAACTGCATGGGCTCGACGACATAACTGCGCAGCGGGGCGATACTTTTCTCAAGTGAGTGACCAGTCACTAACTTATTCGCCAGCTCCGACGGCAAGCGGCATTTCAGCTCCTGCCAGAAGCGTTCGTCACTCCACGCTTCTACGCTCTCGCTGAGCGGTACCTGCAAATAGTAGCGACTTCTAGTTAGTGAGCGCTGACTACACAAAACGAATCCGCGTTCATGATGCGCATAAATCAGTTCCGGATTAATCGGCGGCGTGTCGGATAACAACCCCAACCAGCCGAAGGGCCAGACACTTTCATACTCGCGAAGAAGGGATTTCGGAATGCTCTGGCGTGAAACGCCGTGGAATCCATCGCAGCCCGCCATAAAGTCACATTCGATTCGACAGATTTCGCCTTCTTTCTCAAACGTCACAAACGGTCTGTCCGTTTTCATCTCGTGCAATTCAACATTGCTGACGCCATAGATGATTGGCGCTCCGCTACTGGCCCGGGCCTCCATCAGGTCACGCGTCATTTCGGTTTGCCCGTAAACCATCACGCTTTTGCCTTCGGTCAACTCGCTAAGCGGGACCGGGATTCGCTCGCCATCAAACAGAAATTCCACGCCATGATGCACAAGGCCCTCGGCATCCATTCGCTGCGACACGCCTGCCTGTCGCAACAAATCGACCGTGCCGCTCTCCAGAATGCCCGCCCGAATCCGCCCCAATACATACTCTGGCGTCTGCCGCTCAAGGATAACCGTGGCAATCCCGGCATTGTGCAACAGTTGTCCAAGCAACAACCCTGATGGGCCCGCACCGATAATAACGACCTGCGTTTTCATGAGCTCTGCCTCAGCATGGTTAATTATTTGTTGGTTTTTTGTATCGATAAAGTGTCTTGTTGCATTTTTGATAAGCAGACGCAGAAAAAGAAGGGCATAAATCGTGTAAAACGTGCACTTTTCAACGATCTTGCAAAAGTGTGGTTCAGTTCAAAAAACACACGCCCTGCTTCAAACATGTTCGTTTTGTTTGATCTCGTGGGGCCATGTGCCATGGGGTTTCAGGTAAAAACAGGTTTATCGGTGTTAAGACGGGCGAGCAAAATTCAGGTGGGTATGGAAACAGATCGAGCAGAGCAGAGAAAAGTCACGCGGCTATGTATTCAATGTGCCCTGCTATTGCTACAGCACGGCGCGGAAAGTGCTTTGGTGGAGGAGCTCTCTACCCGCCTGGGAATAGCGCTGGGCATGGACAGCGTGGAAAGTGCCATTTCCTCTAATGCCATCGTACTGACCACGCTACATAACGGGGAATGTCTGACATCGACTCGTAAAAATAACGACCGTGGTATCAACATGCATGTGGTGACGGAAGTGCAGCACATCGTCATCATGGTTGAGCATAAATTGCTCGATGCACAAGATGTCGAAAAACGTTTCGCGCAGATTAAACCGCTGCGTTATCCACGTTGGTTAGTGGTCACTATGGTTGGGCTCTCCTGCGCGTGCTTCTGCAAGCTCAATAACGGCGGCTGGGATGGCGCCTTTGTCACACTGTGTGCCAGTACGCTTGCCATGTATATCCGCCAGGTACTGACCCACCATTCAATGCACCCGCAAATAAACTTCTGCATCACGGCGTTTGTCGCCACCACCGTGTCTGGCCTGATGTTGCGCTTACCTGCTTTTCAGCAAACCTCTACGGTCGCGATGGCCGCCAGCGTCCTGCTGCTGGTTCCGGGGTTTCCGCTGATTAATGCCGTCGCGGATATGTTCAAAGGGCACATCAATACCGGCCTTGCGCGCTGGACGATAGCCAGTCTTTTGACGCTAGCAACCTGTGTCGGCGTAGTCATGGCAATGACGTTATGGGGACTGCGCGGATGGGCATAATCGATTTCTTACTGGCGTTGGCAGAAGACATGGTGCTGTCGGCGATCCCTGCCGTGGGTTTTGCGATGGTTTTTAACGTCCCACAACGGGCGCTCCGCTGGTGTGCACTGCTCGGGGCGGTGGGCCACGGTTCGCGTATGGTTATGATGCTGGCCGGAATGAATATCGAATGGGCGACCTTCATCGCCTCCATATTAGTCGGTAGCATTGGTATTCAGTGGTCGCGCTGGTATCTGGCGCATCCCAAAATTTTCACTGTCGCGGCGGTCATTCCCATGTTTCCGGGCATATCAGCGTATACCGCGATGATCTCAGCCGTAAAAATCAGTCATTTAGGCTACAGCGACACATTGATGGTAATGCTGCTGGAAAATTTCCTCAAAGCCACCTCCATCGTGGGTGCGCTGTCGATTGGACTATCCATTCCGGGCCTATGGCTGTACCGCAAACGCCCTCGCGTCTGAAACACGGATTTGCGCACGTCCTGGAATCTCCTCCCGTGCGCGGGTCTGTGCTACTATCTGCCCATGTTATACCTGTTGTTTCTTTGTTTGAGTAACTGCTATGTCTTCCAGAATTCTGACGTCCAGCGTTATCGGGGTTGAAGCGTTTTTGCGCGATCCTGATGGCGTGTTGAACAATGCCGATAACGGCGCCATTGCGGTATTTGCCAATAATGCGCCCGCGTTTTATGCCATTGCGCCCGCACGCCTGGAACAGTTGCTGGAACTGGAAGCCAAACTTGCTCGCCCGGGCAGCGACGTCACGCTGGACGGTCAGTTTTTCGATGAGCCGACAGCCGCCCCCATTGCCGTACCGATGGGCAAATTCGCGATGTATGCCGATTGGCAGCCCGATGCGGATTTCCAGCGCATGGCAGCACTGTGGGGTATTGCCCTGACGCAGCCCGCTACACCGGAAGAATTGGCTTCGTTCACGGCCTACTGGCAGGCGGAAGGCAAAGTCTTCCATCACGTGCAATGGCAGCAGAAACTGGCACGAAGTCTGCAAATCGGCCGCGCCAGCAACGGCGGGCAACCAAAGCGCGATCTCAACACGCTCTCTGAGCCAGATAATCACATTCCCCCAGGTTTTCGAGGTTAATAATGAAAAATGTTGGTGACCTGATGCAACGCCTGCAAAAAATGATGCCAAAGCACATCGAACCGGCGTTCAAAACGGGTGAAGAACTGCTGGCATGGCAAAAAGAACAAGGGCAACAGCGTTCAGAAGCGCTGGAACGTGAAAATCGTGCCATGAAAATGCAGCGCACGTTCAACCGCTCCGGCATTCGCCCACTGCACCAGAACTGCTCATTTGATAACTACCGCGTAGAGTCTGACGGGCAGATGAATGCCCTGTCCAAAGCGCGCCAATATGTTGAAGAGTTCGACGGTAACATTGCGAGCTTCATCTTTTCGGGCAAGCCTGGCACCGGAAAAAACCATCTGGCCGCGGCTATATGCAACGAACTGCTGCTGCGCGGGAAATCGGTACTGATCATCACCGTCGCCGACATCATGTCTGCGATGAAAGACACGTTCAGCAATCGCGAGGTCACCGAAGAGAAACTGCTGAACGATCTGAGTAATGTCGATCTGCTGGTGATCGATGAGATCGGCGTGCAGACGGAATCCCGCTACGAGAAAGTGATCATTAATCAGATCGTCGACCGCCGTTCATCGTCAAAACGCCCAACCGGGATGCTCACCAACAGCAACATGGATGAAATGAACAAATTGCTCGGTGAACGCGTCATGGATCGCATGCGTTTAGGCAATAGCTTGTGGGTAATCTTTAACTGGGAGAGCTACCGCAGCCGTGTGACAGGCAAAGAGTATTGAGATATTTCTGATCCTGAGCAGCGTTATACTGACCAGGTTTCAGTCAACTGAGTAAAATAAAATGAATAATACTAAACGCCTTGTTTGCACTATCGCGCTCACCAGCGCTCTGCTTTCCAGCAGCGCTTTTGCCCTTTCACTCAGCGACACGCTTTCCAGCGCAGCCAGTGAACTGAGTGGCCAAAGTTCAACGTCTTCCCAGGGCGGCACGTCCATTTCGTCCCTGACCAGCCTGCTCACAGGCAGCGGCAAAGCGCTCAGCGCTGACAACATGAATAACGCGGCGGGCATTCTCGGGTATTGCGCGCAGCAGAAGCTGACTTCCGTGACCAATGCCGACAATGTGAAGGATCAGGTGTTGGGCAAACTCGGCCTGGACACCGCGCCTGAGCAAAAAGCCGATACCAATTATATGGACGGTATTCAGGGTCTGCTTAACGCTCAGAATGGCCAACAGCTGAACCTGAGTTCTCTCGGTGATTCCGAGCTTGGAAAACAAGTTAAAACCAAAGCTTGCGACTTGGTGCTTAAACAAGGCACGAATTTCCTCTCCTGATCCCCTCAACATCCCGCTCATAAAGCGTGTGAGCGGGATAAAAAATACGCACATCTCAACCAATTCTGAATAAATGCACATTTTGATGACGCTACAATTGCAGCAATATTGCACTGCAATTAAAGTGTAGGGCCCAAAATAGTGTCTGGTCAGTGGATGACCAATGTAACTGAGGATGTGCTGTGTCCGAGCTTGTCTCTATTGCTCTGTTTCTCGCTTCCGTCGTGATTTATGCATGGAAGGCGGGGCGTAATACCTGGTGGTTTGCTTCCACCCTGACGGTGCTTGGCCTTTTTGTGGTCCTGAACCTGACGCTTTACGCCAGTGATTACTTCACCGGCGACGGCATCAACGATGCCGTGCTGTATACCCTCACCAACAGTCTGACCGGTGCAGGCGTCAGTAAATATATTCTTCCCGGCGTGGGCCTCGTGCTAGCGCTGATTTTAGTCTTTGGTGGACTCGGCTGGCTGCTGCGCCGTCGTCGTCACCTTCCTCATCATTTTGGTTACAGCGTGCTGGCGTTAGGGCTTGCCCTTGCCTCCGTGGACGCAAGTCCTGCATTTCATCAGATAACGGAACTGGTGAAATCCCAGTCCCGCGATGGCGATCCGGATTTTGCGGCCTATTACAAAGAGCCGTCTAAATCGATTCCGAACCCAAAACTCAACCTGGTTTATATCTACGGTGAAAGCCTTGAACGCACCTATTTTGATAATGACGCGTTCCCGAACCTGACGCCTGAACTCGGTAAACTGAAAGATGAAAGCATCGATTTCAGCCACACCGCGCAACTGCCAGGCACGGATTACACCATTGCCGGAATGGTCGCGTCGCAATGCGGCATCCCGCTTTTTGCGCCGTTCGAAGGCAACGCCTCGGCTTCCGTATCCAGCTTCTTCCCGCAAAATATCTGCCTTGGCGATATTTTGAAAAACTCCGGCTACCAAAACTACTTTATGCAGGGCGCAAACTTGCGCTTTGCCGGTAAAGACGTCTTCCTGCAATCCCATGGTTTCGAGCACCTCTACGGTGCGGAAGAACTGAAAACCACCGTTGCCGACCCCAACTATCGCAACGACTGGGGCTTCTACGATGACACCGTGCTCGACGAAGTATGGAAAAAATACGAAGAGCTGTCGAAATCCGGCCAGCGTTTCTCGCTGTTCACGTTGACTGTCGATACCCATCATCCGGATGGCTTTATCTCCCGCAGCTGTAACCGTAAAAAATATGAAATCGACGGGAAGGTGAACCAGTCATTCAGCGCGGTCACCTGTAGCCAGGAACACGTTGCAGCGCTGATCGAGAAGATCAAAGCCTCGCCGTACTTTAAGAACACAGTGATCGTGGTTTCTTCCGATCATCTGGCGATGAAAAACACCGCCTGGGAATACCTCAATAAACAGGATCGCAGCGATCTGTTCTTTGTCATCCGCGGCGACAAGCCGCAGCAAGAAGTGATGGGCGTAAAGCGCAGCACCATGGATAACGGTGCCACAGTGCTGGATATTCTCGGTGGCGACAACTTTATCGGCCTCGGACGCAGCAGCCTTTCCAGCCAGTCGCTGTCCGAAGTGTTCCTCAACATGAAAGAGAAAGTGCTGGCGTGGAAACCGGACATTATCCGCCTGTGGAACTTCCCGAAATCAATCAAAGATTTCACTGTCGATCAACAGAAAGGCATGATGGCTTTCTCTGGTTCGCATTTCCGTCTGCCGCTGCTGCTGCGAGTCTCCGACAACCGAGTCGAACCGCTGCCGGAAAGTGAATACTCCGCGCCGCTGCGCTATCAGCTTGCCGATTTTGCGCCACGCGATAACTTCATGTGGATTGACCGCTGCTACAAAATGGCTCAACTGTGGGCACCAGAACTGTCGCTTTCAACTGACTGGTGTGTTTCTCAGGGCCAGCTTGGCGGCGAGCAAACCGTGCAACATGTTGATAAAGCACAGTGGAAAGGGAAAGCCGCGTTCAAAGACACGGTTATCGACATGGTGCGCTACAAAGGCAACGTCGACACCCTGAAAATCGTGGATAACGACATCCGTTATAAAGCGGACAGCTTTATCTTCAACGTCGCCGGAGCACCAGAAGAAGTGAAACAGTTCAGCGGTATTTCCCGTCCGGAGAGTTGGGGCCGCTGGTCAAACGCGCAACTCGGTCATGAAGTGAAGATTGAGTACAAAACGCCGCTGCCACAGAAATTCGATCTGGTGATCACCGCCAAAGCCTTTGGGCCGAACGCCGACAAACCGATTCCGGTGCGCGTGGGTAACAGTGAGCAAATGCTGACACTCAGCAAAGACGTCACCACCACCACGCTGCATTTCGATAACCCGACGAACAGCAATCTGCTGACGATTGCGCCGCCGGATCCGCAAACCACCAACGAGGGCAATATTCTCGGCCACTCCCCGCGTCAGTTGGGGATTGGAATGGTGGAAATCAAAGTGGTGAAATCGGAAGGGTAACGTTATGGGGAGCTTCGGCTCCCCTTTTTCACTGGAGAATAAAGCCCTCACCATAACCGACATTGTCGCCCGACCTACTGCTTCGCAAGATATTCCTCAACTTCCTGTCCCCTCTCGCTCAGCCATCCCTTCAACGATTTTTCAGTTAACGATTTTTCAGTTTCAGGCAGCAACGACGACTGGCAAAGCACCTGCGTCAAAGTCCGGCAATGGGCGCTGTTCAGGAACCGTATTGCTTTTATACTTAATGCCAGACGTTCCAGGGATGTCATTGGAGAAAATGAGTGCGATTAAAGACGGGAACCTGACCCAGGCGCGCCTCGCAGGTCAGGTAATCAAAACTGAATCATAGAGAAAATCATGAGAAAAATAGTCTCGTTTGTCCATGTGTCGCTGGATGGTTTTGTCGCTTCTACCGCTGAGGGGCCGGCGAGTCTGGCCTGGATAAGCCTCAGCCCCGACTTGTTTGAATATGTAGAGCAGCGGATCCAGCAGACCGACACCGCCTTATATGGGCGCACCACCTGGCAGATGATGGAATCGTACTGGCCCACGGCTGCCGACAAGTCCGACGCCAGCCCGCATGACCATGCGCATTCGCGTTGGTATAAATCTGCCCGCAAAGTGGTGTTGTCGAAAACCCTGTTGAAAAAAAATCACCCTGATACGCACATTATCAGTGGCAATGTGAACGACGAAATCAGCAAGCTCAAACATAGCGCGGGCAGCGAAATCTTACTGTTTGGCAGCCCCTCAGCAACTCACGCACTAATGACGGAAAACCTTATCGATGAGTATTGGCTATTCGTCAATCCGGTACTGCTGGGGCAAGGTATTCCCTTGTTCAAAAACATCAAAGACAAAACTTCTCTCATGCTGGTAAAGAGTCACGTTTTCCCGTCGGGCGTAGTGTGTCTGCAATACGAGGTGAAACGACATCAATAATGCTATTCTGCAAAAAGAACGGAGTCAGTTCAGTAGCCCGGCTCCGACATTCACCGACAGCCCCAAAATTGCCAGATTGAAAACAAAAGAAATAACCGACTGGAGCAGCGTAATTTGCCGGATGTCGGTGGTTCCCGTTTCCACATCGGCGGTTTGCGACGCGACGGCGATGGTGAAAGAAAAATACAGGAAATCCCAGTAACCCGGCTCCTTCGGCTTATCCGGGAAAATCATCGGCGTAACGTCTTTACTGCGGTGCAAATAATGGTGATGAGCGTAGTGCATGGCAAAGGAAGTGGGTAGTAAGGCCCAGGAAACCACCAGCGTGCTACCGGTCAGCAGCAGATGCAACGCGCGTGGTGCTCCGGTGAGGTGCTTAAGCGAAGTCAGCTCAATCAGGATCGCCAGGATACTGACCAGGCAGCCGATGATCACTATGCCCAGCACCAGCCCCGCGCTCTCATCCTGCATTCTGGCAATGCGCGGAATATCCTGCACATCTGTACGCAGCATACGAAACCACATAAAGAACAAATACAGCCACGCCAGCACATTCCAGCCTATCAGCAACCGTTGCAGATAGCCCAGCCCGGCGGGGAGGGCTAAAAAGCAGATGACTCCGGCCAGTATAGAAATCAGCAAACGCAGACGGCCGTGAAAATAGGTTCTGAAAGAAAAAGTCATAATGTGAGTGTCTTAGCCAGGGGGCGATAGATTAACTGTAGACACCCGTTGGCGTTTTGAGTGTCCCGCTACTTTGAACGGCGCCCTCTTTTCCTGCCCAGCAAACTTATTGTGCAGTCCAGGAGCGCCGCTGTATTTAGCGTTTTTAATGCGTTGTTTTCACCCAACGCGGAGCTTTCAAATCCGCAGCAAACATCCACACCAGCTCGCACAGCAATCCCTTCAACGATTTTTCAGTTTCAGGCAGCAACGATTGCTGGCAAAGCACCTGCGTCAGAGTCTGGCAGTAGTCGCACAGCGCTTCGGCATCCGGTTCGAAAAATTGTTGCGGATCGGGGAGCGTCTCAACGGTGAAACGTTCGATCAGGTGCGGCGGAATAGGATCATCAAGCGTCGGGCGGAGCAGCGCCAGACAGGCCCCGATCCGGCCCAATAGTGCCAACTTACAGACCGGATCATCACAGTCAATCAGGGTTTCAGCAAAGCGATCGCAGCAATCGGCCAGATCGGTAAAATCGGTTGCGGCGCTAAAGGGGACAGTCAGTAAATTGCAGTCGGTATTGAGGGTTATTGCCATGTTGGCGGCCTCCAGTGTGTGGTATTTAAATACCGCCAGCGGAGAGGTCAATCTCACGGGTGGCGGAACCGGGTGGGGTTGACCTTACCGACCACACTGACATCGGCGCATCTTACGATGCCCCCACCCGGCCCACCATTGTAGCGTAGCCGTGTGAACGACACAAAAAGGGGCGAATGCGCCCGTGTGCCGCCAGTGTGTGGTTTCAGGAGGTCAATCCCGACACCTGATTTTGCAGGTGCGAAAGAAGAATACGGTGATAACCCGACCCCGACAAGGGCTATTCCCGGAAGCAGGTTCTCATTTTGGAATGTAAATTTGGAGTGGGTGTTACATCAGTTAGATCAATGGGTTGCTGGTATTTATTTGCTAGTAACATTATCTGTAATTAAACCAGAAGTAGGGCTGACCGTTCATTGCTCTATAGAACATAATATATGCCTTTTGAACAATACCTTACTGTTCGCATCCTTGATTTTTTGAGTAATAAGTTGGTCCAGGATTTACAGCGTCAAAACTTCCTTTTTCAAAAACTTTATTATTCTCAATTGATTCATCGTTTATAAGTTGGTCAGGGTTGATGCGGAATTTCATGTAACTGACATTCACTTTACCGTTATCGGAGTTTTGGATAATATCTATTTCCTCCAAGTTATCCAGGCTGCGAAATATGGTATTAGTGAGCACTGGCGTCGAGGACGAGTTAGAATTGTACAAAGGATAAAGTACCCCGCTTACAATCAAACCTTTATCTGTGATGTGCATGGGCGTTGGGGATATATCTTTGCAGATAAACGGCTTGGACAGATCTATAGGTTTACTAAATATGTTGGCACGAGCGGGGTTGATTGAGACAAAAAATGCGCTAATGAAGACAATGACGCCAAGGGATTTGGATGTTTTCATTGACAGGTTACCTAGAAATTAAATTTGATAAATATCAGGGTTTTTTATTTTGCCATAACTAAGTTATCCATTGAAAAAATAATTGTATCTCTTTGAGATATATCAAAGTGGCCTGTTTTATCTGCGCAGTAGACAAAATCAATGAACCTTGAATAATTACTAATGCCACAAACCAGCGCCTCCATGATCTCCCGCAACAAAAAAGCCCGATCCATCACGCAACCGGGCTTGATTCAAACTTAAAGCAGAAAAATTACAGCGCCGGTTCCAGAATACGGATATGGCTTTCCAGCACGTCGCCTTTGACGGCTTCGCTCCACGCTTTCATATGCGCGGTTTGCAAATGGGCTTCGAGATGGGCAACGGTTTCCCACAGTTCAACCATGGTGATGGAATCCGG
>NZ_DATBBJ010000005.1:0-2441 GCF_036271055.1 Scandinavium sp. | reverse complement strand
GATGATTCAGAATTACTTTCTGAACGTTGATACATCAACTACTCATCAGATTACTACAGCTCCAACTATGAAACAGGCTGACGAAGTCATGTCACCTATTCGTACCGCTATCACGCGCGCACGCGGGCCCTTGTTCAAGTTTCTTACTGAAGGCTCACTTCAGAATACGACTGGATCTCGAGTTAATCGAGTCAAGCTCGCATCGACTAAGAAAGGCATCGAGAACTTTCTAACCGGTTCGTTGCTCGAAGTCAGACCTATGGCTATCAATAAGCTGCAGGGGCTTCGGCCTAAGATCTCGACAATCGACGAATGGTTGTCAGGTGATCTCCGAGAAGACGTTGTTGGGGCAGTTGAACAAGGGGCTTCGAAATTAGAAGACTATCTGATTGTAGCTATTAGCTCGGAAGGGACCGTTCGAGCTGGTTCGGGCGACACAATCAAAATGGAGCTAGCTGACATCCTCAAGGGAGAATACCTAGCTCCGCATGTTTCGATCTGGCACTACAAACTTGACGAACTTGAAGAAGTTGCCGATCCAGGTACATGGGTGAAAGCTAATCCGAATCTCGGTGCGACGGTAAGCTATGAAACGTATCACCTTGATGTGGAACGGGCCGAAAAGGCTCCAGCAAGTCGAAACGACATTCTCGCGAAGCGATTTGGTATTCCTATGGAGGGTTATACCTACTTCTTTACCTATGAAGAGACTATTCCGCATCGTACTCGCGAGTTCTGGCAACTTCCCTGTGCTCTTGGAGCCGACCTATCGCAAGGTGATGACTTCTGTGCGTTCACTTTTCTTTTTCCGCTTGGAAGAGAAAGATTCGGAATCAAGACGCGTAGTTACATCACTGAACGTACACTCATGATGTTGCCGGGAGCCATGCGCACGAAGTACGAAGAGTTCATTGTAGAGGGTGCGCTTCATGTCATGCCGGGAACTGTTCTGGACATGATGGAAGTTTACGAAGATCTTGATGCGTTCGTTATAGCATCTGAGTATGACGTTCGTTGTCTTGGTTTTGATCCATACAACGCGAAAGAATTTGTTGCTCGCTGGGAAGCAGAGAATGGATCATTTGGAATTGAGAAAGTAATTCAAGGGGCTAAAACTGAATCAGTTCCTTTGGGAGAGATCAAGAAATTAAGTGAAGATCGGCTTCTCATCTTTGATCAGGGGTTGATGTCTTTTGCTATGGGTAATGCAATTACGTTAGAGGATACTAACGGAAACCGTAAGCTTCTTAAGAAGAGACAAGACGAGAAGATCGATAATGTTGCTGCTTTGATGGATGCATACATCGCATACAAGGCGAACAAGGAGGCCTTCGAGTGATCTTTGGGAAAGGAGGTGAAATTCGTTGGGTTTTGGTGCATATCTAAAACACGCCTGGAATGTCTTTACGAATCTGGAAGATGATCAAAAAGTTTATAGCAGTGACATTGGCTCGGGTTTCTCATATCGACCGGATCGTATAAGACTTCGAATTCCCAATGAGCGCTCGATCATTTCGTCGATTTTTACGCGTCTTGCTATCGATTGTGCTGGAATCGACATGCGTCATATTCGTAATGATAATCAAGATCGATATTTGGAGGACATGGATAGCGGTCTAAATAATTGTTTGACGGTCGAAGCCAACATTGATCAAGCAGCACAAGCTTTTCGTATTGATCTGGCACTTACTTTGTTTGACAAAGGTGTTGCTGTAATTGTTCCGATTGATACATCGGTGGATCCTGGAAACACTGTTGGCGGATACGATATTTTGACCATGAGAGTCGGCGATGTCATTCAATGGTATCCACATCATGTTCAAGTTTGGTTGTATAACGAGAAACTGGGAATCCGTCAACAAATTACGCTTCACAAGTCTACGGTTGCCATCATTGAGAACCCGTTGTACTCGGTAATGAACGAACCAAATTCTACGCTTCAGCGTTTGATCTACAAGTTGAACATGTTGGACGCCATTGATGAACAATCTGCTTCTGGAAAACTTGATCTCATCATTCAGCTTCCTTACGTGATCAAATCCGAAGCTCGTCGTCAACAGGCTGAGCAACGACGAAAGGACATCGAGTTTCAGCTCAAAGGTAGTCAGTACGGTATTGCCTATACGGACGGAACTGAAAGAATCACTCAGCTGAACCGTCCGGCTGAGAACAATCTTATGGATCAGATCACCTTCTTGACTTCGATGTTCTACAGCCAATTGGGTTTGACCGATGAGATCATGAATGGTACAGCCAATGAACAGACAATGCTCAATTATTGGAACCGGACAATTGAGCCAACTCTCAAGGCTATTACCGAAGGTATGGCACGTGTCTTTCTAACCAAAACCGCTCGGACGCAGAAGCAGACAATTTCGTTCTTCCGTGATCCGTTCAGGTTGATTCCGATTGAGAACATTGCCAAGATTGCGGATGTGTTC
>NZ_DATBBJ010000004.1:0-27608 GCF_036271055.1 Scandinavium sp. | reverse complement strand
TGAAGTGTACATCCTGTCCAAAGATGAAGGCGGCCGTCATACTCCGTTCTTCAAAGGCTACCGTCCACAGTTCTACTTCCGTACAACTGACGTGACCGGTACCATCGAACTGCCAGAAGGCGTAGAGATGGTAATGCCAGGCGACAACATCAAAATGGTTGTTACCCTGATCCACCCAATCGCGATGGATGACGGTCTGCGTTTCGCAATCCGTGAAGGCGGCCGTACCGTTGGCGCGGGCGTTGTTGCTAAAGTTCTCAGCTAATCGCTGATAACATTTGACGCAATGCGCATTAAAAGGGCATCATTTGATGCCCTTTTTGCACGCTTTCGTACCAGAACCTGGCTCATCAGTGATTTTTTTTGTCATAATCATTGCTGAGACAGGCTCTGAAGAGGGCGTTTAGTCCGAAACGCAACAGAGCATTTCGGTTTTGGTTGCCTCGCACACCTCGCGGGGCAAAGATGTTTGTCGAATTCTTGTGACAGGTTGGTTTATGAGTGCGAATACCGAAGCTCAAGGGAGCGGGCGCGGCCTGGAAGCGATGAAGTGGGTGATCGTTGCAGTACTGCTGATTGTAGCTATTGTAGGCAACTACCTTTATCGTGACATGATGCTGCCGCTGCGTGCGCTGGCCGTAGTGATTCTTATTGCTGCAGCAGGCGGTGTTGCGCTGCTGACGACAAAAGGCAAAGCGACCGTAGCGTTTGCTCGTGAAGCGAGAACCGAAGTCCGCAAGGTCATTTGGCCAACGCGTCAGGAAACGCTGCACACTACGCTGATTGTGGCTGCAGTCACTGCTGTAATGTCGCTGATCCTGTGGGGGCTGGATGGTATTCTGGTCCGCCTGGTATCTTTTATCACTGGCCTGAGGTTCTGAGATGTCTGAAGCTCCTAAAAAGCGCTGGTACGTCGTTCAGGCGTTTTCCGGTTTTGAAGGCCGCGTAGCCACTTCGCTGCGCGAGCATATCAAATTACACAATATGGAAGAGTTGTTTGGTGAAGTCATGGTTCCGACCGAAGAAGTGGTCGAAATCCGTGGTGGCCAGCGTCGCAAGAGCGAGCGCAAATTCTTCCCAGGTTACGTATTGGTCCAGATGGTAATGAATGACGCCAGCTGGCACTTAGTACGTAGCGTACCGCGCGTAATGGGCTTCATCGGTGGTACTTCCGATCGTCCTGCACCAATCAGCGACAAAGAAGTTGATGCGATCATGAACCGCCTGCAGCAGGTTGGTGATAAACCGCGTCCGAAAACGCTGTTTGAGCCGGGTGAAATGGTCCGCGTTAGCGATGGCCCGTTTGCAGACTTCAACGGTGTGGTTGAAGAGGTGGATTACGAGAAGTCTCGTCTGAAAGTCTCTGTCTCCATCTTTGGTCGTGCAACGCCAGTCGAATTGGACTTTGCCCAGGTCGAAAAAGCGTAAGCACCAGGTTGTAAAAGCAGCGATTCAGTCGTTGCGCGAGGCGCGAAATTGGAATACAATTTCGCGCCTTTTGTATTTATGGGCCAAGTGCGCATAAATCATGTATTAACCACGGGGAGCCTCTTAGAGGCGCTATAACCCATCAGAGGAAATTGAGAATGGCTAAGAAAGTACAAGCCTATGTCAAGCTGCAGGTTGCAGCTGGTATGGCTAACCCGAGCCCACCGGTAGGTCCAGCACTGGGCCAGCAGGGCGTGAACATCATGGAATTCTGTAAAGCGTTCAACGCAAAAACTGAATCCCTGGAAAAAGGTCTGCCAACTCCAGTTGTCATCACCGTTTACGCTGACCGTTCATTCACTTTCATCACCAAGACTCCGCCAGCTGCGGTTCTGTTGAAGAAAGCTGCAGGCATTAAGTCCGGTTCCGGCAAGCCGAACAAAGAGAAAGTTGGTAAAATTTCTCGCGCTCAGCTGCAGGAAATCGCGCAGACTAAAGCTGCCGACATGACCGGTGCTGATATTGAAGCGATGACTCGCTCAATTGAAGGTACTGCGCGTTCCATGGGCCTGGTAGTGGAGGATTAAGAAATGGCTAAACTGACCAAGCGTATGCGCGTGATCCGTGACAAAGTTGATGCGACTAAACAGTATGACATCGCTGAAGCCATTGCTCTTCTGAAAGAGCTGGCCACCGCTAAATTTACCGAAAGCGTAGACGTTGCTGTTAACCTCGGCATCGACGCTCGTAAATCTGACCAGAACGTACGTGGTGCAACTGTACTGCCGCACGGTACTGGCCGTTCTGTTCGCGTTGCCGTATTTGCCCAGGGCCCTAACGCTGAAGCAGCTAAAGCTGCCGGCGCTGAGCTGGTAGGTATGGAAGATCTGGCTGACCAGATCAAGAAAGGCGAAATGAACTTTGACGTTGTTATTGCTTCTCCTGATGCAATGCGCGTTGTTGGCCAGCTGGGCCAGGTTCTGGGTCCACGCGGCCTGATGCCTAACCCGAAAGTCGGTACTGTAACCCCTAACGTTGCTGAAGCGGTTAAGAACGCTAAAGCAGGTCAGGTTCGTTATCGTAACGACAAAAACGGCATCATCCACACCACCATTGGTAAAGTGGACTTTGACGCTGACAAACTGAAAGAAAACCTGGAAGCTCTGCTGGTTGCGCTGAAAAAAGCAAAACCTACTCAGGCGAAAGGCGTTTTCATCAAGAAAATCAGCATCTCCACCACCATGGGTGCAGGTGTTGCGGTTGACCAGTCTGGTCTGACTGCAGTGGCGAACTAATATTCGCCTTTACGTGGGCGGTGGATTTGTCTACAATCTTCGCCCACGAAAAAGATTTGTTCGTTGGAGCCTGGCCTAATCCAGGCCTCCGTCGAAGACCGCAGGTGTTTCGTCAGAAACTTAATTCCCTGCGTAGACGGTGACAGAACGCTAAGATTATTTTTGATACTCTTTGGCTTGTTTCTGCTCACCGTATTAAGACGCTCTTTTCGTTGAAAAGAGTGAAGTGAGTTCCAGAGATAATCTCTGGCAAACATCCAGGAGCAAAGCTAATGGCTTTAAATCTTCAAGACAAACAAGCGATTGTTGCTGAAGTCAGCGAAGTAGCCAAAGGCGCGCTGTCTGCAGTAGTTGCGGATTCCCGTGGCATTACTGTAGACAAAATGACCGAACTGCGTAAAGCAGGCCGTGAAGCTGGCGTATATATGCGTGTTGTTCGTAACACCCTGCTGCGCCGCGTCGTTGAAGGTACTCAATTCGAGTGCCTGAAAGACACGTTTGTTGGTCCGACCCTGATTGCATATTCTATGGAACACCCGGGCGCAGCTGCTCGTCTGTTCAAAGATTTCGCGAAAGCGAATGCAAAATTTGAGGTCAAAGCCGCAGCCTTTGAAGGTGAGTTGATCCCGGGATCGAATATCGATCGCCTGGCTACACTGCCAACCTACGAAGAAGCAATTGCACGCCTGATGGCAACCATGAAAGAAGCTTCGGCTGGCAAACTGGTTCGCACTCTGGCTGCTGTACGCGATGCAAAAGAAGCTGCTTAATAGCGGTTATCTTTATAAAGCATTGGCTTACGTATAAACTTATTCTGATTTTCAGGAACAATTTAAATGTCTATCACTAAAGATCAAATCATTGAAGCAGTATCCGCTATGTCTGTAATGGACGTTGTAGAACTGATTTCTGCAATGGAAGAAAAATTCGGTGTTTCTGCTGCTGCTGCTGTAGCTGTAGCTGCGGGCCCGGCTGAAGCTGCTGAAGAAAAAACTGAATTCGACGTAATTCTGAAAGCTGCTGGCGCTAACAAAGTTGCAGTTATCAAAGCTGTACGTGGCGCAACTGGCCTGGGTCTGAAAGAAGCTAAAGACCTCGTTGAATCTGCTCCAGCCGCTATGAAAGAAGGCGTGAGCAAAGATGACGCAGAAGCACTGAAGAAAGCACTGGAAGAAGCTGGCGCAGAAGTTGAAGTTAAATAAGCCAACCTTTCCGGTTGCAGCCTGAGAAATTAGGCTGATGGCTGGTGACTTTTTAGTCACCAGCCTTTTTGCGCTGTAAGGCGCCAGTAGCATTTCACACTGTTTGACTGCTGGCTGTCCTGACAATGTTTGTTTCTATCGACGACTTAATATATTGCGACAGGGTACCCGCCTTGTGTAAATCGCGACGAAATGGTTTAAGCGTGATAGCAACAGGTATTGCGGAAAGTATTCAATTTTCCGGTCCACAAAATAGTGTTGCATAAACTGCCCCTCTAATGGGCAGAGTCGGTCGACTTGTCAGCGAGCTGAGGAACCCTATGGTTTACTCCTATACCGAGAAAAAACGTATTCGTAAGGATTTTGGTAAACGTCCACAAGTTCTGGACATACCTTATCTCCTTTCTATCCAGCTTGATTCGTTCCAGAAGTTTATCGAGCAAGATCCTGAAGGCCAGTACGGTCTGGAAGCAGCCTTCCGTTCCGTATTCCCAATCGCGAGCTACAGCGGCAACTCTGAGTTGCAGTATGTAAGCTATCGTCTGGGTGAGCCTGTATTTGACGTGAAAGAATGTCAGATTCGCGGCGTGACCTATTCCGCTCCCCTGCGCGTTAAACTGCGTCTGGTGATTTATGAGCGTGAAGCGCCGGAAGGCACCGTCAAAGACATCAAAGAACAAGAAGTGTACATGGGTGAAATTCCACTCATGACCGATAACGGTACCTTTGTCATCAACGGTACTGAGCGTGTTATCGTTTCTCAGCTGCACCGTAGCCCGGGCGTCTTCTTTGACAGCGATAAGGGTAAAACCCACTCTTCGGGTAAAGTGCTGTATAACGCACGTATCATCCCTTACCGTGGTTCCTGGCTGGACTTCGAGTTCGATCCGAAAGACAACCTGTTTGTCCGTATCGACCGTCGTCGTAAGCTGCCTGCGACCATCATCCTGCGCGCGCTGAGCTACACCACTGAGCAGATCCTCGATCTGTTCTTTGACAAAGTTATTTTCGAAATCCGCGACAATAAGCTGCAAATGGAGCTTATTCCTGAGCGTCTGCGTGGCGAAACCGCGTCCTTCGATATCGAAGCTAACGGTAAAATTTACGTCGAGAAAGCTCGTCGTATTACTGCGCGCCACATTCGCCAACTGGAAAAAGATGACATCAAACTCATCGAAGTACCGGTTGAGTACATTGCGGGCAAAGTCGCTGCAAAAGACTACGTCGATGCTTCAACGGGTGAATTGATTTGCCCTGCGAACATGGAGCTGAGCCTGGATCTGTTGGCTAAGCTGAGCCAGTCTGGCCACAAGCGTATCGAAACGCTGTTTACCAACGATCTGGATCACGGTGCATACATCTCTGAGACTGTACGCGTCGACCCAACAAATGATCGTCTGAGCGCACTGGTAGAAATCTACCGCATGATGCGTCCTGGTGAGCCGCCTACGCGTGAAGCCGCTGAAAACCTGTTTGAGAATCTGTTCTTCTCCGAAGACCGCTACGATTTGTCTGCGGTAGGTCGTATGAAGTTCAACCGTTCTCTGCTGCGTGATGAAATCGAAGGCTCTGGTATCCTGAGCAAAGACGACATCATCCAGGTTATGCGTAAACTGATCGGTATTCGTAACGGTCAGGGCGAAGTCGATGATATCGACCACCTCGGCAACCGTCGTATCCGTTCCGTAGGCGAAATGGCGGAAAACCAATTCCGCGTTGGCCTGGTACGTGTTGAGCGTGCGGTTAAAGAGCGTCTGTCTCTGGGCGATCTCGATACCCTGATGCCTCAGGATATGATCAACGCCAAGCCGATTTCTGCTGCGGTGAAAGAGTTCTTTGGTTCCAGCCAGCTGTCACAGTTTATGGACCAGAACAACCCGTTGTCTGAAATCACGCATAAGCGTCGTATTTCTGCCCTCGGCCCAGGCGGTTTGACCCGTGAACGTGCAGGCTTCGAAGTTCGAGACGTACACCCGACTCACTACGGTCGCGTATGTCCAATCGAAACCCCTGAAGGTCCGAACATTGGTCTGATCAACTCCTTGTCCGTGTACGCACAGACTAACGAATACGGTTTCCTTGAGACTCCGTACCGTAAAGTGATCGACGGTGTTGTTACTGACGAAATTCATTACCTGTCAGCTATCGAAGAAGGCAATTATGTCATCGCTCAGGCGAACTCCAACCTGGATGACAACAACCACTTCGAAGAAGACCTGGTAACTTGTCGTAGCAAAGGCGAATCGAGCCTCTTCAGCCGTGACCAGGTTGACTACATGGACGTATCCACCCAACAGATCGTTTCTGTTGGTGCGTCCCTGATTCCATTCCTGGAACACGATGATGCTAACCGTGCATTGATGGGTGCGAACATGCAACGTCAGGCGGTTCCGACTCTGCGCGCTGATAAGCCGCTGGTGGGTACCGGTATGGAACGTGCTGTAGCGGTTGACTCCGGCGTAACCGCCGTTGCCAAACGTGGTGGTACTGTTCAGTACGTAGATGCTTCCCGTATCGTTATCAAAGTTAACGAAGACGAGATGTATCCGGGCGAAGCAGGTATCGACATCTATAACCTGACCAAATACACCCGTTCTAACCAGAACACCTGCATCAACCAGATGCCATGTGTATCCCTGGGTGAGCCGGTTGAGCGCGGCGACGTGCTGGCAGATGGCCCGTCCACCGATCTCGGTGAATTGGCACTTGGCCAGAACATGCGCGTAGCGTTCATGCCGTGGAACGGCTACAACTTCGAAGACTCCATCTTAGTCTCCGAGCGTGTGGTTCAGGAAGATCGCTTCACCACTATTCACATCCAGGAACTGGCATGTGTGTCTCGTGACACCAAGCTGGGGCCTGAAGAGATCACCGCTGATATCCCGAACGTGGGTGAAGCTGCGCTCTCTAAACTCGATGAATCCGGTATCGTTTACATCGGTGCAGAAGTCACTGGTGGCGACATTCTGGTAGGTAAGGTAACGCCAAAAGGTGAAACCCAACTGACCCCAGAAGAGAAACTGCTGCGTGCGATCTTCGGTGAGAAAGCGTCTGACGTTAAAGACTCTTCTCTGCGTGTACCAAACGGTGTTTCCGGTACGATTATCGACGTTCAGGTCTTTACCCGCGATGGCGTGGAAAAAGACAAACGCGCGCTGGAAATCGAAGAGATGCAGCTGAAGCAGGCTAAGAAAGACCTGTCTGAAGAACTGCAGATCCTCGAAGCTGGCCTGTTTAGCCGTATCTATGCTGTGCTGGTTTCCGGTGGCGTTGAAGCTGAGAAGCTCGATAAACTGCCGCGTGATCGCTGGCTGGAACTCGGTCTGACCGACGAAGCGAAACAAAATCAGCTGGAACAACTGGCTGAGCAGTACGACGAACTGAAGCACGAGTTCGAGAAGAAACTCGAAGCGAAACGCCGCAAAATCACTCAGGGCGACGATCTGGCACCAGGTGTGCTGAAGATTGTTAAAGTGTATCTGGCCGTTAAACGTCAGATCCAGCCGGGTGATAAAATGGCGGGTCGTCACGGTAACAAGGGTGTTATTTCTAAGATCAACCCGATCGAAGACATGCCTTACGATGAAAACGGCACGCCGGTTGACATCGTACTGAACCCGCTGGGCGTACCGTCTCGTATGAACATCGGTCAGATTCTTGAAACCCACCTGGGTATGGCTGCGAAAGGTATCGGTGAGAAAATCAACGCGATGCTTAAGCAACAGGAAGAAGTCGCCAAACTGCGCGAATTTATCCAGCGTGCTTATGATCTGGGTACTGATGTTCGTCAGAAAGTTGATCTTGCGACCTTCAGCGACGAAGAAGTTCTGCGTCTGGCTGAGAACCTGAAAAAAGGTATGCCGATCGCAACGCCGGTCTTCGATGGTGCGAAAGAGTCAGAAATCAAGGAACTGTTACAGCTGGGTGGCCTGCCGACTTCCGGTCAGATCACACTGTTCGACGGTCGTACCGGTGAGCAGTTCGAGCGCCAGGTAACCGTTGGCTACATGTACATGCTGAAACTGAACCACTTGGTTGATGACAAGATGCATGCGCGTTCTACCGGTTCTTATAGCCTGGTTACTCAGCAGCCGCTGGGTGGTAAGGCGCAGTTCGGTGGTCAGCGCTTCGGTGAGATGGAAGTGTGGGCGCTGGAAGCATACGGCGCTGCATATACCCTGCAGGAAATGCTTACCGTTAAGTCTGATGACGTGAATGGTCGTACCAAGATGTATAAAAACATCGTGGACGGCAACCATCAGATGGAACCGGGCATGCCGGAATCCTTCAACGTACTGTTGAAAGAAATCCGCTCGCTGGGTATCAACATCGAGCTGGAAGACGAGTAACTCTCGCTCAAACAGGTCACTGGTGTCGGGGTCATTCCCGACGCCAGATTGTGCTAACTCCGACGGGAGCAAATCCGTGAAAGATTTACTAAAGTTTCTAAAAGCGCAGACTAAAACCGAAGAGTTTGATGCGATCAAAATTGCTCTGGCTTCGCCAGACATGATCCGTTCATGGTCTTTCGGTGAAGTGAAAAAGCCGGAAACCATCAACTACCGTACGTTCAAACCTGAACGTGACGGTCTCTTCTGCGCCCGTATTTTTGGGCCGGTAAAAGACTATGAGTGCCTGTGCGGTAAGTACAAGCGCCTGAAACACCGTGGTGTGATTTGTGAGAAGTGCGGCGTTGAAGTGACCCAGACTAAAGTGCGTCGTGAGCGCATGGGTCACATCGAACTGGCATCTCCAACTGCCCACATCTGGTTCCTGAAATCGCTGCCGTCCCGTATCGGCCTGCTGCTCGATATGCCACTGCGTGATATCGAAC
The DNA here is from genome assembly GCF_036271055.1 of Scandinavium sp. GTDB lineage: Bacteria > Pseudomonadota > Gammaproteobacteria > Enterobacterales > Enterobacteriaceae > Scandinavium. The sequence continues at coordinate 18,849 of NZ_DATBBJ010000004.1, read as the reverse complement.
GCGTACTGTACTTCGAATCTTATGTTGTTATCGAAGGCGGTATGACCAACCTGGAACGCAATCAGATCCTGACTGAAGAGCAGTATCTGGATGCGCTGGAAGAGTTTGGTGACGAATTCGACGCGAAGATGGGTGCGGAAGCTATTCAGGCCCTGCTGAAAAGCATGGATCTGGAGCAAGAGTGCGAGCAGCTGCGTGAAGAGCTGAACGAAACCAACTCCGAAACCAAACGTAAAAAGCTGACCAAGCGTATCAAACTGCTGGAAGCGTTCGTTCAGTCTGGTAACAAGCCAGAGTGGATGATCCTGACCGTTCTGCCGGTTCTGCCGCCAGATCTGCGTCCGCTGGTTCCGCTGGATGGTGGTCGTTTCGCAACTTCAGATCTGAACGATCTGTATCGTCGCGTGATCAACCGTAACAACCGTCTGAAACGTCTGCTGGATCTGGCTGCGCCAGATATCATCGTACGTAACGAAAAACGTATGCTGCAGGAAGCGGTTGATGCCCTGCTGGATAACGGTCGTCGCGGTCGTGCGATCACCGGTTCTAACAAACGTCCTCTGAAATCTTTGGCCGATATGATCAAAGGTAAACAGGGTCGTTTCCGTCAGAACCTGCTCGGTAAGCGTGTTGACTACTCCGGTCGTTCTGTTATCACCGTAGGTCCATACCTGCGTCTGCATCAGTGCGGTCTGCCTAAGAAAATGGCACTGGAACTGTTCAAACCGTTCATCTACGGCAAACTGGAACTGCGTGGCCTGGCCACCACCATTAAAGCCGCTAAGAAGATGGTTGAGCGCGAAGAAGCTGTCGTTTGGGATATCCTGGACGAAGTTATCCGCGAACACCCGGTACTGCTGAACCGTGCACCAACTCTGCACCGTTTGGGTATCCAGGCGTTTGAACCGGTTCTGATCGAAGGTAAAGCAATTCAGCTTCACCCGCTGGTTTGTGCGGCATATAACGCCGACTTCGATGGTGACCAGATGGCTGTTCACGTACCGCTGACGCTGGAAGCCCAGCTCGAAGCGCGTGCGTTGATGATGTCTACCAACAACATCCTGTCCCCAGCGAACGGTGAGCCAATCATCGTTCCTTCTCAGGACGTTGTATTGGGTCTGTACTACATGACCCGTGACTGTGTTAACGCCAAAGGCGAAGGCATGGTGCTGACTGGCCCTAAAGAAGCTGAGCGTATTTATCGCGCTGGCCTGGCCTCTCTGCATGCGCGCGTTAAAGTGCGTATCACCGAATACGAAAAAGACGCTCAGGGCGAATTCGTTGCGAAAACCAGCCTGATCGATACGACCGTTGGTCGTGCGATTCTGTGGATGATCGTACCGAAAGGTCTGCCTTTCTCCATCGTCAACCAGGCGCTTGGCAAGAAAGCTATCTCCAAAATGCTGAACACTTGTTACCGCATCTTGGGTCTGAAGCCGACCGTTATCTTTGCTGACCAGACCATGTACACCGGTTTTGCCTATGCAGCGCGCTCAGGTGCGTCCGTAGGTATCGACGACATGGTTATCCCAGAGAAGAAACACGAGATCATCTCTGAAGCAGAAGCCGAAGTTGCTGAGATCCAGGAGCAGTTCCAGTCTGGTCTGGTCACCGCGGGCGAACGCTACAACAAAGTTATCGATATTTGGGCTGCAGCGAACGATCGCGTTTCTAAAGCGATGATGGATAACCTGCAGACTGAAACCGTGATTAACCGTGACGGCGTTGAAGAGCAGCAGGTTTCCTTCAACAGCATCTACATGATGGCCGACTCCGGAGCGCGTGGTTCAGCAGCTCAGATTCGTCAGCTGGCAGGTATGCGTGGTCTGATGGCGAAGCCGGATGGCTCCATCATCGAAACGCCAATCACCGCGAACTTCCGTGAAGGTCTGAACGTACTTCAGTACTTCATCTCCACGCACGGTGCTCGTAAAGGTCTGGCGGATACCGCACTGAAAACTGCGAACTCCGGTTATCTGACGCGTCGTCTGGTTGACGTTGCACAGGATCTGGTTGTTACCGAAGACGATTGTGGCACCCTTGAAGGTATCACCATGACCCCGGTTATCGAGGGTGGTGATGTTAAAGAGCCACTGCGCGATCGCGTTCTGGGTCGTGTGACTGCAGAAGATATTCTGAAGCCGGGTACGGCGGACATCCTTGTTCCGCGTAACACTCTGCTGCACGAACATCTGTGTGATCTGCTCGAAGTTAACTCCGTTGACTCCGTGAAAGTTCGCTCTGTTGTATCTTGTGACACCGACTTTGGTGTATGTGCGCACTGCTATGGTCGTGACCTGGCGCGTGGCCACATCATCAACAAAGGTGAAGCAATCGGTGTTATCGCGGCACAGTCCATCGGTGAGCCGGGTACACAGCTGACGATGCGTACGTTCCACATCGGTGGTGCGGCATCTCGTGCGGCTGCTGAATCCAGCATCCAGGTGAAAAACAAGGGTAGCATCAAGCTCTCTAACGCCAAGTCGGTTGTTAACTCCGCTGGCAAGCTGGTTGTGACCTCTCGTAACACCGAGCTGAAACTGATCGACGAATTCGGTCGTACCAAAGAAAGCTATAAAGTGCCTTACGGTGCCGTTATGGCGAAAGGTGATGGTGAGCAGGTTGCTGGCGGCGAGACCGTAGCAAACTGGGATCCGCACACCATGCCGGTTATCACCGAAGTGTCTGGTTTCATTCGCTTCACTGATATGGTCGACGGCCAGACGATTACTCGTCAGACCGACGAACTGACCGGTCTGTCTTCGCTGGTGGTTCTGGATTCTGCAGAACGTACTGCCGGTGGTAAAGACCTGCGTCCAGCACTGAAAATCATCGATGCTAAAGGCAACGACGTTCTGATCCCAGGCACCGATATGCCTGCTCAGTACTTCCTGCCGGGCAAAGCGATTGTTCAGTTGGATGATGGCGTGCAAATCAGCTCTGGTGACACCCTGGCGCGTATTCCACAGGAATCCGGCGGTACCAAGGATATTACCGGTGGTCTGCCACGCGTTGCGGATCTGTTCGAAGCTCGTCGTCCGAAAGAGCCGGCAATTCTGGCAGAAATCAGCGGTATCATTTCCTTCGGTAAAGAAACCAAAGGCAAACGCCGTCTGGTGATCACCCCGATTGACGGTAGCGATCCGTACGAAGAGATGATTCCGAAATGGCGTCAGCTCAACGTGTTCGAAGGTGAGCGTGTAGAACGCGGTGACGTAGTGTCCGATGGCCCAGAAGCGCCACACGACATTCTGCGTCTGCGTGGTGTTCACGCGGTGACTCGTTACATCACTAACGAAGTGCAGGAAGTTTACCGTCTGCAAGGCGTTAAGATTAACGATAAGCACATCGAAGTTATCGTGCGTCAGATGCTGCGTAAAGCAACCATCGCCAGCGCCGGCAGCTCCGACTTCCTCGAAGGCGAGCAGGTTGAATACTCCCGCGTTAAGATCGCTAACCGCGATCTGGAAGCGGAAGGCAAAATCACCGTGACTTATGCGCGTGATCTGCTGGGTATCACCAAAGCGTCTCTGGCTACCGAGTCGTTCATCTCTGCGGCATCGTTCCAGGAGACCACTCGCGTACTGACCGAAGCAGCTGTTGCGGGCAAACGCGACGAACTGCGCGGTCTGAAAGAGAACGTCATCGTGGGTCGTCTGATCCCGGCCGGTACAGGTTATGCGTACCACCAGGATCGTATCCGTCGCCGTGCAGCGGGTGAAACACCTGTTGTACCGCAGGTGACTGCTGAAGATGCTTCTGCAAGCCTTGCAGAACTGCTGAACGCAGGTCTGGGCGGTTCCGACAACGATTAATCGTTGCTGATAACGCTACTAAAAACCCGCTTCGGCGGGTTTTTTTATGGCTGACGAAACGTGATTCGTAAACGATAAAAACAAAAATGCCCGCTGAGCGGGCATCTTGTCTGACTGAGAAAACGTTTTTTTAGTTTACCAGCGGCAAACGACGATAGAGTTCAATCATATCGCCCGCCAGATCCTGAATCACCATTGCGTTCATCAGGTGATCCTGAGAGTGAACGGTAATCAGGTTAACGGGCAGTTTGCCTGTGCCTTCGTCGAGGCCAATCAACTGGGTCTGAATAGTATGCGCATGTTTAACAAACTCACGCGACTCAACCATTGCTTGTTCCGCTGCTGAAAAATCACCTTTACGGGCGAGTTGCAGCGCGGTTAATGCAGAACTGCGTGCGGCCCCGGCATTAACCAGTAGCTCCATGATAATAGTTTCTAAATCTTCCACGACTCACTCCATCAGCTTGAGAGCTTTCTCAAGAACGACATCACCTTTCATCATGCCGTAATCCATCATATCGATAACCGCAACTTTCTTGCCCAGCGGCTCGGCCTCTGCCTGGAGTTTAGCCAGTTCGTATTTCACCTGTGGCCCAAGCAGTACGATATCGGCCGCGCCGATATTATCTTTGAATTCTGCGACAGGGACTGCCTTGATAGTCACTTCGACGCCTTTTTTCTGAGCTGCGTCTTTCATACGTTGAACCAGCATGCTAGTGGACATGCCTGCTGCACAGCATAAAACAATGTTCTTCATAACTCGCCCTCATGGTCCTTGATGCTCCATCTTTATCGCGTGACGCGTTAATCAACAACCGCTTTACGGTGATTGTGTGTAAGGCATCACAAAGATAGCCGCAAATAAATGAAACCGGTTACAGTTTGTCGCGTTCCGTAGGAAATCGTGTCTCCATTGCCTACGAATATCATCGAATTCACTGCTCTGAACAGCGACTTATCACAGAGTTAGTGACACAGCTAAAGTTGAGGCAGGGCGGAAGAGGAAGGAACCGCCGCCCTGGTCAACATTCCCTGCTGACCAGTGCAGCGTAGGATAGCTGCTGTTTACAGACAACGCTTGATGAACCACTTTACGAGCAGGCTTCAGCGTTTTCTTCATCCTAATGTAACGCTTGCAGATTAGTGCGAGGAACGCCCCAGCCACGGGTCCCAGTCTTTCCATACCGGCTGCAAACCCTTCGAAATAAGGGCGGCGGCGACTTCTTCCGGCCGGCGTCCGTCGTGAGGGGTGAATTGCTCCAGTTCCAGGTGGTCATCCGCATAGCCGCCGGGTTGCGTCTTCGAAAACGCGCTGACGTTATTGATAGCAATAGGGATGACCCGATCGCGAAACTGCGGCGATTCGCGGGTCGACAGTGACAACTCAATGTCTGGTGAAAGCAGGCGAAATGCACAAATGGTTTGTACCAGCTGACGTTCGTCCATTATCGATGCCGGTTCTACGCCACCCGCACAGGGGCGCAGACGGGGAAACGAGACGGAATAGCGGCTCTGCCAGTAATGTTGCTGGAGCCAAAGTAGATGCTCCGCCACCATGTAACAGTCAACGCGCCAACTATCGGAAAGCCCAATCAGCGCGCCCAGGCCGATTTTATCGATCCCCGCTTTGCCCAATCGATCTGGCGTTTCCAGTCGCCAGATGAAATCTTTCTTATTGCCTTTCAGATGATGGCGCGCATACATCGCCTGATGATAGGTCTCCTGATACACCATCACGCCATCCAGCCCTAACGTTTTCAACTCCGCATATTCGGGCTGCGACAAAGGCTGAACTTCCATCTGCAACGAAGCAAATTGACGGCGGATGTCGGGGAGATGGCGGCGAAAATAGTCCATCCCGACTTTGGTCTGATGCTCGCCAGTTACGAGAAGTAAATGCTCAAATCCCATCGCGCGAATCGCTTCGCACTCTCGGGCAATCTCGTGAGAATCCAGCGTTTTCCGCTTGATGCGATTGCTCATTGAGAAGCCGCAGTAGGTACAGTCGTTCGCACAGAGATTTGAAAGATAGAGCGGGACATAGAAACTGACGGTATGACCGAAACGCTGACGGGTAAGCTGCTGCGCTCGTTGCGCCAGTGTTTCAAGGTATCCGTCTGCGGCGGGCGAAAGCAGTGCCAAAAAATCGTCGCGGCTGAGCTGACGAGCTGCCAGCGCACGTTCCACATCGACTGCCGTTTTTCTGTGGATCCGCAGACGAATGTCATCCCAGTCGAGTTGTTGCCAGCGTTGAGTGAAGGTCGCCATCACAACGCCTCCAGAAAACCCGTCAACGGGCTGGTGGCCTGCGCCATTCTGCTTTTCGCACCGGGCCCAGCTTGTCTTGCGAGAAGGCCCGCTTCGACCGCAAGCCGAAAAGCGGTCGCCATTTCTATAGGAGAATCCGCTACGGCAATCGCCGTGTTGACCAGCACCGCATCTGCGCCCATTTCCATTGCCTGTGCGGCGTGACTCGGTACGCCAATTCCGGCATCCACCACAACGGGTATGGTCGATTGCGCGATAATAATCTCCAGCATCGCACGGGTTTCCAGGCCCTGATTTGAGCCAATAGGCGCGCCGAGGGGCATCACTGCGGCGCAGCCTACATCTTCCAGCCGTTTGCACAAGACGGGATCGGCGCTGCAGTACGGCAGCACCACAAATCCTTCTTTAACCAGTCGCTCTGCGGCTTTCAGCGTTTCAATCGGGTCCGGCAACAACCAGCGGTGATCGGGGTGAATTTCCAGTTTTACCCAATGCGTTCCTAATGCTTCCCGAGCTAACCGTGCGGCAAAAATGGCGTCCTCAGCGGTTTTAGCCCCGGAAGTATTCGGCAGCAGCGACACACCCGCGTCCAAAAGGGGCTGAAGAATGGCGTCATTATGCTGGCGTAAATCGATGCGTTTCATCGCCAGCGTCACCAGCTGGCTGCCGGACGCGCGAATGGCGTTGACCATCAGTTCCGGCGTGGCAAATTTCCCTGTGCCAGTGAACAGGTGTGATTCAAAGGTTTTATCGGCAATACGTAGCATTTCAGCCTCCGGCTATTACCTGAAAAAGCAGGAGCGCATCGCCCTCCTGCAAAGGATGTTGCGTCCACTGTGAACGGGGCAGAATGTGCTGATTGAGCGCCAGCGCAACGCCAGGTTTGTCGTGATCGAGCTGTGACAATAGCGCTGCTACATGTGTCCCGGTCTCGCATTCAACGCGCTCATCGTTAACAAGAATCTGCATTAGAACCTCCGCAAACGGGGCAGTCAGCCGAGCGTGTTCGGGTGAGTGAGCGCCAGTCGCCCGACCGGGCATCAAACAGACGCAATACGTCCTGTGCTGTTTCCATGCCGCTCAACAGTTTGATGGTCTCCAGCGCTTGCAACGTTCCCATCATGCCGACGGCTGGTCCGACGATCCCGGCGGTGCGGCAATTACGTTCAGGCTCCTGTTCATCAGGCCACAGACAGCGATAGCAGCCATGCGTCAGCGGCGGGGCGATCACCATCAATTGACCGCCAAACCCAACGGCGCTGGCGGTGATCAGCGGCTTCCTCTGTTCTACACAAGCGGCATTGATGGCCTGACGACTCGCCATAGTGTCAGTGCAGTCGAGCACGACATCTGCCTGTTGGATCTGCTGGTGGAGCGCTTCACCCGTAAGGTGTTGGTTCAGGGCAATAAGCTGAATGTCTGGATTGAGCTGTGAAAGCCGCTGTTTCGTCACCGCTGCTTTGGGCTGGTCGATATCGTCCGTGGTAAACAGAATTTGCCGCTGTAAATTACTGATATGCACATGATCGTCATCGGCTAATACCAGCTTACCAATGCCCGCCCCAGCCAGATAGAGTGCCGCCGGAGAGCCCAGCCCGCCAAGGCCGATAATCAATACGCGACTGGCGAGCAACTTTTGCTGCCCGTCGATGGCGATATCGTCGAGTAAGATCTGGCGACTGTAGCGCATAAAATCGCGATCATTCATCGCCTGCCCCCGCCATTTCCAGCAGTTGAGCGGTTGCCAGTTGCCAGTCTGGCGCCTGAGTGATGGCGCTAACCACTGCAATACTGCCTACGCCGGTCGCCAGTACCGACGGAGCCTGTGCAATGCTAATCCCGCCAATTGCCACCGTTGGGTAATCCTTCAGCCGCGTGATATGCCCGGCAAGCTGCGCCAGCCCTTGTGGTGCTGACGGCATCTGTTTCGTTTGCGTAGGAAAAACGTGACCCAACGCGATGTAGGACGGCTTTACGGCAAGCGCCACGTCGATCTCCATATCGTCATGCGTAGACACACCCAACCGCAGACCGGCTTTACGGATTGCGGCCAGATCGGTGACCGCAAGATCTTCCTGGCCCAGATGCACGCCGTAAGCCCGATGCTTAATTGCCAGCCGCCAGTAATCGTTGATAAACAGCCGTGCACGATAGCGGCGGCCCAACGTAATTGCGGCAATTACGTCGGCTTCCACTTCAGTATCGTCTTTATCCTTGATACGTAACTGGAGCGTGCGCACGCCAGCGTCCAGCAAACGTGCAATCCACTCCACGCTGTCGACCACCGGGTAGAGGCCTAAGCGCAGCGGCACCGTGGGGAAATCAGGCTGATACATCAGACTTCCTCCTTGCGCAGATAGATGTCACCGCCTTTCGCGCGGAAGTTCTCTGACATATCAGCCATGCCCACTTCGATGGTTTGCGCTGCCGCATAGTCGCGCACTTCCTGGGAGATTTTCATCGAGCAGAATTTTGGACCACACATGGAACAGAAGTGCGCCACTTTGCCGGACTCCTGTGGCAGCGTTTCATCGTGATAAGCACGGGCGGTGAAGGGATCGAGCGCCAGATTGAACTGGTCGTCCCAGCGGAATTCAAAGCGCGCTTTCGACATGGCGTTATCGCGGATTTGCGCGCCGGGATGACCTTTCGCCAGATCGGCGGCGTGTGCGGCGATTTTGTAGGTGATCAGCCCCTGTTTCACGTCTTCTTTGTTGGGCAAACCAAGGTGTTCTTTCGGCGTGACATAGCAGAGCATCGCGCAGCCGAACCAGCCAATCATCGCTGCCCCAATGCCGGAGGTGAAGTGATCGTAACCCGGTGCGATGTCGGTGGTCAGCGGTCCGAGTGTATAGAACGGCGCTTCGTGACAATGCTCCAGTTCTTCGGTCATATTGCGGCGAATCATCTGCATCGGCACGTGGCCCGGACCTTCGATCATCACCTGCACGTCATATTCCCACGCGATTTTGGTCAGCTCGCCAAGCGTATGCAGTTCGGCAAACTGCGCTTCGTCATTGGCGTCCTGAATGGAACCAGGACGAAGACCGTCTCCCAGCGAAAGGGAGACGTCATACGCGGCGCAAATTTGGCAGATTTCACGGAAATGCTGATACAGGAAATTTTCCTGATGATGCGACAGGCACCATTTCGCCATGATCGAGCCGCCGCGTGAAACAATGCCCGTTAGACGTTTAGCGGTCATCGGCACGTAGCGCAACAGCACGCCCGCGTGGATGGTGAAGTAATCCACGCCTTGCTCTGCTTGTTCCAGCAACGTGTCGCGGAAGGCTTCCCACGTCAGATCTTCGGCGATCCCGTTGACCTTTTCCAGCGCCTGATAGATCGGTACTGTGCCAATCGGCACCGGACTGTTTCGCAGGATCCACTCGCGGGTTTCGTGGATATAGCGGCCAGTAGAGAGATCCATTACCGTATCCGCTCCCCAGCGTGTCGACCACACCAGCTTTTCCACTTCTTCTTCAATCGACGAGGTGACTGCTGAGTTACCGATGTTGGCGTTGACCTTCACCAGAAAGTTGCGGCCAATGATCATCGGTTCGGATTCAGGATGGTTGATGTTGGCCGGAATGATGGCGCGTCCGGCTGCGACTTCATCCCGGACAAATTCCGGTGTGATATTTTCCGGCAATCGCGCGCCGAAACCTTCACCTGGATGCTGATGGCGTAATACTTCACTGCGAATACGCTCGCGGCCCATGTTCTCGCGAATCGCAATGAACTCCATTTCCGGCGTAACAATGCCCTGACGCGCATAATGCAATTGCGTCACACACTTGCCAGCGACGGCACGTTTCGGTGTCAGCAGGCCAGTGAAGCGCAGTTCATCAAGTCCGTCATCGGCCAGGCGTTCTTTGGTGTATGCAGAACTTCTCTCGTCCAGCGGTTCGCTGTCGTAGCGTGCATCAATCCACGGCTGACGCAGTTTCGTCAGGCCTTGCTGAACGTTAATGGCAATGGCCGGATCGCCATACGGGCCAGAGGTGTCATACACGGGAACCGCTTCGTTCTGCTCAAGTTGCGGGTTTTCTTTCGTCCCGCCGATGAACGTTGGGCTTAGCTGAATTTCACGCATTGGCACGCGAATGTCATCGCGGGAGCCCTGGAGGTATATGCGTTTTGAGTTGGGGAAGGCGGTGCCTTCAAGGGTGTCGATAAAGTGTTGAGCGTGTGCGCGTTGTTCGCGGCGGGTCAGTTTTGTAGTAGACATAGCACATTCCAGTTAATCAAGGAGATGGCTTGTCAGACGACGGATGAAGCAAGAGGATACGCGCCCGCAAAGGCAACGTAATAAGGTGTAACTCTTGTTCCCTTCGCAGGTACTAGCCTGATCAGGTTCCGCGGATCCCGAATTAACGGTCTCAGCCCAAATGGGCACTCCGACAAGATACAACCCCGCCAGCGGCGAGGTGAAGAATGTAAATTACTCGTTAACGACTAAGAACTCAAGCTGGACGCGCAATCTGATTTTCATCATTGGCGCTGCCGTTGAGTTTGTTATCCAATGCCAGGGCAATCAGGCTGTCTTCCAGCGTAAAGCGAGCGGCAAGGGCTTCACCAAGCGTCGATAAGGCCTGCTGAAACTCCATGCAGTTATCATCATCGATAGCCATTTCCAGGCTCGAATCATACAAATCCATTATCTGTTGGGTGTTGCCTTCAAGCTGAGGATAAAGTTTTGTTGCGGCTAAAAGTGGGTTTTCACCTTCCAATTCGCCGACAATGCGTTCATAAATACTGAAATGGCCGGCGGAGAGGTAATCCACCAGACGCTGACAAAAATCGTCCAGTGCTTTCTCGTTGAGGCGCATATACGATCCTTTGCCAGGCTTAATGCCAACCAGATTGTAATAAGCGACGAGCAACTGCTTGCGTACCTGTAGCCACTGATCGACAAGATGATGGCTGCCGCCAACGCGCTCTGTCAGGCTTTCTAACTGGTTTAGCATGATGGACTCCGACTTTAAAAGAGTAAAAACGGCTCACCCAAAAAATGTAAAAACACTGTTAACAAAGTGCCAGTGAAGCGAAGGTAGTGCAATAGATATGGATCGTATAATTGAAAAATTAGACCGCGGCTGGTGGATAGTCAGTCACGAACAGAAATTATGGCTGCCCGGCGGTGACTTACCCTATGGTGAAGCGGAAAAATTCGATCTTGTCGGAAAACCGGCAATGCAGATCGGCGAATGGCAGGGTGAACCGGTCTGGTTGATTCAACAGGCGCGACACCAGGAGATGGGCACAGTACGCCAGGTGCTGGATCAAGATGTGGGTCTGTTCCAGCTCGCAGGCCGCGGCGTGCAACTGGCGGAGTTTTATCGTTCGCATAAATTCTGCGGCTATTGTGGCCACACCATGCACCCGAGTAAAACCGAGTGGGCGATGCTGTGCAGCCACTGCCGGGAACGTTATTACCCGCAAATTGCTCCGTGCATTATCGTCGCCATTCGCCGCGATGACTCCATTTTGCTGGCTCAGCACACGCGTCATCGCAATGGCGTGCACACCGTGCTGGCAGGCTTTGTTGAAGTGGGCGAAACCCTCGAACAGGCTGTCGCGCGTGAAGTGATGGAAGAGAGTTCGATTCGCGTTAAAAATCTGCGTTATGTGACCTCGCAGCCCTGGCCGTTCCCGCAGTCACTGATGACCGCTTTTATGGCAGATTACGACAGCGGCGATATCGTTATCGATCCGAAAGAACTGCTGGAAGCCAACTGGTATCGCTATGACAATCTGCCTTTGTTGCCACCACCGGGCACTGTGGCGCGGCGTTTGATTGAAGATACGGTGGCGATGTGTCGGGCAGACTATGAGTGATGGTACACTGCCCGCACGACGCATAAAGGAACTGCAAACATGACCGAATTGACGAACGATCGTTATCTGCGTGCGCTGCTGCGCCAGCCTGTTGATATCACCCCTGTCTGGATGATGAGACAAGCGGGGCGCTATTTGCCTGAATACAAGGCGACACGCGCCGTTGCCGGTGATTTTATGTCACTGTGCAAAAACGCGGAACTTGCCTGTGAAGTCACTTTGCAGCCGCTGCGCCGCTACCCGCTGGATGCTGCGATCCTCTTCTCGGACATTCTGACCATTCCTGATGCGATGGGACTTGGCCTCTATTTCGAAACGGGCGAAGGCCCGCGCTTTACGTCTCCACTGAAAACTAAAGCGGATATCGAAAAGCTGCCCGTGCCGGATCCAGAGCAGGAACTGGGCTATGTGATGAACGCGGTACGCACCATTCGCCGCGAGCTAAAAGGCGAAGTGCCGCTGATTGGTTTCTCTGGCAGCCCGTGGACGCTGGCGACATATATGGTGGAAGGCGGTAGCAGCAAAGCGTTCACCGTTATCAAGAAAATGATGTATGCCGATCCCCAGGCGCTGCATTTGCTGCTCGACAAGCTGGCGCAAAGCGTCACGCTGTATCTGAACGCGCAAATCCGCGCGGGGGCGCAGTCGGTGATGATTTTCGATACCTGGGGCGGTGTGCTGACCGGGCGTGATTATCAGCAGTTCTCGCTGTATTACATGCACAAAATCATTGATGGGTTGCAGCGCGAAAACGAAGGCCGTCGTGTGCCGGTCACACTGTTCACCAAAGGTGGCGGGCAGTGGCTGGAAGTGATGGCCGCAACGGGATGTGATGCACTTGGCCTCGACTGGACCACCGACATTGCCGATGCGCGCCGTCGCGTGGGCGATAAAGTTGCTCTGCAAGGCAACATGGACCCGTCGATGCTCTATGCGCAGCCTGCGCGTATCGAAGAAGAAGTGGCAACCATTCTGGCTGGCTTCGGTCTAGGGGAAGGCCACGTCTTTAACCTCGGACACGGCATTCATCAGGATGTACCGCCGGAGCATGCGGGTGCATTTGTCGAAGCCGTTCACCGCTTGTCAGCGCAGTATCACCGATAAGGACACAGAATGGATTTGGCAGATCTTCGGGAACAACAGCTTGCGTTAGCGTCGTCAGTGATCCGCGAGGATCTGTTTTCTGAAGATCTTCCGAGATTCATCGGCGGTGCTGACGTTGGGTTTGAGCAGGGCGGGGAAATCACTCGTGCAGCCATCGTTATGCTGAAATACCCCAGCCTTGAACTGGTGGAATGTCAGATAGCGCGTATTCCCACCACCATGCCTTATATCCCGGGTTTCCTGTCATTCCGTGAATACCCTGCGCTGTTGGCGGCGTGGGAACAACTCTCCCGTAAACCGGACCTGCTGTTTGTTGATGGGCACGGTATTTCTCATCCACGTCGCCTTGGTGTTGCCAGCCATTTTGGCCTGCTGGTGGATGTCCCGACGATTGGCGTGGCAAAGAAACGCCTGTGCGGCAAGTTTGAGCCGCTGTCTGCTGAACCGGGCGCACTGGCACCGCTGATGGATAAGCAAGAGCAGTTGGGCTGGGTGTGGCGTAGCAAAGCGAGATGCAATCCGCTGTTTATTGCCACCGGGCATCGCGTCAGTCAGGACACTGCGCTGGCGTGGGTGCAGCGCTGTACTCAGGGCTATCGTCTGCCCGAGCCCACTCGCTGGGCGGACGCTGTTGCCTCTGGGCGACCGGCCTTCCTGCGTTGGCAAGCAATTCAGCCTTGATTCAGGTAAACTGCCGCTAATTAACGCATTCGAGAACTCATCATGTTACAAAATCCGATTCATTTGCGCCTTGAGAAGCTGGAAAGCTGGCAGCATTTGACCTTCATGGCTTGCCTGTGCGAGCGCATGTATCCGAATTACGCTGTGTTCTGCCAGCAGACTGAATTCGCTGACGGGCAGATTTACCGTCGTATTCTCGATCTTATCTGGGAAACCCTGACCGTAAAGGACGCCAAAATCAATTTCGACAGCCAGCTCGAAAAGCTGGAAGAGGCGATCCCGGTGGCCGACGATTTCGATATCTACGGTGTTTATCCGGCAATTGATGCGTGCGTGGCGTTGAGTGAAGTCGTGCATTCACGTCTGAGCGGTGAAACACTTGAACATGCGATTGAAGTCAGCAAGTCTTCAATCACGACCGTCGCAATGCTTGAAATGACCCAGGCGGGTCGCGAAATGACCGACGAAGAGCTGAAAGAAAACCCGGCGGTGGAACAGGAATGGGACATTCAATGGGAAATTTTCCGACTCCTGGCCGACTGTGAAGAACGCGATATTGAACTGATAAAAGGGCTCCGTGCAGACCTCCGGGAGGCCGGTGAGAGCAATATCGGTATAAATTTTCAGCAATGAAGCCACAAAACGTGACATTCAGTCTGAATTGTCATGCCTGAAGGCTTCACATCTGCCCCCCGTCTGGTCTACATTTGGAAGGCGAAAAAAAGTGGCTATCGGTGCGTGTATGCAGGAGAGTGCTTTTTTGGCATTTCCGTCGCACTCGATGCTTAGCAAGCGATAAACACATTGTAAGGATAACATATGAACAAGACTCAACTGATTGATGTAATTGCGGACAAGGCTGACCTGTCTAAAGCTCAGGCTAAATCTGCCCTGGAATCTACTCTGGCTGCAATTACTGAGTCTCTGAAAGAAGGTGATGCTGTACAACTGGTTGGTTTCGGTACCTTCAAAGTGAACCACCGCGCTGAGCGTACTGGCCGCAACCCGCAGACCGGTAAAGAAATCAAAATCGCCGCAGCCAACGTGCCGGCATTTGTTTCTGGTAAAGCACTGAAAGACGCGGTTAAGCAGTAAGACTGCATGCCGGTGAAAAGTTTTAACGGAGGGGCGGTTTCGCCCCTTTTGTCTATCTGGCGTTGTTCGTTGATGCTGGCCGGAACGTTATTGCTGTCCGCCTGTAGCCATAACTCGTCGCTGCCGCCGTTTACCGCGAGCGGTTATGCAGACAACCAGGGTGCGATGCGCATCTGGCGTAAAGATTCTGACAACGAAACCCATCTGCTCGCGGCGTTCAGCCCGTGGCGCAGCGGGAACACCTCAACCAGTGAATACCGCTGGAAGGGCGATACGCTCTCTCTGATTGAACTCAATATTTACGGTAAACCGCCAGAACATGTTCGCGTGCGTTTTGATGACAGCGGTGAACTCAGCTTTATGCAGCGTGAAGTCGACGGGCAGAAGCAACAACTCTCCAATGACCAAATAGCGTTATATCGCTATCAGGCACAACAAATCCGTCAGACCAGCGATGCGCTGCGTCAAGGGCGTGTGGTGCTGCGTCAGGGACGTTGGCATGAAAACCACACTGTGACTACCTGCGATGGGCAAACGGTGAAACCCGATTTAGAAACTCGTGCCATAAACCATATTGAACGACGCCAAAGTCATTCTTCTGTGGAAGTGAGCGTGGCATGGCTGGAAGCGCCGGAAGGGTCACAGTTGCTGCTGGTGGCGAACGAAGATTTCTGTACCTGGCAGCCGAAAGAGAAAACCTTTTAACGATAGACCCGGCAAGCATCGCGCCGCCGGGCAATGAAAGATTACTTCCCCTGCTCGCGCGCAATGGCGCGATAGCCGATATCTTTCCGGCTGAAACAGTCTTCCCAATGAATATCCGTCATTAACGCATAAGCACGTTTCTGCGCTTCGGCTACGGTTTCACCCAACGCGGTGACACAAAGTACGCGTCCCCCATTAGTCAGCACGCGATCGTCATTCGACAACGTCGTGCCCGCCTGGAAGACTTTCCCGCCTTCGACTTCTTCCAGCGGCAGACCGTGAATTTCGTCGCCGTTATTGTAATCGCCCGGATAACCGCCTGCGGCCATGACCACGCCCAGCGAAGCGCGTGGATCCCAGCGAGACGTTTTCTCATCCAGTTTACCGTCACAGGCGGCCAGGCATAATTCAACCAGATCGGATTGCAGGCGCAACATGATCGGCTGCGTTTCCGGGTCGCCAAAGCGGCAGTTGAATTCGATAACCTTTGGATTGCCTGCTTTATCGATCATCAATCCTGCATACAGAAAACCGGTGTAGGTGTTGCCTTCTGCCGCCATCCCGCGAACGGTAGGCCAGATGATGCGGTCCATGGTGCGCTGATGCACATCGTCAGTGACGACCGGTGCAGGGGAATACGCGCCCATGCCGCCGGTATTCGGCCCGGTATCGCCATCGCCGACGCGTTTGTGATCCTGGCTGGTGGCCATCGGCAGAACGTTTTCACCGTCGACCATCACGATGAAACTGGCTTCTTCGCCATCAAGGAACTCTTCGATGACGATACGGTGGCCCGCGTCGCCAAAGGCATTACCTGCCAGCATGTCATGTACAGCGGCTTCTGCTTCTTCCAGCGTCATGGCGACAATAACGCCTTTACCTGCTGCGAGACCGTCGGCTTTGATAACGATCGGCGCGCCTTTCTCGCGCAGATAAGCCAGTGCGGGGTCAATCTCAGTAAAGTTCTGGTATTCCGCCGTCGGAATCTCATGGCGTGCCAGGAAGTCTTTAGTAAAGGCTTTCGAACCTTCGAGTTGTGCCGCACCTTGTGTCGGGCCAAAGATGGTCAGGCCCGCGTTGCGGAAGGCATCGACCACGCCAATCACCAGCGGTGCTTCCGGTCCAACGATCGTCAGACCAATATCTTCACTTTTGGCGAAATTAAGCAGGGCAGGA
Source organism: Scandinavium sp. (assembly GCF_036271055.1). Classification (GTDB taxonomy): domain Bacteria; phylum Pseudomonadota; class Gammaproteobacteria; order Enterobacterales; family Enterobacteriaceae; genus Scandinavium. Next base: position 2,164 of record NZ_DATBBJ010000004.1, on the reverse strand, counting down.
ATATCAGTCGCGCTAATCGCCACGTTTTGCAGCGTCGGCTCAAGCGCGGTGCCCGCGTTGCCCGGCGCCACGAAAACGGTTTCAACTAGCGGAGACTGTGCCGCTTTCCACGCCAGTGCGTGCTCACGCCCGCCATTACCAATCACTAATACTTTCATCATCTGCTCCGGAGATTAATGGCGGAAGTGGCGCATGTCGGTGAAGATCATCGCAATGCCGTGTTCATCCGCAGCGGCAATGACTTCTTCATCACGAATGGAACCGCCAGGCTGGATAACACAGGTTATGCCGACCGCGGCAGCGGCATCAATACCATCGCGGAACGGGAAGAAGGCATCAGACGCCATCGCGGAGCCTTTCACTTTCAGTCCTTCGTCGGCAGCTTTAATACCGGCAATTTTAGCGGAATACACACGACTCATCTGGCCTGCGCCTATACCAATAGTCACGTTCTCTTTGGCATACACAATGGCGTTGGATTTCACGAATTTCGCCACTTTCCAGCAAAACAGTGCATCACGCAGTTCCTGTTCACTCGGTTGACGCTTGCTGACAACACGCAGTTCACCAGAAGTCACCATGCCGAGATCGCGATCCTGAACCAGTAAACCCCCGTTAACACGTTTGAAATCGAGGCCAGCAGCGCGAGTTTCCCACTGACCACTGGTCAGTACGCGAACATTCTGTTTGGCAGCGGTAATTTTCAGCGCCTCTTCAGTTGCTGATGGGGCGATAATCACTTCGACAAATTGACGAGCGATAATAGCCTGCGCGGTTTCGGCGTCCAGTTCGCGGTTAAAGGCAATGATGCCGCCGAACGCGGAGGTAGGGTCAGTTTTGTATGCGCGGTCGTAGGCATCCAGAATAGAGTGGCTGACAGCCACACCACATGGGTTCGCGTGTTTTACGATGACGCACGCCGGCTCGTTGAACTCTTTCACACATTCCAGCGCGGCATCCGTGTCGGCAATATTGTTATAGGAAAGCGCTTTACCCTGGACTTGCTGTGCTGTGGCAACCGATGCTTCTTTAATTTCTTCTTCTATATAGAAGGCCGCTTGCTGGTGGCTGTTTTCACCGTAACGCATATCCTGCTTCTTAATGAAGTTCAGATTCAGGGTGCGAGGGAAGCGACCCGCTGGCTCTTGCGTTCCGCCGTGGTAAGCCGGAACCAGACTGCCGAAGTAGTTCGCGATCATGCTGTCGTAGGCGGCGGTATGTTCGAAAGCCTTAATGGCGAGGTCGAAACGGGTTTCGAGAGAAAGAGAGTCTTCGTTAGCATCCATCTCACTAATAATAGAAGCGTAGTCACTGCTCTTCACAACGATGGCGACATCTTTATGGTTCTTGGCGGCAGAGCGAACCATGGTTGGGCCACCGATATCGATATTCTCAACAGCGTCTTCCAGTGAGCAGCCTTCGCGAGCGACAGTTTGGGCAAAAGGATAAAGGTTAACGACAACCATATCGATCGGCGCAATACCATGTTCTTCCATAATGCCGTCATCCTGACCGCGACGACCGAGAATGCCGCCGTGCACTTTCGGGTGCAGCGTCTTAACGCGTCCATCCATCATTTCCGGGAAACCGGTGTAATCGGAGACTTCGGTCACCGGCAAGCCTTTATCTGCTAACAGGCGAGCGGTTCCGCCAGTGGAAAGCAGCTCCACACCGCGTGCAGAAAGTGCCTGTGCGAATTCGACGATACCGGCTTTATCAGAAACGCTGAGTAAAGCGCGGCGGACTGGACGACGTTGTTGCATGGTAAATCCCCTGGATTTGACGATTACAGAGAGCGTTAGCTGAATTTTTACCAGAAAAACTCAGCTAACACCCCTCGCGGGGCATCCTTGTTTTAGCGCGGGCATTGTAACGAAAACGTTTGCGCATCGCTCGCAATTTTTTAGATATTTACCGCTTTGTGGATAACTCTGTGTGTAAACAGGTATAAGGCGGGGTTTTGCTGTGGAATGCAGCAGTCAGTCATTTTTCTGTCATTTAAGTATTGCGGTACCTCGAGAACTCCCTATAATGCGCCTCCATCGACACGGCAGATGTGAATCACTTCACACAAACAGCCGGTTCGGTTGAAGAGAAAAATCCTGAAAAATAGGGTTGACTCTGAAAGAGGAAAGCGTAATATACGCCACCTCGCAACGGTGAG
>NZ_DATBBJ010000003.1:0-2168 GCF_036271055.1 Scandinavium sp. | reverse complement strand
TCTACCGGCCGGCCCTCTTCGCGCTCGAGCAACAAATCCTCTCTTTAAGTAAAGAATTGGAAGCAGCCGCCCCGCCGTGCAATCCGCTCGGGCTTGGCAAATTGACTACGGTGGTGGTGACGCGGGAGATTTGCCACTGGCGGCGGTTTAAAAATCGGCGCGCGATCAGTTCCTACACTGGCTTATGTCCCGGGGAACGCAGCAGTGGCAGCAAACGCGTGCCGGGAAGTGTAACCAAGAGAGGCAACCCGCGGCTACGCGCGGCGTTGGTCGAATGCGCCTGGCGTATGGTGCGCTTCCAGCCGCAATATCCACCGGTGAAGAAGCGCCTGGCGTTGCTGTGCAAAGGCTCCCGTGCCAGCGGAGCTGTGCGCAAAAAAGCAATGGTGGCCGTGGCCCGACACCTGGCCGTTGATCTGTGGCGATTGCACACTGGCCGGCTCACCGTACAGCAGCTGGGCTTAAATTTTTAAAAAACGAGTTCGAGGGGAACAGGACAACAGAACCTTTGGAACGTGGCGTGTGTCCGTAGCCTAACCTGAACCGTTAAAGCGACGAGCTTCGTCGCCTTAGATTGGACCGCGCCCACGTTCCGCTTCAGCCGACGGCATAAGTCACATTGCGCTCCGGCAGTGCCGGATGCGCGGATAGGAGTATCAGCCGCTGAACAACTCAGCGGAAAAAGAAGCGGAAACGTTCCTAAAGATCAAAAGCAAGCTTAACCCGCCATCAACCCGACCATGTGATTAATTCGACTAAATCCAAACTCACCCGTTGACACCCTTCATAGGAGTTAGGCGTGTTCGGGCAGCAACTCATAGATTGGCTTGTTGTCAGCGTAGACCTGCCACACGGCAATTCGTCCATTCCTCACGGTGGCGCGCCATGCACCTGGAATGTGCCAAGCCTTTTTTGATGCTGCGTGAGTAGCGGATGTGCGTCCGTTGATCGCGCCATTCATTTTGACGACACGACTCTCGCATCCAGAGAATGCTTTCTCAAGATGAGGTGCTTCCGTTAACAGTCGACCTGTGTCCGGCTAGTAAGGTCCCCTAGCAAAATTCAGATAACACGCAAACTGGACACATCGAAATTCGCCAACTGGGCATTGTGCGTTTGCCGCATCGGCGTTTTAGGAATGGAAAATTAAACCAAGGAGGCAATAAGCATCATGAAACCAAAATACATATTCATCAGCATTCTGGCAGTTCTATTCGTGTTCCCATTGATAGGGACGTTCGCTCAGCAAGCAGCGAACTCAGGCTCTATCGAAGTGATCACGACTTTTGATTATCCCGGGACCGGAAATTCGACCTTGCCGCAAAAGATTAACGAAAGAGGCGACGTTGTTGGCGTTTTCACCGATTCAAGCGGGGTGACGCGGGCCTTTGTCCGGTTCAGCGATGGCAGCTTTAGCGCGCCGATCGTCGATCCTAACGATACCGTGGGTTTTACTGACGCACGAGCCATCAATAACCCAGGCACAGTCGGCGGTGGCTACGGCACCAGCGATGGCAGCGAGCACGGGTTTTTCCTGTCGGGTGGCACCTTCACAACGTACGATGTTCCCGGCGCGGTCTTTACCGTTGTGCTTGGGATAAACAATTCCGGCGACTTTGCCGGCACGTTTATTTTTCCCCCGATAACCGGGATCCAGCAGGCGTTCGTCAACATTGGTGGAACCTTAACGTTGTTTAGCGTCCCGGGAGCTGCCGTGACCGTTGTTTACCAGATCAATGATTCAAAGCACTTGACGGTGGGATACTATGTAGAACCCTCAGGAATCACTCATGGCTTCTACCGGGACGCCAATGGGGCGCTGCACTTCCCGATCGATCCTCCGGGCTCCACTCAGACAATCCTGTTTGGAGATAACAATAGGAACTGGGTAGTGGGCAGATATGTGGACGCCTTAGGCGTGACTCATGGACTCTTCTTTGTCCCGCCAAACAATTTCTTCACTTTCGATTTTCCCGGGTCAACCTTTACATCGCTAAACGGAATCAGTTCGCAGGGGAATATCACTGGTCGTTACGTCGATGCTTCCGGCATTACCCACGGATTCTTGGCTCGCGTCAGAGGCACACCACCGACAAAAGCGGCGGGGCCAGACATGAAGCCGAAGCATGCAATGCCGGCACACTGAGCCTCCATAAAGGGAAGTATCC
>NZ_DATBBJ010000002.1:0-35276 GCF_036271055.1 Scandinavium sp. | reverse complement strand
GCAGGTAACGGTCAGTCAGGGCATCCCGATGAGCTTACAGCAGTAAGCGATGCGGGCGAATGAACAAGCCAATACCGCTATAGTTTGAAGTATGTAGGTATAATGTTGCTATTAGCTCTCCATCAATATGATGGAGAGCTTTATTTTCGATTTCGATCTCTTACCGAAATCAGTTAACAGGATGTTCATTCAATCGTTGTCTTCGGGAGTAGGAAATGAAGCCTTTTTTGCGCGGGTGTTTCGTTGCGACAGCGCTTACGCTGGCTGGATGCAGCAACTCAGCCTGGCGTGAGAATGAAGTCCTCGCAGTACCGCTGCAAGCGACTTTACAGCAGGAAGTGATCCTCGCACGTATGGAACAAATCCTCGCCAGTCGGGCTTTAACCGATGATGAACGCGCGCAGCTTTTATATGAGCGCGGAGTGTTGTATGATAGTCTCGGTTTGAGGGCATTAGCGCGTAACGATTTCTCACAAGCGCTGGCAATCAGACCCGATATGCCTGAAGTATTCAATTACTTAGGCATTTATTTAACGCAGGCAGGCAATTTTGATGCTGCCTATGAAGCGTTTGATTCTGTACTTGAGCTTGATCCAACTTACAATTACGCTTACTTAAATCGCGGCATCGCTCTTTATTACGGTGGTCGTGCTAAGTTAGCGCAAGATGATCTGCTGGCGTTTTATCAAGACGATCCCAACGATCCTTTCCGTAGTCTGTGGCTTTATCTTGTTGAGCAGAAGCTCGATGAGAAGCAGGCTGTCGTAGCACTTAAACAGCGCTATGAAAAATCGGACAAAGAGCAATGGGGATGGAACATTGTCGAGTTCTACCTCGGTGACATTAGCGAAGCAACGCTGATGGATCGCCTGAAGGCGGACGCAACGGATAACACCTCGCTCGCTGAGCATCTCAGTGAAACCAACTTCTATTTAGGTAAGTACTACCTAAGTCTGGGGGACAGGGACAGCGCTACGGCACTGTTCAAACTGGCGGTTGCTAACAACGTTCATAACTTTGTTGAGCACCGATACGCATTGTTGGAATTAGCGCTCTTGGGCCAGGAGCAAGATGACCTGGCAGAATCGGACCAGCAATAGCTGACGAACAAATCAGCCCATAATCTTTTTTGATTGCCATCATCTTCACGGGTGAGGGCTTTATTGTTCGTTAATTCACCAAATTTGAGCCGGTTCACACTTTTCAATGAAAATTGCAGATCAATTTCACGATGAGTTACGTAGACTGGCCGCCATCCATGAGGCACATGTACTACATGACTGATATCATCGAAACCACTTTTTCTGATCTGGGGCTGAACGCCTCCATCCTTAAATCCCTGAATGATTTGGGATACGAAAAGCCATCTCCAATCCAGGCAGAGTGTATTCCACATCTGCTGGGTGGCCGCGATGTACTGGGCATGGCCCAGACTGGTAGCGGCAAAACTGCAGCGTTCTCTTTACCGCTGCTGCACAATCTTGATCCAGAACTGAAAGCACCACAGATCCTGGTGCTGGCACCGACCCGCGAACTGGCGGTTCAGGTTGCTGAAGCAATGACCGAATTCTCCAAACATATGCACGGCGTAAACGTAGTGGCCCTTTACGGTGGTCAGCGTTATGACGTGCAGCTGCGCGCCCTGCGTCAGGGTCCACAAATTGTTGTGGGTACCCCGGGTCGCCTGCTTGATCACTTAAAACGTGGCACGCTGAACCTGTCCAACCTGAAAGGTCTGGTACTGGATGAAGCAGATGAAATGCTCCGCATGGGCTTCATCGAAGACGTAGAAACCATCATGGCTCAGATCCCAGAAGGTCATCAGACCGCTCTGTTCTCTGCAACCATGCCAGAAGCGATTCGTCGTATTACTCGCCGCTTCATGAAAGATCCGCAGGAAGTCCGCATTCAGTCTAGCGTGACTACCCGTCCTGACATCAGCCAGAGCTACTGGACTGTTTGGGGCATGCGTAAGAATGAAGCGCTGGTGCGTTTCCTGGAAGCAGAAGATTTTGATGCGGCGATTATCTTCGTCCGTACCAAAAATGCGACCCTGGAAGTGGCCGAAGCCCTGGAACGTAGCGGTTACAACAGCGCCGCGCTGAACGGTGACATGAACCAGTCTCTGCGTGAGCAGACTCTGGATCGCCTGAAAGATGGTCGTCTGGACATCCTGATTGCAACCGACGTTGCGGCCCGTGGCCTGGACGTTGAGCGTATCAGCCTGGTTGTTAACTACGATATCCCTATGGATTCTGAATCCTACGTTCACCGTATCGGTCGTACCGGTCGTGCGGGTCGTGCTGGCCGTGCGCTGCTGTTCGTTGAGAACCGCGAGCGTCGTCTGCTGCGCAACATCGAACGCACCATGAAGCTGACCATTCCAGAAGTGGAACTGCCAAACGCAGAACTGCTGGGCACTCGTCGCCTGGAAAAATTTGCGGCTAAAGTACAGCAGCAACTGGAAAGCAGCGATCTGGATATGTACCGCGCACTGCTGGCTAAAATTCAGCCGGTTGCTGAAGGCGAAGAGCTGGACATGGAAACGCTGGCTGCTGCGCTGCTGAAAATGGCACAGGGCGAACGTTCTCTGATCGTTCCACCAGACGCGCCAATGCGTGCTAAGCGTGAGTTCCGCGATCGTGACGATCGTTTCGAAAGCCGTGACCGTAATGGCCGCAACGATCGTAATGACCGTGGCCCACGTGCCGACCGTCCAGAGCGTAGCGGTGAAGACCGTCCACGTCGCGAGCGTCGTGATGTGGGTGATATGCAGTTGTACCGTATCGAAGTGGGTCGCGATGATGGCGTTGAAGTGCGTCACATCGTCGGCGCTATCGCTAACGAAGGTGATATCAGCAGCCGTTACATCGGTAACATCAAGCTGTTCGGTACTCACTCCACTATCGAACTGCCGAAAGGCATGCCGGGCGAAGTGCTTCAGCACTTCACGCGTACTCGCATCCTGAACAAGCCGATGAACATGCAGCTGGTCGGTGATGCAGTGCCACATTCCGGTGGTGGTGAGCGTCGTGGCGGTAACGGCGGTGGTCGTGGTTTCGGCGGTGAGCGTCGTGAAGGCGGTCGTAGCGAAGGTCCACGTGGCGGCGCAGGTCGTTTCAGTGGCGAACGTCGTGAAGGTGCAGGTGCAGGTCGTTTCAGTGGTGAGCGTCGCGAAGGCGGCCGTGGTCCACGTCGTGAAGAAGGCGCAGCAGTGCGTCGTCGTCCTACCGAAGCGTAATGACCGCATAAAAAACTACGTTTGCTGACGTAAAGTAAACGATACAGCCCCGGTATTCATTATCGGGGCTTTTTTTATTTCAATTGTACTCGTGTACTGGTACAGTGCTGCGCATCAACACGACTTTGAACATATTTTTTGGAGAGCAGGCGCTATGGCGACATTGACCACCACAGCAACCCGACCGTCATTGATTGGCGGGGTGGTGATTATCGGCGGAACGATTATTGGTGCGGGGATGTTTTCGCTGCCAGTGGTGATGTCCGGAGCGTGGTTCTTCTGGTCGCTGGCGGCGCTGGTCTTTACCTGGTTCTGTATGCTGCATTCAGGGCTGATGATCCTCGAGGCCAACCTTAATTACCGCATCGGTTCCAGCTTCGACACCATCACGAAAGATTTGCTGGGCAAGCGCTGGAATCTCATTAACGGGCTGTCGATCGCTTTCGTGCTCTATATCCTGACCTATGCCTACATCTCGGCGAGTGGCTCGATTCTGCATCACACGTTCAGCGAAATGTCGCTTGATGTGCCGCCCCGTCTGGCGGGATTTGGCTTTGCGCTGCTGGTCGCTTTTGTGGTGTGGCTGAGTACCAAAGCCGTGAGCCGCATGACGGCTATCGTTCTGGGCGCGAAGGTCATCACTTTCTTTCTGACGTTTGGCAGTTTGCTGGGGCACGTTGAGGCTCCAACGTTGTTCAACATTGCCGAACAGCATTCCACTTATTTGCCGTACCTGCTGATGACGCTGCCATTCTGTTTGGCCTCGTTTGGCTATCACGGCAATGTGCCGAGCCTGATGAAGTATTACGGCAAAGATCCGCGCACCATCGTGAAGTGTCTGGTGTACGGCACGCTGCTGGCGCTCGGTCTGTACGTAGTGTGGTTGTTGGGAACGATGGGCAACATTCCGCGTCCGGCGTTTATCGGTATCGCGCAGAAGGGTGGCAACATTGATGTGCTGGTGCAGGCACTGAGCGGTGTGCTGAATAGCCGTAGCCTGGATCTGCTGTTGGTGGTGTTTTCTAACTTTGCGGTGGCGAGCTCTTTTCTCGGCGTCACGCTGGGCCTTTTCGATTATCTGGCTGATTTGTTTAAGTTTGATGATGCGCCGCTGGGCCGTTTCAAAACAGCGTTACTGACCTTTGTTCCACCGGTCATCGGTGGCCTGCTGTGGCCGAACGGTTTCCTGTATGCGATTGGTTATGCGGGTCTGGCGGCAACTATCTGGGCGGCAATTGTGCCTGCGCTGCTGGCGCGTAAATCACGTAAACGCTTTGGTAGCCCACGTTTTCGTGTCTGGGGCGGTAAGCCGATGATTGCGCTGATCTTGTTCTTTGGCGTGAGTAATGTGGTCGTACACTTCCTGTCGAGCTTTAATCTGTTGCCTGTTTACCAGTAATCGTTTTCGCCCGGCGGTGCAGAACCGCCGGGTGAAAAAATGACTAACCCAACAATTCTTCTTTCACTTCCATCGCTAAATCAAACGAATGCAGACGCGCCTGATGGTCGAAAATCTGCCCGTTAACCATGATTTCATCGGCCTGGGTTTCGCGCAGTACCGATTCCAGTCCGTGACGAATTTTCGTTTTATCGCCCACCAGAGACATGCCCAAAGCGTTATCTACGCCATATTTTTCTGATGGTGACCAGAAGTGATCCATGTTCTCAATCGGCGGCGGCAGCTGGGCGCTTTCGCCACGACGCAGTCTGGCAAATGCCTGTTGCATTGAGGTGAACAGGAATTCCGCATCGCGGTTACTGTCGGCGGCAATAATATTGATGCACACCATCGCGTACGGTTTTGCTAAACGCGCCGAAGGTTTGAACTGAGTGCGGTACAACTGCAACGCCTGGAACAACATATCGGGCGCGAAGTGTGACGCGAAGGCAAACGGCAGCCCCAACTGCGCCGCAAGTTGAGCGCTATAAAGGCTTGAACCTAACAGCCATACCGGAATTTTTTCGCCATAGCCTGGGACAGGGCGCACTTGCGGATGAGGATCACGAGCATCGAACCAATCCACCAGTTCAGCCACATCACGCGGGAAATTGTCGATATCACCGCCCATATGGCGGCGTAGCGCGCGCATGGTCGGTTGGTCACTGCCCGGCGCTCGTCCAAGGCCCAAATCGATACGGCCAGGATAAAGCGTGTTCAGCGTGCCGAATTGTTCAGCAATCACCAGTGGGGAATGGTTTGGCAACATGACGCCACCTGAGCCAAGATGCAGCGTAGTGGTGTTGGCGGCGAGATAGCCAATCAGCACCGAGGTTGCCGCACTGGCGATCCCGGTCATGTTGTGGTGTTCGGCTAACCAGTAACGGTAATAGCCGCGCTTTTCCGCGAGGCGGGCGAGATCGAGCGAATGGGAAAAGGCTTCTTTCGCAGAAGAACCTTGAGGGATCGGTGCCAGATCCAGCACCGAGAACGCAATTTTTTTGTCAGTCATAACGGCTCACTTTGCTACAGCATGGTCATCAGATTGAAGGTCTTCTTCCAGTCTGGCGCAGGATAATCGCGCCAGCCAGAAAAGCTGCATCTTTCATACTGCATGACAAACGGATAACTGTTGTTAACAAAGTGAGCTTTTTTTAGGCTTGCAGTTCGAGCCCGGCCAGGCGTTTCCAGTAGCCGTTACAGTCGCTATGCGCTTCAAGCGTCAGCGGCGCTGCCCCGTTTTCATTGGCGCGGAAGGCGTCAATCATGGCGAACGTGTCCGTACCGAGCGGTGACAGGCGCACCATATCCACCAGACCCTCCATCGATTTCAGCTCGTTGCCAAGGTTGTAAACATAGCCGCTCATGGTTTGAATGCCGTTGAGCACAAACACTTGCTGATTTTCCTGTGAAAGCATATCGCGCCCGTTTGGGTACTTAATGCAGCAGGTTTCGCATTCGTCTTTCGGCTTATCTTCTGAACGTGCGGTAAAGCAGCGGGCGGAATAGGCCAGCGGCAGATGTCCGTAGCTCAAGACTTCCACTTCGAACTTATCGCGGATCCCAAGTTCGTCACACTGGGTGAGCATATTCACCAGCCAGTCACGGGAAAGTTCCACCGGCATACACCAGCGCACCATGCCCTGTTTTTGCAGCAGACGCAGGGTCACGGCGTTGTAGCAGTTCAGTGCGTGCCCGGCGACGAAAGGCAGATTGCGGTCGGCGCACAGATTGACGACGCCGAGGTCGCTGGCTTCCAGCAGGAAATCACCATTATCGACGTAGCGTTTCAGCTCGTTAAGCTCGGAAGACGCCTGCACCAGCGCCAGCGTAGAGAGCACCACTTGCTTGCCGTTCCCTGCCAGCGATTTCGCCATATCGAGCCAGTCGCCCACTTTGGTGGCTCGACGTTTGCTACACACTGCCTCACCGAGATAAATCACATCGGCGCTGCTGCTGGCGGCCTGCTGGTAGAAATCTTCCAGCGTCTCTTTTGACCAGTAGTAAAGTACCGGCCCTAATGAATATTTCATCACGCTCCTTACTGCCATTTACGGTGATACGCGCCAAGCGTGGTCTGGGTGCCTTCGGACATTGCGCCGAGTGTGTCCATCCAGGCTGACTGCGGCACAAAGTTTTGCGGGTCAGCCATACAGCTGTCTATCGCCTGACGCCACACTTTCGCGACCTGGCTGACATACGCGGGGCTGCGCTGGCGGCCCTCAATTTTCACCGAGGCGATATTCGCAGCGAGTAATTCTGGCAGCAGCTCCAGCGTGTTAAGGCTGGTCGGCTCTTCCAGAACGTGAAAGCGCTGACCGTCAACGTGATAACGGCCTTTGCACAGCGTCGGATAACCTGCATTTTCGCCGTCCTGATAGCGGTCGATCAGCACATCGTTGAGGCGTGACTCCAGCCCCTGCGGCGTTTGCTGCCAGCGCACGTATTTCGCCGGGGAACAGGCCCCAACCGTATTCGGTGACTCCCCCGTTAACCAGGAGGAGAGAAAACAACGCCCTTCAGCCATAATGCACAGGCTGCCGAAAGCAAAAACTTCCAGTGGAACTGGCGTGGTGCGTGCGAGTTGCTTAACCTGATGAATGGAAAGCACACGTGGCAGCACGACGCGGGCCACGTCAAAGTGGCGATGATAGAAGCGAATGGCCTCTTCATTCGTCGCGGAGGCCTGCACGGAGACGTGGCGCTCAATGTGCGGATAACGCTCAGCGGCGTACTCCAGCATTGCGATGTCGGCAAGGATCAGCGCATCGGCTCCGAGCTGAGCCGCCATGTCCACCGCGCGTTGCCAACGGGAATACCCGTCCGGATGCGCGAAAGTATTGATGGCGATATGTAGCTTGCGGCGGTGCTGATGAACAAAGCTGACCGCTTCCTGCAGTTTTTTTTCGGTAAAGTTAAGGCCGGCAAAATGACGGGCGTTGGTGTCATCTTTCAGTCCGATATATACCGCATCGGCACCGTTTTCGATGGCCGCCTTAAGCGCCGGGAGGTTTCCGGCAGGGCAGAGCAGCTCCATAATATTTCCTGAAAGCTTACGACCCGCAGGGCCGCGATTGTTAACGAACTGGGATTTTAGTTAACCCCTCGTCGACAATTTTTGATTTGAGGCAGTTAAAAGAGGATTGAGGATGCCAATATTGCGGCATAGCCTCTTACCGAATTGTTGATTTACGCCGCTATGTTGTTTAATGGATGTGGCAGAATAGCCGAACTATTGCATTGAGGGAGTAAAGCTAGTGTTGGATAAACTGCGTTCACGCCTGGTACAGATGGGCCCGACTCTGATGAGCGTTCCGGTGAAAGTCACCCCGTTCGCGTTAAAACGTCAGGTACTGGAACAGGTGCTAAGCTGGCAGTTCCGTCAGGCGTTGGCGGATGGCGAACTGGATTTTCTGGAAGGCCGCTGGTTAAGCATTGAAGTGCGCGACATTGGCCTGCGCTGGTTCACTTCTGTTGAGAACGACCGCCTGATCGTCAGCGATTATGCAGAGGCCGATGTGAGCTTTAGCGCGGATGCCAGTGATTTGCTGATGATTGCCGCACGCAAGCAGGATCCGGATACGCTCTTTTTCCAGCGCCGTTTAGTGATTGAAGGCGACACGGAATTAGGGTTGTACGTCAAAAATCTGATGGACGCCATTGAGCTTGAACAGATGCCGAAGGCGCTGCGTATCATGTTGATGCAACTGGCGGACTTTGTTGAAGCGGGGCAACAGACTGCACCGCAAACCAGAAACACATCGGTAGGTGAGCCATGCTGATTCGAGTGGAAATTGGGATTGATGCACCGGGTATTGATGCCCTGCTGCGCCGTTCTTTTGACGGCGACGGTGAAGCCGATTTGGTGCAATCCCTGAGAGAAGATGGCCTGATTACGCTTGGCGTGGTCGCAACGGACGATGAAGGCCAGGTGGTCGGCTATGTTGCTTTCAGCCCCGTAAGCGTTGAAGGCGAAGAGTTGCAGTGGGTCGGACTCGCCCCGTTGGCGGTCGATAAAGCGTATCAGGGCCAGGGGATTGGTCGCCAGCTGGTGTACGAAGGACTCGATTCCCTGAATGAGTTCGGCTATGCCGCAGTGGTGACGCTCGGCGATCCGGCGCTGTACGGCAAGTTGGGCTTTGAACCGGCGGCGCGCTTTGATTTACGCTGCCGTTGGCCGGGCACCGAAGCCGCATTCCAGGTGCGTCCATTAGCGGATGATGCGCTTAACGGCGTACACGGTCTGGTCGAGTACTGCGATCACTTTAATCGTTTCTGAGGCGCTCCAGTAGCGTATCAAACGAGGCATCTCCAGCGACGAGGCGTTCTTTCTGACGCTTCGTCAGCTGTTTAATTTGATACTCCAGGCGCAACGCCAGTGAGTGTTCACCCACTTCGCGGCTGAAAACCAGCACCAGCTCTCCCTTTCCCCGTAACGCTTTCGCGCCTTTGCCGCATTGATGCTGCGCCAGACGTCGTTCCACGTCGGTCGTAATGCCCGTATAAAGGCGGTTATCGCCACTGCGAATCAAATAGACAAACCAGCACACGTTCCGGCTCCTGTGTTAAGGTGAGCGCACCATAGCACGCAGGAGCGCAAAAATGGAATCACTGGCCGCCATCAGCCGATGGCTGGAAAAACAGCATGTTATTAGCTGGAGTGTCGCGAAGGACGGTGAACTCTGGGCCGCTTGTGCATTTTATCTCTACGACCGCGAACGCGTCTGTTTCTATCTTCTCAGCGAAGAAACCACGCGTCATTCACAAATGAGTGGCCCTCGCGCGGCGGTTGCCGGAACCGTCAATGGTCAGCCGAAAACAGTGGCACTGATCCGTGGTGTACAGTTTCGGGGTGAGATCCGTCTGCTCGCTGGTGAAGAGAGCGACAATGCTCTTCAACGCTACTCCCGCCGTTTTCCCGTCGCCAAAATGCTCCGCGCCCCGGTGTGGGAAATCCGTATTGATGAACTGAAATTCACCGACAATACTTTAGGTTTCGGCAAAAAACTCCACTGGCTACGACAGGAGTAACGATGGCAAGCGTACTCATTACCGGTGCTACCGGACTGGTTGGTGGGCACTTACTGCGCATGCTGGTGCAGGAGCCACGTATTACTCGTATCACCGCTGCCACCCGGCGTCCGTTACCGGATTTACCCGCAGGCGTTATCAATCCTCACGATCCCCAACTCACCGATGCGCTCGCACTGGTTACCGCGCCCGTCGATATTGTGTTTTGTTGCCTCGGCACTACGCGGCGCGAAGCGGGCAGCAAAGAAGCCTTTATCCACGCTGATTACACGCTGGTGGTCGATACCGCACTAACGGGTCAGCGCCTTGGCGCGAGCCACATGCTGGTGGTGAGTGCGATGGGTGCGAATGCCCGCTCGCCCTTTTTCTACAACCGCGTGAAGGGTGAAATGGAAGAGGCGCTGATTGCTCAGGATTGGCCGTATCTGACCCTTGCTCGCCCGTCAATGCTGCTGGGTGACCGCGAAAAGCGGCGGGCGAATGAGTCATTGCTGGCTCCGCTGTTTGCATTTATGCCGGGTAACTGGAAATCCATAGACGCGCGTGACGTTGCACGGGCGCTGTTGAACGATGCGCTCTCGCCCGCAAAACAGGGTGTGAATATTATTCCGTCAGCAAAATTACGTGAAATGGCGGCAAGCCAGGCGTAACATCCTGCTTCACATTATTTCCCTTCCCGGAGCATGGTATGGCTGGTCAGTCTTCCTCTCAGGCAGCCTCCCCACAGACGTGGTGGAAGCCTGCATTGTTTTTCCTCGTGGTTATTGTTGGACTCTGGTACGTGAAATGGCAGCCCTATTACGGCAAAGCGTTCACAGCGGCAGACACACACAGCATTGGCAAATCTATTCTGGCGCAGGCGGCGGATAACCCGTGGCGGGCGGCGCTGGATTACGCGATGGTCTATTTCCTCGCAGTATGGAAGGCGGCGGTATTAGGCGTATTGCTGGGGTCGTTGATTCAGGTGCTGATCCCACGTAACTGGCTGCTACGCACCCTGGGGCAACCCCGTTTTCGCGGAACGCTGCTGGGCACGCTGTTTTCCCTGCCGGGAATGATGTGTACCTGCTGTGCGGCTCCGGTTGCGGCGGGAATGCGCCGTCAGCAGGTTTCGATGGGCGGTGCCTTAGCATTTTGGCTTGGTAACCCACTGTTAAACCCGGCTACGCTGGTGTTTATGGGCTTTGTACTCGGCTGGCAATTTACGCTCATTCGTTTTGTAGCGGGTTTAGCCACGGTGCTGGTTGTCGCGACGCTGGTGCAAAAATGGGTAAAAGAACCCGCCAGCGCGCAGACTGTAGCGGTCGATACGCAAATTGATGATGACCCATCGTCATTCTTTGCCCGTTGGGGTAAAGCGTTGTGGACGCTGTTCTGGAACACGATCCCGGTTTATATCCTGGCGGTTCTGGTGCTCGGCGCGGCACGTGTCTGGCTGTTCCCACATGCGGATGGCGCGGTAGGCAACACGCTGTTTTGGGTGGTCGCGATGGCTGTGGCGGGGTGTTTGTTTGTCATTCCAACAGCGGCAGAAATTCCGATTGTTCAGACCATGATGTTGGCAGGCATGGGCATCGCGCCCGGTCTGGCGCTACTGATAACATTGCCTGCACTCAGTCTGCCGTCGCTGGTGATGTTGCGTAAAGCTTTTCCGGTAAAAGCCTTGTGGCTGTCGGGCGGGCTGGTGGTGCTCTGCGGTGTTGTGACGGGCGGGATTGCGCTGCTGTAAAAAGAAAGCCCGACGATTGCCGGGCTTCTGAGTATTACTGAATGATCGTAAACGCTGTGGTGACGTGTGACACCCCACTCACGCGGCTGGCTATATCCGCTGCGGCTTTACCTTCACGTGCCGTCAGTGAACCCATCAGGAACACTTCGCCGTTTTCGGTAGTCACTTTTACCGCAGAGGATTTCACCTGGTCGCTGCCTAACAGTGACGAACGGACTTTGGTGGTAATCCAGGTGTCCGAAGAGGCAGTCCCCAGGCCAATTGGCTGACCCTGACGCACTTCGTTAAACACTTCCGTCGTACCTTCCACGCCCATAGCGATTTGTTTGGCTTGTGCTGCAAGGTCCGTTGACGGCGCCTGGCCGGTCAGCAGAACTTTGCCTTGCCACGCCATGACGTTTACACGCGCTTCTTTCTTCAGCTGTTCATCTTTGTTCAACGCGCTGTTCACGCGCAGTTCGAGCGTGCTGTCATCCACTTGCGTACCCACGGTGCGTGGATCCGTGGCTGCCTTCGTGCCGACCGCAGCGGTACCGACAACTGCCGCCGCGACGCATCCTTGAAGCAGCAGTGCGGAAATAAGGACCGCGAGGGGCGAAAATGCCTTCATGAGTACTCCTTAATCGTCCTGGTGTGGGAATAGGGTGTTATCAATCAGATCGCATAAACAGTTTACCGTCAGCATATGCATCTCCTGGATACGTGCGCCACGGTGTGAAGGAATGCGGATTTCCACATCCTGAGGACCTAATAGGCCCGCCAGTTCTCCGCCGTCATAACCCGTCAGCGCCACAATGGTCATATCACGCGTGACGGCGGCTTCCACCGCTTTAACGATATCGCGACTGTTTCCACGTGTAGAGATAGCCAGCAGCACGTCACCGGCATGACCTAACGCACGTACCTGTTTTGCATACACTTCATCGTGCAGACGATCGTTTGCAATCGCCGTTAAGACCACATTATCGGTATTAAGTGCAATGGCAGGTAAACCAGGGCGTTCTGTTTCGAAACGGTTGATCATGCAGGCAGCAAAATGCTGTGCGTTGGCGGCCGATGTGCCATTGCCACAACAGAGGATTTTGTTGCCATTAAGCAAGGACTGCACCAGTGTCATTGCGGCCCGGGAAATAGCGTCCGGAAGCGCTTCTGCTGCTGCGATTTGGGTCTGAATGCTTTCCGTGAAGCAGGCTTTAATTCTGTCGAGCACGATTTCCCTTAATTCTTAAGTGACGCTATTCGCCAAAGGCGTTTTTAAACCATTCGATCTGATTGCCGGTGAAGGCTACCACATCGAACCGGCAATCCGTAGTCTCAAAGCTCCCATTGTGGCGGGCAAGCCACAAGCGGGCGGTTTGTAATAATTTCGTTTGTTTGCTGCGCGTCACACTGGCGGCTGCACCGCCGTATTGTGCGCTGCTCCGGTAACGGACTTCAACAAACACCGTTACCGAACCGTCTTTCATTATCAGGTCAATTTCGCCGCCGCGTGCACTAACATTGGCGGCGATAAAACGCAGTCCTTTGCCTTCCAGCCAGCGGCGCGCTTGCTGTTCCCACGCGTCGCCGGTCTGTTTACGGCTTAGTTTGCCGGAACCATCTGTCCCTGTTGGTATTTGAGCCATGACAACTTCCTGTTGATCACACAATTCTGATCTGCGGACAGATCGCCGGTATTTCCGTTGAGCTCAAAGCCTGGCATCTGACGCATCTGTGAGAAATGATTCGCCAGCGTCCAGGCATCCACGCCCATCGCGTACAGACGAGCCAGCGAATAATCGTTACGCACTGCGCTCAGCGCCTGCTGCATCAACGCAGGGTTGCTGCCCGCCAGCATCGGAATTTCACTGAATTGCAGACCATCCATTTCCAGACGGAAGTCCGGGCCTGCGGTGCCTTGTGCGCTGCGAGAGCTTGCGTACAACGTCGCCCCACTCTGGCTGCCATTACGCATCGCAATCATCGGCTTGATGTAGGCGATTTCTTCCGGTGTGGCGATGATATACGCCGCATCGACTTTACCGCCGCTGGAGATTTGCGCATCGCTTGGTGGTGCCGGAATAGTCAGATCCCCAATGGTGACGCCTTGCTGCTGTGGCAGGCTGGCGCTGATTGGGCTGCCGGTCAGAGAGATACCTCCGCCGCCGTTCACGTTACCACGCAGTTCATTGGCTGAACCAAATTTCTGCTGCAATACCACGCCGCCGCCGATTTTCTGCCATTCCTGCGCGAACGCGTTAGCGACACGATCGCCGAAAGCACTGCGTGGGGTAAGGATCAGCGGAGATTGTTTGCCCTGATCGTGAATATGATGTGCCGCATCGCGCGCTTCATCTTCCGGGGAAAGTGCGAAGTAGCAAACGTTCACTTTATTCTGCACGTTCTCGGGTTCATTCAGCGCCAGCACGTTCAGGCTGGTATTGCTCTTGGTCAGCGACTCCACGTCATTTTTCAGCAGCGGGCCGACAACAATGGATGCACCGTCCTGCTGTGCTTGCGCGAGGATCTGATCCAACGGCGCGGCAGTGGTGTCATACACTTTGAGTTCGGCAGACGGATTACCCGGCGTAACAGCTACAGCCGGTTGAGCGACAGGCTGTCCTGCGTTCGCTGGATCGGTTGCGGGTGCAGTGCCGTCTGTTTGCTGTGGCGCGGCAACGGGAGCATTGGTTGGCTGAGGTGCAGCGACAGGTGCCGCAGGTTGAACCGTTCCCGGAGCCTGTACCGGCTGAGCCTGAGTGCCGACCGCAGGTTGCGCGTTAGTCAGATCGGTCACTTCTGCCGATGAAGGGCTGACAACGCTGTTGTCCTGAACGTTTGCCGCCTGAGCGGTTTGCTCGGGAACGGCGCTGCCGCTTACCGCGCCAACGCTACTATTTTTAGCAGCTTCAAAACCTTGCTGAATAGTGCGACCAAACACGGCCGCCTGGCCGTTCAACGGCAGCAGCAGGGCGATTTTTTCGGTAGAGGCAGGTTTAAAACTTTGCACGTTAACCAGCTGCGTCGGCAGCATTTTTGCGCCTGGATTCTGCGGGTAACGCGTTTTCCAGTCCTGGATGCCAGCTTTCATCATGTCCGGATCGTTGCGGTTATCAAACCACACGCGCTGGAGATCCAGCCAACCCTGCAACACGTTTTCATCGGCGTTAATCACAAGCGTACCGGCTTGTTCTTTACTCATCGACGAGAGCGCCTGCCAGGTGGCGTCAATATTCTTCTGCTTGTCTTGTGGAGAGGCCAACAGCGGCTCTTGAGCAATCAGTGCGCGCAGCAGCGGCAGTGAGGGCTGACCTTGCTGAGAGACAATCACATCCTGCCAGAAACGGGCCTGTTGATTGGCATCGAGGCTTGCCACGTCAATTTTCGCGAGCATCGCCTGTGCGCCAGCAAAATCTTTCTGCGACAGCTTGATTTCAGGTTCCAGCAGCGACTGTTCCTGACGCTGAGTCGCGTTCAGATCCTGCGGTAACTGACCGTAAAGTTCCAATGCCTGCTGACTCTTGCCTTCTTTCAGCAGTGCACGAATGGCGAGTAATTGCCAGGTGGTCTTGCTATCATCTGAACTTTGCTGCATCTGCTGCAGGTAATAACCGGAATCGGCCTGCGCGCTCCCTTCGAGGTGCGCGGTGCTCTGGTCAGTGCTTTGCTGGGTGCCACAGCCGGCGAAAAGTAACGCTGCCAGCAAAACAGGCAGGCAGCGCGCGGCTTTAGAACGAAGAAATGTTGACGGTACCATAAGTATCCAGTGATATTTTTTTAGCTCAATGCTCAATATTAAATCGGCAATACGGACTAAACAATGAAACAACGCGAAACAGCGGACAATTCTCAGGGGAAGCTCTACATTGTGCCCACACCAATCGGTAATCTTGGTGATATCACCCAACGTGCGTTGGACGTGCTGCAAGCTGTTGACCTCATTGCCGCAGAAGACACTCGCCACACTGGCTTGCTGTTGCAGCATTTTGCTATCAACGCCCGTATGTTTGCCCTGCATGACCATAACGAGCAGCAAAAGGCTGAAACGCTTTTGGCGAAACTGAAAGAGGGGCAAAACATCGCGCTGGTGTCTGATGCTGGCACGCCGTTGATTAACGATCCGGGTTATCACCTGGTGCGTACCTGCCGTGAAGCCAATATCCGCATTGTGCCGCTGCCGGGCCCTTGTGCTGCCATCGCAGCGTTGAGTGCTGCGGGTTTGCCGTCAGATAAATTCTGTTATGAAGGTTTTCTGCCTGCGAAATCCAAAGGCCGCCGTGACGCGTTACGCGCGCTGGAAAACGAACCGCGCACACTGATTTTCTACGAATCCACCCATCGTCTGCTGGAAAGCCTGGAAGACATCACTGCCGTATTGGGGGAATCCCGCTATGTGGTGCTGGCTCGTGAGCTGACCAAAACCTGGGAAACCATCACCGGAGCGCCGGTCGGCGAACTGCTGGCGTGGGTGAAAGAAGACGAAAACCGCCGCAAAGGCGAAATGGTGCTGATCATCGAAGGCCATAAAGCGCAGGAAGAAGATCTCCCCGCCGAAGCCATCCGTACGCTGGCGCTGCTGCAAGCCGAACTTCCGCTGAAAAAAGCCGCCGCTATTGCCGCCGAAATCCACGGCGTGAAGAAAAATGCGCTGTATAAATATGCGCTGGAGCAGCAGGGATAGTGATTTCACTGACTTTCTGAGGGACCGTGTCGGAACAAATGTCGGAATAAATGTCGGAAGAAACAGCGAACTAAAAACTGGCCCGGAGAAATTCCGGGCCGTTTGGTTTAATGCACCGGCATCGCTTCAAACACCAGCGTTTCGAGCGGTTTCAATGTCACCACAACAGCGTTTTTGTAGTCAGCAGGAACAGTATCGTTGCTGCCATACACCGCTTTCATCGTGAAATGTTCCGCCTCTCCTTGTGGAATTTCAAAGTCCTTTTTCAGGTTCAGATAGTACGTCTGTGGTTTATCAGATGGGTTGCGCAGACCCAGAATGGCTTTGTCTTTCGTCCAGGATGCCCAGCCGTACACTTCCAGCGCGGTCGGGTCGCCGCCGACCCAGTGTGTATCCACCAGCACTTTCGTGTTATCTCGTGACCATTTCGCCGCCTGCGCCAGAGTGTCCCACTTCGCTTTGTTCAGCATTGATGGCGTGATGTACAGCTCCTGTAGCTGCGTGCCGGTGGCGAAATAGCTCCAGACCTGATCGGCGAAATCACTGTCGGTTTGCACTTTTTCCAGCCCGTAATAGGCATGCTCAGCGCTAACAATACCGTGATACATCAGCGAATTGAGCGGGAACAGTGGCCCTTTGCGCACGATCGAACGGAAGGTTTCGGCATCGCGATAGGTCATCCATTGTTGCACCGGGGTTCCCGGGCCATACAAGTTGATGTCATCACCCTGACGCCAGATTGAATCGGCATACAGCAGCCACGACGGGCTGGCGTCGGTGCCGGTAGTCAGATTGATAAACAGGTTGTTGCTGGCTTCACGCATGTTGTGCAGCAAAGCAATCGAGGCGTCAAAGTCAGACGCAAATTTGCTGCCTTTAATGTGTGAGTTAGCGTTACCCATCCCGTCCAGCTTGAAGGAGGTGATGTGCTCGTTCTTAATCAGTTTGAGGATTTGTTCGTTGAAGTTCTCGAAATAGCGAGCTCCCGAGAGCGCCAATTTTCCATCGACGGTTTCAAAGCCGTACTCTTTCGCATGGGAAACGCGGATGTCTCGCGGTTTGTTATAGCCGCCCCACGGCGACAACCAGAGGCCAACCGAGCTGTGCAGACTGGCGGCTTTTTCCCTTACCGTGGCAAAACCATGGCTGAACGCCGGACCAAACAGCCATCTGCCGGTACGGTCATCCCAGCCGTCATCCAGCAGGAAACCATCCAGCGGTACGCCACGCCCGGTGATGAATTCTTTGTTCCACTCATCCATACGCCCTAAAACGTCCTGCTCGGTATAGGTGGTGAAAAAGCCAATATCCATCCAGCTGTTGTAGTGCAGATAAGGTTTATACGGGCGCGGACGAACGACCTCAATAAACTGATTCACGCTGCGGCGTAGCTGGTTAGTTTCCGGGAAGGTGCCAAAATAAGTGGTGTAGCTGACTGGGGTTTCCGGCTGGATCGGCGTTTTCAGCTCGACGTTAAGATTGGTGGTGGCTTCATAGGCATAGGTATTGATGATAGGTTTGCCCGGAATAATAAAAAACGAATCGGCAACGATCGGCGAGCTGTTGATTGCACCATCAACAAAAGGTGCCTGAGCCTGCTTTTTGGTCGGGAAGAAAGTGATTTTTGCCACCTCCCGCGCTTTGCCTACTGCGGCGAGCGTGTAATTAATGCTGGCATATTTCCCTTTCACCAGATTGAGCGTCACGGTGACGTTGAAATCAGGGCGCGTATAGTCCACGACAATTGCATCATCCCGCTTTTCAACATGCTTCACCTTAAAGTCAGCGGTGTGAATGACCGTTTCATCTGGCAGCGTCAGGAAGAAAAGTTCCTGTGGGGAAAGCTGGTGGCTGGAAAGCGCATCCTTAATTACCAGCGCCGAGTTCGCATCGTCAAACGAGATGTTGATGTTGTCATTCTTTAGCGCGTTGTTGGCGGCGAATGCGCCTTGTGTGACCAACAACGCGAGTAACGAAACATTGAGCACTTTTTTCATCAGGGTAAGCTCCTTATTTTTAATAAAGGTACAGGCGAATTTATTGTTATTAGCGTTACAGAATACCCAGCGCCGAACTGGCAATAGCCAGTACAAAGGTCACACCGATTAATAACACCGGGTGCGCTTTTTTCACGCGCAGGAGGTAATACATCAGCAGCGTGTAGGCCATCGGTAAAATATTGGGGAAGACTTTGTCAAAGAAGTCCTGTTGCAGCGCGACCTTATGGGTGGCATCTATGGCGAAAGTGGTCACTACATTAATATGCACGTAAGAGGCAATCAGGCCACCGATGACGGTTATCCCGAGAATGGTGGCCGAGCGGGCAATCATCTGTGAGTTTTCCCGCACTTTATCAATTGCCTTTACCCCGACTGAATAGCCAATATGTGTCCAACCGACGCGTAAAAAGAAAATAGCCAGATAGACGGCGAAGAACAAAATAGGGCCGAGCAGATTTCCCTGACTGGCAAAAGAAGAACAAATCCCGGCCATAATCGGCAGTAGCGTAAACCAGAATATGGCATCGCCAATGCCTGCGATCGGCCCAAACAACGCCACTTTCAGGCCCTTGATGGTGCTGCGATCTTCGCCTTTCTCTTCCATTGAGATGAGCAATCCCATCAGGAAGCCCACCAGATTCGGGTGAGTGTTAATAAATTCCAGATTGTCTTTCATGGCAGCACTGAGGCCGGGTTTGTCATTTTTGTAGATTTTCTTGAGCAGCGGCAGCATCGCCCAGGTAAATCCACCGGCCTGCATACGCTCGTAGTTAAAACTGGCCTGTAGCAGCGACGAGCGGAACCCCAGGCGGGTAATATCTTTCTTACTGATTTCAGATCCCATTGCTGTAATCCTCTTCGTCATTTTTACGAGTGTCAGTTGGGGGATGCGCCGCAGCTTTGGCCTTAGCATTGAAAAATTCGTAAACGGCAAAACCAGCACCAAGTACCGCAACGGGCAGGAGGTTATTGACCTGGATATAACAAACAAACAGGAACCCGGCGATCAGATAGGGAATGTATTGCGCTTTAAACATCACCCGCAGCAGCAGGCCAAAACCAACGGCGGGAAGAATGCCACCCGCGACCTCAAAGCCATGCGTCAGCCATCCCGGCATTGCTTTCACCAGCGCCTGCATTGCGCCTTGCGCAAGGTAGGTACAGAGGAAGGCAATCACTGCGTAAGAGCAGGCGACAATCAGCGTGGTTGTCCAGTTGAGCCGGGAAAATGCGGCGGTGTTGGTTTCTTTGGCGTACTTATCCGCTTTGCTCATAAAGAGCGAAAAGGCAGAGTAGAAGAACAAAATCACGTACTGCATCAGCAGGCTAAAGGGGAGCCCCAGGCCAATGGCGGTTTTCGCGTCCACGCCCGTCGACCAGGCAATCACGGTGGTCATCACGCCCGCCATGATGGGGTTTGGCGGTTGCACGCCTCCGGCGGGTGTTAGTCCGGCAAATGCCAGTTCCGTCAAGCCACCGGTAATTAAGCCAATATGAATATCACCCAGAATCGCGCCCGTCAGGGTACATACGATGATGGGACGAAAGAGGAACAGAGCTTCCAGCCAAAAATCAATTCCCAGAATAAAAACAAGGACGGCCAGTGACAGCCCCTGAATAAGCGTTATTTCATGCATTTTATCGCCTCGTCATTTTTAGCGTTGTTGCTTTAAAAAAGAGACTGTCTTTTAATCTGAAATACTTTCTTTGGTGTCTCCCGGCACGTCCTGAATAAACAGATTGATCCCTTTGTTCTGAATAAAACGAAGGTCCGCCAGATCTTTTGCATCGACGTACACTTTGCTGCTGATCTGTTTTTTCCCTTCGGAGAAATGCATATTGCCGACGTTGACGTCTTTCAACGGCACATTGCCCTCGACCAACTTGCGTACCGTGTCAGGCGTGCGGCAAATAAGGAAAATCTTCTGGTGAGGGGCGGCTTTGCTGATGATGTCGATGGTTTTGGCAATGGAGAAAAAACGGATCCCGAAGCCATAGGTTTCGGCGGTGATCCCCATCAGCTTCTGCTGCAATTCATCTTTAGCGACCTCATCATCGACGACAATCAGCAAATTGGCCCCGATGGTTGACGTCCAGGTCACGCCAACCTGGCCATGCACCAGGCGGTTGTCGATTCGGGTGAGAAGGATATTGGGCTGGTTCATAACATCAACTCCGGTTGAATTGCCTATAGAGACAATGGGTTGTCAAGCCTATACGGTCAGAGCACGACCAATTTTTCCTGCCGATCCGCAAACGGCGATTTTATTTCTGACGATTTCTTTCATAGCATTCATGCCAACCCGCATGTAGTAACGCGGATCGTTGCCATCCGGATTCTCGGCGAACCACTCTTTGACCGCAGCGGCGAAGGCGATTTTTAGCTCGGTGGCGACATTCACTTTGCAGACGCCAAGCTCAATGGTGCGACGAACATATTCATCCGGCACATCACTCGCGCCGTGCAAGACCAGTGGGATATCCACCACTTCACGAATTTCTGCCAGCCGCTTAAAGTCGATTTTCGGGCGATGGGTATACAGTCCGTGGGCGGTCCCAATCGCGACCGCCAGGCTGTCGACGCCGGTCAGTTCAACGAAACGTCTGGCTTCCTGCGGATCGGTCAGGAACGCGCTTTCGGCATCCACGCTCATGTCGTCTTCCACACCACCAAGGCGACCCAGTTCAGCCTCGACGCTGCAATCGTTCTGATGGCAGAAGTCGACCACCGATTTCACCAATTTCACGTTGTCGTCAAACGGGGAGTGACTGCCGTCGATCATTGCGCTGCGCACGCCCGCGTTAACTTTACGGCGAATGTCATCGAGAGATTCATGATGATCAAGATGCAGCGCCAGCGGCATGTCGTAGCTGTTGGAATAGGCGTTGCACAGGGCAAAGATCTCTTCCAGCGCGATATGTTTAAAGGTGCCAGGCGTGCCGGCGAGGATCACTGGCGATCGCAGTTCGCTGCACACTTCGAGGATCGCCTGGATAGTCTCGGCGTTATGAATATTGAAGGCAGGGACCGCATAGCCTTTGGCCTGGGCATCCTGCAAAAGATATTTAGTGGAAATAATGCTCATGATGTTTTCTCCTGAGCCAGCCATGGATGAATAACAACGCCCTGCACCACGCGGTTAACGGTGCCGTTAGCGGATGGCGTGTCTGGGGTATTGCCGACGCTAATGGATTGCGTCAGTGCGAAAACCTGCGCGTACATCAGGAAGCAGAACACCTGTTCCATATCGATAAAAGCACGTGAACGCGGCAGCAGAATGTGTGGGCCCGCTTGAATGAGATCGTCTGATTCGGCGGCAATCGCCACCACGCGCATGGCCTGATCATCGCGGCGTAGTTCAGCCAAAAGATCGAGATCGTACTGACGGGTATACGGATGACTGGAGACAAACACCACGATCAGCGTCTGCTCATTGACCAGCGATTTAGGGCCGTGACGAAAACCTGTCGGCGAATCGTAAAACGCCGCCAACTGCCCTGCGGTTAGCTCCAGCACTTTCAGTGCAGATTCACGCGCAGCACCCTGCAAACCGCCGCTACCGAGGTACACAATGCGTTTCCACGGTTCATCGCCAAACACGCTGTGACGGAAATCGCCCAGTGAAGTCAGGATGGTCTGACAACGTTCAGCGACATCACGGAAGGTTTGACTGTTGATCGTCTCTGGCGCAAATACCGCCAGGCAGCTCGCCATCATGGTAGTGATACTGCTGGTCATCGCAAAGCCGCGATCATGTGTTTCAGCAGGCATCAGCAGAGCAAAGGCGTTATCACTGTCGAGTGCGTTCTGATACAGGCTTCCGGCTTCGTTACAGGTAATGGAGAGGTGGTAGCACTCCGGCACAAACTGGTTGGCCAGCTCAACCGCGGCAACGCTTTCCGGGCTGTTGCCGGAGCGGGCAAAGGAGACCAACAGCAGTGGGTGTGCTGCGCTCAGGTAATCCATGGGATTGGTGACCAGATCGGTGGTCGGGATGGCGCTGATGTTCAGCCCGGTATGGCGCGACAGCCACGGCGCAACGATATCACCGATAAATGCAGAGGTGCCTGCGCCAGTCAGGACAATCCGCAGATCCTTTTTCCGCAGCAGCGGGGCAAGAAAATTGTCGAGTGCGGATCGCGTTTTATCGATGTGGTTGAGGGAACGGATCCAGCAGTCAGGCTGCTGGCGGATCTCGGCTTCGGTCCAGGTACCCGTAGCGGAGGCGGTGTTCTTTTCTGGCATAACATATTCCTTAGTCGGGTGAAGTCTACTTCAGACAGACGCTGATAATGCATCGCTGTCTTTCGTTTCGTTTCACTTATTCACTTAAGTCGTTAAATAAAATCTATAGAAAAGAAATTGAAAGTTCAACGAAAGAAAGTGAAATTAATGAGGATCTGTGATCAAAAGCGAAAAGTGTTTTATAAGTAATTGATATAAATGTTAATTAAGTCGGTTGCGTAAAGAGATAGTCACGGAGCGGAAAGAAAAAGAAAGGCCTGTGGAAGTGAGCTCACAGGCCAATGTGGGGCACAATGAAAGGTCTATAGGGGAAGAGCCAGACCCTGAATCCAGATTTTCTGTACATGCAGCCCAGTGTTCAGCGCTATCACATTGGCACGTTTGCCGGGTCTGAGCGAACCCAGTTGGTGGTCGATACCGAGCAACCTGGCGGGGTGAAGTGAGGCCATATGGATAGCGTCTTCTGTGCTGACTCCCGCCAGTTCCACCATGTTACGCACGGCAGCATCAAGCGAGAGCGTGCTCCCCGCCAGGCCACCGGATGCGGTTCGCACAATACCGTTCTGCATTTCCACTTCTGCACCGCACAGCGAATAGCGCCCGTCCGGCATGCCCGCGGCCTGCATCGCATCGGTTATCAGTACCACGCGTTCCTTGGCGCAACAGCCGCATAAACGCAGGGCCGTAGGGTGAACGTGATGACCGTCAGCTATCAGCTCAAGCCAGGCACGAGCGTCGGTCAGTCCTGCGCCGACCATGCCCGGTTCGCGGTGATGCAGACCGGTCATGCCGTTATAGCAATGCACCAGGCCGTCAGCGCCTGCATCGAATGCCGCTCGTGTTTGTTCATAGCTGGCGGCACTGTGGCCCAACATCACCCGAACGCCACGGTGTTTCAAATGACGTATTGCCTGAAGCGCACCCGTTTTTTCCGGTGCCAATGCCACCACCCGCAGCGTATTGCGAGACACCGCGATCAGCGCATCCAGTTCGGTAATTTCCAGTTCGCGAAACAACTCCGGTGGGTGCGCGCCTTTGTTCCGTGGCGTGAAGTAAGGCCCTTCGAGGTAGCTCCCCAGAATTTGTGCTCCCGGACCGCCAGACTGGCAGCGCCGGGCAATGCGTTCCAGCGTGCCGTGAAGGGCCGTCAGTGGGGCCGTGACGGTCGTCGGCAGAAAACTGCCAACGCCTTCGCGGGCTTTATGCATCGCCAGTGCGTCGAGCGTATCCACGGCTTCGTCCATCACGTCTACCCCGGCTCCGCCGTGCACGTGAGTGTCGATATAAGCCGGACACAACAGATCGGCATCACGCGCCGTCACGCCAGTGGGAATAGGCTCGATAGCGGTAATGATGCCGTTTTCGATACGCAGTTGGTGATCGTCCAGCCAGCCGTGCTCACTCAGTAGTCGTCGGGCCGTGAGTCGCGTGGTCATATCCCTTCCTCAACGGGCTTTTCCTCGCGACAGCGCCCCAGCTCATCGACCAGACTCGTCAGCCCGCGATGCCCACACTCCAGTGCCTGCACGCGGAACGTCTCGCTGCTCAAACCTTCACGCTCCAGCGCCATTTCCAGCAGCAGCTGTAAGTTGGTGCCGGTAATCACCTCGCGGCCCGCTTTCTGCATCGCCAGCGTCGAAGCGACGCGAAACGGCGTGCCGCCCAGCAAATCGGTGAGAAACACAATCTCTTCCTGGGGATCCAGAGCATTCACCGCCTGAACCAGCTGTTCGGTCAGCAGGGCGGTGGTGGACGTCTCGGGAAAATCAATGGCAATAAACTGCGACTGCTCGCCAAGGATCTGCTTCATCGCCTTTTCCATTCCGCTGGCAAACCCGCCGTGCCCGGTCAAAATAATGCCTAACATCGCGTACCTCTTTGCTTTTACAGGAAGTGACAGAATTTACCGACCACACCTAACACTACGGTAATGCCGATCAGACGCAGCGGACTCCAGCCACGTCGCACCAGCCAGAACATGCACAGGGTATAAACCAGCGGCAGAAACGCGGGCATCAGCTTGTCGATAACGTCGGTTTGCAGTTTGACCACAGCATCCCCAGCGGTGATTTCCAGCGTGGTGCTCAGGCGAACATACGTTGCCACCAACGCCCCAATCACCGTCATCCCGACAATCGATGCCGCATGGCCGACTTTTTTGGTATTGGCTTTAATCAGCGGTATGGCCGCTACGCCCATTCGGTAAGCGTAATGCGCCAAACCAAAGCGCAGGCCGAGATGCACCACGTTAAACAGCACAATGAACACCACTGCGCCAAGGATCGACCCTTGTAACGCCAGACTTGCGCCAATACCGCCGCAAATTGGCAGCAGCGTAAGCCAGAACATTGCGTCACCGATGCCACCCAGCGGTGCGCCAACCGCTATTTTTGTGCTCTGGATACTGTTGACGTCCTGCTTCGATCGCTCCATCGCCAGGATAATGCCAATGACGAATGTCACCAGGAACGGATGGGTATTGAAGAATCCCATATGGCCTTTCATGGCACGTGCTAAATCGCGCGGGTTGGTATGGATCTTTTTCAGCGCGGGCAGCAAGCCATACAACCAGCCGGAAGCCTGCATACGTTCATAGTTGAAAGAGGCTTGTAACAGCATCGAACGCCAGGCCACACGGTTGATGTCTTTTTTGGTTAACTCCGCTCCGAGCTTTTGATCTTCATAGATATTTTCATTTACCCCGGTCAACAGCGTCTCTTCGCTTTCGGCGACGCTGGGCAGGGTGGTTTGATTAGATGCCATCTTCAAATTCCTCTTTCTGTGCTGTCGGGGCCGTTGGTTCAGGAGATTTTCGCAGCAGATCGATAAGCGCCATAGCCAGTGCCGCAGCGGCAATCGCCAGCACCGGCAGTTTCAGCCAGGCGGCCGCCACGAAGCCAATGATGAAATAAGGGATGTAGACGTTTTTCATCATGATTTTCAGCAGTACGGCGAATCCGATGGCTGGCATGATGCCGCCCGCGACGCCAAGGCCGTCAATCAGACGGGTTGGTAATACGTCAATGGCGGTTTTTGCGTGCTCAGCGCCGAAGTAAATCGGCAGGAATGCGCAGAGAAAATAGAACACCCCGAGCGCGAGCATCGCCAGATAGTTCACCCGCTCAATGCCTTTCACGTCGGCGTTCGCCGCCATGCGGTCACAGCGGGACATCACGCCAGACATGACTGAGAACAGGAAGGTGATCCCCATTTGTACGGCTACGGCGAACGGTACTGCAACGCCCACAGCCACTTCAGGTTTCACGCCGGTAGAGATGGCAAAAGCGGTGCCGACAATGGTGCCGATAATCACATTCGGCGGCTGCGCACCCGCTAACGGTGCGAGGCCCATCCAGACCAGCTCCAGTGTCCCACCGGTCAGGATCCCGGTATGCAGGTCACCCAAAACCAGACCGACCAGCGGTCCGAGTACCACCGGGCGGTGCATATGCGTTAACCCGTTGAACATATCCAGACCTGCGATAAAGGCGAGAATGCCTAACGCAAAAGCCTGCAATAGACTGATTTCCATTGTGAATCCCTCAGAGCAGTTTAAAGAGATCCAAAGCGGGTTCCGTTGGTACGCCCTGAACAAAGCATTCCACCCCGGCGGCTTTTAACCCCCTGAAAGCGGCGATGTCGTTGGCATCGACGGAGACCGTTTTGGCAATTTGTTGTTTGCCATTGGCGAAGTGCATGTTTCCTACATTGATACGTGTTACCGGCACGCCACCGTCAACCAGCTTCAGGAAGTCGGCGGGAGACTTGCAGACCAGTAAAATTTTCTGCCGATCAGCGGCGCGGTGGATGTTGTCGATAATTTTTTGCAGCGACCAGAAGCGCACGGCAATGCCTTCCGCCAGCACCATTTCCATCAGGTTTTGCTGAATCGGATCCTCAGCCACCTCATCGTTCGCCACCAGTACCAGATTTGCTCCGGCGAACCCGACCCATTGCACGCCGACCTGCCCATGGATCAATCGCTCATCAATACGGCTTAACACAATGTTTGGCATAGTATTTTCCTCTTTGTTGTTATGCGTTATGGGATGACTCGCCCTGACAGGCCACGTGATACTGGCGCAGTATGTCCTGGATATGATCGACGATGAGTTCTCTCGGCGTAGCATTGAGAGCGCCCTCGCGAACTTTTATGTACTGCAACGGTAAATACTGACTGATGAGCGGCAGTGGGATCGGATCGTCGGCAAGATTGCGGACCAGCCTTTCAAACGCTTCATCGATTTGGCTGTCCGGCCAGTAGTAGCGAACGCGGTCTGAATAGCTGTAGCCGCGTGCCAGTCGGCGGGTGTGGCTATCGCCGTGATAGTGACTCTGCCAGTATTCCGGACGATCGAGCATTACACTTTCCAGCACCTGGCGCAGGCCAGAACAGGCTTTTGCGGCAAGCAGCTCTTCTTCAATCGCCGCGAGTGAGAACAGGGCTTCGCGTAACGCAAAGGTCAGCGCCGGGCCGACTTTCAGAATGGCAAAATGATCTTTCACCAGTCGGCGCAGCGCCTGTGGCGTCTGGTAATCGGTGGAGTGTGCCTCGAACACAAGATTGTCGAAGGCTTCGACCATTGCGCTCAACGCCACGGCTTTTTGCGGGTTATAGTCGATAATGTGGGTGTGATCGAATTCGACACCGGGCTGAACGACCAGCCCAATAATGCGCGGCCAGAGGCCATTCAGCCCTTTTTTTTCAAAGGCATGGCGGTGAGCTTCCAAAGTGGCCCGTGCGGCATCTGGGGTGGTGACTTTCAGTTCGGTCAGCGTTTCGTGCGCGCCGCCGGGGACCGGTACTTCAGTGCCAATCACGTACACCAAATCAGATTCACCAAAGTGCTCACTGCAAGTTTGCTCGGCGATTTTTGCCAGACGGGCGGCGCGCTCCGCTACGATCTCGTCGGTTAGTGGAACAGGATCACCCTGACAGGACATACTGCAATCGAGGTGGATCTTTTTAAACCCGGCTGCAACATAGCTTCTTATAAGTTCGTCAGCGTTAGCCATTGCTTCGTCTGCAGGTAAATTTTGCCAGCGATTCGGCCCCAGATGGTCCCCTCCGAGGATCAGCTGTGATTGGGGAAACTGGAATTTGTCGGCGAGTTGAAATACAAAACCGCGAAAATCGGCAGGCGTCATGCCGGTATAACCGCCAAATTGATCCACCTGATTGGAGGTAGCTTCTATCAGCAGTGGCGAATGTTGTGCACGGGCGTAGCGAAGAGCGGCTTCAAGGACCAGTGGATGTGCGGAGCAGACGGCGTATATCCCGTTGTTGTTTCCCCGCTTATGCTGTTCCACCATTTCTGATAGATGTTTCACTTTCCTCTCCATTTTGGATGGTTATGGCTTTTATCTTTCGTTTTGTTTCAATTAATCCTGCATCATGCGGCTATAAAAATAAAATGAAAGATAATGGTTTTCCGATCTGTTTCACAAAAGAAACATAATGAAAGGTTTCAGCGGCGGAGTGGTCCGTCCACAAAGGACTTGAGGGGCTTGCATTCCGACAAAAGAAAGGCGTTAATAGTTAAAACGAAATGAAACGAAAGTTTTTATTAAAGGAGCTCTTATGAGCAGCAGCGATGTATCCGCGGAAAAACGCATTAGCGGGACCAGCGAAAGGCGTGAGCAGATTATCCAGCGGTTGCGACAGCAGGGAAGCGTGCAGGTGAACGATCTTTCTGCCGCGTTCGGCGTCTCTACGGTGACTATCCGTAACGATCTGGCCTTTCTCGAAAAACAAGGGATCGCCGTGCGGGCCTATGGCGGTGCGTTAATCTGCGATGGCAACGCCCCTGAACCGTCGGTAGAAGACAAAAGTGCCCTCAATACTGGTGTTAAACGTAGCATTGCCCAAGCTGCCGTTGCGCTCATTAAATCCGGTCACCGCATTATTCTCGATTCTGGCACCACGACGTATGAAATTGCCCGTCTGCTGCGCCAGCATTCTGATGTCATTGTCATGACCAATGGTATGAACGTTGCCAACGCATTGCTGGAAGCCGATGGGGTCGAGTTGTTGATGACCGGTGGGCATCTACGTCGCCAGTCGCAGTCTTTTTATGGCGATCAGGCCGAGCAGTCTTTGCAGAATTACCATTTCGATATGCTGTTCCTTGGCGTGGATGCTATCGATTTGGATCGGGGCGTGAGTACACATAATGAAGACGAGGCGCGTCTGAACCGAAAGATGTGTGAAGTGGCTGAGCGAATCGTTGTGGTGACGGATTCCAGCAAGTTTAATCACTCAAGCTTGCACAAAATTATTGATACCCAACGTATTGATATGATTATCGTTGATGAGGCTATTCCGCAGGATAGCCTTGAAGGGCTGCGCAAAGCCGGTGTTGATGTGATTTTAGTGAAACACTGATAATTCCCCCTCTCCGTGAAGGAGAGGGGAAGCGGAAAATCACGTCACCGGAGCCGGGTTAAACACTGCCAGTTGGTTGTGCAACCCCCACTGATCGGAAAACGTTTTTTTGTGCCCGCTCGCGACGTCGAGAATAAAGTGGAACAGTTTCCAGCCGACGTCTTCAATCGTTTCTTCGCCAGTCGCAATCGTCCCCGCGTTGATATCCATTAAGTCATACCAGCGGTTTGCCAGTTCAGTGCGCGTCGCCATCTTGATGACCGGGACAGCCATCAGACCGTAAGGTGTTCCGCGGCCGGTGGTGAACACCTGCACGGTGATCCCGGAGGCGACTTGTTGCGTGCCGCAGACAAAATCGCTGGCGGGAGTGGCAGCGTAAATCAGGCCGCGCTTTGTCGGGCGCTGGCCGGGCGAAAGCACTTCGACAATCGCGCTTTGCCCTGATTTGGCAATGGAGCCGAGCGCTTTTTCAACTACGTTCGCGAGACCGCCTTTTTTATTGCCAGGTGAAGGGTTAGCACTGCGATCAGTTTTGCCCATATCGAGATAGTTATCATACCAGGCCATCTCCTCCAGTAAGCGCTTACCAACCTCTTCGTTGATGACCCGCGGGGTTAGCAGGTGAATGGCGTCGCGCACTTCGGTCACTTCGGAGAACATGACCGTTGCGCCGCAGCGCACCAGTAAATCAGATGCATAACCCACCGCAGGGTTCGCGGTCACGCCTGAAAACGCATCGCTGCCGCCGCATTGCATGCCGACCACCAGTTCGGAAGCCGGACAAGTTTCGCGCTGGCGTTGGTTGAGTTTCACCAGATGGCGTTCGGCGACCAGCAAAATATCGTCAACCATGGAGCGGAAGCCGACATGGTGTTCGTCCTGTAAACGCACGATGCTGGCGCTGTCTACCGGAATGGCCTGCACGTCTTCGGTGCCCTGCAACAGACGTTCTGGCTGGAGTTTTTCACAGCCGAGACCCACAACCATCACTTCGCCGCCGAAATTAGGGTTCAGGGCGAGATTATGAATAGTGCGAATCGGCACGATAGCGGCCGGAGCGTTAATCGCCACGCCGCAACCGTAAAGATGATTGAGGCCGACAACGCCATCGACGTTCGGGTATTTGGGCAGTAAATCGCGTTCGATGATTTTGACGACGTAATCCACGACGCCCGCCACGCAATGTACGCTGGTGGTGATGCCGAGCAGGTTTTTGCTGCCAACGCTGCCATCGGCATTACGATAGCCTTCGAAAGTGTAGCCTTCGAGTGGTGGCAGCGGTTCCGGCACGCGAGTGGCTAATGGCAGGGTTTCCAGCGGCGGTGCTTTTGGCAGTTCGACGGTGGATTCATCAATCCAGCTGCCTTTCACAATGTCGCGTACGGCGAAGCCGATCACTTCGCCATAGCGCACGATCTCGCCGTGATGTGGAATATCCACTAAAGCGACTTTGTGTCCTTGCGGAATATGTTCAATCAGCGTCAGACCATCCGCAAAACGTGTTCCGGCTTTTAATCCATTATCATTGACAATAATGGCGACATTATCAGTGTCATGCACTTTTATATAAAACGGCTGCGGCGACGATTGTCGGATTTCGATATCTGCCATTGTCCAGTATTCTCCAGCAAGAAAGATGTTGAAGCGAAATAAAACTAAAAAGGAATCTGGAATAAAGCATGTCAGGTGTTCTGGCCTGATAATGTGATGCAGATCACCTTCTGCCGCCAGCCCTTATGCAGGAAGGTGAGCAAAAGTAGATTCTGTGTAGCAGCGCCCATCGTTATGTGCAGATGCCATAAAAGAAATGAGCGAAGTTTGTTTATATTGTCATATTGCACAATGTGCATTCCTCGGTGCTTATTTATACTGAATCGCAATTTCATTGTTTCTGCTTCTCTAAATAACGGTTAAGCAGAACGAAAATACCCTACACAATAAAAATAAGAATGCCCTGTACCCGAGGATAATAATATGATGCTGGACAGTGCTGTTGAATCAAAAAGAGGAATGAATACCCGATATTTAATTCTGCTGATTATATTTATTGTTACCGCTGTTAACTATGCTGACCGCGCCACGCTGTCGATAGCGGGGACTGAAGTGGCGAAAGAGCTTCATCTCAGCGCGGTTTCAATGGGGTACATTTTCTCTGCATTTGGCTGGTCTTATCTGCTGATGCAAATTCCTGGCGGCTGGTTGCTGGATAAGTTC
This sequence comes from Scandinavium sp., assembly GCF_036271055.1. Taxonomy (GTDB): domain Bacteria; phylum Pseudomonadota; class Gammaproteobacteria; order Enterobacterales; family Enterobacteriaceae; genus Scandinavium. The sequence goes on along the minus strand of NZ_DATBBJ010000002.1, from coordinate 4,332 downwards.
GGCTCGAAAAAAGTATACAGCTACAGTCTGTTTTTCTGGTCGCTATTCACCTTCCTGCAAGGCTTTGTCGATGTCTTCCCGCTGGCATGGGCCGGGATCTCTATGTTCTTTATGCGCTTTATGCTCGGCTTTTCTGAAGCGCCGTCGTTTCCGGCTAACGCGCGTATTGTCGCGGCCTGGTTCCCGACCAAAGAGCGCGGCACGGCCTCGGCTATTTTCAACTCGGCACAATATTTTTCCCTCGCACTGTTTTCGCCACTGCTAGGCTGGCTGACGTTCGCCTGGGGCTGGGAGCATGTGTTTACGGTCATGGGCGTGATCGGTTTTGTTCTGACCGCGCTGTGGGTCAAGCTTATCCATAACCCGACCGACCATCCGCGAATGAGCGAACAGGAGTTGAAATACATCTCCGAAGGCGGCGCGGTGGTGGATATGGACCATAAAAAAGCTGGTGCGGTCACCAGCGGCCCGAAAATGCATTACATCAAACAATTACTGACTAATCGCATGATGCTCGGCGTGTTCTTCGGGCAATACTTTATCAACACCATTACGTGGTTTTTCCTTACCTGGTTTCCAATTTATCTGGTGCAGGACAAAGGGATGTCGATCCTGAAAGTCGGGTTTGTGGCATCGATTCCGGCGTTGTGTGGTTTTGCTGGTGGCGTGCTGGGTGGCGTGTTCTCGGATGCGCTCATTAAACGCGGTCACTCTATTACCGTGGCGCGTAAGGTCCCGATTGTGCTGGGAATGTTACTCGCATCGACGATTATCCTGTGCAATTACACCGATAATACTGCGCTGGTGGTGACCCTGATGGCGCTGGCCTTTTTCGGCAAAGGCTTCGGTGCGCTAGGCTGGCCGGTGATTTCCGATACCGCGCCCAAAGAGATTGTCGGTCTGTGTGGCGGCGTATTTAACGTCTTCGGCAATGTCGCCTCCATCGTCACTCCGCTGGTGATTGGCTACCTGGTGAGCGAGCTGCACTCGTTCAACGCAGCGCTGATTTTCGTTGGCTGCTCAGCCCTGATGGCGATGGTCTGCTACCTGTTTGTGGTAGGCGACATTAAACGTATGGAACTGCAGAAATAAGAAAGGTAGAGATAATGACTGACCCGATCTTCCCGAATAAATTCAAGGCAGCACTTGCCGAACAGCAGATTCAGATTGGCTGTTGGTCAGCGCTCGCTAACCCGATTAGCACCGAAGTACTTGGGCTTGCTGGTTTCGACTGGCTGGTGCTGGACGGCGAACACGCCCCGAACGACATCACCACTTTCATTCCACAACTGATGGCGCTCAAAGGCAGTCCGAGTGCGGCGGTGGTTCGTGTGCCGACCAACGAGCCGGTCATTATCAAACGTCTGCTGGATATCGGTTTCTATAACTTCCTGATCCCGTTTGTTGAAACCAAAGAAGAGGCCGCGCTAGCTGTGGCATCCACGCGCTACCCGCCGGAAGGCATTCGCGGCGTGTCGGTTTCGCATCGCGCCAACATGTTCGGCACCGTGCCGGACTACTTCGCGCAGTCGAACAAAAATATCTCCATTCTGGTGCAGATTGAAAGTCAGACCGGGGTGGATAACGTCGATGCCATTGCGGCCACGGACGGTGTGGACGGTATTTTCGTCGGCCCGAGCGACCTGGCAGCAGCACTCGGACATTTGGGCAACGCGTCTCATCCGGAAGTGCAGAAATGTATTCAGCATATTTTCGCCCGCGCTAAGGCGCACGGTAAACCGAGCGGCATTTTGGCTCCCGTCGAAGCGGACGCCCGCCGTTATCTGGAATGGGGCGCGACCTTTGTTGCGGTTGGCAGCGATCTCGGTGTGTTCCGTTCCGCTACGCAAAAACTGGCTGACGCCTTCAAAAAATGATCACCACCGTAATTGAGAAGGAATAAATGATGACGATGAAAGTGGGCTTTATTGGCCTGGGCATTATGGGCAAACCAATGAGCAAAAACCTGCTGAAAGCGGGTTATTCGCTGGTGGTGTCAGACCACAATGCAGAAGCTGTGGCGGAAGTGATCGCTTTAGGCGCGGAAGCGGCGAGTACCGCAAAAGACATCGCTGAGCAGTGCGATGTGATCATCACCATGCTGCCTAACTCACCGCATGTGAAAGAAGTGGCGCTGGGCGAAAACGGCATTATTGACGGCGCGAAACCGGGCACAGTGCTGATTGATATGAGCTCTATCGCTCCGCTCGCAAGCCGTGAAATCAGCGAAGCGTTGCAGGCTAAAGGCGTGGCGATGCTGGATGCGCCGGTCAGCGGCGGCGAACCGAAAGCTATCGACGGCACGCTGTCGGTCATGGTCGGTGGCGACAAAGCCATTTTTGACCGCTATTACGATTTGCTGAAAACAATGGCTGGTTCTGTCGTGCATACCGGTGAAATCGGCGCGGGCAACGTCACTAAGCTGGCGAATCAGGTGATTGTGGCGCTGAACATTGCGGCTATGTCAGAAGCGTTGACGCTGGCGACCAAAGCGGGCGTTAACCCGGATCTGGTGTATCAGGCGATTCGTGGTGGTCTGGCGGGCAGCACGGTGCTGGATGCCAAAGCACCAATGGTGATGGACCGTAATTTTAAGCCTGGCTTCCGCATCGATCTGCATATTAAAGATCTGGCAAATGCGCTGGACACCTCACACGGCGTTGGTGCGCAATTGCCACTGACCGCTGCGGTAATGGAGATGATGCAGGCGCTGCGTGCCGATGGGCTGGGTACTGCCGATCACAGCGCGCTGGCGTGCTACTACGAAAAACTGGCGAAAGTGGAAATCACTCGCTAATGGCATCATGCCCGGTGGCGCTTCGCTGACCGGGCGGACAAGATGGGCCGGATAAATAAATTCGGCGGCATGCGGTAACAGGCAACGCACTATGAAAATCGTCATCGCACCAGATTCATACAAAGAAAGTCTTTCGGCAGCAGACGTGGCACAGGCCATTGAACAGGGATTCAGGGAGATTTTCCCTGATGCGCAGTATGTCAAAGTCCCGGTCGCCGACGGGGGCGAGGGAACCGTCGAAGCGATGATTGCTGCCACTCAGGGCATGGCGAAAATGTCCCGCGTGACAGGCCCGCTGGGCGAGCAGGTGGACGCAATGTGGGGCATGTCCGGCGATGGTACAACGGCTTTTATCGAAATGGCGGCGGCGAGTGGCCTGGCGTTAGTTCCTGCGGCACAGCGTAATCCGCTGCAAACGACCTCACGCGGTACAGGCGAACTGATTTTGCAGGCGCTGGAACACGGCGCGAAAAATATCATTATCGGTATTGGCGGCAGCGCTACGAATGACGGCGGTGCAGGGATGATGCAGGCACTGGGCGCTCGTTTATCTGACGCGAATGGGAAAGATATTTTGCCCGGTGGCGCGGGGCTGATAAGCCTCAATAGCATTGATATTTCGTCGCTGGACCCCCGTTTGGCGAGTTGCACGTTGCGAGTGGCTTGCGATGTGACTAATCCATTAACCGGGGAGCTTGGCGCATCGCGCGTCTTCGGCCCTCAGAAAGGCGCTACCGAAGCGATGATCGTCGAACTTGATCGTAACCTTGCGCATTACGCTGAGGTCATTAAAAAATCGCTGCGTATCGATGTGATGAATGTGCCGGGAGCGGGTGCTGCTGGCGGTATGGGGGCGGCGTTGATGGCGTTTCTCGGCGCGGAGCTGCGCAGCGGCATTGAGATTGTCACTCAGGCGCTAAATCTTGAAGAGCACATCCACGACTGCACTCTCGTGGTGACCGGCGAAGGCCGTATCGACAGTCAAAGCATTCACGGAAAAGTGCCGGTGGGCGTGGCGAAAGTGGCGAAAAAATATCATAAGCCGGTGATTGGTATCGCCGGATGCCTGACGGCAGATGTTGGTGTAGTGCATCAACACGGTATTGATGCAGTGTTCAGCGTGTTGACACAAATCGGTACATTAGAGGAAGCGTTTCGCGGTGCATTCGACAATATTCAGCGCGCCTCCCGCAATGTGGCCGCGACGCTGCGCGTAGGGATGCAGATCGAAGGGTGACATGGCACGGCAAACCCTCTATACTTCGCGCCGAAGCTGACCAGACAGTCGCCGCTTCGTCGTCGTCCTCTTTCGGGGGGAGACGGGCGGAGGGGAGGAAAGTCCGGGCTCCATAGGGCAGGGTGCCAGGTAACGCCTGGGGGGGAAACCCACGACCAGTGCAACAGAGAGCAAACCGCCGATGGCCCGCGCAAGCGGGATCAGGTAAGGGTGAAAGGGTGCGGTAAGAGCGCACCGCGCGACTGGCAACAGTTCGTGGCACGGTAAACTCCACCCGGAGCAAGGCCAAATAGGGGTT
>NZ_DATBBJ010000001.1:0-1911 GCF_036271055.1 Scandinavium sp. | reverse complement strand
GACTATGAAATATTCCGTTCTGCTAACGTTGATTCTCGCTGTTCTCGGAGTGATCGACAGTCAGGCCGAGGAAGTTTTTCCGCCACAGTTCAATTTCGATCGCTACTCAAAGATGGTGGACAAGTCGCCATTCGCAATCGCAACGGCCGTTGCAGCTCCTGCGGCTACACCTGATTTTGCAAAAGACCTTTACATCGCCAACGCCGCGCGTTCGTCTGATGGCGATATGGTGACGCTGGCTTCTACTTCCGACCACAATTTTAAGAGGTATCTTACGACCAAAGAACCGGTGGACGGCTACAGCCTCGCCAGCATCGAATGGTCGGCCAAAGTCGGTGAAACAAAGGTGACAATTGGCAAGGACGGAAATTTTGCGACTATCACGTTTAATCAGGCGCTTTTGTCGCAGACCGCGCCGAATGCAGGCGCTCCCAGAGCAGTAACGCCGCCGATGCCTTCGCTTCCGATGCCTAACCCTGGTGGCGTTCCTAACCCAGCCTTATCGAAACTACCTTCTGGCGTACCGGCTGAACTACAACAGTTGCTTCCCAAAGACGCCGGTCGAACTCATTCTCGTGGCTTGATTCAGCGAAACCCGCTAGGCTCATCGGGCGCCGCCACGAAGGGAGCTTACCGGGGGCCCGCGAAGAACTAGAGGTCCAGAGCCTGCCGCACTGCGGCTAACCGCCACCCCAATCGTCATCTGCCGTATCGGCTTGCCGATCTGGCCCTGCCGAAAACAAATCGTAACCGCTCGGGTTTTTCAGACCTGGATTTTTGTAAATATAGCCATTGCCCCAGGGATCTGTTGGCAACTCCCTGAACAACTGATACCAGCGAGCAGGTCGCGGATCATTCGAGGGCTGCGTTACCAGCGCCTGCAAACCCTGTTCCGTTGTCGGATAAAAACCGTTCATACTCTCGTAAAGTTGCAGTTGTGTCTTGATCGCCTGGAGGTCAGCTTGAACACGCATGGTCTTGGCGATGGCAGTGGTATTGCCGAGTTTTGAAATCGCTACTCCCAGTATGATTACGATGATGCTCACAACGAGCATTATCTCCAGTAGCGTGAATCCCTGATGTTTCCTTTTCGTTTTCATCTCAATCAAATGTGGCCCCTCTCTCCTTCTGCGTGACTAAAGTACGCAAATCTTCAAGAATTGCTAGTGACTGGCGTGCAGAAGATAGTCCGATTTATCCCAAATATATTTTAGTTCAATCTGCGTTGCGCGAATGGCGGAAGATCCGCTCCCAAGCCCATTGGCGACAACCAGATCGTTCAGCCCGACTTTCAAGATCGCGGCCGGCACAATTTTCTGCGCCCGCAGCCACCCGGTATAATGGAAATGCATTTGAGGTGTAAGCGCCTCCACTTCGCCGCGGTAACCTGGGTCAGCCAGGTCCGGCAACGTCAGAGAAACCGGGCCGATATCCTGTCCATTAAGATAAACTTCAGGCGGAGCATCGATGGCGGGATTGGTAATCTCGAAAGTGAGCAACGCTGTTAGCGGTTGTGTTTCGATTGGAAATTGAAACACGGCGCTTTCCTGAGTTTCTCCATCAACGCGGATTGGGTCAGCGGACAGAGTCGCGGTAACGGTTCCAAAGTTCTCAACATCTTCCGGAGGTGCGTGGAGGCTGGGCACGGATGAGAACGGCTCGGGAATCACGTCACGATGTTCGGCGTTCACTGGGTGCACTACTTCACTGGTTGTCATCCAATCGAGATAAGCCCCGCGGATCGTCTTTCCATCGCCGGGGACCTCGATGTCGATAGCGGACGCGCCGGTCATCGGGATGATAACGGAATCTGAACTTGGCAGATTCATTCCCACGCCGAGAGTGCCTGAGCGCAAAATGTGTGTGCCAGATTCATCCCAGGCGATCAATTCAGGCTGCTGATTGGGTTTA